>NZ_CP071839.1:2222500-3647500 GCF_017526105.1 Streptomyces cyanogenus
TCTCAAGGAACGGTCGCTTCCTTTGTACTCACCCTCTCGGGCTTTCCTCCGGGCGCTTCCCTTCGGTCTTGCGTTTCCGACTCTATCAGATCTTTTCTCGATCCGATTCCCGGTCGGCGGGTTTGTCCCGGGGCTTTCGGCTTTCGCCGTTGGCCCTTTCGACATTCACTACGTTAGCCGATTCCCTCGGGAACTCATAATCGAGTCTCGCGAGTTCGATTTCGGGCGCGCGGGCGCGCCGGAAACGACCCCGCTGAGGGGGGTGAGCTAGGTAGTGGTTTGGCCGCTCCGGCTGCAGGCGATCGCCGTACCCGGTTCAGCGGCTCGGGATACATTACGCACCTTGACGCAGCGAGTCAACCTCGGCGCCGCCTGGGCACGTGCGGGCGATACGGGCTGACGGTCGGGTCGTTGGCGACCCAGAAGCGCCAGGGGTGGAGGTCGCCGTTCCCGCCCTCGCCGGCGACCCCGGTGCGGGGGCCGCTGCGTACCTGATCGGAAGGGACCGGTGTGCCGGTCAGCATCCGCAGGGGCGTCTCGCCGGAGGTGCACGCGTCCGTGCCGTCCAGGGCCCGGCCGACCTCCAGGGCGGTGGCCAGCCGGGCCGGGCCCTTGGCCAGTTCCTTGTCGTTCCGGGCCGAAACACGTCGCTTGCGGGCCAGCTCCGCGCCCTCCACCACTTCTCCCGCGCGCAGCAGCACGGCGCTCGCCCGCCCCTCGGGGCCGCAGACCAGGTTCATGCAGTGCCACATGCCGTAGGTGAAGTAGACGTACACATGTCCGGGCGGACCGAACATCACCGCGTTGCGCGGGGTGCGGCCGCGGTAGGCGTGCGAGCCGGGGTCGTTCGGGCCGTCGTAGGCCTCCACCTCCGTGAGGCGGAGGGCGATCGGGCCGTCGGGTGTCGTCCGGACCAGAATGCGGCCCAAGAGGTCGGGAGCGACCTCCAGGACCGGGCGGTCGAAGAAGTCTCGGGGCAGTGGCGTACGGTCCGGGGGCGCGATCATGCCCTCCGAGGGTAGTCCAGACGGGGCAGCGCGCCCGCGGAACCGGGCGTCGCCGGATCGCGTTTGTACGGGTCGAGGGTCCATTCGTAAAGGGAGAGTCATGGCGTTCAAGAAGCTGCTCGCGAGCCTGGGGGCCGGCGGGGCGTCGGTCGAGACGGTGCTGACCGAGGTCAACGTCGTACCGGGTGGTGTCGTCCAGGGCGAGGTGCGGATCCAGGGCGGTTCCGTGAATCAGGCCATCGAGGGGCTGTCCGTCGGTCTGCAGGCCAAGGTCGAGGTGGAGAGCGGCGACCAGGAGTACAAGCAGGACATCGAGTTCACCAAGGTGCAGCTCGGCGGGGCCTTCGAGCTGCAGGCGGGGGCCGTGCACGCGGTGCCGTTCGGGCTGGAGATCCCCTGGGAGACGCCGATCACCATGATCGACGGACAGGCCCTGCGCGGGATGAACATCGGGGTGACCACGGAGCTGGCGATCGCGCGGGCCGTGGACTCCGGCGACCTGGACCCGATCAACGTGCACCCGCTGCCGGCGCAGAAGGCGATCCTGGACGCCTTCATCCAGCTGGGCTTCCGCTTCAAGAACGCGGACATGGAGCGCGGCCACATCCGGGGTACGCGGCAGAGGCTGCCGTTCTACCAGGAGATCGAGTTCTTCCCGCCGTCGCAGTACCGGGGTCTGAACCAGGTCGAGCTGAGCTTCGTGGCCGACGAGCAGGCGATGGACGTCGTACTGGAGATGGACAAGAAGCCGGGTCTGTTCAGCGAGGGCTCGGACACCTTCCGGTCGTTCCAGGTGGGTCTGAACGACTGGCAGGGGACCGACTGGGCGGCTTACCTCAACCAGTGGCTGTCCGAGGTCGGCAGCAAGCGCAACTGGTTCTAGGCTCGGAACTGCTGGTTTCCAGATCACCGATCAGGAGGTACCGAGGTGACCGAGCTCAAGCGGCGGCCGCTCCCCCACGATTTCCATCCGCCCGTGCCGTCGTTCACGGTGACGAGCGAGGACATCGAGGAGGGTGCGACGCTGAAGAGCGCCCAGGTCCACGCGGAGGGCAACACCTCGCCGCAGCTGCGCTGGGAGGGTTTCCCGCCGGAGACCAAGAGCTTCGCCGTGACCTGCTACGACCCCGACGCGCCGACCGGCAGCGGGTTCTGGCACTGGGTGCTGTTCGACATCCCGGCCTCGGTGACGGAGCTGCCGGCGGGTGCGGGAGGCGGCAGGTTCGAGGGGCTGCCCGCGGGCGCCGTGCACGCGCGCAACGACTACGGGACGAAGGACTTCGGTGGTGCCGCGCCGCCGCCCGGGGACGGCCCGCACCGGTACGTCTTCACGGTGTACGCGGTGGACCAGGAGAAGCTGGGTCCGGACGCGGACGCCTCTCCGGCCGTCGTCGGTTTCAACCTGCGGTTCCACACGATCGCGCGCGCCCAGCTCATCGGTGAGTACGAGAACCCGGCGCAGGGCTGACGCCGACGCACGGATTCAGCCAAGGGTTCATTGAACGTTTGCCCGCCTCCGGTCTTGGAAGTGATCGGAGGCGGGCATTTTTTATTGCGTTGTCCATCTCGGCGCGCCCGTCCAGAGTTGATCCAAGCCCGCCGGGGGGTGGGCAGGTGCACACGGGAGGTGGGCTGGATGCGTGACACGTTGGTCCTGAACGCGAGTTTCGAACCGCTGTCGACGGTGACTCTGAACCGAGCCGTGGTCCTGGTGCTGCAGGACAAGGCCGTGGTCGAGCAGGCCCATCCCGAACTGCGTATGCGCGGTGCCGAGGTGGACATACCCGCGCCCCGGGTGATCAGGCTGTGCCGGTACGTACGGGTGCCGTTCCGAAGACAAGCCCCGTGGTCGCGGCGCGGAGTGCTGGTCAGGGACCGGCACCGGTGCGCGTACTGCGGGCGGCGGGCGACGACCGTGGACCACGTGGTGCCGCGGGCTCAGGGCGGTCAGGACACGTGGCTGAACACGGTTGCCGCGTGTGCCGAGGACAACCACCGCAAGGCGAACCGGACTCCGGAGGAGGCCGGGATGGCGTTGCTCAGGGAGCCGTTCGAGCCGACGCCGGCGGATGCCATGCTCCTGGCTCTGGGGGCCGAGGAGTTCGGAGCTCTTCCCGAGTGGCTCGCCAGGGACGCCGCCTAGGCGTCTGCCGGCAAGTGGTCGTCGGCGGCTACCGGTTGTTCGTGGTGGTGCGCGCAGTTTCCCCGCGCCCCTTTCGGGGCGCGGCCGAACCTGCGTCCGGAGACTGCGTCAGTCGATCGACGGCTTCTCCCGGCGCTCCGGGCCGGAGGACTTGCCGTTGCCCGATGAGCCGCCGTTGCCCGAACCCCCGCCCAGGGGGCCGAAGTTGCCCATCGCGCCGGAGAGGCCCTTGAGGGCGTCGCCGATCTCGCTGGGGACGATCCAGAGCTTGTTGGCGTCGCCCTCGGCGATCTTGGGGAGCATCTGCAGGTACTGGTACGACAACAGCTTCTGGTCGGGGTCGCCGGCGTGGATGGCCTCGAAGACCGTGCGGACGGCCTGGGCCTCGCCCTCGGCGCGCAGGGCCGCCGCCTTGGCCTCACCTTCGGCGCGCAGGATCTGGGACTGCTTCTCGCCCTCGGCGGTGAGGATGGCGGCCTGGCGCGTGCCTTCGGCGGTGAGGATCGCGGCGCGCTTGTCACGGTCGGCGCGCATCTGCTTCTCCATCGAGTCCTGGATGGAGGTCGGGGGCTCGATCGCCTTCAGTTCCACGCGGTTGACGCGGATGCCCCACTTGCCGGTTGCCTCGTCCAGGACGCCGCGCAGGGCCGCGTTGATCTCCTCGCGGGAGGTCAGGGTCCGTTCGAGGTCCATGCCGCCGATGATGTTGCGCAGGGTGGTGACGGTGAGCTGCTCGATCGCCTGGATGTAGCTGGCGACCTCGTAGGTGGCGGCCCGGGCGTCGGTGACCTGGTAGTAGATGACCGTGTCGATGTTCACGACCAGGTTGTCCTGGGTGATCACCGGCTGCGGTGGGAACGGTACGACCTGCTCGCGCAGGTCGATGCGGTTGCGGATGGTGTCGATGAACGGGACCACGATGTTGAGGCCCGCGTTCAGCGTCCGCGTGTAGCGGCCGAAGCGCTCCACAATGGCGGCGCTGGCCTGCGGGATGACTTGGATGGTCTTGATCAGGGCGATGAAGACCAACACCACCAGGATGATCAAGACGATGATGACCGCGTCCATCGTCGTTCCCCGTACCCTTCTCCGCCTCGGCGTCTTCGGCCGATCTCAGGACTGTTGAAGATCTTGCTGGTCGAGTCTGACAGACCGTCGCGCTGCTCGTGCGTCGTTCTCGGCTAGTTGTCCTCAGATGACGATCGCGGTGGCTCCTTCGATGTCCACGACGTCCACTTCCTGGCCGACTTCGTAGCTGCGGCCGGTGTCGAGGGCGCGGGCCGACCAGATCTCTCCGGCGAGCTTGATACGGCCGCCGGACGCGTCGACACGTTCCAGTACGACGGCTTGTCTGCCCTTCAACGCCTCGATGCCGGTGGCGAGTTGGGGGCGCTGTCTGCCGTGCCGGGCCGCGATGGGCCGGACGACGGCGATGAGGGCGACGGAGACGACGACGAACGTGAGGACCTGGATGACCGCGTCGAAGCCGAGGCTGGAGACGACCGCCGCCGCGACGGCTCCCACCGCGAGCATGCCGAACTCCGGCATCGCGGTGACCACGAGCGGGATTCCGAGTGCCGCCGCGCCGACGAGCCACCACACCCATGCGTCGATGTCGTTCACACGGTCATGGTAGGGCCGGGGTCGGGCGGCGGACAGGGCGCGAAGGGAGAGCGCCGGGTCAGGACAGGGGAAGGCCCTGGGCGGTCCAGCGGTCGCCGACCTGCTCCACGACGAGCGGGAGGCCGAAGCAGAGGGAGAGGTTGCGCGAGGTGAGTTCCAGCTCGATCGGGCCGGCGGCGAGGACCTTGCCCTGGCGGATCATGAGGACGTGGGTGAAGCCGGGGGCGATCTCCTCGACGTGGTGCGTGACCATGATCATCGAGGGGGCGATGGGGTCGCGGGCGAGCCGGCCGAGGCGGCGGACCAGGTCCTCGCGGCCGCCGAGGTCGAGGCCGGCGGCGGGCTCGTCGAGGAGGAGCAGCTCGGGGTCGGTCATCAGGGCGCGGGCGATCAGGGTGCGCTTGCGCTCGCCCTCGGAGAGGGTGCCGAACTTCCTGTCGAGGTAGTCGCTCATGCCGAGGCGGTCGAGGAAGGCGCGGGCACGCCGCTCGTCGACCTCGTCGTACTCCTCCTGCCAGTGGGCGGTCATGCCGTAGGCGGCCGTGAGCACGGTCTCCAGCACGGTCTGGCGCTTGGGGAGCTTGTCCGCCATGGCGATGCCGGCCATGCCGATGCGGGGGCGCAGGTCGAAGACGTCGACCTTGCCGAGGGTGTCGCCGAGGATGGTGGCGGTGCCCTTGCTGGGGAAGAGGTAGCTGGAGGCGACGTTCAGGAGGGTGGTCTTGCCGGCGCCGTTCGGACCGAGGATGACCCAGCGCTCGCCCTCCTTCACCGACCAGGAGACCTGGTCCACGAGAGCCCGGCCCTCACGGACCACGGATACGTCCTGAAGCTCCAGAACATCGCTCATGAGCGCGTTGTCTCCCCTTGCAGTGTGGCCGGTCTCGGCTGTCGCGTACGCCTGTGGCTCGGGTCCGCCGCGCCGGTGGGCGCAGCCCTTATGAAATCTACGCCACGAGTGCCCCGCTCCATTCCATCGGTCCGGTCCTTAGGGTGGGGGCATGCTCTCGGAACCGCGTTCAGGACGCCTCGCTGCTTGGGGAAATGCCCTTCTGGCCGGACTTGTCTCTCCTGATGACGCCGTGCTCGCCATCGTGGGCGAGGACGCGGTGCACCGGGTGGAGGGGCTGCCCGGGGAGTCCGCGCCGGTCGGGCTCACGCTCGCGCTGGGACGGCTGCGCACGCTGGGGGTGGCCGGGCTGCGGGTGGCGCTGCCCGCGCCGGGGCATCCGCTGGGGCTGAGCGGTCCGCCGGAGTTCAATGCGCGGGCGCTGGAGGCCGAGGAGGCGGTGGTCTGCCACGGGTCCGCGTTCGGGCTGGTGCCTGAGGTGTACGAGGCCGGGCCCGCGGGTGATGTGCACGCCGAGGTGGTCTGGCAGGTGCTGCCGGTGCGGGAGGCGCCGCCCGCCGACGTGCCGTCGCTGGGCGAGGCCGAGCGGGAGCTGGCGGAGGCGCTGCGGGAGGCGACCGAGGTGCTGTCGAAGCTGGACGTCGCCGCGTCGGGTCCGGTGGCGGAGGCGGCGATCGACGCGTACCGGGCGCGAAGCGCCTCGTCGAGCAGCGGTGCCCGGGACGTGCTGGCGCCGGGGTATCCGCCACGTGCGGCGCGGGTGTTGGAGCTGGCGCAGCGGGTGGGGCTGCTGGTGTCGCTGGCGTACGACCACGGGCACGGGGGTGCGGTCAGCTCCGCCGAGATGGGGGCGCGGGCCGAGGCGCTGCGGCCGGTGGAGCGGACGGCCCGGCGGGCGCAGGTGGCGGCGTACAACGCGTTCGTGGAGGAGCGGGAGCGCGGAGTGCGGTGATCCGCGTCCGCGGGTCGGCGACCCGACAGGCCTCCCGGCGGTTCCGGGAGGCCTGGGGTCGCTGCCGGCCGGGTTTCAGTGGTTGAGGCCGTTGTTCCCGAAGGTCGGGTTCAGCACACCGATGACGTTCACGCTGTTGCCGACCGCGTTCACCGGGACGTGCACCGGGGCCTGGACCAGGTTCCCCGAGGCGATGCCCGGGGAGCAGGCCGCCTCGCCGGTCGCGTGGCCGCCGCCGTGGGCGGAGGCCAGGCCGGCCCCGGCGGCCACCAGGCCACCGGCCACCATCGTCACGGCCGCTGCCTTCTTCAGGTTCTTCACTGTCAACCCCTCCTGGACGTTCACCGCGGCGATCACCGCGGTACGCATGGAGAACGGCCGCGATCAGCGGAGGATGCGCCGTCCGGGTGACATTCCCACGAGAGTATGAATGTCGGTCCGGACCATGACCCTTGGTGTTGCCGTGGGTGAGGCGTTGGTCAGGGCGTTTCAGCCCGTCACGCCGTGGCGTACGGCCCACAGCGCGGCCTGGGTGCGGTCGGCGAGGTCGAGTTTCATCAGGATGTTGGAGACGTGCGTCTTGACGGTCTTCTCGGACAGCACGAGGGCGCGGGCTATCTCCCGGTTGGAGCGGCCGTCCGCTATCAGGCCGAGCACCTCGCGCTCCCGCTCGGTGAGCGAACTCCCTCTGCCCTGGCCGGTGTTGGCCTCCTCCTGGGAGAGCAGGGCGTCGGCGACCTCCGGCTGGAGCAGGACGTGCCCGGCGTGCACGGAGCGGATGGCGCCGGCGAGGGCGTCGGGGTCCACGTCCTTGTAGACGTACCCGGCGGCGCCCGCGCGCAGGGCCGGGACGACCGTGCGCTGCTCGGTGAAGCTGGTGACGATCAGCACGCGTGCGGGGTTGTCGAGCTCGCGCAGCCTGCGCAGGGCGTCGATGCCGTCCAGACCCGGCATCTTGACGTCCATGAGGACGATGTCGGGGCGCAGTTCCTCGGCGCGGGCGACTCCCTCCGCGCCGTCGGCGGCCTCGCCGACGACCTCGATGTCGTCCTGCACCTCCAGGAAGGTGCGCAGGCCCCGGCGGACGACCTGGTGGTCGTCGACCAGCAGCACCTTGATCGGTTCACCCACCGGGGACCTCCATCTCGATCGTGGTGCCCTTGCCGGGCGCCGATTCCACGGTCAGCGTGCCGCCGACGCCGGCGGCCCGGTCCCGCATCGAGACCAGACCGAGGTGGCGTCCGGCGCGGCGGACGGCCGTGGGGTCGAAGCCGCTGCCGTCGTCGGTGACGCGCAGGACGGCTCCACAGCCGCGCCGCCCGATGGTCACGTCGACCCGGTCGGCGCCGGAGTGGCGCAGGGCGTTGTGCAGCGCCTCCTGGGCGACCCTGAGCAGGGCCTCCTCCTGGGCGGCGGGCAGGGCGCGGAAGCCGTTGCCGGTGAAGGTCACGCGCGCGGTGTGGGCGCGGTCGAGGACCTGGATCTGGGTGCGCAGGGTGGCGATCAGGCCGTCCTCGTCCAGCGCGGCGGGGCGCAGCTCCACGACGGCGGCGCGCAGTTCGTCGGCGGCCTCTGCGGCGAGGGAGGCCACCTGGTGCAGTTCGACCTTGGCGCGGGCGGGGTCGCGGTCGACGAGCGCGGCCGCAGCCTGGGCGGTCAGGCGCAGCGAGAACAGTTTCTGGCTGACCGCGTCGTGCAGCTCGTGGGCGAGGCGGGAGCGTTCCTCCGCGATGGTCAGTTCGCGGCTGCGCTCGTAGAGGCGGGCGTTGGTGAGGGCGATCGCGGCGTGCTGGGCGAGGATCGAGAGCAGTTCCTCGTCGTCCTGGGTGAAGCCGCAGCTGCCCTCCGGCTTGGCGCAGCGTTTGTTCGCGAGGAAGAGCGCCCCGATGACCTCCTCGCCGTCCTTGATCGGCAGGCCCAGGAAGTCGGCCAAGTCGGGGTGGGCGTCCGGCCAGCCCTCGAAGCGGGGGTCCTTGCGCACGTCGGCGAGGCGCTCGGCCTTCGCCTCGTGCAGCATCGCGGCGAGGATGCCGTGCTGGCGCGGGAGGGGCCCGATGGCGCGCCACTGCTCCTCGCTGACGCCGTCCACGACGAACTGGGCGAAGCCGCCGTGGTCGTCGGGGACCCCGAGGGCGGCGTACTGGGCGTCGAGCAGGTCGCGGGCGGAGGCGACGATCGTCTTGAGGACGTCGCGCACCTCCAGGTGCCTGCTCATGGCCTGCAGCGCGGAGCTCACCGCGGCGAGGCCGGACCGGGGGCCTTGACTCATGTCCTCACGGTACCGGCGGGGTGTGACAGCACGGATCGGCCCCGTGACGGCGGGCCCCGGTCCGCTGGTCCTAGGGCGGGTGGCGTAGGCCGCCGGGTCGGGGCGGAGGAGTACGCCGATGAGGCCCGGGCACGAGGTGTACGCGCGAGGAGCGGGGGCACGGGCGGCTCGTTCGCTCCTCCTTATAGGAGCGGTGGGAGCCGCATACACGGAGCGGCGCGGGTTCGGTGGCGGTGGCGCCCCTCTCCTCCCTGCGGATGAGAGCCCTCACGCAGTGCGTTGCGGTGGCAACTGCACGTGAGATGGATCGACGCGCCGTGTGACACCGGGCATAGGGCCTGCATCACGTACGAAAGGGCATAGGAGATAAACCGCCCCACATGAACGGGACAGACGGCCCTATCTGTCCCGATTTGCCCCTCCCTGATCCACTACCCGGCATCGTACGTCACACCTTTGCCTGGGCATTTTGCGGCCGCTAAGAATTGCTTCCGTCGCTCAGCGCCGCGGGTTTCGGCCCCGCGGCGTTCGTACGGGAGAGACCGATTCCCCCGCCGGACGCATGAGCGACCTCCGCGCTATCGAAGAGGTCCATCAGCCCATGCCCAAGAACTTCCTCACCCGAGCTCGTAGTCGTGCGCTGACCAAGCAGCACAAGATCGCCGTCGCCGGTGTCGCCGCCCTCGGCACCGCCGCCGTGGCCCTCTCGGCCGCCCCGAGCAGCGCCGAGACCGTCACCACCGGTGCCCCGGCCGCCACGGCCCAGGTCGCCACGGCCCAGGTCGCCGCCGGCACCGTCCTGCACAACGTCCAGGGCACGGTCACGGACCAGCTCGCCGCCGACAGCGTCAAGCTCGACACCTTCGCGGCGCAGAAGAAGGCCGCCGACGCCGCCGCGAAGCAGGCCGCCGCCAAGAAGGCCGCCGTCAAGGCGGCCGCGGAGGCCGCCGCGAAGAAGGCCGCCGCCGACGCCGCCGCCAAGAAGGCCGCGCAGGAGCGCGCCGCCAAGGCCGCCGTCACCCGCTCCGTGGAGCGCCCGCAGATGCAGACGGTCGCCGCGAAGACGTACTCCAACAACCTCGACGGCTGGATCCGCCAGGCCCTGGACATCATGAAGGCCAAGGGCATCCCGGGCAGCTACAGCGGCCTGCACCGCAACATCATGCGGGAGTCCTCCGGCAACCCCAAGGCCATCAACAACTGGGACATCAACGCCATCAACGGCATCCCGTCCAAGGGTCTGCTGCAGGTCATCCCGCCGACCTTCCAGACGTACCACGTCGCGGGCACGTCCTGGAACATCTACGACCCGGTCGCGAACATCACCGCCGCCGCCAACTACGCGGCCCACCGGTACGGCTCCATCGACAACGTCAACAGCGCGTACTGAGGCCCTGGCGCGGGACCTCTGCGACGTAACGCCGAAGGGCGGCACCCCATCACGGGGCGCCGCCCTTCGGCGTCGTACCGGCACGGACCGGGCCCGGCTACTTGCGCATGACCTCCGGCTCGTGGCGGCGCAGGAAACGGGCCACGAAGAAGCCGCAGAGCACACCGAGCGCGATCAGCGCGATCATGTCCCCGGCCCAGGCACCCACCGTGTGGTTCCACAGCGGATCGTTGTCGCCGGCGGTCTCCGGCGGGCTGATCCGGTTGAAGTCCAGCGTGGCGCCGGACGCGGCGACCGCCCAGCGGGACGGCATCAGGTACGAGAACTCGTTGACGCCGACCGTGCCGTGCAGGGCGAACAGACAGCCGGTGAAGACGACCTGGATGATCGCGAACATGACCAGCAGCGGCATGGTCTTCTCGGCGGTCTTCACCAGCGAGGAGATGATCAGGCCGAACATCATCGCCGCGAAGCCTAGCCCCATGATCGGCAAGGACAGCTCCAGCAGGGTGGCGTGCCCGAGGACGAGGCCCTCGTCCGGGATCTCACGCCGGCCGAAGCCGATGACGCCGACGAGCAGCCCCTGGAACCCGGTGATCACACCGAGCACGACCACCTTCGACATCAGGTACGCCGACCGGGACAGGCCCGTGGCGCGCTCCCGCTCGTAGATCACCCGTTCCTTGATCAGCTCTCGGACGGAGTTCGCGGCACCGGCGAAGCAGGCGCCGACGGCCAGGATCAGCAGCACGGTGGTGGCCGTGCCGTTGGGCACGATCTGGCCGGTCTGCGGATTGGGGCCGTTGGGCAGCAGGCCGCGGTCCGGGTGGATCAGCAGGCTGACCGAGCCGATGACGGCCGGCAGGAGCACCATCAGGGCCAGGAAACCGCGGTCGGAGGCGATGACCGAGACGTAGCGCCGCACCAGGGTGACGAACTGGGAGAACCAGCCCTGCGGCTTGGGCGGCCTGATCGCCTGCATCGGCGGCATCTGGACCGCCTGCGGTGCGACCGAGTCGACGTCCGCCGCGTACATCTGGTAGTGCTGCGAGCCCTTCCAGCGGCCCGCCCAGTCGTAGTCGCGGTAGTTCTCGAAGGCGGAGAAGACGTCGGCCCAGCTGTCGTAGCCGAAGAAGTTCAGCGCCTCCTCCGGCGGGCCGAAGTAGGCGACCGCGCCGCCCGGCGCCATCACCAGCAGCTTGTCGCACAGCGCCAGCTCGGCCACCGAGTGGGTGACGACGAGGACCGTACGGCCGTCGTCGGCGAGACCCCGCAGCAGCTGCATGACGTCGCGGTCCATGCCCGGGTCGAGACCGGAGGTCGGCTCGTCCAGGAAGATCAGCGACGGCTTGGTCAGCAGCTCCAGGGCCACCGACACGCGCTTGCGCTGGCCGCCGGAGAGCGAGGTGACCTTCTTGTCCTTGTGGATGTCGAGCTTCAGCTCGCGCAGCACCTCGTCGATGCGGGCGTCGCGCTCGGCCGCCGTGGTGTCGGCCGGGAAGCGCAGCTTGGCCGCGTACTTCAGGGCCTTCTTGACGGTCAGCTCCTTGTGCAGGATGTCGTCCTGCGGGACCAGACCGATGCGCTGGCGCAGCTCGGCGAACTGCTTGTACAGGTTCCGGTTGTCGTACAGCACCTCGCCCTGGTTGGCGGGCCGGTAGCCGGTGAGCGCCTTGAGCAGGGTGGACTTGCCGGAACCGGACGGGCCGATCACGGCGATCAGCGACTTCTCGGGTACGCCGAAGGAGACGTCCCTGAGGATCTGCTTGCCGCCGTCGACCGTGACGGTCAGATGGCGGGCCGAGAAGGAGACCTCACCGGTGTCGACGAACTCCTCGAGGCGGTCGCCGACGATCCGGAACGTGGAGTGGCCGACGCCGACGATGTCGCTCGGGCCGAGCAGCGCCGAGCCGCCCTTGGCGATCGGCTGGCCGTTGACGTACGTGCCGTTGTGCGAGCCGAGGTCCCGGATCTCGAAGCGGCCGTCGGGCGTGGCGTGGAACTCGGCGTGGTTGCGGGAGACCTGCAGGTCGGAGACGACCAGGTCGTTCTCCAGGGCTCGGCCGATGCGCATGACGCGGCCGAGCGCGAACTGGTGGAACGTGGTCGGGCTGCGGTCGCCGTGCACCGGCGGCGCCCCCGCGTCGCCACCGGGCGTCTGCGCGTACGGCTCGGCCGGGCCCGCCTGCTGCTGCGGGAACGCGGGCTGCTGCTGCCAGTCCGGCTGCGGTGCCTGCTGGTGCCCGGGCCCCTGGTGGGGCACGGCATGCTGCGGGGCGGCCTGCTGGTGCGCGGGCGCCTGCTGCGGGCTCTGCTGGGCCCAGCCGGGCGCGCCCTGGGCCGCGTACGGCGCCGCCTGCGGCTGCTGTGCCGGGCCGGCGACCGGTGCGGCGGCCGCGGACAGGTTCAGCCGCGGTCCGTCGGTCGCGTTGCCGAGGTGCAGCGACGAGCCGGGGCC
Organism: Streptomyces cyanogenus; assembly: GCF_017526105.1. Taxonomy (NCBI): domain Bacteria; kingdom Bacillati; phylum Actinomycetota; class Actinomycetes; order Kitasatosporales; family Streptomycetaceae; genus Streptomyces; species Streptomyces cyanogenus. Next base: position 2,235,193 of record NZ_CP071839.1, read on the forward strand.
CAGCTCCATGTGCTGGATCCGCTGGCCCTGCACGTACGTGCCGTTGGTGCTGCCGTGGTCCTCGATGACCCAACTGCGGCCGTTGAAGCTGACCGTGGCGTGCCGCCAGGACACCCTGGCGTCGTCGAAGACGATGTCCCCCTGCGGATCGCGTCCGAGGATGTATGCCCTGGACGGATCAAGTGTCCAGGTACGTCCGTTTGTTTCGAGTACGAGTTCCGGCACTCCATGCCCCACTGAGTTGTCCCCCGAATTACCCCCGTCGCGGGGAGTCTAGGGATGTCGAACATCGTGGGGAACTATTTCAGGCTCGTCCCCCTGACCGAAACCCGGCCCTTGCCGAGCGTTCCGCGGCACGCTCCAACTCGCCTTGCGGACGGGGGTGACACCGGGCGGACCAGGGACGACAGGGGCACGCATGTCCCCCCTCCGGCCGCAGGCGGGCGAGGCCACGGCGCGCACGGACCGGGCGCCGGCCGGGCCACGGCGGCCCCGGGCCCACCGCGCCGCCTGCCCCCCGCCGGCGCCGCGCCGCCCTGGGGCGGCGCCTGGACCTGCCGTCCGGAGCAACCCGTGGGACCCTCGTGGTGGAGCCGGGTCGGTGCCGCTCCTGCGGGCGGTGTCGATTTTCGGCGGAAAGATCCCTGACACCGGACCGACACCCATTGTTCCGTGTCCGTCAGGCGGACCTCGACGGCAGCAGGCACTGGGTGCCGGATACGGTGGTGACACCATGAGCGCTTCGCAGACCTCCGCTTCGCAGACCCCCGAGGTCCCCACCCTCCTCGTCAAGATCTTCGGCAAGGACAGGCCGGGCATCACGGCCGGTCTCTTCGACACGCTTGCGGCCTACCTCGTCGACGTGGTCGACATCGAGCAGGTCGTCACCCGGGGCCGCCTGGTGCTGTGCGTGCTGATCACGCAGCCGCCGGCCGGCCTGGAGGGTGATCTCCGGGCCACCGTGCACAGCTGGGCCGAGTCGCAGAGGATGCAGGCGGAGATCCTCTCCGGGCGCGGCGACAACCGTCCGCGCGGTCTCGGACGCTCGCTGGTGACCGTGCTCGGCCACCCGCTCACCGCCGAGTCGACGGCAGCCGTCGCCGCGCGGATCGCCAAGGTGGGCGGCAACATCGACCGTATCTTCCGGCTCGCCAAGTACCCGGTGACGGCAGTGGAGTTCGCCGTCTCCGGTGTGGAGACCGAGCCGCTGCGCACGGCTCTGGTGTCCGACGCGGCGGCACTGGGTGTCGACATCGCGGTGGTCGCGGCGGGCCTGCACCGGCGTGCCCAGCGGCTGGTGGTCATGGACGTGGACTCGACCCTGATCCAGGACGAGGTCATCGAGCTGTTCGCCGCGCACGCCGGCTGCGAGGACCAGGTCGCCGAGGTGACGGCGGCGGCGATGCGCGGGGAGCTGGACTTCGAGCAGTCGCTGCACGCGCGCGTGGCGCTGCTGAAGGGGCTGGACGCGTCGGTGGTGGACAAGGTGCGCCAGGAGGTCCGGCTGACCCCGGGCGCGCGCACGCTGATCCGTACCCTGAAGCGCCTCGGCTACCAGGTGGGGGTGGTCTCCGGCGGGTTCACCCAGGTCACCGACGACCTGAAGGAGCGGCTGGGCCTGGACTTCGCGCAGGCCAACACCCTGGAGATCGTCGACGGCAAGCTGACCGGCCGGGTCACCGGCGAGATCGTGGACCGGGCGGGCAAGGCTCGGCTGCTGCGCCGGTTCGCCGCGGAGGCCGGGGTGCCGCTGTCGCAGACGGTGGCGATCGGCGACGGCGCCAACGACCTGGACATGCTGAACGCGGCCGGCCTGGGCGTGGCCTTCAACGCCAAGCCGGTGGTGCGCGAGGCCGCGCACACGGCGGTGAACTTCCCCTTCCTCGACACGGTGCTCTACCTGCTCGGCGTCACCCGGGAAGAGGTCGAGGCCGCCGACATGCACGACGAGGACTGAGCGGGCCCCGGCCCGCGTCCGGCCACCGGGAGGGCCCGGCACCCTGCAGGGTGCCGGGCCCTCCCGTCGTCGGCGCCCCGGCTCGGTGCCGGGTCACTCGGAAGGTGCCCAGTAGTCCGTGAGCCTGGCCACGGCGGGCTCCAGGCCCTTCCACGGGCCGTCGAAGGTCAGCAGCGCGAAAGCGGCGGCGGGGAAGCCCCTGCGGTTCATCCGTTCGCGGGCCTCGTCCTCGGCCGAACCGGCCAGGATGTCGGCCAGGCCGTGCACGCCGGGGTTGTGGCCGATCAGGATCACGTGCTGCGCCTCGTCCGGGAGCTCGTTGAGCACGGCGATCAGCTCGCCGGGAGAGGCCTCGTAGATCCGCTCCTCGTAGACGGTTTTCGGCCGGTGGGCCAGCTCGTGCACGGCGAGCTTCCAGGTCTCGCGGGTGCGGGTCGCCGTGGAGCACAGGGCCAGGTCGAAGGTGATGCCGGTGTCGGCCAGCTTGCGTCCGGCGACGGCGGCGTCCGTGCGGCCCCGCTCGGCGAGCGGGCGCTCGTGGTCGGGGACCTGGGGCCAGTCGGCTTTCGCATGCCGGAAGAGGACGATCCTGCGGGGTTCTGCGACGCTCATGGGACCCAGCTTCGCATGAAACAGGCCACCCGGCGCAGGGAGTTGACATGCGGATTCACTGCGCGCGGGGCTTGCCGTCAGCGCGCGAGGAATTGCCGGGCGCGCTCCAGGAGGCGCATGATCGCCGGGTCGCCGCTCGCGGCGTGGGCGTCGGCCGGGTCCAGTACGAGGGTGAGCAGCACGATGAACGCGAGGGCGGGCAGGGCGAGCGCCCACCAGGGCAGCCTGCTGTCGACGCCGCCCGTGGTGGCCGGGTGGGGCCGGGAGTGGATGCGGGTCGGCATGATCGCCTCCGGTGGACTTCGAGCGGTTCCGGGACCGCCGGGTGCGGTCACCTCTCGAAGCTACGGAATCCGGGGCCGGCAACCCATCCGGACTTCCACCCAGTTGACCCTGAGCCTGTCCCCCTAGGGGATGGTGGGGTCAGCCCCACCATCCCCTAGGGCGACAGGCCTCCGTCAGGGGGACGCGAGCGTCGCCACGACGGCGATGATCACGAAGATGGCGAGGAACGCGCCGAAGACGAGCAGCATCTTCTTCTGGCCGTTCTGCGGGTTCGGGTCGAGCACAGGCTGCATGCCGCCCAGTCTCGCACTCCGCGTCCCGCGTCGCGGCGCCGGGGCACCCGGGAGGGTCAGCGTGTCACCTCGTCCTCCACCGTGCGGTCGCGGCCCGCCAGGAAGCCCACCGCCATCTGCGGCACCATGAGGGCCGCCATGAGGGCGATCGGCAGCCCCCAGCCGCCGCTGTGCTGGTAGAGCACGCCGACCAGCAGCGGGCCGGGGATGGAGATCAGATAGCCGGTGCTCTGCGCGAACGCGGACAGCTGGGCCACGCCCGGTCCGCTGCGGGCCCGCATGCCGACCATGGTCAGCGCGAGCGGGAAGGCGCAGTTGGACACGCCGAGCAGCAGCGCCCAGACCCAGGCGCCGCCGGCCGGGGCGAGGTACAGCCCGGCGTACCCGGCGAGGCCGCAGGCGCCCAGGACGAGCGCGATCGGCCCCTGCTGGGGCAGCCGGGTGGCGACCCGCGGGATGACGAAGGCGAGCGGCACGCCCATCACCATGGTGACGGCGAGGAGCACGCCCGCGGTGCCCGCGGGGACACCGGCGTCCCGGAAGATCTGCGGCATCCAGCCCATGGTGACGTAGGCCGCGGTGGCCTGGAGGCCGAAGAAGACCGCGAGCGCCCAGGCGGTGCGGCTGCGGGTGATCCGCAGCGGTGCGTGCCGGGGGGCCGCGCCGTGCTCCGGCTCCTGCGGCCGGGCGGTGCCGCGCTCGCGGACGAGCGGCAGCCAGGGCAGCACGGCGGCGGCGGCGAGGGCCGCCCACACGGTCAGGCCGCCCTGCCAGCCGCCGCCCAGGGCGTCGGCCAGGGGCACGGTCACCGCGGCGGCGACGGAGGTGCCGAGGGCGAGGGCCATCGAGTACAGGCCGGTCATGGAGCCGACCCGGTCGGGGAACCAGCGCTTGACGATGACCGGCATCAGGACGTTGCTGACGGCGATGCCCATCAGGGCGAGCGCGCTGGCGGCCAGGAATCCGGCCGTGCCGCCGAGGTACGGCCGGATGAGCAGGCCGGCGGTGATGGCGGCCATGCCGGCGCACACCACGGCGGCCGGCCCGAAGCGGCGGGCCAGGCGGGGGGCGGTGACGCCGAAGACGGCGAAGCACAGCGGGGGCACCGAGGTCAGCAGGCCGGCCACGCTGCCGCTCATGCCGAGCCCGTCGCGGACCTCCTCCAGGAGCGCGCCGAGGCTGGTGATGGCCGGGCGGAGGTTCAGCGCGGAGAGCACGATGCCGGCGACGACCAGCCGGGTCGCCCACGCGCGCGTGCGCTCCGCGCCGCGCTCCTGGGGGCTCGGTACGCCGGGCGTACCGCGTTCGGCCGACGACATCGCCGTACGGGTGGGCACTGTCCGGGTTTCCTCACTAGCCATGAGACCCATCATAGAATCATGGGATGATTGGTTGTCCACGCCCTCGGATCCCGCGACCGGGCCTGTCGTGCGAAGGTGAGCCATGCCCTTGAGCCACCCGCGCCGGTCGGCGCTGTCCGAGCAGGTCATCGCCGCACTGCGCACGCAGATCACCTCCGGCGAGTGGCCGGTCGGCTCGCGCATCCCGACCGAGCCGGAACTGGTCGAGCAGCTCGGGGTCGCGCGCAACACCGTCCGGGAGGCCGTCCGCGCGCTCGCGCACAACGGCCTGCTGGACATCCGCCAGGGCTCGGGCACGTACGTCGTGGCCACCAGCGAGCTGGCCGGCGTGATGCACCGCCGGTTCGCCGGCGCCGACCCGCGGCACATCGCCGAACTGCGGTCCACGCTGGAGTCGGCCGCGGCGAAGCTGGCCGCCGAACGGCGCACCGAGAAGGACCTCAAGCAGCTGGACACGCTGCTGTCGCGCCGCGAGGAGGCCTGGAAGAGCGGCGACGCGGAGGCCTTCGTGACGGCCGACGCCACCTTCCACCTGGCCGTGGTGGCCGCCTCCCACAACGACGTGATGACCGCGATGTACGCCGATCTCGGCGAGGTCATGCGGGAATGGCTGCGCGCGGACGTCGGGGCGGAGCTGACGCCGGAGACCCACATGGACCACACGCGCCTGGTCGACGCGATCCGCGCGGGCGACGCGGAGACGGCGGCGGCGGAGGCCGCGAGCTATCCGTTCCTGTGCGATCCGGGCCGGCTCACCGCGCCTTCTGGTGGCTGATCCAGACGGACCGGATCTCCTTCCAGCACCGGCCGGTGAGCCGTACGGTCAGGGCGGGCCCGGCGTCGACCGGGGCGCTGTCGGTGTCGATGTCCCACCACCGGTCGCACTCGATGTGCAGCCGCACCCGGTCGGTGTCGACGTACGGGTTGTGGCAGTAGGCCACCACGTGGGAGCCCCGGACGGTCGTACGGCAGGAGGCGCCGAACCGGCTCGGCGCGGGCGGCTTGCCGTCGCTCACGCGCGCGTGGGACAGCGCGTCGTACGGCAGGGAGAGGACGACGGCGAGGGCCACGGTCACCGGGGCCAGGCTGCGGGACAGGCGCACAAGGGGACCTCCTCGGCCGGGCTGCGGAGGGACGTGCGGGGGAAGGCTCAATCCAGGGTGCGCCGCCGGCGCGGCGGCGGCCCGGCCGGTGAGCCGAACGGGTGACGCCCCGCTCCCCGCGCGGCGGGAAACGGGGCGTCGGTACGTCCTGAGGTCAGGCGCCGATGGCGTGCAGACCGCCGTCGACGTGGATGATCTCGCCCGTGGTCTTCGGGAACCAGTCGCTCAGCAGGGCGACGACACCGCGGCCGGCCGGCTCCGGGTCCTTCAGGTCCCACTCCAGCGGGGAACGGGTGTCCCACACGGACGCCAGCTCCGCGAAGCCCGGGATGGACTTGGCGGCCATGGAGCCGATCGGGCCCGCCGAGATGAGGTTGCAGCGGATGTTCTGCTTGCCCAGGTCGCGCGCCATGTAGCGGTTGGTGGCCTCCAGGGCGGCCTTGGCCGGGCCCATCCAGTCGTACTGCGGCCAGGCGTACTGGGCGTCGAAGGTGAGGCCGACGACCGAGCCGCCGTTCTGCATCAGCGGCAGGCAGGCCATGGTCAGCGCCTTCAGGGAGAACGCCGAGACGTGCATGGCGGTGGCCACCGACTCGAACGGCGTGTTCAGGAAGTTGCCGCCGAGGGCGTCCTGCGGGGCGAAGCCGATGGAGTGGACGATGCCGTCGAGGCCGCCGAGCTCCTCGCCGACGACGTCGGCCAGGCGCGCGAGGTGCTCCTCGTTCGTCACGTCCAGCTCGATGACCTTGGTCGGCTTCGGCAGCTTCTTGGCGATGCGCTCGGTCAGCGTGGGCCGCGGGAACGCGGTCAGGATGATCTCGGCGCCCTGCTCCTGGGCGAGCTTGGCGACGTGGAAGGCGATGGAGGACTCCATCAGCACACCGGTGACCAGGATGCGCTTGCCCTCGAGAATTCCGCTCATGGTGATCAGTGACCCATTCCCAGTCCGCCGTCAACGGGGATGACGGCTCCAGTGATGTACGAGGCGTCGTCCGAGGCGAGGAACCGCACCGCCGCGGCGATCTCCTCCGGCTGCGCGTAACGGCCGAGCGGCACCTGCGAGACGATCCCCTCGCGCTGCTGCTCGGTGAGCGCCTTGGTCATGTCGGTGTCGACGAAGCCGGGCGCGACGACGTTGAAGGTGATGTTGCGCGAGCCCAGCTCCCGGGCGAGGGAACGCGCGAAGCCGACCAGGGCGGCCTTGGAGGCGGCGTAGTTCGCCTGCCCCGCCGAGCCGAGCAGGCCGACCACGGAGGAGATCAGTATGACCCGGCCCCTCTTGGCGCGCAGCATGCCCCGGTTGGCACGCTTGACGACGCGGAAGGTTCCGGTGAGGTTGGTGTCGATGACCGAGGTGAAGTCCTCCTCGGACATGCGCATCAGGAGCTGGTCCTTGGTGACGCCGGCGTTGGCGACCAGGACCTCGACGGGACCGTGCTGGTCCTCGATCTCCTTGTAGGCCTGCTCCACCTGCTCCGGGTCGGTGATGTCGCACCTGACGGCCAGGAAGCCGGCCGGCGGCTCACCCGAGCGGTACGTGATCGCGACCTTGTCGCCGGCATCGGCGAATGCGCGGGCGATGGCGAGGCCGATGCCCCGGTTGCCTCCGGTGACGAGAACCGAGCGGCTCAACGGATCACCCTTTCGATAGCGGTCCTACACATCCGCCCGGACTCCTGGATGACAGGCGGCTTCATCGGAAACCTATCGGTACCGCCACGCGCAGGGAGAAGCGGGCACCGACAGTGGCTCAGGGGTGTCGCTGTCGGATCCCTACAGAATGACGCCTTCGGGGACCCAAACGTGTGGTCCGCCGGCCCGCTGCCGCGACATGATCGGACCCGACAGGCCACGACAGCAGGGAGACCTCCGTGCCTCATTCCATCGACGAAGCCTTCACGGCGCTTCCCCTACGGGCCCTCGCCGACGCCGCGCTCGCACGCGCGCGGGCGCTCGGGGCCGAGCACGCGGACTTCCGGTTCGAGCGGGTGCGCAGCGCGTCCTGGCGGCTGCGGGACGCCAAGCCCGCCGGATCGTCGGACACCACCGACCTCGGGTACGCGGTCCGGGTCGTGCACGGCGGCACATGGGGCTTCGCCTCCGGGGTGGACCTGACCATGGACGCCGCCGCCCGGGTGGCCTCGCAGGCGGTGGCCATGGCCAAGCTGTCCGCGCAGGTGATCAAGGCCGCGGGGTCCCAGGAGCGGGTGGAGCTGGCCGACGAGCCGGTGCACGCCGACCGGACGTGGGTCTCGTCGTACGAGATCGACCCGTTCTCGGTGCCGGACGAGGAGAAGTCGGCGCTGCTCGCGGAGTGGAGCAACCGGCTGCTGGCCGCGAACGGCGTCGACCACGTGGACGCCTCGCTGCTCACCGTCCACGAGAACAAGTTCTACGCCGATACGGCCGGGACCGTGACGACCCAGCAGCGGGTGCGGCTGCATCCGCAGCTGACGGCGGTGTCGGTCGACGAGTCGAGCGGCGAGTTCGACTCGATGCGCACCCTCGCCCCGCCGGTGGGCCGCGGCTGGGAGTACCTGACCAGGACCGGCTGGGACTGGGACGGCGAGCTGGAGCGGATCCCCGAGCTGCTCGCCGAGAAGATGCGGGCGCCGAGCGTGGAGCCGGGTCTGTACGACCTGGTGATCGACCCGTCCAACCTGTGGCTGACCATCCACGAGTCCATCGGGCACGCCACCGAACTGGACCGCGCCCTCGGCTACGAGGCGGCCTACGCCGGCACCTCCTTCGCCACCTTCGACCAGCTGGGCAAGCTGAGGTACGGCTCCGAGCTGATGAACGTCACCGGCGACCGCACCGCCGAGCACGGCCTCGCCACCATCGGCTACGACGACGAGGGCGTCGAGGCGCAGTCCTGGGACCTGGTGAAGGACGGCACGCTGGTCGGCTACCAGCTGGACCGGCGGATCGCCCGGCTGACCGGGTTCGAGCGGTCCAACGGGTGCGCGTACGCCGACTCGCCGGCGCACGTTCCGGTGCAGCGCATGGCCAACGTGTCCCTGCGACCGGATCCGGCCGGGCTGTCCACCGAGGACCTGATCGGGGGCGTCGACCGGGGCATCTACGTCGTCGGCGACCGGTCCTGGTCGATCGACATGCAGCGCTACAACTTCCAGTTCACCGGCCAGCGGTTCTTCAGGATCGAGAACGGGCGGATCGCCGGGCAGCTGAAGGACGTCGCCTACCAGGCCACGACCACGGACTTCTGGGGCTCCATGGCCGCCGTGGGCGGACCGCAGACCTATGTCCTCGGCGGTGCCTTCAACTGCGGCAAGGCCCAGCCGGGCCAGGTGGCCGCCGTGTCGCACGGGTGCCCGTCCGCCCTCTTCAAGGGCGTCAACATCCTCAACACCACCCAGGAGGCCGGCCGATGAGCGCCCCCACCACCAAGCCGCACGAGATCGTCGAGCAGGCGCTCGCGCTGTCCCGCGCCGACGGCTGTGTCGTCATCGCCGACGAGCACTCCACCGCCAACCTGCGCTGGGCGGGCAACGCGCTCACCACCAACGGCGTGACCCGGGGCCGTACGCTCACGGTGATCGCGACCGTGGACGGCAAGGAGGGCACCGCCTCCGGTGTGGTGTCCCGGTCCGCGGTCACCGCGGACGAGCTGGAGCCCCTGGTGCGGGCCGCCGAGGCCGCCGCGCGCGGCGCCGGGCCCGCCGAGGACGCGCAGCCGCTGGTCGGCGGGGTGCAGGAGTCCCCCGACTTCACGGACGCGCCCGCCGAGACCTCCTCCGCCGTGTTCGCCGACTTCGCCCCGGCCCTCGGCGAGGCCTTCGCCCGCGCGCGGGCCGGCGGCCGGGAGCTGTACGGCTTCGCCAACCACGAGCTGGTGTCGACGTACCTGGGGACGTCCACCGGGCTGCGCCTCAGGCACGACCAGCCCACCGGCACGCTGGAGCTGAACGCCAAGTCGCCGGACGGTGCGCGCTCGGCGTGGGCCGGCCGGTCCACCCGGGACTTCAAGGACGTCGACCCGGGGGCGCTCGACGCCGAGCTGGCCGTACGGCTCGGCTGGGCGGAGCGGCGCGTGGAGCTGCCCGCGGGCCGCTACGAGACGCTGCTGCCGCCCACCGCCGTGGCGGACCTGCTGATCTACCAGCTGTGGTCGGCGTCGGGCCGGGACGCGGCCGAGGGCCGGACGGTGTTCTCCAAGCCGGGCGGCGGCACCCGGGTCGGCGAGCGGCTGAGCGAGCTGCCGCTGACCCTGCGCAGCGACCCGAACGAGCCCGGTCTCGAATGCCCGCCCTTCGTCGTCGCCCACTCCTCCGGCGGCGACCAGTCGGTGTTCGACAACGGGCTGCCGACCCACGCCACCGAGTGGATCGACCGGGGCGTACTCAAGCACCTGACCACCACACGGCACAGCGCGGGCCTGACCGGGCTGCCGGTCGCCCCGGTGCTCGGCAACCTGATCCTGGACGGCGGCGACGACCGCTCCCTGGCGGAGATGGTCGCGGGCACCGAACGCGGGCTGCTGCTGACCTGCCTGTGGTACATCCGCGAGGTCGACCCGGCCACGCTGCTGCTGACGGGCCTGACCCGGGACGGCGTCTATCTCGTGGAGAACGGGGAGGTGACCGGACAGGTGAACAATTTCCGGTTCAACGAGTCTCCGGTGAACCTGCTGGGCCGGGCCACCGAGGCCGGGCGGACGGAGAAGACGCTGCCGCGCGAGTGGAGCGACTGGTTCACCCGGGCCGCGATGCCCGCGCTGCGCATCCCCGATTTCAACATGAGCTCTGTCAGTCAGGGCGTATAACCTCGTAGGCGTTCGTGGTCGGGTGTCACCCGACTGCCCGAAGATCACCAAGGAGACACGAGAACCGTGACGGACATCGTCGACGAGCTGAAGTGGCGGGGGCTCATCGCCCTCTCCACGGACGAGGACGCACTGCGCAAGGCGTTCGCGGACGGCCCCGTCACGTTCTATTGCGGCTTCGACCCGACCGCGCCCAGCCTGCACCTCGGCAACCTGGTGCAGATCCTGACGATGCGCCGCATCCAGGAGGCGGGCAACCGTCCGCTGGCGCTGGTCGGCGGTGCCACGGGGCTCATCGGCGACCCGAAGCCCACGGCCGAGCGCACGCTGAACGCGCCGGAGGTCGTCGCCGGCTGGGTGGAGCGGCTGCGCGCCCAGATCGAGCCGCTGCTCCACTTCGACGGGCCGAACGCCGCGGTGATGGTCAACAACCTGGACTGGACCCAGGGCCTGTCGGCGATCGAGTTCCTGCGGGACATCGGCAAGCACTTCCGGGTCAACAAGATGATCGCCAAGGAGGCCGTCTCCCGGCGGCTCAACTCCGACGCGGGCATCAGCTACACCGAGTTCAGCTACCAGATCCTGCAGGGCATGGACTTCCTGGAGCTGTACCGGCGGCACGGCTGCACCCTGCAGACCGGCGGCAGCGACCAGTGGGGCAACCTCACCTCGGGCACGGACCTGATCCACCGGGTCGAGCCCGAGGCCGTGGTGCACGCGCTGGGCACCCCGCTGATCACCAAGGCGGACGGCACCAAGTTCGGCAAGACCGAGTCCGGCACGGTGTGGCTCGACCCCGAGATGACCACGCCGTACGCGTTCTACCAGTTCTGGGTCAACGCGGACGACCGGGACGTCTCCAAGTTCCTGCGTATCTTCAGCTTCCGCTCCCGTGAGGAGATCGAGGAGCTGGAGCGGCAGACGGAGGAGCGTCCGCAGGCCCGGGCGGCGCAGCGGGCGCTGGCCGAGGAGCTGACGACGCTGGTGCACGGCGCCGAGCAGACGGCCGCGGTGATCGCCGCGTCCCGCGCCCTCTTCGGGCAGGGGGAGCTCGCGGACCTGGACGAGCGGACGCTGGCGGCGGCGCTGTCCGAGGTGCCGCACATCCAGGTCACCGAGCCGGCTCCGGTGGTGGACCTGCTCGCCGAGGTCGGGCTGGTCGCCAGCAAGTCCGCCGCGCGGCGGACCGTGAAGGAGGGCGGGGCGTACGTGAACAACGTGAAGGTGGTGGCCGAGGACGCGGTGCCTTCCGCCGGGGATCTGATTCACGGGCGGTGGCTGGTGCTGCGGCGCGGGAAGAAGAATCTGGCCGCCGTCGAGGTCACGGGCGTCTGAGCGTCGTAGGGGCGTGGGGCGAGCCGGCGACCGCGGCCGCGTGGTGGCTGGTCGTTCGGGGCTCCGCGCCCCTCGGGGTTCGGGCCTCCGTGCCCCTCGGGGTCAGGCCCGCTGCTGCTTCCTCTTGCCCAGCGTCGCCATGTACAGGGCGTCCACCGCCGCGACGATGATGATGGCGGCCACGAGCTGGAAGACGTGCCGGCTCCAGTCGATGCCCGGGGTCGCCCCCACGCCGACCGCGCGGGCGACCGCGTTGCCCACGATGGCGCCCAGCATGCCGCAGATGGTGGTGAGCCACAGGGGGCTGTGCTGCTTGCCCGGAATGACCGCCTTGGCGATCAGGCCCAGCACGAATCCCACGATGATCGCCCACAACCAGCCCATGGCTGCCTCCTCGTACGGGTCGAGCGTTACGGTCAGTGTCGTGGGCTGCGCCGTACGGCGCATGTCGGGTTCCCCCGTTAGCGGCGGGGCTTGAGGCGTCGTCGCAGGCAGGGGGCGACCCGGTCTCGTGGGCGGCGGGGGCGCGGCGTACCGTGGAGGTGTCCGGGCCCGGTTCCCCGCCGGGTGGTGGACGAGGGAGCGGGCCGGGGAGAGTCCCGATGCGGGCGGATGGTGGGATGTGATGCGGAAACAACACGGCGGGAACGTCCAGGTGTTCCGGATCACCGGTGCCCGGACCGGACTCGCCGAGGATGTCCGGGGCCGGCAGCGGCGGTACGTGATCTCGATGTCGATCCGTACCGTGTCGGTGATCCTCGCGGCCTCGCTGTGGAACGTCGAGCGGTACGTCGCGATCGTCGCACTGGTGCTCGGTGCCGTCCTCCCCTACATCGCCGTGGTGGTGGCCAACGCGGGCCGGGAGCGGCCGCCGTCCCTCCCGTCGACGTTCGTCACCACGCCGATGCGGCCGATGATCCCGCCGTCCGTGGCCGAGGACGAAGAGGCGGAATCCGCGCGGGAGTCCGTGCGCGCGTCCGAACGGCAGTCCGCACCGCGTCCCGGACAGCGGTCCGCGCCGGAGGACGTGCCGTCACACCCGGCGGGCGGAGTCCGTGGTGAGCGCCCCGACCCGGTCTGAGCACGGTGGGGGCGCGGCCGGAAGCGGAACGCGACCCTACGGCAAGCTCAAGAAAAGCTCAGATCAATCCTGCTGTTCCGGTGCCGGGCGATGGGGTAGCCGTGACATACTGCGTACGCGCTCCGCATCCCCCGTCGGAGCGATGGACCGACGCCGGGCAGCTCCCCCCGTGGCTGCCCGGCGTCGCCTTGTTCCCGCCCCTTCGCGAGACGAACCCGAGACGAACCCGTGAGTGACGAGACCCCGATCTGCTCCGCCAAGGGCTGCCGTGCCGCCGCCGTGTGGGTGCTGGTGTGGAACAACCCGAAGATCCACACGCCGGAGCGGCGCAAGACGTGGCTCGCCTGCGAGGAGCACCGCGAGCATCTGTCGCAGTTCCTCGGGGTCCGGGGGTTCCTGAAGGACGTGGTGGCGTTCGAGGAGTGGCGGACGGCCGAAGGCGCCTAGCCGCCGATCGCGGACATCGGGCGGTCCGGCTGCACGAACGACGGGTCGTCCAGGCCCGCTCCCGCCTTCTTGCCCCACATCGCGAGCTTCCAGATCCGGGCGATCTCCTCGTCCGGGGCCCCCGAGCGCAGGGCCGCGCGGAGATCGGTCTCCTCCGTGGCGAACAGGCAGGTGCGTATCTGGCCGTCGGCGGTGAGGCGGGTGCGGTCGCAGGCGGCGCAGAACGGCCGGGTGACCGAGGCGATCACGCCGACCCGGTGCGGGCCGCCGTCCACCAGCCAGCGCTCCGCCGGTGCCGAGCCGCGCTCGTCCGCGCCCTCGGGGGTGAGCTCGAAACGCGTGCGCAGGGAGGCGAGGATGTCTCCGGCGGTGACCATGCCCTCGCGCTTCCAGCCGTGCTGGGCGTCCAGGGGCATCTGCTCGATGAAACGCAGCTCGTAGTCGTGCTCCACCGCCCAGGCGAGCAGGTCCGGGGCCTCGTCGTCGTTCAGTCCCGGCATCAGGACCGAGTTGACCTTGACGGGGTTCAGCCCGGCCTCGCGGGCGGCTTCCAGGCCTTCCAGGACGTCCTTGTGGCGGTCGCGGCGGGTGAGCGCCTTGAAGACGTCCGGGCGGAGGGTGTCCAGGGAGACGTTGACCCGGTCCAGGCCCGCCGCCTTCAGGGCGGTCGCGGTGCGCCTGAGGCCGATGCCGTTGGTGGTGAGGGACATCTGGGGGCGCGGGGTGAGGGCCGCGACGCGCTCGACGATGCCGGCCAGGCCCGGGCGCAGCAGGGGCTCGCCGCCGGTGAAGCGGACCTCCTCGATGCCGAGCGTGCGGACCGCGATGTCGATGAGCCGGACGATCTCGTCGTCCGTGAGCAGATCGGGCTTGGCCAGCCACTGCAGGCCTTCCTCGGGCATGCAGTAGGTGCAGCGCAGGTTGCAGCGGTCGGTCAGCGAGACCCTCAGATCGGTGGCCACCCGGCCGTAGGTGTCGATGAGCACGTGGGCCCCCTCCCTCTCCCGGTCACTCGGTCTCGGTCGGGCGCGGCTCGCCCGTCCCCTGCGAGCCTACGTGACGCCTGTGACATCGACAGCGGCCGATCCCACGAGGTGGGACGCGACCGCGTCGTAGGACCGTACAGTCCCGCACGACGCGGTCGTCCATGGGAACCGTCAGTGGGCTCCGGTGCCGGTCAGGGACCGCACCTCCAGTTCCGCGTACTTGCCCGCGTCCGGGGTCTCCTTCGACAGCAGGGTGCCCACGACGCCGAGCAGGAATCCGACCGGGATGGAGATGATGCCGGGGTTCTCCAGCGGGAACCAGTGGAAGTCGACGCCGGGGAACATCGAGGTCGGCTTGCCGGAGACCACCGGGGAGAACAGCACCAGGCCGACCGCGGTGACCAGGCCGCCGTAGATCGACCACAGGGCGCCGGCGGTGGTGAACCGCTTCCAGAACAGGCTGTAGAGGATGGTCGGCAGGTTGGCGGAGGCGGCGACCGCGAAGGCGAGGGCGACGAGGCCGGCCACGTTCAGGTCGCGGGCCAGGGCGCCGAGGAGGATCGAGACCGCGCCGATGCCGACGGTCGCCCAGCGTGCCGCGCCGATCTCCTGCTTCTCGGTGGCGCGGCCCTTCTTGATGACGTTCGCGTAGATGTCGTGCGCGAACGAGGACGACGAGGCCAGGGTCAGGCCGGCGACGACCGCGAGGATGGTGGCGAAGGCGACCGCGGAGATCGTGGCGAGCAGGACGGCTCCCCAGTCGGAGTCGACGCCGCCCAGGTGGAGCGCCAGGAGGGGGGCGGCCGTGTTGCCCGCCTTGTTGGACGCGATGATCTCGTCCGGTTCGATCAGTGCGGCGGCGCCGAAGCCGAGGGCGAGGGTCATCAGGTAGAAGGCGCCGATCAGGCCGATCGCCCAGATGACGGACTTCCGAGCGGCCTTGGCGGTGGGGACCGTGTAGAAGCGGATCAGGATGTGCGGCAGGCCGGCGGTGCCCAGGACCAGGGCGATGCCGAGCGAGAGGAAGTCCAGCTTGGTGGTGCCGGTGGCGCCGTACTTCAGGCCGGGCTCCAGGAAGGCGCTGCCCTTGCCGCTGTTGTCGGCGGCCCTGCCGAGCAGGTCCGAGATGTTGAAGTCGAACTTGAGCAGCACCAGGAAGGTCAGCAGCAGGGCACCGACGATCAGCAGGACCGCCTTGACCATCTGGACCCAGGTGGTGCCCTTCATGCCGCCGATGGTGACGTACACGATCATCAGCACGCCGACCAGGGCGACGATGCCGATCTTGCCGCCGTCGCTGGTGATGCCGAGGAGCAGGGAGACGAGGACGCCGGCGCCGGCCATCTGGGCCAGCAGGTAGAAGATCGAGACGACGATCGTGGAGGTGCCGGCGGCCGTACGGACGGGTCGCTGGCGCATCCGGTAGGCGAGCACGTCGCCCATCGTGTAGCGGCCGGAGTTGCGCAGCGGTTCGGCGACCAGGAGGAGCGCGACCAGCCAGGCGACGAGGAAGCCGATGGAGTACAGGAAGCCGTCGTAGCCGAAGAGGGCGATGGCGCCGGCGATGCCGAGGAAGGACGCGGCGGACATGTAGTCGCCGGAGACGGCGAGGCCGTTCTGGAAGCCGGTGAACTGCCGTCCGCCGGCATAGAAGTCGGCGGCGTCCCTGGTCTGCCGGCCCGCCCAGACCGTGATGACGAGGGTCGCGGCGACGAACACCGCGAACAGGGTGATGATCAGCGGACGGTGCTCGCTCGCCTCGCCGGCGGCGAGCAGGGTGTGCTGGACCTGGCTCATGCTCCGCCCTCCATCCGGGACTTGATGGCCTCGGCCCTGGGGTCGAGCTTGGCGGCGGCGTGCCGCGCGTACCACCAGGCGATGAGGAACGTGGTCAGGAACTGGGCGAGGCCCAGGACGAGGGCCACGTTGATGTTGCCGGCCACCTTGGTGCCCATGAAGCCGCCCGCGTAGTTCGACAGCAGGACGTACAGCAGGTACCAGGCGATGAAAGCGATGGTCAGCGGGAAGGCGAAGGAGCGGTGGGCGCGGCGCAGTTCACCGAACTCCGCGCTCTGCTGCACCTCGGTGAACTCCTCGGCGGAGGGAAGGGAAGCTTGGGGTTTCGCAGGTGGCGGTGTCTCGGTAGCCACGGGCTCTCCTCGCGTCACGGACATGCGCTGTCTGGCCTCACAGGAACCGGAGGTCACGCTACCGTCGTCGGTCGACTGCGGTGCGTGATCCCCGCAGAGGGCCACGGCGGTGCCGGGCCCTCCGTTCACGGTCACGGCGCCGCGCGCGGAGCGGTTCACGTCCGCCGGGCTCTTTCGGAGATCGGGCGCGGAAGATAGCTTCGGCCTGCACCACCCGTCATGTACCGCTCGAACGCGACCTGTGTTCCGGGCGGTTCCGTATCCGGATGATGTGGAGATCCCATGGCTCATCTGCGCTCCAGACGCCGCCTCGCGCTCGCCGTGCCGGTCGTGCTCTCGCTGACCGCCTCGCTCGGCTTCCTGCCGTCGGCGGCCTCGGCGGCGCCCGCCGCCGGCACGGTGGCGCGAGCGGCGGACGGTCCGAATCTCGCCTACGTGGTCAACACCCGTGACGACCACCGCACGATCGAGTCCGTGCGACGGGAGATAGCGCGCAACGGCGGTACGGTCGTGGCCACTTACGACCGGATCGGCGTCATCGTCGTCCACTCCGCGAACCCGGACTTCGGGGCGCGGATGCGTGCGGTGCGCGGGGTCGACTCGGCGGGCGCCACCCGCACCGCGCCGCTCAGCGCGGCGGGGACGACGGACGAGGGCGCGGCGCAGGTGCTGTCCCGGGCGGAGCAGGCGCGGCTCGCGTCGAGCGCGGCGGCGGGCGAGGAGCCGCTGGAGGCGGACCAGTGGGACCTGCGGGCGATCGGCGCCGACCGGGCCGCGCAGATCAACCCGGGCAGCCGGAACGTGACGGTCGGTGTCATCGACACGGGTGTCGACGACACCCACCCGGACATCGCCCCGAACTTCTCCGCGTCCCAGTCCGCGAACTGCGTGAGCGGCAAGGCGGACACGACGTACGGCGCGTGGCGCCCGGTGGACGCCGACCACTACCACGGCACCCACGTGGCCGGTGAGATAGCCGCCGCCCGCAACGGCATAGGCGTGGCCGGTGTGGCGCCGGGCGTGAAGGTCGCCAGCATCACGGTGGCGCAGCCGGACGCGACCTCGCTGTTCTATCCGGAGAGCGTGGTCTGCGCGTTCGTGTTCGCGGCTGACCACGGCATCGAGATCACCAACAACAGCTACTACGTCGACCCGTGGCTGTACAACTGCATGGACGACCCCGATCAGCGGGCCATCGTCGACGCGGTCAACAGGGCCCAGCTGTACGCTCAGCGCAAGGGCACGCTCAACGTCGCCTCGGCGGGCAACTCCAACGACGATCTGGACGCCGACGCGATCGTGGACGACTCCAGCCCCGACGACTCGACGGCCGGGACCCGCACGATCGACCCGCACGAGTGCTTCGACGTGCCGACCCAGCTGCCCGGTGTGGTGACCGTGAGCGCCGTGGGCGTGAAGGGCACCAAGTCGTACTACTCCAGCTACGGCCAGGGCGTCGTCGACGTCGCGGGTCCGGGCGGCGACAAGTACCAGATCCCGGACACGCCGTCGAAGAACGGGCGCATCCTGTCCACCATGCCGAACAACCAGTACGGCTTCCTGCAGGGCACCTCGATGGCCTCGCCGCACGTCGCCGGCGTGGCCGCGCTGCTCAAGTCGGCGCATCCGCACGCCACTCCGGCGCAGTTGCAGGCGCTGCTGAAGGCGGAGGCGGACAACCCGGGCTGCCCGGCCGAGCCGTACGACGGGAACGGGGACGGGGTCGTGGACGCGACCTGCGCCGGAGGCAAGCGGGTGAACGGCTTCTACGGATTCGGCGTGGTCAACGCACTGCGGGCGGTCAAGTAACAGCCGGCACGAGCAACATGGACGCTTCGCTGTGCAGTGTTGAGCCGAGTTGGCACTGCCGACCCGGTCAGGTTGATTGAATCAATACTGCATAGTGAAGTAATGACTGAAATCAAGGATGCCTGGGAGGCCGTGGGCGGGCAGCCCGGTCTGGCGCAGCGCGTCTCGGCGGTCGTACGCCGGGACGCGCTCGACGCGCGGCTGCCCGTACGGGAGCTGGCCCGCGCGTGTGTCGGGGCGTGCGCGCTGGCCGCCGCCGAGCTGGGGGCGCGGCGGGCCGGGCTCGCCGAGGTGCCGGCGGTCACCGTGGACGACGGCGCGGTGGCCGCCGCCTTCCACAGCGAGCGGCTCCTCCGGGTGGACGGCCGGGCGCCGGACGTCTTCGCGCCCCTGTCACGGTTCTGGCGCACGGCCGACGGCTGGGTGCGCACCCACGCCAACTACCCGCACCACCGGTCCCGGCTGCTCGGCGCGCTGGGCCTGCCGGCGGACGCCTCGGCGGAGGAGGTCGCCGGCCGGCTCGCCGAGCGCTCGGCCCTGGAGGCCGAGGAGGCCGTCTACGCCGCCGGCGGCCTCGCGGTGGCCCTGCGCACCCCCGAGGAGTGGCGGGCGCACCCGCAGGCCGCCGAGGTCGCCGCCCGGCCGCTGGTGGAGCGTGCGCGGCCGGACGCGGCTCCCGCGCGCGTGCTGCCGCCCCTGCACCCGGCCGCCGCTCCCCTGCTGCCCGCCGCCGGGCTGCGGGTGCTGGACCTGACCCGGGTGCTGGCGGGCCCGGTCGCCACCCGCACCCTGGCCCTGCTGGGCGCGGACGTCCTGCGCGTGGACGCGCCCGGGCTGCCGGAACTCCCCGACCAGCAGGCCGACACGGGCTTCGGCAAGCGGTCCGCGACGCTCGACCTGGCCGCCGGCCGGGACACCCTCGACGAGCTGCTGGGCACGGCCGACGTCGTGGTGACCGGGTACCGGCCCGGCGCCCTGGACCGGTTCGGGCTGGCACCGCACGCGCTGGCCGAACGCCACCCCGGACTGGTCGTGGCCCAGGTGTCGGCGTGGGGCGGGTACGGGCCCTGGGGCGGGCGGCGCGGCTTCGACAGCCTGGTGCAGGTCGCGACCGGCATCGCGGTGACCGAGGGCACGGCGCAGCGGCCCGGTGCGCTGCCCGCGCAGGCCCTGGACCACGGCACGGGCTATCTGCTGGCTGCGGCCGTGCTGCGGGCCCTGACCGAGCAGTCCTACGAGGGCGGGAGCCGGCTGGTCCGGCTGGCGCTGGCCCGGACCGCCCGCTGGCTGACCGACGGCATCCGGCCGGCCCCGGCCGACGGCGCCCCGTACCCGTGTCCGGACGCCTGGCTGGCCGAGACGGACAGCCCGCTGGGCCGGCTGCGGCACGCCCGGCCGGCCGTGTCCTTCACCGGCGGCCCCACCGCCTGGGCCCGGCCGCCGGTGCCCTGGGGTTCGGACCCGGCCGAGTGGCGACGACGTTGACGACCTTGATTCAGACCTTGATGTCGTCAATGCCGTCAATGATGTGGACCCGGCCGGTGCCGTCGGTCATGCGGTCACCAGCACCTTGAGCGCGGTGCGTTCGTCCATGGCCTTGTAGCCGGCGGGTACACCTTCGAGGTCGACGGTCAGGTCGAACACCGGCGAGGGGTCGATCGTGCCGTCGAGCACGTCGGGCAGCAAGTCGGGGATGTAGGCGCGGACCGGGGCGACGCCGCCGCGCAGGGCGATGTTCCGGTCGAACATCACGCCGAGGTCCAGGCCGGTGCCGCTGCCGTGGGGCACGCCCACGAAACCGATGGCGCCGCCGGCACGGGTGATGTCGACGGCCGTCCGCATGGACTGCTCGGTGCCGACCGCCTCCACGACACAGTGGGCGCCCTGCCCGCGGGTCAGCTCGCGGACGGCCTCGACGGCCGCGTCCCCGCGCTCGGCGACGACATCGGTGGCGCCGAACCGGCGCGCGATGTCGGTACGCGCCTCGTGCCGGCCGAGCGCGATGATCCGCTCGGCACCGAGCCGCTTGGCGGCCAGGACGGCGCACAGACCCACCGCGCCGTCACCGACGACCGCGACCATGGCGCCGGGCCGGGCGCCCGCGCCGAGGGCGGCGTGGTGGCCGGTGCCGAGGACGTCGGACAGCGTCAGCAGGGCGGACAGCAGGCGCTCGTCGGAGGCCGCGTCCTTGGGCAGCCGCACCAGGGTGCCGTCGGCGAACGGCACGCGGACGGCCTCGCCCTGGCCGCCGTCGTAGCCGACGGAGCCCCAGAAGCCGCCGTGCTCGCAGGACGTCGTCAGGCCCTCGCGGCAGTAGGCGCAGACGCCGTCGGACCACATGAAGGGCGCGACGACCAGGTCACCACGGTGGACGGTGCGCACGTCGGAGCCGGTCTCCTCCACGACCCCGAGGAACTCGTGCCCGATCCGCTGCCCCGGCTGCCGGGCCGCCTCGCCCCGGTACGCCCACAGGTCGCTGCCGCAGATGCAGGCCCGCAGCACCCGCACGACGGCGTCGGTGGGCAGCTGCACCGCGGGCTCGGGAACGTCCTCCACCCGCATGTCGTACGGGGCGTGGATGGTGGTGGCGCGCATGGCGAGGATCCCTTTCGTGCGGGGGTGGTGCTCGTGCGGGGTCGTGCGAGCTCGGGGGTGCGCCCGGGGTGCGGGCGCCCTTCACGGTACGTCGCCTCCCGCGCGGGGGGAGCGGCGAGGTGCCGTAGCCCGGTGCGGGGGGCCGGTTCTACGATGCGGCAGGCACACACGGGGAGGACCGGGGGATGCACGGACTGGAGACCCTGCTGCTCCGGCTGGCGACGACTGTGGCGTCGTCGGCCGCGAAGTCGCTGTTCGCCGCGAGACCGGGAGCGGGGCTGGTGCCGGACCGGGTCCGGCCGCTGCCCGGGCCGGCGGGCCCGGAGAAGCTGGCGCGGGTGCTGGCGGAACGGATCTCCTCCCGGTACGCGACGCTGCCGGAGCACGAACGGCTCGCGGCCATGACCGCCGTGCAGGACACCTTCGCGGCGGCGGGTCCGCTGGACGCCGGCCGGCTCTTCGCCGCCGACCTGGATCCCGGGCGGCTGGCGGCGGAGCTGGAGCGTCCGCCGGCCGGCCTCGCCGAGCGGGGACGCGATCTGTACGGCGAACTGCTCGGACTGTGCTGTGCGCACCTCGTCGAACAGCTCACCGCCGAGCCGTCGTTCCCGGCGCGGGCGGCGGTGGAGCAGACCCGACGGTCCGGGACGCTGCTGCGGCAGCGGACCGACTCCGGAGAGGCGGGCTTCCTCGGGTTCGAACAGCGGTACGCGGACTTCGTCGCCGAGGCGCACTCCCGGCTGGAGCTCTACGGGGTCACCCTGGGCGACCGGCGCCGCGCCGAGTGGCCGCTGGAGACGGCGTACCTGTCCCTCGGGGTGACCGGACAGGACCGGTACGAGCCGCACGCCGAGGGGGTCGGGGCCACGCCGCCGGCCGTGCGGGTGGAACAGGCGCTGGCCGACTGCCACCGGCTCGTGCTGCGGGGACAGGCCGGGTCCGGCAAGTCGACCCTGCTGCAGTGGCTGGCGCTGAACGCGGCCCGGCGGAGCTTCGGCCCCGAGCTGGCGGACTGGAACCGCTGCGTGCCCTTCGTGCTGCGGCTGAGGGCCTTCAACACACCGGACGGCCTGCCGATGCCGGAGGAGTTCCTGCCGGCCGCCGGTGTGCCGTTACGGGCGCCCCAGGGATGGACCGAGGACCTGCTCGCCGCCGGCCGTGCGCTGGTCCTGGTGGACGGGGTGGACGAGGTGCCGCAACGGCTGCGCGGCCGTACCGAGCACTGGCTCCGGTCGCTGATCACGGCTTTCCCGAAGGCGCGGTACGTGGTGACGACCCGTCCGTCGGCGGTGCCGGACGGCTGGCTGGCGGCGCAGGGATTCGGCACGCACACCCTGCTGCCGATGGACCGGGACGACATCAGGACGTTCGTCCGGCACTGGCACGAGGCGGCGCGGCGGGAATGCCCGGCGGACGGTGAACGGGACCTGCTGGACCGGTACGAGGAGAGCCTGAACGAGGCGGTGGCCACCCGCCGTGACCTGGGCCGGCTCGCCACCAACCCGCTGATGTGCGCCTTGCTGTGCGCCCTGAACCGCGACCGGCGCATGCATCTGCCGCGGGCCCGCAAGGAGTTGTACGACGCCGCCCTGGACATGCTGCTGGTGCGGCGGGACACCGAGCGGGAGATCACCTCGGTCGAGGGGCTCGTGCTGTCCCGGGACGAGCAGACGGCGCTGCTCCAGCGGCTGGCCTACTGGCTGATCCGCAACGGGCAGGCGGAGGCCGCCCGGCAGGACGCCGTCGCGATGCTGGACGAGTGGCTGGCCGCGATGCCGCAGGTGCGGGCGCAGGGGGACGCCGAGCAGGTCTTCACCCATCTGCTGAACCGCAGCGGACTGCTGCGCGAACCGATGCCGGGGGCCGTCGACTTCGTCCACCGCACCTTCCAGGACTACCTGGGTGCGAAGGCGGCCGTCGAGGCCCGGGACTTCGGCGTGCTGGTCCGCAACGCGCACGACGACCAGTGGGACGACGTCGTACGGATGGCGGTGGGCCACGCGCGCGTGGAGGAACGCGGCCGGCTGCTGCGGCAGTTGCTCCGGCGCGCGGACCGGACACCGCGGCACCGGGAGCGGCTGGTCCTGCTCGCGGCGGCGAGCCTGGAGCACGCGCCGGAGCTGGATCCGGCGGTGCGCGCGGAGGTGGAGGAGCGGGCCGGTGCGCTGATGCCGCCGTACACCTCCAAGCAGGCCGAGGCGCTCGCCCGGGCCGGGGAACTGGTGCTGGAGCTGCTGCCGGGACCGGAGGGGCTGACGGAGCGCGAGGCCGGCGCGGTGATCCGTACCGCGCGGTTGATCGGCGGCGACGCGGCGCTGCGGGTGATCTCGCGGTTCCGTGCGGACCGGCGTCCACGGGTGCTGTCGGAGCTGGCTTTCGCGTGGGAGTCGTTCGACACCAGGGAGTACTTCGAAGCGGTCCTCGAGGAGGGCGGTGGCGAAGGACACATCCTGAACGTACGCGATGCCGAGGCCTTGACGCTGGTCCCCCGGCTCCACCGGCTCAAGAGGCTGAACCTGATCGGCGACCACGGTCTTCCCTCCGAGGCCCTGGACAACGAGAACCTCGAGTTCCTGGGATTCGCCCGGAACGCGGTGGTCAGCGACCTCTCGCCCCTGCGAGGGTTGCCGCGACTGCGTGACCTGTCCCTCAACCAGTGCCCGGCCGTCACCGATCTGCGTCCGTTGTCCGGCCTGCCCCTGACCAGGATGCACCTTTCCGGTTTCGGCAACGGGTTCTCGCTGGCACCGCTGGCGGACCTGCCCGAGCTCCGACACGTGTCGGTGGACTTCCTCCCTTCGGAAAGGGGTCTGGACGAGCTGTCTTTCGCCCCTCGGCTGACGGGCCTCAGCTTTTTCGATCAGGCCTGTTTCATGCGGCTGACGGGACTGGAGGCGCTCACCTCACTGAGCTGGCTGAGCGTCCACGACGACCGGCAGTGGCGCGACTTCCTCTCTGCCGGAACTTTTTCACCCCTGCAGTCGTTGCAAGTCCTCAACGTTGCCGAAGTCGACCTCGGCGACTTGACGCCCCATCGGACGCTGACCTCCGTCTACCTCGGCAGGGTCGCCCAGATCGACCACATCGGGGCGCTCGCTCACCTCCCGGCCCTGAGGTCCGTGTCCTTCTCCCGCTGCGGCCCCCTGGACCTGACCCCCCTGGCTCCCCTGGAGGACGTGGAGATCCAGCTCTACGACTGCGAGCACGTCCTCGGCGCCGAGCTGTTCCCGCGCGAGCGGCTGATCATCGACTGACCGGCCGGGTCACACACCCGCCGCCCCCAGCAGGCTCCCCGCCGCGTACGTCACCCCCATCGCCAGCGCCCCGCCCGCCACGTTGCGCAGCACCGCCCGCTTCGGCTCCGCCGCGCCGAGGCGGGCGCTCGCCCAGCCGGTGAGGGCGAGGGTGGCCAGGACCGAGACGACGGTGACCATGAGGCGCCGGCCGGCCGGGGGCAGGACGATGGCCAGCAGCGGCAGCAGCGCGCCCGCGGTGAAGGACAGGAAGCTCGCCCAGGCCGCGGTCCAGGGGTTGGTCAGCTCGTCCGGGTCGATGCCCAGCTCCACGCGCGCGTGGGCCTTCAGGGCGTCCCGCGCGGTGAGCTGTTCGGCGGCCTCGCGGGCCACGTCGCGGGACAGGCCGCGCGCCTCCAGCATGCCGGTCAGCTCGCGCAGTTCGGCCTCCGGCTGCTCGCGCAGTTCCCGCTTCTCCAGGGCGAGCGCGGCCATCTCGGAGTCGCGCTGGGTGGAGACGGAGACGTACTCGCCGGCCGCCATGGACATCGAGCCGGCGAGCAGGCCGGCCAGTCCGGCGGTGAGCAGGGCGGCCCGGCTCCCGGTCGCGCCGGCCACGCCGACGACCAGTCCCGCGGTGGAGACGATGCCGTCGTTCGCGCCGAGCACGGCCGCGCGGAGCCAGTTCAGCCGGGAGCCGAGGGCGCCGCCGTGGGCCTCGTCGTGGGTGGGTTCCGTCACAGCAGGGAGGATCCCACCCCGGCGGTCACGGCCACCGCATCGACGCCCCGCGCGGAACAGGGGGCTCCGCAAGGGCGGCCGGCGGACTGGTACCCGAACTGCCGTACGCCTGCTGTCCGGTCTGCGGGGGCGGCTCCGGCGGCGCGCTTCCTACTCCTCCCTCACCGCGCGTCCGGAGCGCGCCCACTCTCCCCCCGGATACGGGCCCTTGAGGAGCCCGACCGGCGGGAGACCGTGGGGGTGTGGCGGACGCCGAAGCCCGTGCGGGTGAGGCGAGGGCCGGGGGACCTGGTGGCGGCACCGGGGGGGTGACGCCGTACGGCCGGCCGGACTCGCCGCACCTCTCCCTCTCGCGCACGCGCGCGTGTGTGCGGTGGCCGAGCAGGAGGGCGAGGCCGGTGGGTGCCGCCGGGACCTGAGGGACCGCGCTGTCAGTCGTGGCCCGTATCCTCAATGACCATGCTCGAAGACCGTGCGACCGCAGTGTCCTCCCCCACCCAGTGGCCGGCCGCGTATCCGAAGGGATACGCGGTCGTTGACGTGGAGACCACCGGCCTGGCCCGGGACGACCGGATCATCTCCGCGGCCGTCTACCGGCTGGACGCGCAGGGTGAGGTCGAGGACCACTGGTACACGCTGGTCAACCCGGAGCGGGATCCGGGACCGGTGTGGATACACGGTCTGACGAGCGATGTCCTCGAAGGCGCTCCGCTGTTCGGGGACATCGCCGAGGAGTTCGCCGCCCGCCTGGACGGCCGGGTGCTCGTCGCGCACAACGCTGTCTTCGACTGGCAGATGATCGCTCGGGAGTACGCGCGCGTGCGGGGCGAGGCGCCGGTGCGGCAACGGCTGTGCACCATCGCGCTGTCGAAGGAGCTGGGGCTGCCGCTGCCCAACCACAAGCTGGAGTCGCTGGCGGCGCACTTCGGGGTCGTACAGCAGCGGGCGCACCACGCGCTGGACGACGCGCGTGTGCTGGCGGAGGCGTTCCGGCCCAGCCTGCGGGCCGCGGCGGAGAGCGGTGTACGGCTGCCGCTGCTGGAGTGCCGGCCGCTGACGGAGTGGTCGGACCGGCCGGTGCCCCGGCAGTCGTCGGGTGGCTACGGCGCCTACCGGCCCGGCAGTTGGCGCCCCTCCCGCAAAAGGCCCGCATGCCCCTATCCCAACCCAGGTCGCTACGAGGACGGCAAACGCCTCAGGCAGGGCATGCGGGTGGCCTTCTCCGGCGACACCTCGACCGAGCGGGAGCTGCTGGAGGACCGCGCCACCGAGGCCGGGCTGCATGTCGCCACCAGCATCTCCCGGCTGACCAGCCTGCTGGTGACCAACGACCCCGATTCGGGCACGTCGAAGACGGTCAAGGCCCGGCAGTACGGCACGCCGATCGTGGACGAGGCGGCGTTCGGGCAACTGCTGAGGGATGTGGAGCCCGCCGACGAGTAGGCGCCCCACGGCCGGGTGACCGTACGAACGGGTGATTGCCGCACGACTCACCCCGCCCCGGCTCGCTCCGGGATCGGCGACGGCCCACCCTGTGGCGCATGGCGAAATGCGAAGTTTGCGGCAATGACTACGGAATGGCCTTCGAGGTCCACGCACAGGGCGCCGTCCACGTCTTCGACTGCTTCTCCTGCGCGATCCACCGCATGGCCCCGGTCTGCGAGAACTGCAAGGTCTCGATCATCGGCCAGGGCGTGGAGGCCGACGGCATGTTCTACTGCGGCGCCCACTGCGCCCGGGCCCAGGGGAAGGCAGGGATCGTCGACCACGTCTGACCCGGTACCCGCATGAATGCACCCCACGGTCCGGAGGTACCGTCGTGGGGTGCACCGTTACCGATTCCTGTTGTCCCGCCAGTGGGTGATCCTCACCCTCGTCGCGATCGCACTGATCCCGACGATGATACGGCTGGGCTTCTGGCAGCAGCACCGGTACGAGGAGCGCACCGCCCGCAACGACCTGGTCTCCGCCGCGCTGCACGCCGAGCCGGTCCCGGTCGAGCGGCTGACCTCCCCCGGGCACACCGTGACCCGCACCGAGAAGTACCGCACGGTCACCGCGACCGGCACCTTCGACACCGCGAAGGAGGTCGTGGTCCGGCGCCGGACGAACTCCGACGGCGAGGTCGGCTTCCACGTCCTCACCCCCTTCGTCCTCGACGACGGCAAGGTACTGCTCGTCAACCGCGGGTGGATCCCGGCGAACGGCGTGCAGACCGCCTTCCCGAAGGTCCCCGCCCCGCCGGCCGGCCGGACCACCGTCACCGGGCGGCTGATGGCCGACGAGACCACCGCGGCGAGCGGCATCAAGAACGTCGAGGGCCTGCCCGACCGGCAGATCATGCTGATCAACAGCGCCGAGGAGGCGCGGCGGCTCGGCGCGCGGGTGCTCGGCGGCTACATCCAGCAGACGGCGCCCCGGGCCAAGGACGGCTCCCCGGAGCAGATCTCGGACCCGGGCAGCGAGGACGCCCCGCTGAACTACGCGTACATGATCCAGTGGTGGCTGTTCGCGGCGGCCGTCCCGGTCGGCTGGTGGTTCCTGGTGCGGCGGGAGATCCGCGACCGGGAGGAGGCCGCGGCCGAGCCGCAGCCGGAGGAGAGCGCACCGGCCGCGGTCTGAGCGCGCCCGTTTCCCGTGCGCCGGCGTCACTCCCCCGGCGCCCCACCTGATTGGCCCCCTGGTCCGCCGGGAAACCGCATCCCGTGAACGCGCGTATCGAGGACTACGCCCTCATCGGGGACAAGCAGTCCGCGGCCCTGGTCGGTAAGGACGGCTCGATCGACTGGCTGTGCCTGCCGCGCTTCGACTCCGGTGCCTGCTTCGCCCGGCTGCTGGGCGACGAGGACCACGGCCACTGGCGGATCGCGCCCGCGGGTGCGGACGTCTGCACCCGCCGCGCCTACCGGCCGGAGACCCTCGTCCTCGACACCGAGTGGGAGACGGAGGACGGCACGGTACGCGTCACCGACCTGATGCCGCAGCGCGAGCGCGCCCCCGACGTCGTACGGATCGTGGAGGGCGTCAGCGGCCGGGTCACCGTCCGCAGCACGCTGCGCCTCCGCTTCGACTACGGCTCCATCACGCCGTGGGTGCGCCGCGCCGACGGCCACCGGGTGGCCATCGCCGGACCGGACTCCGCGTGGCTGCGCTCCGAACCGCCCGTGCGCACCTGGGGCGAGGACTTCGGCACCCACGCGGAGTTCACCGTCGCCGAGGGCGAGCGGGTCGCGTTCGTGCTCACCTGGCACCCCTCGCACGAGAAGCGCCCGCCGCTCATCGACCCGTACGAGGCGCTGGAGAGCAGCGTCACCGACTGGCGGCGCTGGGCCCGCCAGTGCACGTACGAGGGACCGCACCGGGACGCCGTGGTCCGCTCCCTGATCACCCTCAAGGCGCTCACCTACGCCCCGACCGGCGGGATCGTCGCCGCGGCGACCACCTCGCTGCCCGAGCAGCCGGGTGGCGTGCGCAACTGGGACTACCGGTACTGCTGGCTGCGCGACTCCACCCTCACCCTGAGCGCGCTGCTCTCCATGGGCTTCCGCGAGGAGGCCGGGGCCTGGCGCGACTGGCTGCTGCGCGCGGTCGCCGGCGACCCGGCCGACCTGCAGATCATGTACGGCGTCGCGGGCGAGCGGCGGCTGGGGGAGACCGAACTGCCCTGGCTGCCCGGCTTCGTCGGCTCCTCCCCCGTACGCACCGGCAACGGTGCCGTCGACCAGCTCCAGCTCGACGTGTACGGCGAGGTGATGGACACCCTGTCGCTGGCCCGCGCCGCGGGCCTGCCCACCAAACCGCACATGTGGGCCCTGCAGCGCTCGCTGATGACGTTCCTGGAGACGGCGTGGCGGCAGCCGGACGAGGGCCTGTGGGAGGTGCGCGGCGGCCGGCGGCAGTTCGTGCACTCCAAGGTGATGGTGTGGGTGGCCGCCGACCGGGCCGTGCGGACCCTGGAGCGGCACCGGGAGCTGCACGGCGACCTGGAGGGCTGGCGCAGACTGCGGGACGAGGTGCACCGCGAGGTGTGCGAGAAGGGCTTCGACCCGGACCGGAACACCTTCACCCAGTACTACGGCTCACGGGAACTCGACGCCGCGCTGCTGCTCATCCCGCGCGTCGGGTTCCTGCCGCCGGACGACCCGCGGGTGGTCGGCACGGTCGACGCGATCCGCGGCGACCTCGACCACGGCGGTTTCCTGCGCCGCTACGACACCGAGGACTCGGTGGTGGACGGGCTGCCGAGCGGCGAGGGCGCCTTCCTCGCCTGCTCGTTCTGGCTGGCCGACGCGCTGCATCTGACGGGCCGGACGAAGGAGGCGCGCGAACTGTTCGACCGGCTGGTGGGCCTGTGCAACGACGTGGGGCTGATGGCCGAGGAGTACGACCCCGTGCACGGCTGTCAGCTGGGCAACTTCCCGCAGGCGTTCAGCCACATCGGCCTGGTGAACACCGCCCTCACGTTGTACGGGGACGACGAGGCAGGATAGGCCCATGGATCTTGGACTGAAGGACCGGGTGTACGTCGTCACCGGAGCCACCCGCGGGCTGGGCAACGCCACCGCGCGGCAACTCCTCGCCGAGGGGGCGAAGGTGGTCATCACCGGGCGGGAGGAGCAGCAGGTCGCCGACGCCGCCGCGGAACTGGGCCCGGGTGCGGTGGGCGTGGCCGTGGACAACGCCGACGCGGGGGCCCCCGAGCGGCTGATCGCGGCCGCGCGTGAGCACTTCGGCGGCTTCCACGGGATGCTGGTGAGCGTGGGCGGTCCGCCGCCGGGGTTCGTCGCCGACAACACCGACGAGCAGTGGCGCGCCGCGTTCGAGTCGGTGTTCCTCGGCGCGGTACGGCTCGCCCGCGCGGCGGCGGCCGAGCTGGAGGAGGGCGGCGCCATCGGGTTCGTGCTGTCCGGGTCGGTGCACGAGCCGATCCCCGGGCTGACCATCTCCAACGGGCTGCGGCCCGGACTCGCCGGGTTCGCCAAGTCGCTCGCCGACGAGCTGGGGCCGCGCGGGATTCGCGTGTTGGGGCTGCTGCCCGGGCGGATCGACACGGACCGCATGCGCGACCTGGACGGACGGTCCGCGGACCCAGAGGCCACCCGGGCCGCGAACGAGTCCCGGATCCCGCTGCGGAGGTACGGGGCGCCCGAGGAGTTCGGACGGGTGGCGGCGTTCCTGCTGTCTCCGGCGGCCTCCTACGTGACGGGAGTCATGGTGCCGGTGGACGGGGGGACGCGGCACGGGTTCTGACGGCCGCCTCCCGTGCGGCTGTGCGCTCGCCGTCCGGCCCTTCGACGCGGTAACGGATGACGGCGGCTCCCGTGTGCGGCCGTGCGCTCGCCGTCCGGCCTTTCGGCGCGGTAGCGGATGACGGCGCCTCCCGTGCGCGGCCGTGCGGGGGCCGGCCGCGCACTTCCCCGCACCCTGGATGCCCCACCCCTCGCCCGAGCCGTCGGCTCACCCCTCCCACCGCCCCGGACGAGACCGCGATCCCGGAGGCAGCCCTCGCCGCCCCGGGGCCGTGCACGGCGAGGAGCGCCCCCGGGCGCGAGCGTGCCGCCGTGCCGTCAGGTCCGAGGGGAACCGGCGGACCGGCGCGGCTCACCGGTCGTGCGTGCGGCTCGGAAAGTCCGCGCATGCGGCCCGGGACGTCCCTGCGGCCCGTCAGAAGGGCGTGCCGGACGGGTCGGCGTCCTGGTCACAGCAGTGGCGGACGGTCATTCGCCGAGGCCCGCCAGGTCCCGCAGTCGCCGTGCCTGCGCGGCGCGCTCGGCAGCGCGCTGCTCGTCGTACGTGCGGTCCACGGCACCACGGAGCAGCGCCTTGGTCTCCACCACCGCGTCCCGCGGCGCGGCCAGCAACGCCGCCGCCAGGTCCCGTACCGCCCCGTCCAGCTCGGCCGCGGGCACCGCGAGGTTGGCCAGCCCGCTCGAGACCGCCTCCTCGGCCCCGACGAACCGCCCGGTCGCGCAGATCTCGAGCGCGCGGGCGTATCCGACGAGCCCGACCAGCGGGTGCGTGCCGGTCAGGTCGGGTACGAGGCCGAGGCTGGTCTCGCGCATCGCGAACTGCACGTCGTCGGCGACGACCCGCAGGTCGCAGCCGAGCGCGAGCTGGAAGCCGGCCCCGATGGCATGTCCCTGGACAGCGGCGATGGACACGACGTCGGTCCGCCGCCACCAGGTGAACGCCTCCTGGTATTCGGCGATGGTCGCGTCGAGCCCGGCGTCGTCACGGCGCGCGAGCTCGATGAAGGACGGCTCGCCCGGGATCCCCTCCGGAGTGAACATCTGACGGTCCAGCCCGGCGGAGAAGGACTTGCCCTCGCCACGCAGCACGACGACGCGGACGGAGCCCGGCAGCAGCCGTCCGGCCTCGGCGAGCGCCCGCCACAGGGCGGGGCTCTGCGCATTGCGCTTGGCCGGGTTGGTCAGCGTCACCGTGGCGAGCGTGTCGTCTACGGTGAGCCGTACGCCGTCCTTGTCGAGTACGGGAGCGAGGTCCTGCTCGGGCGAAGCCATGGGGCGCCTCCGATGGGTGCGGTCAGCAGAGCAAAGCTAAGTGACTGCACAGTAACCACCCGGCCGGTCGGTCTCCCGACCGGGTGGCCACCATCGAAGCCGATGGGCCGCCCGGAGTCAGGACGAAGCGGCCTTCTTACCGCGGGTCGCTCCGCCACGCCCACGCAGCGTGACGCCCGACTCGCTCAGCATCCGGTGCACGAAGCCATACGAGCGGCCGGTCTCCTCGGCCAGCGCCCGGATGCTCGCACCGGAGTCGTACTTCTTCTTCAGGTCTGCCGCGAGCTTGTCGCGCGCGGCGCCGGTCACCCGGCTGCCCTTCTTCAGAGTCTCGGCCACCCGTGCCTCCTCATGGGAAGTGCGCTCTGGTCTCCTCATGATCACCCCTCTCGGGCGTGATGGCCACCCATTCGGCAAGGTCCGTGAGACATCGTTGTGACGACAGGAGCGGATCCCCACAAGCGGAATAGAAGATTCCACGGGGTGTGGCCCATGACTCGGAGTGAGCGGGTTCGCGAAGTACCAGGTCAGGAAGGCAAAGCGGCCGATCCCTCGACTGTCGGGGGATCGGCCGGAAAATCCGTGTACGACACACCCCGGTACGAGGAGATCTCACACAGATGATGGATCACGGATAGGCCGAATGATCCATACACAGTGGATCAGTCTTTCGATCAGGCCAGGGCGACGAGGTCCGCGTAGTCGGAGCCCCACAGGTCCTCGACGCCGTCCGGCAGCAGGATGATCCGCTCCGGCTGGAGGGCCTCGACCGCGCCCTCGTCGTGGGTGACGAGGACGACCGCGCCCTTGTAGGTGCGCAGGGCGCCGAGGATCTCCTCACGGCTGGCCGGGTCCAGGTTGTTGGTCGGCTCGTCCAGGAGCAGCACGTTCGCCGAGGAGACGACCAGGGTCGCGAGGGCGAGGCGGGTCTTCTCGCCGCCGGAGAGGACCCCGGCCGGCTTGTCGACGTCGTCGCCGGAGAACAGGAACGAGCCCAGCACCTTGCGGACCTCGACCAGGTCCATGTCGGGCGCCGCCGAGCGCATGTTCTCCAGCACCGTGCGGTCGGCGTCCAGGGTCTCGTGCTCCTGCGCGTAGTAGCCGAGCTTGAGTCCGTGACCGGGGACGACCCGCCCGGTGTCCGGCTGCTCCACGCCCCCGAGCAGCCGCAGCAGGGTGGTCTTGCCGGCGCCGTTGAGGCCGAGGATGACGACCCGGGAGCCCTTGTCGATGGCGAGGTCGACGTCGGTGAAGATCTCCAGCGAGCCGTACGACTTCGACAGGCCCTCGGCCATCAGCGGGGTCTTGCCGCAGGGCGCCGGCTCGGGGAAGCGGAGCTTGGCGACCTTGTCGGACTGCCGGACCGCGTCCAGGCCCGCGAGGAGCTTGTCGGCCCGGCGCGCCATGTTCTGCGCGGCGACGGTCTTGGTCGCCTTGGCCCGCATCTTGTCGGCCTGCGAGTGCAGCGCGGCGGCCTTCTTCTCGGCGTTGGCGCGCTCGCGCTTGCGGCGCTTCTCGTCGGCCTCGCGCTGCTGCTGGTACAGCTTCCAGCCCATGTTGTAGATGTCGATCGCGGACCGGTTCGCGTCCAGGTAGAACACCTTGTTGACGACGGTCTCCACGAGGTCGACGTCGTGGGAGATCACGATGAAGCCGCCGCGGTAGGTCTTCAGGTAGTCCCGCAGCCAGATGATCGAGTCCGCGTCGAGGTGGTTGGTCGGCTCGTCGAGCAGCAGGGTGTCGGCGTCCGAGAACAGGATCCGGGCCAGCTCGATACGGCGGCGCTGACCGCCGGAGAGCGTGTGCAGCGGCTGGCCGAGCACCCGGTCGGGCAGGTTCAGGGCGGCGGCGATGGTGGCGGCCTCGGCCTCGGCGGCGTACCCGCCCTTGGTGAGGAACTCCGTCTCCTGGCGCTCGTACTGCTTCAGGGCCTTCTCGCGGGTGGAGCCCTTGCCGTTGGCGATGCGCTCCTCGTTCTCGCGCATCTTGCGGATCAGTACGTCGAGGCCGCGCGCGGAGAGGATGCGGTCGCGGGCGAGGACGTCGAGGTCACCGGTGCGGGGGTCCTGCGGGAGGTAGCCGACCTCGCCGGAGCGGGTGATCTGGCCCGCGGCCGGGATGCCCTCGCCGGCCAGGCATTTCGTCAGGGTGGTCTTGCCCGCGCCGTTGCGGCCGACGAGGCCGATGCGGTCGCCCTTGGCGACACGGAAGGTGGCGTTCTCGATGAGGACGCGCGCACCGGCGCGCAGCTCGATACCGGAGGCGGAGATCAAGGACAGACTCCAGGGCGTACAGGGGTTGGCGGGTGGGCGGCTGAGGACGTTCCCGCCGTCTAATGCGCGAGGAGAATGGCCATGGGAAGAAGTCTAACGGGGCCGGGCAAGCGGTTTTTCTGCGTCCAGGTGTCCGGGGTGCGGGCCGGGGAGATCATTGCCCAGCGGAGTGCGGCCGGGCGCGATCCGGCCCAGGTCGTCCAGGGCCACGAGCTGGCCTGTCCAGGCGCTGTCCGCGCACGGCTGGGCGAGGATCAGGGCCGCGCCCCGCCGTACGGCACTCGCGGGCCGGAACACGCAGCCGTTCCGGGCGGGCAGCACCCAGCGCAGGTCGCCGTCGGCGGTGCGGTACGCGGTGACCCGGCGCGGGGTGACGACCGCGAGGATGCCGCGGCCTAGGGGGCGCAGGACGCCGGTGCCGCCCTGGGACGGGAGCCACTCGGCCGCGTCGGGCAGGGCCCGGTGCCAGCGCACGGAGCGGCCGTCGGTGTCGGTGAGCAGCCCGTCGTCCCAGAGCGCGATCACCTCCGCGCGCGTGGGGAGCACGGAGACGGGACGGTGCCCCGCGCGCGCGTAGCGCCACCGCAGCGCCCCGGTACGGCTGTCGTAGGCGGCCACGACGCCGTCGTGCGCCCGCGCCGCCCAGGCCCGGGTGTCCAGGTGCGGCCCGCCGGACGCGCCGGGCAGGAGCCGGTCGCCGTAGGGGTCGGGCCGCAGGTGCCCGGCCAGGCCGAGAAGGCCGAGGGCGACGGCCGCGAGGAGGGCGACGACGGGACGGTGCGGGGGAAGTGCCACCTTGCCCCCTTGGTACCGACTGGAATCCACCGTCCCGGATCAGGCGCAGAGCGTAGTCACCGGCGGCCGGGCCGGAGGGGCGGCCGGGCGGGCGGAGGCCGGAAGTCCCCCGTTCGGCGGTGGGCGGGGCGGCACGCTCTGCCGAAGGGGTGTCAGTGGTGCCTGCAAGACTCGAGGAGCACGGCGCAACCGATGCACGGAGGAGTGATCGGCATGGCAGGCCCGGGTGGCGGCGCACGGCCGAGCATCTGTCCCACGCTGTTGTACGCGGACGCCAGGGCGGCGATCAGGCAGCTCACGGAGGCCCTCGGCTTCACCGAGCTGTCGGTGTTCGAGACGCAGGACGGCAAGGTGATGCACGCCGAGCTGGTGCAGGGCAGCGGCGCGGTGATGATCGGTTCCAAGGGCCGCGGCGGCCTCTTCGACACGGTGATGAAGGACGCCGGACCCGCCGGGGTGTACGTCGTGGTGGACGACGTGGACGCGCACCACCAGCGGGCCGTGGAGCACGGGGTGGAGATCCTGATGCCCCCGACGGACCAGGACTACGGCTCCCGGGACTACATGGCCCGGGACGCCGAGGGGAACGTCTGGACCTTCGGGACGTACGCCCCGGAGATCGGCGCCTGAGCCGCTCCCCCGCCGCTCATCCCCCGGTATGCACCTGGAACGCGGCCCGGCGTACGGCCTTGGCCAGGGCCGGGTCGGGGTGCGCGGCGGCGAGCGCGACCAGGACCTGCACGGTGCGCGGGTGGCCGACGGC
The DNA here is from genome assembly GCF_017526105.1 of Streptomyces cyanogenus. Lineage (NCBI taxonomy): Bacteria > Bacillati > Actinomycetota > Actinomycetes > Kitasatosporales > Streptomycetaceae > Streptomyces > Streptomyces cyanogenus. Next base: position 2,270,319 of record NZ_CP071839.1, read on the forward strand.
GCGGACCTCGTCGAGCAGCTGGGGCACGGTGGGCTGCACCGCGGACTCCAGGTGCCGGACCAGCATCGGCGCCTCGCCGTGGTCGGCGACGGCGGCGGCGGTGTCGACCCACAGCCAGGTTGCCTCCTCCCGGGTGAGCACCTCGTGGGCGTCCTCCGGGTCGATCCCGTCGTGCTCGGCGAGCCACAGCAGCGCGTACGGCCGCAGGGCCGGCTCCTCGACGACGGCCCGTACGTCGGGCTCGGCGGGGGCGCCGACGACGCGCAGCGCCTCGAAGGCCAGGCCGCGCAGCAGGGCGTCGTCGCCGCGGGCGGCGCCGATCAGCTCGGTGACGGCGCTGCCGACGGGGCGGGCGGCCAGCCAGGCGCGGTACTCGGCGCGGGCCGCGTTGGGGCGGAGCTGGGCGCAGCCGCGGAGCATGTCCTCGGCGGACTGCTCAATGTTTCCTGCGGGGCTCTGCGCCGCCACGCAGATCTGCTCCAGCTTGACCCACACCGCCCAGCTGCCCAGCGGGGTGAGGGTGGCCTGGCCGCCGCCGTAGGTGAGGGCGCCGACGGAGGCGAGGGCACCCAGCGCCCAGTCGAGCAGCGGGGCGAGCGGGGTGTCCTCGGCGGGCGCCGGGTCCGCGGGGCGCGGGGTGCCGGCGGGCTCTCCGGTGCCGGGTTCGTAGGCGACCTCGCAGCGTTCGGTGCGCAGTTCGGTGACCCGCTGCTGGAGCAGGTCGAGCAGCTGCTCGACCGGGACGGGGCCGGCCGACAGCTGGAGGAAGGAGAGCACCTGCGGCATGGCCGAGACGACCTCGGCGACGGCGGCCGGCTCGTGCCCGCCGGGTTCGGGGCAGGCGAGCGACCAGGCGTCGAACAGGGCGACCCAGCCGCGCAGTACGGCGCTGTCGTCGCGGTCCCAGGCGCGCAGCCGCCAGCCGGGGCGCGCGCTGTCGCCGTGCACCTCGACGAGTCCGGCGAGGCGGGCGGTGTCCCAGTCGGCGCGGACCTGAGCGACGCTCAGGCCCAGTTCGGCGGCGGCGCCTTCCGCGGTGGCGTCGGACAGGGTGGCCTTGCCGTCCGCGGTGGCGCCGGCGCGGCCGGGGCCGAGCGAGGCGTCGGCCCAGCGGGCGACGCGGGCCGCGCCGGCCAGCCGGGTGCGGGCCATTCCGGCCAGTTCGGCGGGGGCGGGGGTGCCTTCCGGCGGCCGGGGTGCGGGGCGCCGTGGGCGCCGCTGGTTCACAGCTCTGGGGGCGGCGGCCAGGGGTCGCGGTCGGACGAGTCGGAGCCTGGAGTCGCGCGGGATACGGGACGTCACGGGGTGCAGTCTTCCGGTTGACGGTCCGAAAACCCAAACGGAATGTCACCGCGGGCGACGGGGCTGGCCAAGGCACCGGCTCCGGGAAGGGCCGCAGCGACGCGATCGAGCCAGCCGTACGGCTTTCAAACGGAATGCTTCGCGCCGGTACCGGTGTGCCTCGGCGCCCGGGTGGCGTCGGCGCGGGCACGGCAGCGAGGTCACATCAGCGGGGTCAGGAACCGGCGCAGCCGTTCCTCGTACTCGGCCGGGTCCGCGTTCCACATCGCCGCGTGCGGGGCGTCCGTGACGGTGTGCAGGGCGACGAGGCCTGCGCGGCGCCGGGCGAGCCGGCGGGAGAACTCCCAGGGGGCGACCTGGTCCTGGGGTCCGTGGACGATCAGGGTGGGCACCCGGAGCCGGTCGGGGTCGGCGATCTCGGCGAACCGGTCGGCGTGCAGTCCGATGCGGCCCTGCGCGGCCCGCACGGCGAGCGGCAGCAGCGGCTGCGGGGTGTGCCGGGCCCTGGCCAGGGCGCGCAGGGTGGCCTGCCAGTCGAGCACCGGCGAGTCGAGGACGAGCCCGGCGATCCGGTCGCGGACCGCGGAGTTCTCGGCGGCGCGCAGGGCCATGGTGGCGCCGGTGGACCAGCCGAGCAGGACGACCCGTTGGGCGCCGCGGCGGACGGCGTGGCGGATGGCCGCCTCGACGTCCCGCCACTCGGTCTCGCCGAGGTGGTTGAGCCCGTCCGGCGACCGCGGGGCGCCGGGGTCGCCGCGGTAGGCGAGGGCGAGGACCGGCAGCCGGCGGCGGTGCAGGAAGTCCATCACGTTCATGGCCTGCTCGCGGGTGGTGCCGAGGCCGTGCACGGCGATCACCCAGGTGTCCCGGTGGCCCGGCACGAACCAGGCGGGCAGGGCGCCGAGGTCCCCGGGCACGTCGACGTCCTCGTGGTCCAGTCCGAGGGCCGTGCGGGGGTTGCCGACGTACACGTTCGGGGTGAGCCAGACCGCGTCGCCCGGGGTGAGGGCGCCGTGGGTGACGCGTTCCAGGCGGCGCACCACGGTGTCGGCGGTGTGCGCGGCCGCCTCCAGGACCGGGCCGACCACCGCGTGGGAGCCGTCGCCGACGAGGCCGTAGGTGCCGGGGCGCAGGGCGGCCAGGTCGCGGGTGAGCGTGATCTGCCCGGCGGCCGTGCGGTGCACGGTGAGGCGGGGCTCGGTGGGCAGGGGCCGGCCCGGCGGTGCCTTCAGTGCGACGTCGCTGGCGAGCCGGCCGGCGACCACGGCGGCCGTGCCGGCGGCCAGGGCAGCGGTGAGTGCGGTGGCGGTCGCCTTCACAGTGCGCACGGATCCAGTGTCGGCGGGGTTGCGGCCGGCGGCCAGCGGAGGCGCCGACAGCCCGGACGCGGGCGGTTTCGGCACCGCCGGGTGGCTGCGCCGGCGCCGGGCGCCGGCGCGGCGGACGGAACCGAAGCGGCTCGCACCGCCGCCGCGGAGCAGGGCGAGCGGAGTCGGCAGGGATCGGAACGGGTTGCTGCTCGGCAAGGGGTCACCTCCGTTGGCCGTACCCCTTCAAGCGTTCCCCGGCCTCGGTGACTTGTGCCTCCGTCAGCAGGGACGGGGTCAGACCGGGCACGGAGGACGCCGTCAGCCACAGGCGGCACATCCACTCCAGCTGGGCGGTGCGGTCGTAGGCCTGGTCGAGGGTGGCGCCGTAGGTGATCGTGCCGTGGTTCTGCAGCAGGCAGCCGGAGCGGCCGGCGAGGGCGCGGAGCATGTTCTCGGCGAGTTCGTCGGTGCCGTAGGCGGCGTAGGGGGCGACCCTGACCGGACCGCCGAGGGCAGCGGCCATGTAGTGCACCGTCGGCAGCTCGGGCACGAGCGTGGAGACCGCGGTCGCGTGCACGGCGTGGGTGTGGACGACGGCGCGGGCGTCGGTGGTGCGGTAGACGGCGAGGTGCATGGGCAGTTCGCTGGTCGGCACGAGCGTGCCGAGCACCCGGCGTCCCGTGAGGTCGACGCCGGTGACGTCGGCGGGGGTGAGCCGGTCGTAGGGGACGCCCGACGGGGTGACGAGCACCAGGTCGCCGATGCGCGCGGAGACGTTGCCCGAGGTGCCGACGACCAGCCCGTCGGCGACGGTCCGGCGCGCCGTCGCGACCACGTCCGCCCACAGTCGCGCCACGTCCTGGTTCCCGGCCTGCTGCCCGGTCCGATTCCCACCCTGATCCCCGGACTGCTGCCCGGCCTGATTCCCGGCCTGGTGTCCGTCGTCCGTGTTCCGCAGCGGTTCAGCCATGCGGTGATCCTGCCAGCCGGACCGGCCGGGAGCGGGCGGGCCGGTCGCTTCCGCCCGGAAACCGTACGGCCGAACGGGCGGATCCGGCGACGAAACGCTCGGAATCGGCCTGGATGCGGTGATCAACAGGCCTTCAATGGCCTCTCTTGCCCACGGGACGATCGCCACCGCCCGCGGTCGTCCGCCACCCCGGGGAGACGCATGGCCCGTGAACGCACCCTCGTCCGCCGCCGCGCCGGTGTCCTCGCGGCAGCCACGGCGGCCCTCGCCCTCGCGGGCACCGCACCGGCGTCGGCCGGGCCGGTGGGCCCCGGGGAGCCGGCAGGACAGACCGGGACGGCCGGATCCACACAGGCAGCCGGAACGTCACACCACACCGGCAGCTCACAGCAGGACGGCACGTCACAGCAGACCGGCATGTCGCAGGAGGCCGGAAGGTCGCAGACGCAGCCCGCCGAGACCTCACAGCAGGCCGGAACCTCGCAGGCAGCCGGGCTGTCGATGCTCCCCGCCGGGCTGCCCCGGGGGCACGACGTCTCGTCCTACCAGAAGCACGTCGACTGGGCCGCCGCCGCGGCGAAGGGCGCCCGGTTCGTGTACGTCAAGGCGACCGAGTCCACGACCTACCGCAACCCCTACTTCTCCGGGCAGTACTCCGGCGCCCGCAAGGCCGGCCTGCTGCGGGGCGCGTACCACTTCGCCCTGCCGGACCGGTCCTCCGGCACCCGGCAGGCCGCGTACTTCGTGGCGCACGGCGGCGCCTGGCGGGCGGACGGCTGGACGCTGCCGCCCGCGCTGGACATCGAGTACAACCCGTACAGCACGCAACACAAGTGCTACGGGCTGGGCAAGGCCCGCATGGTCCGCTGGATCCAGTCCTTCAGCGACGAGGTCGAGCGGGAGACCGGCCGCCGTCCGGTGATCTACACCTCGACCCAGTGGTGGAAGCTGTGCACCGGGAACAGCCGCGCCCTCTCCTCCTCGAACCCCCTGTGGATCGCCCGGCACGGCACCTCGCGGCCGGGGACGCTGCCGGGCGGCTGGCGCTACTGGACCTTCTGGCAGTACGACACCAAGGGCCGGCTGCCGGGTGACCAGAATCTCTTCAACGGCACCCTGAGCCGGCTGCGGGTCCTCGCGCGGGGCCGGTAGCCAAGGGCCGCCTGGGGCGAGGGACACAAGCGGAATCTCTCGCGCGCGTTACTGACACCCTCACGCCCGCCTCAGTTCATCTTCCGTTCACCCAGGTTGCCTACGTTCGACCAGCCAATGACCTCGAACGATTGCCTGGGTAAATGGAAAGCTTCTCGCTGATCCTCGCGATAGTGGTCGTAACCGCTCTCGCGTTCGATTTCACGAACGGTTTCCACGACACCGCGAACGCGATGGCCACCACCATCTCCACAGGCGCTCTGAAGCCGAAGATCGCGGTGGCCATGTCCGCCGTCCTCAATCTTGTGGGCGCCTTCCTCTCCGTGGAGGTCGCGAACACGATCTCCAAGGGTCTCGTCGACGAGACCGGCATCCGTCCCGAGGTCATCTTCGCCGCCCTGGTCGGCGCGATCCTCTGGAACCTGCTGACCTGGCTGGTGGGCCTGCCCTCCAGCTCCTCGCACGCCCTGATGGGCGGCCTGGTCGGCGCCACCGTCGCCTCCGCCGGCTTCGGCGCCGTCCACGGTGACGTCCTGGTCACCAAGGTGCTGCTGCCGGCCGTCGCCGCGCCGATCGTGGCGGGCCTGGCCTCGCTGCTGGCCACCCGGTTCTCCTACGGCATCGGCGGCGGCGCGGACGGCGAGGCCACCCGCAAGGGCTACCGCGTCGGCCAGATCGCCTCCGCCGGCCTGGTCTCCCTGGCCCACGGCACCAACGACGCCCAGAAGACGATGGGCATCATCACCCTCGCCCTGGTGGCCGGCGGCTCCCTCGCCCCCGGCTCCAACCCTCCCACCTGGGTGATCCTCTCCGCCGGCCTGGCCATCGCGCTCGGCACCTACATCGGCGGCTGGCGCATCATCCGCACCATGGGCAAGGGCCTGACCGACCTGGAGCCGCGCCAGGGCTTCGCCGCGCAGACCAGCGCCGCGACCGCCATCCTGGCCTCCTCGCACCTCGGCTTCTCCCTCTCCACCACGCACGTCGTCTCCGGCTCGGTGATGGGCGCGGGCCTCGGCCGCAAGGGCGGTGTGGTCCGCTGGTCCACCGCGACCCGCATGTTCGTCGCCTGGGCGCTCACCCTGCCGGCCGCCGCGCTGGTCGGCGCGGGTGCCGAGTCGGTCACCGGCCTGGGTGACTGGGGCACCGCCGCCGTCGCCGTCTTCCTCGTCGCCGGGAGCGCCGCTATCTGGAAGATCTCCCGCCGCGAGGTCGTCGACCACACCAACGTGGTCGAGGAGACCGGCGAGCCGGCCGGTGTGGTCACCGCCGCCATCGCCGCCGTGACCCCGCCCCCCACGGGCACGGTCACCGAGGACCTGACGGCCACCATCCCGGCCCCGGCCACCGAGCCGGCCCCCGCCCCGGCCGCCCCGCCGGCCGCCGCGGTCTGACCCCGAGCACACGGTTACTGAAGGAAGCATCCCCATGAAGATCGACTGGGCGGCCCTCGGCTCCGTCTTCGGCGTCAGCCTCGCGTTCACGGTGGGCCTGGTGGCCCTGTTCACCCTCGGCGTCAACGGCCTGTCCCGCCGCGAGAAGGCCGCGGCCCAGGGCGGGTCGGCCGCGCTGGCCGTGACCGGTGCGTACGTCTGCTTCGCGGCCTGTGCCGCGGCGGTGGCGTACGGCATCTACCTGATCGTCGCCAAGCCCTGACGGCCTGATCCACCACGTCGGCCCTGCCGGTTCACCGCTCCAGCGGGACCGGCAGGGCTGACGCATGTCCGCGGTGCTCCGGAGCCGTCCGCGTGGACGAAGCCGGCCGTCGAGTTGCCTCCCGGCGAGGGGATTTCGACGCGATCCGGTCGTCCGGCGCCGTCCCGCGTGCCGGCGATGTGGGCCTCAGCACAGTCCGGCGTCCCAGGTCAAAGGCAAGTTGACTGCCGTTCCGGGCCCGTGGTGGACTGCCCAGGCCATGTACGGCGGCAGGAGAGGAAGCCGGTGCGAATCCGGCGCGGTCCCGCCACTGTCACCGGGGAAGAACCCCGGGAGCCAGGAACTCTCACCGCCGATTCACGTCGAACCAGGGCGCGGACACCCTGAGTGAGGACACATATCGCCATGCTCGGCTGCCGATCGAGGACCAGTACCAGGCCCGTTCCTGTCCCCACGGCCGGCTGAGCCGATGGGTGCCGATCGCACATACGCGTACGGCGCCGCCGCCGGCGTTCTCGGGGACCTGCTTCTCGGCGATCCGCGCCGCGGGCATCCCGTCGCCGCGTTCGGCCGGGCGGCGGGCGCCGTGGAAGGCGCGTTGTGGCACGACCACCGCGGCTGGGGCGCCCTGCACACCGCCGTGTGCGCCGGTGGCGCCGTCGCGCTCGGCGCACTGGCCTCATGTGCCGTGCGCCCCTCCCGTACCGCCTCCGTCGCGCTGACCGCCGCCGCCACCTGGGCCGTCGTGGGCGGCACCTCGCTCGCCCGGGAGGCCCGCACCATCGGGCGTGCCCTGGAGTCCGGGGACGTCGAGGCGGCCCGGGCGCGGCTGCCCCATCTGTGCGGCCGGGACCCGCAGGCGCTGGACGCCGACGGCATCGCCCGGGCCGTGGTCGAATCGGTGGCCGAGAACACCTCCGACGCCGTCGTCGGCGCCCTCGTGTGGGGCGCGGTGGCCGGAGTTCCGGGGCTCCTCGGGTTCCGGGCGGTCAACACGCTGGACGCGATGGTGGGTCACAGGTCCGCCCGCTTCCGGCGCTTCGGCTGGGCTTCCGCCCGCCTCGACGACGTCGCCGGCTGGCCGGGGGCCCGGCTGACCGCCGTACTCGCCGCCGCGGCCGGACCGGATCCGCGGGGGGCCCTGCGCGCCTGGAAGGCGGACGCGCGCAAGCACCCCAGCCCCAACGCCGGGCCCGTGGAGGCCTCCTTCGCGGGCGCCCTCGGCGTCCGCCTGGGCGGGACGCTCTCCTACGGCGGCCGGGTCGAGCACCGCCCGGTGCTCAACGGCGCCACCGGACGGCCGGTCCGGGTCACCGACATCGACCGGGCCGTACGGCTCTCCCGCCGCGTCGGCCTGCTCGCCCTCGGCGGCACGCTCGCCGCGCGCCGACTCCTGAAAGGACGCGGGAAGTGAACGGTGGTCTCCTCGTCGCCGGCACCACCTCCGACGCCGGCAAGAGCGTCGTGACGGCCGGCATCTGCCGCTGGCTGGTCCGCCAGGGGGTGAAGGTCGCGCCGTTCAAGGCGCAGAACATGTCCCTCAATTCGTTCGTGACGCGCGAGGGCGCCGAGATCGGCCGGGCGCAGGCGATGCAGGCCCAGGCCTGCCGGATCGAGCCGACCGCGCTGATGAACCCGGTGCTGCTCAAGCCCGGCGGCGAACAGAGCAGCCAGGTGGTGCTGCTCGGCAAGCCGGTGGGCGAGCTGAGCGCGCGCGGGTACCACGGGGGGCGCCAGCAGCGGCTGCTGGGCACGGTGCTGGACTGCCTGGCCGAGTTGCGGGGCACGTATGACGCGGTGATCTGTGAGGGGGCGGGCAGTCCGGCCGAGATCAACCTGCGGCGGACCGACATCGTCAACATGGGGATCGCGCGGAACGCGCGGCTGCCCGTGCTCGTCGTCGGCGACATCGACCGCGGGGGTGTCTTCGCGTCCTTCTTCGGCACGGTCGCCCTGCTCTCGCCGGAGGACCAGGAGCTGGTCGCCGGTTTCCTGGTGAACAAGTTCCGCGGCGACGTCTCCCTGCTGGAGCCCGGCCTGGACATGCTCCGGGACCTCACCGGACGGCGGACGTACGGCGTGCTGCCCTTCCGGCACGGGCTCGGCATCGACGAGGAGGACGGGCTGAGGGTGTCGCTGCGGGGCACGGTCCGCGAGTCCGCGGTCGCTCCCCCGGTCGGTGAGGACGTGCTGCGAGTCGCCGTGTGCGCGATCCCGCTGATGTCCAACTTCACCGACGTGGACGCGCTGGCGGCCGAACCGGGTGTCGTGGTGCGGTTCGTGGACCGGCCGGAGGAGCTGGCGGACGCCGACCTCGTGGTGGTCCCGGGCACCCGCGGGACCGTACGCGCGCTTCGGTGGCTGCGGGAGCGGGGGCTGGCCGACGCCCTCGTCCGGCGGGCCGCGGAAGGACGCCCGGTCCTCGGCATCTGCGGCGGCTTCCAGATCCTCGGCGAGCACATCGAGGACGAGGTCGAGTCCCGCGCCGGAGCCGTCCCCGGCCTCGGCGTGCTGCCCGTCCGGGTGCGCTTCGCCCGCGAGAAGACCCTGACCCGGCCGAGCGGTGAAGCCCTCGGCGAACCCGTGGGCGGCTACGAGATCCACCACGGCGTGGCCACCGTCGACGGCGGCGAACCCTTCCTGGACGGCTGCCGGGTCGGCCGGACCTGGGGGACCCACTGGCACGGATCACTGGAGTCGGACGGCTTCCGGCGGGCCTTCCTGCGCGAGGTGGCCGCCGCCGCGGGCCGCCGCTTCGTGCCCGCGCCGGACACCTGCTTCGCCGCGCTGCGCGAGGAGCAGCTCGACCGGCTCGGCGACCTGATCGAACAGCACGCGGACACGGACGCGCTCTGGCGGCTCATCGAGTCGGGCGCGCCGCAAGGACTGCCTTTCATTCCACCGGGAGCGCCCGCATGAGCACAGTGTTGTTGTTGTCGACCGCCGACACGGATCTGCTGGCGGCCCGGGCCTCCGGCGCCGGTTACCGCATCGGCAACCCCACCCGGGTCGACGTCGCCGAGGAGCTGCCGGGCCTGATCGAGGGCGCGGACGTCGCCGTCGTACGGCTGCTGGGCGGCAAGCGGGCCTGGGAGGACGGGCTGGCCGCGCTGCGGGCGGCCGGCATCCCGACCGTGCTGCTGGGCGGCGAGGCCGTGCCGGACGCCGAGCTGATGGCCGAGTCGTCGGTGCCGGCCGGTGTGGTCGCGGAGGCGCTGAAGTACCTGGTCGAGGGCGGCCCCGCGAACCTGCTGGAGCTGTCCCGGTTCCTGTCGGACACCGTGCTGCTGACCGGTGAGGGCTTCGAGGAGCCGCGCAGCATGCCGGAGTTCGGCGTGCACGGCGCGTACGAGGTCCGGGGCGACCGCCCGACCGTGGGCGTCCTGTTCTACCGGGCGCACGAACTGAGCGGGAACACCGCCTTCGTGGACACCCTGTGCGAGGCGATCGAGGCGCAGGGCGCCAACGCCCTTCCGGTGTACTGCGGTTCGCTGCGCGGCGCGGACGCCGGGCTGTACGAGCTGCTGGGCCGGGCCGACGCGCTGGTGGCCACCGTGCTGGCGGCCGGCGGCACGCACGCCTCCCAGGCCTCCGCGGGCGGCGACGAGGAGTCCTGGGACATCGGCGCGCTCGCCGACCTGAACGTCCCGGTGCTGCAAGGGCTGTGCCTGACCTCCTCGCGGTCCGCGTGGGAGGAGTCCGACGCGGCCCTGTCCCCCATGGACGCGGCGATGCAGGTCGCGATCCCGGAGTTCGACGGCCGGCTGATCACCGTACCGTTCTCCTTCAAGGAGCAGGGCCCCGACGAGGTCCCGGTGTACGTCGCCGACCCGGAGCGGGCCGCCCGCGTGGCCGGGATCGCCGTCCGGCACGCCCGGCTGAGGCACAAGCCCAACGCCGAGAAGCGGATCGCCCTGGTCTTCACGGCGTACCCGACCAAGCACTCCCGGGTCGGCAACGCGGTCGGCCTGGACACGCCCGCGTCGGCGGTACGGGTGCTGGACGCGCTCCGGAACGCCGGGTACGTGGTCGAGGGGTACCCCGACAACGGCGACGAGCTGATCCACCGGCTCATCGAGGCCGGCGGCCACGACGTCGAGTGGCTGACCGAGGACCAGCTGGCCGCCGCGCCCGCGCGGGTGCCGCTGGCCGACTACCGGGCGTGGTTCGAGAAGCTCGACCCGGAGCTCGGGGACGCCATGCGGGAGGCGTGGGGCGAGCCGCCGGGCTCCCTCTACGTCGACGGCGACGACATCGTGCTCGCCTCGCTCCAGTTCGGGAACGTCGTGGTCATGATCCAGCCGCCGCGCGGCTTCGGCGAGAACCCGATCGCGATCTACCACGACCCCGACATGCCGCCCTCGCACCACTACATGGCGGCCTACCGCTGGCTGGACAACAGCTTCGGCGCGGACGCCATCGTGCACATGGGCAAGCACGGCACGATGGAGTGGCTGCCGGGCAAGGGCCTCGGCCTGGGCGCCGGCTGCGCGCCGGACGCGGTCCTCGGCGACCTGCCGCTGGTCTACCCGTTCATCGTCAACGACCCAGGCGAGGGCACCCAGGCCAAGCGGCGCGGGCACGCCACGGTGGTCGACCACCTGGTGCCGCCGATGGCCCGCGCGGACACCTACGGCGATCTCGCCAAGCTGGAGCAGCTGCTGGACGAGTACGCGCTCGTCTCCGACCTGGACCCGGTCAAGGCCCCGGCGGTCCGCGCCCAGATCTGGACCCTGGTCAAGGCGGCCGAGCTGCACCACGACCTGCACGTGGACGAGCAGCCGGACGACGACGCGTTCGACGAGTTCGTCATGCACATCGACGGCTATCTGTGCGAGATCAAGGACGTGCAGATCCGGGACGGCCTGCACATCCTCGGCGGCGGACCGGTCGGCGAACCGCGCGTGAACCTGGTGCTGGCCGTGCTGCGCGCCTCGCAGGTGTGGGGCGGCCGGGCCGACGCGCTGCCGGGCCTGCGGGCCTGCCTCGCCGCCCACTTCGGGCTGGTGGAGAAGGAGCTGCTGGCCGAGCCGGGCGCGCCGGTGAAGGTGCCGGTGGAGCTGACCGACCTGGTCGAGGGCCCGTCCCGGACCGCCGCCGACACGATCGACCTGCTGGAGCAGCTGTGCCGGCGGATCGCGGAGGCCATGGAGGCGCGGGCGTGGGACCGCGCGGTCGTCCCGGCGGTCCTGCGGGGCGTGCTCCGCACCGACCTCCCGGACGCGGTCGCGGTGCTGGAGTTCGCGTGCGACGAGGTCGTGCCGCGGCTGGCGCGGACCACCGACGAGATCGGGCACATCCTGCGGGCCCTGGACGGCGGTTACGTCCCGGCCGGCCCGTCGGGCTCCCCGACCCGCGGTCTGGTGAACGTGCTGCCGACGGGCCGGAACTTCTACTCGGTCGACCCCAAGGCCATTCCGTCCCGGCTGAGCTGGGAGGTCGGCCAGTCGCTCGCGGACTCGCTGGTGCAGCGGTACCTGAGCGACACCGGGGAGTACCCCAGGTCGGTGGGGCTCACGGTGTGGGGCACGTCCGCGATGCGCACCCAGGGCGACGACATCGCCGAGATCCTGGCGCTGCTGGGCTGCCGCCCGGTGTGGGACGACGCCTCGCGCCGGGTGACCGGCTTCGAGGTGATCCCCCCGGCGGAGCTGGGGCGCCCGCGCATCGACGTCACCGTCCGGATCTCCGGGTTCTTCCGGGACGCGTTCCCGCACGTGGTCGGGCTGATCGACGACGCGGTGCGGGCGGTGGCGGAGCTGGACGAGCCGGCCGAGCAGAACTTCGTCCGGGCGCACGTGGACGAGGACAGCGCCGGGCACGGCGACCGGCGCCGGGCCACGGCCCGCATCTTCGGCTCCAAGCCGGGCGCGTACGGCGCCGGTCTGCTGCCGCTGATCGACGCCCGCAACTGGCGCTCGGACGCCGACCTCGCCGAGGTGTACGCGGTGTGGGGCGGCTACGCGTACGGGCGGGGGCTCGACGGGCGGGCGGCGCGCGGGGACATGGAGACGGCGTTCAAGCGGATCGCCGTGGCGGCGAAGAACGTCGACACCCGCGAGCACGACCTGGTCGACGCCGACGACTACTTCCAGTACCACGGCGGCATGGTCGCCATGGTCCGGCACCTGACGGGCGCCAACCCCGAGGCGTACGTGGGCGATTCGGCCGTACCGGACCAGGTGAAGACCCGCACGCTGGGCGAGGAGACCCACCGCGTCTTCCGCGCGCGCGTGGTCAACCCGCGGTGGATGGCGGCCATGCGCCGGCACGGCTACAAGGGCGCCTTCGAGATGGCGGCGACCGTGGACTACCTGTTCGGCTACGACGCGACGGCGGGCGTGGTCGACGACTGGATGTACGAGAAGCTGAGCGCGGAGTACGTCTTCGACCCGGAGAACCGGGACTTCATGAAGAAGTCCAACCCGTGGGCCCTGCGCGGCATCACCGAGCGCCTGCTGGAGGCGGCGGACCGGGGCCTGTGGGCGGAGCCGGACGCGGACACGCTGGAGCGGCTGCGCGCCACCTACCTGGAGCTTGAAGGCGACTTGGAGGGCGACCAGTGACCACCCCGTTCCCCTTTACGGCCGTCGTCGGCCAGGACGACCTGCGGCTCGCGCTGCTGCTCAACGCCGTGTCGCCGGCGGTCGGCGGTGTGCTGGTGCGCGGCGAGAAGGGCACCGCGAAGTCCACGGCGGTACGGGCGCTGTCGGCGCTGCTGCCGGCGGTGGCCGTGGTGCCCGGGTGCCGTTTCTCCTGCGACCCGGCCTCCCCCGACCCGGGGTGCCCCGACGGGCCGCACGAGGCCGGCACCGGCACCGAGCGCCCCGCGCGGATGGTCGAGCTGCCCGTGGGCGCCTCCGAGGACCGGCTGGTCGGCGCCCTGGACATCGAGCGGGCGCTCGCGGAGGGCGTGAAGGCGTTCGAGCCGGGCCTGCTGGCCGACGCGCACCGCGGGATCCTGTACGTCGACGAGGTCAACCTGCTCCACGATCACCTGGTGGACCTGCTGCTGGACGCGGCGGCGATGGGTGCCTCGTACGTGGAGCGCGAGGGGGTGTCCGTACGGCATGCCGCGAAGTTCCTGCTCGTCGGCACCATGAACCCCGAGGAGGGCGAGCTGCGGCCGCAGCTGCTCGACCGGTTCGGGCTGACCGTGGAGGTCGCGGCCTCGCGGGAGCCCGACCAGCGCGTGGAGGTCGTCCGGCGCCGGCTGGCGTACGACGACGATCCGGACGTTTTCGCGGCGCGGTGGGCGCAGGAGGAGGCCGCCGTACGGCAGCGGATCGTGGCGGCGCGTGAGTTGCTGCCGCAGGTGCGGCTGGGCGACGGGGCGCTGCGGCAGATCGCGGCGACCTGTGCCGCCTTCGAGGTCGACGGCATGCGCGCCGACATCGTGATGGCGCGGACCGCGACCGCGCTGGCCGCGTGGGCGGGGCGCACCGACGTGCTCGCGGAGGACGTACGGCAGGCGGCCCTGCTGGCGCTGCCGCACCGGCGGCGGCGGAACCCGTTCGACGCGCCAGGTCTGGACGAGGACAAGCTGGACGAGACGCTGGAGCAGTTCTCCGGCGAGTCCCCCGACGACGATCCGGACCCCGACGGTCCCGGTGGGGGCGGTGGGCAGCCGGCGCCCGACAGCGGTCCGCAGGGCGACGGCGCCGGAGACGCGCGGCCCGAGGCCGGTGAGGGCGGGCAGCCGCAGGCGTCCGGCGCGCAGGAGCAGTCGGCCGTACGGGCCGCCGAGCCGTTCCGGACGAAGGTGCTGAGCGTCCCCGGCATCGGTGAGGGTGCCGCCGGGCGGCGCTCGCGGGCGCGGACCGAGCACGGGCGGACCACCGGGGCCCGGCGGCCCCGGGGGGCGCTGACCAAGCTGCACCTGGCCGCGACCGTGCAGGCCGCCGCGCCGCACCAGCGGGCGCGCGGCCGGTCCGGGCCGGGGCTGGTGGTCCGGCGGGACGATCTGCGGCAGGCGGCCCGGGAGGGGCGTGAGGGCAACCTCGTGCTGTTCGTGGTGGACGCCTCCGGGTCGATGGCCGCGCGGCAGCGGATGAGCGCCGTGAAGGGTGCCGTGCTGTCGCTGCTGCTGGACGCCTATCAGCGGCGGGACAAGGTGGGACTGGTGACCTTCCGGGGCGCGGGCGCCGATGTCGCGCTGCCGCCGACGTCCTCCGTCGACGCCGCCGCCGCGCGGCTGGAGTCGCTGCCGACCGGAGGGCGTACGCCGCTCGCGGCCGGGCTGCTCAAGGCGCACGAGGTGCTGCGCGTGGAGCGGCTGCGGGATCCGGCGCGGCGGGCCCTGGTGGTCGTGGTGACCGACGGCCGGGCCACCGGCGGCCCGGAGCCGGTCGCCCTCGCGGGGCGTGCGGCGCGGCTGTTCGCCGCCGAGCAGGTGGCCTCGGTGGTCGTCGACTGCGAGTCGGGACCGGTGCGGCTCGGGCTCGCCGGGCAGCTGGCCGGGGAACTGGGCGGTACGGCGGTGACGCTGGACGAGCTGCGGGCGGACTCGATCGCCGGGCTGGTAAAGGGAATGCAGAGCGGGAGGGCCGCGTAATGCCGCAGGGACAGCCGAGTGTCGTACCCGAGGACGGTCTGACGACCCGCCAGCGCCGCAACCGGCCGCTGGTCGTCGTGCACACGGGCGTCGGCAAGGGCAAGTCCACCGCCGCTTTCGGGCTCGCGCTGCGCGCCTGGAACCAGGGCTGGCCCATCGGGGTGTTCCAGTTCGTCAAGTCGGCGAAGTGGAAGGTCGGCGAGGAGAACGCGCTCAAGGTGCTCGGCGCCTCCGGGCAGGGCGGGACCGTCGACTGGCACAAGATGGGCGAGGGCTGGTCGTGGGTCCAGCGGGACCTCGACAACTCGACCAACGAGGAGAAGGCCCGCGAGGGCTGGGAGCAGGTCAAGCGGGACCTGGCCGCCGAGACGTACCGGCTGTACGTGCTGGACGAGTTCGCGTATCCGATGCACTGGGGCTGGGTCGACACCGACGAGGTCGTGGAGGTGCTGCGGAACCGGCCCGGTACCCAGCATGTGGTGATCACCGGGCGGAACGCGCCGGAGAGACTGGTGGACTTCGCCGACCTCGTCACCGACATGTCCAAGGTCAAGCACCCCATGGACGTGGGGCAGAAGGGCCAGAAGGGCATCGAGTGGTGACGTCCGTTCCCCGGCTGGTCGTCGCCGCGCCCTCCTCGGGCAGCGGCAAGACCACCGTCGCCACGGGGCTGATGGCCGCGTTCGCCGCGCGGGGGCTCGCCGTGTCCCCGCACAAGGTCGGGCCGGACTACATCGACCCCGGGTACCACGCCCTCGCGACCGGGCGGGTGGGGCGCAACCTGGACGCGTACCTGTGCGGGCCGGAGCTGGTCGCTCCGCTGTTCCTGCACGGGGCGCGCGGGTGTGACCTGGCCGTGGTCGAGGGTGTGATGGGGCTGTACGACGGGGCCGCCGGGGAAGGCGAGCTGGCGTCCACCGCGCATGTCGCCAAGCTGCTGCGGGCGCCGGTGGTGCTCGTCGTGGACGCGTCGTCGCAGTCGCGGTCGGTGGCGGCTCTGGTGCACGGGTTCGCGTCGTGGGATCCGCAGGTGCGGGTCGGGGGCGTGATCCTGAACAAGGTCGGGTCCGACCGGCACGAGGCGCTGCTGCGGGAGGCCCTGGACTCGGCGGGGGTGCCCGTTCTCGGGGTGCTGCGGCGGGTGGCCCAGGTGGAGACGCCGTCGCGGCACCTGGGGCTGGTACCGGTCGCCGAACGGCGTTCCGCGGCGGTCGAGGCGGTGGCGTCGATGGCTGAGCAGGTGGTACGGGGGTGTGACCTGGACGCGCTGGAGGCACTCGCCCGGAGTGCCGGCGCCCTCCCAGGGGGCCCGGCCCCCTGGACCCCCGTTCGCCCGCCCACCCGTCCGACCCGGTCGGCCGGGAAGCGAGCGCCTGTCGTCGCCGTGGCCGGCGGGCCGGCGTTCACCTTCTCCTATGCCGAGCACACCGAGCTGCTCGCCGCCGCCGGTGCCGAGGTCGTCCCCTTCGATCCGCTCCACGATGAGCGACTGCCCGAAGAAACGGCCGGGTTGGTCATCGGAGGCGGCTTCCCCGAGGTGTACGCCGCCGAGCTGTCCGCCAACGAGCCGCTGCGCAGGGCCGTGGCGGACCTGGCCCGCTCCGGCGCCCCCGTGGCCGCCGAATGCGCCGGACTGCTCTATCTGTGCCGCGAGTTGGACGGGCAGCCCATGTGCGGCGTGCTCGACGCCACCGCGCGGATGACCGAACGGCTGACGCTCGGCTACCGGGACGCCGTGGCCGTCGGGGACAGTGTGCTGGCGGCGGCCGGGACGCGGATGCGGGGGCACGAGTTCCACCGCACGGTCGTCGAGCCCGGCGCCGGTGCCGCTCCCGCCTGGGGCGTGCGCGCCCCGGTGAGGCGGGTCGAAGGTTTCGTACAGCAGGGTGTGCACGCGAGTTATCTGCACACGCACTGGGCGTCCGAGCCCGGTGTCGCCCGTCGGTTCGTGGAGAGGTGCCGGACGTCATGAGCAGCAGGCTGGTCGGGGTCGGGGTCGGTCCCGGTGATCCGGAGCTGGTGACCGTCAAGGGGGTCAACGCGCTGCGGGCCGCCGATGTCGTCGTCGTACCCGTCATGGACACCCTGGAGCGGGGGCGGGCCGAGGCGACGGTGCTGCACTACGTGCCGGAGGAGAAGGTCGTCCGGGTGGTGTTCGCGCTGAACGAGCGGTCCGACCGGGCTCGGCGGGAGGCGGCCTGGGACGCGGCCGGTGCCCGGGTCGCCGAGCTGCTCGCGCGGCACGGGTCCGTCGCGTTCGCCACCATCGGGGACCCGAACGTGTACTCGACGTTCACCTATCTGGCGCAGACCATCGCGGAGCTGGTGCCGGGTGTCGTCGTGGAGACGGTGCCCGGGATCACCGCCATGCAGGACCTCGCGGCGCGGTCGGGGGCCGTGCTGACCGAGGGCACCGAGCCGCTCACCCTCGTACCGGTGACGGCCGGGTCGGCCGTGCTGAAGGAGGCGCTGGCCGGGCCGGGGACCGTGGTGGCGTACAAGTTCGGGCGGCAGGCCGCCGAGGTGGCCGAGGCACTGGCGGAGAACGGGCGGCTGCAGGACGCCGTGTGGGGGTCGGCGCTGGGACTGCCGGAGGAGTCGGTGCGGCCGGCCGCCGAGCTGGACGGGACGCCGCTGCCGTACCTGTCGACGCTGATCGCGCCCCCGCGGCGGGACGGCGGGCGGGGCGGGAAGCTGTGAGACCGGGCACCGCGACGCCGGGCACACGGCCGGCCGGTCGAGCCGGTTCACCTGGTGGAGCCGGTTCAGCCGGAGATGCCGACCACCAGCCAGATGAACGCGACGCCGGCCACCGTGCACAGCAGGGTGGAGCGGGCCGGGTGCTCGTGGTGGGCCTCGGGCAGGATCTCCGCGGCGGCGAGGTAGAGCAGCACACCGCCGAAGAGACCCAGATAGCCGCCGAGCACCGGTTCGGGGATGTGGAAGAAGGCCGTGGACAGCGCCCCCAGCACGGGTGCGCAGGCGTCCGCGACCAGCATGGCGACGGCCCGGCGGCGCGCGTTGCCGTACAGGCTGGTCAGGGTGAAGGTGTTGAAGCCGTCCGCGAAGTCGTGGGCGATCACGGCGAGCGCGACGGCCGTGCCCATGCCGCCGCCCACCTGGAAGGCCGCGCCCATCGCCACGCCGTCCATCGCGCTGTGCCCGACCATCGCGCCGGCCGCGGCCAGGCCCACCTCGGGCGCCCGGTGGTGGTTGCGCCCCTCGGCGCCGCCGTGCGCCGCCTGACGGGCGGCCAGGGTGCGCTCGACCAGATGGGCGAACAGGAACCCGGCCACGAACAGCAGCAGGGCGGCGGGCACGCCGAAGACCTCGCGGTCGGCCGCGCGCAACGCCTCCGGCAGCAGGTCCAGGCCGACCACGCCGAGCATCAGCCCGCCGGCCAGGCCCAGGACCAGGTGGCGGCGGTCGGTCACGCGCTGTGCCGTCCAGCCGCCGGCCAGCGTCATCAGGAACGCGCCGAGCGCGACGAAGACCGCCATAGGCCCTTGCTATCGGATGGACCCGCGTTCCCGCACCTCCGACAGCAACAACCGCAGTACTCGTAGGAGAGGACCGATTCCCATGGCCGAAGCCCCCACCGGCAAGGTGACCTTCGTCGGTGCCGGCCCCGGCGCCGCCGATCTGCTGACGTTCCGTGCCGCACGGGCCATCGCCGAGGCCGACGTGGTGATCTGGGCCGCGAGCCTGGTCCAGGCGGAGGTCCTCGAACACGCTCGCGAGGACGCCGAGATCCTGGACTCGGCGACCATGTCCCTGGAGGACGTCGTCGCCGTGTACCGACGTGCGTTCGAGGAGGGCCTGAGGGTCGCCCGGATCCACTCCGGCGATCCGGCCCTGTGGGGCGGCACGCAGGAGCAGCTGGACCGCTGCCACGAGATCGGCATCGCGACCGAGGTCGTCCCGGGTGTGTCGTCCTTCTCCGCGGTGGCCGCGCTCGCCCGGCGCGAGCTGACGATTCCCGAGGTCGCGCAGTCCGTGGTGCTGACCCGGCTGGGCGGCGGCAAGACGCCGATGCCGCCCGGCGAGGAGGTGCGCGAGTTCGCCCGCCACGGCACCACGATGGCGGTCTTCCTGTCGGCGGCGCGCAGCGGACAGCTGGTGCGCGAGCTGCTGGAGGGCGGTTATCCGACGGACACCCCGGTGGTCATCGCCTACCAGGCGACCTGGCCGGAGGAACTGATCGTGAAGTGCACGGTGGGCACGCTGGAGGAGACGGTCAAGGAGCACAAGCTCTGGAAGCACACCCTGTTCCTGGTGGGCCCGGCACTGGACGCCCGCGGGACGCGCTCGCACCTGTACCACCCGGGTCACTTCCACGGCTACCGCAAGGCGGACCCGCAGGCGCGGCGGGCGCTGCGCGAGCAGAGGGCGAAGAGTTGATCACGGTCGTCGGTACGGGGACGGGTACGCCCGTCGCCGAGGACGTCCTGGCGGGTGCCGCACTGGTCGTCGGCGGCCGCCGGCACCTGGACGCGCTACGGCTGCCGGAGGGTGCCGAGCGGGTCGTGCTCGGTCCGCTGGCGCCGGCGCTGGACGTCGTCGAACGGCACCTGGAGAAGGCGAGCCGGGTCGTCGTGCTGGCCTCCGGTGACCCGGGGTTCTTCGGGATCGTGCGGGTACTGGCCGAGCGGTTCGGGCCGGGGCTGCTGGACGTACGGCCGGGGGTGTCCTCGGTGGCGACCGCCTTCGCGCGGATCGGGCTGCCGTGGGACGACGCGGTCGTGGTCAGCGCGCACGGCCGGGAGCTGCGTACGGCGGTCAACGTGTGCCGGGCCCGGCCGAAGGTGGCGGTGCTGACGGGACCGGGAGCGGGCCCCGCGGAACTGGGGGCGGCGCTGCTGACCGACCCGTGCGCGCCGGGGGCCGCGTCGGCCGGACCGGGATCCGCGCCCGTGGCCGGGCCCGCCGAGCCGGTGATCGCGCCGGCGCGCGCACCCGGCGGGCGGGTGCTCGTCGTCGCCTCCGCCCTCGGATCCGCTCGGGAGCGGGTCGAGTGGGTCACGCCCGCCGAGGCCGCCGCCCGGGACTGGGGCCCGGACGTCAGCGTGGTGCTGTGCCTCGACGAGACCCGGGCCCTCAGCGGAGTCCGTACGGTCGCGGGGGCGCCGGCCGGTCCCGCCGGCTGGGCCCTGGACGAGGACCGGTTCGCACACCGGGACTCGATGATCACCAAGTTCGAGGTGCGGGCACTGGCCCTGGCCCGGCTGGGGCCACGCCTGGGCGACCTGGTGTGGGACGTGGGCGCCGGGTCGGGCTCGGTCGCGGTGGAGTGCGCGCGGCTCGGTGCGGCCGTCGTCGCCGTCGAGAAGGCCCCGGACGGGGTCGCGCGGATCCGCGCCAACGCGGACGCCCACGGCGTGGACGTGCGGGTGGTGCAGGGCTCGGCACCCTCCGCCCTGGCGGGGCTGGACGATCCGGACGCCGTGTTCGTCGGCGGTGGGGGGCGCGACCTGCCCGCCGTCGTCGGCGCGTGCGCCCGGCGGGCCCGGCGGACCGTGGTCGTCGCCATGGCCGCCCTCGACCGGGTGCCGGCGGCGCGCGAGGCGCTCACCGGCGCCGGGTTCGCCTGTGACGGCGTGCTGTTGCAGTCCTCGCGGCTGGCGCCGCTGCCCGGGGACGTGACCCGGCTGGCGGCCACCAATCCTGTGTTCCTGCTGTGGGGCGTGCGCACCCCGGCGTCTAGAGAAGGAGTTGCCCAGTGATCGGCCTCATTTCCGCCACGGCGGCGGGCGCGGCGGCGCGGGACCGGCTGGCCGCGGCCTGGCCGGACCGGACGCGCGTGTACGAGGGTCCCGTCGGGGAGGCCGTACGGGCCGCGTTCGCGGAGTGCGAGCAGCTGGTGTGCTTCCTGGCGACGGGCGCGGTGGTACGGCTGCTCGCGCCGCTGCTCGGTGACAAGGCGGCCGACCCGGGCGTGGTCTGCGTGGACGAGGGCGGCCGGTTCGCGGTGTCGCTGGTCGGCGGGCACGGCGGCGGGGCCAACGAACTCGCCCGCGAGGTCGGGGAGTTGCTGGGTGCCGAGCCGGTGGTGACGACCGCGACGGACTCCGCGGGACTGCCGGGTCTGGACACGCTCGGGCTGCCGTACGAGGGTGCGGTCGCCGTGGTCTCCCGGGCGCTGCTGGACGGCGAACCGGTCGCCCTGGAGGCGGAGGTGGCGTGGCCGCTGCCGCCGCTGCCGCTCGCGCCACAGGGGCCGTACACGATCCGGCTCACCGACCGGGCCGTGACGCCCGGCGAGCGGGAGGTGCTGCTCAGGCCGCCGTCGCTGGTGGTCGGCGTCGGCGCGTCGAAGGGCGCGCCGGCCGAGGAGATCCTCGCCCTGGTCGAGGAGGCGCTGCGGGAGGCGGGGCTGTCGCCGCGGTCGGTCGGCGAGCTGGCCACCGTGGACGCCAAGGCCGGGGAGCCCGGCGTCGTGGCGGCCGCCGAGCGGCTCGGGGTGCCCCTGGTGACGTACTCGGCCGAGGAGCTGGCGGGCGTGGCGGTGCCGAACCCGTCCGCGGCGCCGCTCGCGGCCGTCGGCACCCCTTCGGTCGCCGAGGCCGCCGCCCTGGTGCGCGGCGGTGAACTCCTCGTGCCCAAGCGGAAGTCCGAGCGTGCCGACGGGCAGCCGGCGATGGCGACGTGTGCCGTGGCGCGGCGGCCGGGGCGCGGGCGGCTCGCGGTGGTCGGGCTCGGGCCGGGCGCCCGGGACCTGCTCACCCCGCGTGCGGCGGCCGAGCTGCGGCGGGCCTCGGTGCTGGTCGGGCTCGACCAGTACGTGGACCAGATCCGCGATCTGCTGCGGCCCGGCACCCGGGTGCTGGAGTCGGGGCTCGGCGCGGAGGAGGAGCGGGCCCGTACGGCGGTCGCGGAGGCCCGCAAGGGGCTGGCGGTGGCGCTGATCGGCAGCGGGGACGCGGGCGTGTACGCCATGGCCTCGCCGGCGCTCGCCGAGGCGTCCGACGACATCGACGTGGTCGGGGTGCCCGGGGTGACGGCAGCGCTGGCCGCCGGGGCGATCCTCGGCGCGCCGCTGGGCCACGACCACGTGTCCATCAGCCTGTCCGACCTGCACACGCCGTGGGAGGTCATCGAGCGCCGGGTGCGCGCGGCGGCCGAGGCGGACCTCGTCGTCACCTTCTACAACCCGCGCTCCCGGGGCCGCGACTGGCAGCTGCCCAAGGCCCTCGCGATCCTCGCCGAGCACCGCGCACCGGCCACGCCCGTCGGTGTCGTCCGCAACGCCTCCCGGCCGGACGAGTCCAGCCGGGTCACCACGCTCGCCGGACTCGACCCGGCGACCGTCGACATGATGACGGTCGTCACCGTGGGCAACACCGCGACCCGGACCGTCGCGGGGCGCATGGTGACCCCGCGCGGCTACCGCTGGCAGGAGAGCACCCGGGAGGAGGCCCGGTGACCCGGACCCTCCCCGGCCCGCCGTCCCCGCCGTACCCGCCGTACCCGTCCGTTTCGTCTGAGGAGACCTCGTGACCACCCCGCCCGCCCTGCTCATCGCCGGACACGGCACCCGTGACGACGCCGGAGCCGAGGCGTTCCGCGACTTCGTCCGGGAGCTGGGGCGCCGCCACCCCGGGCTGCCCGTCGCCGGCGGCTTCATCGAACTGTCCCCGCCGCCGCTGGGCGAGGCCGTCACCGAGCTGGTCGAGCAGGGCGTACGCCGGTTCGCCGCCGTGCCGCTGATGCTCGTCTCCGCCGGGCACGCCAAGGGTGACATCCCGGCCGCGCTGGCCCGGGAGAAGGAACGGCACCCGGGCATCTCGTACACCTACGGCCGCCCGCTGGGCCCGCACCCGGCGCTGCTGAGCGTGCTGGAGCGGCGGCTGGACGAGGCGCTGGGCGGCACGGACCGCTCGGAGGCGACCGTGCTGCTGGTCGGGCGCGGCTCGACCGACCCCGACGCCAACGCCGAGGTGTTCAAGGCGGCGCGGCTGCTGTGGGAGGGCCGCGGGTACGCCGGGGTGGAGACGGCGTTCGTGTCGCTGGCGGCGCCGGACGTGCCGAGCGGCCTGGACCGGTGCGCCGCGCTGGGCGCGAAGCGGGTCGTGGTGCTGCCGTACTTCCTGTTCACCGGCATCCTGCCGGACCGGGTGCGGCAGCAGACCGAGGACTGGGCCGCCGCGCACCCGGAGATCGACGTGCGGTCGGCCGACGTCATCGGGCCCGAGCCGGAGCTGCTGGACCTGGTGATGGAACGGTACGAGGAGGCCGTCAAGGGTGATCTGCGCATGAACTGCGACTCGTGCGTGTACCGGATCGCGCTGCCGGGCTTCGCGGACAAGGTGGGCCTGCCGCAGCAGCCGCACTTCCACCCGGACGACGACGACCACCATCACGGGCACGGGCACCACCATCACGGGGGGCACTCGCACAGCCATGCGCACTGAAGCGACCGGCGGGTCCGGGCACGATCTGCGGCATCACGGGGACGCCGAAGTGCGGGACGACGGGGCCGCGTTGGTCGACCTCGCCGTCAACGTCCGCGCGGACACGCCTCCGGCGTGGTTGCGGGAGGAGATCGCCGGCTCCCTGTCCTCCCTCGCGGCCTATCCGGACGGGCGGGCCGCGCGGGCGGCGGTGGCGGCCCGGCACGGGCTGCCGGTGGAGCGGGTGCTGCTGACGGCGGGGGCGGCGGAGGCGTTCGTGCTGCTCGCCCGTGCGCTGAAGGTACGCCGCCCGGTCGTCGTGCATCCGCAGTTCACGGAGCCGGAGGCCGCGCTGCGGGATGCCGGGCACACCGTGGACCGGGTGCTGCTGCGGGAGGCGGACGGGTTCCGGCTGGACCCGGCGGCGGTGCCGGAGGACGCCGACCTGGTGGTGATCGGCAATCCCACCAATCCGACGTCCGTGCTGCATCCGGCGGAGATGCTCGTCCGGCTCGCCCGGCCAGGGCGGACGCTGGTGGTGGACGAGGCGTTCATGGACGCGGTGCCGGGTGAGCGGGAGGCGCTGGCCGGGCGGACCGAGGTGCCGGGACTCGTCGTGCTGCGCAGCCTCACCAAGACCTGGGGGCTGGCCGGCCTGCGCATCGGGTACGTGCTGGCCGCGCCCGAGACCATCGCCGAGCTGGAGCGGGCCCAGCCGCTGTGGCCGGTGTCCACGCCGGCGCTGGCCGCGGCGCGGGCCTGCGTGGCGCCGCGGGCACTGGCCGAGGCGGGGCACGCGGCGCACCGCATCGCCGGGGACCGGGCGCACCTGGTGGCCGGGCTGGCCGCGTTCGCCGCTCGCGGAGTGCGGGTGGTGGAGCCGGCGGAGGGGCCGTTCGTGCTGGTCCGTATACCGGATGCGGCCGAGGTACGGCGACGGTTGCGGGCTCTCGGCTACGCGGTGCGGCGGGGGGACACCTTCCCGGGCCTCGGCGCGGACTGGGTACGCGTGGCCGTGCGGGACCGCTCGACAGCGAACGCCTTCCTGAAAGCCCTGTCGGCCGCACTGACTCCGCCCGCCCCGCCCGGCTGAGAGACGAAGGCCCCGGCAACCGTCGGATGCAAGACCGAGGCCCCCGGGGGCTTCCGGCCGAGAGCGGTCGAGGCCGCAGGGGGCTTCCCTCGCCTGGCACTTCACCCGGTGGACGGCGAAACCGGTGGCGTTCGTCGGCTACGCCGGCGCGGCCGGCACGCCGTCCCGCACCTGGAGACTTCACCGCGTGGCAGGACGGCCGGCCGACACCGAGGCCCCGGTTACGCCAAGACCCTGCTGGACCAGCTGTCCCGGCGGGCGGCCACCCTCCGAGCGGGCCGCGACACCGCTCCCTGTCCGGGGTGAGGGCCGGGACGGGGAGCGGCAGGCGTCAGTTCCTCCTGCGGCGGGCCACCGTCACCGCTCCCCCGCCGACCAGCAGCAGTGCCAGCGCGCCGCCCGCGACGTACGGGGTCGCCGAGCTGCCGCCGGTCTCCGCGAGGCCGGGCTCGGCGGCGCCGCCCTGGGGGCTGGGGCCGGCGGCCGGGTCGTGGCTCGGCACCGGCTTGCCGGTGGGGGTGGCCATCGGGGACTCGCAGGTGGCCTTGGCCAGGGTGACCGTGCCCTCGACCTCGGCCACGTTGAGCTTCAGGGGGTTGACGGAGACCTTCAGTTCGAGGGCGGTCGCGGCGGCCGTACGGGTCGTGGTGCGCCGCTGGGAGAGATCGAGGCGGACCTCGCCGACGCCGGGCACCTTCACCTCCGCCGGACCGCCGGCGGTGAGGGTGACGCGCTTGCCGAGGACGGTGACGGCGCCGAGGACGTTCGCTGCGGCGGTGGGGGCCTTGCCGGCCTCACAGGTCGCCTTGGCGGTCACCGTGTCGGCCTCGATCAGGGACAGCAGGGGCAGGCCGGGCAGGTGAAGCCGCGCGTGGGCGACCCGGACCGAGCCCTCGGCCCGCTGCCCGGTCACCGTGGCTCCGGCCTCGGCGACGTCCGCCTGGAAGACGGTGAACGGCCTGCCGCCGTTCACGCCGTCGAGCCGGGCGGACAGCGCCGTCCGGTCGGCGTTCTGCGGTGCCCGGACCTCGTTGAGGGAGACCCTGAGCGGGACGTTCACGGTCTTGTCGAGCAGGGACACGTCGAGCCCGGTGCGCAGGACGACGGCGGTGGCGCGACCGTGGTCGCCGGTCGCGTGCGCGGTGCCCGCGCCCAGGACCGCGGGCGCCGCGGTGAGGGCGGTGGCCGTCGCGAGCGCGGCGAGACGGCGTGCGGGCATGCGGAAGTTGTTGCGGTTCAAGGCGGTGGGCCCCCCAGACGGAACAGGCTTGGGACCCGTCAACCTTGTCCCCGGTGTGGGTGAACCGAGAGCGTTCCAGGATTACTTCACCCAAACGTGGATTTCCCGCACGGTCATTCGAAACGGCGGCATCACGGGCACGTCTACTCGACGACACGCCCGTTCAGCACCACCCGCCGCGGCGCCGCCAGCACCCGCACGTCGGCGCGGGGATCGGCCTCGTACACCACGAGGTCGGCCGGGGCGCCCTCCTCCAGTCCGGGCCGGCCGAGCCACCTGCGGGCGGCCCAGCTGGTGGCGGCGAGGGCGTCGACCGGCGGGATGCCGGCGGTGACCAGTTCGGCGACCTCCTCGGCGACCAGGCCGTGGGCGAGCGAGCCGCCGGCGTCCGTGCCGACGAAGACCGGGATGCCGGCGTCGTAGGCGGCACGGACGGTGTCGTAGCGCCGCTCGTGCAGCCGGCGCATGTGCGCGGACCAGCGCGGGAACCTCTTGTCGCCGCCGTCGGCGAGCCGGGGGAAGGTGGCGATGTTGACGAGGGTGGGGACGATCGCGACGCCCCGCTCGGCGAACAGCGGGATCAGGTCCTCGGTGAGGCCGGTCGCGTGCTCGATGCAGTCGATGCCCGCCTCGACCAGGTCGCGCAGGGAGTTCTCGGCGAAGCAGTGCGCGGTGACGCGGGCGCCGAGCCGGTGGGCCTCGGCGATGGCCGCCTCCACCGCCTCGCGCGGCCAGCAGGGGGCGAGGTCGCCGAGGTCGCGGTCGATCCAGTCGCCGACCAGCTTGACCCAGCCGTCGCCGCGCCGGGCCTCCTGGCCGACGTAGGCGACGAGGTCGTCCGGCTCGATCTCCCAGGCGTAGTTGCGGATGTAGCGGCGGGTGCGGGCGATGTGCCGGCCGGCCCGGATGATCTTCGGCAGGTCGTCCCGGTCGTCGATCCAGCGGGTGTCCGAGGGCGAGCCCGCGTCGCGGATCAGCAGGGTGCCCGTCCCGCGGTCGGTGAGCGCCTGCTTCTCGGCGGTGTCCGCGTCGACCGGGCCCTCGGCGCCCAGGCCCACGTGGCAGTGCGCGTCGACCAGGCCGGGCAGCGCCCAGCCCTCGACCGTGGTGATGTCGCGGGCGCCGGCGGGGCGGTCGTAGGAGATCCGCCCGCCGACCACCCACAGCTCGTCCCGGACGTCCTCGGGCCCCGCCAGAACCCGGCCCCTCAGGTGCAGCACCGCGCCATCGCTCATGCACGCACCTTAACGAGCTACGACTCGGACTTCCCCACCTGGTCGGAGGTCTCCTCCTCGACCTCGGCCATCGCCGGGTCGAGCAGGCGGGACAGGAAGTGCCGGGTGCGCTCGTGCTGCGGGTCGCCGATCACCCGGGCGGGGCTGCCGTCCTCGACGATCACGCCGCCGTCCATGAAGACGACCCGGTCGGCGACCTCGCGGGCGAAGGTCATCTCGTGGGTGACGACCATCATCGTCATGCCCTCCTGCGCGAGCCTGCGCATGACGGCGAGGACGTCACCGACCAGCTCCGGGTCGAGCGCGGAGGTCGGCTCGTCGAAGAGCATCACCTCGGGGCCCATGGCGAGCGCGCGGGCGATGGCGACGCGCTGCTGCTGGCCGCCGGAGAGGGAGGACGGGTAGGCGTCCGCCTTCTCGGAGAGGCCGACGCGGGCGAGGTTCTCGGCGGCGACGCACGCGGCCGTCGCCTTGTCCCGCCCGAGGACCCGGCGCTGGGGCAGCGTGAGGTTCTCGGTGACGTTCAGGTGCGGGAAGAGGTTGAACTGCTGGAAGACCATGCCGATACGGCGGCGTACGGCGTCGATGTCGACATCGGGGTCGGTCACCTCGGTGCCGCCGACGAAGACCTGGCCCTTGGTGGGCTCCTCCAGCAGGTTCACGCAGCGCAGCAGCGTCGACTTGCCGGAGCCGGAGGGGCCGATGACGCAGACGACCTCGCCCTGGCCGATCTCCAGGTCGATGCCGCGCAGCACCTCGTTGTCGCCGAAGGACTTGTGCAGTCCGCGGACCTCGATCTCCGGGCGGCTCACCGGATCGCCTCCTGGGCCTTGGATTCCATACGGCGGACGACGAAGCTGAGCGGGATGGTGACCAGCAGGTAGCACAGGCCCGCGACCAGGATCGGCGTGGAGTTGGCGGTCGTACTGGCGAGGTCACGGCCGAACTTGGACAGTTCCCGCTCCTCCAGGGTGACGCCGAGGAAGAGCACCAGCGAGGAGTCCTTGAACAGCAGGACGAGTTCGTTGGTGAGCGGCGGCAGGATGATCCGGAAGGCCTGCGGGACGATGATGGAGACCATGGCCTTCGCGGGCGAGAAGCCCAGCGAACGCGCCGCCTCCATCTGTCCCTTGGGCACCGCCTGGATGCCGGCCCGGATGGTCTCCGCCATGTAGGCGGCCGAGACCAGACCGAGCGCGATGGCGACCTTGCCGTAGGTGCCGCCCGGGATCTCCGTGCCCGGGAAGGCGAGCGGGACGGCCACCCCGACGAAGATGAAGATCAGCAGGGCGGGCAGGCCGCGGAAGATCTCGATGTAGACGCCCGCCAGCCAGCGGTACGGGCCGACGGAGGACAGCCGCATCAGCGCGATGACCATGCCGAGGACGAGGCCGACGACGAAGCCGGACAGCGTGTAGAGCACGGTGTTCTTCAGCGCCAGCGTGATGACGTCCGGGAACATCTGCCGGGCGATGTCGGCCTGGGCGAACTGGTTCTGCAGCCGGTCCCAGTCCGCCGTGACCGCGAAGGCGATCACGGCGGCGACGAAGACGGCGTACTGCACACCCCGCGAGATGCTGCGCTTCTGGCGCCGGGTCAGGCCCTTTTTCTTCGGTTGCAGTCGTACGTCCGTCTCGGTCATGAGGCGGCGGGGGAGGCCGCGGACGGGTTGTACGGGCCGATCCACTGCTCGTAGATCTTCTTGTAGGTGCCGTCGGCCTTGGCGTCCTTGAGGGCCTTGTTGATGGCGTCGAGCAGCGCCTTGTTGCCCTTCTTGACGGTGAAGCCGTACTGCTCACCGGTCTTGAGGTTGTCGACGACCTTGAACTTGTCCGCGTTGGCCTTGTCCTTCAGCCAGCCCTGGACGACCGGGTAGTCGATGACGACGGCCTGGACCTGGCCGGTGCGCAGGCCGTTGAGGACGGCGTCGGAGGACTCGAAGGAGATCGGGTCGTAGCCCTTGCTCTTGACGTAGTCCTCGCCGGTGGTCTGGGCCTGGGCGCCGAGCTTCTTGCCCTTGGCCTTGACGTCGGCGAGCGAGTCGATACCGCTGCTCTTGTCGACCAGGACGGCCTGGGTGGCCTCGAAGTAGGGGTCGGAGAAGTCGACGTTCTTCTTGCGCTCGGCGGTGATGGTCATGCCGGCGGCGGCCAGGTCGCACTCGCCGGAGTTCAGGAAGGCGCCGGTCTTGAAGTTCTCGAAGGGCGTGTCGAGGATCTGCTGCTTGACGCCGAGGTCCTTGGCGACGAGGTCGATCAGGGAGACGTCGAAGCCCTGCACCTTGCCGTTGATCTCCGACTGGAACGGCGGGTAGGGCAGGTGGGTGCAGGTGGTCAGCTGACCGGCCTTGGCGAGGTGGACGCCCTTGACGGTGGTCTTGCCGCTCCCCGAGTCGCTGGAGGAGCAGCCGGCCGCGACGAGCACGAGTGCGGCGGTCGCGGTGGTGGCGGCCAGGAGGCGGGTCCGGCGCCCTGCGAGCGTTTTCATGGGGGAGATCTCCTGTGGGGGAACTGAGGCTTCTGAAAGGAAGGGTTTGAGTCTCTCAAATCAAACCGATGGCCACGAGGCCTTTCGACCTAAGATCGGTGGAGTCGACCCGCCGAGAGCGAAGAGAGCACCGCCGTGACCCACCCCTTCCTCGACCTGCCCCCGCTCGGCGCCGAGCGCTTCGCCGCCATCGAGGACGGGGTGGCCCGGCTGCTGGACACCCGGCAGGACGTGCTGATCACGCAGGGCGAGGCGCTGCTGCCGCTGGAGGGCGCGATCCGCGCGGCGGCCGGTCCGGGCACCGTGGCCCTGAACGTGATCACCGGCCCGTACGGCCAGACCTTCGGCGACTGGCTGCGCGACGCCGGCGCCACGGTGCACGACCTCTGCGTCCCCTTCCACACGGCGGTGACCGCCGAGCAGATCCGGGAGGCGTTCGCCGAGCACCCGGAGATCGACTTCGTGTCGCTGGTGCACGCAGAGGCGGCCACCGGCAACACCAACCCGGTGGCGGAGATCGGCGAGGCGGTACGGGCACAGGGTGCCCTCTTCTACCTGGACGCGGTGGCCTCGGTGGGCGCGGAGCCGGTGCTGCCGGATGCGTGGGGCGTCGACCTGTGCGTGATCGGCGCGCAGAAGGCGATGGGCGGCCCGGCGGGGGTGTCGGCGATCTCGGTGAGCGAGCGGGCGTGGGCCCGGATGGCCGCCAACCCGAACGCCCCGCGCCGCTCCTACCTCTCGCTGCTGGACTGGAAGGAGCGCTGGATCGACGGCGGCCGCAAGGCACTGCCGCACGCTCCGGCCCAGCTGGAGATGCTGGCCTTGGAGGCGTGCCTGGAGCGGATCGAGTCGGCCGGCCTGCAGACGGTGATGGACCGGCACCGGAGCGCCGCGCTCGCCGCGCGGGCGGGTGCGGTGGCACTGGGCGGGGGGCTGGAGCCGTACGTGTACCAGGAGCGGGAGGCCGCGCCCGTCGCCACGACCCTGCGGGTGCCGTCCGGGGTGGTGGCCTCGGATCTGGTGGCCCGCGCCCTGGCGACCGACCCGGCACTGCCACTGGCGGCCGGTGGCGGTGCCCTGGCGAAGGAGATGATCCGCGTCAACCACTACGGCCCCGACGCGACGCGGGATGCGGTCCGCGACTCCCTGGCGGCGCTGGGCGCGGCGCTCACCGAGCAGGGCGTGCCGGTGGACCCGGCCGCCGCCCGGCGGGCGGTGGAGGACGCATGGCGGTGAACAGCGACCGGTAGTCAACCGGGAACACACGGAAAACGGCTCGCGCACACCGCGCGGGCCGTTTTCGCATCTCGAATTCCAATTACTTTCACAAACTCCGCCAATTCTGCGGACCGTAGCTTCCCGTCCTCTTCTGCCCGCTTTTTGCAGAGCTAAACCGGGAAGTTTGCTGGCCGGTTTCCGGCGATTTCCTCTCTGTGACACAGTCCACAGCAAGGGTGATTTGTACCAGTTTTCCTGGGGGTATTCCGGACATATCGCCGAACCGTTGCGCGATCCCGGCAACCACTCCCGTGCATTTTCGAATTCGCCTCGCTAAATTCGTGCCGCATGACTGCCGCACCAGCAGACCTGCTCATCGAACGGCCGGCGCCGACCGACGGAGCCGCGCTCTGGCGTCTCGCCAAGGACTCGAAAACCCTCGATCTGAACTCCTCCTACAGCTACGTGCTGTGGTGCCGGGACTTCGCCGGCACCTCGGCGGTGGCGCGCGGTGCGGACGGGGAGCCGGTCGGCTTCGTCACCGGATACCTGCGACCGGACCGCCCCCGCACCCTGCTCGTCTGGCAGGTGGCCGTCGACCCCGGGCACCGGGGCCTCGGCATCGCCGCCAGGCTGCTGGACGGGCTGACCGCCCGGCTCATCGCCGAACGCGGCATCACCGAGCTGGAAACCACCATCACGCCCGGCAACACCGCCTCCGAGCGGCTGTTCACCTCGTTCGCCGAGCGGCACGGCGCCGGGGTCACCCGCGAGGTGCTGTTCCCCGCCGATCTGTTCCCGGACGGCCCGCACGACCCCGAAGTCCTCCACCGCATCGGCCCGCTGACCGACTTCACCGCCCACTGAGGAGCGATTCACCGTGACCATCACCCAGCCCGACCTGAGCGTCTTCGAGACCCTGGAGTCCGAGGTGCGCAGCTACTGCCGTGGCTGGCCCACCGTCTTCGACCGTGCGCAGGGCAGCCGGATGTACGACGAGGACGGTCATGCGTACCTCGACTTCTTCGCCGGTGCCGGATCGCTGAACTACGGTCACAACAACCCGGTGCTCAAACGGGCGTTGATCGACTATCTGGAGCGGGACGGCGTCACGCACGGTCTGGACATGTCGACCACGGCGAAGCGGTCGTTCCTGCGGGCGTTCCAGGACCTGGTGCTGCGTCCGCGTGACCTGCCGTACAAGGTCATGTTCCCGGGTCCGACGGGCACCAACGCGGTGGAGTCGGCGCTGAAGCTGGCGCGGAAGGTGAAGGGGCGCGAGGCGATCGTGTCGTTCACCAACGCCTTCCACGGCATGTCCCTGGGGTCGCTGGCGGTGACCGGCAACGCGTTCAAGCGGGCCGGTGCCGGTATCCCGCTGGTGCACGGCACGCCGATGCCGTTCGACAACTACTTCGACGGCACGGTCCCGGACTTCCTGTGGTTCGAACGGCTGCTGGAGGACCAGGGGTCGGGTCTGAACAGGCCGGCCGCGGTGATCGTGGAGACGGTCCAGGGCGAGGGCGGCATCAACGTCGCCCGCCCGGAGTGGCTGCGCGCGCTGAAGGAGCTGTGCGAGCGGCAGGACATGCTGCTGATCGTCGACGACATCCAGATGGGCTGCGGCCGTACCGGCGCCTTCTTCTCCTTCGAGGAGGCCGGCATCGTCCCGGACATCGTCACCGTCTCGAAGTCGATCAGCGGCTACGGGCTGCCGATGTCGCTGTGCCTGTTCAGGCCCGAACTGGACGTGTGGGAGCCGGGCGAGCACAACGGCACCTTCCGCGGCAACAACCCCGCCTTCGTCACCGCCACCGCCGCCCTGGAGACCTACTGGGCCGACGGCTCCGCCATGGAGAAGCAGACCCGCACCCGCGGCGAGCAGATCGAGCAGGCCCTCATCTCGATCACCGAGGAGAACCTCGCCGACGTGAAGGAGTACCGCGGCCGCGGTCTGGTGTGGGGGCTGGAGTTCCGCGACAAGGAGCGGGCCTCGCGGGTCGCGCGCCGCGCCTTCGACCTGGGGCTGCTCATCGAGACGTCCGGCCCCGAGGGCGAGGTCGTCAAGCTGCTGCCCGCCCTCACCATCACCCCCGACGAACTGGACGAGGGCCTGAGCGTCCTCGCCCGCGCCGTCCGGGAAACCGCCTGACAGCGAGGAGGAAACGCACCCCCATGATCGTCCGATCCTTCAAGGACATCGAAGGCACCGACCGGCACGTCAGAGCCAAGTCCGGCACCTGGGAGAGCAAGCGGATCGTCCTCGCCAAGGAGCGGGTCGGCTTCTCCCTGCACGAAACGATTCTCTACGCCGGGACCGAGACGTCGATGTGGTACGCCAACCACATCGAGGCCGTCGTCTGCACCCGGGGCGAGGCCGAACTCACCGACCACGAGGCCGGGAAGACCTACACCATCACCCCCGGCACCATGTACCTCCTCGACGGGCACGAGCGGCACACGCTGCGCGTCAAGGAGGACTTCCACTGCATCTGCGTGTTCAACCCGCCGGTCACCGGCCGGGAGGACCACGACGAGAACGGCGTCTACCCGCTGCTCACCGAGCCCGAGGAGGTGTGAGACACGATGACCACTGCCATCGTCACCGATCTGTACCCCACCCGCGGCACCGGCGAGGTGACCGTCCCCCGCCAGGACCCGGTCGTCTGGGGCTCCCCGGACACCCCGGGCCCCATCTCGGCCACCGACCTCCAGGCCTACGAGCGGGACGGCTTCCTCGCCGTCGACCAGCTGATCACCCCGGACGAGGTCGAGGTGTACCGGCGTGAGCTGGACCGGCTGGTCGCCGACCCGGCGATCCGCGCCGACGAGCGCTCCATCGTGGAGCCGAAGTCCCAGGAGATCCGCTCGGTCTTCGAGGTGCACCGGATCAGCGAGGTGTTCGCGAAGCTGGTCCGCGATCCGCGCGTGGTCGGCCGGGCCCGGCAGATCCTCGGTTCGGACGTGTACGTCCACCAGT
Organism: Streptomyces cyanogenus; assembly: GCF_017526105.1. Classification (NCBI taxonomy): domain Bacteria; kingdom Bacillati; phylum Actinomycetota; class Actinomycetes; order Kitasatosporales; family Streptomycetaceae; genus Streptomyces; species Streptomyces cyanogenus. Next base: position 2,303,906 of record NZ_CP071839.1, read on the forward strand.
CCCGGATCAACGTCAAGCCGGGCTTCGGCGCGAGCGGCTTCTACTGGCACTCGGACTTCGAGACCTGGCACGCCGAGGACGGCCTGCCCCACATGCGCACGGTGTCCGTCTCGATCGCGCTGACCGAGAATTACGACACCAACGGCGGCCTGATGATCATGCCCGGTTCGCACAGGACGTTCCTCGGCTGTGCCGGCGCCACGCCGAAGGACAACTACAAGAAGTCCCTCCAGATGCAGGACGCGGGCACGCCGTCGGACGAGGCGCTGACCGCGCTGGCGAGCGAGTACGGCATCCGGCTGTTCACCGGCAAGGCCGGCTCTGCGACCTGGTTCGACTGCAACGCCATGCACGGCTCCGGCGACAACATCACGCCGTTCCCGCGCAGCAACGTCTTCATCGTGTTCAACAGCGTGGAGAACACGGCGGTGGAGCCGTTCGCGGCGCCGGTGCGCCGGCCGGAGTTCATCGGGGCGAGGGACTTCACCCCGGTGCGCTAGCCGCCCCCCGAACACCGGGCCGGGGCCTCCTCGTGTGGGACGGGAGGCCCCGGCCCGGTCATGTCAGCCGGACAGCGCGTCCAGCAGCCGGTCCACGTCCGCGGCCGTGGTGTAGAGGTGGAAGGCCGCGCGCAGGTTGCCGGCGCGGTCGGAGACCTCGATGCCCGCCTCGCTCAGCTCCGGCTGCCGGAAGCCGAGTCCGGGGACGGAGACGATCGCCGAGCCGGGGGCGGGCACCGGCTCGTGGCCGAGGCCGGCGAGCCCCTCCCGGAACCGGTCGGCGAGGGCGACGTCATGGGCGTGCACGGCGTCCACGCCGAGTTCCTCGATCAGCTCCAGCGAGCGCCGCAGCCCCGCGAAGGTGAACAGGGCGTGGGTGAGGTCGAACCGCCGGGCGGAGTGGGCGAGTTCGGTGACCGGGCCGTAGCAGCTGTCCCACGGCCGCTCCGCCGCGACCCAGCCCGCGAGCAGCGGGGTCAGCCCGCCGAAGTCCTCCGGGACGGTGAGGAAGGCCGCGCCGTGCGGCCCGAGCAGCCACTTGAAGGTGACGGCGGCGGTGAAGTCGTAGGCGTCCGCGTCCATCGGCAGCCAGCCGGCGGCCTGCGAGAAGTCGACGTAGGTGCGGGCGCCGTGGGCGTGGGCGGCCTCGCGCAGGGCGGGCAGGTCGGCGATCCGCCCGTCGGCGGACTGGGCGGCGCTGACCGCGACCAGCGCGGTGCCCGGGCGGACGGACTCGGCGATCCGCTCCAGCGGGACCGTGCGGACCTTGAGGTCGCCGCGGACGTGGAAGGGGTTGAGCACGGAGGTGAAGTCGTCCTCGGCGGTGAGGACTTCGGCGCCCGCGGGCAGCGAGGCGGCGATCACGCCGGTGTGCGCGGCGACCGAGGCGCCCGCCGCGACCCGGCCGGCCGGCACGCCGGCGAGCCGGGCGTACGCGGCCCGGCTCGCCTCCACGTCCTCGTACAGCGGGGTCAGCGGCCGGCCCTCGGCCCGCAGCAGCGCCGCCTCCTGGAGGGCGGCGACGGTGCGGGCGGGCAGCAGGCCGTTGCTCGCGGTGTTGAGGTAGCTGCTCTCAGGACTGAACTCGGCGCGGACGAGGCTCTCGAACGTCTCCGTGGTCTCCATGGGTCCACTCTGCGGCCCAGGGAACTACCCGTCCATTGCGAACTTTTACGTGGTTGCTCTTAGCGGCACTTATACGACCGCTCCCACCTGCGGTTTCAGCCGTGCTGCGGCACCGCGCACCCGTCCGGGCCGCAGGCTGCGGCGTCCCTCTGGTCGACGAGCTGCAGCGGGGAGCGCTCGCCCCAGGCCTGGGTCAGCGCCCGGGTGAAGACCTCGGCGGGCTGGGCGCCGGAGACGCCGTACGTCCGGTCGAGGACGAAGAAGGGCACACCGGTGGCGCCGAGCCGGGCGGCCTCGCGCTCGTCGGCACGGACCTCGTCGGCGTACGCGGCCGGGTCGGCGAGCACCGCGCGGGCGGCCTCGGCGTCCAGACCGGCCTCGGCGGCCAGCTCCACCAGGCGTTCGTCGCCCTCGGTGAACAGGGACCGCTCCTCGGCGAAGTTCGCCCGGTAGAGGAGCTGGATCAGCCGGTCCTGCAGGCCGTGCTCCTTGGCGAAGTGCAGCAGGCGGTGCATGTCGAAGGTGTTGCCGTGGTCGCGGCCCCGGGTGCGGTAGTCCAGGCCCTCGGCGGCGGCCTGGGCGCCCAGGTTGTCCTCACCGGCCTCGGCCTGTGCCTCGCTCATGCCGTACTTCCTGGTCAGCATGGTGATGACCGGCTGGACGTCGCCCTTGGCACGGCCCGGGTCCAGCTCGAAGGAGCGGTGCACCACCTCGACCTGGTCGCGGTGCGGGAAGGCAGCCAGCGCCTTCTCGAAGCGGGCCTTGCCCACGTAGCACCAGGGGCAGGCGATGTCGCTCCAGATCTCGACGCGCATGTCTTCGGCTCTCTCCGGGTCGTACGGGTGCGGGGACTGTCCCCGACCGGTACGTGAACGTTCAAGCAGGCTGTTTCATTCCCGGGGCGGCACGGCGAAGTGCAGGAAGAGGTGGTGGTCGTCGTCCGCGGGCGGGTTCGCGGGGTCCGGGAGCCAGCCCTGGCGGGCGTAGAAGGCCTGGGCGCGCCGGTTGTCCACGTGGACGTCGAGGACGGCCCGGCTCCGGCCCTCGGCACGCCACTGCTCGACGCAGGCAGCGTGCAGGGCCGTACCGGTGCCGCGGCGCCAGCGGTCGGGGTCGACGTGGAACTGGTACAGCTTGACCGTGTCGGCGGGGCCGTCCTCCGGCGGCCGGAACGAGGCGATGCCGGTGATCGCGCCGTCCTCCACGACGCACAGCACCTGCCCGTCGGTGCGCTGGACGGCGCCGCGCCAAGCGGCGGTCCAGTCGATGCCGTCGTCCGGGAGGCCGTCGGGGTAATAGGTCGAGCGGGCCCGGCTGTGCACTGCGGCGATCCGCTCGGCCTCGGCGGGCAGGGCGGTGCGGATCACCCGGGCGCCCTTGGCACGGTCACTGATCATGCAACGGAGGACGCGGCCGCCCGAGGCCCGGTTCCGTGGCGGCGGAGCCGGGCCCGGCAGGCGCTCGGGGCGGGCCGGTGCGCCGGAGCGGTCAGCTGCCGTCTGGCAGGCCGCCCGGCGCGCCGGACCTGAACGCGATGCAGTCGTACGTCATCGCGCACCCCTCCCCCACCGGCGACTGGGTCATGAACCCGACGAGCACCGCGTCGGTCGCCTTCTGCACACCGAGGGTGAAGAGCCGCACGGTGTCCCCGGGTGACCACCGTGCACACGGTGGGCACGTCCGGGGAGTACTCCAGGCAGAGCTTGGCCCAGGCCCGCTCGCCGGCATGGACGTACAGCACCCCGGCGTCGAAGGCGGCACGGAACCCCACGGTGACCCGTGCGACAAGCCGGAAGTCCCCCTCGGGCGCAGCCCCGGCCCGTCCGGTGAGCACGCCGTCCTCGTACGCCCAGTCGCCGTCCGGCCCGTGGGCCCGCAGTGCGAAGGGCGGTTCGGGAAGCTCCCACCCCGCCACGGCGCTACCGCTCCAGGACCCCGTTGAACCGCCGGGGAAGCCCCAAGGGGTTGTCATCCTTCAGCTCGGCCGGCAACAGGGCCTCGGGCGCGTTCTGGTACACGACGGGCCGAAGCCACCGCTCGACAGCCGTACCTCCCACGGACGTGGACGTGGAGGTGGTCGCGGGGTACGGCCCCCCGTGGTGCTGGGCCGGCGCCACGGCGACACCCGTCGGCCAGCCGTTGACCAGCACCCGTCCGGCCAGCGGGGTCAGCTCGGCCAGCAGCTCCGGCCCGCGCCCCTGCCCCGCGGCCTCCTCCGCGGACACCTGGACGGTCGCCGTGAGGTTGCCCGGCAGTCGCGACAGCACAGCCGTCGCCTCGGCCTCGGACGCGTAGCGGGCCACCACGGTGACCGGCCCGAAGCACTCCTCCAGCAGCAGGTCGTACGCCCCTTCCTCGGTCAGCCTCTCCGCCGGCACCGTGAGGAACCCGGCGCTGACCGAGTGTTCGCCGCCCGCGCCCGGGGTGACCGGCGCGTCGACGTCCGGGAGCTGCGCGCGCTCGGCCACGCCCGCGATGAAGTCGTCCCGCATGCGGTGGTCGAGCAGCACCCCGGCGTCCGTGTCGCCGACCGCGTCGGCCAGGGACTTCACCAGCCGGTCGCCCGCCGCGCCGGACGGCACCAGCACCAGACCGGGCTTGACGCAGAACTGGCCCACACCCAGGGTCATCGAGCCGGCGAGCCCGCCGCCGATCTCCTCCGCCCGCTCGGCCGCGGCGGCCTCCGTGACCAGGACCGGGTTGAGCGAACCCAGCTCGCCGTGGAACGGGATCGGCACCGGACGCGCTGCGGCTGCGTCGAAGAGCGCCCGTCCGCCCCGCACCGAGCCGGTGAAGCCGGCCGCGGCGACCAGCGGGTGCCCGATCAGCTCGACGCCCGCCTCGAAGCCGTGCACGAGACCGAGCACGCCCTCGGGGATGCCGCGTTCGGCGGCCGCCCGGCGCAGCACCTTGGCGACCAGCTCGGACAGGCCCGGGTGGTCGGGGTGGGACTTGACCACGACCGGGCAGCCCGCGGCCAGCGCGCTCGCGGTGTCGCCGCCGGCGACGGAGAAGGCGAAGGGGAAGTTGGAGGCGGAGTAGACGGCGACGACGCCGAGCGGCACCTTGTAACGACGCAGGTCCGGGATGGGCGGGGTGGCCGTGTCGTCGGGGTGGTCGATGATGACGTCGAGGAAGGCGCCCTCGTCGACGATGTCGGCGAAGGCCCGCAACTGGTACGTGGTCCGGGCGAGTTCGCCGGTCAGCCGGGCCGGACCGAGCGCGGTCTCGGCGTCGGCGGTCTCGACCAGGCCGTCCCGGGCCGCGTCCAGGCCCGCGGCGGCGGAGCGCAGGAAGGCGGCGCGCACCGTGCGGTCGGCCAGGCCACCGCGCGCGGCGTGGGCGGCCCGGACCGCCGCGTCCACCTCCTGGGCTGTGGCCTCCACCGCAACCTGTTCACGCTGCTTCCCGGTGCGCGGGTCGACACTCCAGACTGGTGCTGATGCCACCGCGGATCCCTCCCGGCGTTCGATATACTGAACACCGTCTCTGATCGTGAATATGCTGCTCGGAGACTATATAACTCAGTCCTCGTCGAACGAAGGGGCCAAGGGCGATGACGGCAGGCGACACAGGCGGCGGGGCGCAGGTCAAGTCCGCGGTACGGACCGTGGAACTGCTCGAGTTCTTCGCGGGCAAGCCCGGCATGCACTCCCTCGCGGCCGTCCAGGAGGCCGTGGGATACCCCAAGTCCAGCCTCTACATGCTGCTGCGCACCCTCGTGGAGCTGGGCTGGGTGGAGACGGACGCGACGGGCACGCGGTACGGGATCGGGGTGCGGGCCCTGCTGGTCGGTACGTCGTACATCGACGGCGACGAGGTGGTGGCCGCCGCCCGCCCGACCCTGGACCGGCTCTCCGACGACACCACGGAGACCATCCACCTGGCCCGGCTCGACGGGACCAACGTGGTCTACCTCGCCACCCGCCAGTCCCAGCACTACCTGCGCCCCTTCACCCGCGTCGGCCGCCGGCTCCCGGCCCACTCCACCTCGCTCGGCAAGGCGATCCTCGCCACCTACACCGACGAGCAGGTCCGCAAGCTCCTGCCGCAGACGCTGCCCGCGCTCACCGAGAACACCCTCACCGACCGGGAGGGGCTCATCGAGGAGCTGCACCAGATCCGGGAGCAGGGCTTCGCGGTCGACCGCGAGGAGAACACCCTGGGCCTGCGGTGCTTCGGTGTGGCCATCCCGTACCGCACGCCCGCGCGTGACGCCATCAGCTGCTCGGTGCCGGTGGCCCGGCTCACCCCCGCCCACGAGCAGATGATCAAGGACGCGCTGTTCGACGCGCGGGACCGGCTGACACTGGCGACCCGCAGGCTCTGAGCCCCGGGGCCGTAGGCTCGGCGGCATGGAGATCACGCTGCGGGCCGTGGAGGACGACGATCTGGCCGCGTTCCACCGGCAGATGACCGACCCGGAGGCCGCCCGGATGGCCGCCTTCGGCCCGGAGGACCCGTACGACCGGGAGGCCTTCGCGGCCTACTGGCAGCGCATGCGGAACTCCTCCTGCCTGCTGCGCACGGTCCTGGCCGACGGGCGGGTGGCCGGCACCGCGGCCGTCTACGGAGTGGTCGGCGAGCGCGAGGTGACGTACTGGATCGACCGCGCGTACTGGGGCCGGGGCGTGGCGACGGCCGCGCTGCGGGCCCTGCTCGCCGAGGTCCCGGAACGGCCGCTGTACGCGCGGGCGGCGGCCGACAACGGCGCGTCGCTGCGCGTGCTGGAGAAGTGCGGCTTCCGCGAGTCGGCCCGGGCCAGGGGGTACGCCAACGCCCGGGGCCGGGAGATCGAGGAGGTCGTGCTGGTGCTGCCCGCTTCCTGAACACCGGATGAGAAAACCGGTCGTACGGGAACGATCCCCCCGGTCCCGGTCGTCTTTCCAGCGGGATGAACAAGACGATCAGGCGGGCGTCCGTCTTCGCGCTGCTGCTCGTGCTCGCCCTGCTGGTCAGGGCGACGTGGCTGCAGTTCTACGACGGCCAGGCCCTCGCGGACGACAACGACAACCGGCGGAACGCGATCGCGACCTACTCGCGGCCCCTCGGGAACATCATCGTGGCCGGAGAGGCGATCACCGGCTCGGCGCGGACGAAGGGAAGCGACCTCGCGTACAAGCGGACGTACAAGGACGGCAAGCTGTACGCGGCGGTGACGGGCTACGCCTCGCAGGCCTACGCCCCCACCCAGCTGGAGGGTGTCTACAAGGACCTGCTCAACGGCACGGACGACCGGCTGAGGACGGTGATGGACACCGTCACCGGGGAGCGGGCCGAGCCGGGCAACGTGCTCACGACGATCGACCCGGCCGTGCAGAAGGCGGCCTACCGCGCGCTGGGCGGCAACAAGGGCGCGGCCGTCGCGATCGACCCGAAGACCGGCAGGATCCTCGCGATGGCGTCGACGCCGTCGTACGACCCCGCCTCACTCACCGACGCGAACACGGCCGGCACGGCCTGGAAGGCGCTCAACGCGGACAAGGACAAGCCGCTCACCAACCGCGCGCTGCGCCAGCCGCTGCCGCCGGGGTCGACGTTCAAGCTGGTCGTCGCGGCCGCCGCGCTGGAGGACGGGCTGTACAAGGACGTGGACCAGACCACCGACAGCCCCGATCCGTACATCCTGCCGGGCACGGTGCGCGAGCTGCCGAACGAGAGCAAGTCGGCACCGTGCAAGAACGCCTCGATCCGGGTGGCACTGCGGTACTCGTGCAACAACGTGTTCGGTCACATGGCCGTCGAGCTGGGGCAGGACAAGGTCAGGGCCATGGCCGAGAAGTTCGGCTTCGACGACGACAAGCAGGACGTGCCGGTGCGGGCCTACCCGAGCGTCTACCCCTCCGACATGGACAAGGCCCAGACGGCCCTGTCCGGCATCGGCCAGTTCGACGTCACGGCCACCCCTCTGCAGATGGCCATGGTCTCCGCGGTCATGGCCAACGACGGCAAGCTGGTGTCCCCGCACATGGTGTCGCAGATCACCGACAGCGGCGGTGACGTGCTGAGGGACTACGACGACCACGCGGACGCGACGGAGATCGTCAGCTCCACCACGGCCGAACAGCTCCGGTCGGCCATGGAGACGGTGGTCAAGGACGGCACCGGTACGAACGCGCTGATCGACGGGGTGACCGTCGGCGGCAAGACCGGCACCGCGCAGCACGGCGAGAACAACAGCAAGACGCCGTACGCCTGGTTCACCTCCTACGGCAAGTCCGACAGCAACGGCAAGGAGGTGGCCGTCGCCGTGATGGTGGAGCAGTCGGACGCGGCGCGGTCCGAGGTGAGCGGCAACGGGCTGGCGGCACCGGTCGCCAGGGCGATGATGCAGGCCGCGCTCAAGTAGCGTGCCGGAGGGGGCCGTTCAGCGAAACCGCCCCCTCCGCCTCCCCCGGCTGCCTCACCCGACTCCGAGGATCTGCTCCACGGGATCGATCGCGAAGTACACCAGGAACAGCGCCGACACCCCCCACAGCAGCCAGTTGACCTCCCGCGCCTTCCCCAGCACCGTCTTGATGACGACGTAGGACAGGAACCCTGCGCCGATGCCGTCGGTGATGGAGTACGTGAACGGCATCGCGGCGATGGTGAGGAACGCCGGGACGGCGATCTCGTACCGGTCCCAGTCGATGTGCTTGACGTGGGTCATCATCAGGAAGCCCACGGCGATCAGCGCGGGCGCCGCCGCCTGGAGCGGGACGATGGTGAGCAGCGGGGTGAGGAAGAGGGCGAGGCCGAAGAGGCCGCCGGTGACCAGGTTGGCGAAGCCGGTCCGGGCGCCCTCGCCGACGCCGGCCGCGGACTCGATGTAGGCGGTGTTGGAGGAGGCCGAGCCGACACCGCCGGCGACGGCCGCGGCGCCGTCGATGAACAGCACCCGGCCGATGCCGGGCACCTGTCCCTCGTCGTCCAGCAGGCCGGCCTCCGCGGTGATGCCGACGATGGTGCCCATGGCGTCGAAGAAGTCCGACAGGACGAGGGTGAAGACCAGCAGGACGGCGGTGAGGACGCCGGCCTCGGCGAAGCCGCCGAACAGGCTGAAGTGACCGACCAGCCCGAAGTCCGGGGCCGCGACGATCCTGTCCGGGACCTCGGGCGTGGTCAGGCCCCAGCTCCTGATGTCGGCGACGGCGTCGATGACGATCGCGACGACGGTCGTCGTCACGATGCTGATGAGGATCGCGCCCTTCACCTTCCGGGCGAGCAGCGCGATGGTGAGCAGCACGCCGAGACAGAAGACGAGCACCGGCCAGCCGGTGAGCCGGCCGTCGGCGCCGAGCTGGACCGGCACGGTGGTGTGGGCGGCGTCCGGTGTACGGCTGACGAAGCCGGCGTCCACGAAGCCGATGAAGGCGATGAACAGGCCGATGCCGACGCCGATGGCCTGCTTCAGCTGCTGCGGGATCGCGTTCATGATGGCTTCCCGGAGGCCGGTGAGGACCAGGACGCAGATGACGAGGCCTTCGAGGACGACCAGGCCCATCGCGTCCGCCCAGCTCATCAGGGGGGCGAGCTGGAAGGCGACGACGGCGTTGAGGCCGAGGCCGGCGGCGATGGCGAGCGGCAGGTTCCCGCCGACGCCCATGGCCACCGTCATCACACAGGCCACCAGCGCGGTGGCGGTGACGAGTTGACCGGTGCCCAGGGCGTGGCCGTACTTGTCCTTCGCGCTGCCCAGGATGATCGGATTCAGGACAAGGATGTAGGCCATGGTGAAGAACGTGGCGAAGCCGCCGCGAATCTCGCGCCCGAGCGTGGATCCCCGCTCGGAGATCCTGAAGTACCGGTCGACGGACATGGTCCCACCCCTTGTCACCTGATGATCAGTGTGCGGATGCCGGCTGGATTCTTCCCTCGTCGAACCCGATTCAGGTTTTCTCCGTGTTACGTCGACGGGTTCGGTCGGAGGAACTGTGAAGGGCGGATTCGTCGGCTGCACGTGGACGCTGAAGGAAGGGCACACGGTGCCGGCGGGGCAGTGGGTGTTCGCCGGACAGTACGGCCCCCGCCACGGCACGGTGCTGCCGGTGACGGGGGCCGAGTACGAGCGGCTGCTCAGATCGTACGGACAGCGCTCAGCCGACGAAGTACGTCGGGTTCGGCAGCTTGTACGTGCGGTTCGCGTAACCGCCCTCCAGGTCCGAGTACTGGTCGCCGAAGTTGGCGATGATCTCGTAGCCCAGGTCGTCCTCGATGTGCTTGCGCGTCCCGGACTTGTACTGCACGGTCGTGCAGTTCCAGGCACCCGCGGTGGCGCAGTCCTTCAGGTAGGCCGGCGGGTTGGCCTTGTCCTTGAGGAACATGTGGTCGGCGTCGAGGTTCACGTCGGCGCCGACCTTCTTCAGGTTCTGCACGGCGGCGGTGCGCTGGGCCTCGCTCAGACCGGAGTTGTAGAAGACCTCGACGCCCTTGGACTCGGCGTACCGGACCAGCTCGGGGCTGCCGAAGACGGCCGGGCGGTCGGCCTTGTTCACGTAGTCGTTCCACGTGGTGGAGTTGTACGTGTAGTTGGTGCGCTTCTCGTAGTCGAGGCTGAGCAGCAGCGTGTCGTCGATGTCGAAGACGACGGCCGGCTTCTGCCCCTTGTGCAGCGCCTTGCGGGCCGCCTTGTCGATGTAGCGCTTGGCGCCGGCGTCGAGGTGCGCCAGGTCCTTGGCGTACGGGCTGTCCGGGGACGCCTGGTAGACGCCGTTGCTGTCGGCGGTCGTGCCGTAGTAGGTGTCGATGTCCTTCACCAGGACGCCTATGTTGTACGGCTCGTGGGTGGAGTTCGCCGTCGACTGACCGGCGGTGGCCGCGCCCGCGCCGTACAGCGCCGCACCGGCGACGAGGCAGGCGGCACCGGCAGCGACCGCCTTGAGGGACTTCCGCATGGATTCTCCGGATCTGGTGGATGAGAGTGATGTACCAGGTCACCGACTGTCTACGCGCATCACACACGCAGAGCGAGCCCTGTTACCCGATCGATACGCACACCGTGCCGCACGCCCACCCGGAGCATTACCGTCCGATTGCCTCCGCCTGACGCTCCCTTGACGCGGTGGCCCTATGGTCGGATACCGCGACTGCGAACGGGGGTTCACCGGTGGGCGACGGCAAGGTGCCCGGCAAGGTCCTGGACATCAAGACCGCCGACATCAAGGCGGCGGCTCCGGCCTTCCATCAGGGGGCCATCGATCTGAGCAAGGCGCTGACCACGCTGATCCAGACACTGGACGGCCTGGGTGAGCCCTGGGGCCACGATGAGCAGGGCGACAAGTTCGGCGGTGCCTACAAGCCGCAGCAGAAGAAGATCGAGAGTGCGGCGGGCATCCTGGTGCTCGGTCTGACGAGCATTCACGAGGCGATGGTGGACCTGTCGGACGGGCACGTGGACAACGACCAGCTCGTCGCCGGGATGTTCACGCGAGTGAAGACCGACAAGCAGAGCGACGGTGCCGGTGAGCGTTGAGGACACAGCCCGCCACATCCTTCTGAAGCTGGGTCTGTGGTGGCCGGAGGCGGACTCCGGCAAGTTGAGGGACGCGGCGAAGGCCTGGCGGGCCTTCGCCGATTCGGTGGACGACGTGCGCGCTCCGGTGCACCGCAGTGCGTCCTCGATCATCCACCACAACACCGGTGAGTCGATCGAGGCGTTCGAGAAGTTCTGGGGCCGCTATGCCAAGGACCAGGACGGCGGCTGGCTGAGCGATCTGGCGAAGTCGTCGCGGGAGATGGCCAAGGCGCTGGAGAAGTTCGCCGACGCCATCGACGATGCGATCAACAAGCTCTGGACGCAGATCGGCATCGACGCGGCCGTGATCGCGGGCGGAGTGACGCTGGCCTTCTTCACCGCGGGCCTGGCCTCCGGGGCGGCGGTCGCGGCGGCGGACGCGGTCATCGAGTTCGGCGCCACCATGGGCATCGCGGTCACCACGACGGTGGCCGAGATCGCCGCGGGCACCCTGGTCGCCGCCGCGTTCGGCGGGGTCGAGTCGGTCGCCGTCGACCTCGCCGTGGCCCAGCCGTTGAAGATGGTGACCGGCCTGCAGGACGGCTTCAGCCTGGACGAGGTCAACCAGGCCGCCAAGGACGGCATGATCTTCGGTGGCGCGCTGGGCGCGGGCGGCGGCCTGCTGAAGGCGAGCATGGAAGGCGGGCTCGCCGACACCACCCCGCTGCTGCTGCGCCCGCCCTCCCTGCGCCCGGACCTGGTGGAGCTGGGCCCGGCGGCCCGCAACGCCGAGCGCACCCCGTGTGTGGGCGAGCCGATCGACGTGGCGAGCGGCGCGATGCTGATGACGCAGACGGACCTGTCCCTGCCCGCCAGCCTGCCCCTGGAGTTCACCCGCACCCACCTGTCCTCCTACCGGGGCGGGGTCTGTTTCGGCCCGACCTGGATCTCCACCCTGGACGAGTGCCTCCAGATCGACGGCGAGGGCGTCGTCTTCGCCGCGGCCGACGGCATGCGCCTGGTCTACCCGGTACCGGAACCCGGCGTGCCCGCGATGCCGGTCAAGGGCCCGCGCTGGCCGCTGGAGTGGGACGGCAAACCGGACGGCGCGATGACGGTCACCGACCCCGCGACCGGCGTGGTCCGTACCTTCGCCGCCCCCGTCCCCTCCCCGTCCTTCGGCGTCTTCCACCTGGCCCTGGACTCCTGGTCCGACCGCAACGGCAACCGCATCGACGTCGAACGCGACGACGAGGGCATCCCCTTCGGCATCCGCCACTGCGGCGGCTACTACGTCGCCGTCGACACCCAGGGCCCCCGCATCACCGCCCTGCGCCTGCTGGACGACCCGCCCTCCCGCTACCACCCCTCCACCGCGCCCGACGAGGGCACGGTCGTGATGCGCTACGGCTACGACAGCGCCGGCAACCTCACCGAGGTCATCAACTCCAGCGGCGAGCCCCTGCGTTTCACCTACGACACCCAGGGCCGCGTCACCCGCTGGACCGACCGCAACGGCACCTGGTTCTCCTACACCTACGACGACCGCGGCCGCGTGACCCGCACCGAAGGCATCGACGGCATCCTCTCCGGAACCCTCACCTACGACGACACGGAACGCACCACCACCTACACCGACTCCCAAGGCCACGTCTCCGTCCACCGCTACAACGCCGACGGGCTGGTGGTGGAGGAGACGGACCCGCTCGGGCACGTCACCCGCACGGAGTGGGACGAGTACGGCGCCAAGCCACTGGCGGTCACCGACGCCCTGGGTCACACCACCCGATGCGCCTACGACGGCGCCGGCAACCTGGTCGGGCTCACCCTGCCGGACGGCTCGCAGGCCCGGGCCGCGTACAACGCGCTCGGACTGCCGACCGAGGTGATCGAGCCGGGCGGCGCCCTCTGGCGGCACACCTATGACGAGCGGGGCAACCTCCTTTCGACCGTCGACCCCACGGGGGCCGAGACCCGGTACACACACGACGAGGCGGGCCGCCCGACCACGATCACCGACGCCCTCGGCCACACCCGCACGGTCGTCCACGACGACGCAGGCCTGCCCCTCGCCCTCACGGACGAACTGGGCCACACGACGACGATCCGGCGGGACGCCTTCGGTCGCGTGACCGAGGTGACCGATCCTCTCGGTCACACCACCCGCCTGGGCTGGACGACGGACGGCAGACCTGCCTGGCGCGAATCAGCCGACGGCACACGGGAGTCGTGGACCTGGGACGCCGAGGGCAATCTGCTCACCCACACGGACCCCGCCGGGAACACGACCCACCACACGGTGACGTATTTCGACGTACCCGCCACCCGAACGGATCCGGACGGCGCCCACTACGCGTTCACCTACGACACGGAACTGCGCCTGACAGGAGTCACCAACCCGCAGGGCCGTTCATGGACCTACACGTACGACGAGGCGGGCCGTCTGACGGCCGAGACGGACTTCAACGGCCGCACGCTCACGTACACCCACGACGCGGCGGGCCGACTAGCCTCCCGTACGAACGGGGCCGGGGAAAGCCTTCGTTTCACGCGGGACGCGGTGGGCCGCGTGGTGGAACAGCACGACGAGGCCGGCGGCGGCATCACCACATACAGCTACGGGCCCGACCGCAGGCTGGCGCACGCTGCCAACGCCGGCACCGAGGTGTCGTTGGAACGGGACCCGATGGGCCGGGTCGTGGCGGAGACCGTCAACGGCCGCAGGATCAGCTACGCGTACGACGCCCTCGGACGTCGTTCCCGGCGTACGGCCCCGTCCGGGCTGGTCTCCGAGTGGACGTACGACGCCACGGGACGAGCCACCGCGCTCCACACGGCGGACCACACCCTCACCTTCTCGTACGACAAGGCGGGTCGCGAGACCGAGCGACGGCTCGGGGACGACGTCACCCTCCTCCAGCGGTGGAGTGCGGCCGGCCGGCTGACCGAGCAGTCGCTGACCGTGCTCGCCGGCGCCGTGGGGGCGAACCGTCTGCTCCAGCACCGTGGCTATGCCTACCGCGCCGACGGCCACATCACGGAGATCCGCGAGTTGACGTCTGGCACCCGCCGCTTCGACCTCGACGCCGTTGGCCGGGTCACGGGCGTGCGTGCCCATGGCTGGGCGGAAACCTACGCGTACGACGCGGCGGGCAATCCGGTCCGGGCAGACTCACCGGGACTCGGTGTCTCCGGTGAGCGCAGGTTCGACGGCACCCTGATCCGCCGTGCCGGCCACACCGTCTACGAGCACGACGCCCAGGGCCGCCTTGTCCGCAAGAAGCGCAATCTGCTCAACGGTCAGCAGCGCGTCTGGTCCTACGCATGGAACGCGGAGGACCGGCTGACCGAGGCGGTCAGTCCCGATGGCGACCGATGGTGCTACGTCTATGACCCGTTCGGACGCCGGGTCTCCAAGCATCGTGTGGCCGAGGACGGGTCCGCGTGCGACCGGACCGACTTCTCCTGGGACGACACCCGGCTGGCCGAGCAGACCGCTCCCGGCGGCACGGTGACCACCTGGGAGTTCGCTCCGGACACCGACCGCCCTGTGGCTCAGATCGACCACGAACCGACAGAGCACGAGGCGAAAGGTTCGTTCCTCGCCCGGCTGGCCGAGGAGACCACGGCCGCACAGCGGACCCGGTTCCACACCGTCGTGACCGACGTCGTGGGGACGCCCACCGAACTGGTCGCACCGGACGGTCGCCTGGCATGGCAGCGCCGGACCACGGTGTGGGGTGCGCCGTTCCCGGCACCGCCGGACGACGAGGCGTCCGTGGATTGCCCGCTGCGTTTTCCCGGCCAGTACGCGGACCCCGAAACCGGCCTCCACTACAACGTCTTCCGGTATTTCGACCCGGAGACCGGAGGCTTCGTCTCGGCCGACCCACTCGGTCTCGATCCGTACCCGAACCCGTACGCATACGGCCCGAACCCGTTCACCTGGCTCGATCCCCTCGGGCTGGCGTGCAAGAAGATCCCCACCGACGACCTCAACTGGAACACGCGCAGTCGGCCGACCTTCGGCCACACCTTCAGCGAGCACGGAGCCGGCGCGAAGAACACGAAGAGCCTTACCGACCGGGCACGCAGCACGGGAAATCAGCAGGGACAATGGCTGGACAACGACAAGGCCCTGGAATTCCTGAAGACACACCACGACCCCAACGGAGGGGTACGCGAGGTGGAACTGCCGCCGGGGATGGGGCAGGTCATCATGCCGGACGGAACGATAGTCGAGGCCAACTACGCCAGACTGGTCCCCAAACCCGATGGTTCCTACAAAACGGCTTTTCCGATCCTGAAGAAGTGAGCAGCTCCGTGCTATTTCGCATGACGGTGTCCCCGCCCACCTCCGGGGCCCCGGTGACACACGACCTCGATCTTGCCGAGGACTATGAATCGCTGGTCATGGATGCCTGTGAGCTTCTGGCCGAGACGGACTGCCGCTTCCATGTATCGGGGTTCGGCCAGGACGCATGGCCCGTGGACATCTCCTACGACCTTTCCTCGGTCATCGAGCAACTCCCGCAGGCACGGACGGCCCTTGGCCGGAAGGAGCGAGCACTGATCGACTTCTACGGCCAGGGGGTCGAACGTGTCATCAGCTTCCACCCGGTCGGCGAACAGGTCACCATGACCTGCACGACCCGGACCGACTGGATCCCCGACCCGGCGACCGAGACAGCCTCTCTTCCGGACGTCGAGGACATGCTGGCGGCGCTGGCCCACGACTTCCGGCGCGCACTGGACCGTGCCTGCCCGGACATTGCCGCACGGGAACCCTTTGCCCAATGGTGAACAGCCGAATGGCCGCCGCCGTCACCGCGTTCCGCCCCCCCCCTCGCGCCGGGCGGCACCGCATGAATTCCCCGATCCCGGCTGGAGGGGGAGCGCGGGGCCGCCCTGCTACCAGACCGCTGTCCCCCCTCGAACAGCGCGTCCTCGCCAAGCTCCTCTCGGCGGAGTTCCCGGGCGCGCAGGAGCTGAGGAACCAGCTGGCGCACACCCGTGTCACCCGTCCCTGGGGGAGCGAGTCCCCGAGCGTCGATCTGGACGTGCCGCCCGGGGTCCCGGAAGCACGAATCGACGACGGCATCGTTCCGGCCACCGGCACGGTCATGGACGACGCAGGCGAGCTGTTCGGCGAACTGCTCCTCTGGGTGAGCGGCGGCAGGCTCTCGGCCCTGGAGTTCTCGTGGTACGGCGACACCGCTCCGACGGAACTCCCCGATCCGGACCTCGTCACCGTGTCGGTGCAGTGAGGCACCGCGTGCGTGCGCGGTGAGGCAGAGAGGCTCACGGGCATGAGATTCGTCGACGCTCACTGGGACGGCTCCGGATTCTTCCTGGACCCGACCGCCTACCTGGCCGAGCTTCCTCGCCTGCGCGGCGTACTCCCGCCGGGTGCCTGGGCCTTCGTCTCCGAGCCGGGCCATTACGACATCTCCCGCGCCGACCGGTGCGTCAAGGACCTGGAGCTGGCCGGGATCCGTCCGGCGACCGACAAGAGCGGGCGGCTGGTGCTGGACTTCGCACCGAACCGGTTCAAGCACGAATCGGGGCTGAGTCTCAGCTATGCAGGGGTGCGGCACTTCTCCATCGACTACGCGCACTCCATCGACTGGATGGCGGTCGACACGGTGCTCCTCGACGAGATCCTCCCGGATGAGGACGGCGGCTGTGTGCACGAGATCGGGCTGACCGACGCCAGGATCACGGTCCGCTGTCAGGATCTGGAGGCGGTATGGGGCGGCGCGGGGTGATGCCTCCGCCGCCTCGGGCCGCGACGTGCACGACCTCGCGGTACGTCCCCGGGTGCCGCGGGAGCGTCCGGCCGGGGCCGTCCACCGCGTACACGGTGGCCTGAACGGAGTCGCCGGGACGGACGTGCAGCACGCGCCGGTCGCGTGCCGTGGCCGGGGCCGTTTTGAGGGCAGCCGGTCCCGCGGCGAGCGCGACGGTGAGCAGGGGGCGCCTGCGCATCGACACTCCTGCCACGGCGTCCAGTCCCCGAGCCAGGCCCCCCTGGTCGCCGACGCGGCCTGCTCGTCGGTCAGCTGGGGGCGGTTCTCCGGGACGGTGACGACCGCGCCGGGGCCGGTGTCGCGGTACTCGGCGAAGCGCTGCTCCTGCCGGGAGCGGGCCGCCGACATGTCGGTGCAGGGGGCGGCCGCGTCGATGCCGGGGCCGAGCCTGGTGTCGCGGACGGTGAGCAGAGGGCGGGCGGTGGGATCGGAGCCGGGGACCCAGGGGGCCAGCCTGTGGAAGGCGAGGGGTCCTCAGACGCTGTGGATGTCGCCCTCGACGGCGGTGAACGTGGGCCGGCCGGACGCGGCGGCGGCCCGGGCGGTGGCCGCCTCGCGGGTGAGCGTGGGGCCGACATGGGTGACGAGCAGCTCGCGGACCCGCGCCTCGCGGGCGATACGGCCGGCGTCCTCCGGCGTCAGGTGGACCTGTTCGCCGTCGCGATGGACGTCGATGTCGGCCTCGCACAGGAACAGGTCGGCACGGGCGGCGAGTTCGGTGAGCGCGGGACAGGGGCCGCTGTCTCCCGAGTACACGACCACACTGCCCTGGCACTCCGCGCGCAGCCCGTACGCCTCGATGTCGTGGGCGACGGCGCGGGCGCTCAGGCGGAGGTTCCAGTGCCGGACGTCATGGCCGTCGTACAGGTCGCGGAAGTCGAAGACGCTCTTCAGGACGTCGACGTCCGGCAGCCCGAGGAAGCCGGCCAGCCGGCGGGCGCAGCCGGGCGGCGCGTACACCGGGACCGGCGCGGGCGGGGTCATCCCGCCGAAGGCGAAGGCGTAGGCGGCGGCCAGGAGGTCGGCGCTGTGGTCCGCATGCAGATGGGAGACCCAGATCGCGGTGAGACGCGCCGGGTCCGTGTGCCGCTGCAAGGCGGCGAACGTGCCGGGCCCCGCGTCCACCCACACCTCGGCGCCCGCGCCGGACAGCAGATACCCGGAGCAGGGCCGGTCGGGTCCCGGGTGGGGCGAGGCGGTGCCGAGGACGGTGAGGGTGAGCGGCATGGGCCAGAGGGTACGCCGCCCCGCTGGGGCCGCCCGGCCACGGCCCGGTCAGATCTCCATCACCGCGTCGCATTCCGGGCACACCACGGAGGCGTACTCCTCGGGGTACCAGGGCTCCCCCGGGGTCCCGGACGGCGTGCGGCGCGCTGTCGCCATGGCAAAGGTGTCCTTGCCGCACAGGGTCCGCGGGCCGGCCGCGTCCGGCCGGCCGGGGGCGGCGGGCGCCGCGTGCACCCTGCGGGGGAGCCGCTGCGCGTCGGGCGGCCCGGCCGCCGGGGTGCGTGCGGCCGGCGGCTGCTCCAGCTCGTACACGACGACGATCCCGCTCATGTCTCCACCGTAGGCGCGGCGGTCCGCAGCAGCCGCGGTCAGCCGCGGGTGGCGCCGGGCAGGGAGAGTTCGCGGCCGCGGTAGAAGCCCTCGCGCTCCTCGACGACGTACGGGGCCATGGCCGACCGCCGCTGCGCCTCCGACTCGGAGCCCCGCCAGGCGTCGCACGACTCCCGGGAGTCCCAGAACGACACCCCGGTGATCTCCTGTCCGTCCTCGGACCAGTACGCGTAGGCCCGGTGCAGGCCCTGCGGTGCGGGCTCCGGGCGCCATGCGTTCTCGAAGTCCTCCAGCGTGCCCGGCTGAAGGCGGCGCGTCGTCACCCACACGTAGTGCTCCTGCATGGCGGCTTCCTCCGTACCCGTTCGGCTCGCCCCCTCTCAGGGTCACCGTAGGCCCGATGCCCCGCTTCCGCCGCCCGGCGACCGCCGGTCGGCTCAGGCCCCGGCCGCCCGGGACCGGGCCCGGTGCGGCCACCGCGGGTCCCGGCCGCTCAGGCCCACCGCGCGGTCCAGCGGCGGCGCGTCCTGCGGGACCGGGACGACGGGGCCGAAGACGCCGCTGCGGCGGATGGTGGGCTCGTCGGCCGCGGCCCGCAGGAAGGCGAGGGCCGAGTCGAGGGCGGCCGGGTCGGGGGTGTAGGCCTGGCCGGTGGCGCGGGCCAGGTCCCAGGCGTGGATCACCAGCTCGTCGGCGACGACGGCACCCGCGACCGCACCCGGCAGGTCCACCCCGCCGGCGCGGGTGTCGCCGGTCCAGGCGGCCGGGTCGCGCCAGGCCTCGGCCAGCTCGTCCAGCACCTCGGGCAGCCGCTCGCGCCAGCCGGGGCCGATGTCCGGGAGGGTGGCGGCCGGGCTGGTGTCGGTCGTCGTACCGAGGTCCTTGCGGGCGGCGTCCCGGAAGGCCACGGACAGCATCAGCAGATGGCCCAGCAGGTGGCGCACCCCGAGGTCCGGGCACGGTGTGGGGGCGGTCAGCTGCTCGTCGGCCACGGACGCGGCGAGCCGCGCCACGATCCGGGTCTGGGGGCCGAGGTCCACCATGGTCATGACGTACTCCTTCACGATCGCGTTCCCCGTTCCCAGGGGGGACCGGCCGGCGCCCGGAAACTCATCGGTGCCCGGGCCGCCCGCTCCCACGGCCGGCGGCCGCCCCCGAGGCATCACCGGTCCGGCAGCTGCCGGCGCCCTGCGCCCCATGGGGGTCCCTACCGGGTCCCGGCGGATCGCCGCCGCGCCGCGCCGGAGAACCGGGCATGTTCCCGATCCCGGGGCCCCTGCCTCAGGCGCACGATCACCGGGCATGACGACTTCCCCGACCGTGTTCCGCGTGCTGCGGGACCGCAACGCGCGGCTGTACCTCACCGCCCTGGTGGTGTCCGGCTTCGGGACCTCCTCGCTGTGGCTGGCGTCGGGCGTGTGGGCCAAGGACCTCACGGGGTCCGACGGCCTGGCCGCCCTGTCCATGCTGGCGATGTGGGCGCCCACCCTGGCCGGCCCCGCCCTGGGCACGCCCGCCGACCGGTTCCGCCGCAAGCCCCTGCTCGTCTCCCTGAACCTGGGCCTGGCGACGCTGCTCCTCACCCTCTTCACCGTCGACTCCCCCGGCCGGCTGTGGCTGCTGTTCGCCGTCCTGTTCCTGTACGGCACCGCCGGTGTCGTCTCCGACGCCGCCGAGTCGGCGCTGGTCACCGCCGTGGTCGGCCAGGACCTCCTCGGTGACGTGAACGGGCTGCGGACGGCCCTGACGGAGGGCATGAAGCTCGTCGCCCCGCTGACCGGCGCGGGCCTCTACACGCTCTACGGCGGCCCGGCCGTGGCCTGCCTGGACGCCGTCACCTTCCTGCTCGCCGCCGGGCTGTGCGGCCTGCTGCGGGTCCGGGAGGAGCGGCCCGCCCGGTCGGGCGGGAACTGGCGGCGGCAGACCGCGCAGGGCGTCCGGCACCTGTGGGGCCACCCGGTGCTGCGCCCGCTGGTCGGGGCGGGCGGTACGACCATGCTGCTGACCGCGCTGGCCGGCACGACGGTGTACGCGGTGGCCGACCGCCTCGGCCACTCCCCCGCCTACACGGGCGTGCTGTACGCCGCCCAGGGCGCCGGCTCGGTGACCGCCGGGCTGCTCGCCGGGCCGGCGCTGCGGCGGCTGGGCGCCCGGCGGTTCGCGGCGGCCGGGATCGCGCTGACGGGGGCCGCGGTGGTGGCGCGGGCGGTGCCGTGGGACCCGGTGGCACTGGCCACCAGTGTGGCGTGCGGCCTCGGCCTGCCCTGTGTGCTGATCGCCGCGCTCACCGCGGTGCAGCAGGAGACCCCCGGCCCGCTGCTCGGCCGGGCGACGGCCACCGCGAACACGCTGGTCTTCGCCCCGACCGTGCTCGGCCTCGCCGTCGGGGCCGGCCTGGTCGAACTGGCCGGCCCCGGGCTGCTGCTGCCGCTCTACGGCGTGGCGCTGCTGCTGACGGCGCTGCCGCTGCTTCAGCGCGCGGCGAGCGCCTCCCGGACCGCCGCGAGGTCCCCGTCGGACGCCAACCCGGCGTGATACAGCCGCAGTTCCGTCGCGCCCTCGGCACGCGCGCGTGCCGCGTCCGCAGCGAGCGTGCCGGGGCTGCCGCCCATCCCGGAGACGACCGTGAGGTTGGCGGCCAGCACGGTGCCCTCCCGGGTCTGCCCCGCGAACGGTGCCAGCAGGGCCGTGCCACCGGTGCACGGCACCACCACCCCGTCGGCCACGGACAGGATGTGGGCGGGGTCGACGCCCGCGTTGGCGCCGCAGTGGTGGGGGACGGGGTCGGCGTGCAGCAGGACCTGGAAGCCGTCCGGGGCGGCGGCGCGCACGGCGGCGACGGCCTCCTCCTGGAGGGTGCGGGCGGTGGTGTCGCGCCACGCGCGCGTGGCGGCCGCCGTCTCCCGCCCGAGCAGCTTCTCCACGGTCGGCCAGCCCTCGTCGTCGGCCGCGCCCCGCCACAGCGGTTCCAGCGCCTCGCGTACGGCCCCGGCCAGCGCGTCGGCGTCCGGGCCCTGCGCGTCGTAGCCGGCCCGGCAGGACGGACAGAAGCACAGGGACATCAGGTACTGCCCGGCGTCCCCGAGACCGACGCCGGCCGTCTTGTCGTGGGCGTGCAGGTGCTGGAGCCCGTACCAGCCCAGGGACTCCAGTTCGGTGCCGTGCGCGCCGGGGCGTACGGCGGCCTCGGCGGCCAGGTCGGCCAGGTACGCGCGCGTGGCGGGCTGGGCGATGCACGGCGCCCACGGGTAGTGGTCGCCGTAGGCGTTGACGACCGAGGTGTCCGGGTGCTCGGCGCCCAGCCGGGAGTTGTGGGCGAGGACCACCCAGGTGTGCACCTCCAGGCCGGCCGTGGCGAGCGCTTCGGCGGCCTCGCCGTAGGCGTCGCCGGGGGCCCAGCGGCCGGCGGGGTGGGGTCGCAGGCGGCGGCCCGCCCAGCGGTCGCCCGGCGGGTAGAGCACGGCCGCGTACTCGGCGGTGACGATGCGGTGGCGCGGGTGGCGCGGGGTCAGTGCGCGGGTGGAGTGGTAGGCGGCGGCGAGGGTGACCTGCTCGACGCCGAGTCCGGCGATGCGCGCCGGGGCCTCCGGGTCGCCGTTGACGTCCCAGGGGTAGACGAACGCCGATGCCTTCACGCGTCCTCCTCCAGCAGGGCGTAGCCGCGCTCGATCAGCCGGGCGAGCTGTTTGACGTGGTCCTCGGCCGGCTCGTGCAGCGGGGGCCGGACCTCCCCGACGGCCAGGCCGCACAGCCGCACCCCGGCCTTGACGAGGGAGACGGCGTATCCGTCGCCCTGGGCGCGCAGTTCCACGAACGGGCGGTAGAAGCCGTCCAGGAGGCGGTGGGCGACGGGCAGGTCGCCGGTCTCCAGGGCGCGGTGGAAGGCGAGCGCGATCTCCGGCACGAAGCAGAACACCGCCGACGAGTACAGGGTGATGCCGAGGGCGCGGTAGGCGAGCTGGGTCTGCTCGGCGGTGGGCAGGCCGTTGAAGTACAGGAAGTCGCCGGGGACCTCGGTGCGGACGGCGCTGACGACGCTCTGCATGAGGTCTAGGTCGCCGAGGCCGTCCTTGAGGCCGATGATGCCGTCGGTGCGGGCCAGTTCGACCACGGTCGGCGGGCTGAGGACGGCGTTGTCGCGCTGGTAGACGATCACCGGCAGGCCGGTGGCCGCGGCGACCTCCCGGTAGTGCCGCAGCAGACCCTGCTGGCCGGCGCGCACGAGGTACGGCGGCATCGCGAGAAGGCCGTCGGCGCCCGCGTCAGCGGCGAGGCCCGCGTAGCGGATGGCCAGCGCGGTGCCGTAACCGGCGCCCGCGACGACCGGGACGCGCCCCTCGGCCGCCTCGACGGCCACCCGGACCGAGGCCTCGAACTCCTCCGGCAGCAGCGCGTGGAACTCCCCGGTGCCGCAGCAGGCGAAGACGGCGGCGGCACCGGCCGCGACACCGCGGCGCACATGGGTGCGGTAGACGTCCAGGTCGAGTGAGCCGTCGGGGCCGTAGGCCGTGACGGGGAAGAAGAGCGGCCCGCCCGGGTCGCGGAGCCGGGCGGCGAGAGGGGCTGGCGTCACGGGCGCTCCCTGTCGGTGCATGTTTCTGATCGATGTCCATATCCCTGAACAACTTCACGCTACGATCCGCCACTGGAGCGGGTCAAGCACGCGAACAGGCAACACGGCAGTGGATTTCCGCCCGTCAGGGCACACTTGACGGGGCACGGCACCCGTCTCTAGCGTGTCCACGGATGTGAATGCCGTCCACGCATGCGACCACTGGCTCCAGGACACCAAGGAGATCGACGGATGCCCGCTCCCCGCACGATCCTGCTCACCGGCGCCGCCGGCGGGCTCGGCACCCTGATGCGGTCCCTGCTGCCGGAGTACGGCTACACGCTGCGCCTGTTCGACGTGCGGCCCGTCGAGGACGAGCCGGGCGCGATCACCGCGGACCTCGCCGACCGCGAGGCGCTGCGCGAGGCCGTGCGGGGCGTGGACGCGGTCCTGCACCTCGCGGGGATCTCCCTGGAGGCACCCTTCGAGAAGATCCTGAAGTCGAACATCGAGGGCACCTACAACCTGTACGAGGCCGCACGCCTGGAGGGCGTGCCGCGGATCGTCTTCGCCTCCTCGAACCACGCCGTGGGCTTCACCCCGGCCCCGCGCCCGGGCGAGCCGCTGATCCCCGTCGACACCCCGCGCCGCCCCGACACCTTCTACGGCCTGTCGAAGTCCTTCGGCGAGGACCTGGCCCAGCTCTACTGGGACAAGCACGGCCTGGAGACCGTCTCCGTGCGCATCGGCTCCTGCTTCCCGGAGCCCACCAGCGTCCGGATGCTCTCGGTCTGGATGAGCCCGGCCGACGGCGCCCGCCTCTTCCACGCGGCCCTGACCGCCGAGGGCGTCGGCCACACGGTCGTCTACGGCTCCTCCGCCAACACCCGCCTGTGGTGGGACCTGACCAGCGCACGGGCGCTGGGCTACGAGCCGCAGGACGACTCCGAGCCGTACGCCGGGAAGCTGATCGCCGAGCAGGGCGAACCGGACCCGGAGAACCCCGCCCACAGCCACCTGGGCGGGCACTTCGTGAACGACCCGCCGATCTGGCCGCACTGACCGCTTCGCCGGCCCCCGCGAGGCTCCCGGCGGCCGGAAACGATCGCTCACGCGCGCGGGCGGGCACCGAACGGGCCCGCCCGCCGCCGTGTCCGGGCATCCGCGGTGCCCGATCCCACCCGGCCCCGGACAGCCGTGCAGGTCCGTGGCGGGCACGGCCCGCGCGAAGCGGGCACAAGCGGGCAGCATCGGGTCCGCAACAGACCTGGTCAGCGCCGCGCACCGGCGGTAGAACTTCCCCCATGGGCCCGAACGGGCAGTGCCACAGGGAAGTGGGTGACGACATGACCACCAGGACGGCGGAAGAACGCCAGCGCGAGATCGTGCGGGCCGCCCGCGCCACCGGCTCGGTGGACGTCACCGCGCTCGCCGCCGACCTGGGCGTGGCCAAGGAGACCATCCGGCGCGACCTGCGCGCCCTGGAGGACCACGGCCTGGTCCGCCGCACCCACGGCGGCGCCTACCCGGTGGAGAGCGCCGGCTTCGAGACGACGCTCGCCTTCCGCGCCACCAGCCACGTGCCCGAGAAGCGCCGGATCGCCACCGCGGCGGCCGAGCTGCTCGGGGACGCCGAGACCGTCTTCGTCGACGAGGGCTTCACCCCGCAGCTCATCGCCGAGGCACTGCCCAGGGACCGGCCGCTGACCGTGGTCACCGCGTCCCTGCCGGTCGCGGGCGCCCTGGCGGAGGCCGACCAGGTCTCCGTCCTGCTGCTCGGCGGCCGGGTCCGCCCGGGCACCCTGGCCACCGTCGACCACTGGACGACCAGGATGCTGGCCGGCTTCGTGATCGACCTGGCCTACATCGGGGCCAACGGCATCTCCCGCGAGCACGGCCTGACCACCCCCGACCCGGCCGTCAGCGAGGTCAAGGCACAGGCCGTCCGGGCCGCCCGCCGTACGGTCTTCGCGGGGGTGCACACCAAGTTCGGCGCGGTCAGCTTCTGCCGGTTCGCCGAGATCGGCGCACTGGAGGCGATCGTGACCAGCACCCTGCTCCCGGCCGCCGAGGCCCACCGCTACTCCCTGCTGGGCCCGCAGGTCGTCCGGGTCTGATTGTTCCAACTCGCCCTCCCCTGCGGGGCGTTCCTCACCTCCGAGCGCCCCTTATGTCCCCGTACTCCCCATACCTCCAGGAGCGATCCATGCGCACCCCGAGCCGACGGAGGCCGCGAGCCACGCTCGCCCTGGCCGCCGCAGGGACGCTGCTCGCCCCGCTGCTCTCCGGCTGCTGGGCCGGCGCCGGCGGGACCGGTTCCGGCGGCGACTCCATCAACGTGCTGATGGTCAACAACCCCCAGATGACCGAGCTGCAGAAGCTGACCGCCGCCCACTTCACCAAGGACACCGGCATCAAGGTCAACTTCACGGTCCTGCCCGAGAACGACGTCCGCGACAAGATCAGCCAGGACTTCGCCAACCAGGCCGGCCAGTACGACGTGGCCACCCTGTCGAACTACGAGATACCGATCTACGCCCGCAACGGCTGGCTGCACGAGATGAACTCGTACGTCGCGAAGGACCCGTCGTACGACGAGCAGGACGTGCTGAAACCGATGCGCCAGTCCCTCACCGGGGACGACGGCAAGCTCTACGGGCAGCCGTTCTACGGCGAGTCGTCCTTCCTCATGTACCGCAAGGACGTGTTCGCGGCGAAGGGGCTGACGATGCCCGCCCACCCGACCTGGCAGCAGGTCGCCGACCTCGCCGCCAAGGCGGACGGCGCCCGGCCCGGGATGCGGGGCATCTGCCTGCGCGGGCTGCCCGGCTGGGGCGAGCTGATGGCACCGCTCACGACGGTCGTGAACACCTTCGGCGGCACCTGGTTCGACAAGGACTGGAAGGCGCGGCTGGACTCCCCGGCCTTCGAGAAGGCGACGAAGTTCTACGTCGGCCTGGTCCGCGGGCACGGCGAGTCCGGCGCCGCCCAGTCCGGCTTCGCCGAATGCCTGAACAACATGACCCAGGGCAAGGTCGCCATGTGGTACGACGCCACCTCCGCGGCCGGACTGCTGGAGGCGGCCGGCTCCCCGGTCAAGGGCAGGCTCGGCTACGCCCCCGCCCCCGTCGAGCACACCGGGTCCTCCGGCTGGCTCTACACCTGGGCCTGGGGCATCCAGCAGGCCTCCCGCAACCCCGACAAGGCCTGGAAGTTCGTCTCCTGGGCGTCCGGCAAGGGGTACGAGCAGCTGGTCGGCGAGACCAGCGGCTGGTCGAACGTCCCGGCGGGCAAACGGGCCTCGACCTACACCAACGCCGACTACCGGAAGTCGGCCGCCGCGTTCCAGGAGATGACCAAGGAGGCCATCGAGAGCGCCCGGCCGAACGACCCCGGCGTGCAGCCGCGGCCCGCGCCCGGCATCCAGTTCGTCGGCATCCCCGAGTTCACCGACCTCGGCACCAGGGTCTCCCAGGAGATCAGCGCGGCCATCGCCGGACGCCAGTCCGTCGACTCGGCCCTGAAGAAGTCGCAGGCGCTCGCCGAGCAGATCTCCAAGGAGTACGAGGGACGATGACAGCGACGACCACGGCCCCCCTCGCGGCCACCGACGAACGGACCGTCGGGCAGCCCTCGGCCCGGCTGCGCGCCTGGGCCACCCGCGCCCCGCTCCTGCCCGCCCTCGCCTTCATGATCGTGGTGACCCAGCTGCCCTTCGTGGCCACGCTGGTGATCTCCTTCTTCGACTGGAACGCCCTCTACCCCAAGGCCCGCCGCTTCACCGGCCTGGACAACTACCGCCAAGTGCTGACCGACGCGGACCTGCGCCATTCGGTGTGGACGACCGTGCTGCTCACGGCGGGCGTGGTGCTGGCCAGCCTGGTCCTGGGCCTCGCGCTGGCGCTGCTGCTGGACCGGAGGTTCCGCGGCCGGGGCATCGTCCGCACCCTCCTCATCGCGCCCTTCCTGGTGGTGCCGGTGGCTGCGGCCCTGCTCTGGAAGCATGTGCTCTACAACCCTGAGTACGGCTTGTTGAACGGGTTGCTGCACTATGTGGGCGGCCCACAGCCGGACTGGGTCTCGCGCACCCCGCTGCTCGCGGTCGAGGCCTCCCTGGTGTGGCAGTGGACGCCGTTCATGATGCTGATCCTGCTGGCCGGGCTGCAGAGCCGGGACCAGCAGCAGATCGAGGCCGCCCGGGTCGACGGCGCGAGCGACTGGCAGATCTTCCGCCATCTGACCCTGCCCCACCTGCGCCGCTATCTGGAGCTGGGCGCGCTGCTGGGCTCGATCTACATCGTCCAGAACTTCGACGCGGTCTTCACGATCACGTCCGGCGGCCTGGGCACCGCCAACCTGCCGTACACCGTCTACCAGAGCTTCTACCAGGCCCACGAGAACGGCCTGGCCTCGGCCGCCGGCGTCCTGGTGGTCATCGGCTCGATCGTCATCGCGACCTTCGCCCTGCGCGTGGTGTCGTCCCTGTTCCGCGAGGAGGTGTCCCGCGCATGACCGCCGTACTGCGCCGGGGCGGGCTCGGCCTGGTGGCCTGGCTGGCCGGCATCGTCTTCTTCCTGCCCATCGCCTGGATGGCCCTGACGTCCTTCCACTCCGAGGCGGACGCGGCGACGAACCCGCCGTCCTTCACCGCCTCCCTGACCCTCGACGGCTACCGCGAGTTCTTCGGCACCGGCGGCGGGGCGAGCCCCTGGCCCGCGCTGGTCAACTCCGCGGTGGCGTCGGTCGCCTCCACCCTGCTCGTCCTGGTGCTGGCCCTGCCGGCCGCCTACGCCCTGTCGATCCGGCCGGTGAAGAAGTGGACGGACGTCCTGTTCTTCTTCCTCTCCACGAAGATGCTGCCGGCCGTGGCGGGCCTGCTGCCGATCTACCTGTTCGCCAGGAACGCCGGGATGCTCGACAACGTCTGGCTGCTGGTCGTCCTCTACACCTCGATGAACCTGCCGATCGCGGTGTGGATGATGCAGTCGTTCCTCGCCGAGGTGCCGGTCGCCGTCATCGAGGCGGCGCGGGTGGACGGCGCCCGGCTGCCGACGGTCCTCACGCGCGTGGTGGCCCCGATCGCCCTGCCCGGCATCGCCGCCACCGCCCTGATCTGCTTCATCTTCAGCTGGAACGAACTGCTCTTCGCCCGGGTCCTGACGGGCGTGGTCGCCGAGACCGCCCCCGTCTTCCTGACCGGTTTCATCACCAGCCAGGGCCTGTTCCTGGCCAAGGTGTGCGCCGCGTCGCTCGTCATCTCCCTGCCGGTGCTCGCCGCGGGGTTCGCCGCCCAGGACAAGCTGGTCCAGGGCCTGTCGTTGGGAGCCGTGAAATGAAGGCCGCCGTCATCGAGTCCGTGGGCCGTGCCGTCGTCACCGAGGTCCCGGACCCGACGCCGGGCCCGCGCGACGTCGTCGTCGAGGTGGCGGCCTGCGGGCTGTGCGGCACGGATCTGCACATCCTCCAGGGCGAGTTCGCGCCCAAGCTGCCGATCGTGCCCGGGCACGAGTTCGCGGGCGAGGTCGTCGGGGTCGGCACCCAGGTCACCGAGGTCTCCGTCGGCGACCGGGTGGCCGTGGACCCGTCGCTGTACTGCCACGAGTGCCGGTACTGCCGCACCGGCCACAACAACCTGTGCGAGCGGTGGGCCGCGATCGGCGTGACGACGGCGGGCGGCGCGGCCCGGTACGCGCTCGCCCCGGTCGCCAACTGCGTGAAGCTGCCCGACCACGTGCGCACCGAGGACGCGGCCCTGGTGGAGCCCCTGTCCTGCGCGGTGCGCGGCTACGACGTGCTGCGCTCCCGCCTCGGCGCGCACGTGCTGATCTACGGCTCCGGGACCATGGGCCTGATGATGCTGGAGCTGGCCAAGCGGACCGGCGCGGCGAGCGTGGACATGGTCGACGTGAACCCGGCCCGGCTGGAGACGGCCCGGCTGCTCGGCGTGTCGGGCGCGGCCGGCAGCGCGGACGAGCTGGACCGGCCGCAGGGCTGGGACGTGGTGGTGGACGCCACCGGCAACGCGGCGGCGATCCAGGACGGCCTGGACCGGGTGGCCAAGGCGGGCACGTTCCTGCAGTTCGGGGTGGCCGACTACGCGACGCGGGTGACGATCGACCCGTACCGGATCTACAACCAGGAGATCACGATCACCGGTTCCATGGCGGTGCTGCACAGCTTCGAGCGGGCGGCGGAGCTGTTCGCGAACGGGGTGCTGGACCCGGGCGTCTTCATCAGCGACCGGCTCCCGCTGGAGCGGTACCCGCAGGCGCTGGAGCAGTTCGCGGCGGGGGTGGGGCGGAAGATCGTCGTGGTGCCGTAGGCCGTTCGGCGGGTGAGGCAACCCGTTCGGTCGGTAAGGGAACGGTAAAGCGGTCTCGTTCGTTCACCCGGCATGACAGCTATGACCCCTGGCTCGAACATCCCTCTCCCGGCCGCGCGCGTGACCGTGGACGTCTCCGCCCCGGTGCGGCTCGACGTGTCGGGCCTGCTGCTCACCGCCGACGGCAAGGTGCGCTCCGACGACGATTTCATCTTCTACAACCAGCCGAGCGGCCCCGGCGTGACCTACCGCTCGGGTGGCGGTACGGCTCCGGACGCGGTCACGGTGGACACCGCCGCCGTGCCGCCGGAGATCGAGAAGATCGTCGTCACGGCCAGCCCGGACGCGGCCGGCCAGACCTTCCAGGGCATCGAGCCGACGGCCACGATCCGGGACGCGGACGGCGGGGCCGTGCTGGCGACGTTCACCCCGCCGCAGCTCGGCACCGAGACCGCGCTGGTGGTCGTGGAGATCTACCGCCGGGCCGGCCAGTGGAAGGCCCGGGCCGTCGGGCAGGGGTACGCCAACGGACTGGCGGGTATCGCGACCGACTTCGGCGTGACGGTGGAGGAGCCGGCCGCGGCCCCGGCCGCACCGGTGGCCCCCGCGGCCCCGCCGCAGCCGGCCGCCGCGCCCTCCGTTCCGCCGCGGCCGGTGGCTCCGCCGCCCGCTCCCGCGCCGGGCGCCGGGAAGATCAACCTGGACAAGGGCCGGGTCAGCCTGCAGAAGAACCAGACCGTGTCCCTCGTCAAGGGCGGCCGGCCGCTGCTCTCCCAGGTGCGGATGGGGCTCGGCTGGGAGCCGGCGTTCCGGGGCAAGGACATCGACCTGGACGCGTCCGTCATCGCCTACGGCCCGCAGCGCAACCACATCGACAGCTGCTACTTCGGCAAGCTGACGATCCTGAACGGCGCGGTCAAGCACTCCGGCGACAACCTCACCGGTGAGGGCGGCGGCGACGACGAGGTGATCGTGGTCGACCTCGGCCGGCTCCCGCAGGAGGTCACCGGCCTGGTCTTCACGGTCAACTCCTTCTCGGGCCAGAAGTTCACGGAGGTCGCCAAGGCCTACTGCCGCCTGGTCGACGCGGCCACCGACGAGGAACTGGTCCGCTTCGACCTCACCGGCGCCGAGCCCCAGACCGGCGTCCTGATGGCCAAGCTCGTCCGCCAGTTCTCCGGCGAGTGGGACATGACGGCCCTGGGCAGCTTCGTCAAGGCCCGCACCGTCCGCAACATGACGGACCCGGGCGCCCGGGCGCTGTAGCGGCGGCGAGCAGGAGTGGGAAGAACTGCGGGGGCGGCGGCCAACGCACCGCCGCTGCGGGCACATCGTGCGCGGGCTTCCCGAACGACGCACCGCCGGCGCAATCGTCCATGGGCCTCCCGGCCGGCGCGCCGCCGCAGGCAGTCGTGCGGGGCCGCCGGGCAACGCGCCGTCGCTGCGGGCAGTCGTTCGCGGGGCTGCCGGCCGACGCGCCGTCGCCGTGGACAGTCGTGCCTCCCCCAGTGCCTTGAGGGCTGGGGGGTCCGCGGGGCGGCACGGGTGGGCGCGGCGGTGGCCCGTCGGTACGGGGCGGCGGAGCGACCGCCGCCCGGCCCCCGCCCGGTCCCGGCCGGGCCGCGCCTCAGCCGGAGCGCAGACCGTCCGCCAGCAGACCCAGGTAGCGCCGGGTCTCCCGCTCCCCCGCGCCCGCCAACTCCGCCGCCATCGCCACCCCGTGCGCCAGCCGCAGCACCTCGACCGGCTCCAGATCCCGGCGCAGCGTCCCCTCCGCCTGCGCCGCCACGACCAGCCGGTGCACCGCCCCCTGCACCACGGTCCCGCACACGGTCAGCGCCGCCGCCCCGCCGTCGTCCGTCACCGCCGAACTGAGCAGTGCCTTCATCCCCCGCACCTGAAGTGTGCGGACCGCCAGTTCGTACAGCCACTCCATGAGCGCCTCGCCCGGCGGCAGCCGAGCGGCCAGCTCGTCGGCACGCGCGCCGAGCGCCTCGACGCGGTCCACGTACGCCGCCTCCAGCAGCGCCCGCCGGGTCGGGAAGTGCCGGTAGAGCGTGCCGGAGCCGACGCCCGCCCGCTTGGCGATGTCGTCGAGTGACGCGTTCTCCCCATGCTCGGCGAAGGCCTCCGCCGCCACCTTCAGCAACCGCTCGTAGTTGCGCCGAGCGTCCGCGCGCATGGGCCTGCCCTGCGTCATCCACCCACTCCTCGCCGACCGGGGACCCTCTCCGTATCCTAGGCCGCGGGCACGGCGGGCTCCTCAGGCGAGCCAGGGCCAGTTCCCGTCCCGGCCGCTCTCCAGCAGCGTGACCATGCGGAACGCGCTGTCGGACAGCCCGCCGAAGGTGTGCCGGTTCCCGGTGCCCGACGGACCGTGGCCCGCCCGGTAGCCCTCCAGGTTCCAGGTGTAGACCGGGGTGTCGGCCGGGACGAGGGACGTCGGGTCGCCGTGCCGGTTCGGGGCGTACTGCTCGTCGGTGACGATCAGCACCCGGTCGTGCCGCTCGTAGTGCCGGCGCACCGCCTCGGTGGTGTCGGTGCCGCCCAGGTCGCCGAAGCGCTCCAGGACCTTCAGCACCGACTCGCCCTTGCGGAACGTGACCTTCTCGCTGGTCGAGCCGAACTGCACGAGATCGGCGTCCGCCGCCCGCAGCGCGAGGGCGGTGCCGAAGACCGCCGCCGCGTCGGCCCGGCTGAGCAGGGACCGCTCGGACACCCGCGACCAGAACATGGAACCGGAACGGTCGACCAGCACGAGGGTGCGGCCGGGCAGCGCGGGCACGTTGGCCAGCGAGTGGCCGAGCGCCTGCTCCAGCGGGTAGGACCAGCGCAGCGAGGGCGCGTGCTGGTAGGCGGCCAGGTAGCGGAAGGGGAACTGCCGCGAGCGGCGCACCTCGTGCGGATCGCTGATCCGCGCCGCGACCCGGGCGGCGACCTCGTCCGACACCCCGGCCTCGTCGAAGTTGCGCAGGTTGCGGACCAGCGCCATCGCGCCCATGGACGGGATCACGGCCTCCCAGGCCGCCTTGTCCATCGGCCCCTGGAGCCAGCCGGCCAGCGCCTCCCAGGTGATGCCGGCCGCGGCCAGCCGCTCGGCGCCGTCGGGCGAGGTGACGACCGCCCGCCGCTGCTCGACGGGCAGCGCCATCAGCTCGCGGTGCAGGGCGAGCGCGGGGAGCGACGCGGGCGGTGCCGCGGTGTCCGGGTGGTGCCGCCGGTCGAGCGCGTAACCGAACAGGTCGCCCTGCCACGGCTTGTCCGGGTCCGGCGAGGCGTGCACCAGGTTGAGCACGTCGCCGAAGCGGTAGCCCTTGGACGCGGTGTCGTACTTGAGCAGCGACCGGACGTGGTAGAGCCGTCGTACGGCGTCGGCGATGCCGCGCTTGACGGGCTTGGGGACGGCGCGGCCGTGCGTCGACGTCCAGTAGGCGAGCAGTTCGCCGGGCTCGTCCGGGCGCTGCAGCACGGAGGCCACGACCTGCCGGTTGGACGGGCCGCCGGTCGCGCCGGCGGCCAGCCGCGCGTGCACGTACTCGGCGGCGCCGACGAGGGAGGCCGTCCGCATGTTGCCCTCGCCGCGCAGCCAGCCGAGCAGGCCGGCCGTCCACTCCGGGTCGCTGACGGCGAGCTGGCGGACGAGGCGGGTGAACCGGTCGTCGCGGTCCCCGGCGCTCTCGTAGAAGGTGTCCGCGAGGAAGTGGGAGACGGCCAGCAGGAACAGCTCCGAGCGCGGGTCGCGCTCGTGGCCCCGGCCGCCCTCGTGGGTCCGCAGGGTGCGGCCCGTGGAGGTCACGGCCGATGTCGGCCGCGCCTTGGCGGTACGCGTGTTGAACCGCGCCATGGTGAATTCCCCCGAATTCGCTTGGGTTTCGGAGGGAGGCGCGGCAAATGGAGGGTGTCCGAGGTCAGGAGTCGGCGGCGGACTTTACCCAGGTGCTCTGCCGCTTGAGCTACACCGACCCGAAGTCGATGACGGGACTCGAACCCGCAACCGCCCGATCCAATGAAGTAACCGCTGCCTGCGCACCGGACACCCACCATGTGCCACGCCTCCCGAGATCAGGTCGGCGGCGGTTGTGGATTCTTTGGAAGAGAAGTAACCGCAGCCTGCGCACCGGGAGGTGCATGAAGTTTTCGGTGTCCAGAGATCGAGGTCGGCGGAACCGACGTATGGTGCTCTGCCTCTGAGCTACACCGGCGTGCAGAAGCCGGTGGCGGGACTCGAACCCGCGGCCTCCCCGTTATGAGCGGAAGTAGGTCCTGCCTGTCGCACCTGGACGAGGATCACTCTAGGAGGGGGCCGCGGGACTGGCGAGCGAATTAATCACCGCGCGGAATTCAGTCGCACTTCTGGCGCTTCCAGGGGCCGGTGATGGCGAGCATGATGCCGGGCGTCTGGATGTTGGCGAACAGGGTCCTGCCGTCGGGCGAGAAGGTGACGCCGGTGAACTCGCTGTACTCGGGCTCCTCCGCGGTGCCGATGTTCAGTTCGTTGCGGGCGATGGGATACGTCCGGCCGCTCTCGGTGGCGCCGAACAGGTGCTGGACGCCCTCGCCGTCCTCGGCGATGACCAGGCCGCCGTACGGGGAGACGGTGATGTTGTCCGGACCGTCGAAGTTGCCGTCCCGGGCCGGGTCCGGGTTGACGCCGAGCAGCACCTTCAGGGTCAGCGTGCGGCGCTTGGGGTCGTAGAACCACACCTGGCCGTCGTGCTGGACCGGGCTCTCCTGGCGGGCGAAGGAGGAGACGACGTAGACGCCGCCGTCGCCCCACCACATGCCCTCCAGCTTGCGGGCGCGGGTGACCTGGCCGTCGGTGAACTGCTTGCGCACCGAGACGGTCCTGGCGTCGCGGTCGGGGACGTCCACCCAGTCGACGCCGAACACGGTGCCGATCCGGGTCGCGCGGGAGAGGTCGTCCACGAACGTGCCGCCGGAGTCGAAGCACTTGAACGCCTGGAGCACGCCGGCGTCGTCGGCGAGGGTGCGCAGCCTGCCGCGGCCGTGGCGGAAGCCCTCCGGCGGGGTCCAGCGGTAGAACAGGCCGTTGGGGCCGGAGGCGTCCTCGGTGAGGTAGAGGTGGCCGCGCTTGGGGTCGACGACGACGGCCTCGTGGGCGTAGCGGCCCAGGGCCTTGATCGGCTTCGGGTCGCGGTTGGCGCGGCGGTCCTCGGGGTCGACCTCGAAGACGTAGCCGTGGTCCTTGGTGAAGCCGTTCTTGCCGGCCTTGTCCTCGGTCTCCTCGCAGGTCAGCCAGGTGCCCCACGGGGTACTGCCGCCCGCGCAGTTGGTGGCGGTGCCGGCGATGCCCACCCACTCGGCGACCTCGCCGCCACGGCGGACCTCGACCACCGTGCAACCGCCGGCCGCCGCCGGGTCGTAGACGAGGCCCTCGGTGAGCGGGACCGGGTGCGGCCACTGGGCGCGGGGGCCGGCCAGCTCGTGGTTGTTGACGAGCAGGGTGGTGCCGCGCGGGCCGGCGAAGGTGGCGGTGCCGTCGTGGTTGGACGGGGTGAACTCGCCGGACTCCAGCCTGGTCCGGCCGCTGTAGGTGATGACGCGGTACTCGAAGCCGGCGGGCAGGGCGAGGATGCCGGCCGGGTCGGGGAGCAGCGGGCCGTAGCCGACGCCTCGGTGGCCCCCGTGCGCGGACTCGGCCCCGGCGCTCTCGGTGTCCGTTGCGGCAAGGGCGTTCGGCGCGGTGGCGAGCGCGCCGACGCTGCCCGCCAGGGCGACCCCGGCACCGGTGATCGCGGATTTCCTGGCGAAGTCCCTGCGGGTGAGCGACATGGTGTCTCCTGTGACGACGGTGGCAGTGCCGTGGAGGGTGGGGGGCCTCCGTTCGGCGCACACGCTCCCGCTCACCCGTGAACGGGAGTTGAACGCCGGACCACTACCAGGACGCCAGTTCCATGAACCCGCATGCACCACCCCACGGCCGTCCCAAGCCGCGGTCACCTGCCACACCGGTCACCCGCCGCACGGCTCACCCGCCGAACCGGTCACCCGCCACACCGGTGAGGCCCTACGCCGGTCCACCCGGCTCGGCCACCCGCTCCCCCGGCACCGCCCACCCGCGGGCCCCACGCCGGTCGAGCGCTCACCCGCCCTGCTGGGACCTCGCCTTGAACGCGGCCTTGCGGGCCTCCTTGGCCACCTTCTTGTCGGGGTGCAGCCGGCCCATCGCGTCCAGTACCTCGGCGGTTGCGGGGTGTTCCACCCGCCAGGCCGCCGCGAAGAACCCGCTGTGCTGGGCGGCCAGCCCCTCCACCAGGGCCCGCAGTTCCTCGGAGTTGCCCTCGGCGGCCAGCTGCGCGGCCAGCGTGTCGACGGTCAGCCAGAACACCATCTCCTGGGACGGCGCCGGCACCGCGGCGGCGCCCCGCTCGCTCAGCCACACCCGGACGAGCCCGCCGAGTTCGGGGTCGTCCAGGACCTCGCGCAGCGCGGGTTCGGCCTCGGCGCCCACCAGCGACAGGGCCTGCTGGCAGCGCAGCCGGCGCAGCGGGGCTCCGGCGTCCGCGCCACGGGCCGCCGCCAGCAACTCGCGTGCCGCGGCGAGGGGTTCGCGGCGGCCGAGCCACTGCTCGGTCTCGGCCCGGGCGGCGGACCGGCCGAACCGGGCGGTGCCGTCGAGCAGCACGTCCGCACCCTTGTCGGCGAGCTCCCCGACGACCGGCGCGTCGAACCCGGCCTCCAGCAACCGCGCCCGGATCCCGTACACGCCGAGCGGGGTGAGCCGGACCATGCCGTAGCGGGAGACGTCGGTGTCGTCCACCGGCGCCGCGGGCTCCTCGTCGGCGTCGGCCATCAGCGTCTCGTCCACCGGCTGGTAGGCCACGAGCCCGACCGGCTCCAGCACCCGGAACTGGTCGTCCAGCCGCATCATGGCGTCGGAGACCTGCTCCAGGACGTCGTTGGTGGGCTCGCCCATGTCGTCGGGCACCAGCATGGAGGCGGCGAGGGCGGGCAGCGGGACGGGCCCGTCGCCGGCGCCGTCCTCACTGACGGTCAGCAGGTAGAGGTTGCCGAGGACGCCGTCGAGGAACTCCGCCTCGGCCTCCGGGTCCCAGTCGAGTGACGAGAAATCGACCTCTCCGCCCTCGTGCAGCGCGTCGACGAGGTCGTCCAGATCGGGCACGGCCGCGTCGGCGAGGACGGTCTCCAGGGCGGCGAGCCACACGGTGAGCACGTCCTGCGGGGAGCCGCCGGTGAGCAGCTGCAGCTCCTCCCCCGGCCGGACCGTGCCGGCCTCCTCGTCCACGATCTCCACCAGGCCGGTGTCCACCGCGACCCGCCAGGCCTCGGCGGCGTACGCGGCGGCGTCGTCGCCGGTCAGTCCGAGCTGTTCGGCGGCGGCCGGGAGCTGCTCCTCGGTCAGCCCGCCGCCGGCGTCCACGCGGGTGCCGGGCCCGGCCCAGCGGGCGAGGCGGGCGGCCCGGGACAGCAACGGCGTGGACAGCGCGGCGCGGGCCAGCTCCGCTTCGGGGTGCAGCCGTACGGGCGGCAGGGGGGAGCTGTCTGACATCGGCTGGTTCTCCTCGGACCGTGAACGGACTCAGCCGCTCAGCCTAGACGGATTTCCACCCATGCCGCCCGGTTCATCTCCCCGTAAGCAGCCGTACGTGGCCGAAACCTTGACAACTCCCCGGCCCAGGCAGGAGATTGACGCGCGTAGAAGTTCGGGGGACAACTGTTCACTCGGCTCTACGCGTGTCACAGAGGGCTACGAGTCCCGCACGCTCCCGTTCCACCCTCGTCCCGGCGCACCGTCACGTCCCCGGAGGGATCCCTTGCCGAGCAGGTCTTCCGCGCGCCTCGCCGCGCTCACCGTCGCCGCCGTCTGCAGCGCGGCGGCGGTCAGCCAGATAGTCGTCCTCCCCACGCCCGCGCACGCCGACTCGGTACGCGTCCACGACATCCAGGGCACGACCCGGATCTCCCCGTTCGCCGGGCAGAAGGTGGCGGACGTACCCGGCATCGTCACGGCCACGCGCACGTACGGTTCGTCCCGGGGCTTCTGGCTCCAGGACCCGTCCCCGGACGACAACCCGGCCACCAGCGAGGGCGTGTTCGTCTTCACCGGCTCCGCGCCCAAGGTCGCGGTCGGCGACGCGGTGACGGTCACCGGAACGGTCTCGGAGTACGTCCCGGGCGGCACCTCCTCCGGCAACCAGTCGGTCACCGAGATCACCAAGCCGGCCGTCACCACCGTCTCCGCCGGCAACCCGGTCCCGGCGCCCGTCGTCGTCGACGAGGACGCGGTACCGGACGCCTACGCCCCGCAGGGCGACTCCGCCGCGGCCAACTCGATCAACGGCCTCACCCTGGACCCGTCGGCGTACGCCCTGGACTACTACGAGTCCCTGGAGGGCATGAACGTCCAGGTCGGCGACGCGCGCGTGGTCACCGCGACCGACCCGTACAGCGAGCTGTGGGTCACCGTGAAGCCGTGGGAGCACCGCAGCCGCCGCGGCGGCACGGTCTACGGCTCCTACGACTCCCAGAACACCGGCCGGCTCCAGATCCAGTCGCTCGGGGCGACCGCCGACTTCCCGAAGGCTGACGTCGGCGACACTCTGGAGGGCACCACCACGGGCCCGCTGGACTTCAACCAGTTCGGCGGCTACACCCTCGTCGCGAGCAGGCTCGGCACGCTGCGCAGCGGCGGTCTGGAGCGCGAGACGACGCGGAAGCAGTCCGGCCGTGAGCTGGCGGTGGCGACGTACAACGTCGAGAACCTCGACCCGTCGGACGCCACCTTCGACCAGCACGCCTCCGCGATCGTGCACAACCTCCAGTCGCCGGACATCGTGTCCCTGGAGGAGATCCAGGACAACAACGGCGCCACGGACGACGGCACGGTCGACGCGGACCGGACCGTGACCAAGCTGATCGACGCGATCGCCGCGGCGGGCGGGCCGACGTACGACTGGCGCTCGGTCAACCCGGTCAACGACCAGGACGGCGGCGAGCCCGGCGGCAACATCCGCCAGGTGTTCCTGTTCAACCCGGAGCGGGTCTCCTTCGTGGACCGGGCGGGCGGCGACTCGACCACCGCGGTCGGCGTCACCAAGGTGCACGGCAAGGCGCAGCTGACGGTCTCCCCGGGCCGGATCGACCCGGGGAACGCGGCCTGGAACAAGAGCCGCAAGCCGCTCGCGGGCGAGTTCGTCTTCCGCGGCAAGACCGTGTTCGTGATCGCCAACCACCTCAACTCCAAGGGCGGCGACCAGGGGCTGACCGCGCAGTACCAGCCGCCGGTGCGCAGCTCGGAGATCCAGCGGCACGCCCAGGCGACCGAGGTGAACGCGTTCATCAAGGACATCCTGTCCGTGCAGAAGAACGCGAACGTCATCGCGCTCGGCGACATGAACGACTTCGAGTTCTCCGGGACCGCGAAGATCCTCGAAGGTGACGGCGAGCTGTGGTCGGCGATCAAGTCGCTGCCGAAGAGCGAGCGTTACAGCTACGACTACCAGGGCAACCAGCAGGTCCTGGACCAGATCCTGATCAGCCCGGCGATCCGCCGCGGCTGCGACTTCGACTACGACAGCGTGCACGTCAACGCGGAGTTCCACGACCAGATCAGCGACCACGACCCGCAGGTGCTGCGGTTCCGTCCGTGACCCGGCGGCGGGACCGGCCGGACGCGCCGTCCGGCCGGTCCCGCCGTTGCGGTGTCACTGCACGCGGTCGATCCGGCGCCAGACCACGGCGGCGCCCACGAGGGCGGCGCCCCCCGCGGTCAGGAGGAGCGCCGGCCGGGGATGCCGCATCGCGGCGCCCACGACGTACCGCACCGGTCGCGGCACGCGCGCGTCGTGCTCCATGGTGTGCCCGGCGTGCGTGGCCCGGTCCTGCAGGGTGTGCCCGGCATGCGCGGCCCGGCCCTGCAGGGCGTGCCCGGCATGCGCGGCCCGGTCCTGCAGGGTGTGCCCGGCGTGACCGGTCCGCTCCTGCACCAGGTGGCCGGCCTTCGCCATCCGTTCCTGCGCGGTGTGGCCGGCCCGCGTGGCGCGCTCCTGCACCAGGTGCCCCGCCTTGGCCGCCCGGTCCTGCACGCCGTGCCCCGCCTGGGCGGCGCCGGCGCGCAGCTGGACGGTCATGGCGCCGGCCTTGTCCTTCAGGTCGGCGGCCCGGGCGCGGGCCCGGCCCTTCACATCGGCCCGGCCGACCAGCTGGGCGACGGTCTCGCCGAGCTGGCTCCGGGTGTGTTCGATCTGCTGCCGCAGTTCGTCGGGGCCCTTGGCGCCCGTGCCGTGCGGCTTCCTGTGCGTCATCGGTGTGCCCTTTCCCTGATCGCGTCGACGTCAGCCCTGACGCTGCCGAGCGTCTGCTCGGGTGTGGGCGGGGCGGCGCGGCGCAGCTGGGCGCGTCCGGTCGCGGCCAGCAGGCCGGCCGCGGCGAAGAACACCGCGGCCACGATCAGCGCCGCCGCCCACACGGGCAGCGCCAGGGAGAGGGCGGCGGTGGCCGCTCCGGCCAGGGCGATCAACCCGACGTAGCCGACGGCGCCGGCGGCGCCCAGCAGTCCGCCGCCGCGTCCGGCCCGGCGTCCCTTCTCGGTCAGCTCCTCCTTGGCGAGGGCGACCTCCTGCCGCAGCAGCCGGGAGAGCTGCTCGGTGGCCCGGCCGACGAGTTCGCCCGTGGCGGGGTGCCCGTCGGCCGCGGGCCGGGTCTGCGAGGTCACGGTCACGGTGTTCCGCCTCCTCTCTGTGCGGAACGTCCGGGTACCCGGACCGGGGGTCCTCACCCCTGCCCGGCGCCTCCGGCCCCGCGGTCGCCGAGACGCGCGAGTTGGGACTGGAACCAGTCGAGGCGCGCCTGCAACAGGGCTGCCTCGGCGGCGAGTTCGGGTACGCCCGGCTCGGTGGCGGACGTCAACCCGGCGGACGGGCCCGGTGGGGCGCCCGGAGCGCCGGCGCCCGCGACCACCCGGAGGCCCTGCCCGGCCAGCCGGGCGAAACCGGCGAGCGAGACGGACGGACGCCCGCGCAGGCAGCCCGCGCAGGCGGGGGCCAGCACCCGCCAGCCGGGCCGGCCCCAGCCGGCGTCGGCCAGCGCGACCGCGCCGGCGCCGCAGCCGCAGGGGCCGGCCGTGACCGTGCGCACCCGCTGCCGGGCGTAGCGGAAGCCGCGCTCGAAGCGGATGTAGGCGCCGAGGACGGAGACCTCCAGCAGCACGGCCGCGCGGTGTTCGGCGGTGCACAGCAGCGCCTCGGCGGCGGCCCGGTCGTGCACGCAGTGGAAGCCGCAGTCGCACCGGCGCGCGGGCGGGCGGTGCCGCAGGCCGTAGACGCAGGAGGCGTCGTCGAGGACGGCGTACGGCAGCGGGCCGCCGAGCGACACACCGGTGAACCCGGCCCGGGTGCCGTCCTGGGACAGCACCGGGTGGGCGATCTTGTAGCCGGTCGGCGGCTCCGTCGGGCGTTCCGCCGGGAGCCGCAGCCTCATCGGGCGGCCGGGACCTCTTCACGGGCCGGCTCGGCCGGTGCGGCCGCCTGCGAGCGGACGGTCTCCTCGGGGCGGCGCGGCTCCTCCTCGGGGACGAGGCGGGGGAGCGGTCGCTCCTCGGCGACCCCGGTGGCCAGTGCCTTGCCCAGCTTCATGGTGCCTCCCATGACCTGACGTCGGTGACCCTCCGGCCATAGTGACCCATCAGGTCCGGGTTGGACACAGGGCCTCCGGCCGCATCCCGCCCGAATGATTAGTAACTCTTGGCAATACCTCGTAGAAGAATTAAGTAGAGCTTCACCGAGGGGGTGCCGAGACTACTCCCATGACGAGGACCCGCAAGGCCGCTCCCTTCGGCCGCACGCTCTGCGCCATGATCACGCCGTTCACCGAGGCGGGCGCGCTCGACCTGGACGGCGCCCAGCGGCTGGCCGCGCACCTGGTGGCGCAGGGCTGCGACGGCCTGGTCCTCAACGGCACCACGGGCGAGTCGCCCACCACCACCGACGAGGAGAAGGCCCGGCTGGTCGCGGCCGTACGGGAGGCCGTCGGCGACCGGGCCGCGCTGGTCGCGGGCGTGGGCACGTCCGACACCCGGCACACCGTGGAGCTGGCGCTCGCGGCCGGGAAGGCGGGCGCCGACGGCGTCCTGGTGGTCACGCCGTACTACAGCCGGCCCCCGCAGGAGGCCGTGGCCGCCCACTTCCAGGAGGTCGCCGACGCGAGCGAGCTGCCGGTGATGCTCTACGACATCCCGGGCCGCACCGGCACCCGGATCGCACCGGAGACGATGATCCGGCTGGCCGGGCACCCGCGGATCGTGGCCGTGAAGGACTGCTCCTACGACTTCCTCGGCACCCAGAAGGTGCTCGCCCAGACCGAGTTGGCGTACTACGCGGGCTGCGACGAGCATGTTCTGGCGCTGTACGCGATCGGCGCGGCGGGCTGCGTGAGCACGGTCGCGAACGCGGTACCGGACCGGGTCGCCTCGATCCTGGCCGCGTTCGACGCCGGCGACACCGGCCGGGCGGCCGGACTCCAGCTGGCCCTCACGCCGCTGACCGAGGCGATGATGGACGCGGGCCTGCCCGGCACCGTCACCGCGAAGGCCCTGCTGGCCCGGCTCGGCCTGCCCGCCGGACCGGTCCGCGCACCGCTGCTGCCCGCCGGCCGGGAGACGGCCGACGGGCTGCTGGCGGTGTACGAGGCGCTCACCGCGGGCTGATCCGCGGGCAGCCGGGGCCGGTCCTCAGCGGCGGGCGAAGACGGGCTCCCACGGCTGCCGCGGGTCGGTGGGCTCGGCCGGCTCCTGGACGCCGCTGAGCGGTACGACCTTGTCGCTGCCGATCGTGACGAGCACGAGGCGGGGGCGGTACTCCTCCTCCAGGCTCGTCACCCGTTCCCAGGCGATGAGGTGCTTGTCGTCGGCCCAGGCGAGCAGATGACCTCCGCGGACCTTGGTGATCTCCCTGCCGGTACGGGGATCACGGACGGAGGAGTAGGACCTGCCGGGCGAGCCGGCGACCTCCTTGGTCAGGCCGAGAGCGGCGAGCCTGCCGCTCGGGGACAGCCGCGCCGGGACGTCCGACCGCAGGTGCTTCTCGTTCGCGGGCGCGGCGATCTTGTTGCCCTTGAGGTCGTAGAACTGCTGCAGGCCGTCCCGGCCGCCCACGTACTGCGCGTACACGGACCCACCGCTGCGGCTGAACGCGAAGTCCGCGCGGGAGTTGCTGCTGCGGTCGGGGGCGACCCGGCTGAAGGAGCCCGTGCCGGAGGACACGTCGAGGTCGTAGAACCCGGACCGGCTGGACCGGCCGAACCGGGCCGCCCACATCCACGCGGCCCTGCCGTCGAGGGTGTGCACCTTTTCCCTGACCCGCAGATCGGGGTCCTCGTCGTACGTCGTCGCGACGAGCCTCGTGCCGTCGTACGAGAACGCGACCCCGCCGACGCCGTGCTGGACCGGGATCCACCGCTCGACCTCCCCCGTCGCGAGGTCGAGCAGGCCGATCCGGTGGGCGGGCAGGTTCCGCTCCAGCACGGCGGCGGTCTTCAGGCCGGGGGCGACGGCGACGAAGGACCAGCGGGGGTCCTTCCGGTACTTCCCGCTCCGCGGATCGAGCAGCCAGTAGGTGCGCGCCGAGACCCCCCGGTCCTTGGTGAGCTGCTTCGACTCCGCTGTGTAGTAGGCGGCCAGCACGGCGTCCCCGGCACCGATCAGCTCGCGCGGCGGCGACTGGTCCGGGTGGGCCCGGATGGCGCCGGAGTCCAGCACCCCGGACGGCCGTACGTCGGCCTTGTGGCCGGAGTCCAGCAGCGGCACCGCGACGGCGATCGCGACCACGGCGGCGGTGGCCGCGGCGACCGAGGCCAGCCTGCGGGCACGGCGGCGCCGGCGCACCCCGAGCACCCGGTCGGCGAATCCCGCCGGCACCGGCGGCTCCCGGTCGGCCTGCTCCCGCAGCGCCTCGCGCACGAGTTCCTCCACGTTCACGGACGCACCTCCACCGGCGAGAAGTCACGGGACGGCTGCTGTGGGCGCGGGGCCACCGCCGCCAGCTCGGGGGCCAGCTCGCGGAGCCTGGCCAGGGAGCGGTGGGTGGTCGACCGT
Organism: Streptomyces cyanogenus; assembly: GCF_017526105.1. Classification (NCBI taxonomy): domain Bacteria; kingdom Bacillati; phylum Actinomycetota; class Actinomycetes; order Kitasatosporales; family Streptomycetaceae; genus Streptomyces; species Streptomyces cyanogenus. The sequence goes on from NZ_CP071839.1 coordinate 2,347,279, forward strand.
ACGGTGCCCACGGAGCAGCCCAGGATCCGGGCCACCTCGGCCTCCGGCAGATCCTCGAAGTAGCGCAGCACCAGCACGGTGCGCTGGCGGGCGGTGAGCCGGGACAGGGCCGCGCGCAGCACCAGCCGCAGCTCGGCGGCGCCCGAGGCGTCCGGGACGTGGCCGGCCTCCGGCGGGTCGGCCACGGTGACCTCGCGCCGCCGCCACTTCAGCCGCCAGCGGCTGATCTGCTGCCGGTACAGGACCTGCCGGACGTACGCCTCGGGCTCGTCGATCCGCTGCCATCGGCCGGCCGCCTTGACCAGTGCGTTCTGCAACAGGTCCTCGGCGGCGTGCCGGTCGCCGCCGGACAGCAGCACGGCAGTCCTCAGCAGCGCGGTCGACCTCCCGGCCACGAACTCCCGGAAACTCTCCTGCGCTTCGGCATCCATCGTCACCTTCTCTTTCCCCCGGGCCGCACCCGACCGCCCGGCCCCCGCACCCCTCCTGACGCGCCCACCGGAGCGCCACTATGCCTGCCACCGAAAAAAAACTCCGGCACGCGAACCACACGACCCACGACGAAGCGCCCTTCCCCCGGGGGGTGAAGGGCGCTTCGGCGTACGGGAGACGTCAGTTGTGGCTGTTCTGAGGTCGGTACAGGTCACGGGGTCATGTTGTCCCCAGGGCCGTCCCGGGGCCGTCCTCGCTGTCACCCGGGTCCCGGAATGCCCGATTGCCCCTCCCGGGAGAACTCTGCGCCGTCCGTGGGCCGTCCGAGGTCGCACAACGACAAGCAATGCTGACAACCGTGCAGGTCACAGCGTTGATCGCCTAGACGATCCCAGGTCAGCAGACCTTTGAATCACTTCTTCGGCTACTGATCGCACTCGACGGTCGGTTGGCTGTCCAGCAGCGTGTCCACCGTCAAGGTTCCTGTCGACGTGCCGATCAGCCACTCCCCCAGAGTGATCCCTTGGGGCCAGAGTTCTCCCTGGTGGTTGCACCACATGCGGCCCGCAGGGTCGCGGAAGTCGACCAGAGACCAGATGGTGCAACCCCAGTCGTAGATCAGCACCAAGCCGGCGGGGATGCGGCCAGACGGGTCCGGCCCGTCCTGGTACAGCTCGGCGATGTCATAGAAGTTGCCTTGTGCGTGGCCCCCGCTCACGCCCAGGATTCCGTCGTCAGGTCCGAATCCTCCGTTGGCCACTTCGCTGTACAGACGCCGCAGGAGCTGAGGCATCCGAAACCCGATGACCTGTTCCGCCTCGGCAATGGCGTCCGGCCCCGTGGGCGGGGGCAAGGTGCGTGCCCGGGCTGTAGCACGCAGTGTCTCCACGACCTCGTCATCAGTCACTGGCTCAGCCTCTCAGCCCGGAACGGCGGAGGCCATTGCCTTCGAGGGTGCAGGTCATCGAGGGCCTGCTGAGCCGTCTCTGGGCCCTGCGAGGGCACGCAATGGCAACCGACACCGAGGCCGACACGATCTCGACGACGTTCACAGAGGTCGTGGGGCTACCCAGTGCCGGTGTTATGCGGATCCTGACGGCAGAAGACGAACGGCAACAGAGCCGTACGCCGGCCTTGAGCCCTTGTTGGAGCGACGCGGCAGCCCGCATGCAGCCAGGGGTGAACTCCTAAAGCGGGTGTCGCAGGTTCGAATCCTGCCGGGGGCACCAGTCAGAGGGGTCTCACCTACAAACGTTTGTAGGTGAGACCCCTCTGACAGCTCTGTCTGACATCAAGGCGGGCGGTCGCCGGCGATCACTGACGAGCGGGGGACGAGCATCATCGTGCGCAGGCGCTCGGGAGATCAGGTGTTGATGATCGCCTAACCGGGCACGGCAAAGCTGGGCCGCCCCTGGGCCGTCCGAGGACGCTCAACAGCGGCTGAGGGCGACCAACGACGACCACCAGGCGCACGAGCTCACGGCACCTGACCAGCAAAAGCCCAGCTCACCAAGATCCCCCCCGGCAAGACCCAGGGCAAGAAGAAGTGACCGCCCGCGGGCAAGCCTTTACGCGCGACGACCCTCACCTGGCGAATGGGATCATCCATGGATGGCAGACATACGGCTCCCCCACGGTTGGACTCTTCAGCAGATCCGCGATGTCTCGGGAGACCAAGAAGCCGCCGCCCTGGATCCCGATCGGCCAGTGAAGTGGGTCAGCGTCGGCGAGGCCCACGAGATGCCACGCCCGGAGATCGTTCTCGGGTTCCACAGCCTGTGTCTCGTGAAGCCTGTCGATGACGACGACTGGTACATGGGCAGCCTGTACGACGACGGCAGCATCGACTGCTGGGCCGCCTACGGCGACCTGCACGAGGCACTACGCGGCCTCTAGGAGCCTAGGCCGTGACTGACGGCCTGCCCGTGCTGGTTGCGCGTCTACTCGACAGGGTCTCGCGCTGTCGCGGAACAGCGGCTGAAGCAGTGCTTGTACCTCACCGTTCCGACTCAGCCACTCTCCGTCCCTCTTTTTTCCTTGAACGGTCATCTACTCGGCAGTACGGGGCTAGTGTCATCGCCCTGACGGCACCTGCTCCCCGCTGTAAGCGGGCACCGGTTCACGGCCGAGGGCAGGCCCATGCGCGCAGGGGAGCGCGCAGCAGGTAGTAGCAGGGGGGAGCAGAACGTGGCCCAAAAACAGAGACCTCAGCCCACGGCGGAGGACAAGAAGAACGCCAGACTTGGTTGCGGCATCATACTGGCCGCACTTCTCGTAGTTGGTGGATGCAGTGCCCTGATCAACGACGACAACGACTCCTCGTCCACCTCATCGTCCTCATCATCCGTGTACGACGGTAAGGCGAAGACCGTCAAAGTCGAGGACTTCGTCGGCATGGGGCTTCAGGAAGCCCAGGACGCCGCGCAAGCCGACGGCATCGACAACCTCGACTCAACGGACGCCACCGGCCAGGGCCGCATGCAGCTCTGGGACCGCAACTGGACAGTCTGCGCCCAGACACCCGCGGCTGGCGAAACGATGAGCCCCGATGACACGCTCACGTTCGACACCGTCAAGGCCAGCGAGGGCGAGAGCTGCAACGACCCTACAGAGTCTGGCAGCAGCGATGACTACGGCGAAGACGATTCCTCCACTGTCTCCGGCGCGGGAGACGACTACAGCGACGACAGTTCCTCAACCGTCGCCGGCACGGGGGACGACTACGGTGACGACTCCTCCGGCAGCGGCACAAGCTCATGGACTGGCGGCTCCGACTCATCGGGGGACGACTCCAGTTCCTCTTCGTCCTCGGGCGGCTCGCAGCAGGCACCTGCCGGTGCCACCGCCCAGTGCAACGACGGTACTTACAGCTACTCCGCGCACCGTCGGGGTACCTGCTCGCATCACGGTGGCGTCGCCGTCTGGCTCGCCAGCGTGCCTTCGTAGAGGACTTGCTGCTGCCGGTCGAAGCTCACGGGCCCCGGCCGGTGGCGCTGCCGGCGGCTGGCGATGGTCGGTGCGTCGCGATGCAACCTGCACAGTGGCGAGTGGTCGTCGTACACCATCGAGAAGCGCAAGGAAGCCGAACGCAAGGCGAAGACACGCAAGCGTCGCAAGTGACCCCAGCCGGTGTGAGGTGACATCCATGGCTGACATCAACGACAGCGGACAGCGGCGGCGCGGTGCGGTGCGGTCTGTCATGGCCACGGCCGCCCCGCGCAGCACGGGTGGACAGGCGGTCAGACCGGACTCCGTTCTGCGCGAACAGGGGGCCCGTTCTGCGTCCCGAGTCCATAAATAGTCCACATCGCCACGCGATCTTGATGTGCCCTCACCCATTCGGCAGAAGTCGGCGGGGGCCCTTCTGCGTCCAACGTGGGCCGCCCCGAGGCTGTCAGCACCCGGGGCGCGGGACACCAAGATCGTTACAGCGTGGGCGGGTGGCACCTGCTGCTTCTCGCCGACGTCCTCGGCGTGCCCCTCGCCGACCTCGTCAGGTAGGTCCGCCGCAGGGAGGGGGACTCCGGCGGCGTCGGGGGAGACGTGTGCCGGGGCCGCGGCTGAGAGTCAGGCCCGGGCGGTGACGACGAGTGTCCCCACTCGACGGGCGCCCGCCGGCGGGGCCAGCACGGAAGCACGGACGTCCATGTAGCCGTGCTCGGCCAGGAGCTGCTCCCATGCGTTGGGCTCGTAGTCCCACCGCTTCACGACAAGCGGGTCCTCGTCGGGGCCGCGTGGGATGTACGAGGCCTGGCAGCCGTAGCAGCCCTCCACGGGTGGCCGCTGCGAGAAGACGAGCCGGCCGCCCGGACGCAGCCGCTCACGGACGGCGGGCAGCAGCAGCGTCGGGTCGGTGAACCAGACGGCGCCGTACACCGAGTACACGGCGTCGAAGCCTTCCCGGTCCTCCAGCAGGAAGCGGACCGCCTCTGCGTGGTGCAGCTCCAGCCCTGGCGCCTGCCCCCACCGCTCGCGCGCCGCGGCCAGCTGCCGGAGCGAGACGTCGACGCCTACGGCGCGCATGCCGATCGCGGCCAGGTGCGCGGCGTTGCCGCCCTTGCCGCAGCCGAGGTCCAGCACGCGGGCGCCGGCCGCGACGTCCAGCAGTTCGGCGCCGGGTCCGTGGTCCTCGTACTGGGTCCAGTTGAACCAGGTTGTCTCGCCGCGGGCGTTCACCGGTCGGCGCTCGGGCCGCTGCCGCGCGTAGGTGTCCCAGGCGATCGCGGTGTCTGTCACGTGGTGCTCCGCTCATAGGGCCAGCCGCCCGGCTGTGACGCCGAACGGCTGGAGTCTTGCACGATGGGCGCGCTACTGCTTGCCGCTGTTGGGACTGTCGGTGCACCCGGCGTGGCACTGGCTGCAGTCGGCCATGTCCGGCCACAGCTCCTCATCGACGGCGTACCCGGCGGCCGTGATGGCGGCGAGGGTGCGCTTGCGAGTGGCCTGCGCGCCGCCCGGCATCTCGTCGTCCTCGGCGGTCGGGACGTGGTGGACCAAGCGGCCTACGACCTGTTCGCAGAAGCGGACGTAGTCGACGGTGTGCAGGATGAACGCGTGCCAGCCGTAGTCGACCAGCTTGCTCGGGGCGAGGGACTGGCCGGGCTGCTGGCCGGATGCGGCGATGAACGCGGCGGCCTGGCCGACGATGCGGCGGGCGGTCGCCTCGGTGATCTCCGGGTGGTCGGCGGTGATGCGGCGCGCGAGCCGGTCGGTCACCTCAGGGTCGACCAGGGTGATCGGGTCGGTGGTGCCCACGGGGCGCTCTAACGTGGTGGTCACGTGATTCCTCCGGTTGTGGACGGCCTCCGGTGGGAGGCGGTGGAACCCGCCCGCCCGGCTTGCTCACGGGAGCAGGCGCGGGCACGGCGGGAGTTGTAGGGGTCCGCCGCCGGTTCAAGGGCGTTCCGGCGACAGAGCCTGGGCCACCCCTTCACCTCCGCCGGGCGGCCGTCCGGCGCCCACAAGACGCCGGAGTCTGAGTCACGCGCCGAATCGGCGCGCAGGGTCATCGGCACTCGCCTACCTGGTCAAGCACCGGAGGTGGGCGTAGCCGAGGCGGGAGGCGGCCTCGCCCTCCCAAAGGACGGGGATGGCCGTTTCCTGCGCGAGTGGGGCCTTGCGGCAGGTGGCGCAGGCCAAGGACGCCTTGCTCCTTCTGGAGTTCCGTCAGCGTGGGCGTTCCCGGCGGCTACACCCAGCAGAGAAGATGTCACCACGTCTGGAACCACGGTGAGCGGGACAACGTGGCCCAAGACGCTTGACTAGGCCAGCGTGCGATGCCCATCCGTCTCAGTTTCCGTCTCATTCAGCCCCGTTCACGGCCGTTCAGACGAGACCAGAAACCGGGTGCAGCCAATAGGCGGACCATCCGTGAACGCAGGTGAACGCCCCCGAACGACGCCCACCACCTCACCACCACAGTTGGAAAGCGTGTGGGGCAGCAGCTGCATACTCGCTCGCCGGTTGGTCGCAGCCCGCGTATGGTCGCGCGTCGGGGATGACTCGCTGAAGGACGGCACGAGGTTGTGCCGGAAACGGGGGACCGTGAGCAGGAGACGCTACGTCGCCCGGGGCGTGCCGGGTGGTTACCGGATCTGGGACAACCGGGGACGTCGATGGTGGGGCGATCTCTACGAGTTGTGTCCTGACGATCTCGTGGCCGAGCTCAACGGTCAGGCGGACCACGCACGGATCACTGCGCTGATGAAGCGCTACCGGGCGCAGAAGCGGTAGGTGGCCCCGGAGCATGGATGACGAGCGCGCGCACCACAACCGCACCAGAACGGGCGGGCAACGGCGGGGAATAACGGGGAAGACAGCTGAACCCGACGGGGCCGCGCCCGGAACATCGCCCAGGTCAGCGCCCGAACCGACCGCAAATGCTCGCAGCTTCCCAAGCTGAGGGCCCCGGCACCGTTGTCACAGGTCGGCCGTCGCGGCGTGCCGGCTGAGCGGGCAGCACGTGTGTCGGGCTCCCGAGCATGAACGACCGCGCTAGCGTGGAGGTCATGGCTGTCGACGTGCTCACCGAGACCGTGATCGCCCGTCCCTGTGCGGAGGTCGCCGCCTATGCCGGGGATCCGACCAATGCGCCGCACTGGTACGCCAACATCATCTCGGTTCGTTGGCGGACCTCGCCGCCGCTCGCCGCGGGCTCGAAGCTCGACTTCGTCGCCCGGTTCCTGGGGCGCACCCTGACGTACACCTACGAAATCGTCGAGTACTCCCCCGAACGACTCGTGATGCGCACCGCGCAGGGGCCGTTTCCCATGGAGACGACCTACACCTGGCAGCCAGTGGACGCTGACCATACCCGGATGACGCTGCGCAACCGCGGCGAGCCATCCGGCTTTGCCAAGGTGAGCGCTCCGATGATGGCTGCGGCTATGCGGCGGGCAAACGTCAAGGACCTCGCCGCATTGAAAGCGCTACTGGAAGGCACCGACGCCTCCGACTCCAGCCGACGCTCACCTGGCGACTTCTGACATCCACGGCTGACATCAACGAGGCCGGACTGCGACGTACATCAGTGTCCTTGCCTGGCCGTCGAGTCAGAGGACAGCAGCCAGGCAAACGGCCGCTGATCGAACTCCCAAAGCGGTGCTCACGCACGAGCGCCCTCCCGGGCCGTCCTGGGCCGTGGAAGGGCGCTCAATGGTGACCAACGTCAACAAGTGCCGACAGCTCGGCAGCAGGTCGGAGCGATGATCGATCAGGCGGCCGCAGGTCGCGGCCGCCGGTGATCAGTTGTGGCTGTGCAGGATGTCGTTCAGGCCGCCCCAGACCGCGTTGTTCGGGCGGGCCTCGACCGTGCCGGTGACGGAGTTGCGGCGGAAGAGGATGTTGGAGGCGCCGTTCAGCTCGCGGGCCTTGACGATCTGGCCGTCGGGCATGGTGACGCGGGTGCCCGCGGTGATGTACAGGCCGGCCTCGACCACGCACTCGTCGCCGAGCGCGATGCCGACGCCCGCCTCGGCGCCGACCAGGCAGCGCTCGCCGATGGAGATGATCACGTTGCCGCCGCCGGACAGGGTGCCCATGGTGGAGGCGCCGCCGCCGATGTCGGAGCCGTCGCCGACCACGACACCCGCGGAGATCCGGCCCTCGACCATGGAGGTGCCGAGCGTGCCGGCGTTGAAGTTGACGAAGCCCTCGTGCATGACCGTGGTGCCCGCCGCGAGGTGCGCGCCGAGGCGGACCCGGTCGGCGTCGGCGATGCGCACGCCCTTGGGCGCGACGTAGTCCGTCATGCGCGGGAACTTGTCGATCGAGGTCACCTGGAGGTGCAGGCCCTCGGCGCGGGCGTTCAGGCGCACCTTCTCGATGTCGTCCACGGCGACCGGGCCGAGAGAGGTCCAGGCCACGTTGGCGAGGTGGCCGAAGATGCCGTCCAGGTTCTGGCCGTGCGGCTTGACCAGGCGGTGCGAGAGCAGGTGCAGACGCAGGTAGACGTCGTGCGCGTCGATCGGCTTCTCGTCCAGCGAGGCGATGACCGTGCGGACCGCGACCACCTCGACGCCCCGGCGGGCGTCCGGGCCGATCGCCGCGGTCGCGCCGCCGCCCAGCTGCTGGGCCGCCTGCTCGGCGGTCAGCCGCTCGGTGCCGGCCGGGCCCGGCGCCTCGACCAGCTCGGGGGCCGGGAACCAGGTGTCGAGAACGGTGCCGTCGGAGGCGATCGTGGCGAGGCCGGCGGCCACGGCGCCGGTGGTACGGGTTGCAGACTCGGTCATGGAAGAAAACCTAACGTGGGCGGGGTGGTGAGGGCGAACCGCGTCTCACGTGCCGGGCGCGGGTTCAGGGGATCAGCCGAGCCAGCGCGGCGCGCGCGTTGTCCTCGTCGTAGGAACCGCCCGTCAGCAGCACCTGGAGGCAGATGCCGTCCATCAGCGCGAGCAGGGCGCGCGCGGTGACCGGGTCCGTGCGGCGGCCCAGCAGCGCGGCCGCCCGCTCGGTCCACTCGGCGGCGACGGGACGCAGCGCGGGGCGGCGCAGCGCCGCCAGGTACAGCTCGTACTCCAGCTCCACGCCGGTGGGCTCGCCCGCCAGCCACTCCCCGAGCGCCCGGGCGAGGTCCGCGGCCAGGTCCCCCTCGCCGCCGCGCTCAGGCAGCAGCTCGGCCAGCAGCCCGCCGAACCCCTCGTTCGACTGCCGCAGCGCCGCCACCAGCAGCTCATCGAGGCCGGCGAAGTGGTACGTCGTGGAGCCGAGCGGCACGTCCGCCTCGGCGGCGACCGTACGGTGGCTCAGCCCGGCGATGCCGTCACGGCCGACCACGCGGATCGCCGCGTCGATGATCCGCTGCCGGCGCTCGGGGTCGTAGCGGCGGGGCATCAGTGCGCCGCTCCGCCGAGGTTCAGCACCACGACTCCCCCGATGATCAGCAGGATCCCGGCGGCCTTCGCCGCGTTCAGCCCCTCGCCGAACAGCAGCAGGCCGAGGACGGCGATGGTCGCGGTGCCCACGCCGGACCAGATGGCGTAGGCCGTGCCGATCTGCACGGTCCGCAGCGTCCTGGCGAGCAGGGCGAACGAAACGACGTAGCCGAGCGCCGTCACGAGCGAGGGCCAGAGGCGGCTGAAGCCCTCGCTGTACTTCATCGCCGTCGTGGCGGCGACCTCGGCGGCGATGGCGCCGGCGAGCAGCAGGTATCCCATGTGGACGAGCGTACACAACTGCTGCGTACGGTCGTACACAACGAGATAGTTTCAGTTTCACAGAAACCGCTCGCGGCAGGCCCCGCCTCCACTACTGTGCGGGCCCGTGCCCGAAGACACCCCCCGCATCCGAAGACTCTGGCCGGCCGCCGCACTGGCGCTGGCGGTCGCCGCCGCCTGCGTGACCGTGACCGCCCTGAACGACCAGCCCGCGGAGAAGAAGGCCACCGCGCCGGCCACGCCGCCCGACAACGGCCCCGGCCTGCTCTCCTTCGCCTCCCCGTCCACCCCGCCGGCGAACACACCGGCCCGCGCCAGGCACGGCACGGACGCTTCGCCGCCCGCGCCCTCCGCCTCCGAGGCCCCCGCCCGCCCCCGGCACACGCCCGCCAGGTCCCCGACGCCCACGGCGAGTACGGGCCGGCCGGCTCAGCACCGGACGTCCGTCCGCTCCCTCAACTACCCCGACCGCTACTGGCACATCAGCGGCGGCCTGGTGAAGCTCGACCCCGTCGGCTCGGCCGCGGACCGCCGCGCCGCCACCTTCACACGCGTCAGGGGCCTTGCCGACGCCCGCTGTTACTCCTTCGCCACGGCCGACGGCAGCTACCTCCGCCACCGCGGCTTCCTGCTGCGCGCCGAACCCGCCGACGGCTCCCCCCTGTTCCAGCAGGACGCCACGTTCTGCCCCCGCGCCTCCGTTTCCGCCGGCGCCGTCATGCTGGAGTCGGTCAACTACCCCGGCCGCTTCCTGCGTCACCAGAACTTCCAGCTGAAACTGGACCCGTACCAGGACACCGGCCTCTACCGGTCCGACTCGGCCTTCCTGTTGGTGGACGGGCTGGCCTGAGCACACGGAAGCGGCGGCACCCGGGAAGGTGCCGCCGCTTCACGCACACGGTGGGATCAGACGTTGAACCCGAGGGCCCGCAGCTGTTCGCGGCCGTCGTCCGTGATCTTGTCCGGGCCCCACGGCGGCATCCAGACCCAGTTGATGCGCAGCTCGTTGACCAGGCCGTCGGTGGCGGACTTGGCCTGGTCCTCGATGACGTCCGTCAGCGGGCAGGCCGCCGAGGTCAGGGTCATGTCCACGGTCGCGACATTGGAGTCGTCGATGTGGATGCCGTAGATCAGCCCGAGGTTGACGACGTCGATGCCCAGCTCGGGGTCGACGACGTCCATCAGGGCCTCGCGGAGTTCCTCCTCCGAGGCCGGCTTCATCTCGACGGTGTCGCTCATGCGGTCTTCCTTTCGGCTTCGGCGCCACCCAGCGCCTGGGCCGTCGCGTCCTTCCACGCCATCCAGCTCAGGAGGGCGCACTTGACCCGCGCGGGGTACTTGGAGACACCGGCGAACGCGACCGCGTCCTCCAGGACCTCCTCCATCGCGTCGTCGGGCTCGATCCTGCCCTTGGACTGCATCAGCTCCAGGAAGGTCTCCTGGATCGTCCGCGCCTCGGCGAGGTCCTTGCCGACCAGCAGCTCGTTCAGCACGGAGGCGGAGGCCTGGCTGATGGAGCAGCCCTGCCCCTCGTAGGAGACGTCCTCGATCGTCGTGCCGTCGTACTTCACACGCAGGGTGATCTCGTCGCCGCACGTCGGGTTCACGTGGTGCACCTCGGCGTCGCCATCCCGCAAGCCCCGCCCGTGCGGGTTCTTGTAGTGGTCCAGGATGACGTCCTGGTACATCGAGTCCAGCTTCACGGTTTCAGCTCACGCCTCTCAGCCGAAGAAGTTCCGTACGTGCTCCAGCCCCTCGACCAGTGCGTCGATCTCGGCCGGCGTGGAGTACAGATAGAACGACGCTCGCGTGGTCGCAGGAATTCCGTAGCGGAGGCAGACCGGACGGGCGCAGTGGTGGCCGACACGGACCGCGATGCCCTGCTCGTCGAGGACCTGGCCCACGTCGTGCGGGTGGATGTCCCCGAGGGTGAAGGAGATCGCCGCCCCGCGGTCCTCGGCCGTGGTCGGACCGATGATCCGCAGGTCCGGGACCTCGGCCAGGCGCTGCACCGCGTACTCCGTCAGCGCGTGCTCATGGGCGAGGATGTTGTCCATGCCGATCGACTGGAGGTAGTCGATCGCCGCGCCGAGGCCGACCGCCTGGGCGATCGGGGGCGTACCCGCCTCGAACTTGTGCGGCGCCGGGGCGTAGGTGGACGAGTGCATCGAGACCGTCTCGATCATCTCGCCGCCGCCGAGGAACGGGGGCAGGTCCTCCAGCAGCTCCTGGCGGCCCCACAGCACGCCGATGCCGGTCGGGCCGCACATCTTGTGACCGGTGAAGGCCACGAAGTCGGCCTGCAGGGCCTGCACGTCCAGCGGCATGTGCGGGGCGGCCTGGGAGGCGTCGATGCAGACGAGGGCGCCGACCTCCTGGGCGCGGCGGATGATCGTCTCGACCGGGTTGACCGTACCCAGGATGTTCGACACCAGCACGAAGGAGACGATCTTCGTCTTCTCCGTGATGATCTCGTCGATGTTGGACAGGTCCAGCCGGCCGTCGTCGGTGAGACCGAACCACTTCAGCTTCGCGCCCGTGCGCTGCGCCAGCAGCTGCCACGGCACGATGTTGGAGTGGTGCTCCATCTCCGTGATGACGATCTCGGTCTCATGGTCCACCCGGTAGGGCTCGTCGGCCCAGCCCAGCATGTTCGCCACGAGGTTCAGCGACTCCGAGGCGTTCTTGGTGAAGATCACCTCGTCGCGGCTCGGCGCGTTGATGAACGCCGCGACCTTGTCGCGCGCGCCCTCGTACAGCGCCGTGGCCTCCTCGGCGAGCACATGCACACCGCGGTGGACGTTGGCGTTGTAGCGCTCGTAGTACTCGCTCAGGGCGTCCAGCACCTGGCGCGGCTTCTGCGAGGTCGCCGCGTTGTCCAGGTACACGAGCTTCTTGCCGTCGTGGACCAGCCGGTCCAGGACGGGGAAGTCCTTGCGGATCGCCTCGGTGTCGAGGAGGCCCGGCAGCTGTGTCACGCGGATGCGCCACCCTTCGTGTATGCCTCGTAGCCCTCGTCCTCCAGCTTGTCGGCCAGCTCGGCGCCGCCGGACTCCACGATCCGGCCGGCGGAGAAGACGTGGACGAAGTCGGGCTTGATGTAGCGCAGGATGCGCGTGTAGTGCGTGATCAGCAGGGTGCCGACCTCGCCCGTCTCGCGGACGCGGTTGACGCCCTCGGAGACGATGCGGAGGGCGTCGACGTCCAGGCCGGAGTCGGTCTCGTCCAGGATCGCGACCTTCGGCTTGAGCAGCTCCAGCTGGAGGATCTCGTGGCGCTTCTTCTCACCGCCGGAGAAGCCCTCGTTCACGTTGCGCTCGGCGAAGGACGGGTCCATGTTGAGGCGCTCCATGGCCTCCTTGACCTCCTTCACCCAGGTGCGCAGCTTCGGGGCCTCACCGCGGATGGCGGTGGCGGAGGTGCGCAGGAAGTTGGAGACCGAGACGCCGGGGACCTCGACCGGGTACTGCATCGCCAGGAACAGGCCGGCGCGGGCACGCTCGTCGACGGACATCTCCAGGACGTCCTCGCCGTCGAGCAGCACGGTGCCGCCGGTGATCGTGTACTTCGGGTGACCCGCGAGCGAGTAGGCGAGGGTCGACTTGCCGGAGCCGTTGGGGCCCATGATGGCGTGCGTCTCGCCCTGCTTCACGGTGAGGTCGACGCCCTTGAGGATCTCCTTCGTGGCGTTGTCGGCCTCGACGGTGACGTGCAGGTCTCGGATTTCAAGCGTTGCCATGGGTGCCTCAGGACTCCTGGGTGAGGGAGACGAGAACGTCGTCCCCTTCGATCTTTACGGGGTATACGGGGACGGGGCGCGTGGCCGGGAGGCCGGACGGCTTGCCGGTGCGCAGGTCGAAGGCGGAGCCGTGCAGCCAGCACTCGATCTGGCAGTCCTCCACCTCGCCCTCGGAGAGGGAGACGTTCGCGTGGGAGCAGATGTCGTTGATCGCGAACACCTCGCCCTCGGTCTTGACGACCGAGACCGGCGTGCCGTCCAGTTCCACCCGCTTCGGGGTGTTCTCTTCCAGCTCACTCAGCCCACAGGCGCGCACGAAGGTCGTCATGCGACGGAAGCCTCCAGCTCCTCCTCGATCTTGGCGAGCAGGCGCTCCTCGATGTCGGCGACACCGATCTGCTGGACCAGCTCGGCGAAGAAGCCGCGGACCACCAGGCGGCGGGCCTCGTGCTCCGGGATGCCGCGGGCCATCAGGTAGAAGAGCTGCTCGTCGTCGAAGCGGCCGGTGGCGGAGGCGTGGCCGGCGCCGACGATCTCGCCGGTCTCGATCTCCAGGTTCGGCACCGAGTCGACCCGCGCGCCGTCGGTGAGGACGAGGTTGCGGTTCATCTCGTAGGTGTCCGTGCCCTCGGCCGCGGCCTCGATGAGGACGTCGCCGATCCAGACCGCGTGCGCGTCGTCGCCCTGGAGCGCGCCCTTGTAGACGACGTTCGACTTGCAGTGCGGGGTGTTGTGGGTGACCAGCAGGCGGTGCTCCTGGTGCTGCCCGGCGTCGGTGAAGTACAGGCCGAACAGCTCGGCCTCGCCGCCGGGGCCGGCGTACTCCACGCGCGGGTGCAGACGCACCACGTCACCGCCGAAGGTGACGACCACGGACTTGAAGGCGGCGTCCCGGCCGACCAGCGCGTTGTGCTGGGCGACGTGGACGGCCTTGTCGTCCCAGTCCTGGACGGAGACGACGGTCAGCTTGGCGCCGTCCCCGAGGATGTAGTCGACGTTGGCGGCGAGCACCGCGTCACCGGTGTGGTCGATGACCACGACGGCCTCGGCGAAGGCGCCCAGCTCGATCACCTGCTGGCCGAAGGCGGTGCCGCCCTGGCCGTGCACCGCGATGCGGATCGGCTCGGTGAGGACGGTCTCCTTCGGGACGGTCACGACCGAGGCCTTCTCGAAGGCGGAGTACGCCTGCGCGGCGACACGGTCCACGGGGGTGCCCGCCTTGCCGAGGCGCGCGTCGTCGCGGCCGACGGTCTCGACGGTGACGCCCTCGGGGGCCTGGACGTCGACCTTCACACCGTCGCCGTTCGCGACGGCGGTGCCGTCGTGCAGACCGCGCAGGCGCTCCAGCGGGGTGAACCGCCACTCCTCCTCGCGGCCGTGCGGGACCGGGAAGTCCGCGACGTCGAAGGACGGGGGCGCGCTCATGCGCGAGACGACGGTCGACTCCGCGGCGACCGCGATCGAGCCGGCGGTGGTGGAACCCACCGGGATGTTCTGGGCCTCAGCCATGGCTGTCGTAGTGCTCTCTTTCCTGAGTAAGACGTCTGCTGGTGAGGGGGCGGCCTTAACCGACCGCGCCCTCCATCTGCAGCTCGATCAGCCGGTTGAGCTCCAGCGCGTACTCCATGGGCAGCTCCTTGGCGATCGGCTCGACGAAGCCGCGCACGATCATCGCCATGGCCTCGTCCTCGGACAGGCCCCGGCTCATCAGGTAGAAGAGCTGGTCCTCGGAGACCTTGGAGACGGTGGCCTCGTGGCCCATGGACACGTCGTCCTCGCGGACGTCGACGTACGGGTACGTGTCGGACCGGGAGATGGTGTCCACCAGCAGCGCGTCGCACAGCACGTTGGACTTCGACCCGGCGGCGCCCTCGCCGATCTCGATCAGACCGCGGTAGGACGTACGGCCGCCACCGCGCGCGACCGACTTGGAGACGATGTTGGAGGAGGTGTTCGGCGCCATGTGGACCATCTTGGCGCCGGCGTCCTGGTGCTGCCCCTCGCCCGCGAAGGCGATGGACAGGGTCTCGCCCTTGGCGTGCTCGCCCATCAGGTAGACGGCCGGGTACTTCATCGTCACCTTGGAGCCGATGTTGCCGTCGATCCACTCCATGGTCGCGCCCTCGTAGGCCACGGCGCGCTTGGTGACCAGGTTGTAGACGTTGTTCGACCAGTTCTGGATGGTCGTGTAACGGCAGCGGGCGTTCTTCTTGACGATGATCTCGACGACCGCGGAGTGCAGCGAGTCCGACTTGTAGATCGGGGCCGTGCAGCCCTCGACGTAGTGCACGTAGGCACCCTCGTCGACGATGATCAGGGTCCGCTCGAACTGGCCCATGTTCTCCGTGTTGATGCGGAAGTAGGCCTGGAGCGGGATCTCGACGTGGACGCCCGGCGGGACGTAGATGAAGGAGCCGCCGGACCACACGGCGGTGTTCAGCGCGGCGAACTTGTTGTCGCCGGCCGGGATCACCGTGCCGAAGTACTCCTTGAAGAGCTCCGGGTGCTCCTTCAGCGCGGTGTCGGTGTCGAGGAAGATGACGCCCTGCTCCTCCAGGTCCTCGCGGATCTGGTGGTAGACGACCTCCGACTCGTACTGGGCGGCGACACCGGCGACGAGGCGCTGCTTCTCGGCCTCCGGGATGCCCAGCTTGTCGTAGGTGTTCTTGATGTCCTCGGGCAGGTCCTCCCAGGACTCCGCCTGCTTCTCCGTGGAGCGCACGAAGTACTTGATGTTGTCGAAGTCGATGCCCGAGAGGTCGGAGCCCCAGTTCGGCATCGGCTTCTTCTCGAAGAGCTTCAGGCCCTTCAGGCGCAGCTTGGTCATCCACTCCGGCTCGGACTTCTTGCCCGAGATGTCGCGGACGACGTCCTCGTTGAGGCCGCGCCTGGCGGAGGCACCGGCCACGTCGGAGTCGGCCCAGCCGTATTCGTACTTGCCCAGGCCCTCGAGTTCGGGGTGGGCAGTCTCCGTGGGGAGAGTCATGCGGGGTTCCTCCCGGCCGTGCTTGCAGGTGCGTCAGTGGAAATCTTGGGGATGAACGTCGTGCAGACGCCGTCGCCGTGCGCGATGGTCGCCAGTCGCTGGACGTGGGTCCCCAGCAGCTCGGCGAAGATCTCCGTCTCCGCCTCGCACAGCTGCGGGAACTGTTCCGCGACGTGGGCGACCGGGCAGTGGTGCTGGCAGAGCTGCTCGCCGACCGGTGCGCTGCGCGCCGTAGCAGCGTACCCGTCGACACTCAAGGCCTTGGCCAGCGCTTCGGCGCGTTTGTCGGGCGTCACCGCTTCGATCGCCTTGCGGTACGCGCTCGCCTGGGCGGCGATCCGGGCGCGGGCGAAGGCGGCGACCGCCTCGGGGCCGCCCTCCCGCTCGGCGATCCAGCGCAGCGCGTCCGCGGCGAGCTTGTCGTACGACTGGTCGAAGGCGTCCCGGCCGCAGTCCGTGAGCGCGAAGACCTTGGCGGGGCGGCCACGCGTGCGCGCGCCGTACACCCGCTGCTCGCGGGCCTCCACGACGTCGTCGGCGACCAGCGCGTCCAGGTGACGCCGGACGGCCGCCTGGGTCAGTCCCAGCCGGCCGGCGAGTTCGGCGACGGTCGACGGACCGTGGTCCAGGATGGACCGCGCGACCCGGTTGCGCGTGGAGCGCTCACCGGTCGCTAGCTCCTCCTGGGGGGCACCCGTGGGGGTCTCCCGAGCCTCGCCGACGTTTTTCACAACGCCATTGTTGCGTAATTCCGCGGAGCCTGACAAGCGCGGTCCGGATCACCGCACGGTGCCCTGCGTCACTTAGGCAAACCTAATCCGACCTGCGGAAACGATCTCTGATCGATCGTTCCCAGAGCCGCCCGAGGCCTGTTCGGTAGCGTCCCGGCGCTCCGTCGGGAAGACTCACGAACCATGTCCGCACCCCCTCCGACCGGCCCTCTTGTCACCCGCGACACGCTCGCCGCAGGCTTGCGTCCACTCGGTGTCGAAAGCGGCGAAACCCTCCTCGTGCACTCCTCGCTCAGCTCCCTCGGCTGGGTCAACGGCGGCGCGGTCGCCGTCGTCCAGGCACTCCTCGACGTGCTCGGTCCCTCCGGCACCCTCGTCGTCCCGACCCAGACCGGCGACCAGTCCGATCCGGCCGTATGGGGGAACCCGCCGGTGCCCGCGGAGTGGTGGGACCGGATCCGCGCCACCATGCCCCCGTACGACCCCCTGATCACCCCCTCGCTCGGGGTCGGCGTCGTCCCCGAGACCGTGCGGACCTGGCCCGGCGCCCTGCGCAGCGCGCACCCCCAGACCTCCTTCGCCGCGCTCGGCCCGCGCGCGCGGGAGATCACCGACGGCCACGCCACCGACTGCCGGCTCGGCGAGCGGAGCCCGCTGGCCCGGCTGGAGAAGCTCGGCGCCCGGGTGCTGCTGCTCGGCGCGGGCTACCACGCCTGCACCGCCTTCCACCTCGCCGAGTACCGGATCCCCGCGCCCCGCGTGGACGTCGGCCGGCCCGCTCCCGGCGGCGGCTGGGAGACCGTGGTCGAGGTCTCGATCACCTCCGACCGGTTCGACGAGCTGGGGCACGACTACGAACGGGACCGGCCCGTCGTGCGCGGCACGGTGGGCGCGGCGGACGTGCGGCTGTTCCCGCTGGCGGACGCCGTGGCCTACGCCGAGCGATGGCTGCCCCTGCACCGCCCTCGTGCGGAGGACTTCTCCCACCCCCACTCCTGAGGGGCAAGCGGTCTCCCTAGACTCTGGTGCCATGCGAAGTGAGCCCGCCCATCCGTCTCCCGACCACGCCCCCGCACGGAGACGCTTCGCGGCGCACCCGCTCATCGAGGTCCGGGCCCTGGTGAAGCGGTACGGCACGAAGACCGCGGTGGACGGCCTCGACCTGGTGGCCGAGGCGGGCGTGACCGCCGTGCTCGGCCCCAACGGGGCGGGGAAGACGACCACGGTCGAGACCTGCGAGGGGTACCGGAAGCCGGATTCCGGCACCGTGCGCGTCCTGGGTCTCGACCCCGTCCGGGACTCCGCCGAGCTGCGGCCCCGCATCGGCGTGATGCTCCAGTCCGGCGGTGTCTACTCGGGTGCCCGCGCCGACGAGATGCTCCGGCACGTCGCGAAGCTGCACGCGCACCCGCTGGACGTCGACGCCCTCATCGAACGCCTCGGCCTCGGCTCCTGCGGCCGGACCAGCTACCGCCGGCTCTCCGGCGGCCAGCAGCAGCGGCTGGCGCTCGCCATGGCCGTCGTGGGCCGTCCCGAACTGGTCTTCCTGGACGAGCCGACCGCCGGCCTGGACCCGCAGGCCCGCCGCGCCACCTGGGACCTGGTCCGGGACCTGCGCGCCGACGGCGTCTCGGTGATCCTCACCACGCACCACATGGACGAGGCCGAGCAGCTCGCCGACGACGTCGCGATCATCGACGGCGGCCGGGTCATCGCCCAGGGCTCCCCGGAGGAGCTGTGCAAGGGCGGCGCCGAGAACACCCTGCGCTTCACCGGCCGGCCCGGGCTCGACGTCGGCTCCCTGCTCAAGGCGCTCCCGGCCGACTGCACGGCCGCCGAGCTGACCCCGGGCTCCTACCGGGTCGTCGGCAAGGTCGACCCCCAGCTGCTGGCCACGGTCACCTCCTGGTGCGCGCAGCACGGGGTGATGCCGGACCGGATCTCGGTGGAGCGGCACACCTTGGAGGACGTCTTCCTGGAGCTGACCGGCAAGGAGCTGCGCTCGTGACCCTTGGTACGTACACCCCGAAGCCGGGTGCCGCACCGCTCCCCCGCATGATCGCGGCGCAGGCGGCGCTGGAGACCAGGATGCTGCTGCGCAACGGCGAGCAGCTGCTGCTGACGGTCGTCATCCCGACCCTGCTGCTGGTCCTCTTCAGCTCGGTCGACATCGTGGACACCGGCAAGGGCGAGGCCGTCGACTTCCTGGCCCCCGGCGTCCTGGCGCTGGCCGTGATGTCGACGGCGTTCACCGGCCAGGCCATCGCCACCGGCTTCGAGCGCCGCTACGGCGTGCTGAAGCGGCTCGCCTCCTCGCCGCTGCCCCGCTGGGGCCTGATGACCGCCAAGACGGTCTCCGTGCTGGTCACGGAGGTCCTCCAGGTCGTCCTGCTGACCGTCATCGCCTTCGCCCTGGGCTGGTCCCCGCACGGCAACCCGGTGGCCGTCCTGCTTCTGCTGCTCCTCGGCACGGCCGCCTTCTCCGGGCTCGGCCTGCTGATGGCGGGCACGCTCAAGGCCGAGGCCACGCTGGCCGCCGCCAACCTGGCGTTCCTGCTCCTCCTCGTGGGCGGCGGGGTCGTCGTGCCGCTGGAGAAGTTCGGCTCTACGGGGCAGCAGGTGCTCGGGCTGCTGCCGATCTCCGCCCTGTCCGACGGCCTGCGGGACGTGCTCCAGCACGGCGCCGGCACGCCCTGGGGCGACCTGGGGATCCTCGCCGTCTGGGCGGTGGCCGGGCTGGCCGCTGCCGGAAGGTTCTTCCGCTGGGAGTGACCGGCGCCGCACCCGCGGGAGCGACCCTCGTGAACGCGTGCACAAGCGGCGGGCCTACGATGGTGCGCGTGCTCAAGCTGAACCGCGCCGACGCCGAAGCCGCCCTGCGCAACCCGCTCGCCTTCATCGCCGACCGCTGGACCCCGGATCCCCGGACCGTCCGGCGGGCGGCGCTCGCCGCGCTCGTGATGTCGGTGGTCATCGTCGCCACCGGCGGCGCCGTCCGCCTCACCGGCTCGGGACTCGGCTGCCCGACCTGGCCCACCTGCACCGACGACTCGCTGACCACCACCCGGGCCATGGGCTTCCACGGGGTCGTCGAGTTCGGCAACCGCATGCTGACGTACGTGCTGTGCGCGGCCGTCGGCTGGGCGATCATCGCGGCCCGCTCCCAGAAGCCCTGGCGGCGCGGCCTGACCCGGCTGGGCTGGGCCCAGTTCTGGGTCGTCATGGGCAACGCGGTGCTCGGCGGCATCGTCGTCCTGGTCGGCCTGAACCCGTACACGGTCGCCGCGCACTTCCTGCTCTCCACGGCGCTGATCGCCATCGCGACGGTGATGTGGCAGCGCACCCGGGAGGGCGACGGGGCGCCGCGTCCGCTGGTCGGCAAGGCGGTGCAGCAGCTGGTGTGGTTCCTGGTGGCCGCGTCCGCGCTGCTCATCGCGGTCGGCACGGTGGTGACCGGGGCCGGGCCGCACGCCGGCGACTCCAGCGAGGTGGAGCGCATCCCGATCGACTGGGAGACGGTCTCCAAGCTGCACGCGGTGCTCGCCTGGATCGTGGTGACGCTGACGTTCGCCCTGTGGTTCGTCCTGAAGGCGGTCGACGCCCCGCACGGCCCCCTGGCGCGGACGCGGGAGCTGTTCGTGGTCCTGCTCGCGCAGGGCGTGATCGGCTACGTGCAGTACTTCACGCACCTGCCCGAGGTCCTGGTCGGCCTGCACATGCTCGGCTCGTGCCTGATCTGGATCGCCACCCTGCGCGTGCTGCTCTCGCTGCGCGAGCGCCCGGAGGCCGTCCTGGACCTGCCGGGCCCCTCGGCCGAGGTGACGGTCGGCACACGCGCGTGAGTCACCCGTAGGTGGTGATCAACGCGTCGATCGCGGGCCCCAGGAACGCCCGGGTCGTCCGGGCGCGGTGGGTGAGCCAGTCGTCGGCGGCCGGGGCCGGGGTGTCGTAGCGGCGCCGGGCGATGTCGTCGACGACCTCGGGAGGAGCTCCGAGGGACGGGAGTTCGGCCAGGGCCTCGCGCTTGGTGATCAGCCGGCCGTCGCGGAGGGTCACGGTGGCCCGGGCGAAGGTCAGCAGGCCCAGGTCGACCCAGATGTCCTGCCGCCACAGCCGGGCCCTGTCCACCGCCGGCCGCCAGAAGCCGCGCTGGTCGCGTACGACGAAGTCGGCGAGCTGCGGGTCCGGAACCGGCGGCAGCAGCGCGCCCGGCGCCTCCCCGTGCAGCACGCGCCCGAAGTCGAGCAGTTCCCGACGGGTGACAGGGGTGACAGGGCGGCGCAGCAGCCCGTTGTGCGCCCAGGTCGGGTGGCGCCGCTCGGGGTCGGCCAGCGTGGCCGGGGCCAGATAGCTGCAGTGCAGCTTCGCGGCGAGCGGCCCGGCGGCGCGCAGCCGGTGGTGCAGGGCCGCCACCTGCCAGGCCCGCTTCGGCCCGAGCGGCCCGGGCAGGACGGCGATGAGGTCCAGGTCGCTGCGCCCCTCCTGGTAGTCGCCGCCGGCCAGGGAGCCGTGGGCCCACAGGGCGAGGGGACGTAAGGGCGCGAGGCCGCGCAGGAAGGCGTCGAGCAGCGTGTCGGTCGGCATCGCCCCAGTCTGGACAGCGCGCGCCGCCCTGTACATCCCTCACTCCAGTCCGTACACCCGGCGCGCGTTGTCCGCCGCGATCATCCGGGCCACCCGCTGGGCGTCCTCCAGGCACCAGGCGCCCTCCGCGACCCAGCCGCCCAGCACCCGGCCCAGGGCCTCCCGGAACAGGCGGGCGCCGACGACGTGCAGCTCCGGCAGGCCCCGGGCGCCGGTGGAGAAGAGGATCTTGCCGAAGGGGGCCAGCTCCAGGATCTCGGCGAGGACCGTGGCCGCCCGGGCGCCGGTGCGCACGAGCGCGGCGCCCGAGTCGGCGTAGACGTGCGGGAAGACCCCGGCCAGGTGCGCGGCGTGGCGGTGGTACGGATAGCCGTGCAGCAGGACGAGGTCGGTGCCCAGGCCGGCGGTGGCCCGGACGAAGTCCGCGAGCAGCACCGGGTCCGTGCGGTCGATGCGCGAGCCGGGCTCGCCGAGGCCCGCGTGCAGTTGCAGGGGCAGCCCCGAGGCGATCGCGATCCACAGCAGGTGGCGCAGCAGTACGGCGTCCGTGAGCGGGCCGCCGACCCGCCGCCCGGCCAGCCAGCGGCCCGCCGCGCCCCGTACCTCCCCGGGTCCCGGCGGCTCGGGCGCGAGGGCCAGGCCGTGGCGCACGCCCGCGACGGAGGTGAAGGCGACGGCGGTCGCCGCGGCCCCGTGCACCGACTCGGCGAGGTTGGCCAGGAAGGACTCCACGGTGCCGGAGGTGTCGGCGACCTGCTCGGCGAGCGGCTCCAGCCGGATGATCTCGTGGGCCCGGGCCGCCGCGGCGGTGGCCAGCTCGGCGGGACCGGTGAGGTCGCCGGGCAGGCCCGAGTCGACCAGGTACGTCGTGATGCCGCTGCCGCGCAGCAGCCGGCGGCCCGCCTCCAGGGCGCCCAGTTCCCGACGCCGGGCCAGATAGCGGGCGGGCAGGCAGTGCGGTTCGAGGCCGAGCAGGGGCGGGCACCAGCGCCGTACCGCGAAACCGGTCTGGGTGTCGAAGAGGGTGGTGCCCGGGGCCGGTGGCCCCTCGGTGCGGGCCAGCTGGGCCTCGAAGGTGCCGAGGCCCAGTTCCGTCCGCAGTACGCCGTGGCAGTACTGGTCCACGAGGGACGGCGTTTCGATCATCCCCATCTCCCCGCGTGCGCCGGCTTCTCACCGGCCTAACGGGTGAACGGGGTGTGAGGTCGCGGATCAGCGCGCGACTGTTCGCGGGTCCGCGCGCCGTCCCGGGTCACGCGCTCGGTGACCGCGTCGTTCAGCCGCCCACCTGGATGCCGGCCATCCGCTTCCACTCGTACGGGCCCGTCTGCACCTTGGCCGCGAACTCGCCGTCGAAGGACTCGTGGACGGTGATGCCGGCCTTCTCCACCGCCTGCCGGGCGATCTCGGTGCTGGGGGCCACCAGGTCGCCCCAGCCGCCGTCCTCGCCGACGAGGACGATACGGGCGCCGCGTTCGCCGATGTGGGCCACCTGGCCCTCCGCGCCGCCGTGCGCCTTCGCGAAGGCGGTGATCCGGTGGGCGAGCCGGGACACCTTGCGCTCGGCCCGCGCGTCAACCTGCTGCGTGTCTGCCATGCCCAGGATGCTACCGACGGGTAGATCAGCTGGCGAGATCAGGGCTCTGTGACATACGCCCGCCGCGCCTCAGCGCAGGAACGGGTCCACCGCGATCGCCACGAACAGCAGGGACACATAGGTGATGGACCAGTGGAAGAGCCGCATCTCCTTCAGCTTCGCGCCCGTGACCTCGGTCCTGGCCCGGTGCTGCAGGGCGTGCGCCTCCCACAGCCACCAGCCGCCCGAGGCGAGGGCCACGGCCGTGTAGAACCAGCCCGTGTAGCCGAGCGGGGTGAGCAGCAGCGAGACGGCGACCATCACCCAGCTGTAGATGACGATCTGCCGGGCGACGACCTTGTTGGACGCGATGACCGGCAGCATCGGCACGCCCGCGCGCGCGTAGTCCTCCTTGACCTTCATGGACAGCGGCCAGTAGTGCGGCGGCGTCCAGAAGAAGATCACCATGAAGAGGATGAGCGGCGCCCAGGAGAGTGAGTTCGTCACGGCCGACCAGCCGATCAGCACCGGCATGCAGCCCGCGATGCCGCCCCACACGATGTTCTGCGACGTACGCCGCTTGAGGATCATCGTGTAGACGACGACGTAGAAGAGGAGGGCCCCGAGCGAGAGCCAGGCGCTCAGCCAGTTGACGGTGAGGCCGAACAGCAGCGTCGAGACGACGGCCAGGGTGATGCCGAAGGCCAGGCACTCGCGCGGGCTGACCATGCCGGTCACCAGGGGCCGCTGCGAGGTGCGGTCCATCAGGGCGTCGATGTCCCGGTCGATGTACATGTTCAGCGCGTTGGCGCCGCCCGCGGACAGATAACCGCCGAGGCAGGTGAGAAGGACCAGCCCGAGGTCGGGCACGCCCTGCTGCGCCAGGAACATCACCGGAACGGTGGTGATGAGCAGCAGCTCGATGATCCGCGGCTTGGTCAGAGCCACGAACGCCTTGACACGGGCCCCGAACGGCCGGTGAACCGGGCTCTGGCTCGCACCAGCCAGCACACCCCCAGGACGGGATTCGACGGCCGTCACGCACACCCCTGACAGAGACATCCCAGCGAGCCTCCCCGTGTGAACTGACGGTAAGGGCTCGCGCGTACCACGCCACTTTAGACGTTGCCCATACCCCGGCCTTCGCGGGGGTGGGGTCGTGTTGGAGCACGTCCCATAAGAGGGGAGCGGGCACTCGATTGAGCGCTCAGATGACCGCCTCCGTATTCATGTGCCGAACGGCTTGTCGGCCGGTCGGGAGGCGGATCGCACCGAGTCCCGGCAGTCTGGAAACACTCGAAAAAACGCACGTCCTTACGGGGGTAGGCTCGACAACGGCCGGTGGGCGACAAGCCCCCCGGCGGCCGGGTGGGCGCATGCCCCGACGACCGGCGACCGACATGTGGAGAGGAGCCCTGACCCAGGGTGAGCACCAAGCCGACCACCACAGACCTTGAGTGGACCGAGCTGGACCAGCGGGCCGTGGACACCGCCCGTGTCCTGGCCGCAGACGCCGTACAGAAGGTCGGCAACGGCCATCCCGGTACGGCGATGAGCCTGGCCCCGGCCGCCTACACCCTCTTCCAGAAGGTGATGCGGCACGACCCGGCCGACCCCGAGTGGGTGGGGCGCGACCGCTTCGTGCTGTCCGCCGGCCACTCGTCCCTGACCCTCTACACCCAGCTCTACCTGGCCGGTTTCGGCCTGGAGCTGGACGACCTGAAGGCGTTCCGCACGTGGGGTTCGAAGACCCCGGGTCACCCGGAGTACGGGCACACCAAGGGTGTCGAGACCACCACGGGCCCGCTGGGCCAGGGTGTGGCCAACGCGGTGGGCATGGCGATGGCCGCCCGCTACGAGCGCGGTCTGTTCGACCCGGAGGCCCCGGCCGGCGAGTCGCCCTTCGACCACTTCGTCTACTGCATCGCCGGTGACGGCTGCCTCCAGGAGGGCATCTCCGCCGAGGCGTCCTCGCTGGCCGGCCACCAGAAGCTGGGCAACCTGATCCTGCTGTGGGACGACAACCACATCTCGATCGAGGGCGACACCGAGACGGCCGTCTCCGAGGACACCGTCAAGCGGTACGAGGCCTACGGCTGGCACGTGCAGCGGGTGGAGGCCAAGGCCGACGGCGACCTGGATCCGCAGGCGATCTTCGCCGCGATCCAGGAGGCGAAGAAGGTCACGGACAAGCCGTCCTTCATCGCGATGCGCTCGATCATCGCCTGGCCGGCCCCGAACGCGCAGAACACCGAGGCCGCGCACGGCTCGGCGCTGGGCGAGGAGGAGGTCGCGGCCACCAAGCGCGTCCTCGGCTTCGACCCGGAGCAGACCTTCGAGGTCGCCGACGAGGTCATCGCGCACACCCGCAGGGCGCTGGAGCGGGGTGCCGAGGCGAAGGCCGAGTGGGAGAAGTCCCTCCAGGTGTGGCGGGACGCCAACCCCGAGCGGGCCGCCGAGTTCGACCGGATCGCCAAGGGCGAGCTGCCCACCGGCTGGGAGGAGAAGCTCCCGGTCTTCGAGCCCGGCAAGGCCGTCGCGACGCGTGCGGCGTCCGGCAAGGTGCTGCAGGCGCTCGGCGCGGTGATCCCCGAGCTGTGGGGCGGCTCCGCCGACCTCGCCGGCTCGAACAACACCACGATCGACAAGGACAGCTCGTTCCTGCCCGAGGGCAACCCGCTGCCGGAGGCCAACCCGTACGGCCGCACGATCCACTTCGGTATCCGCGAGCACTCCATGGGCGCGGAGCTGAACGGCATCACCCTGCACGGCAACACGCGTGTCTACGGCGGCACCTTCCTCGTCTTCTCCGACTACATGCGCAACGCCGTGCGCCTGTCGGCCCTGATGCACCTGCCGGTGACGTACGTGTGGACGCACGACTCCATCGGCCTCGGCGAGGACGGCCCCACCCACCAGCCGGTCGAGCACCTGGCCTCGCTGCGCGCCATCCCGGGCCTGAACATCGTGCGTCCGGCGGACGCCAACGAGACCGCGATCGCCTGGCGCGAGATCCTCAAGCGCTGGACCAAGGAGTTCGGCAAGGGCCAGCCGCACGGCCTCGCGCTCACCCGCCAGGGCGTGCCGACGTACGAGCCGAACGAGGACGCCGCTCGTGGCGGCTACGTCCTGTTCGAGGCCGAGGGCGGCGAGCCGCAGGTGATCCTGATCGCCACCGGTTCCGAGGTGCACGTGGCCGTCGAGGCCCGTGAGCGGCTCCAGGCCGAGGGCGTCCCGACACGGGTCGTGTCCATGCCCTCGGTGGAGTGGTTCGAGCAGCAGGACCAGGGGTACCGGGACTCCGTACTGCCGCCGTCCGTCAGGGCCCGGGTCGCCGTGGAGGCGGGCGTCGGCCTGACGTGGCACAAGTACGTGGGGGACGCCGGCCGCATCGTTTCGCTGGAGCACTTCGGTGCTTCCGCCGATGCCAAGGTCCTCTTCAAGGAGTTCGGCTTCACCGGGGAGAACGTGGCCGCGAAGGCGCGGGAATCCCTCGCCGACGCCCAGCGCTGACGCTCACATACGACACGTAGGAGATGTAATTCCATGACAGACGCACTCAAGCGCCTCTCCGAGGAAGGCGTCGCGATCTGGCTGGACGACCTGTCGCGCAAGCGGATCACGTCCGGCAACCTCGCCGAGCTGATCGACCAGCAGCACGTCGTGGGCGTCACCACCAACCCGACGATCTTCCAGAAGGCGATCTCGCAGGGCGACGGCTACGACCAGCAGCTGTCGGACCTCGCCGCCCGCAAGGTCACCGTCGAAGAGGCCATCCGCATGATCACCACGGCGGACGTCCGCGACGCCGCCGACATCCTGCGCCCGGTCTTCGACGCCACGAACGGCCAGGACGGCCGGGTCTCCATCGAGGTCGACCCCCGTCTCGCGCACAACGAGCACGCCACCGTCGCCGAGGCCAAGCAGCTGGCCTGGCTGGTGGACCGCCCGAACACCCTCATCAAGATCCCGGCCACCATGGCGGGCGTCCCGGCGATCACCGAGGTCATCGGCCGCGGCATCAGCGTCAACGTCACGCTGATCTTCTCGCTGGAGCGCTACCGCGCGGTCATGGACGCCTACCTGAGCGGTCTGGAGAAGGCCAAGGAGCGCGGCCTGGACCTGTCCAAGATCCACTCGGTGGCGTCCTTCTTCGTGTCCCGCGTGGACACCGAGATCGACAAGCGCCTGGACTCGATCGGCACCGACGAGGCCAAGGCGCTGCGCGGCAAGGCCGCCGTCGCCAACGCGCGGCTGGCGTACCAGGCGTACGAGGAGGTCTTCTCCTCGGACCGCTGGAGCGCGCTGGAGAACGCGGGCGCCAACAAGCAGCGTCCGCTGTGGGCGTCGACCGGCGTGAAGGACCCGGCGTACCCGGACACCCTGTACGTCACCGAGCTGGTCGCCCCGAACACGGTCAACACCATGCCGGAGGCCACGCTGGAGGCCACCGAGGACCACGGCGAGATCACCGGCAACACCATCGCCGGCACCTACGAGCAGGCGCGCGCCGACCTCGACGCGCTGGAGAAGCTCGGCATCTCCTACGACGACGTCGTGCAGGTGCTGGAGGACGAGGGCGTCGAGAAGTTCGAGGCGTCCTGGAACGACCTGCTCAAGTCGACCCAGGCGGAGCTCGAGCGCCTCGCCCCTTCGGAGGGCTGAGTTGTCACCCGTTTCCGGTTCCGGAGCGAACCCGCTTCGTGACCCGGCCGACCGACGGCTCCCGCGCATCGCGGGGCCGTCGGGCCTGGTCATCTTCGGCGTCACGGGCGACCTGTCGCGCAAGAAGCTGATGCCCGCGGTGTACGACCTCGCCAACCGGGGTCTGCTGCCGCCGGGCTTCTCACTGGTGGGCTTCGCCCGCCGCGACTGGGAGCACGAGGACTTCGCCGAGGTCGTCCACGACGCGGTCAAGGAGCACTCGCGCACTCCCTTCCGCGAGGAGGTCTGGCAGCAGCTCCTCCAGGGGATGCGCTTCGTGCAGGGCACCTTCGACGACGACGAGGCGTTCGAGCGGCTGCGCGCCACCATCGAGGAGCTGGACAAGGCACAGGGCACGGGCGGGAACTTCGCCTTCTACCTGTCGGTGCCGCCCCGCTCCTTCCCGGTGGTCATCCAGCAGCTGAAGAAGCACGGTCTGGCCGACCAGACCGGTGGTTCCTGGCGGCGCGCGGTCATCGAGAAGCCGTTCGGGCACGACCTGGCGTCGGCCGAGGAGCTGAACAAGGTCGTGCACGAGGTGTTCGAGCCGGAACAGGTCTTCCGGATCGACCACTACCTCGGCAAGGAGACCGTCCAGAACATCCTGGCACTGCGCTTCGCCAACACGATGTTCGAGCCGATCTGGAACCGGTCCTTCGTGGACCACGTGCAGATCACGATGGCCGAGGACATCGGCATCGGCGGCCGGGCCGGCTACTACGACGGCATCGGCGCCGCCCGTGACGTCATCCAGAACCACCTGCTCCAGCTCATGGCCCTCACGGCCATGGAGGAGCCCGCCTCCTTCGACGCGGACGCGCTGGCCGCGGAGAAGGAGAAGGTGCTCGGCGCCGTCCGGCTGCCGAAGGACCTGGGCGCCAACACCGTGCGCGGGCAGTACGCGGCGGGCTGGCAGGGCGGCCAGAAGGTCATCGGCTACCTCGAAGAGGAGGGCATCGACGCCAAGTCGAAGACCGACACCTACGCCGCGGTCAAGCTGGAGATCGACAACCGCCGCTGGGCGGGCGTCCCCTTCTACCTGCGCACCGGCAAGCGCCTCGGCCGCCGGGTCACCGAGATCGCGGTCGTCTTCCAGCGGGCCCCGCACTCCCCCTTCGACACCACGGCGACGGAGGAGCTGGGCCAGAACGCGATCGTCATCCGCGTCCAGCCGGACGAGGGCGTCACGGTCCGCTTCGGTTCCAAGGTGCCGGGCACCTCGATGGAGATCCGGGACGTCTCCATGGACTTCGCCTACGGCGAGTCGTTCACGGAGTCCAGCCCGGAGGCGTACGAGCGGCTCATCCTGGACGTGCTGCTCGGCGACGCCAACCTCTTCCCGCGCACGGAGGAGGTCGAGCTGTCCTGGAAGATCCTCGACCCGATCGAGGAGTACTGGGACAAGCACGGCAGGCCCGCGCAGTACAAGTCGGGCACCTGGGGTCCCGTGGAGGCGGACGAGATGCTCGCACGAGACGGACGGAGCTGGCGGCGGCCATGAAGATAGACCTGACCGACACCACCGCCGGAGAGATCAACAAGGCGCTCGTGCAGGGCCGCCGCGCCATCGGCACGCCCGCCGTCGGCATGGTCCTCACCCTGGTCATCGTCACCGACGAGGAGAACGCCTACGACGCCCTGAAGGCCGCCAACGACGCCTCGCGCGAGCACCCCTCGCGCACGCTGGTGGTCATCAAGCGGGTCTCGCGTTCGCCGCGTGACCGTACGTCCTCGCGGCTGGATGCCGAGGTGCGGGTGGGCGCGGAGGCGGGCACCGGCGAGACGGTCGTGCTGCGGCTGTACGGCGAGGCCGCGGACCACGCCGACTCGGTGGTGCTGCCGCTGCTGCTGCCGGACGCCCCGGTGGTCGTGTGGTGGCCGGTGAACGCCCCGCTCGACCCGGCGAAGGACCCGCTGGGCGCGCTCGCCCAGCGCCGGGTCACCGACAGCTACGCCGCCGAGCAGCCGGTGCGGGAGCTGTCCGCCCGTGCCTCGGCCTACACGCCCGGCGACACCGACCTGTCCTGGACCCGGATCACGCCGTGGCGCTCGATGCTGGCGGCGGCCCTGGACCAGGTCACCTGTCAGGTGGAGGCCGTCGAGGTGGAGGGCGAGGAGTTCAACCCGAGCTGTGAGCTGCTGGCGATGTGGCTCGCGGACCGGCTGGACGTGCCCGTGAAGCGTTCGCTGTCCTCCGGTCCGGGTCTGACGGCGGTCCGCATGGACACCAGCCAGGGCCCGATCGTGCTGGACCGGGCCGACGGCTCGCTGGCCACGCTGTCCATCGAGGGCCAGCCGGCCCGCGCGGTGGCGCTGAAGCGGCGGGACACCGCCGAGCTGATCGCGGAGGAGCTGCGCCGGCTGGACCCGGACGACACCTACGCGTCGGCGCTGCGTTACGGCGTGGAGCGGCTGCACGCGGTTCCGCAGCAGGCGTCCGAGGCCCCGGCCGAACCGGTCGCGGAACCGGAACCGGTCGAGGAGGCGGCCAAGGCCCCCGCGAAGAAGGCGGCGGCCAAGACCGCGAAGAAGGCACCGGCGAGGAAGGCGGCGGCGAAGTGAGCACTCCGCAGCTGGTCGTCCACCACGACAAGGAGCTGATGGCGCAGGCCGCCGCGGCCCGCCTGATCACGAAGATCGTGGATGCGCAGGCCTCCCGGGGCACCGCGTCCGTGGTCCTCACAGGCGGCCGCAACGGCAACGGCCTGCTGGCCGCGCTGGCGGCGGCTCCCGCCCGGGACGCCGTCGACTGGGGCCGCCTGGACCTGTGGTGGGGCGACGAGCGCTACCTCCCCGAGGGCGACCCCGAGCGCAATGTCACGCAGGCCCGCCAGGCCCTGCTGGACTCGGTGCCGCTGGACCCGGAGCGCGTGCACGCCATGCCCGCCTCCGACGGCCCGTACGGTACGGACGTCGACGCGGCGGCCGAGGCGTACGCGACGGAGCTGGCGAAGGCGGCCGGCCCGGAGAACCATGGCGCGGTGCCCACCTTCGACGTCCTGATGCTGGGCGTCGGCCCGGACACCCATGTGGCCTCGCTCTTCCCGGAGCTGCCCGCGGTCCGGGAGACGGAGCGCACGGTGGTCGGCGTGCACGGCGCCCCGAAGCCCCCGCCGACCCGGATCTCCCTCACCCTCCCGGCGATCCGCGCGGCCCGTGAGGTCTGGCTCCTCGCGGCCGGCGAGGACAAGGCGGAGGCCGCGGCCATCGCCCTGTCGGGCGCGGGCGAGATCCAGGCGCCGGCGGCGGGCGCGTACGGCCGCTCGCGCACCCTGTGGCTCCTGGACTCGGCGGCGGCCTCCCAGCTGCCGAGGTCGCTGTATCCGCCGGCGTCTCCGTGACGCTCGGACGGGTGTAGCCGCGGCGGGGGTTCCGGCCCCCGCCGCCGCTATTTCACCGACCCCGCCATCACGCCCTGCACGAAGTGCCGCTGGAAGGCGAAGAACACCACGACCGGCACGATCAGAGACAGGAAGGCGCCCGGCGCCAGGACGTCGATGTTGCTGCCGAACTGGCGGATCTGGGACTGGAGTTGCACGGTCAGCGGCTGGGAGGAGCTGTCCGCGAAGAGCAGGGCGACCAGCATGTCGTTCCAGACCCACAGGAACTGGAAGATGGCGAGCGAGGCGATCGCGGGGCGGCCCACCGGCAGGACCAGCCGGGTGAAGATGCGCCACTCGCTGCCGCCGTCCATCCGGGCCGCCTCCAGCATCTCCTTCGGAATGTCCGCGAAGTAGTTGCGGAGCAGGAAGACGGCGAAGGGCAGGCCGTAGGCGACGTGGAAGAGGACGACCCCGGGGATCGTGCCGAACAGGCCCAGCGCGCCGAAGAGTTTGGCGACGGGCAGCAGGCCGATCTGCACCGGCACCACCAACAGGGCCACCACCAGCAGGAACAGGGGCTCCCGGAACGGGAAGTCCAGCCAGGCGAAGGCGTATCCGGCGAGGGCCGCGATGACCACCACCAGGGTGGTGGCCGGCACCGAGATCAGCACGGTGTTCCAGAAGGCCTGGGTGATGCCCGCGTTCTTCAGCAGCGCCGCGTAGTTGTCGAAGGACAGCTGGCCGGGGCCGGCCAGCGCCGTCCACCAGCCGCCCTTCGCGGTGTCCTGGGCCGAGCGCAGGGAGGACACGAACAGTCCGGCCAGCGGGGTCAGCCAGACCAGGCCGATGACCACCAGGAAGGCCTGCACCAGGCCGCTGCCCAGGCCGCGCCTGATTGCGTTCATCGCTGACTCCTCATCGCTGACTGTTGCGGAAACGGCGGACGTTGAAGACCATCGCGGGGATCACCAGGAGCAGGAGCAGCACGCCGAGGGCGCTGCCGAGGCCCTGGTCGTTGCCGCCGCCGAAGGAGACCAGCCACATCTGGGTGGCGAGGACGGTGGCGTCCTCCTGCACCGGGCCGGGCGCGATGATGTAGACGAGGTCGAAGACCTTCATCACGTTGATCACCAGGGTCACGAAGACCACGGTGAGCACGGGCGCGAGCAGCGGGACGGTGATCCGGCGGAAGATCTGCCACTCGTTGGCCCCGTCCATCCGGGCGGCCTCCAGGGCGTCACGGGGGAGCGTGGAGAGGCCCGCGCCGATCAGGACCATCGCGAAACCGGTCCAGATCCACAGGTAGGCGCCGATGATCGCGGGGGTGACGAGGGTGGGGCCGAGCCAGGAGACGCCCTGGTAGGGCGGGGCGAAGTTCGACTCGGGCAGTTTCACCGTGTACGAGCCCCGGTCCAGCCCGGAGAAGCGGAAGGAGCCGTCGGCGGCGGTGGTCGCGGTCGCGACCGTCTCCCCGTCGCGCACCGCCTGGACCTTCATGCCGGGCAGGCCGCTCTCCTTGGCGTCGACCCTGCCCTGCTTGCCGCCCCCGCCGGGGGTGAAGTCCAGGTAGACGACGCCGCGCAGTTCGCCGGGCGCGGCCTTCCGGGCGGCGGCCGTGCGGGCGGGCGAGGCGTTGCCGGGCAGGTCCTTGGGCAGGACGCCGACCATCGGCAGCGTCACCGTGTCACCCGGCGAGGCGGTCGTACGGTAGGAGCCGTCCCGGTCCTGGGTGAGCAGTCCGGCGCGGCCACGGGCGGTCGGGTAGGTCGACGTGCCCTGGAAGGCGTCGTGGACGGAGACGACGGCCGCGTTGAGCACGCCCTTGTCCGGGTCCTCGTCGTAGGCGAGCCGGAAGATGATGCCGGCGGCGAGGAAGGACACCGCCATCGGCATGAACAGGAGCAGTTTGAAGGCGGTCGCCCAGCGGACCTTCTCCACCAGGACGGCCAGGATCAGGCCGAGGCCGGTGAGCAGGGCGGGGGCGACGACGACCCAGATGGTGGTGTTGCGGATGGCCTTCAGGGTCGCCGGGTCGCGGAACATCTCGGCGTAGTTGGCGCCGCCGACGAACCGGGTGCCGGACGCGTCGAAGAAGCTGCGGCCGACGGAGAACAGCACCGGGTAGACGACGAGGGCGCCGAGCAGGAGCAGCGCGGGGAAGACGAAGAGCAGGGCGATGAGCCGGCCGCGCCGCCGGCCGCGGCGCACGGGCGCCGGGCCGGCGGCCCGCGGGCCCGCCTGCTGCTTCTCGACAGTGGTGGCGGTCATGGTGTGCTGCCGCTCAGTCCTGGTAGGCCTTGGCCGCCGCGGCTTCCAGCTTCGCCGCGGTGCCCTTCGGGTCCGACGGGTCGCGCAGGAAGTCCTGGAGGAGCTTCCACTCGCCGGCCCCCTTGGTGCCGCCGAAGGCCGCCGGCGCCTGGTCGGACATGTCGAAGCGGACCGAGTCCCCGGCGCCGACGAGGGACTTGGCGGTGGCACGGGTGACGTCGTCGCCGTACGCGGAGAGGTTCAGCTTCTTGTTCGGGGACAGGAAGCCGCCCGCCTTCGCCCAGACGGCCGCGGCCTCGGGGGTGGCGAGGTACTCCAGGAGCTTCATGCCGGCCTTGGCGTTCTTGCCGTCCTTGAGGACGACGGCCGCGTCACCGCCGCTGACCACCGGTGCGGTGCCGCCGTCGACCGCGGGGAAGGGGAAGAAGTTCGCGTCCTTGCCGACGGTCCGGCCGTACTGGTCGTGGGCGACCCCGGCGACGAAGTCGCCCTCGTAGACCATGCCGGCCTCGGGCTTGGGCCCGAAGACCTTCTCCACGGAGCCGGGGAAGTCGGTGTTCAGGGCCCCCTTCTGACCGCCCGCGATCAGCTGCTTGTCCTTGAACAGCTTGCCGAGGGTGGTGAGCGCCTTGACCACGGTGGGGTCGGTCCACTTGAGCTTGTGCGCGGCGAGGGCGTCGTACTTCTCGGGGCCGGCCTGGGAGAGGTAGACGTTCTCGAACCAGTCGGTGAGGGTCCAGCCGTCCTGTCCGGCGACGGCGAAGGCGGCGAGTCCGGAGTCGGAGACGGTGTGCCCGGCCTTGAGCAGGTCGGCGTACGTCTTCGGGGTCTCGACCCCGGCCTGGGTGAGGGCGTCGGGGCTGTACCAGACCGTCGACTTGTGGGCGGCCTTGAAGTAGAGGCCGTAGAGGGTGCCGTCGACGCTGCCGTAC
Source organism: Streptomyces cyanogenus (assembly GCF_017526105.1). Taxonomy (NCBI): domain Bacteria; kingdom Bacillati; phylum Actinomycetota; class Actinomycetes; order Kitasatosporales; family Streptomycetaceae; genus Streptomyces; species Streptomyces cyanogenus. Next base: position 2,381,208 of record NZ_CP071839.1, read on the forward strand.
TTCTGCCACACGGGGGCGTAGCCGGCGTCGATGGTCTGCCGTGCGGTCGGCGAGAGCGGCTTGAGCCAGCCCTTCTTCGCGAACTGCTGGAGGACGCCGACCTGCGGGACCATCACCACGTCGGGTGCGTTGCCGCCCTCGATCTTGCTGCCGACGACGGTGGAGACGTTGTCGCCGGTCGACACGAACTGGGTCTTGGCGCCGGTCTTCTCCGTGAACGCGTCCAGGACCTTCTGGAAGTTCTTCTGCTCGCTGCCGGACCAGACGCCGGCCACGGTGACGGTCTGGCCGCTCAGGGCCTTGTCGCCGCCACCGGCGGAGACGGGGCCGCCGCCGCAGGCGGTGGCGCCGAGGGCGAGCGCCAGGGCGGTGCAGCTCGTGAGCAGGGTCGTACGTCGTCGCATCATCGTTGACGGACCTTTCGGATCGGTTGGGGAAACGGGGGGGGTCAGAGGTCGTTCAGCCACCAGGCCGCCGTGGCGCCGGGCAGGACGCCGGGCGGGCACGGGCCGCTGGACAGCAGGGGGGTGCCGGAGACCGGCGCGGGGGCGTTGGCGGTACCGAAGTTGACGGCGCAGACCAGGCCGTCACCGCGGGCGAAGGCGAGGACGCCGGGCGGGGTGTCCAGCCACTCCAGGGGGCCCTCGCCCAGCTGGGGAAGGGTCTTGCGCAGGTGCAGGCCCTCCCGGTAGAGGTGCCAGAAGGAGCGGGTGTCGGCGAGGGCGCGGTCGGTGGCGAACTCGGCGAAGTATTCGGGCTGCGGCAGCCAGGGCTTGGCGCCCTCGGCCCCCGAGGTGAAGCCGAACGGGGAGGCCTGCCCGGACCAGGGCAGCGGCACCCGGCAGCCGTCGCGGATCCGGGCGCGGCTGCCGGTGCGCCGGAAGATCGGGTCGGTGAGCACGTCGTCGGGCAGGTCGACGACCTCGGGCAGGCCCAGTTCCTCGCCCTGGTAGATGTACGCGGCTCCGGGCAGCGCCAGCATCAGCAGTGCGGCGGCGCGGGCGCGGGCGGCGCCGAGGCCACTGCCCCCGGGGGCCGGTTCGCCGTAGCGGGTGACGGTGCGGACCTGGTCGTGGTTGTTGAGGACCCAGGTGACCGTGGAGCCGGTGCCGGCGATGTCCTGCATGGCCTCGGTGATGACCTTGCGGAAGGCGTCGGCGTCCCAGGGGGCGCCGAGCAGGTCGAAGAAGAAGGCCTGGTGGAGTTCGTCGGGGCGGACGTACAGGGCGTGTTCGCGGGCGGTGGGCACGGAGACCTCGCCGACGAGCAGGCGCTCGCGGCCGTCCCGGGCGCCGTACTCCTCGCAGATGGCGCGCCAGCGGCGCCACACCTCGTGCACCTCGGGCTGGTTCCAGGCGAGCGGGTTGACCGAGTCGCGGGTGCGGGCGTCGGCCTCCGGGTCGTCGGAGTCGGGGAGGTCCGGGTGCTTGAACAGGCCGGCGGCGACGTCGATGCGGAAGCCGTCCACGCCCCGGTCGAGCCAGAACCGCAGGACGCGGTCGAACTCGTCGGGGATCTCGGGGTTGCGCCAGTTCCAGTCGGGCTGCTCGGGCGTGAACATGTGCAGGTACCACTGGCCGTCGGCGACGCGGGTCCAGGCCGGGCCGCCGAACATGGCGTGCCAGTTGTTGGGCGGCTCGCTGCCGTCGGGTCCGCGGCCGTCGGCGAAGTGGAAGCGGGCGCGGGCCGGGCTGCCGGGGGCGCTGTCCAGGGCCTCGCGGAACCAGGGGTGCTCGCTGGAGCAGTGGTTGGGGACGATGTCGAGGAGCACCTTGATGCCGAGCCGCCGGGCCGCCCCCATCAGCAGGTCGAACTCGGCGAGGTCGCCGAAGACCGGGTCGACGTCGCGGTAGTCGGCCACGTCGTAGCCGTGGTCGTGCTGCGGCGAGGGGTAGAACGGGCTGAGCCAGATCCCGTCGACGCCGAGCTTCTTCAGGTACGGCAGCCCGGCCCGGACGCCCGCGAGGTCGCCGATGCCGTCGCCGGTGCTGTCCAGGAAGCTGCGGACGTAGACCTGGTAGATCACGGCGTCCCGCCACCAATGATGCCTGTTCAACCCTGTGGAACCTGTCTCTGAAAGGGGGGCTGTTATGCATGCATGTTAGGTAGGAGGCGAGCGAAGGTGTCAACGAAGTGAACAGAAGATACTGGCCAGTTGGGCTCGCAAACCCCGGCAAATCACCCCAAGACGGCGACAGTCGTGATGGCGGCGTTACTTAACAAGTAACTAGCGACGGGCGATGGCGTCGAGTTCGCGCGCCAGCCGGCGCACGGCCTGCCCGGGCGTCTGGCGTCCGGTGAGCGCGTCCTGCACGACCGCCTGCACGGCCAGGCTGACCTGGTCGTAGTGCGGGCTCTTGGGGCGCGGCCGGGCGGTGAGGACGGCCGTGCGCAGGGTCGGCAGATAGGGGAAGCGCCTGATGAGCGCGGGGTCCTCGTAGAGCCCGGCGCGCACGGGTGGCAGCGCGCCCCGCGTGAGCACCTGGCGCTGCACGGGCGCGCTGGTGAGGTAGGCGATCAGACGCGCGGCGGAGTCCGGGTGCCGGGCGTGGGTGTTGACCGCGAGGTTGGAGCCGCCGAGGACGCTCGTCCCCGGCCCGTCGGTGCCGGGCAGCGGTACGGCGCCGATCCGGCCGGCGACCTTCGAGCCCCGTTCCGAGGCCACGGCGTAGGCATAGGGCCAGTTGCGCAGGAAGAGCAGCCCGCCGTCCTGGAAGGCCTGCTTGGACTCCTCCTCCTTGTAGGTCAGCGCACGCTTCGGGATCCAGCCCTCGCGCAGACCGCGGGCGAGGAAGCCGATGCCCTCGCGGGCGGCGGCCGAGTCGACGGTGACACGGGTGCCCTCGCCGCCGAGGATGGTGCCTCCCGCCGAGTACACCGCCTCGGCCGCGTTCACGGTCAGGCCCTCGTAGGGCAGGAACTGACCCGCGTAGCCGTCGAGTCCGTACTTCGGCGCGATGGTCCTGGCATCGCGCTCCAGCTCGGCCCAGGTGCGCGGAGGGGGCACACCCTCCTTGGCGAGGATGTCCTTGCGATACAGGAGAAGTCCGGCATTCGTGACATACGGGACGGCATACAGCCGGCCGTCGTACGTGGCCGTGTCGACGACCGGCGGGAGGAAGCTGTCCAGCGGGAAGCGGTCGCGGGGCAGCGGGCGGATCCAGCCGGCCGCCGCGAACTCCGAGGTCCAGTCGACGTCGATGTTCAGCACGTCGAACCGGCCCCGGTCGCCGCCGCGCAGGTCGGTCGTCATCTGCGCGTGCGTCTCGTCGGCGGAGTCCGGCAGCTCGACCAGGGTGACCTTCTCGCCGGGATGGGTGCGGTTCCAGCCCTGGAGCAGCGGGCCGAGATAGCCGGTGAGGTCACCGGCGGTGGCCAGGGTGAGCGGGCCGCGCCCGCCGCCGGCGGTCTCGTCGGCGCGGGCGCCGGAGGTGACGTACCCGGCCAGGATCACCACGAGAACCAGAAGGCCCCTACCGGCGGCGTGTATCCACCGCATAGGTTCCTCCCTGTACACCGGCACCACGGGCACCCTTGCCCACCCTCGTCCGAGGACCGAGGCCATGTATACCCGTTAGGTATGCGCGATACTAGGGCCTGGAGCACATGGAGCAGACAGGAGGACAGCACGAGTGCGCCTGCCCCTCCTGGCACTCCTCGCCCGCGGCCCGGCCCACGGCTACGAGCTGAAGCAGGACCTTGAGCAACTGCTGGGCGCCGCGTACCCTCAGCCGAACGTCGGCCAGATCTACGTCACCCTCGGCCGCCTGGAGAAAACCGGGCTGATCGCGGGCGAGGACGTCGAGCAGTCCAGCCGACCCAACAAGAAGGTCTACCACCTCACCGAGGCCGGGCGTGAGGCGCTGCGCGTCTGGTTCGAGGAGACCGAGGACGAGCCGCGGGTGCGGGACGAGTTCTTCATGAAGCTCGCCCTGGCCTCGCAGACCGGTCTCGCCGACCAGATCGCCCTCATCAACCGGCAGCGGCGCCAGTACCTCAACACCATGCGCGACCTGTCGAAACTGGCCGCGGCCGAGAACCGGGACAACCGAATCGCCCAGCTGCTGATCGAGGGCGCGATGCTGCACCTGCAGGCCGACCTCGACTGGCTGGAGCGGTGCCAGGAGGAACTGGAATGACCGAGCACCCCGCTCCGGTGCTGCGCGCCGAGGGTCTGGTGAAGACCCACCACGGCGAGGGCGCACCCGCGCACGCCGTGCGCGGGGTGGATCTGAACGTGGCCCGGGGCGAGTTCGTGGCGATCACCGGGCCGTCCGGAGCCGGCAAGTCCACCCTGCTGCACCTGCTCGGCGGGCTGCAGCGGCCGGACGCGGGCAGCGTCTGGCTGGACGGCCGGTGCACGGACTCCTTCAGCGAGGCCCGCTGGGCGGTGGAGCGGCGCAAGGCCATCGGGATCGTCTTCCAGTTCTTCAACCTGGTGTCGAACCTGTCCGTCGCCGACAACGTCGAGCTGCCCGCTCTGCTGGCCGGCGTCCCGCCGAAGAAGGCGCGTGCCGAGCGGGAGGCGCTCCTCGCCGAGCTGGGACTGGAGGGCAAGGAGCGCAGCATGCCGGGCGAGCTGTCCGGCGGCGAGCAGCAGCGGGTCGCACTGGCCCGGGCGCTGGTCAACCATCCGCCGCTGCTCCTCGCCGACGAGCCGGCCGGCAGCCTGGACAGCAAGGGCACCCGCGAGGTGATGCGGCTGCTGTCCCGCTTCCACGCACGCGGCCAGAGCATCGTCCTGGTCACCCACGACGCCCGGCTGGCCAGCGCCGCGGACCGGGTGATCAGCTTCTTCGACGGCCGCATAGCCGACGACGCGACCCTGGACGCGACGCCGTCGCCCCGGCGGGGCGGTATCTCCGGGGTGCTGGAGCTGAGGGACTGACCGTGCTGGACCTGAGGGACGTGCGGGCCACGTTGCGCTGGGCGCACTCGGATCTGCGGACGCACCGCGGCGAGGCGCTGTTCCTGGTGCTGGCCACCGCAGGCATCGTCGCCTCCCTGCTGTTCGCCACCGCCCTGTTCGGCTACGCCACCAACCCCTGGCAGCGGACCTTCGCCGAGGCGCGCGGAGCCCACGTGTGGCTGCACACCGCGCTGTCCGCCGACGCTCCCGAGCTGGCCCGGCTCGACGGCGTCGGCTCCGTCGCCGGCCCCTACCGCACCGAGTCCGCCACCGTCGCAGCGCGCGGCACCCGCGCCTCCGTGGAGCTGCGCGGCACCCCGCGCCCGCCCACCGTGAGCCGGCCCCTGCTCACCGCCGGGCGCTGGCTGGACCCGGCCGCGCCGGACGGGGTGGTGCTGGAGAGCAGCCTCGCCCGCGCCCTGCTGGCCGAGCCCGGCGACACCCTGACCCTCCCCGGCACGGCCCGCACCCTCACCGTCGAGGGCATCGCGGACAGTGCCGAACCCCCGTACCGCCCCGGCGAGCAGCCGGGCCTGGTGTGGGCGCTGCCGTCCGCGGTGCGCGCCCCGGCCGGCCAGGTCATCGGGCTGCGGCTCGACGATCCCGGCGACACGGACTACGCCGTCCAGCGCGCCGTCACCGTGCTGGGCGCCGGGGCGGTCGGCGAGGTCTCCACCTGGCAGCAGGCCCGCGCCGAGGCCCAGGGCGACAACCGGCTGCTCGGCCAGGTGCTCGGGCTGTTCGGTCTGGGCGCCCTGATCGCCGCCGGGTTCGCGGTGCACGGCGCGATCGCCACCCGCATCCGCGGGCATCTGCGCGACCTCTCGGTGCTGAAGGCGATCGGCTTCACGCCCGGCCAGGTGGTACGGATCTTCCTGCTCCAGCACCTGGCGTACGCCCTGCTCGGTGCCGTGGCCGCGGCGGCCCTCACCGAGGGACTGGGCAGCCGGGTCCCGGGACGGCTCGGGGACGCGGTGGGGGTGTGGCAGGGGCTGCCCGGACACAGCCTGGCGCTGTGCGTGATACCGGCGGGCGCGGTGCTGTTCATCGGCCTGACCACGGGGCTCGCGGCCTGGCGGGCGGGCCGGGTGCCGCCGGTTCCGGTGCCGCGTCCGGCCGCGCCGAAGGGCGGAGGGCTGACCGGACCGGCCCGGCGGGCGCTCGGCCTGCGGCTGCCGGCCGCCCTGGTCCTCGGCTGCCACAAGGCGTTCGCCGGGCGCGGCCGGTCGCTGGCCACCGTGGCCCGGCTGACCCTGCCGCTGCTGCTGATCGTCGTGGCGCTCAGTGCCTGGACCACCCTCGACCGCTTCCACAGCAGCCCCGAGCGGGTGGGACTGCCGACGACGCTCACCGTTCGCTCGGACGACGCCCTGGACGCCTCCGGCGTACGGGCCGTGCTCACGCGGGACTCCCGGGTCCGCGCCGCCTACCCGGGCGTCGAGGTGGCCGCGCTGGTCCCCGGCCAGACCGGCACCATCGCCCTGCGTGGCGTCGGCACCCGCGCCGAGCCCTACCCCTACGCCCTCGCCGAGGGCCGCGCCGCACACGGACCGGACGAGGCGGTGGCCGGCCAGGGCCTGCTCGACCTGCTGCACGCGCGGGTCGGCGACTGGGTGCGGATGACGGTGGGCGACCGGCCGCAGATCCTGCACATCGTGGGCCGCACCCTCGAACCGCGCAACGCCGGACGGGTCGTGACCACCTCCCTGGACACCCTCCGCGAGAACGACCCCGGGCTGGCGCCCGCCTTCTACGAACTGCGGCTGCGCCCCGGCGCCGACCCGCACCGGGTGGCCGCCGCGCTGGTCTCGGCGGGCCGCGGCCACCTGGAGGTGCATCCCGTGACGAACCCCGCCGACGGGCTGTCCCCGCTGCGCGGAGTCGTCGCCGGGCTGATCGCCGTCCTGGCCCTCATCGGCCTGGTCGAGCTGCTCACCGCGATCGGCGGCAGCGTCCGCGAGGGCGAGCGGGACGTGCTGGCGCTCCGGGCGATCGGCATGTCCCCCCGGCAGATCACCGCGATCACGGTGACGGCGACGAGCTGTACGGCGCTGGCGGCGGTCGTCGCCGGTACGGTGCTGGGGCTGCCGCTGGCCCGCCGGCTGATCGACGCCCAGGGCGGCTCCAGCGGCATCGGCGCCGGCATCGCCCAGTCCCCCTCCCCCGGTCTGCTGCTCCTGCTGGGCGCGGCCGCCGTGCTGGGCGCGGCGGCCCTGGCCACGCTGCCGGCGACCCGCTCGGCCCGCCGCCGCCTCGCGGACACGTTGAGCGCGGTGGGCTGAGCGGGACGCGCCGGACGCGTGCCGCCGGCGTTCCCGTGCCACCGCCCGGTCCGGCTCGGGGCGGATGGTCGCCTCCGTGTGCGCCAGGACGGCGTCGGCCACCGCGAGCGGGGGCGGTGGCCGTGGCGGTGGCCCGTGGCCGGTTCGGCGCCGGCCTCGTCAGCTCCGGCCGCGCAGCTCCCGGTACTTGGCGACCAGCGCCTTGGTCGACGCGTCCAGGCCCGGGACCTCGGCACCCTCGGTGAGCGCGGGCTCGATCCGCTTGGCGAGGACCTTGCCCAGCTCCACGCCCCACTGGTCGAAGGAGTCGATGTTCCACACCGCGCCCTGCACGAACACCTTGTGCTCGTACAGCGCGACGAGCTGGCCGAGCACGGACGGGGTCAGCTCGCGCGCGAGGATCGTGGTGGTCGGCCGGTTGCCCTGGAAGGTCTTGTGCGGAACCAGTTCCTCGGGCACGCCCTCCGCGCGGACCTCCTCCGCCGTCTTGCCGAAGGCGAGCGCCTGGGTCTGGGCGAAGAAGTTGGCCATCAGCAGATCGTGCTGCGCCTTGAGTTCACCGCTCAGCTCGGCGACCGGCTCGGCGAAACCGATGAAGTCCGCCGGGATCAGCTTGGTGCCCTGGTGGATCAACTGGTAATAGGCGTGCTGTCCGTTGGTGCCGGGCGTGCCCCACACCACCGGCCCGGTCTGCCACTCGACCTGCTTGCCGTCACGGGCGACGTACTTGCCGTTGGACTCCATGTCCAGCTGCTGGAGGTAGGCGGTGAACTTCGACAGGTAGTGCGAGTAGGGCAGCACCGCGTGTGACTGCGCGTCGTGGAAGTTGTCGTACCAGATGCCCAGCAGGCCCAGCAGCAGCGGAACGTTGGCCTCGGCGGGCGCGGTGCGGAAGTGGTCGTCGACGATCCGGAAGCCGTCCAGCATCTCGCGGAAGCGGTCCGGGCCGATGGCGATCATCAGGGACAGGCCGATCGCGGAGTCGTACGAGTACCGGCCGCCGACCCAGTCCCAGAACTCGAACATGTTGGCCGTGTCGATCCCGAACTCGGCGACCTTCTCGGCGTTCGTGGACAGCGCGACGAAGTGCTTGGCCACCGCCGCCTTGTCGCCGAGCGCGGCCAGCAGCCACTTCCGCGCGGAGGTCGCGTTGGTGATGGTCTCGATGGTGGTGAAGGTCTTGGAGGCGATGATGAACAGCGTCTCCGCCGGGTCCAGGTCCCGCGTGGCCTCGTGCAGGTCGGCGCCGTCCACGTTGGAGACGAAGCGCACGGTGAGGTCGCGGTCGGTGAAGCTGCGCAGCACCTCGTAGGCCATCGCGGGGCCGAGGTCGGAACCGCCGATGCCGACGTTGACGACGTTCTTGATGCGCTTGCCGGTGTGGCCGGTCCAGGCGCCGGAGCGGACCCGCTCGGCGAAGTCGCTCATCCTGTCGAGCACGGCGTGCACGGCCGGGACCACGTTCTCGCCGTCGACCTCGATCACTGCGTCGCGCGGTGCCCGCAGCGCGGTGTGCAGCACGGCCCGGTCCTCGGTGATGTTGATCTTCTCGCCGCGGAACATGGCGTCCCTGAGGCCGAAGACGTCCGTGGCCGCGGCCAGCTCGCGCAGCAGGCGCAGCGTCTCGTCGGTGACCAGGTGCTTCGAGTAGTCGATGTACAGGTCGCCGACCCGGAGGGTGTACCCGGTGCCGCGCGCGGGATCGGCGGCGAACAGGTCTCTCAGATGGGTGTCCGCCAGCTCCTCCCGGTGCTTGGCGAGCGCGGTCCACTCGGGCGTCTGGTTGAGCCTGGTACGGCCGTCTGCGTTCATATCCGACTTCAGCCTTCTTTCGTGCCTGTCCCAGCTGTTCCAACCTAATTGATCACCGCACGGCGTGAGCCGTCGTGACGCCGTCGTCCGGCGCAACAACAGGTACGTCCTCCTTGCGGACCGGTATCAGCGAGATGACGGACAGGACGAAGCAGGCGGCCGTGAGCAGGGCCGGTGTGTTGGGTCCCCAGGCCGTGGCCACGGCACCGCCGAGGAGCGCGCCCAGCGGGGCTCCCGCGACGGCCAGGGTGCGGAAGGCCGCGCCGACCCGGCCGAGCAGCTCGGCGGGGGCGCGTTGCTGCATCAGGGTGGTGGAGTTGACGTTCCACAGCATGCCCATGAACCCGAACACCGCGAGGGCGGCCACCAGGGCGGCCAGGCTGCGCACGGCACCCATGACGACGAGAGCGCCGATCTGTACGGTGCCGGCGAGCAGGACGGTCCGCAGGGCGCCGGCCCGGGCCGTGATCCGCCGGTTCGCGACTCCCCCGGCCAGCCCGCCGACGGTGTAGGCGGTGGCCGCCGCCGCGTATCCGCCGCTGCCGGCGTCCAGCCAGCCGGTCACGAGGACCACCAGGGTGGCGATCAGGGCGCCCATGCCGACGTTGCACAGGGCTGTGGAGGCGCACAGTCCGCGCAGAGCCCGGTCGTGCCACAGGGTGCGCAGCCCCTCGCCGACGTCCCGGCGCAGGGTGCCGCCCGCCGGTCTCGGCGCGCGCTCGGCTGCGCCGGTCCGCAGGGACGCGACCAGCGCGGCGGCCACGAGGAAGGTGGCCGCGTCGGCCGCGAAGGGCACGGCCGTCCCCGCGGCGATCAGGACCGGCGCGGCGGGCGCCCCGAGCAGACCGCCGGTGATCTTCTGCCCGGTCAGCAGCCGGGCGTTGGCACCGCCCAGTGCCTCCCGGTCCACCAGCGCCGGCAGCAGGGCCGTGGCGGCGTTGTCGAAGAGCGTCTGAAGCGTGGTCAGGGTGAACGCGAGCGCGATGAGCAGGGCGATCGAGGCGTGCCCGAGGGCGACGACGACCGCGAAGGAGGCGACGAGCAGTCCGCGCACCGCGTCCACCGTCCACATCGCCCGCCTCTGGTCCACGCGGTCGGCGACCGCCCCGCCGATCAGTCCGAAAACGATCCACGGCAGGTAGCCGCAGGCGGTCACGGCCGCGATGAGCAGGGGCCGGTCGGTCAGCGAGGCGGCGAGCAGCGGCAGGGCGGCCGTACGCAACGCGTCACCGAAGCTGGAGAGCACGGCGGCGCTCCACAGCCGCCCGAAACCCCCGCGCCACGCGGGCGCCCGCCTCTCCCGCGCCCCGATCGCCCCGACCGCCGTCACAACTCCCCCTCACGGTTCGCACCTTCACGAAAACCGTAGAGGGCACCACTGACAATCGGTCGGCGCCGCGTGGCGGATACGGCTCCGGCCGGGTGCCCGCGGGCACCCGGCCGGTGAAAGTCCTAGATCTCGCCGCGCAGTTTGGCGAGCGCCTCGGCGAGGATCGCCTCGCCGTCCGCGTCGCTGCGCCGCTCCCGCACGTACGCGAGGTGCGTCTTGTACGGTTCGGTGCGCGGCGGGTCCGGCGGGTTGTCCCGGTCCTGGCCGGCGGGGAAGCCGCAGCGCGGGCAGTCCCAGGTGTCGGGAACCTGCGCGTCGCTGGCGAAGCTGGGCTGCGTCTCGTGCCCGTTGGAGCACCAGAAGGAGATGCGCAGACGCGGCGCGGACTCGCCGCGCTCGGCCTCGCCCATCGGCCCCGCCCCGACCCGGCTTCCTCGGATCGCGTTGCCACTTGCCACGGTCGTAACTCCCTGCGTGATGGTGCCGCGAAGCGAGTCGACGTTTCGCTTCGCCGCGAGCGCCTCAGTCTACGTAAGGCCCAACGCGCGTCCAGTGACTGGAGTTACCGGCCCCCATATCCAGACGCAAGCCCCATGATAGGCCGCGCTCGGGGGCGCGTACCGAACATGGGGCTTTACGAGCGGAATGTGCTGTTCGCGTGTCAGCCGGTCGTCTTCATCACGATGCCGAGGACGATGATGCACGCGAACCACAGCAGGCCCACCACGATGGTGATGCGGTCCAGGTTGCGCTCGGCGACCGAGGAGCCGCCGACGGAGGACTGCATGCCACCGCCGAACATGTCGGAGAGGCCGCCGCCCTTCCCCTTGTGCATCAGCACCAGCAGCATCAGCAGCAGGCTGAAGACGATCAGGGCGATCGAGAACCCCAAAACCACGGCTGGACCAACTTCCTCGGATTCGGATGGACGACGGGGGCACAGCACCTCGGCTGTGCCCCCGCAAGAGTACGACGTATCGCGGCTACCGCCTACTCACAACCAGGATCACTGGTCGCGGAAGCGCACGATCTTGACGAACTCGTCGGCGTCCAGCGAGGCACCGCCGACCAGGGCACCGTCGATGTCGGCCTTCGCCATGATCTCGGCGACGTTGCCGGACTTCACGGAGCCGCCGTACTGGATGCGGATCTTGTCGGCCACGTCCTGCGAGTAGAGCTCGGCGAGCTTGGCGCGGATGGCGGCGCAGACCTCCTGGGCGTCGTCGGCGCCGCAGACCTGGCCGGTGCCGATGGCCCAGACGGGCTCGTAGGCGATCACGATCGTCTCGGCCTGCTCGGCGGGCAGGTCCTTCAGACCGCCCTCGATCTGGGCGAGGGTGTGGGTGACGTGGTTGCCGGCCTGGCGGACGTCCAGCTCCTCGCCCACGCACAGGATCGGGGTCAGCCCGTGCTTGTAGGCCGCCTTGACCTTGGCGTTGACGGTCTCGTCGGTCTCGTGGTGGTACTGGCGGCGCTCGGAGTGGCCGATGACCACGTAGGTGCACTTGAGCTTGGCCAGCATCGGGCCGGAGATCTCGCCGGTGTAGGCACCGGAGTCGTGCTGCGAGATGTCCTGGGCACCGTACTTGATCTTGAGCTTGTCGCCGTCGACCAGGGTCTGCACCGAGCGCAGGTCGGTGAAGGGGGGCAGGACGGCGACCTCGACGGCCTCGTAGTCCTTGTCGGCCAGGGCGAAGGCGAGCTTCTGGACGTGTGCGATGGCCTCGAGGTGGTTGAGGTTCATCTTCCAGTTGCCCGCCATCAGCGGCGTGCGGGTCGTCATGCGGGGTCAGTCCTCCAGTGCGGCGAGGCCGGGGAGCGTCTTGCCCTCGAGGTATTCGAGGGAGGCGCCGCCACCGGTCGAGATGTGGCCGAACGCGTTCTCGTCGAAGCCGAGCGTACGCACGGCCGCGGCGGAGTCACCGCCGCCGACGACGCTGAAGCCGGGCGAGTCGACGAGTGCCTGGGCGACCGCCTTGGTGCCCTCGGCGTAGTCGGGGTGCTCGAAGACGCCCATCGGACCGTTCCAGAACACGGTCGCGGCGTCGGCGAGCTTCGAGGCGTAGAGCTCTCGGGTCTTCGGGCCGATGTCCAGGCCCTCCTGGTCGGCGGGGATCTTGTCCGCGTCGACCACGGTGTTGTCGGTGGGCGCCTTGGTCTTCAGGTCCGGGAACTCCCGGGCGACCACGACGTCGACGGGGAGCACCAGCTCCACGCCCTGCTTCTCGGCGCGCTCCAGGTACTCGGTGACGGCCGGGATCTGGTCCTCCTGCAGGAGGGAGATGCCGACCTCGTAGCCCTTGGCCTTGAGGAAGGTGTAGGCCATGCCGCCGCCGATGAGCAGCCGGTCGGCCTTGCCGAGCAGCTGGTCGATGACGGCGAGCTTGTCGGAGACCTTGGCGCCGCCGAGCGCGACGACGTAGGGGCGCTTGACGTCCTCGGTGAGCTTCTTCAGGACGCCGACCTCGGTGGCGATCAGGTAGCCGGCGTAGTGCGGCAGCCGGGCCGGGAGGTCGTAGACGGAGGCGTGCTTGCGGTGCACGGCGCCGAAGCCGTCGCCGACGTAGACGTCGGCGAGGGCGGCGAGCCGGTCGGCGAACTCGCCGCGCTCGGTGTCGTCCTTGGCGGTCTCGCCGGGGTTGAAGCGCAGGTTCTCGATGACCGCGACCTGGCCGGACTGGAGGCCGTCGACGGCGTCGTGGGCGGCCGGGCCGACGGTGTCCTGGGCGAAGGCGACCGGGGCACCGAGGAGTTCACCGAGGCGCTCGGCGGCGGGCAGCAGCGAGAAAGCGGGGTCCGGGGCGCCCTTGGGGCGGCCCAGGTGCGAGGCGACGACCACCTTGGCGCCGGCCTCGGCGAGCGCCTTGATGGTCGGCAGGACGGCGCGGATGCGGCCGTCGTCGGTGATCGCGCCGTCGGCCAGCGGCACGTTGAGGTCGGCGCGGACGAAGACCCGCTTGCCGCTCACGCCGTCGGCGAGAAGTTCGTCGATCGTCTTCATTGAGTGGACTCCTACAGGAGGGCTCGTGGTGCACCTGATCGTAAAAGGACGTGGTCAGTACGTGGGACAGGGCCCGGACAGCGCGGCATTGCGCTGCACGGGCCCTGCTCTCACTTCGGGGTCCTGCTGGCGATCAGAGCTGGTTGCCGACGAAGACCGTGAGGTCGACGAGGCGGTTGGAGTAGCCCCACTCGTTGTCGTACCAGCCGATGACCTTCACGTTCTTGCCCTCCTGGACCATGGTCAGGGAGGAGTCGAAGGTGCAGGAGGCCGGGGCGTTGACGATGTCGGAGGAGACGATCGCGTCCTCGGTGTAGTCGAGGAGGCCCTTCAGCTCGCCCTCGGCGGCCTTCTGGAAGGCGGCGTTGACCTCTTCCTTGGTGACCTCGCGGCCGAGCTCCACGACCAGGTCGGTGACCGAGCCGGTCGGGACCGGGACGCGCATGGCGATGCCGTCCAGCTTGCCCTTGAGCTGCGGCAGGACCAGGGCGGTGGCCTTGGCGGCACCGGTGGTGGTCGGGATGATGTTCTCGGCGGCGGCACGGGCGCGGCGCAGGTCCTTGTGCGGGAAGTCCAGGATGCGCTGGTCGTTCGTGTACGCGTGCACCGTCGTCATCAGGCCCTTGACGATGCCGAAGTTCTCGTCGAGGACCTTCGCCATCGGCGCCACACAGTTGGTGGTGCAGGAGGCGTTGGAGATGACGTGGTGGTTCGCCGGGTCGTACTTGTCCTGGTTGACGCCCATCACGATGGTGATGTCCTCGTCCTTGGCCGGAGCCGAGATGAGGACCTTCTTGGCGCCGCCGGCGATGTGCTTCGCGGCGTCTTCCTTCTTGGTGAAGATGCCGGTGGACTCGATGACGATGTCGACGCCCAGCTCGCCCCAGGGGATGTCGGCCGGGTTGCGCTCGGACAGCACCTTGATGGTGTGACCGTCGACGGTGATGGTGTCGGCGGTGTGGGAGACCTCCTGCTTGAGGCGGCCCAGGATCGTGTCGTACTTGAGCAGGTGAGCGGTGGTCGCGGTGTCACCCAGGTCGTTGACAGCCACAACCTCGATGTCCGCCCCCTGCTCCAGCAGCGCGCGGAAGTAGTTACGCCCGATGCGGCCGAAGCCGTTGATGCCTACGCGGATCGTCACGAACCGATCTCCTCGTTGGTACGCCGGCCATGCGGTGCCGGCGAGCTCTGTTTGGGATGTCCCCGACCACCACCGACCCTACCTCTCTGAGGGCCCCGAGGTGACATCGAGATGTCCCATACACGGGCAGGCGGTCCGTACCCGCCAGTAGGGGTACGGACCGCCTCGGATCGGCAGCGGATTCGTCCGTATTCATTACGGAATACGAGGCGCTTTTGACGCTTCTTTCACTCGTTCGTGAGCGGGTCGGCTCAGTTGATGAGTACCCCGTTCGCGCACCGTTGAGAGGGGGTTCCGCTCACCTGTCGAGCGAGTCGTACGCCTTGCGCAGCAGAGCCGCGCGATCGGCCGCCGACGGCACCTGTTCCAGGCCGAAACCGAGCAGCACGGTGTCGTCCGTGGTGACCGCTCCATGGGTCTGGAACAGGGTTCCGGTGCGCGTCCAGTCCTTCAGCACCGCCGGACTGCCGGCGGGCGGGCCGGCCGCCTTCCAGGCGCCGAGGGACGACTCGAAGCCCTCGGTCTCCCGGGCCGCGCCTCCCACGACCAGCGAGGCGTCGTCGGCGAGGACACCGTGCCCGCCGCTGCCGGGGTCGGTGATGTAGCTGATGGAGACCTCGACGGACTTGCCGGCGTACGCGCTCAGGTCGAAGCTCACCTGCTGCCAGCCGGCGGAGCTGCCGGTGAGGCTGTGCCAGGAACCGGTGGTGCCGGTCGCGGTGCAGGCGTTGCCCGTGAGCGTCAGATAGTGCTTCAGCCACGGGTGCTCGCCGATCAGGAACCCGCCCCCGCAGTCGTCCGGCACCGCCGTCCCGGTGGCCCCTCCCGCCTCCGGCAGAGTCGTCCAGTCGTCGGTGCCCACCGTGTGGGCCTCGACCACCGCGTGGTCGTAGCCGGGCTCGGTGTCCCACAGCAGGCGGGTGCTCAGGGCCGGCTTGCCGGCCGCGCTCACACCGGTGAGGTCGATGGTGCGGGTGAGGCGCTTGTAGGCGTCGTCGGTGTGCACGGCGGCGGCCATCGCGGAGCCCGCGTACGGTCCGTACGGGTTCACGGTCCCGGCGAAGGTGCCCGCGCCCGCGCTCTTGAACTGCGGGTACGTGGTGGCCGGCAGTTCGTCGGAGGTGACGCCGTAGGTGCCGGCCTTGTCCAGCGGGTTGCCGGGTGCGTCGCCGAGGGCGCCGCTGAAGCCGCCGAGCGCACCGGTTCCCGTGAAGCCTGTGGCGCCCTTGGTCGACGTACGGCTGTAGGCGCCCAGGTAGTACTGGCTGAAGTCGTCCGACAGGGTGCCGTCGCCCAGGTCGACACTGCCGCCGGCCAGCTCGCCGGCCTCGATCAGCCTGCCGCCCTCGTTGAGGTAGGCGCGCAGCTGGAGCTGGGTGGCGTTGGCGGGGCCGTTCGCGCCGGAGTAGTGCACGACCGTCCGGAAGTGCTTCAGTACGCCGAGCGCGTCCGGGGCGCCCTGCGTGGCCACGTCCCAGACGAGGGCCCGGTGCCCCGCGGCCTTCAGCGCGTCCACGTACGTCTGCGCCTGCGTGGCGGCCGTGCCCTCCTCGGCGACCACGAGGGTGTCCGCCTGCGGCCGCTTGGCGACGGTGTACGTGAAGTGGGTGCTGGAGACCTTCTTCCCCTTCCCGGCGACGCCGGTGAACCACACCTCGACCTTGTCGCCCGGCCTGCCGTCCCGCACCCGGGCGCGGTACTCGTCGAAGTAGAGGTCGTCGTCCCCGCCGTAGGTCTGCCCGCCCTTCCAGGCCTTCAGCGCCCGGCCGAGCGTACGGCCGCCGTTCACGCGGTACTTGAGCTCCTTGTCCCGGATCGCCTTGCGGACGACGACCGAGACCTCCTGGCCGGCGCCCCGGGAGTACGACGCCGGGAACGCGGCCGGGGTGAAGTCGGCGGCGCTCAGACCGACCGAGGAGGCCGGCTTGTCGGGGTGCACGGCGGTCTCGGCGACGGAGAGCGCGAACGGGACGTTCTTGGCGAACTCCTGCCGGATCAGCTTCTCGTCGTCGGGGAAGTTGAAGACCGACTGGCAGTCCTGGCTCTTCCAGGCGTCGTCCGGATCGAGGTCCGACGCCGTCTGACAGGTCGACATCTCCGGGGTGAACATCGCCATCCCGTTGACGTTCGACGCGTGGCCGTCCGCCTCGCCGTTGGTGGTGTACAGCTCCGAGGAGACCTGCGGGTGGTAACCCGGGACGGCGGAGTTGCCGGGGGTGCCGGCCAGCGCCTTGTAGAGGACGTCGTCGGGGGTGGGCGTGGCCACCTGCCACCCGACGCCGTACAGCAGGAGTTCGGCCGCGGAGTGGTAGTTGATGCCGTACCGGAAGCCGATGCGCTTCTCGAAGCCGTCCAGCGCCTTCGTCTCGGGTTCGGACCCCGGGCTCGCGCCGCGGTAGGTCTGGCTGGTGGGGTTGGGGGACGAACCCTCGTCGTCATAGCCCCACTTGTAGGGGAAGTTGCGGTTCAGGTCGACGCCGTCACCCGTGCTGATGACGCCGTCGCCGTTGACGTCCCGCAGGTTCTTGCGCCACAGGCGGGTGCCGGAGTCCTTGAAGGTGTAGTCGTAGCCGTCGGGGTTGGCCGACAGGACGAACCACAGCTCCGTCGAGTCGACGATCTTCTTGACGCGCTTGTCGGTCTTGTAGTGGTCCAGGTAGTAGTGCATCAGCCGCCGGGTCATCTCCGGCGTGATCCACTCGCGCGCGTGCTGGTTGGACATGTACAGCACGGAGGGCTTGGAGCCGTCCTCGGACTTCTTCGCGTTCCTGGTCAGTTTGAGCGCGAGGATGTCCTGGCCCTTGACGGTCCTGCCGATGGACTCGACCTTGGTGAGGCCGGGGTGGGCCCGGGCGGTCCGGAGGATCTCCTCCTTGAGCCCGCCGCTGCCGCTGTACGGGCGGAACACGCCCTGCGCGGCGTCCTCGACCCGGGCCTCCGCCCGGGCCGACAGGGTGTGCTCGGTGAGGGTGACGCCCTGCTTGCGCAGTTGTGCGGCCTGTTTGTCGGTGAGGTAGACCTCGACCCGGGTCCTGCCGCCCGCGGCGGCCTGCTCACCGAGTTCGTGTCCGTCCTGGCCGGCCTTGAGCAGCAGGGGTACCTGCTTCTTGGTGACCTCGGCGCGGAAGACCTTGACCTCGTCCGGCCCGGAGGGTGCCGGGTCCGCGTCCTGTGCCTGGGCTGTGGGTGCGAGGCTCGCTCCGCCGATGAGAAGCGCGCCGACAGCGAGGATCGATCTCGCTCTGTGTCTCATGAACCCCCCTAGCGGTGGTCCGCCGCAGCGGCGAACAGGCTGCCAGGCTCATGTCACTTCATGATCGAGTCAAGAGCGCCTCACGGACACGCAAACGCCGGTGCCGACCACCCGATCGGAGGACGGCACCGGCGAGTTGACGCCCCGTCCGGTCAGCCGGCCAGGTTGTCCGCGAGCTCCTCGCTGAGGTTCGCCTCCGTGCCCGGGATGCCCAGGTCGGCGGCGCGCTTGTCGGCCATCGCCAGCAGCCGGCGGATACGGCCCGCGACCGCGTCCTTGGTCAGCGGCGGGTCGGCGAGCGCGCCCAGCTCCTCCAGGGAGGCCTGCTTGTGCTCCATGCGCAGCCGCCCGGCGGCGGCGAGGTGCTCGGGCACCTCGTCGCCCAGGATCTCCAGGGCGCGCTGGACCCGGGCCCCGGCCGCCACGGCGGCACGGGCCGAGCGGCGCAGGTTGGCGTCGTCGAAGTTGGCGAGCCGGTTGGCCGTGGCCCGCACCTCACGGCGCATCCGGCGCTCCTCCCAGGCCAGCACCGACTCGTGGGCGCCCAGCCGGGTGAGCAGGGCACCGATCGCGTCACCGTCCCGGACGACCACCCGGTCCACCCCGCGCACCTCGCGGGCCTTCGCGGCGATCGACAGTCTGCGGGCGGCCCCGACCAGCGCGAGCGCCGCCTCCGGGCCCGGGCAGGTCACCTCCAGGGAGGAGGAGCGGCCGGGCTCGGTCAGCGAGCCGTGCGCCAGGAAGGCCCCGCGCCAGGCCGCCTCCGCGTCGCAGGTGGCCCCCGAGACCACCTGCGGCGGCAGACCGCGGATCGGACGGCCTCTGCCGTCCACGAGACCCGTCTGCCGGGCCAGCTGGTCGCCGCCCGCGACGACCCGTACGACGTACCGCGAGCCGCGGCGCAGTCCGCCGGGCGCCATCACGATCAGCTCGGAGCTGTGCCCGAAGATCTCCAGGATGTCCCGCTTGAGCCGGCGCGCCGCCATCGCGGTGTCCAGCTCCGCCTCGATCACGATGCGCCCGCTCACCAGGTGGAGGCCGCCGGCGAACCGCAGAATGGCGGAGACCTCCGCCTTCCTGCAGCAGGTCCGGGTGACGGGGAGCCGGGAGATCTCGTCCTTCACCGCTGCCGTCATCGCCATGGGCCGATCCTTCCATGCATCCGAAAAATACGGTCGTACGCGGCGGCCAACAGCTCCGGGTCGTGCCGGGGGGAACCGTCGGGCCTGGCCACCGGCGCCAGCTCCACCGCGGCTCCCAGCCGCTTGGCGGCCTCGGTGAGCGAGTCGCGGTCGGGCACGGCGGCCTCGTCGGCCAGCACCACGTCCAGGGCGAGTTTAGGGGCGTGTCGCCCCAAAACCTCCAAATGACGCTGCGGGGAGAAGCCTTCGGTTTCTCCGGGCTGCGGCGCCAGGTTCAGGGAGAGCACACGGCGTGCCTTGGTCTCGGTGAGCGCGTCCAGCAGCTCCGGGACGAGCAGGTGCGGGATGACCGAGGAGAACCAGGAGCCCGGACCGAGCACCACCCAGTCCGCGTCCAGGACCGCGGCCACCGCCTCGGGCACCGCGGGCGGGTCGTGGGGCACGAGATGCACCGACTGCACCTCACCGGGCGTCAGGGCCACGGTCGCCTGCCCGCGCACCGTGTCCACGTCCTCCGGACGTTCCGGGTCGTGCCCCTTGACCAGGGCCTGCAGTTCCAGCGGTACGGCCGACATGGGCAGCACCCGCCCGTGCGCGCCGAGCAGCCTGCCCACCAGGTCCAGGGCCTGCACATGGTCGCCGAGCTGCTCCCACAGGGCGACGATCAGCAGGTTGCCGACCGCGTGGTCGTGCAGATCGCCCTGGGAGTGGAAGCGGTGCTGGATGACCCTCGCCCAGGTCTGGCCCCAGTCGTCGTCGCCGCACAGCGCGGCCAGCGCCTTGCGCAGGTCGCCGGGCGGCAGCACGCCCAGCTCGTCGCGCAGGCGCCCGCTGGAGCCGCCGTCGTCGGCGACGGTGACGACGGCGGTGAGATCGCCGGTGATCCGGCGCAGCGCGGCGAGCGACGCGGACAGCCCCATGCCGCCGCCGAGCGCGACCACCTTGGGCTGGGCACCGCGCCGGCGGGGCCGGCCCCCGCGGACCTCGGCCGGGCGGCCGGCGCGCGCCTCGGGGACCATCCGGCGCAGCCTGCCCAGCCGCGGTGTACGTCCCGTCATTCCCGTCCCATGTCCCGGTGCACGACCACCGTCTCCACGCCCTCGGCCGCGAGGCGCGCGGCGAGCTTCTCCGACATCGCGACCGAGCGGTGCTTGCCGCCCGTACAGCCGATGGCGATGGTCACGTAGCGCTTGCCCTCGCGCCGGTAGCCGGCCGCGATGAGCCGCAGCAGTTCGGCGTACCGGTCGAGGAACTCCTTCGCGCCGGGCTGGTTGAAGACGTAGGCGGCGACCTCCTCGTTGAGCCCGGTGTAGGGGCGCAGCTCCGGCACCCAGTGCGGGTTGGGCAGGAACCGCATGTCCGCGACCAGGTCGGCGTCGACCGGCAGGCCGTACTTGAAGCCGAAGGACATCACGGTGGCCCGCAGCTCGGGCTCCTCCTCGCCGGCGAACTGGGCGTCCATCTTGGCGCGCAGCTCGTGCACGTTGAGGCTGGAGGTGTCGATCACCAGGTCGGCGTCGCCGCGCAGCTCGCGCAGCAGCTCCCGCTCGGCGGCGATGCCGTCCACGATGCGCCCGTCGCCCTGCAGGGGGTGCGGGCGGCGCACCGACTCGAAGCGGCGGACCAGGGCATCGTCGGAGGACTCCAGGAAGACGATCCGCCGGGTGACGCCCCGGGTGTCCAGGTCGGCGAGGGACTCGCGCAGGTTGTCGAAGAAGCGCCGGCCGCGCACGTCGACGACGACCGCGATCCGCGCCACGTTGCCCTGCGAGCGGGCACCCAGCTCCACCATGGTGGGGATGAGGGCGGGCGGCAGGTTGTCCACGACGAACCAGCCGAGGTCCTCCAGACACTTCGCGGCCGTGGACCGGCCGGCCCCGGACATGCCGGAGATGATCACCAGCTCTGGGATGGCCGCCTCGGGGGCCCCGGCTGTCTCGTTGCCCGTACTCACCTGTGCTCCGTTGTCCTGGCCCGTGTGCCGGGTG
Source organism: Streptomyces cyanogenus (assembly GCF_017526105.1). Taxonomy (NCBI): domain Bacteria; kingdom Bacillati; phylum Actinomycetota; class Actinomycetes; order Kitasatosporales; family Streptomycetaceae; genus Streptomyces; species Streptomyces cyanogenus. The sequence goes on from NZ_CP071839.1 coordinate 2,402,066, forward strand.
TCCTGCCGGCCGGTGTCCTGACCGGTGTCGTGCCGGACGACCTCGTCGCCCGTGGCGCTGTGCGCCTGATCTCGTCGTCCTGTGGGCTGTGCGTCGTGCTCGGTCATGTCTCCTGCCCCCGTCGTTCGTCCGGGGCGCCCGCGGTCACGGGCTCCCCCGAGGAACCCCCCGTCGTATCGGGTTCCTCGTCCTCAATGATCTCTCCGGTCGCCGTGTTCACGGCGGGTGCGGCCGGGGCCGCCTGGGCGAGGGCCACGGCGATGGTCTCGGCCGTCTTCCGGCCTATCCCGGGCACTTCCTGGATCTGCTCGATTGTGGCCGACCGCAGCTTCTTCACCGAGCCGAAATGCTTGATGAGCGCCTGTTTGCGGGTCTCGCCGAGGCCGGGGACGTCGTCCAGCGGGCCCGCGCGGAAGCGCTTGGCGCGCTTGGTGCGCTGGTAGGTGATCGCGAACCGGTGCGCCTCGTCGCGGACGCGCTGGAGCAGGTAGAGGCCCTCGCTGGTGCGGGGCAGGACCACCGGGTCGTCCTCGCCGGGCACCCACACCTCCTCCAGGCGCTTGGCCAGCCCGCAGACGGCGATGTCGTCGATGCCCAGCTCGTCCAGGGCGCGCCGGGCCGCCGCGACCTGCGGCTGACCGCCGTCGACCACCACCAGCTGGGGCGGGTAGGCGAACTTCCTGGGGCGGCCGTCGTCGTCCTTGAGGGAGTCGGTGATCGCCTCCGCGCCGGTGAGCGCGGCGTCACCCTCGGCGAGGAGGACCGGGGCACCTGAGCCGTCGGCGAGGGGGCCCGGGATACCAGGGCCGTCGGCGGGGGAGCCTGCCGCGTCGGAGCCGTGGGGTGCGGTGCCACCGGTGGCGGAGACACCGGCGGAGATGCCGGAGGTGCGGTCGGTGCCGGAGGTGTCGGCGGAGGGGATGGAGACGTCGGCGGAGGTGCCGTCGGCCCACTCCCCGGTCCGCTCCTTCTCGGCGAGGTAGCGCCTGAAGCGGCGGGTGATCACCTCGTGCATGGAGCGGACGTCGTCCTGGCCGGCGAAGCCCTTGATCTGGAAGCGGCGGTACTCGCTCTTACGCTGGAGGCCGTCCTCGAAGACGACCATGGAGGCCACCACGTCGTCGCCCTGGAGGTGCGAGATGTCGTAGCACTCGATGCGCAGCGGGGCGCTGTCCAGGTCGAGGGCCTCGGCGATCTCCTCCAGGGCCCGCGAGCGTGTGGTCAGGTCGGAGGCGCGCTTGGTCTTGTGCAGCGCGAGGGCCTGCTGGGCGTTGCGCTGCACCGTCTCCATGAGCGCCTTCTTGTCGCCGCGCTGCGGGATGCGCAGCGACACGTTCGCGCCGCGGCGGCCGGTCAGCCACTCCTGGACCGGCTCGACCGGCTCGGGCAGCGCCGGGACCAGCACCTCCTTGGGGACCGCGTCGCCGCTCTCCTCGCCGTACAGCTGCTGCAGCGCGTGCTCGACCAGGGCGCCGGTGGTGACCTCCTCGACCTTGTCGGTCACCCAGCCGCGCTGACCGCGGACCCGGCCGCCGCGCACATGGAAGATCTGCACGGCCGCCTCCAGCTCGTCCTCGGCGACGGCGATGAGGTCGGCGTCGGTCGCGTCGGCGAGCACGACCGCGTTCTTCTCCATGGCCTTCTTCAGGGCCTCGATGTCATCCCGCAGACGGGCCGCCCGCTCGTACTCCATCTCTTCGGCCGCCTCCATCATCTGCTTCTCCAGGCGGCGGAGGTAGGTCCCCGTGCGGCCGGCCATGAAGTCACAGAACTCCTCGGCCAGCTCCTGGTGGTCCTCAGGAGTGATCCGGCCGACGCAGGGGGCGGAGCACTTGCCGATGTAGCCGAGCAGGCAGGGGCGGCCGGTGCGGGTGGCGTTCTTGAAGACGCCCGCCGAGCAGGTGCGCACCGGGAACACCCGCAGCAGCAGGTCGACGGTGTCCCGGATGGCCCACGCGTGCGCATACGGCCCGAAATAGCGCACGCCCTTCTTCTTGTGACCCCGCATCACCTGCACGCGCGGGAACTGCTCGCTCATGGTGACCGCGAGGTACGGGTAGCTCTTGTCGTCGCGGTACTTGACGTTGAACCGGGGGTCGTACTCCTTGATCCAGGAGTACTCCAGCTGGAGCGCCTCCACCTCGGTGGACACCACGGTCCATTCCACGGACGCTGCGGTGGTCACCATGGTCCGGGTGCGCGGGTGCAGGTTCGCCAGGTCCTGGAAGTAGTTCGCCAGGCGCTGGCGCAGGCTTTTCGCCTTTCCGACGTAGATCACCCGGCGGTGCTCGTCACGGAACCTGTACACCCCGGGAGAGTCCGGGATGTCTCCCGGCCTGGGGCGGTAGCTGGAGGGGTCGGCCATGTCTCACACCCTACTAACGAGCACCGACACCGCGTCGGGCCTGTGGACAACGCCCGCACCCGCACGGCCCCGCGCCGCGGAGCACCGGTGGACTCCCGGCCCGCGTGCCGCCGCCCCGTTCCGGGCGGACGGCGCCTCCGTCACCGGGCGGGAGGTGTCCCTCTGCCTCGGGCATCTCCCGAACCCCGGAGCATCCCTGGAATCCCCCGGATTCCCCGCGCATCCCTGGAATCCCCCGGTGTTCCCGGGCATTCTCCGGCAGGCAGGCGTCCCCAGGACGGGCGGCATGGCCCCTCGGCCGACCGAGCCGCGCACCGGCGCCTCCGGCGCTCGGGTTCCGGCCATGCCGGGGACGCGCCGCATGCCACCGTCGCGCCGGTGGGGACCTTGATCAGGCCCGCGGCGGCCCGCGCAGGGTCCCTCCCCCGCCCGCCGGAACGGCAGGGTCCGGCCAGTCGCCCGGAACGGCCGGGTCCGAGGTGTTGTCGGGTTCTGGTCAACACGCTTCAATGCGGGGGAACTCGGGGCCCGCGCACACATGCGTACGGGCACGGCGTGCCCGGTCACGGGCGTCCGCAGTGCCCACGGGGGTGGCCCCGCACACCCGCACAGGCGGTCTGACCAGCCGTAGCACCACCTCACAGAAAGGCCTCTCGGCATGCGGCATGCCACAGAGCACGCGGACGTCCCCACCGCGGAACTGGACACCGCCCTGCGCGGCGGCCCCTTCCACGTGGCGCTGCGCGCCGCGATCGCCGCACGCGGACTGCCGCTCCAGCGTGTCCAGCACCATCTGTCGCGCCACGGGGTCAAGGTGGGCGTCACCAGCCTGAGTTACTGGCAACAGGGCGCCCGCCGCCCGCAGCGCCCCGAGTCGCTGCGTGCCGTACGGGCACTGGAGGAGATCCTCCGGCTGCCGGACGAGTCCCTGATCCGCCTGCTCGCCGAGTCCGACGAGCGCGCGACGCCAGGCCGTGCGGCGGGCCGCTCCTACCGCTCCCTGGTCGAGGCCTCCGATGTCGTGGACCGGCTCACCGCCGACCTCGGCTGGTCCCTGGACGGCGGACTGCACACCCTGGGCCACCACGAGTGCGTCCGGATCGGCGCCCGGCGCGAGCTGGCGAGCCGCGAGGCACACCACATCGTGCGCGCCCACCGCGACGGCGTCGACCGCTTCGTCGCCGTCCACCACGGCGACCCGGGCTGCGACCCGCGCCGCGTCACCGTGCACGCCCTGGAGAACTGCCGCACCGGTCGCCTCCACTGGGACCGGGACACCGGAGTCCTGGTGGCCGAACTGCTCTTCGGCACCCGGCTGGCCTCCGGCGACACCTTCCTGTTCCGCTACGCCATCGAGGACGGCACGGCCGGGCCCTCGCGCGAGTATCTCCAGCGGTTCGGCTGCCCCGGTGGCCAGTACGCGCTCCAGGTGCGCTTCGACACGGCGGCCCTGCCGGTGCGCTGCCACCGCTTCACCCAGCACTCGGCGGCGGCCCCGCGCAGCGGCCGGCAGGTGCTGCCCGTGACCGGCCCGCACCACTCAGCCCACGTGGTCGAGCCACGGATCCGTCCGGGCATCGTGGGGATCGCCTGGGACTGGGAGTGAGCGGTCCCTCGCGCCCCCGCCCGCTGGGTCGCAGCCCCTGGCGCTGAGGCCGCGCCCCTGGCTCCGCGGCTCTCCGGTCAGTCCGCCGGACCGGCGACGATCCTGCCGTTGGCGGCCTTCACCGAGAGCTCGTTCAGGGGCACGGTGGCCGGGGCCCGGACGACTTTGCCCGTCAGGGCATCGAACTCGCTGCCGTGGCAGGGGCAGACCAGCGTCGTCCCCTGCAGCTTGTTGATGGGACACCCCGCGTGCGTGCAGATCGTGCTGTACGCCTTCAGCGTGCCGTCCTCGTCGCGGCCGACGACCACGTTGTGGTCCCGGTAGAGCTTGGCCCCGCCCTTGGCGACCTCACTCTCGACACCGAGGTCGACCGGCGCGGTCGGGGTGGCCGCGGCCGAACCGCTCCCACCCGGGCCCGAGCACCCGGCCAGGCCGAGCCCGGCGACCGGGGCGACGGCGGCCCCTCGAAGGACGGTACGGCGGCTCGCGGAGGAGCGGGCGGGCATCTGGTACTCCACTGGTCAAGGGGTGTGCAGGGCGACGATACCCGGACAGAGGGGTTGGCTGGGGCGGGGGCCGGGGGGCGGGCAGACCGGGGCGCGCCGGGTGGGGGCGGGGTCGGCCGGGCGGGGGCGGGCAGGTGGGCCTCGGCTGGCCGGGCTGGGCGGGCCGGGCCGGGTGGGTCGGGGCTGGCTGGGTGGTGCCTCTACCGCCGCCGACGGGACTGATGGGAGTCGGGCGCAACAGAGGGGGCCGAGGACCCGGTGCGGCGTAAACGTTTGCGTAAGCGTTTACGCGGGGCCGTGACATGGGATAGCGTCCCGGCCGGAAGCCGGAAGCCGCACGCCGGAAGCCGGAAGCCGCACGCCGCGCAGCCGGAAGCCGTAAGCCGTAAGCCAGCAGCTGGCAGCCGGCAGCACCGCAAGGTCGGTGGACGACTCAGGGCGGCGGCCCGGTCGGACCGACGTCCAGGGCGGGTGCCCACCCGCCGCGATTATCGACTTGTCACCTTGTCGACTCAGAGAGGCAGCGAGATGGCCACCATGGCGGATGTCGCCCGGAGCGCCGGGGTCTCCGTGGCGACCGTCTCCCACGTCCTGAACGGCACCCGCCCGGTGCTCCCCCATACCCGCCAGGCCGTGCTGGACGCCGTCAACGCCCTGGGCTACACCCCCAACACCTTGGCCCGCTCCCTGGTGACCTCGCGCACCCGGTCCATCGGCCTCGCGGTGTCCGCCATCAGCAACCCGTACTTCACCGAGATCCTGCAAGGTGTCGAGTCCGCCGCCCTGGAGGCGGGCTACAGCCTGCTCATCGCCGATCCGCACGACGACCCCCGGCACGAGCTCAAGGTCGTCCAGCTTCTCCATGAGCGCCGGGTGGACGGAATGATCGTCGCCCCCTCCGCGGACCCCGGTGACCTCGTCGGCTATCTACGCCGCCACGCGGTACCGACGGTGTTCCTGGACCGGCTGGTCGACGCGAGCGTGCCGGAGGAACCGCCGGGCGATGGTGCGGGCGCCGCCTCCGCCCTCGGCGCACCGGGTTTCGACCAGGTCTGTGCCGAGAGCGCCGCGCCGACGGCCCTGCTCGTCACCCACCTCGCCGGACTGGGGCACCGCCGGATCGCTCTGGTCGCCGGCCTGCCGGGGCTCAGTACCACCGGTGAGCGCGTCACCGGCTACCGGGAGGGCCTCGCCACCGCCGGTCTGGCGTACGAGGAACGCCTCCTCGTCTCCGGCAACTCCGAGTCCGCCGGTGCCGAGCGGGCCACGGCCGCCCTGCTCGGCCTGCCCGATCCGCCGACGGCCCTCGTCACCGCCAACAACGCGATGACCATCGGTGCCCTGCGCGCGTTGCGCCGGCACGGCAGGTCCGTGCCGGACGACATCGCCCTGTGCTGCTTCGACGACTTCGCCTGGGCCGACCTGTTCTCGCCCCGGCTGACCGCCATCGCCCAGCCCAGCCGGGAGCTGGGCGCCCTAGCCGTCCGGGTGCTCCTGGACCGGCTGGCCGGGCCGGACCGTCCGGCCCGGACGCTCCGGCTGCCGTGCACGTTCGTCCACCGCACGTCCTGCGGCTGCCCGGAGGAACCGGGCCCCGCCGGGGCAGCCGGGCACACCGCGTCATCCACCCTGCCCGAGAAGGGAACCGCCACGTGATCGTCGTCGCCGGTGAGGCACTGATCGACCTGGTACCGCAGGGCCCCGGTGCCCTCGCGGACCTGAAGCCGGCGCTCGGCGGCGGCCCGTACAACACCGCCGTGGCCCTCGGCCGGCTCGGCTCCCCCACCGCCTTCTGCTCCCGGACGTCGGACGACGCCTTCGGCGAGGCCCTGCTCGACGGGCTGCGGCGGGCCGGCGTCGACGTCTCCGGCGTGCAGCGGGGGCCGGAGCCGACGACCCTCGCCGTCGCCACGATCGACGCCGCCGGCTCGGCCGCCTACTCCTTCTACGTCGACGGCACCGCCGACCGTCTGTTCACCGCCCCGGACACACTCCCCGCCGGTACGCGCGCGGTGTCCTTCGGTACCTGCTCGCTCGTCCTGGAACCGGGGGCGAGCGCCTACGAGGAGCTGATGCGCGGCGCTGCCGGACAGGGGCTGTTCACCGCGCTGGACCCCAACATCCGGGCGGGGTTGATCCCGGACGCGGACGCCTACCGGGCGCGGTTCAAGAGCTGGCTGCCCTCGGTGACGCTGCTGAAGCTGTCCGCGGAGGATGCGGCGTGGCTCGGCGGCAGCCCGCGCGAGTGGCTGGCCGCGGGACCGGCGGCCGTGGTGGTCACGCGGGGCGGCGACGGTCTGACCGTGTTCACCCGGGACGGTGGGGAGCTCTCCGTGCCGGGTGAGAAGGTCGATGTCGTGGACACCATCGGCGCCGGTGACACGGTGAACGCGGCCTTGCTTCACGGGCTGGCCGTCCGGGACGCGCTGTCCCCGGAAGCGCTCGCCACCCTCGGGACGGAGGGCTGGACACGGCTGCTGCGCTTCGCGGCACGGGCGGCGGCGATCACCTGCTCGCGGGCGGGGGCCGAGCCGCCGTACGCGGCGGAGCTGGGTGAGCCGACCGCGCTGTGAGCGGCTGATTTCCCTGTGCTGTTGACAAGGTACGGCCGGACCTGCCGTGTGCGGGGACCTGTCGGGCCGCTGGACCGGGCCGGCTGATGGTGGAACGAGCGGCGCCCCGCGGGGAGTTCCCGCGGGGCGCCGGATATTTGATGTGTCGTCAGAGTGTTTTGCGAAGCGGTGTCAGGCCTTGCGGGACCGCGTCGTCTTCTTCGCGGGCGTCGCCTTCTTCGTGGCCGTGGCGGCCTTCTTGGTCGGCGTGCTGTTGGCCTTGGCCGTCACCGTCTTCCTCGCCGGCGACTTGGCCGCGGCCGTCTTCCGGGCCGTGCCACCACGCTGTGCCGGGACCGTCTCGGCGTCGCTGATGCGGTCGGCGCCGAGGATCTCGCGCAGGAACTTGCCCGTGTGGCTCGCCGGAACCCCGGCGACCTCTTCCGGCGTGCCCTCGGCGACCACCAGACCACCGCCGGCGCCACCCTCTGGGCCCATGTCCACGACCCAGTCGGCGGTCTTGATCACGTCGAGGTTGTGCTCGATGACGATGACCGTGTTGCCCTTGTCGACGAGCCCGCCGAGGACCTTGAGCAGCTTGCTGATGTCCTCGAAGTGGAGACCGGTGGTCGGCTCGTCCAGGACGTAGACCGTGCGTCCGGTGGACCGCTTCTGCAGTTCGCTGGCGAGCTTGACGCGCTGTGCCTCGCCGCCGGAGAGCGTGGTGGCGGACTGGCCCAGGCGGACGTAGCCGAGACCGACGTCGTGCAGCGTCCTCAGGTGACGGGAGATCGCCGGCACCGCCTCGAAGAAGTGCATGGCCTCCTCGATCGGCATGTTCAGGACCTCGGCGATGGACTTGCCCTTGTAGTGGACCTCCAGGGTCTCCCGGTTGTACCGGGCGCCGTGGCAGACCTCGCACGGGACGTAGACGTCCGGAAGGAAGTTCATCTCGATCTTGATCGTGCCGTCGCCCGCACAGTTCTCGCAGCGACCGCCCTTGACGTTGAAGGAGAAGCGGCCGGGCAGGTAGCCCCGGACCTTCGCCTCGGTGGTCTCGGCGAACAGCTTGCGGATGTGGTCGAAGACGCCGGTGTACGTGGCCGGGTTGGACCGCGGGGTGCGACCGATCGGCGACTGGTCGACGTGCACGACCTTGTCGACCAGGTCGTCGCCGTCCACGCGCGTGTGCCGTCCGGGGACGGTACGGGCGCCGTTCAGCTCGCGGGCCAGGTGCGTGTACAGGATGTCGTTGACCAGGGTCGACTTGCCGGAGCCGGAGACACCGGTGACCGCCGTGAACACACCCAGCGGGAAGGACACGTCGATGTCCTGCAGGTTGTTCTCCCGGGCGCCGTGCACGGTGAGCTGCCGGGACGGGTCACGGGGGCGGCGCACGTCGGGGAGCGGGATCGACTTGCGACCCGCGAGGTAGGCGCCGGTCTGCGACTCGGTGTTGGCCAGCAGTTCCTTCAGGGAGCCGCTGTGCACGACCTTGCCGCCGTGCTCGCCGGCACCGGGGCCGATGTCCACGATCCAGTCGGCGACCTTGATGGTGTCCTCGTCGTGCTCCACGACGATGAGCGTGTTGCCCATGTCGCGCAGCCGGACCAGGGTCTCGATCAGACGGTGGTTGTCCCGCTGGTGCAGACCGATGGACGGCTCGTCCAGGACGTACAGGACGCCGACGAGGCCGGAGCCGATCTGGGTGGCCAGTCGGATGCGCTGGGCCTCGCCGCCGGAGAGGGTGCCGGCCGCGCGGTTCAGCGACAGGTAGTCCAGACCGACGTCGACCAGGAAGCGCAGCCGCTCGTTGACCTCCTTCAGGACCCGCTCGGCGATCTTCTTGTCGCGGGCGTTCAGCTTCAGCTCGCCCAGGAAGTCCGCGCAGTCGCTGATCGACATGGCGGCGACCTCGGCGATCGACTTGTCCATGATCGTCACCGCGAGGACGATCGGCTTCAGGCGCGTGCCCTGGCAGGAGGGGCAGGGCACCTCGCGCATATAGCCCTCGAAGCGTTCGCGGCTGGCGTCGCTCTCAGCCTCGCTGTGCCGGCGCTTGACGAAGGGCACCGCGCCCTCGAAGGGGGTGGTGTAGACACGCTCCCGGCCGTACCGGTTGCGGTAGCGCACCTCGATCTGGGTCTTGTGGCCGTAGAGCAGGGCCTTCTTGGCGCGCTGCGGCAGACCCGCGAAGGGGATGTCCGTGCGGAAGCCGAGGGCGTCGGCGAGCGCGCCGATCAGGCGGCCGAAGTAGTCCTTGGTGTGCCCGTGCGACCAGGGGTGGATGGCGCCCTCGTCCAGCGACTTGTCCTCGTCCGGGACGATCAGCTCCGGGTCGACCTCCATGCGCGTGCCGATGCCGGTGCACTCGGGGCAGGCACCGAAGGGCGAGTTGAAGGAGAAGGAGCGCGGCTCCAGCTCCTCGAAGGACAGGTCGTCGTACGGGCAGTACAGGTGCTCCGAGAACATGCGCTCGCGCTCGGGGTCGTCCTCGGGGAGGTCGACGAAGTCGAGCACGACCATGCCGCCGGAGAGGCCGAGGGCGGTCTCCACGGAGTCGGTGAGACGGCGCTTGGCGGAGTCCTTCACGGTGAGGCGGTCCACGACCACCTCGATGGTGTGCTTCTCCTGCTTCTTCAGCACCGGCGGTTCGGACAGCTGGACGGTCTGGCCGTCCACGCGCGCGCGGGAGTAGCCCTTGGTCTGGAGGTCGGCGAACAGGTCGACGAATTCGCCCTTGCGCTCGCGCACCAGCGGGGACAGCACCTGGAAGCGGCTCCCCTCCGGGAGCTCCAGGACCTTGTCGACGATGGCCTGCGGCGACTGGCGCGAGATCGGACGGCCGCACTGCGGGCAGTGCGGCTTGCCGATGCGCGCGAAGAGCAGACGCAGGTAGTCGTAGACCTCGGTGATCGTGCCGACCGTCGAGCGCGGGTTGCGCGAGGTCGACTTCTGGTCGATGGAGACCGCCGGGGAGAGGCCCTCGATGAAGTCGACGTCGGGCTTGTCCATCTGACCGAGGAACTGCCGTGCGTACGAGGAGAGCGACTCCACGTAGCGGCGCTGGCCCTCCGCGAAGATCGTGTCGAAGGCCAGGGAGGACTTACCCGACCCGGACAGGCCCGTGAAGACGATGAGCGAGTCACGAGGCAGGTCGAGCGAGACATTCTTCAGGTTGTGCTCGCGCGCGCCACGGACGATGAGACGGTCGGCCACGCCGGTCCGCACCTTTCTTGAGAGAAGTGACAGGGGCGGGGCCCCCGTGCTTCTTCAGACTAGGGGGAGCCACTGACAACGCCGGTCGGATTGCCCGGTTGCATAACAACCCCCGGCCATCCAGCATGCCCGACGCCGCTCTCGACCATATAGCACGTGCATTCGATTTGCGGTCGAGGTCCACCTCCTTCACCCGAAGGTGTGACCCGGCTAGGGTCGGCAGCATGATGGATCACGCTCATGACCTGGCCTGTGTACGGAAAGCGACCGAACGGCTGCTCAGCGGGGTCGCCACCATGGACAACGCCTCGCTCGCCGAGCCGTCACGCCTCCCGGGCTGGAGCCGGGGGCACGTCCTCGCCCATCTCGCCCGCAACGCGGACGCGCTCGTGAACGTCCTCCAGGGCCGTCCCATGTACGTCAGCGCCGAGGCGCGGGACGCCGACATCCAGCGGGACGCGCCGCGGCCTGTGCAGGCCCAGGTCGCCGACCTCCGGGAGAGCGCGGCCCGCTTCCAGGCGGCCGGGGACGAGCCCGCGGACTGGACGCGGACGGTGGAGCTGCGCAACGGGGTCACCGACTCCGCGTCCCGGGTGCCGTTCCGCCGGTGGGTGGAAGTGGAGCTGCACCACGTCGACCTCGGGATCGGCTACGAGCTCGAGGATCTTCCGGCCGAGTTCCTGGAGCGGGAGACCGGCTTCCTCGCGGACCGGTTCGCCGGGCACTCCGACGTCCCGGCGACCCGCCTCACGGACGGCACGCGCGCGTGGAGCACCGGACGCGCGGCGGACGTGCCTGAGATCACGGTCACCGGCCGGCCGGCGGACCTGGTGGGCTGGCTCGCCGGGCGCCGCGACGGGGCGGCGCTGGAGGTGCGGGGCGGGGCCCTGCCGAAGCTGCCTCCCCTGTAGATCGCCGAAGCCGCCTCCGCTGCCGCCTCCCGGGCAGGCGAGGGCCGTCCGCGGTCCGGGCGGACGGCCGCCCACCGGGGCATCTCCGCTATAGGCTGGCGGTCATGACGTACTCCGGAGAGGTCAAGGTCGGCGGACCGGCGGATGTGCACGAGCTGAAAGACCTGATGATCACCAAGATCGCGGTCGGCCCGATGGACAACAACGCCTATCTGCTGCGCTGCCGGGCCACCGACGAGCAGCTCCTGATCGACGCCGCCAACGAGGCGGAGACGCTCCTCGGCATGATCGGTGGCGACGGCATCGCCTCCGTCGTCACCACGCATCAGCACGGCGACCACTGGCAGGCGCTCGCCGAGGTGGTCGCGGCCACGCGCGCGCGTACGTACGCCGGCCGCGACGACGCCCCCGGTATCCCGGTGCCGACCGACGTCCTCGTCGACGACGGCGACGTCATCCGGGTGGGCCGCGTGGAGCTCACCGCCCGGCATCTGGTCGGGCACACGCCCGGCTCGATCGCGCTGGTCTACGACGACCCGCACGGCCACCCGCACGTCTTCACCGGCGACTGCCTGTTCCCTGGTGGTGTCGGCAACACGCGCAAGGACCCGAAGGCGTTCGCCAGCCTGATCCACGACGTGGAGACGAAGATCTTCGACGTGCTGCCGGACGAGACGTGGGTCTACCCGGGACACGGCAACGACACGACGCTGGGCGCGGAACGGCCGCATCTGCCGGAGTGGCACGCGCGCGGGTGGTGAGCGGGCGTCTGCGCGCCCGGAGGCGTCCGTGGGGCGCGCGGCTGGTGGGCGGGCATCGGCCGCCCGGAGGCGTCCGTGGGCGCGCGAGCGTGTCACAGGTGGCCGTGCGGCCTCCCGCGCTGCGCAGCGCGCCACGCCCGCGGCGCCCCGGAGCGAGCGCCCGTGACCAGGGAGCGCCTCGCGCTCCGGCGCACAGGTCGTACGCGCGCCGTGCGCAGGGAAGTTGGACACGCGCCAGGCGCACTCCCCGGCCGCACGCCCGGCGTTCACCACCCCTGCGCGCGCCCCGTGTGAACCTTTCGCACGCACCGGGCCCCCGTGCGCACTCCCGGAGAGCCGTCGTCCGCAGTCAACTGGTAGCAGCCCCGCACAGGACGACGGCTCCTGAGCGGTAGTGGCCGCCGGTCTCCAACCCCGCCCTCGGCCGGCGGCCCAGGCCCGGTCACACGCGCGCGTGGGCTGCGTGCAGCCGCGTTCACACGGCCGCAACACCCGCTCCCAGTATGCGGACAACTACCGCTGTGACCTGGACAGACGCGGAGTTCACTGCCACTCTCCCGCCATGCATCCTGCCCCGCGCGCCCTGCGCCGCGCCCTCGCCGCGGTCACCGTAGCCCTGCTCGCCACCGCCGTCGGCTGTGCTCCGCAGCCCGAGGAGAAGACGACGGCAGCCCCGTCCGGTTCGGCCGCGAAGAGCTGCACCAAGGGCAAGCTCGCCACCAAGACCTCCGGAAGACTGACGATCGCGACGGACGAACCGGCGTACGAGCCCTGGTTCAAGGACGACAAGCCCGCGAACGGCAAGGGTTTCGAGTCGGCGGTCGCCTACGCCGTGGCCAGGCAGCTGGGATACGGCAAGGGCGCGGTCGTCTGGCAGAGCGTGCCGTTCAACAAGGCGTTCGCGCCGGGCGTGAAGAGCTTCGACTTCGACATCAACCAGGTGTCGATCAGCGCCGAGCGCAGGAAGGCCGTGGACTTCTCCTCCGGCTATTACGACGTGCGCCAGGCCGTCATCGCGCTGAAGGGCAGCAAGGCCGCCGAGGCGACGAGCGTCGCGGACCTGAAGAAGCTGAAGCTGGGCGCCCAAGTCGGCACCACCAGCCTCGACTACATCACCGACGTCGTGAAGCCGGCCCGGCAGGCGGCCGTCTATGCCAAGAACGACCAGGCCAAGTCCGCCCTGAAGAACGGTCAGGTCGACGCCGTCGTCACCGACCTGCCGACCGCCTTCTACATCACCGCGGCCGAGGTGACGAACGCGAAGATCGTCGGCCAGTTCGAGAACCGGGGTGGCACGGCCGAGCAGTTCGGACTGGTGCTGGACAAGGGCAGCGGGCTGACCCCGTGCGTGACCGCCGCCGTCGACGCCCTGCGCAAGGACGGCACACTGGCCGCCATCGAGAAGCAGTGGCTCTCCGACGCCGTCGACGCCCCGGTGCTCAAGTGACGGTCACCAAAGGCGAATCGGCCCGGGAGGGGGCGGACGACAAGGGCGACATGACCGGGGGCGCCGGCCAGTCCGGCGACGGCTACGTACCGTCCCAACGGCGGCTCGCACGCGAGCGCTACCGACGCGCGCGTGCCCGCCGCGCCACGGCGATCGCGGCCCTGTCGACCCTCGTCACGGCCGCCGTGCTGTACCTCGTCGTCGTCAACGCACCGGGCTGGCCACGCACCAAGGAGACCTTCTTCAGCGCGCACTACGCGCGCGAGGCGTTCCCGAAGGTCCTCGAAGGGCTGTGGCTGAACGTCCGTCTGTTGCTGATCTGCGGTGCCGCCGTCCTGGTCCTCGGCATGCTGATCGCCGTCGCGCGGACCCTGCGCGGCCCGGTCTTCTTCCCGCTCCGGGTGCTGGCGGCGGCGTACACCGACTTCTTCCGCGGTCTGCCGCTGATCATCAACCTGATGATCGTGGTCCTCGGTGTGCCGGCGCTGCGGCTGCAGGGCGTCACGGTCGATCCGGTGCTGCTCGGCGGTACGGCGCTGACGCTGACGTACTCGGCGTACGTGGCGGAGGTGTTCCGGGCCGGCATCGAGTCCGTCCATCCCTCGCAGCGCGCGGCGGCCCGCTCGCTGGGCCTGACCAACCGGCAGGCCCTGCGCCACGTCGTCCTGCCGCAGGCGGTACGCCGTCAGGTGCCGCCGTTGCTCAACGACCTGGTGTCGCTGCAGAAGGACACCGGTCTGGTGTCCATCGGGGGTGCGGTGGACGCCGTACGGGCGGCCGACATCATCGTGGGCCGCAGTCTGAACTACACGCCGTACATCGTCGCGGGGCTGGTCTTCGTCGCGCTGACCATCCCGATGACCCGGTTCACCGACTGGGTGACGGCCCGGACGGACCGGCGGCGGGCCCAGGGAGGGTCCCTGTGAGCGCCCGGGGAGGAGCCCTGTGAGCACGACCGAGAGCACGCCCGTGAGCAACGCGCCCGTCCTGCGGATGGAGTCGGTCCGCAAGACCTTCGGCGGCTCGGTCGTCCTGCGGGACGTCGATCTGGAGGTCGCCCCGCACACGGTGACCGCACTGATCGGAGCCTCCGGGTCGGGCAAGTCGACGCTGCTGCGCTGTGCCAACCTCCTGGAGGAGATCGACGACGGTGCGATCTGGCTGGACGGCGAGGAGATCACCGACCCGCGTGCCGACCAGGACGCGGTACGGCGCCGGATCGGCGTCGTCTTCCAGGCGTACAACCTCTTCCCGCACATGACCGTGCTCGAGAACATCACGCTCGCGCCGCGCCGGGTGCACGGCGTCTCCCGCGCGGAGGCCGAGGCACGGGCCAGGGAGCTGCTGGAGCGCCTCGGACTGGCCGGCAAGGCGGATGCCTACCCCGACCGGCTCAGCGGCGGTCAGCAGCAGCGTGTGGCGATCGTACGGGCCCTCGCGGTGCGGCCCCGGCTGTTGCTGCTGGACGAGATCACGGCCGCGCTCGACCCGGAACTCGTGGGCGAGGTGCTGGACGTGGTCCGCGGCCTGAAGGACGAGGGCATGACCATGGTGCTGGCGACGCACGAGATGGGCTTCGCGCGGGACGTCGCCGACCAGGTGTGTTTCCTGGACGGCGGGGTCGTTCTGGAGCGCGGCAGCGCCGAGCAGGTCTTCGGCGAGCCGCGGCAGGAACGCACCCGGCGCTTCCTGCGGCGGATCGTGGAGGCGGGCCGGCTGTAGTCCCGCGCGCGGGGTCAGGCTTCCGTCTGCGCCGCCCCGGCCAGCGCCGCGACCCGCTCCACGCCGAACACGTAGCCCTGCACACCGCACCCGGCGATCACGCCGTCGGCGCGCAACGAGACGTAGGAGTGGTGCCGGAACGACTCGCGCTGATGGATGTTGGAGATGTGGACCTCCAGCACGGGCATGCCGTCACAGGTGTTGAGCGCGTCCAGGATGGCGACGGAGGTGTGCGAGTAGGCGCCGGGGTTGATGACGATCCCGCAGTGGTTCAGCCGCGCCTCGTGGATCCAGTCGACCAGTTCGCCCTCGTGGTTGGACTGCCGGAAGTCCACCGTGCCGCCGTGCGCGGCCGCCGCCTTGGCGCACAGCGCCTCCACGTCGGCCAGCGTGTCCCTGCCGTAGATCTCGGGCTGGCGCTGGCCGAGCAGATTCAGGTTGGGCCCGTTGAGGATCATGATCGGGGCGTTGGCCAGAGTGCGGGGCACGGTTCCTCCGGTCGGTTCGGGGCGGTGCGTCTACGACCGCTGCTCGCACCCGGTCTATCACGCCGGCCGGGGCGGACAGCGGGCCGTGCGTGCCGGTCGCGCACTCAGGTCCTGTGATCAACCCCGCACGCCCCGCGTAACCCGCGATCACCATGGGTAGTTGACGCGACATGCACCGTGTACGCGCCGTGAACACCCCGTCCATGCCGCGGCTCGCCGCCGCCTCCCTGGCCGGCACAGCGATCGAGTTCTACGACTTCTTCGTCTACGGGACCGCGGCGGCTCTGGTTCTGGGGCAGCTGTTCTTCCCGACGTTCTCGCCGGTCGCGGGCACCCTGGCGGCGTTCGGGACGTTCGGGGTGGGGTTCTTGGCCCGGCCGCTGGGCTCGATGCTGTTCGGGCACCTCGGGGACCGGCGCGGGCGGCGGCCGGTGCTCGTCGTCTCGCTGCTGCTCACGGGCGCCTCGACGGTAGCGGTCGGCTGTGTGCCGTCCTACGGCACCATCGGCGTGGCCGCGCCGGTGCTGCTGCTCGTGCTGCGTTTCCTGCAGGGGCTGGGGCTCGGCGGGGAGTGGGGCGGGGCGGTCCTGCTGACCGCCGAACACGCTCCCGCCCAGCGGCGTGCCCTGTGGGCGAGCTTCCCCCAGATGGGTCCGGCGCTCGGGTTCGTCCTGGCCAACGGGGTGGTGCTCGCGCTGTCGACGGCCCTGTCCGACGCGGAGTTCGCGCGCTGGGGCTGGCGCGTGCCGTTCTGGGCGGCCGGCGCGCTGGCGCTGGCCGGTCTGTGGCTGCGTTCGTCCCTCGCGGAGAGCCCCCGGTTCCTGGAGATCGACGACCACGCGCGTGTGCCGCTCGTCGAGGTCGTACGGCACCACGGGCGGCTGGTGCTGCTGACGGCCGGGGCGCTGGCGGTCGGCTACGCGGTGTTCTACGCGGTGACGACCTGGTCGCTGGCGTACGCGACGGAACGGCTCGGCGTGAGCCGTACGGTCATGCTGGTGTGCGTCATGGGCGCGGTGGTCGTGCAGGGCGCGCTCACGCCCGTCGCCGCGCTGTTCGGCGACCGGTACGGGCGCCGGCCGATGTGTCTGACGGGGTGCGCGGCCTGTGTCCTGTGGATGCTCCCGATGGTGGCGCTGCTGGCGACCGGCGAGCCACTGCTGATGTTCCTCGCCATCCTGGGCGCCCTGCTCGCCTTCGTCATCATGTTCGCGGTGATCGCCGCCTATCTGCCCGAGCTGTACGAGCCCCGGGTGCGCTGCACGGGCGCCGCCGTGGGCTACAACCTCGGCGGTGTTCTCGGCGGCGCGCTCACCCCCGTCGTGGCCACGGCGCTCGCCCAGCAGGGCGGACGGGTCCCGTGGGGCGTCGGCGTGTATCTGACGGCTGTCGCGGTCGTCAGCCTGGTGTGTTTCGCGCTGCTGCCGGAGACACGGCCGGTACCCGTGCCGGCGGTGGAGCCGGTCAGGAGCTGACCGGGCATGACCACCGACTACGGGTTGATCGCCAGTTCCAGGTAGGCCGCGAACAGCACCAGGTGGACGCCACCCTGCAGCGGTGTGGCCCGGCCTGGCACTACGGTCAGGGACCCGACCACCACGGTCAGCGCGAGCAGCAGCATGTGGGTGGAGCCGAGGCCGAGGACGAGCGGGCCGGACAGCCACACGGAGGCGAGCGCCACGGCCGGGATGGTCAGGCCGATGCTGGCCATCGCGGAGCCGAGCGCGAGGTTGAGGCTGGTCTGCACCCGGTCGCGGCGGGCGGCGCGCAGCGCGGCGATGGTCTCGGGCAGCAGGACCAGCAGGGCGATGATCACACCGACGACGGCTTGGTGCAGGCCTGCCGCGGCCACGCCCGACTCGATGGTGGGTGACACACCCTTGGCGAGGCCGACCACACCGATCAGGGCCAGACCGAGCAGACCGAGGCTGGTCCAGGCGGTGCGCGCGGACGGGGGCTGGGCGTGGTCTTCGGCGGTGATGACCTCGCCCTGCCGGGTGAGGGGCAGGAAGTAGTCGCGGTGGCGCACCGTCTGCGTGGCCACGAACAGCGCGTACAGGACCAGTGAGGACAGGGCGGCGAAGGTCAGCTGGACGGTGGAGAACTCCGGTCCGGGCTTGCTCGTGGTGAACGTCGGCAGCACCAGGCTGAGCGTGGCCAGCGTCGCCACGGTCGCCAGCGCCGCGCCGGTGCCCTCGGGGTTGAAGACCGCTGTGCCGTGCCGCAGGGAGGCGACCAGCAGGCTGATGCCGACGACACCGTTGCAGGTGATCATCACGGCGGCGAAGACGGTGTCCCGGGCCAGGGTGGAGCTCTTGTCGCCGCCGTCGGCCATGAGGGTGACGACGAGGGCCACTTCGATGATCGTGACGGCGATGGCGAGCACCAGGGACCCGAAGGGCTCGCCGACCCGGTGGGCGACCACCTCCGCGTGGTGTACCGCCGCCAGGACGGACCCGGCGAGTACGACGGTCACCAGGCCGACGATCACGCCGGGCAGGTCCCGGCCCCAGGTGAGGGCCAGCAGGACGACCGCGAGCACCGGCACGAGGATCGTCCATGAACGGGGGAGCGACCGGAGCCGAGCGATCATGCGGCGATGGTCGCAGAGAGCTACAGGGTTCGCATTCCGTTCTTTCCGGATACCTCTCATCCTTTCCGGTGCGGGGTCCGGTGCCGGTGGGACCGGACCCCGCGTCGTGACGAGCACCCGTCTCAGGGGCTATGTGAGAGCGCGGACTCCCGCGGTGCCGCCGTCAGGCATCGACGCTGTCCTTCCGGGCGCCCTCACCATCGGCATGCCGGGCCTCGGCGGCGGCCTGCTTCCTGGAGGCCAGCAGGCTGGTGACCGTGGTGATGGCGAGGACCGCGCAGATCACACCGAGCGAGACCGGGATGCTGATCTCGGGCACGTGGACACCGGACTCGTGCAGGGCGTGCAGCACCAGCTTCACACCGATGAAGCCCAGGATGATCGACAGCCCGTACGAGAGGTGGACCAGCTTCCTGAGCAGCCCACCGATGAGGAAGTACAGCTGTCGCAGACCCATCAGGGCGAAGGCGTTGGCGGTGAAGACGATGTACGGGTCCTGGGTCAGTCCGAAGATCGCGGGGATGGAGTCCAGGGCGAACAGCACGTCCGTGGTGCCGATGGCGAGCATCACGACCAGCATCGGGGTCATGACGCGCTTGCCGTTCTGCCGGATCCACAGCTTGGTGTCGTGGTACCGGTCGGCCACGCCGAACTTGCGCTCCGCGGCCTTCAGCAGCTTGTTCTCCTCGTACTCCTCGTCCTCCTCGTCTGCGCGGGCCTCCTGGATGAGCTTCCAGGCAGTCCAGATCAGGAAGGCACCGAAGAGGTAGAACACCCAGGAGAAGCTGGCGATGATGGCGGCCCCGGCGGCGATGAAGACAGCCCGCAGGACCAGGGCTATGAGGACGCCGACGAGCAGGACGCGCTGCTGGTACCGGGTGGGCACCGCGAACTTCGCCATGATCAGGACGAAGACGAAGAGGTTGTCGACGCTCAGTGACTTCTCGGTGATGAAGCCAGCGAAGAACTCACCGGCCGGCTGTCCACCGCCGAAGACGAGGAGGCCGAGGCCGAAGATGCCGGCGAAGGTGATCCAGACGACCGTCCAGATACCCGCTTCCTTGATCGACACCTCATGCGGCCTGCGGCCGATGAAGAAGTCGACCGCGATCAGGGCGGCGAGGCCCACGATGGTGAGGACCCACAGGCCCATGGAGACTTCCACTGCTCCTCCGGCATAACGAGACGGCAAACACATCAGCGTTGTCGCTGCCGGAGGTCTCTTCCACCCGCGATGGGCCGGCGCCCCGGGACCGGAACCGGTCCGTACTGACGGGTGCGCCGCAGTCAGGGAGTACTCCCCTCCGTACGAAGAAGACTACCCCAATCACCAAGGAAAGGTAAAGCAGTTAGTAAAGAATCTACCAACTTCCCAGGTCACACCCTCTTTACCTACGCTTGGTGCTGGCTGTTGACACTTGAGTGAGCACCTGCTGGAGGATCTCGATGCGGGACGAGAAGTATCGGCCGCAAGCCCGGAGCCCTACAGCTGGGGGAGCATCGCCGGGACCAGGTCCTGGAAGGTGCGACCGCTGGCCGATGCGCCCAGGGCGGTCATCCTCCAGCCGACGCCCGCACGGTGCACCTTCGCCATGATCCGAGCATTACACGCGGCGCCGCCCACCATCGTGAAGCGGGCGAGTTCCTGGCCGCTGGCCTCGTCAACGAGTCGGCAGAGCGTGCTCCGCACCTCCTGGAAGGTCTGCCCCACGAAGGAATTCACGGAGAAGACGATCTGGTCGATATGGGCCGGGACTCGCTGCAGGTCGACGAGAATGGCCTCGTCGTCGCCATCCTGGCCCACACCGCCGACGAGACTGTCACCGGTGTGGCGCAGAGAACCGTCGTCACTCACCAGGTGGCTGAAGAAGACGACGTCGACTGGCTGCCTGTCCGCGAAGAGCACGGCCGAGGCATCGAGGTCGATTTCCCGCACGCGTGAACCGAACAAACCGCGTCGAGGTGTGGCCAGCCATCGGAATCCCACTCTGACCGCCACGAGCGATTCAGGCAGTTCAATGGCTTGCCCCTTGCTCAGAAGGGTCGGCTTCCCGCCGCCGACCGGCGAGAAGTCAGGCGTCGGCCTAGGCGGAATTACCGACTGTGCAGGCGGATCAGCCGACACTGTCCGATGAACTCCGGCCTCCGCCTCGGAAACCTTCCGATCCCGGGCCAGGATCGGACCCTCTTCGGACCGGATCTCGCCAAGATCCGGATCACGGACTCCGCGCGCTTCAGGAGGAGAAGCCGTGACCGCAGGGCTGTGAGAACCGTTGAAGATCTCCGGTTCCTTCCGGCGCCCTGGGCCCACCGTCAGAGCCCTGTTACTCGCAAGCACCAGACGCCCTGCAGAGTTACGGTCCCGCTTTTGAGGCAACGGTCGGGACTTGACGCGAAGCTGGTGGTACAGATGTCGGTAAACCGTGTCCAGGTCCAGCAATTCCGGCCCACCGGCAACCCCACTGCGAAGAAGGCTCAGCAGCTCGCCAGTGAAGGCCGTGTATACCTCTCCCTCTTTGGCCAGAGCGCTCTTCGTCTCACCGGCCGCAGCCAGCAGGTAGGTACCCTCAACCTCAGCCTGAGTTGCCACAGCAGTAGCCGTAGGACCCATTGCGCCACCGAAGGCGCGGGCGCCGAAGCAACAGTCAAGAATGACGATGCGCCGTAAGGCACGGCAATCACGGATCGGCCTTCGGATCCAGTCGTAGGGGAGCGTCGTATGGACAGCGTCCGTGGATTCCAGTAGAGCAAGATTGAGAGCGTAGGAATTGTCGGGATCCGCCACTCCATGCCCGGCGAAATAGACCATGAGCGTGTCGGTCGTGTCATTCGCGGATTCAGTGACCGCGTTGACGACATCAACGACACTATGAGGATCGGAAAGGACCTGACAACGGTCCTGAGGCAGCCCCCACGACCAACCCTCACTGAGGACCCTTCTCAGCCCGAGCAAGTTGTTACGCACGGCAGGCAGTGACTCAAGATGCCGATAACCGCTTACGCCGATCAGCACAGCTCGGGAGCGGGATGGGTCAGGAAATCCCACGGCGGGGCTACTCCTGGCTCAGCGCACGCGTGATACGGGCCACCGCTTGGTCGTCTGCCCCGTTCACGGACACCGTGACGCCGTTGTGCTCAATAGTCACCACGGCCGCGCTTCGCCGGGTGCGACGCCAGTCTCGGTAAGCCATGGCGAAGGCGACGGCGCTCCAGCCGTTGTCGGTGACGAGCTGCAGCACATCGATGCCTGTGCCCATCTCCTCCTTGGTGAGGGCCTGCGCTCCCCAGGAGATCACGGCATGCTGACGGATTTCCGGCTCATCCAGGAGCCAGGACCGCAGAGAACGCAGTTCCTCTTCCGCGTCCTCACCCTCTGCGCTGATTCGGATCATCAAGCCCCCCACCTGCCCAACGGAACTCAGGAGAGAGAAGGCTAGCCAGGAAGCGGACTGAAACCAAGCTGTACCAGGTCCGTTGGGTCGGGCCACGGCGAGCGCGAGACCAGTCATCGCACCCGCCGGAACCGTCACGCCGAATCAGGCCAGGCCTGCCTCCCGCATCTGGCGCAGCTCCTTCTTCATCTCGGCGACCTCGTCCCGCAGCCGGGCCGCGATCTCGAACTGCAGCTCCGCGGCGGCGGCGCGCATGCGTTCGGTCATCTCCTCGATCTGCTCGGCCAGTTCGGCCGCCGGCCGGTCCGTGGGCACCGCCTTGCCCTTGGCGGCCTTCCCGGCCTTCGCGCCCTTGGCCGCCTTGTCGCCGAGCGACGGGACGGGGGCCTTCGCGGCCTTGCCGTCCTTCGTCTTGCGGTAACCGGAGCCGAGAAGCTGTTCGGTGTCGACCTCCTCGCGGGCGATCTGCGCGACGATGTCGTTGATCTTCTTGCGCAGGGGCTGGGGGTCGATGCCGTTGGCCTTGTTGTAGGCGACCTGCTTCTCCCGGCGTCGGTTGGTCTCCTCGATGGCCTTCTCCATCGCCGGGGTGATCTTGTCGGCGTACATGTGGACCTGGCCGGAGACGTTGCGCGCCGCGCGGCCGATGGTCTGGATCAGCGAGGTGCCCGAGCGGAGGAAGCCCTCCTTGTCGGCGTCGAGGATCGCCACGAGGGACACCTCGGGCAGGTCGAGGCCCTCACGGAGGAGGTTGATACCCACCAGGACGTCGTACTCACCGGATCGCAGCTCGCGCAGCAGCTCGACGCGGCGCAGGGTGTCGACGTCGCTGTGGAGATAGCGCACCTGGATGCCGAGTTCCAGGAAGTAGTCGGTGAGGTCCTCGGCCATCTTCTTGGTCAGCGTGGTGACGAGGACCCGCTCGTCCTTCTCGGTGCGCTTGCGGATCTCGTGCACCAGGTCGTCGATCTGACCCTCGGTCGGCTTGACCACGACCTCCGGGTCGACCAGGCCGGTCGGGCGGATGATCTGCTCGACGACACCGTCCGAGCGGGACAGCTCGTAGGCGCCGGGGGTGGCCGACAGGTAGACGGTCTGCCCGATGCGCTCCTGGAACTCCTCCCACTTCAGGGGGCGGTTGTCCAGGGCGGAGGGCAGGCGGAAGCCGTGGTCCACGAGGGTGCGCTTGCGGGAGGCGTCCCCCTCGTACATCGCGCCGATCTGCGGGACGGTGACGTGCGACTCGTCGATGACGAGCAGGAAGTCGTCCGGGAAGTAGTCCAGCAGGGTGTTGGGCGGGGAGCCGGGCAGGCGGCCGTCGAAGTGCATCGAGTAGTTCTCGACACCGGAGCAGGTGCCGATCTGGCGGAGCATCTCGATGTCGTACGTGGTGCGCATCCGCAGCCGCTGGGCCTCCAGGAGCTTGCCCTGCTTCTCCAGCTCGGCCAGCCGCTCCCCCAGTTCCTTCTCGATGTCGTTGACGGCCCGCTCCATGCGCTCGGGACCGGCGACGTAGTGGGAGGCCGGGAAGACGTAGAGCTGCTGGTCGTCGCTGATGATCTCGCCGGTGATCGGGTGGAGCGTGGAGAGCGCCTCGATCTCGTCGCCGAACATCTCGATGCGGACGGCCAGCTCCTCGTAGACCGGGAAGATCTCGATGGTGTCGCCGCGGACCCGGAAGGTGCCACGGCTGAAGGCCATGTCGTTGCGCGTGTACTGGATGTCGACGAAGCGGCGCAGCAACTCGTCCCGGTCGATCTCGTCGCCGACTCTCAGGGGCACCATCCGGTCCACGTACTCCTGCGGAGTACCGAGGCCGTAGATGCAGGACACCGAGGCCACCACGATGACGTCGCGGCGGGTGAGCAGCGAGTTCGTCGCCGAGTGGCGCAGGCGCTCGACCTCCTCGTTGATCGAGGAGTCCTTCTCGATGTAGGTGTCCGACTGCGGGACGTACGCCTCGGGCTGGTAGTAGTCGTAGTACGAGACGAAGTACTCGACCGCGTTGTTCGGCAGCAGCTCGCGGAACTCGTTGGCCAGCTGCGCGGCCAGCGTCTTGTTCGGCGCCATCACGAGGGTGGGACGCTGGAGCTTCTCGATCATCCACGCGGTGGTGGCGGACTTGCCGGTGCCGGTCGCGCCGAGGAGGACGACGTCCTTCTCGCCGGCCTCGATGCGCTTGGCCAGCTCGGCGATGGCCGCCGGCTGGTCGCCGCTGGGCTGGTAGGGGCTGACGACCTCGAAGGGCGCCACCGTGCGTTCGATGTGGGAAACGGGCCGCATGACATCAACCGTACGACCCCCCACTGACAACGGGCTCCGATCAGCGGTTCTGCGGGGTGCGGGACGGGTGGTGCTCGGGCCGGCGGGCCGGGCCGCGGCCCTCGGGGAGGTCGGGGCGGCGGTCGGCATGCGAGGCGACGGCGGCGGCCGGGACGCCCGGTTTGTGCTCGACGGGCGTCCTCCGGGGCCGACCCATGATCATGAACGGGTCGAAGATCACGACGACGCCGGCGAGGAGCAGGAAGGCGAGCGGGCCGATCAGCATGGGTGCGAGCACGGACGCCGAGGGCGCGCCTCCGCTGCTGTGGGCGGCCCCGTCCAGGTGGACGCTGAGGGCGGCCATGCCGGTGTAGTGCATGCCGCTGACCGCGAGCCCCATGACGAGGCTCGCCCCCACGCTCCACAGGAAGCCCCGCACCTGTCCCGCGGCCCACAGGGCGGTGGTGGCGGCCACGACTGCTATGCCGACGGAGGCCGCGACGGTGAGCGTGCTGTAGGTGAACCGTCCGTGGAAGCGGACGCCGGCCATCCCGAGGTAGTGCATGGAGGCGACGCCCAGACCGGTGATCGTGCCGCCGGTGAACAGGGGGGTGCCGGTGGCGCCCCGGTAGCCGACGATGAAGATCCCGATGCCGACCATGACGATGGCAAGGCCGAGGCTCGCGTAGGTGATCGGCTTGTCGTAGTGGATCGGCGTCTCCCTGATGGTGAAGCCCATCATGGCGACGAAGTGCATGGTCCAGATGCCGGAGCCGATCGCCGCCGAGCCGAGGGCCAGCCAGGCGGGTCGCCAGGAGTGCGTGACCAGCAGAGACCGTGTGGTGCAGCGCAGGCCCAGGGCGCCGCCGAGGCAGGCCATCAGGTAGGCCACCAATGGGGTGACGGCCCCGTAGCTGAATCCGTCGACCGTGCCTTGCATCCGCGGCTGCCCTTCCGCCTTCTTGCGTCCCGGAATACCTGAATACGCCCCCGTCCCAGGACCGCGCCGGCGGTCAGGGTTGTCGCAGAGAGTATGACCCCCACCGGAATGGTCGAACGATTTTCCGGCAAAGAAACACGCCCTTGCCGCAGTTGTGCGGCACCGGTGAGCGAACTCGGACAGCACCATGCGATCTGTGGTCATCGTGCGCCCGGGTGCTGTTGACCGGCTGCTGTCAGTCTGGTGCTGTGGGTATTCGCTCGATGCGAGGAGGACGCATGTACGCGCGCGTAGTCGCCGGCACCGTCGCCACGGCCCTGGGGACTGTGGCGGCCCTGCTGACCCCCACTTTCGACGCCCGGGCGCGCGAGGTCCGCGTGCCTACGGTGATCGCCCACCGGGGCGCCTCCGCCTACGCACCGGAGAACACGCTGGCCGCCATCGACAAGGCCGCCGAGCTGGGCTTCTCCTGGGTCGAGAACGACGTCCAGCGCACCAAGGACGGTGAGCTGGTCGTCCTGCACGACGACAGCCTGCAGCGCACCACGAACGTGGAGGAGGTCTTCCCCGGCCGGGCGCCCTGGAAGGTGCGGGACTTCACCGCCGCCGAGATCGCCCGGCTGGACGCGGGAAGCTGGTTCTCCCCCGCCTACGCGGGCGCGCGCGTGCCGACGCTGGAGCAGTACATGCGCCGGGTCGAGCACAACCACGAGAAGCT
This sequence comes from Streptomyces cyanogenus, assembly GCF_017526105.1. Taxonomy (NCBI): domain Bacteria; kingdom Bacillati; phylum Actinomycetota; class Actinomycetes; order Kitasatosporales; family Streptomycetaceae; genus Streptomyces; species Streptomyces cyanogenus. The sequence goes on from NZ_CP071839.1 coordinate 2,427,548, forward strand.
GCTCCTGGAGATCAAGAACCCGGAGCTGTACCCGGGCATCGAGCAGCAGACGCTCAAGCTTCTCGGCAACGAGGGCTGGCTGGACCGCCGGCACCTGGGCCGGCTGATCGTGCAGAGTTTCAGCGCCGACAGCGTGCGGACCGTGCACGAGCTGAAACCCGCGGTGATCACCGGCTACCTCGGCAACCCCAACCTGGCGCAGCTGCACCGGTTCGCTCGGTTCACCGATCTGGTCAACCCCTCGTACGGGTCGCTGTCCCGGGGCTACGTCGCGGCCGTGCACGCCTTCACAGGGCCGCACGGCAGGCCGCTCAGGCTGTTCGCCTGGACGGTGAACGACGCGGACACCGCCCGTACAACGGCCGGCTACGGGGTCGACGGGATCATCACCAACAAGCCCGACGTGGTGCGGGCGGCACTGGGTTCGCACTGAGCCCGGCGGGCGTTGTCAGTGGCGGGTCGTACCGTGGGCGCATGGACAGCCATGGGCAGGATGAGCAGCAGGTCGTGTGGGCCGTGGTGGGGACGGACATCGGCCCGCTGATGCTCGCGGCGACCCGCGACGGCCTGGTCAACGTCGTCTTCCACGCCTCGGACGCGGTGCGCGACCGGGCGCTGGAGCGGCTGGCCGCCCGGCTGGGCGGCCGGCCCGTGGAGGATCCGGGCTCGCCGTTGCTGGCGGAGCCGATACGTCAGCTGCGGGCCTACTTCGCGGGCGAGCGGCACGACTTCGACCTGCCGCTGGACTGGTCGCTGATCTCCGGGTTCAACCGGCAGGTCCTGCGCGAGCTGGCGTCGGGTGTGCCGTACGGCACCGTGGTGGGGTACGGCGATCTGGCGGGGCGAGTCGGGCAGCCCGGCGGGGCTCAGGCGGTCGGGGCGGCGATGGGGGCGAATCCGCTGCCCGTGGTCGTGCCGTGCCACCGGGTGGTGGAGAGCGGCGGCGGCATCGGCGGTTTCGGGGGCGGGCTGGAGACCAAGCGGAAGCTGCTCGCCCTGGAGGGTGTGCTGCCCGAGCCGCTGTTCTGACCGGCCCGGGACGCGGCTAGTCGTCGTAGTGCCGGGCCTCGAAGACGTTGCCGTCGGGGTCGCGGAAGTAGAAGCTGCGCGTGGCGTCGCCGCGGGCGCCGGACAGGCCGTGGTCGATGTCCGAGACCGGGACGCCGTGCTCCTCCAGGCGGGCGCGCAGGGCGTCGAAGGCGTCGGCCGGCAGGGACAGGCAGACGTGGTTGACCGGGTGGCCCGCGCTGTCGGCGGAGCCGGGCAGCATCCTCATCCGTTCGGCGAGGGTGTGTGGGGCGAGGTCCAGGATGGTCTCCTCGTTGACGCGCACGGAGGGGAAGGACACCGTCCCCTGCACGAAGTCGGCGACCCTGATCGGCTCCAGTCCGACGGCCGTCTCGTAGAAGGCGGCCGCGGCGACCGGGTCGGCCACCCACAGGACGACGTGGTCGAGGCGCGTGGTGTTGTTCGTCATGCGACCCAGGCTGGTGTCCTCGCCCACAGCCCACAAGCGTTTAGCCATGGCCGGCGCCCGCCAGAGATGAGGAAGGACCGACGGACAGGAGGCGGGCACGTGGTGCTGGTGGTGTCGGAAGAAGTCCGCGAGGCGATCGACGCGCGGCGGCCGGTGGTGGCCCTGGAGTCCACGATCATCGCGCACGGCCTGCCCCGCCCGCGCAACCTGCAGGTGGCGCTGGAGCTTGAGGAGGCGGTCCGGCGGGAGGGTGCCGTGCCGGCGACCATCGCCGTGCTCGACGGGCGGCCCCGGGTCGGTCTGGACAAACAGCAGCTGGAGCGGGTCGCGAACGAGGACGGCATCCGCAAGCTGGGCCATCGTGATCTGCCGCTCGCGGTGGCGGCGGGGGCGAGCGGGGCGACCACCGTGTCGGCGACGGCACAGCTGGCGGCGCTGGCCCGAGTCCGGGTGTTCGCCACCGGCGGCCTGGGAGGCGTGCACCGGCAGTGGACGGTGACCCAGGACGAGTCGGCCGACCTGGGGCTGCTGGCGCGCACCCGGATCACGGTGGTGTGCGCCGGCGTGAAGTCGATCCTGGACGTCCCGGCGACGCTGCAGCGGCTGGAGACGCTGGGTGTGGCCGTCGCCGGATACGGCACGGACCGGTTCCCCGGCTTCTATCTGTCGGACTCGGGGCATCCGGTCGACTGGCGGCTGGACACCCCGGAGCAGGTCGCCGCCGTCATGCGCGCCCAGGACGCGCTGGACACGCCGGAATCGGCACTGATCGTCGCCAACCCCGTCCCGGAGGCGGAACAACTCGATCCCGAACTGCACGCACGCGTGCTCGCCGACGCGCTGCGCGCCTGCGAGGAGCGGGGAGTCACGGGGCAGGCGGTGACTCCGTTCCTGCTGGACCACCTCGTCCGGCACACCGACGGTGCCTCGCTGAACGCCAACCTGGCGGCGGTGCGCGGCAACGTGCGGCTGGCGGCGCGGATCGCCACGGCCTGGACCAGAGGGTGACCACGGGCCGGAACGGAGCGCTGCTGGTCGTCGGGGACGTGGTCACGGACGTGGTCGCCCGGCACCGCGGGCCGCTCGCGGCCGGCACCGACACGGCCGCCGTGATCCGGACGCTTCCGGGTGGCGCGGGCGCCAACGTGGCCTGCTGGGCCGCCCACGCGGGCTGCACCGACGTACGGCTGCTGGGGCGGGTGGGGGCGGACGCCGCCGTGTGGCACGAGCAGGAGTTGATCGCGGCCGGGGTACGGCCGTTGCTCGTGGTGGACGCGGAGGCGGCGACCGGGACGGTGATCTGCCTCGTCGACGCGGGTGCGGCGGCCGAGCGGACGTTTCTGACGGACAGCGGGGCGTCCCTGCGGCTGGGCCCCGCCGACTGGTCGGACGCGCTGCTCGACGGGGTGGCCCGGCTGCATCTGTCGGGCTATCTGCTGTTCACGGAGGCGAGCCGGGCGCTCGCCGAGACGGCGCTGACGGCGGCACGCGCGCGGGGTGTGCCGGTCAGCCTGGACCCGGCGTCGGCCGGCTTCCTGGTGGAACTGGGGGTGGACCGTTTCCTGGCGTTCGCGGAGGGGCTGGACCTGCTGCTGCCCAGCAGGGACGAGGCCTGTCTGCTGACCGGGCTGCCGGACCCTGCGGACGCGGCGGCCAAGTTGAGCCGGCTCGTGCCGCTGGTGGTGGCCAAGGCGGGTGCGGACGGGGCGCTGATGGCCCGTTCCGGGGCCGTGGTGGCCCGGGTCCCGGCGGTACCGGCGACGCCCCGGGACACCACGGGCGCGGGCGACGCCTTCACCGGCGCCTTCCTCGCCGCCCTGCTCGCGGGTGCGGGCCCGGAGGAGGCGGCGGCACGGGGCTGCCGGGCGGGCGCGGAGGCGGTACGACGGGTGGGCGGCAGACCGCCGTGCCCGGGGAGCGGGAGTTCGGATCCGGGAACCGGGAGTTAGGCGATGAGGGCAGGATCAGGGCGTGAGGGTTGAGAGAGCGAGCGGATGAGGGAACGCCGCGAGTCGGGTGCCGCCCCCTTTCGCTGGAGCGCCCGGCTGACGGCGGCTCGTGTGATCCCGTCAGCAGTCAGCCGCCGGTGGCGCTCGCCGGCCGCCGAATCGCCGGTCACCAGTTACCAGTCGGCAGCCATTGAGCCGCCGGTAACCAGTCAGCAGTCAGCAGTCAGCAGTCAGCAGTCAGCAGTCAGCAGTCAGCAGTCAGCAGTCAGCAGTCAGCGAAACGATCCGGCTCCCCTGAAGGTCCCGGCACCGCCGGCTATCCCTTGTGGCCCCACGCCGAGATCATCGGGGCGGTGGCCAGGTCCGTCATGCCGGCCTCCACATTGGCCAGGTGCCGGTCGATGTCCGCGTCGGTGGCCAGGCCGGCGGCGACGAGCCGGTCACGGATCTGACGGACCGTCGCGACCTCCAGAGCGGCACAGGCGGGCGAGGCCACGGGGAAGTACGCGTCCGCCTCGACGTCGTGCAGTCCGGCCTCGCGCAGCAGTCTGGGGAGTTTACGGCCGAAGGAGAGGTCGGCGCCGCGGTCGGCGAGCAGCTTGCGGAAGCCCTGGCGCAGTCGGTTGGCGAGCCGCTGGTCGGGGCCGTACTCGTCGGGGCAGGTCAGGGGCTGGAGGGCGGGGTCGGCGTCCTCGATCAGCAGTCGGCCGCCGGGGCGCAGGGCCTTGATCATGGACCGCAGCGCCCGTTCCCGGTCGGGCACGTGGACGAGGACCAGCCGGGCGTGGACCAGGTCGAAGCCTTCGCCCGGCGGCTCCTCTGCGCCCACGTCGTGGATGCGGACCTCCACGGGCGGGTGGGCCGCGACGGTGAGCCGGGAGGTGTCGATGTCGGTGGCGACGACCTGCCCGGAGAGCCCCACCTTGTCCGCGAGCCACGACACGACGGAGGTCCCGCCGGCCCCGACCTCCCAGCAGCGCCAACCGGGTCCGACGCCGGTTCCTTCGAGGTGCCGGAAAGTCGTGGGGTCGAAGAGCGCGGTGAAGGCGTCGAAGCGTTCACCCGCCTCGTTCTGCCGGTTGTCCAGGAGGTACCCGTGCGATCGCGTCATGCCCCGATCATCCCGCTCAGCCGGCTGCTGTGGCCCGATCGCCCCGTCGTCCACAGGCGGGAACCAAGCGGAACTCCCTGTTCACACAGGCTTGCCCGAGCTTTGCCCGCGACTGGCAGACTTGCCGGGCAAGGCGCGAAAGCGTTGAGCGAGGAGATCCACGCGAGGAGATCCAGATGTCCATGGCAGGGAATCTGCGGAAGGTCACCGGGCTGGGCAGGGTCGGCGGCCTGCGCAGGGTGGCGCGGTTGGCCCGGCGGCGGCCGCGCGTGGACCTGAGCCATCCCGCCAGGTCACCGCTGGGCTCGTCGGTGGTGAACTGCGTGACGTACCAGGACGGCGTGCGGGTGCCCGGGTGCGCCGACCTGGTGGAGGCCGTGCGGCTGGTACGCAAGACCGGCGAGGGCTTCGTCTGGCTGGGGTTGCACGAGCCGACGGACCGTGAGTTCGCCGGCATCGCCGAGTTGTTCGACCTGCATCCGCTGGCGGTGGAGGACGCGGTCGAGGCGCATCAGCGGCCGAAGCTGGAGCACTACGGGGACACGCTCTTCGCGGTGTTCAAGACCGTCTGCTATGTGGAGCACGAGCAGTTGACGGCGACCAGCGAGGTGGTGGACACCGGCGAGATCATGGTGTTCCTCGGCCCGGACTTCGTGATCACGGTGCGGCACGGCCGGCACGGCTCGCTGGGCCCGCTGCGCGAGGAGCTGGAGGCGGACCCGCAGCAGCTCGCCAAGGGGCCGGCCGCGGTGCTCCACGCGATCGCGGACCATGTGGTCGACGAATACCTGAACGTCACGGACGCGGTGCAGGCCGACATCGACCAGGTGGAGACGGACGTGTTCTCGGAGAACGGGGCACGTCTCGACCCGGGCCGTATCTACCAGATGAAGCGTGAACTGCTGGAGCTGAAGCGGGCGGTGGTGCCGCTGGGCCGCCCGGTGGAGGACCTGGCCACCCGGCCCATACGGGTCGTCGCCCCGGAGATACAGGCCTACTTCCGGGATGTGCTCGACCATCTGATCCGGGCCAAGGAACAGATCGCCGCGTTCGACGAACTGCTCAACTCCATCCTGCAGGCACATCTCGCGCAGGTGACCGTCGCGCAGAACGAGGACATGCGGAAGATCACGGCCTGGGCCGCGGTGATCGCCGTGCCGACGATGGTGTGCGGGGTGTATGGCATGAACTTCGACCACATGCCGGAGTTGCACTGGTCGTTCGGGTATCCGCTGGTCATGACGGTGATGGCAACGGCGTGTCTGGTGTTGTACCGGGGCTTCCGGCGCAACGGCTGGCTCTGAGCGAAAGGGCGGCGAAGCCGCGGGCCGCCGGGCCGCAAGGGCGCCGGTTCCCGGCAGCCACGCTGGCTCGGCGGTACGCCCGGTCAGGCCGAGTCGGCAATAGGCCTGGTCAGGCCGAGAAGGACACGACCTTCTGCGGGACGATCCTGACGATCACGCGGACCTCGTCGTCGTTCTCGGCCGGCGGGTCGATGCCGAGGTACTTGTGCGACAGCTCGTACGGGAGTCGCTTGCCCTCGTCCGGCAGTATCTCGGCGACGCCCCGGATCTCGGCCGAGTGGTAGGGATTCGTCAGGTCGAACACGGAGAGGCTGATACGCGGGTCGCGGCGGAGGTTGCGCACCTTCTGGCGGTGGTCGACGGACGAGAAGAGCACGCTGTCGCCCTCGCGTTTGATCCACACCACGGAGTTCTGCGGAGCGCCGTCGGGACCGAGCGTGGCGACGCTGGCGAAGTTCTTGCCGTCCAGCAGGGCACTGAGGGAGTCGTCGAACGTGACAGGAGTGGCCGGTGAGGTCGTCATGGCGCCCACCCTAGTTGCATGCACGCGCATATAAAAGGGTTCGGCTGAATCGCCGTCCGGACGTCCGGACGGGTCCGATGCGGATCATCCGCTCCAGGCGGGGTGGCGCGGGTCGTCGGCACGCACCAGGACGTCCGCCGTGCCGGCCGGGTCTGTCTCGGCCTCGTAGCGCTCGAAGGCCGGCAGGGTCCAGTGGTCGGTCTCGGGGGTGCGGCGGCGCAGGGCGCCCGGTGAGAGAAGGAGGTGGACGGTCAGGTCGAAGGGGAACCAGTGGCGCAGCAGGAGGGGGCCGTGGAGCAACAGGATCCCGCCCGGCGGGAGTTGGACGTAGGGGCTGCGGGTGGCCCGGTCGGTGGCCGGATCCCACAGGTCGGGCAGGACCCTCCCGCTGCCTCCGGGATCGAGCGGGCCGAAGACCTCGCGCCACAGGGCGCCCGTGTCGTACCAACCGCTGTAGTACGACTCCGCGTCCCGCCGCCCGTGCTCCAGGCGGAGGGAGGCCGGGCGCAGAAAGCCCTCGGTACCGACCACGAGGGAGGGCCGGCCGCGCACCCGCAGCGCCTCTCCGACACGCTCGGCGAGGTCTCCGGGCTGGGCGGCCGGGGCACCGTCGAAGCCGACGCGCGGCCAGGTCCCTCCATCGGCCGGCACCGCACCGGCCAGCCGGTCGGCGAGCCGCTCGGCCAGCCGGTCCCAGGTGATCGCTTCGAGTTGCACACGGACCATCATGCCGGGTGGCCGGAGAGAGCGGCGGAGGACGGATCGAGGGCGAATGCGTCGGGGTCGAGAGCGGGGCCGGTCGCGGTCCGTCGCGTCGGTCGTCCGTGGTGGCGCCGGACTGCGAGAGGAGAAGGGTTGGTTCGAGCGGACGAGGACGTGCCCGGGCGGGGGTGGGAGCCGGAGGCGGTGGCGGGGAAAGTACCGCGTATGGCGCTTTCCGCAACTCCCCGCTTCCCCGGTCGGCTTGTCGTCGTCCAGGCGCTGAAGCGCAAGCGGTGTGCCCGCTGCCGCCGGGGTCCGCTGTCGCTGCTGGTGCTGACGGACGGGGCACCGTGGTGCCTGGTCTGTGCCGATCTCGGGCACCTGGTGTTCCTGCCGCGCGGCGACACGGCCCTGACCCGCAGGTCGCGGGAGGAGAGCACGCTGTCGGCGGTGGTGGTGCGGTTCAACCGGCGCAAGAGCCGCTACGAACGCCAGGGCGTGCTCGTGGAGGAGGCCGCGCTGGCCCGGGCGGAGGCCCGGTGTCTGGCGGACGCGGAGGCGCGGCGCCGGCGGCGGGCGCGGGATGCGCGGCGCAGGGCCGCGGAGGACGAGCGGTTCGTGGCGGCGTTCGCGGCCGAGATCCTGCGGCTGTTCCCCGGTTGTCCGGCCGAGCGGGCCCGGGCGATCGCGGCCCACGCGTCGGTGCGGGGCAGCGGCCGTGTCGGGCGCAGCGCGGCCGGGCGGGCGCTGACCGAGGGGGCGGTGATCTCGGCGGTCGTGGCGGGCGTACGGCATGTGGACACGCCGTACGACCAACTGCTGATGCGCGGGGTGCCGTGGCCTGAGGCCCGACGTCGGATCGCCCCGGCGGTGGAGCGGGTGCTGCGGGCGTGGCAGGAGGCCGGGGCAGTGGACGCGGGCTGAGGACTGCGGGAAGTAAGGAGGTGTTGCCGGTGCCTAAGTGAGGGCTGAGGTTTCGGAGCCGGGGAGCCGCGGGGCTCGCTCGGCCGGGGCGGGATTCCGGTGCCGGGCTTTCACCGGGGCGAGGGTGAGCTGATGCCGGGCAGAGGGCCGGGTGGAGCGAACAAGGGGGCGTGGAGATGATCGACGGGCCGTTCTTCGTGCTGGTCGTGGCGGGGATCCTCGGGACCGGGCTGGTGGCCGGTGTGTTCTACGGGTTCTCGGCCTTCGTGATGCGGGGGCTCGCGGCGCTGCCGCCCGCGCAGGGTGTCGCGGCGATGAACGCGATCAACGTCGCCGCGGTGCGGCCGGCCTTCATGGCCGTGTTCGCCGGGTCCGCGGCGCTGAGCGCGCTGATAGCGGTGGTGACGTTCGTGGTGTGGCCGGACGAGGGGAGGGTGGAACTGCTGCTGGGCAGCGCGCTGTACCTGGCCGGTTCGTTCGGGCTGACGATCGTCGCGAACGTGCCCCGCAACGACCGGCTGGCCAGGCTCATCCCGGGCGCGCCGGCGGCCGCCGAGTACTGGCCGGTGTATGTGCGCGAGTGGACCCTCTGGAACCATGTCCGGACCGTCGCCGCGGCCGCGGCCGCACTGGTCTACATATCGGCCCTCACCTGATCCCGCCGCTGTCCTGACCCCTGCGGGAGAAAGCGCTGTCGGCCACTCTGCGCGGCCGTCGAACGGGACGTATCGTGGCCGAAAGAGTGCCGCCCGATGACGCACGGCCCTTCGTACACCCGGTGCCTCCGGTGCCCGTACGCGAGGAAGACGCCCATGGCCGATCCCAAGGGGTTCATGACCACGCCGCGCCAGGAGTGGCCGCGGCGGCCCGTCGAGCAGCGGGTGCGGGACTGGGACGAGGTCTACGTCCCGGGCGCGCTGCTGCCCATCATCAGCAAGCAGGCCGACCGCTGCATGGACTGCGGCGTCCCCTTCTGCCACCAGGCCTGCCCCCTGGGCAATCTCATCCCCGAGTGGAACGACCTGGTGTCACGGGAGGACTGGCGGGCCGCGAGCGACCGGCTGCACGCCACGAACAACTTCCCCGAGTTCACCGGTCGGCTGTGTCCGGCGCCGTGCGAGGCGGGGTGCGTGCTGGCGATCAACCAGCCGGCGGTCACCATCAAGAACGTCGAGTGCGCTATCGCCGACCGGGCGTGGGAGGAGGGGTTCACCCCGCCCCGGCCGCCCGAGCGGCTGTCCGGGAAGACGGTCGCCGTCATCGGTTCGGGGCCCACCGGGCTCGCCGCCGCACAGCAGCTGACCCGGGCCGGGCACACGGTCGCGGTGTACGAGAAGGACGACCGGATCGGCGGGCTGATGCGGTACGGCATCCCCGAGTTCAAGATGGAGAAGCGGCATCTGGAGCGGCGGATCGAGCAGATGCGCGCCGAGGGGACGAAGTTCCGTACGTCGACGGCGGTCGGCCGGGACGTCCCGGCGGACGAGCTGCGCACCCGGTACGACGCGGTGGTGATCGCCACGGGAGCGACGGCGTGGCGGGAACTTCCGGTGCCGGGCCGGGCGTTGAACGGGATACACCAGGCGATGGAGTATCTGCCGCTGGCCAACCGGGTGTGTGAAGGGGATCTGGAGGTTTCGCCGCTGTCGGCCGCCGGCAGGCACGTCGTGATCGTCGGCGGCGGGGACACCGGGGCGGACTGTCTGGGCACCGCGGTGCGCGAGGGGGCCGCCTCCGTGACCCAGCTGGACATCTACGCACAGCCGGGCGCCGAGCGGGACGAGGACACCGAGCCGTGGCCGACGTACCCGAAGATCTACCGGCTGTCGGCCGCGCACGAGGAGGCACGGGACCTGGGTACGGCGCCGGCGGCGGACGCGGACGCACGGCTGTTCGCGGCGTCCACGCTCCGCTTCACCGGAGACGAGAGGGGGAATGTGCGGTCACTGCATCTGGTGGAGGTCGACGCGCGGCGGCTTCCGGTGCCGGACACGGAGCGGGAACTCCCCGCCGACCTGGTGCTGCTCGCCCTCGGGTTCTCCGGACCCGACCAGGAGGACGGGATGATCGAGCAGTTGGGGCTGGCACTGCAGCCGCGCGGCACGATCGCCCGGGACGACGGTTTCGCGACCAACGTCCCCGGGGTGTTCGCCGCGGGAGACGCGGCGCGCGGGCAGTCGCTCATCGTGTGGGCGATAGCGGAGGGGCGGGCGGTCGCGGCGGCCGTCGACCGCTATCTGACCGGGCGTTCCCGCCTGCCGGCCCCGATAGCGCCGACGGACCGGCCGATGGTGGTCTGAGCGGCGGCACCACCGGCCCCCGGCTCTCGCCGGCCTCGGGACGGGCGGTGCGTCAGCGGGTGCGTTCGTCCGTGCCCGCGACCTTCCCCGTGGCCAGGGCCACGCGGTTCCACGTGTTGATCGTGAGGATCAGCGAGAGGACGTGGGCCAGTTCCCGGTCGTCGAAGTGGGCGGCGGCCTCCGCGTAGACGGCGTCGGGCACGCCGCCGTCGGCGACCAGGGTCACCGCCTCCGTCAGGGCGAGGGCGGCCTGTTCCTTCGGGGTGAAGAAGTGCCGGGCCTCGCGCCAGACGGCGACCATGTGGAGCCGGTCCTCGTTCTCGCCGGCCTTGCGGGCGTCGTTGGTGTGCATGTGCAGGCAGTAGGCGCAGTGGTTGAGATGGGAGGCGCGGATCTGGATCAGTTCGACCAGGGCGGGGTCGAGGCCCTCACGGGCGGCGGCGTCGAAGCCGACGATCGCGCGGAAGACCTTCGGCGCGGCCTTCGCGAAGTCCAGGCGGGTGCGGGCGGCGTCGGCCGCGGCGATCCCCGTGGTGAGGTCCACGGTGGCGGTGGCGGTGGCGGGGGTGGCAGTCGTGTGCGTCGTCATGTGCTTCAACCTATGGGCCCGAAAGACCGGCTGTAGGGTGCATTTCCATGACGAAATCGTGGGTCAATTCCGCGGAGCGGATCGGCGCGGATCTGCATCTCGAACTGTCCGGGCCGGGCGGCCGGCGGGCGGCGCTGACCCGGGCGCTGCGGGAGGCGGTGCGCAGCGGCCGGCTGGCGCCGGGTACCCGGCTGCCGCCGTACCGGTCGCTCGCCGCGGACCTGGGCGTGGCCCGCAACACGGTGGCCGACGCGTACGCGGAGCTGGTCGCGGAGGGCTGGCTGACCGCCCGGCAGGGGTCCGGGACCCGGGTCGCCGAGCGGGCCGAGCCGCTGCGCCGTGCCGTACGAACGCCGGTCAAGCCGCCGCGCACGGGTGGGCCCCGGCACGATCTGCGACAGGGCACGCCGGACGCGTCGGCCTTTCCGCGCGCGGCCTGGACGGCCGCGTACCGCCGGGCGGTGCAGGCGGCGCCGAGCGAGGCGTTCGGGCCCGGGGATCCCGGTGGGCGCCGTGAGCTGCGGGAGACGCTGACGGAGTACCTGGCACGCGCGCGTGGGGTGCGTACCGAGCCGGACCGGATCGTGATCTGCTCGGGCTTCGCGCACGCGCTGCGGCTCCTCTTCGGCAGGGGCACCCGGGAGGGTCCGACGGCGGGCGGGGTGCTGCGCGGCCCACTGGGCGTGGAGGCGTACGGTCTCGGCTTCCACCGGGAGCTGCTCGCCGCGGCCGGCGTGCGCACCGTACCGCTGCCGCTGGACGAGCACGGCGCTCGCGTGGACGCGCTGGGACGCGAGCGGGCCGTGCTGCTGACGCCCGCGCACCAGTTCCCGACCGGCGGCCCGCTGCACCCGGAGCGCCGGGCGGCGGTGATCGACTGGGCCCGCGTGCGGGATGCGGTGGTGCTGGAGGACGACTACGACGGCGAGTTCCGGTACGACCGGCGGCCCGTCGGCGCGCTCCAGGGTCTCGATCCCGAGCGCGTGATCCACATCGGTTCGGTCAGCAAGAGCCTGTCACCGGCGCTGCGGCTGGGCTGGATGGTCCTGCCCGAGCGGTTCGTGGAGCCGGTGCTGGCGGTGAAGGGCGACCGGGAGGGGTGGGCGAGTGTGCTGGACCAGCTCGCACTCGCGGACTTCGTGACCTGCGGGTCGTACGACCGGCATGTGCGGCGTATGCGGCAGCGGTACCGGCGCCGGCGTGACCGGCTCGTCGCCGCGCTCGCCGCGCAGGCGCCGCACATCGAGGTGACGGGTATCGCGGCCGGGCTGCACGCGGTGCTGCGGCTGCCGCCCGGCACGGAGCGGTCGACGGTGAAGGCCGCCGCGTGGCAGGGCATCGCCCTCGACGGACTGGCCGGGTTCCGGCATCCGCAGAGTCCGACGGCGGCCGGCGACGGCCTGGTGGTGGGGTACGCGGCCCCGGCCGAGCATGCCTACGGGGCGGCAGTGGAGGCGCTGTGCGCGGTGCTGCCGCCGGAGTGACACGTGCCGGCCGCCGGTACGGAGAGCCGGCGGAATCCCCGGACCACAGCTCCCCGGTCCGTCCCACCGGCTCCCGGCACCACGGTTCGGCACCCGGAACTCCGGTGCGCCTTCCCGGACTACGGCGGGACTTCCCGGACTCCGGCCCGGCTCCCCTACCACCGCCCGCCTCCCGGACTACCGCCCGGCCTCCCCGGCTACGGATCGCGGGCCACCGTCTGTGATCAACTCGTCAGCACCAACAAGGAAGTTGCGTAGAAACCACACACGCCGAGGTCAGGACAGCAGGAAGTCGGCCTCCCCCGCCTTGGCGCCCTCTATGAACGCGGTCATCTCGTCCATGGTGTAGATCAGCGCCGGCCCGTCCGGATCGGTCGACTGGCGTACCGCGATCCGGCCGTCGGCCAGCTTCATCGCCTCCAGGCAGTTTCCGCCGTTGCCGCCGCTCCAGGGCTTGTGCCACCCCTCGCTGCCCAACTCCCGCGCGGGCATGCCGTTGTAGACGCGTCCGCGCGGCTTGATGCCATCCATTCACAGCTCCTTGCGGAGATCCCGGAGGATCTCCTTCGTGCGTTGTGCCGTAGCGGCCTGCGCCGCCATGCGGTCCATGACCTCCAGGTGGGTCGACACCTCGGTGCGCGCGTCCAGGTAGACGGCGCCGGTCAGGTACTCGCTGTAGACCATGTCCGGCAGTTCTGACATGGCAAATCGGAACAGCACGAAGGGCCCGTACGTGCCGGGATGCGGCCCGTTGGCGAACGGAGCGACCTGGAGCGTCACATGGGGCAGCTTCGTGGCCTCGAGCAACTTGTCGATCTGCGCACGCATCACCTCCGGTCCGCCGACCGGGCGACGCAGGGCGGTCTCGTCCATCACCACCCAGAAGCGGGGCGCGTCGGGACGGGCGAGCAACTGCTGGCGTTGCATGCGCAACGCGACGTGCCGCTCGATGTCCTCCGGGCTCGTCTGGCCGATGGCGCCGGACTTGAGCACCCCGCGCGCGTAGTCCTCGGTCTGCAGCAGGCCGGGGACGAAGTGCGGCTCGTAGGAGCGGATGAGGCTGGCCGCACCCTCCAGGCTGACGTACATCGAGAACCAGCCCGGCAGGATGTCGTGGAACCGCTGCCACCAGCCGGGTCTGTTCGCCTCCTCGGCCAGCTGGACGAAGACCTCGGCTTCGTCGTCGGGAACGCCGTAGGCCTTCAGCAGCAGTTGCAGGTACGGGATTTTGAGGGCGACCTCGGCCATCTCCATGCGGCGGACGGTGGCGGGGGCGACGCGGAGCACACGGGCGGCCTCCTCGCGCTTGAGTCCGGCGCGTTCCCGCAGGTCCAGCAGGCGCCGGCCGAGGACCACCTGGCCCACCGTCGGCGCGGACCGCGGTTCGCTCACGCTCCCACCTCCACCGAACGCCTCTCATCGAGGCTTTGTGCCGAACCGTACGGCCGGAGCCTCTCGTCGAAGCCCCTTCCGAAGCCTCTTGCCTGAAGATTCCTGACAGACCTGCGGCGCCGTTCGAAGATTCATTCGAAGACCGGATCGGATCTCCGACGACTTCAATTGGCGCCGCGCAAGGTGCTGTTGCGAGCAGTGTGCCACGGCCTCTGACCGAGTCACACTGCACTCTGCAATTTTCAGAGTGACTCTTGCCAAGTGTCCGCGGCAGGGAGATAGTGGCAGGCGTGATTCCGTCCGCGCCCTTAGGAACAGACGCGGCCGCAGACCCTTCCGGTCTGGGTGCCGCGGCGGGAGCAACCCCCCAGCGGGGCGCTGCCGAGCACAGGTTCCGCTTCGAGCTGGCCGCACATCCGGGTTCCGTCGCCCAGGCCAGACGCCTGACGCACGCCCGGCTGGCCGGTTGGTCGGTCGGCGCGGACACGTGCGACAACGCGGCTCTGGTCATGTCCGAGCTGGTCACGAACGCGATCGTGCACACCGCGAGCAGCCGGGTCGTGTGCGAGTTGCTCGACCACGACGACATGGTGCGCATAGCCGTACACGATCAGGGCTGTGCTCCTGGTGAACCCCACCCGTCCCCGCAGCGAGCCGATGAGGAGCACGGGAGGGGGTTGCTTCTCGTTGACGCGCTGTGCCGGGCCTGGGGTGCCCAGGAGCACGGCCCCGGGCTGTTGGTCTGGGCGGAGCTGTCCCGCCGGGCCGACGCCGCCCAGGACACCGCGGAACCGCGCGCCGACCTGGGCTGGGGAGCCCGGCCCAGGCCGGGCCGCCCGGACGACTCCGACGAGGACCGGCCGGCCCAGGCCAGCGGACGGGCTCCGGAGGAGCGCGGACGGGTGGAGACGGGACAGCACGGGGGATCGGCGCAGCACGGGCAGGGCGACGCGGAGCACCAACGGCACCTCCCCGCCGCCCACCGGCAGCGCCGGACGCCCGAGCAGCCCCGGCACGGGACCGTGGACCAGCACGCCACACATCCGGCACAGCACCGGCCCACGGCGCATCCGGACCGGTACCGGCCCACCGCGCACCCGGATCAGCCCCGGCCCACCGCACCCTCGTACCGCATCCCCGAGCAGCCTCGCCCCGGAGAGCGGCCGTGACCGGCGCCGGTCGGGCCCGTTGCGCCGGGGCCGGTCAGGAGCAGGTCATCGGCCTGAACACCCTGGTGCGGCTGCAGCGTCTGCGGGCGGTCCCGGAACCGGACCGCCCGCTGTCGCTGCCGGACGGTATGACGGCCCCGCTCGGCTTCGACGCGGTGGCCGTGCCCGATCGCCTCGGCCCGCTCGTCGTACCCCGGCTGCCGCGGGTGGGGTGCGTGTACGCCGACGGCTCCCGCTGGTGGTGGATCGTGCCGTCGGACTCCGACTACGCCCTGCCCTGGCCGTCCCCTGCCCGCTACGTCACCGGCGCCCTGGTCAGCGGCACCGTCCGGCTGATCCACCGTCCAGAGGGCACAGCCCCGTACACCCCGCCGATCCCGCTCTACCTGGCCCTGTGCCGGGTGACGGGGACGGCCCCGGACTGGTCCCAGGCCGTCTCGGCCTGACACCCCCGCCCACCGCGCCCCGCAGGGCACGGCCCCGCGCACCCCGCCGAACCTGCCGTGAGTTCCGGAGCGTCTCGGCGTCACCACACCGCACCCCACAGGGCACAGCCCAGCACACCCCGCCGAACCGGCCGTGAGTTCCGGACCGTCTCGCCGTCACGCCCCGCCCCCACCTCCCGGCCTTCCCGCCCCACGTCGCGCGCCCCGCACCCGTTGCACTCCTTCCGCGCCCCTGCGTACGTCCCCTCGCGCCCTGCCGGGCGGCGGCTCCGGCCGGGATAGTGGCCGTTCCGTCGGGGTCCGGGAGGTCACGGTGAGCAAGAGGCGGGAGGCGGCCGAGCCCGTGGTGTCGGCGTCGGAGCGGCTGCTGTTCGGCGGGCCGCTGCGCTACGACATGGGCTGGAACCAGCACGCCGACGCGTTCCTGACGCTCGGCTTCCGGGCGATGCTGACCCGGCTGCCCGGCATGCTGGCGTCCAGTCTCCGGCTGGCCCGGCAGGCCGACGCGCGGGCCGCCCGGGTGGTGCTGGCCGCCGAGCTGGGCCGGGGCGCGGCCCAGGCGGTGAGCCTGCTGGCGGTGAACAGCGCGCTCGGCGAACTGCTCACCGGTCCCGACATCGGGCAGCGGCTGCGCTCGGCCGCCCCTGCCCTCGGGGTGATGGCCGCCGTGATGCTGGTCGCCGCGCTGCTGCGGGCCGCCTCCACCTACGCCACCGGACGGCTCGAACCCAAGGTGGAGCGGGTGGCGACCGAGCTGTACCTGGAGCGGGCGGCGAACGTGGAACTGGCCGCGATCGAGGACCACGCCTTCCACAAGCTGCTGGACACGGCCCAGTACGGCGTCCGGTCCGCCCAGCACATGATCAGTTACAGCGCCCGGGTGATCAACGCGATGATCTCGCTGATCGCCGCGGCGGGCGTGCTCACCGTGCTGCATCCCGCGCTGCTGCCCCTCCTGGTCACCATGACCCTGCCCAGCGCCTGGAGCGCGCTGACCAACGCCCGGCGCCGCTACGAGTCCTTCCACACCTGGGTGCAGCACGCCCGGGCCGGCCAGCTGATCGGCAGCCTGCTCACCGAGCCGGCCGCCGCTCCCGAGATCCGGGTGCACGGGGTGGGCCCGTTCCTGCTGCGCCACTTCCGGTCCATGTCGGAGACCGCGGAGGCGGAGCAGGCCCGGCTGTCCCGGCTGGCCGCGCGGACCGGTCTGATCGCCGCGGGCTGGACGGGCCTCGCGACCCTCGCCACGTACGCGACGCTGGGTGCGCTGCTGCTGGCCGGTGCGATGGCCCTGTCGGTGGCCGGTACGGCGGTGATCGCGATCCGCACGGGCGCGGCGAGCCTGGACACGCTGGTGCTGGAGATCAACCAGCTGCACGAGGAGGCCCTGTTCGTGGGCGACCTGCAGCGGATGTACGTCGCGGCGGCCGAGCGGGCCATCCCGGCGGGTGGGGAGCCGCTGCCGGAGGACCCGAAGGAGGTCCGCTTCGAGAACGTCACCTTCACTTACCCCCACGACGCGGGCCCCGGCGACGGGTCCACGGGCATCCCGCCCCGCCCCGCCCTCGACGACGTCAGTCTCACCCTGCCCCTCGGCCGGATCATCGCGCTCGTCGGGGAGAACGGCTCGGGCAAGACCACGCTGGTCAAGCTGCTCGCGGGGCTGTACACGCCCGACCGGGGCCGGATCCTGTGGGACGGCGTCGACGCCGCGCGGGCCGACCGGCGGCTGCTCGCCGACCGTATCGCGATGGTGGCCCAGGACTTCAAGCGCTGGCCGTTCACCGCCCGGGTCAACGTGGCGATCGGCCGCTCCGCCGCCCCGATGACCGACGAGCGGCTGGCCGCGTCGATCGCCGAGGCGGGGGCCGAGGGCCTGGTCGCGGATCTGCCGCGCGGCCTGGACACGCTGCTGGCCAGGAACTTCAGCGGCGGGCACGAGCTGTCCGGCGGTCAGTGGCAGCGGCTCGGCATCGCCCGGGCGGCCTACCGGCGCGGGAGCATCCTGATCGTGGACGAGCCGACGGCGGCGCTGGACGCGCGGGCCGAGCTGGAGGTGTTCGAAAAGATCCGGGCGCTGGCCCGGGGCGGGCAGACCGTCGTCCTGATCACCCACCGGCTGGCCTCCGTCCGGCACGCCGACCTGGTGCACGTGCTGGAGCACGGGCGCCTCGTGGAGTCCGGCACTCCGCAGGAACTGCTAAACAGGGGTGGGGTCTACGCCGACCTGTACACGCTCCAGGCGCAGCAGTTCACGGCGCGGGTACCGGCGCCGAGGCCGGGCTGACCCGCCCGGGCCGACCTCAGTCGGCGGCCTCCGCCCCGCGGACGATCACCAGGAACGTGTCCGTCGCGAGGTCCATCACGACCTCGGCGGGCAGGCCTTCGAGACGCCGCGCGTGCGCGAACTCCTCGGCGGGCCGGGATCCCCTCGGACCGCCGGCGGGAAAGCGTTCGAGCACCGTTCGCCCGTTCACCATCTCGCACCTCCAGAAAGCGTCGTACGTATAGGAGTTAACGCTCCGGAGAGGGGAATCGGCTCGCTCGGTGACGGGACTGAGACAATGGCGACACCGGGTCGGCGCTGACCGTGAGGATCCGTTCACCTTGTGACACGAAGCGGACCCTCCGCATCAGCCGACGGCACCTTCCACGCGAAGGCGGTCTCCCTGGGCAGCCGGTGACGACCAGGTCGGCGGGAGAGGCGCTCGCAGGCCCCACGGCACTCATGAGCCCAACGTACGGCCCTCCCGCCCGCTGACGTGAGCCGAACCGCGCATCCGGTCACGGACCATCGCACGCCCTGGTGGGCAGGCGCGCCGGGACCGGTGGAGACGGCTACGCGGCGGCGGGCAGCGGTACCCGCACGCCCCGCTGCTCCAGCTCACCCAGTGCCTCGCGCAGTTGGCGCAGGTGGCGGGGGGTCAGCCGTCCGGTGTCGTCGAGGTGGACGGCGCAGGCCGTGGTGGTGTCCACGAGCCGTTCCAGCACCTCGGCGACGGCATCCGTGCCCTCGGTGTGCCGGGCCAGGGCGGGCAGTTCGGCGGCGGCGAGCGCGATGGCGGTCCGGGCCTCGGCGAGGGTCCGGTAGGCCTCCCGGCGCAGCGCCCACCGCTCGGCGCGGTCGCCGGACTCGCCGAGGACGTGCAGGAGATAGGCGTGCGCGGCGCCGCCGGCCGCCGCGAGCCGGGCCCGCACCCCGCCGCCCCGCTCCCCCGGCATCGGCAGGTGCCCCACGACCAGCACGAGCACGCAGGCCAGCAGGGTCTCGCCGATCCGGCTGATCGAGGCCTGCGGCTCCCCGCCGGCCATGACCAGGGCGAGGACGAGGACGGTGATGACGGCGGTGAGCGCCGCGAAGTTCCGGGTGGCGACCGGTATAGCGGCACCACAGACCGCCACCAGCGCGATCAGCCCCACCGGGCGCGGCAGCAGCGCGGCGAAGCCGGCGAACACCACGGCACCGAGCACGGTTCCGGCGGCCCGGCACAGCACCCGGGAGGCGAGCGGGCCGAGGTCGGGCTTGACGAGGAAGACGGCGGTGACGGGCAGCCAGTACCAGTGCGTGTGCGGCCCGTACCAGCGGCTGTGGTGCAGGGCCTGGGCGATGGCGGCGCTGGCGCCGAAGCAGAGGGCGACGCGCAGCCCGTACTCGCGGCCACCGGCCCCGAACGCGGCCCGCAGCGCATGCCGGACACCCCGGCGCCGGCCCAGCAGTCCGCGGTGGGCGCCCTCGCCCCGGTCGAAGGTGTCGGCGGCACGCAGCAGGGCGTCGTCCAGGGCGCGCAGGGCGGGCGCCGACCGGTGCGGGGCGGGCAGCGGGCCGGTGCCGGTGTTGCCGCGGACGGCGGCGGCGAGCCGCCCGGGCCCCTCCGCCGCCCGCGCCGGCACGGGCTCCCCCGCCCAGTACAGGGCGGTGGCGGCCTCGGCGAGGGGCAGGGCCGCCGCGAACTGCGCATGCAGCCGGCGCTCGGCGGCCGAGCTCGCGTACCGGCGCAGCCGGGGCCCGGCGAGGGCGTCCTGGGCGTGGTCGAGCGCGGCGGTGAGCGCGGCCCGCCGGGCGGTGGCGTGCTCATCGCCCACGGCGGCGACGAGCGCGGCGATCGCGTCGTACACGTCGGCGACCGCCTGCCGCTCGCCGTCGAAGCGGAAGTCTCCGGCGAGCGAACCGGGGGTGGGCAGGACGAGCCGCAGCACCAGCAGCCAGCAGGCGCCTGCCAGGAAGGCCAGGGCGCGCAGCCAGCCGCTCTCGGCGGCCGGCATCCCGGCGCCGATGGCCGCGGCGACGAGCAGGTGCGTACCGGCGGCGGAGGCGACGGGCCCGGCGGCACTGACGCCGCCGGCGACCAGTCCGAGCACGGTGAGCGCCAGGGTCAGCGGTACGGCGGCCAGCCCCTGCCCGGCGTACGTCCCCAGGAGGAGCCCCAGCGCACCGGCCAGCGCGGGCACCCCGAGACGCTTGACCGACGCCCGCCGGCTGCCGGGCCGGTCGTTGATGCCGGCCAGCATCGCGGCGATGGCGGCGATCACACCGAGGGCCGTCTGCCCGGCGAGCACCCCCGCCGCCAGCAACGGCCCAGCGGCGAGAGCGCCCCGGCACACCGCGCTCCAGGGGACGGGTCCGCGCTGGGCACGGAAGGCATGGGCGAGCCAGAGGGGTACGGCGGGCCGGGACACAGGGCTCCTGTTCATACGAGGGCGGGGGTGGGCCTTCGGACGACGGTGGCCGGTGGAGTGCTTCCACGGTAGAGCGCGTTCCCCCGGCAAACGGGCCGATCACGTTTCACCCGTGTGAAAGGTGCCGGGACAGCCGATTTCTTTATGAACGCAATGCCCCGGCGATGATCTTCCCGGCGTCGGTCACCGCGGTGGTGAGGGCGGCCGGCTCGGCCCGCAGGGCGCCCACGACCGCGTCGACCTCCCGCAGCCCGGCCCGCTCCAGCAGCCGCTTCTCGTTCGTCACCCACTCGCCGCGGGCCGCGAGCACGGCGTGGGCGGCCTGCGCGGCGGCCGTGGCGAGGGCACCGGCGGTCTCGGTGAGGCGGCCGTGCGGGGCGTGGTGGGCCTCGGCGTAGGAGAGGGTGGCGCGGGCGGTGCCGGACCAGCGGTCGAAAGCGGTGCGGCGCAGCTTCGGCGGGTAGGCGGCGGGGCGCGGGAGATCACCGCGCAGCACCCGGTTCAGTGCCAGCTCGGCGACGACCAGGTAGGTGGGGATCCCGGCCAGGTGGAACAGCAGCGGCTCCACCCGGAAGCGGCCCTCCTCCGCCTCGGCCAGCTCGTGCTCGACGACGTCCAGGTCCCGGTAGTGCACGTCGACCCGGCGCCCCTCGATCGTCAGCCAGGCACCGCCGTTGAAGACACCGCCGCCCCAGCCGCCGAGATCGGAGACCTCACCGGGCCAGCCGAGGGCGCGCAGGTCGTCCGGATCGAACGGGCCGCGGTAGTAGACGGCCAGGTCCCAGTCGCTGTCCGGGCGGTGGGTGCCCTCGGCACGGGAGCCGCCGAGGGCGACGGCCCGGACGGCGGGAAGGGCGGCCAGCCGGTCGGCGGTACCGGCGAGGAAGCCGGCGTCGGAGGAGGAAGGCATGCGTCCACCCTGGCTCAGTCCCACCGAGGCCCGCTCCTGAAATTCCGCCGGGCCGTCGGGCAGGTGAAGGTGGGCCGGTCGGCCCGCTGACGGCGAACCCGACCTGCCCGGTGACGGCGAACCCGATCCGCCCGGTGACGGTGAACCGGGACGGACACCTCGTGAACCGGGACGGACACCTGTTGAGGAACGCCTGTGCTCGCAGGCTCTACGGCAGCCCGGCCGCGTCCGCCGCCCTGCGCAGCACCTCGCGGAGCATGTCGGTGGTGAGCCGGCCGGTGAAGGTGTTGCGCTGGCTGACGTGGAAGCAGCCGAAGAGATCCAGGCCGTCGAGCGCGACCCGGGCGCCGTGGGCGAAGGCCGGGCGGGGGCGGGGCACGGTCCAGCCCGCCTCCGCGAACGCGGGCAGCGCGGCCTGCCAGCCGAAGGCGCCGAGCACGACCGCGGCCCGCAGCGTCGGCCGGAGCAGCGTCAGCTCCTGGACCAGCCAGGGCCGGCAGGTGTCCCGCTCACCCGGGGTCGGCTTGTTCGCGGGCGGGGCACAGTGCACGGGCGCGGTGACCCGCACGCCGTACAGCTGAAGTCCGTCATCGGCGCTGACGGAGGTGGGCTGCGAGGCGAGCCCCACGTCGTACAGCGCCTGGTACAGCACGTCTCCCGAACGGTCGCCGGTGAACATGCGGCCGGTGCGGTTGCCGCCGTGCGCGGCCGGGGCCAGCCCGATGATCACCAGCCGGGCGTCGGCCGGCCCGAAGCCGGGCACCGGCCGCCCCCAGTACGTCCAGTCGGCGAACGCGGCCCGTTTCGTACGGGCCACCTCCTCACGCCAGTCGACCAGCCGGGGGCAGGCCCGGCAGTCGGCGACGCGCCGGTCGAGCCGGGCGAGCCCACTGCTGTCGTCCATACCGCCACCGTATGCCCCGGAAACCGGCCCCCTGCCGCGAGGTCCGCGCAGCGGCAAGAGCCGGCCGACACCGACCCGGCCCCCACGGGCAAGCCAGGGGATGGGGGTGTCTATCGGTGCGAGCCAGGCTGCCCCACATTGCCCAGTCGGCGAGCCAAGCTCCACACGTTGCCATGCGGGCCGGCCAGGGAATGCCGGTGCCTTGCGTGCCCGGCATGGGCGGGCCGAGGGACGCAAGGTTCCCCGCCTGCCCAGCACGGGCGAGCCAAGGGATGCCGGCTGCCCCGCCTGCCCAGCAAGGGCGCCAGGGAAATGGCTTCCTGAGACGCGGCCCCCGGGCGTTAAGGTCGGGGCATGGCTTCCGAGGATGCGGACGAGAACGTGGACCGTGGGACCGGCGAGGAGACCGGTGCGCCGGGTGGAGCGAGCCCCGACCCCGCCCCCACTCCCTCTGCCCCCTCCCCCGCCCCTCTCCCCTCCCCCTCCGACCAGCCCCTCGATCCGAAGATCGCCGCCGCGGTGGCCGCCGCCGAGGCCGCCGGGCCCGCTGACGGCGGGACCGTCCGCATCGACAGCTGGATTTGGGCCGTCCGCCTGATCAAGACCCGTTCCCTCGGCGCCGCCGCATGCCGTGGCGGGCATGTGCACGTGAACGGCGAGCGGGTGAAGCCCGCCTACTCCGTGCGCGTCGGCGACGAGGTACGGCTCCGGCAGGAGGGCCGGGAACGGATCGTGATCGTCAAGCGCCTCATCCGCAAGCGGGTCGGCGCACCCGTGGCCGCCCAGTGCTACGTCGACAACTCCCCTCCGCCGCCGCCCCGCGAGGCCGTCGCCCCCGCCGGCCTGCGCGACCGCGGCGCCGGCCGTCCCACCAAGCGGGACCGCCGCGAACTCGAACGCCTCCGCGGCCTCGCCGGCCCCGGCACCCCCGCAGGCTTCCCGAGCGTCCCCGGCTTCGGCAACCCAGGCCCCTCCGGCGGCCGCGGTCCCTCCGGTGGCTCCAGCGGGTCCGGTCGCTCCGGCGGGTCCGGTGGGCGACCCCGCGGGCGGTGAGCCGAGGAGGGCCGCTCCGGAGGACCGAGTCCGTCCACCGGCCCGGGCGGCGAAGAGGCACCCCCGGTCTCCGGCCACGGCCGCGCCACCGTCGGGCGAGGTCCCTCTGCCCGGCCGGCGGCGTCCGCGGGGACCGGAGGCGGTGTCACCGTCGGCGCAGGAGCCGTAGCAGGTCGGCGTTGTGGGTCCGGCGGGTCCAGGCGATCAGGGTGAGGGGGACGATCAGGATCACCGGGGTCGCCGCGTTCTGGCCGTCGAACGCCGTGAGCTGGACGATGAACGCCCCCACCATGAGCGCGCTCAGGGCGATCGCCGCCACGGACTGCAGCACCGGCACCAACAGCGCGACCGCCCCGGCGAGTTCGAGCGCGCCGATGGTGTACATGGCGCCGCTGCCCCAGCCGATCCGGTCGAAGGACTCGACGGCCGCCGGGTGTGCGATGAGCTTGGGCAGGGCGCTCGCGATGCCGTAGAACAGGGCGAGCAGGACCTGCACCGTGCGCAGGGCGACCCGGGCCGCACGCGCCCGGCCGGTGTGCGGGCCGGCGGGGGCCGTGGACGTCGTCGGGGTGCCGGTGGGAGCGGTGGTCTCGGACATGGGGTCTCCTGGTGCAGCGGTCCACGTTGGTTTCACCGAGGTAGACCGGACCGGAGCCGAGAACTCATCGCCGCCCGTCGGCACGAGGTGAGCCGCGGACCGCCTACGCCGCGGGCACTGCCCTCACCCACATCCCGTCCGGTGTCAGAGCGGCGTCCACCTCCAGTCCCGCTTCGGCCAGCGCCGACTCGAACTGTTCCTGCGTCAGCGGTCTGGACAGGAACGTCTGGGTCCAGACCGCGTCGGGGAAGACGTACTCCGCGTGGACCGAGTTCACCCCTTCCCCGGCCGGCTCCACCGAGGCGATCCGCACGGTGAAACCGCTCGGATCGACCCGCTCCCTGGGCACGTTGGTGTGGTAGTCCGCGCCCTCCCGCTGGATCAGCACACAACCGCCCTCCGCCACATGCCGGACGCAGGTACGCAACAGGCCCCTGCGCACCTCCTCGTCACCGGCGTGCACCAGGAAGGACGCGAGCATCACCACGTCGAACTTCTCGCCCAGGTCGAGGTCTTCGATGGAGCTGCGTATCGTGCGCGCTCCGCGGACCCGGGCCAGCATGTCGGCGGACTCGTCCACCGCCGTGACCGTGAAGCCGCGTTCCAGCAGGGAGTGGGTCACGCGGCCCACCCCGCTGCCCAGTTCCAGGATGTGTGCCCCGGCCGGCACCGCCGCGGCGATGATGTCCGGCTCGTCGCCCACCGGCAGCCGCGCGTACAGCTCGACCGCGCAGCCGTCCGGGCTGATCGCACCGGGTCCCGTGCCCTCGTAGCCCTCACGCATCTCGATCCTCATGCCCGGACAACGGCCCGCAACCGTACGCCCGTTCCCACCCTCCCCCGGTTCACTCCTTCGAGCTATTCCGCCCGGAACGGGAACCCTTCGTGCCCGATGTGCCGTGGCCGCCCACCCGTGGATGGTCCCCGGCGGCTCGCCCCACGGACGTGCGGCGGGGCAGACCGGGCACCGGCAGGTCCGGGTCTTCGAAGACGAACCGGACGGGTTCGGTGCCGGCCGGCCCCCTTCGGCCTCGGCGGACGGCGTCACTTCGCGCGCCGGTACATGACCGGCCGCGCCGTTTCACCGGCTGTCTCGCCGTTCACCGACCAGGCGCGCCGCTTCATCGACCGGTCGGGCCGCCACGGCCGAGTGTTGATGCGGGTCGTCGACGGAGAGTACGTTGCAAGCAGGAGTGGTGATCCGATGCGTACGGGCAGTGAACCGGTGACTGCGCGCAGTGCACTGCGGGCGCGGTTCTGGCTGAGCGTGTGGGGACTGGTGTGGACGGTCTTCGGCACGGCGGCGTTCGCGGTCGTGGGGCGGCCGGGATGGGCGGCGGCCTGCGGGGTGGTGTGGCTGCTGGTCACCATCGACATGATCATGATCCTCCGGCACATCCGGCAGGGCCCGCACTACCAGCCGGGCCGTGACATCCCGCCGTACCGGCCGCCGGACGGCGGTCCGCCGTATCCGGGCCCGTCGAGGCACCGGCATCCGTGACCGGCGTGAGGCCCGCACCGGATCGGCCGGCCGCAGCGGCGTGACGCCCCACCGGATCGGCCGACCGTGTCAGTCGTCGAAGCGTGCCGCCTTCAGGTACTGCGGGTTGGGGTCGAGCGCCGCGGCCAGCCGGAAGTGACGCTTGGCCTGGTCGGAGCGGCCCTGGCGTTCATAGGTGCGGGCCAGGGCGAAGTGCGCGAACGCGTTGTCCGGCTCGCGCTCCAGCACGATGGTGAATTCCAGTTCGGCGGGCCGCAGTTGCGCCGCCGCGAAGAAGGCACGCGCGCGGAGCAGCCGGGCGGCGGTGTTCTCGGGGTGTGCGGCGATGACTCCGTCCAGCAGCTTCACCGCGCCCCGCGGGTCCCGTGCGTTGAGCAGATGCTCGGCGGCACGGAAGTCGATCACATGCGTTTCCGGCGTACGTCCGGTGGAACCGCTGGTCTCGGGCACGACAGAGTCCTTCCCTCACTCCAACGGTTCAACGCGCCGGTCCTGACCGCTATTCCGCGCCCGCACCGTCCTCCGCACCCGCACCGCGCTGCGCGGCCCGGCGGGCGAGGTCGTCCCACACCTCGGCGACCCGCTTCTCCAGCGCGTCCAGGGGTACGTCGTTGTCGATCACGATGTCCGCGATCTCCCGGCGCTGTTCGCGGGTCGCCTGCGCGGCCATACGCGCGCGTGCGTCCTCCTCGGTCATCCCGCGCAGCCGTACCAGCCGTTCGAGCTGGGTCTCGGGGCTCGCGTCCACGACGACCACGAGGTCGTAGAGGGATGCCAGACCGTTCTCCGTGAGCAGGGGCACGTCGTGGACCACCACGGCGTCCTCGGCCGCGGCGCGCTCCAGCTCGCGGGAGCGGGCGCCCACCAAGGGGTGCACGATCGCGTTCAGGACGGCGAGCTTCTCGGGGTCGGCGAAGACGATGGAGCCGAGCCGGGGCCGGTCCAGGCTGCCGTCGGCGGCGAGGACGTCCGCTCCGAAGGCGTCGACCACGGCCGCGAGCCCGGGCGTGCCGGGCGCCACGACCTCGCGTGCGATGCGGTCGGCGTCGATCAGCACGGCTCCATGCTGCACGAGCAGCCGCGACACCTCGCTCTTGCCGGCGCCGATCCCGCCGGTCAGGCCCACTGTCAGCATGAGCGGAAGCCTAGACGCTCCGCCGCGGGGCCCGTACGGCAGGTGTGAGCCGGGTGGGATTCACCGTGCCCGCGCGGCGCAGGGCGCGGGTCAGTTGTCGCCCTCGCGTTCCGCCAGGAAGCGCTCGAACTCGCGTCCGATCTCGTCGGCCGACGGGATCTCCACGGGCTCGGCGAGCATGTTGCCCCGTGTCTCGGCGCCGGCCGCGGCGTCGTACTGGTGCTCCAGGCCCTGGACGAGCGAGGTCAGTTCCTCGTCGCCCTCCTGGATCTGCCGGTCGATCTCGGTCTGCGTGCGGTGGGCGTCCGTCCGCAGGGAGTGGGCGACGCCGGGCAGCACCAGGCCGGTGGCGGCCGTGATGGCCTCCAGGACGGTGAGGGCGGCGTCCGGGTACACGGAGCGGGCGATGTAGTGCGGGACGTGGGCGGCGAGGCCCAGGACGTCGTGTCCGGCCTCCATGAGGCGGTACTCGATGAGCGACTCGGCGCTGCCGGGAACCTGGGCCTCCTCGAAGGGGCTGCGGTGGCCGGGGACGAGTTCGCTGCGGTTGCCGTGCGGGGTCAGGCCCACCGGGCGGGTGTGCGGGACGCCCATGGGGATGCCGTGGAAGTTCACGGACAGGCGCACGCCGAGCCGCTCCACTATCTGGCGTACGGCGGCCGCGAACCGCTCCCACTCCACGTCCGGTTCGGGACCGGACAGCAGCAGGAAGGGGGCACCGGTGGTGTCCTGGACGAGGCGGACCTCGATGGCCGGGACCTCGTACCCGGTCCAGCGGTCCCGCTTGAAGGTCAGCAGGGGCCGCCGGGCCCGGTAGTCCACGAGCCGGTCGTGGTCGAACCGGGCCACGACCTGGTGGGGCAGTGAGTCGAGCAGCCGGTCGACGATCTGGTCGCCGGTCTCACCCGCGTCGATGTATCCGTCGAAGTGGTAGAGCATGACAAGGCCGGCCGACTCCTGGGCGAGCGCCATGTCGACCACGGCGAGGCCCTTCGGCTCCCATGCGTACAAACCCTGCGGATCAAGCACTGTGACCGCTCCTCCTCGTGTTCCTCATGGACAACGTGCCCTGGAACAGCGGAATTCCCGCGACACGCCGTCAGGCGGCGATCGCCCGCGGCGCGTCGCTCGCCTGCCGGCACGGGGACGGGGGTCACGGCTCGACCCTGCACAAACGCCTGAGGGGCCGCACCTCGAAAGGTGCGGCCCCTCAGCCGACTATCGGTCAAGCCTCAGCGGCAGCGCTCAGCTCTGGCCGCCGGCCAGCTTCTCGCGCAGCGCGGCCAGCGCCTCGTCCGAGGCCAGGGCACCGGAGGTGTCCGCGCCCTCGGAGGAGTACGAACCGCCGGTCGCGGCCGGAGCCGCAGCCTCGCCGCCCTCGGCCGCGGCAGCGGCGTCGGCCTCGCGGGACTTGATGACCTGCTGCTGGTGCTGCTCGAAGCGGGACTGCGCCTCGGCGTACTGGCGCTCCCACTCCTCGCGCTGCTTCTCGTAGCCCGGCAGCCAGTCGTTGGTCTCCGGGTCGAAGCCCTCGGGGTAGATGTAGTTGCCCTGGTCGTCGTAGGACGCGGCCATGCCGTACAGGGTCGGGTCGAACTCGACCGCGGACGGGTCGGCACCGAAGGACTCGTTGGCCTGCTTCAGCGAGAGGCTGATGCGGCGACGCTCGAGGTCGATGTCGATGACCTTGACGAAGATCTCGTCGTTGACCTGGACGACCTGCTCCGGGATCTCCACGTGGCGCTCGGCCAGCTCGGAGATGTGGACCAGACCCTCGATGCCCTCGTCCACGCGGACGAACGCACCGAACGGCACCAGCTTCGTGACCTTGCCGGGCACGACCTGGCCGATCTGGTGGGTGCGGGCGAACTGCTGCCACGGGTCTTCCTGGGTCGCCTTCAGCGACAGGGAGACGCGCTCGCGGTCCATGTCGACGTCGAGGACCTCGACGGTGACCTCCTGGCCGACCTCGACGACCTCGGAGGGGTGGTCGATGTGCTTCCAGGACAGCTCGGAGACGTGGACCAGACCGTCGACGCCACCCAGGTCCACGAAGGCACCGAAGTTGACGATCGAGGAGACCACACCGGAGCGGACCTGACCCTTCTGCAGGGTCGTGAGGAACGTCTGGCGGACCTCGGACTGGGTCTGCTCCAGCCAGGCACGGCGGGACAGGACCACGTTGTTGCGGTTCTTGTCCAGCTCGATGATCTTGGCCTCGAGCTCCTTGCCGACGTACGGCTGGAGGTCGCGGACGCGGCGCATCTCGACCAGGGAGGCCGGAAGGAAGCCACGGAGGCCGATGTCGAGGATGAGACCACCCTTGACGACCTCGATGACGGTACCGGTGACGATGCCGTCCTCTTCCTTGATCTTCTCGATGGTGCCCCAGGCACGCTCGTACTGGGCGCGCTTCTTCGAGAGGATCAGGCGGCCTTCCTTGTCCTCCTTCTGGAGGACCAGGGCCTCGATCTCGTCGCCGACGGCGACGACCTCGTTCGGGTCGACGTCGTGCTTGATCGAGAGCTCGCGGCTCGGGATGACACCTTCGGTCTTGTAACCGATGTCGAGCAGGACCTCGTCCCGGTCGACCTTCACGATGACGCCGTCGACGATGTCGCCGTCGTTGAAGTACTTGATCGTCTCGTCGATCGCTGCGAGGAAGGCTTCCTCGTTACCGATGTCGTTGACCGCTACCTGCGGGGTGGTGGCGGTGGTCTCGGTGCTGCTCGTCATGTGGGAAAGGGCTCCGGTACGGACATTGAAGTCGTAGGTACTGCTTACGCCGGGAGCCCGTTTCGCTCTGCAGAAGCCGGACAGCCAAGGAAGCGCCCCACCAGGTACTGGTGATGGCGCCTCGACAACCGAGGGGACATACAACAGATGCGAGCGCAGCCTGCTACGTCTGAGGTGCGCAGGCCCGCAGCGCAACTTGTAGCATACGGGCGCGGCCGGACATGGTCAATGCGCGAAGGCGCACACCCGGGGCGGATCGCCGCATTCCAGGCAGAAGAATCGTCCCAACAGGCCACGCGGGCCCGTGGGATCCCTTGGTGCGGGCCCCAGCGGGTTGGACGGAAGAGTACGACGAGGGAGCCGATCATCCAAGAGCCGGAAGCGTACGAGCCCGAGGGGTCCGAGGGTTTCGAGCCCGAGGCCACCCGGCGTGACGCGGACGTCACCGAGAGCGCGCGAGCCAATCGGGGCTGGTGGGACCGCAACGCGGACGAGTACCAGACCGAGCACGGCACGTTCCTCGGCGACGACCGCTTCGTGTGGGGCCCGGAGGGGCTGGACGAGGTGGAGGCCGAGCTGCTGGGGCCGCCGGAGGAGCTGAAGGGCAAGGAGGTCCTGGAGATCGGCGCGGGCGCCGCGCAGTGCGCGCGCTGGCTGGCCGCCCAGGGCGCGCGTCCGGTGGCCCTGGACCTCTCGCACCGCCAGTTGCAGCACGCGCTGCGGATCGGCGCGGCGTTCCCGCTGGTCTGCGCCGACGCCGGCGCGCTGCCCTTCGCGGACGGCTCCTTCGACCTGGCGTGCTCCGCGTACGGGGCGCTGCCGTTCGTGGCCGACCCGCGGCTGGTGCTGCGCGAGGTGCGCCGGGTGCTGCGGCCGGGCGGCCGGTTCGTGTTCTCGGTGACGCACCCGATCCGCTGGGCGTTCCCGGACGAGCCGGGCCCGGAGGGTCTGACGGTGTCCTCGTCGTACTTCGACCGCACGCCCTATGTGGAGCAGGACGAGCAGGGCCGCGCGGTCTACGTGGAGCACCACAGGACGATCGGCGACCGGGTGCGGGACATCGTGGCGTCCGGTTTCCGGCTGGTGGACCTGGTGGAGCCGGAGTGGCCGGCCTGGAACACCGCCGAGTGGGGCGGCTGGTCGCCCCTGCGCGGGAACCTGATCCCGGGCACGGCGATCTTCGTGTGCGAGCGGAGCGAGACGGCCGGAGACCGAGGGAGGGACTGAGCCCCGGTACCCGATCGCGTACGTGCACGCGCGCGTGTGGGCGCTCTCCGGGTCGTACGACACTGGGGGCGTGATCCGTTACGACGCCCTGGACGCGCTGCCCGTGCGCTCCGCCCTGCCCGCCCTGACCGACGCCCTGGAGGGTGACGGCACCGCCGTCCTCGTGGCGCCGCCCGGCACCGGCAAGACGACGCTGGTGCCGCTCGTGCTGGCGGGGCTGGTCGGAGACGGTCCCGCGCGGCGGGTCGTGGTGGCCGAGCCGCGGCGGATCGCGGCGCGGGCGGCGGCCCGGCGGATGGCCTGGCTGCTGGGCGAGCGGCCCGGGGAGAGCGTCGGCTTCACGGTGCGCGGCGAGCGGACGGTGGGGCGGCACACGCGCGTGGAGGTCGTGACGACCGGTGTCCTGCTGCAGCGGCTGCAGCGCGACCAGGAGCTGGCCGGGGTGGACGTGGTCGTCCTCGACGAGTGCCACGAGCGGCATCTGGACGCGGACACGGCGGCCGCGTTCCTGTGGGACGTCCGGCAGGCGCTGCGGCCGGAGCTGCGGCTGGTGGCCGCGTCGGCGACCACGGACGCCGAGGGCTGGGCGCGGCTGCTGGGCGGGGCGCCGGTGGTCGAGGCGTCCGGTACGGCGCATCCGGTGGAGGTGGTGTGGGCACCGCCGGCGCGTCCGGTACGGCCGCCGCACGGGATGCGGGTGGATCCGGCGCTGCTCACGCATGTGGCGTCGGTGGTGCGGCGGGCGCTGGCCGAGCGGGCCGGGGACGTGCTGTGCTTCCTGCCCGGCGTGGGCGAGATCGCGCGTGTCGCGGGTCTGCTGGGGGACCTCGGTGACGTCGAGGTGCTCCAGGTGCACGGGCGGGCGCCGGCCGCGGTGCAGGACGCGGTGCTGGCCCCCGGGGTGCGGCGCCGGGTGGTGCTGGCGACGTCCGTGGCCGAGTCGTCGCTGACCGTGCCCGGAGTGCGGGTGGTGGTCGACGCGGGGCTGGCGAGGGAGCCGCGGGTGGATCACGCGCGCGGGCTGAGCGGGCTGACGACCGTGCGGGCGTCGCGGGCGGCCGGGCGGCAGCGGGCGGGGCGGGCCGGGCGGGAGGCGCCGGGGGCGGTGTACCGGTGCTGGGCGGAGGCCGAGGACGGCCGTCTGCCGGCTTTCCCGGCGCCGGAGATCAAGGTGGCCGACCTGACCGCCTTCGCCCTTCAGGCGGCCTGCTGGGGCGATCCGGACGCCTCCGGGCTGGCGTTGCTGGATCCGCCGCCGGGCGGGGCGATGGCGGCGGCACGCTCCGCTCTGGCGGCGGTGGGGGCGGTGGACTCCGCCGGGCGGGCCACGGAGGCCGGGGGGCGCCTGGCCCGGCTCGGGGTGCACCCGCGGCTGGGGCGGGCGCTGCTCGACACCTCCGGTGCGGGGGCGCCGGTCGTCGCCCTGCTCTCCGAGGAGGTGCCGCGGGACTACGGGGATGATCTCGCGGGTGCCCTGCGGCGGGCCCGGGGCGGGGGTGACGCCTACGCGGGGCGGTGGGATTCGGAAGTGCGGCGCCTGCGGGCCGTCGCGCAGGAGTTCTCCCGTCCGTCCGCCCGGGGCCGTCGACCGGAAGGGGTCGTCCACCTCGGAACGGGCGCCCGCGACGACCGGCTCGCCGGGCTCGTTGCCGCCCTCGCCTTTCCCGAGCGGGTGGCCAGGCTGGACGGTGGGTCGTACCTCATGGCGTCCGGGACCCGTGCCGAACTGGTCGAGGGGTCGGCGCTGCGGGGGGCTCCGTGGATCGTCGTGGCCGTCGCCGACCGGCCCACGGGCAAGGGACACGCGCGGGTGCGGCTCGGGGCGGCCGTGGAGGAGGACGTGGCGCGCCTCGCCGCCGGGGCGCTGTTCGCCGAGCGGGACGAGGTGCACTGGGCCGACGGGGACGTCGTGGCCCGGCACGTCGAACGGCTCGGGGCGATCGAGCTGGCCGTACGCCCCCTGAAGGACGCCGGCCCCGCCCTCGTACGGGCCGCCCTGCTGGACGGGCTCCGGCAGGAGGGGTTCGGGCTGCTGCTCTGGTCGCCGGAGGCGGAGGTGCTGCGGCAGCGGCTGGCGTTCCTGCGGACGCACCTCGGGGAGCCCTGGCCGGACGTGTCGGACGCGGCGCTGCACGCGCGCGTGGACGAGTGGCTGGAGCCGGAGCTGAGCAGGGCGCGGCGGCGGGCCGATCTGGCGCGGATCGACGCCGGGCAGGCGCTGGCGCGGCTGCTGCCCTGGGCGGGCGGGGAGGCCGGCCGGCTGGAGGAACTGGCGCCCGAGCGGATCACCGTCCCGAGCGGGTCCAGGATCCGGATCGACTACCGGGATCCCGAGCGGCCGGTCCTGGCAGTCAAGCTGCAGGAGATGTTCGGGCTGCGGGAGACGCCGGCCGTCGCGGGTGTGCCGCTGCTCGTGCACCTGCTCTCGCCCGCCGGACGGCCCGCCGCCGTCACGGCCGACCTGGCCTCGTTCTGGCGGGACGGGTACCGGGCGGTCCGGGCCGAGCTGCGCGGCCGGTATCCCAGGCATCCGTGGCCGGAGGACCCGGCGGCCGCCGAGCCGACACGGCACACGAACGCGCGGCTCAGGCGCTGACCGGTTCCGGTTCCTCCGTCGGCGCCGGCGCGGGGCCCCGGGGGCGGCGGGCGCGGGCCTCCAGCCAGAGGGAGAGGGCGAGGAGCAGCAGGCCGAGGCCGAGGGAGCCCCAGGGGACGTACGAGGTGAGGGCCAGGACCAGGGTGCGGTTGTGCCTGACCAGGGCGACCGTGTGGTCGATGTAGTCCTCGCGCATCCTCACGTGCCCGGCGAACGCGGTGACCTTGGCGCGGCCGCCGAGCAGGGTGCCGCCGCGCAGTTCCTCCCGGTGGATCTCCTCGCCGTAGACGGGTGCCCCGGTGACGGGTTCGACCCAGAACCTGCGGACCGTGGAGTACCAGCGGGTGGTGCCGGTCCTGGCGACCGACTCGGGGGTGATGCCCTGCACTGGCATGGTCTTCGGCAGGGGGACCCTGGTCCAGGGGATGGTCTGCTCGAAGCAGTAGACGGTCAGGCCGCGGAAGGTGCGGGTGCCCCGGTAGTGGATGGGGCTGGTGGTGCGGGTCTGGGCGTCGAAGTACTCGTAGTCCCGTCTCTGGGTGAGGAAGGGCCACTTGAACTCGATGCCCTCGCGGGTGACCGGGTCGCCGTCGACCGTCTCGCCGGTGGCGTGGACGGGGTCCTGGCTGTGGGCGTCGAAGATGTAGCGTTCGGGCACCTTGGAGACCATCTTCCCGTCGGGGCCCTGGACGTAGGACAGGCTGTCCCAGACGACGACCGGCCGCCCGGCCGCCCTCTCGATCCTCTTCGCGGCCTCCACGTTCCCCTTGAGGGTCTGCACGATGGTGACCTTGGGGACCTTCTTGGCGCGCATGGTGCCGTAGTCGAGGAGGGTGGCGTTCCGGGCCTCCAGGACCATGTCCTGGTACTGGCCGGCGGGGATGCGGGCCAGGCGCGGGAAGGCGTACCAGCGCAGCAGCGGGGACAGCGCCGCGCAGAACACGGCGCAGGCGAGCAGGACCAGGCTTGCCTTGCGGCGCATTGGGGCCTCCCTCCCGGACGGGCGCGGCTACGGGTGCGCGGGCACCGTCGTCAGCAGCGGCTTGGGCGACGTCCGGCCCGGCGGTGTGCCCAGCGCGCTGACGGTGAGGACCAGGGCGAACGCGAGGACGAGACCGGTGGCGGCGGCGATCAGGGCGCGCATGCGGGCCTCCCGGCGGACGGTCGGTGTCCTGACGTCTTCTGATGGTTCGTCAGGTCCGGCACCGTAGCAACGGGCGGGCGAGATGAGAACAGCGGTGCACGGACGAACGAGGGCGCCCTCCCGCCGGAGCGGAGGGGCGCCCTGTGGGCCGCCGTGGGTCAGGAGGCGGACTCGCTCGGGGCCGGGCTCGTCGTGGTGCCGGCCGCGACCTTCAGTTCCACGGTGAGCGTGGCGCCGCCCGTGGTGGTGATGCGGAGCAGGAAGGTGCCGGTGGTGTCGTCGGCGTACAGCTTCGGGAGGGTGAGCAGGCCCTTCGCGTCGGTCTGCAGGCCGGTGAGGGTGCGTACCGGCTTGCCGTCGGCGTCCTTGAAGTAGGGGCCCTTGTCGTTCTCCGTGGCGTCCGTGTCGGACTTGATCAGCGTGGCGGTGGCCGCGACCTTGCCGGCGACGGCGCCCTTGTACGTCGCCTTCACCTGGACCTGGTCGGCGAACTCGCCGCCGGGGGTGCAGGTCGGCGTGGTGTCGCTGGTGCGGTCCAGGGTGTCGGCGGCGCGCGCGGTGACCGTGGCGGTGAAGTCGACGCCCTTGACCGAGCGGCCCACGACGGCCGCGGTGACCTTGAAGTCGCCGGTCTTCTCACCGGCCTGGAGCGCGGGGGCGGTCGCGAGGCCCTTGGCGTCGGTGGCGACCGTGGCCACGGTCTCGCCGCCGGCGAAGGTGGCGTCCGTGTCGCCGGTGATGGTGAACCTGATCCTGACCTTGGCGACGGACTTGCCGACCTTGGTCTCGGCGCGGACGCCGACCGGCTCGGTGAAGGCGTCGCCGGCCGTCGCGGTGAGCTTTCCGGTGCCCACGCCCTGGAGGTGGTCCACGAGGTCGGTGGGCGTCTGCGGGGGCGAGGGCGGGGTGGGCGGCCGAGGGGTGGGCGGCTGCGGGGTGGGCGGCTGCGGGTGCTTTGGGGGCTTGGGGCTGGGCGTCCCGTGGCCCCCGTCGCCGTCGCCGCCTGGCTTGTGGGGCTTCGGGTGCGGCTTGGTCGTGGGCGGGTGCGAGGGGCTCGGGGACGAGGTGCGGTGGGAGCCGTCGTCACTGCGGTGCTCGGGCACGCCTCCGGTGCCGTCGGGGATGGAGTGGCTTCCCTTGCGGTAGTACTCCAGCCAGTTGAGGACGAGAGCGAGGTACTCCTGCGAGTTGTTGTAGCTGAGGATCGCGCTGTGCAGGCCGCTGTCGGTGGACATGTCCCAGCCGTTGCGGCACAGGTAGTGGCCCGCGGCGAGGGCGGCGTCGTAGACGTTGTTGGGGTCCTTCGCACCGTCCCCGTTGCCGTCTCGGCCGGCCCAGGCCCAGGTGGACGGGATGAACTGCATGGGGCCGACGGCCTGGTCGTAGGTGCTGTTGCCGTCGTAGGCGCCGTTGTCGGTGTCCGGGATGAGCGCGAAGCCGTTGCCGTCGAGCTGCGGGCCCAGGATCCGGCCGACGGTGGTGCCGTCGGCGTCCACCCGGCCGCCGCGGGCCTGTCCCGACTCGACGTTGCCGATGGCGGCGAGCAGTTGCCAGGGCAGGTTGCAGCCGGGCTTGGCGGAGCGGAGTTCGGCCTCGGCCTTCTTGTAGGCGTCGAGGACCGTCGCCGGGATGCCCGCCTCGGCGTCGCCCCGGGCGACGGAGGTGCCGGTGCTCGCCGAGGGGCTGGGGTCGGGGCTCTTCAGGGGCGGCAGGTCGGTGTAGTAGGGCGAGTTGCCGGTGGCGTTGCCGTCGGCGGGTCCGTCCGGTGCGGGGGCGGTGGCGCCGGCCGCCGTCTGTCTGCCGTGGTCCTCGCCGGCCGCTCCCGGAGCCTGGGACGCGGAGAGAGCCGCGACCGCTGCCGCGGCCACGGCGGTCGTCGCCGCTCCCTTGCGCAGCCGCCTGCCGAAATGCGCCGCCATAGAGTGAACCCCTCCCGTGGACGTCCGTGCGTCCGTCTCCGTCTGTCTGCCTCGCTCTGGTGTGACGGTTGACTCCGTGATCTGGTTGCCCCTGTGCCGCCCTTCCCTGCGTGTGATGTGTGTCCGGCCGTACGCCCGGCACGGCGACGCAGGTGACCCTACGACAACTTGCTTTGGGCGGGGACCCGTTCGCGCCCGTTTTCACCGGTTGGCCAACTGTCGTCGTGCCGCACGGGCCCGGACGGAGGTCGCGCATACTGGGCGCAGCTGATCACGGTGCCGAAGTCCGGACCGTCAACGCTCGGGGGGCCCTGTTGCCGTTCACGCTCAGTCATGCGGCGGCCGTGCTGCCCGCGATCCGCCGGGACGGCAGCGGCCGGGGCCCGCTGGTGCCGTCCCTGCTCGTCGCGGGTTCCTACGCGCCCGACATGCCCTACTACGCGGCCGGTGTCCTGCCGGGCGGCATGGAGTTCGGCACGGTCACGCACGCGTTCGCCGGGGTCGTCACGGTCGACGTGCTCATCGCCTGGGCCCTCGCGGGGCTGTGGCTGCTGGTCCGGGAGCCGTTGACGGCACTGCTGCCACGGGCTCTGCAGGGGAGGCCGGCCGCCCTGCTGCGCTGCGGTGCGCCACGCGCGCGCGTGCGGGCCTCTTCGGTGGCCCGCTGGTACGTCTCCGCGGTGCTCGGCGCGCTCACCCATGTGGTGTGGGACGCGTTCACGCACCACGACCGGTGGGGTACGCGGCTGATTCCGGCCATCGGCCGGGACCGCCCGGCGGGCATGCCGCTGTTCACCTGGCTGCAGTACGGGTCCTCGGTGGCGGCTGCCGTGGTGATCGCGGTGTTCGTGCTCAGCGCGCTGCGGCGGGCGCCGGGCGGGGCGCCGGCGGGGGTGCCGGTGCTGTCCGCGCGGGACCGGTGGTTCGCGCTCGCGGTGATCGGCGGCTGCGCGGTGGCGGGGGCGGCGCAGCGGACGGCGCGGTGGTGGGAGCGGCGGGGCACGGCCGCGGGGCCGTGGGAGCTGGTGCCCACCCTGTGCTTCGGTGCGGGCGCCGGGATGGTCCTGGGGCTGCTGCTGTACGCCGTCGGGGTCAGGGTGTGGCGTCCGGCCGTGGTTCCCGGGGCCCCCGGTGAGGTGGTCGGTGCGGGCCGGGAGCGGCCGGTCGTTCGGTGAGGGGCGCGACGAAGACCGTGAGCGTGGGCCGGGGGCGGGATCTCGGGATCAGGGTGAGGACGAGGGCGAGATAGCCGCGGGCCACGTCGGTCCACTGGCGCCAGTCGGGGGTGTGGGCCGGGCCGCCGGCGAGTGTGCGCCGGAGCCGCTGGGTGACATGGCGGACGGTCGTGGGCAGGTCGGCCGGGATGCGGGCGGTGCTTGCGTCGGCCGCGAGGGCCTGGACCAGCGCGGCGGGCACGGCCTGCGCCAAGACGGTGTCCGCCCAGGCCCCGGTGGCTGCCTCGGGCGTCCGGCGGTGAAGCATGCGTATACCCATGCCCGCAGTGTTGCGGCTGCGGGGGGTGGGGGGCGTTTTGGCGGGGGCCACGAGAGTGACGGGCCCTCCGGGGGTTCAGCGGGTTGGCGGGTGCCGGCGGGGCCGAGGGGGGACGTGCCGGGTGCGGCGGGTGACGCGCGGGTTCACGCCTGCTGAGTGGGGTGGGTGACGTGCGGTGGCGGTGCGTTCGGCACCGCCGGAGTGCGCCGTGCGGGCTGATCGCCGTTGCGGCGGAGAAGGGGTGCCGGGGTGGGGAAGGGCAGCGGAGTCGGGGAAGGGCAGCGGAGTCCGGGAGCGGCGGAGGGGCAACGGCGGGCCGGGGAGCGGAGCAGTGGCTGCGGGCAAGGAGGGCGGAGGGGCAGTGGCGGGCCCGGGAGCGGAGCAGCAGCCGCAGGCAAGGGCGGCGGCCGCTCCTGGTCACAACGCTCGCGCCCCCCTGTGTGCAGCGCCATGCCCGCTCCGTCGCGGCTCCCGCCCTGTCGCAGCGCCCCCTCCGCTCCGTGCAACCTCCCCGCTCGCCCCAGTCCCCTCCGTCCCCGCGCCGCAGGCTGCTAGTGGGCAGCGGACTCCCAGTCCGGGCCCACGCCCACCGAGACGTCCAGGGGGGCCCTGAGGTGGACGGCGTCGGCCATTTCGCGGCGGACCAGTTCCTCGGCGGCCGCCCGCTCGCCGGGGGCGATCTCCAGGACGATTTCGTCGTGGACCTGGAGGAGCATGCGGGACTTCAGGTCCGCCGCCCGCAGCGCGCCGTCCACCTTCAGCATGGCGATCTTCACGATGTCCGCCGCCGTGCCCTGGATGGGCGCGTTGAGGGCCATGCGCTCGGCCGCCTCGCGGCGCTGGCGGTTGTCGCTGTTGAGGTCGGGCAGGTAGCGGCGGCGCCCGAAGAGCGTCGCCGTGTAGCCCGTCGCCCGCGCCTCGTCGACCGCCCGGCGCAGATAGTCCCGGACCCCGCCGAAGCGCTCGAAGTACGCGTCCATCAGCGCCCGGGCCTCGGCCGCCTCGATGTTCAGCTGCTGGGAGAGGCCGAACGCGGACAGGCCGTAGGCGAGGCCGTACGACATCGCCTTGATCTTGCGGCGCATCTCCGCGTCCACCGCGCCGGGCTCGACGCCGAACACCTGGGAGGCGGCGGTGGTGTGCAGGTCCTCGCCGGAGGTGAACGCCTGGATCAGGCCCTCGTCCTCGGAGAGGTGGGCCATCACGCGCAGTTCGATCTGGCTGTAGTCCGCGGTCATCAGGGACTCGAAGCCCTCGCCGACCACGAAGCCCCGGCGGATCGCCCGGCCCTCGTCCGTGCGGACGGGGATGTTCTGCAGATTGGGATCCGTGGAGGAGAGACGGCCGGTCGCGGCCACCGTCTGGTTGAAGGTGGTGTGGATACGGCCGTCGCCACCGATGGTCTTGATCAGGCCCTCGACGGTGACGCGGAGCTTCGCCTGCTCACGGTGCCGGAGCATGATCACCGGCAGTTCGTTGTCGGTCTGGGTGGCGAGCCAGGCCAGCGCGTCTGCGTCGGTGGTGTAGCCGGTCTTGGTCTTCTTCGTCTTCGGCAGCGCCAGCTCACCGAAGAGGACCTCCTGGAGCTGCTTGGGCGAGCCCAGGTTGAACTCGTGCCCGGCCGCGGCGTGCGCCTCCTTCACGGCCTGCTGCACCGCACCCGCGAACATCTGTTCCATCGCTTCGAGATGCGGCCGGTCCGCCGCGATGCCGTGACGCTCCATGCGGGCGAGCAGCGCGGAGGTGGGCAGCTCCATGTCCCGGAGCAGATCGGCGGCACCGACCTCCTCCAGCCGGCCCTCGAAGGCGGTGCCGAGGTCCAGGACGGCGCGGGCCTGGACCATCAGGGCCTCGGCCTCGGCACCGTCGTCCGCGCCGAAGGCCAGCTGGCCGTCGGCCGCGGCGGCGGGGGCCAGCTCGCGGTGCAGGTACTCCATCGACAGCGCGTCCAGGTCGAAGGAGCGGCGGCCGGGCTTGACCAGGTAGGCGGCGAGCGCGGTGTCCATGGTCACGCCCTCGACGCTCCAGCCGTGCTCGGCGAAGACCCGCATGGCGCCCTTGGCGTTGTGGAACACCTTGGGGCGGTCCGCGTCCGCCAGCCAGGCCGCGAACGCGTTCTCGTCGGCCTCGTCCAGCTCCGCCGGGTCGAACCAGGCCGCCGCTCCCCCGGCCGTGGCGAGGGCCACCTCGGCGACCGAGCCGGTGCCCAGCGCCCAGGTGTCGACGGTGACGACGCCCAGGGTCCCGGCGCCGTGCTCGGCGAGCCAGGGGGCCAGCTCGCCGGTGCGCAGGACGCGGCCGTCGATCTCCACGCCGTCGGTGGTGATCGGGGTGGTCTCGGCCTCCTCGGTGCCGGGGTCGACGGCGAAGAGACGCTCGCGCAGGGACGGGTTGCGGATCTCCAGGGTGTCCAGGACCATCGCGACCGCCTTGCGGTCGTACGGGGCCCGCTCCAGGTCGGCGACGCTCTTCGGCAGCTCGACCTGGCGCTCCAGCTCGGTGAGGACGCGGTTGAGCTTGACGGACTCCAGGTGGTCGCGGAGGTTCTGCCCGGCCTTGCCCTTGACCTCCTCGGCCCGCTCGACCAGCTCGGCGAACGAGCCGAACTGGTTGATCCACTTCGCGGCGGTCTTCTCGCCGACGCCGGGGATGCCGGGAAGGTTGTCGGACGGGTCGCCGCGCAGGGCCGCGAAGTCCGGGTACTGGGCGGGCGTCAGGCCGTACTTCTCGAACACCTTCTCCGGGGTGAAGCGGGTCAGCTCCGAGACGCCCTTCGTCGGATAGAGCACGGTGGTGTTCTCGGTGACCAGCTGGAAGGAGTCGCGGTCGCCGGTGACGATCAGCACCTCGAAGCCCTCGGCCTCGGCCTGGGTGGCGAGGGTGGCGATGACGTCGTCCGCCTCGTACCCCTCGACGGCGAAGCGCGGGGCGTGCATCGCGTCGAGCAGCTCGCCGATCAGCTCGACCTGGCCCTTGAACTCGTCCGGGGTCTTGGAGCGGTTCGCCTTGTACTCGGTGAACCGCTCGGAGCGCCAGGTCTTGCGGGAGACGTCGAAGGCCACCGCGAAGTGCGTGGGCGCCTCGTCACGCAGGGTGTTGGCCAGCATCGACGCGAAGCCGTAGATCGCGTTCGTCGGCTGGCCGGTCGCGGTCGTGAAGTTCTCCGCGGGCAGCGCGAAGAACGCGCGGTAGGCCAGCGAGTGCCCGTCCATGAGCATCAGCCGGGGACGGGTGCCGCCGGAGGTCTTGTCGGTCTGCTTCGGTGCTGTCTCTGCCACGTCCCCGATCCTGCCACGCCGCACTGACAATCCGGTCCGGGCGGCCTGCCTGCCCCGGGTACGGGCGG
The DNA here is from genome assembly GCF_017526105.1 of Streptomyces cyanogenus. Classification (NCBI taxonomy): domain Bacteria; kingdom Bacillati; phylum Actinomycetota; class Actinomycetes; order Kitasatosporales; family Streptomycetaceae; genus Streptomyces; species Streptomyces cyanogenus. Next base: position 2,468,158 of record NZ_CP071839.1, read on the forward strand.
ACGCGCATCGGTCACGTGCCGTGACGGTGACTCGGCGCGAGCAAGGGTGCCGCGACCGCCCGGTTCCCCTGTCGGTGGGGCGTGGGAGGATCGTCCGCGTACTTGTCACACGCAGTCGAAGGGGAGCGTGCGATGGCGACGAAGCCGCCCAAGGGTGATCCGGTTCAGGACGCGCCGCAGGTCGCGGAACCGAAGCACGCGGCGGCGGGGCTGCCGGCCATCGGGCACACGCTGCGCATGGCCCGGCAGCAGATGGGGGTGCGGCGCACGGCGCTGACGCTGCTGCGCGTGAACCAGAAGGACGGCTTCGACTGCCCGGGCTGCGCCTGGCCCGAGCCGGACCACCGGCACGCGGCGGAGTTCTGCGAGAACGGCGCGAAGGCGGTGGCCGAGGAGGCCACCCTGCGCCGGGTCACGCCCGAGTTCTTCGCCGCGCACTCCGTCGCCGACCTGTCCGGCCGCAGCGGCTACTGGCTGGGCCAGCAGGGCCGGCTCACGCACCCCATGTACCTCCCCGAGGGCGGCACGCACTACGAGCCGGTCTCCTGGGAGCGGGCCTTCGACATCGTCGCCGAGGAGATCGCCGCCCTCGGCTCCCCGGACGAGGCCGTCTTCTACACCTCGGGCCGCACCAGCAACGAGGCCGCGTTCCTGTACCAGCTCTTCGCGCGCGAGCTGGGCACGAACAACCTGCCGGACTGCTCCAACATGTGCCACGAGTCGTCCGGATCGGCGCTGAACGAGACGATCGGCATCGGCAAGGGCAGCGTCCTGCTGGAGGACCTGTACCAGGCCGATCTGATCATCGTCGCGGGCCAGAACCCGGGCACGAACCATCCGCGGATGCTCTCGGCGCTGGAGAAGGCCAAGGCCAACGGTGCCAAGGTCATCAGCGTCAACCCACTGCCCGAGGCGGGCCTGGAGCGCTTCAAGAACCCCCAGACCCCGCAGGGCCTCCTCAAGGGCGCCGCCCTCACCGATCTGTTCCTGCAGATCCGCATCGGCGGCGACCAGGCCCTCTTCCGGCTCCTCAACAAGCTCGTCCTGGACACGGAGGGCGCGGTCGACGAGGAGTTCGTCCGCGACCACACCCACGGTTTCGAGGAGTTCGCGGCGGCCGCGCGGGCCGCCGACTGGGACGAGACGCTGACCGCGACCGGCCTCACGCGCGCGGAGATCGAGCGGGCCCTCGCCATGGTCCTCGCCTCGGAGCGGACCATCGTCTGCTGGGCCATGGGCCTCACCCAGCACAAGCACGCCGTGCCGACCATCCGCGAGGTGGTCAACTTCCTGCTGCTGCGCGGCAACATCGGCCGCCCGGGCGCGGGCGTGTGCCCGGTGCGCGGGCACAGCAACGTCCAGGGCGACCGCACCATGGGCATCTTCGAACGGCCCGCCCCGGCCTTCCTGGACGCCCTGGAGAAGGAGTTCGGGTTCGCGCCGCCGCGCGAGCACGGCTTCGACGTCGTACGGGCCATCCGCGCGCTGCGCGACGGCGAGGCGAAGGTGTTCTTCGCCATGGGCGGCAACTTCGTCTCCGCATCGCCCGACACCGAGGTCACCGAGGCCGCGATGCGCCGCGCGCGGCTGACGGTGCACGTGTCGACCAAGCTGAACCGCTCGCACGTGGTCACGGGCGCGCGGGCGCTGATCCTGCCCACCCTGGGCCGGACCGAGCGCGATGTGCAGGACGGCGGCGAGCAGTTCGTGACGGTCGAGGACTCCATGGGCATGGTGCACGCCTCGCGCGGCCGCCTGAAGCCCGCGAGCCCGCAGCTGAGGTCCGAGCCGGCCATCGTCTGCGGTCTCGCGCGGCGGGTGCTCGGCGAGCGCAGTGTCGTGCCGTGGGAGGAGTTCGCGAAGGACTACGCGGCGATCCGTGACCGCATCGCGCGCGTGATCCCCGGTTTCGAGGACTTCAACGCGCGCGTGGCCCGGCCCGGCGGTTTCGCGCTGCCGCACGCCCCGCGCGACGAGCGCCGCTTCCCGACCGCCACGGGCAAGGCGAACTTCACGGCGGCGCCGGTGGAGTACCCGGCGCTTCCCGAGGGCCGGCTGCTGCTGCAGACCCTGCGCTCGCACGACCAGTACAACACCACGATCTACGGCCTGGACGACCGGTACCGGGGCATCACCGGCGGGCGCCGGGTGGTGCTGGTGCACCCCGAGGACGCCCGCGCGCTGGGGGTCGCCGAGGGGTCGTACGTCGACCTGGTGAGCGAGTGGCAGGACGGGGTGGAGCGGCGGGCGCCCGGCTTCCGGGTGGTGCTGTATCCGACGGCCCGTGGGTGCGCGGCGGCGTACTACCCGGAGACGAACGTACTGGTGCCGCTGGACGCCACCGCCGACACCAGCAACACCCCGGCCAGCAAGTCCGTCGTCGTACGACTCGAAGGCCACACGGAGACCACGGAGGGCGTCTGGAACAATCGGCGACCGACTGAGCGTTTGCTCAGTGAGCCGACAGCTGACGACGAACGGAGCCGGGCCCATGGGTGAGCAGCAGCGAGTGAAGTTCCCGCAGGAGGTCATCGACGAGTACGCGGCGCTCGGTGTGGACCTGCCCGCCCTGTTCTCGGCCGGGCATCTGGGCACGCGCATGGGCGTGCAGATCCTGGAGGCCTCGGCGGACAGGGTCGTCGGGACGATGCCGGTGGAGGGCAACACCCAGCCGTACGGCCTGCTGCACGGCGGCGCCTCCGCGGTGCTCGCCGAGACCCTGGGCTCGGTCGGGTCCATGCTGCACGGCGGCGCCTCGAAGATCGCGGTCGGGGTGGACCTGAACTGCACCCACCACCGCGGGATCCGCTCGGGCATGGTGACGGGTGTGGCCACGCCCGTACACCGGGGGCGGTCGACGGCGACGTACGAGATCGTCATCAGCGACGAGGCGGATCGCCGGGTCTGCACCGCCCGGCTGACCTGCCTGCTGCGGGACGTGCGGCCGGGCGACGGGCCCGCGGAGCCCGCCGAAAGCTGAGCCCGGTCCCGACGGAGCGTTGCCCCTCGCCCTCCCTCCCCTTAGCTTCGGCACATGGGACGGCGAGGAGGCCCCCGGCCGGGGGTGAGGTTCCTGGCGCTGGCGGTGCCGGCGGTGCTGTGCGCGACGGGCTGCGCCGGGCCGAGCGGCTCCCCGCGCTCCCCCCACCCCTCCCACTCCTCGGCGAGTTCCGCCGCCGCCTCCGCGCCCGCCCCCGCTTCCTCCCCGGGTTCCGCATCCGCCCCCTCCCCCGCCCCCACGCCCCCGGCTTCCCCGCCCTCTTCGGCCGCCCCCTCCCCCGGCACCCCGGCCGCCGCACGGCCGACCTCCGACGCCGACCTGTGCGCGAGGATCGTCACCTACTGGTCGCGCGAGGTCCTCGACCGCGACACCTACGGCGACTACCAGTCGATGGGCCTGTCCCACGGGCAGTACGAGATCCTGAGGGACGTCGTGACCGCAGCGCGGTCCGTGAAGCGGCGTCAAGGAGCCGCAGAGGCCGACAAGTTGATCGTCCGTCAGGCAGGGGCGGCATGTACCGAGCGCTACCGCAACGGGACCCCGGCCGGAGGCCCCTGGACATGAGCGGCATCGGCCCGCCGGAGCCCGGCGAGGGCACGCGCGCGTGGGACGACCGGCAGCCGGACGACGCGCTCCCGGCCGGCCGGACGCGTACCGCCCTGGCCGCCTGGTACGTCCGCCACCGGCGGATCGCCCTCGCCCTCGCCGCCGCGGCCGTCCTCCTGGGAGGCGGCGGCTACCTCTACGCCACGCGGCCGCAGCAGCCGCACCCGGAGCGCAGGCCCGCGCAGGTGCCGTACCCCGCCCAAGTGGTGGACGTGACCTACCTCGACGCCCGGCCCCCTCCGGCGGGCGCCCCGCCGCGCAGCTTCAGCTTCGCCGTGCTGGTGAGCGTGGCCTCGGGGCCACCGGTCACCGTGACCCGGGTGAGCCAGCCGTACGCGGGGCTGTCGCTGACCACGGAGCCGCCTGCCCCGTTCCGAACCCGGGCGGATTCCGCCCGCAAGATCACAATAACCATGCACGTGACGGATTGCGAAAAAGCCCCCAGGAGCGCCGGGCTACCTTTCCTGGACGTAACTCTGCGTAATACCCGTGCAATACAGACGCAGAGCTTCATCCCGGGGGCACGCTACGCACAGGACCTCTCCCACGCCCTGGAAGTAGCCTGCAGCAACAGAACCAGGTAATCACCAAAACAGCTGAGACGCCTGAAAGGATCACGGCGGGTCCTGCGGATTCTCAGAATGTGGACAGCGCGAATCCCCCTGAATTCCACCTTCCACCCCACGCAGTACCGCTCTGCATTACGTCGTGTCATAACAAGAGCGTCACAGCCTGGGTCAGACACTCCTCCACGTTCCCCACACACGCTTAGAGTCACGGCCAGTCACCGCGCCTTCGGATTGTCCAATTCAGCGCGGCGCGCGACTCGACCGCTTCCACGGGGATGCGGTTGTGCCTGGGGAAAGGACTGATCGTGCGTCAACGTTCGCTTATCGCCATCACCGCCGCGCTGGCGGCGGGAGCGCTCACCCTCACCGCCTGCGGCTCGCGCGACAGCGGCGACAAGGGCTCGGACTCCGGCAACGGCGGCACCACCGTCGTCATCGGTGTCGACGCCCCCCTGACCGGCGACCTGTCCGCCATGGGCCTCGGCATCAAGAACTCGGCGGACCTCGCCGTCCGGAACGCCAACAAGCAGCAGCTGGTCAAGGGCGTCACCTTCAAGATCGACGCCCGCGACGACCAGGCCCAGCCGTCCGCCGGCCAGCAGAACGCCTCCAGCTTCGTCTCGGACAAGAACGTCCTCGGCGTCGTCGGCCCGCTGAACTCCTCGGTCGCCGAGTCCATGCAGAAGGTCTTCGACGACGCCAAGCTCGTCCAGGTCTCCCCCGCCAACACCGGCCCGGCCCTGACCCAGGGCCCGGACTGGCAGAACAAGAAGGTCCGCCCGTACAAGGCGTACTTCCGCACCGCGACCACGGACGCCATCCAGGGCCCGTTCGCCGCGCAGTACGTCTACAACACCGCCAAGAAGAAGAAGGTCTTCGTCATCGACGACAAGAAGACCTACGGCTCCGGCCTCGCCGCGACCTTCACCACCGAGTTCAAGAAGCTCGGCGGCAAGGTGGTCGGCACCGAGCACATCAACCCGGACGCCAAGGACTTCTCCGCGATCGCCACCAAGGTCAAGAACTCCGGCGCCCAGGTCGTCTACTACGGCGGCGAGTACCCGCAGGCCGGCCCGCTCAGCAAGCAGATCAAGGCCGCCGGTGCCAAGATCCCGCTGGTCGGCGGCGACGGCGTCAAGGACGACACCTACATGAAGCTGGCGGGCTCCGAGGCCACCGGCGACCTCGCCACCTCCGTCGGCGCCCCCGTCGAGGACCTCCCCTCCGCCAAGCAGTTCGTGGCCGACTACAAGGCCGCCGGCTACAAGGAGGAGTACTCCGCCTACGGCGGCTACGCCTACGACTCCGCCTGGGCGGTCATCGAGGCCGTGAAGAAGGTCGCCGACGCCAACGGCGGCAAGCTGCCCACCGACGCCCGCGCCAAGATCACCGAGGCCATGCAGGGCGTGTCCTTCGACGGCGTGACCGGCAAGGTCTCGTTCGACGAGTTCGGCGACGCCACCAACAAGCAGCTGACCGTGTACGCCGTGAAGAACGGTGCCTGGGTTCCCGTCAAGTCCGGTACCTACACCGGCTGATCCCCACCTGCACCACTCAAGAGCCGCGCGGGGCGCTGTTCCACTGGCGTCCCGCGCGGACTCGCATCCGGCCACATCCCTCGCACTTTCCGAACGCTCGGAGGACATGCGGTGAACGAACTGCCGCAGCAGCTGGTCAACGGCCTGCTACTAGGATCCATGTACGGGCTGGTCGCCATCGGCTACACAATGGTCTACGGCATTGTCCAGCTCATCAACTTCGCCCACGGCGAGATCTTCATGACGGGCGCGTTCGGCGCTCTCACTGTCTGGCTCTGGCTCCCCGGCGGCACCACCATGTGGATCGCGCTGCCGCTGATGATCGTCGGCGCCGTGATCGTCGCGGTCGCCATCGCCGTCGGAGCGGAACGATTCGCCTACCGGCCCCTCCGCAACGCCCCACGCCTCGCCCCTCTGATCACCGCCATCGGCCTCTCCCTGGCGCTGCAGCAGGCCGTGTGGGCCTGGTACCCGGAGGCGAAGTCCGCGCGCACCTTCCCGCAGATCGAAGGCGGCCCCTTCGAGATCGGCAGCGTCACCATCCAGACCGGTGACATCTTCCTCGTCGTCGCCGCCCCCATCAGCATGGCGGTCCTCGCCTGGTTCGTGATGAAGACCCGCACCGGCCGCGGCATGCAGGCCACCGCACAGGATCCGGACACCGCGAAGCTGATGGGCGTCAACACCGACCGCATCATCGTGATCGCGTTCGCACTCGGCGCCGCGTTCGCCGCCGTCGGAGCCGTCGCCTACGGCCTGAAGTACGGCGAGATCAACTTCCGGATGGGCTTCATCCTCGGTCTGAAGGCGTTCACCGCAGCCGTCCTCGGCGGCATCGGCAACATCTACGGAGCCATGATCGGCGGCGTGGTCCTCGGCGTGGCCGAGACCCTCGCCACCGCCTACATCGCCGACATCCCGGGCATGGACAAGTTCGGCAGCCAGTCCTGGGCCGACGTCTGGGCCTTCGTACTCCTCATCCTCGTACTGCTGTTCAGGCCGCAGGGCCTGCTCGGCGAGCGCGTCGCGGACAGGGCGTGACACCGATGACCACACAGACCACCGCACCCGACACCCCCGGCGCCCGCAAGGCCGACACCCCGTCCGGCCTGCTGCCCCTGCCGGAGAAGGCCGCCCGCGCCCTCGCCCTCGGCGGCAGCGTCCTGACGATCGTCTCCACGTTCCTCGCCTGGACCTGGACCTCCGCATTCCCCGGCGACCTCACCGTCTACGGCTACCCGGGCGGCCTGCAGGTCCTCGTCCTCATCGGCGCGGCCCTCGCCAGCCTCTTCGCACTGGCCTCCTACGGCCTGCGGGGCCTGAACTGGCTGGTGCCCGCCGGCCCCGACGCGGCCCTGAAGTTCGCCACCCTCGCCACCTTCGCCACCGCCTGGTACACGGTCATCGCCATCAGCACCGATCTCGGCGGAGTCGTCAACCTCGAACCCGGTGGCTACCTCGTCGCCGTCGCCAGCCTCGCCGCCCTCGCCGGCGCCCTGGCCCTGCCCTTCCAGCGGCCCCAGCCCGACCCGATCGACCCCGACGACACCGGCTGGGAGAAGTTCAAGCACGGCGCCGCACACAACTGGGAGACCACCAAGGCGGTCTTCAGCGCCGGCTCCCCCCGGCCCGTGGGCTCGCTCCCGTCGTACGCCGAGATCCTCGTCATCGTCGCGATGCTCGCACTCGGCCTCGTCGTCTTCACCTACGGCATCGGCACCGAGTACGACGAGCTGTTCATCGGCTTCCTCATCACTGCCGGCCTCGGCTTCGCCGCCCTCAACAAGGCCGGTGTGATCGCCCACGCCTCACAGATCGCCTCCCGGCACACGAACATCACCATCTGCGGCGCCTTCGTCGCGGCGGCACTGTTCCCCTTCACCCAGACCAACGACCAGTACGCGACCCTCGGCGTCTACATCCTGATCTTCGCCACCGTCGCCCTCGGCCTGAACATCGTCGTCGGCCTCGCCGGCCTCCTCGACCTCGGATACGTCGCCTTCCTCGGCGTCGGCGCCTACGCGGCGGCCCTGGTCTCCGGCTCCCCGAGCTCCCCGTTCGACGTGCACTTCCCCTTCTGGGCCGCGGTCCTCGTCGGCGCCGCCGCCTCCCTCGTCTTCGGTGTACTCATCGGCGCCCCGACCCTGCGGCTGCGCGGCGACTACCTCGCCATCGTCACCCTCGGCTTCGGTGAGATCTTCCGCATCACCGCGAACAACCTCGACGGCACCTCCGGACCCGACCTCACCAACGGCTCCAACGGCATCAGCTCCATCCCCAACCTCGACGTCCTCGGCTTCGACTTCGGCGCCCAGCACGACATGGGCGGCTTCACCATCGGCCGGTTCGCCAACTACTTCTTCCTGATGCTGATCATCACCGCGATCGTGGTGCTGGTCTTCCGCCGCAGCGGCAACTCCCGCATCGGACGCGCCTGGGTGGCCATCCGCGAGGACGAGACCGCCGCCCTCGCCATGGGCATCAACGGCTTCCGGGTCAAGCTCATCGCCTTCGCCGTCGGCGCCTCGCTCGCCGGCCTCGCCGGCACCGTCCAGGCCCACGTCACCTACACCGTGACCCCCGAGCAGTACCTGTTCGCCGGTCCCATCCCGCCCAACTCCGCCTTCCTGCTCGCCGCGGTCGTCCTCGGCGGCATGGGCACCATCAGCGGCCCGCTGATCGGCGCAGCCCTGCTCTTCCTCATCCCGAACAAGCTCCAGTTCCTCGGCAACTACCAGCTCTTCGCCTTCGGCCTCGCACTCATCCTGCTGATGCGGTTCCGCCCCGAGGGCCTCATCCCCAACCGGCGCCGCCAGCTCGAATTCCACGAAGAGGCGGAAGCACCCACCCTCCTGACGAAGGCGGGGGCCTGACCACCATGACCACCGACACCACCACCAAGGACACCACCCCCGGCGCCGCCGCGCCCGGCGAGACCGTCCTCGACGCCCGCGGCGTGACCATGCGCTTCGGCGGCCTCACCGCCGTACGCGGCGTCGACCTCACCGTCGGCGCCGGCGAGATCGTCGGCCTCATCGGCCCCAACGGCGCCGGCAAGACCACCTTCTTCAACTGCCTGACCGGCCTGTACGTCCCCACCGAGGGCGAAGTCCGGTACAAGGGCAACGTCCTGCCGCCCAAGTCCTTCAAGGTCACCGCGGCCGGCATCGCACGCACCTTCCAGAACATCCGGCTCTTCGCCAACATGACCGTCCTGGAGAACGTGCTCGTCGGCCGGCACACCCGCACCAAAGAGGGCTTCTGGTCCGCCGTACTGCGCGGCCCCGGCTTCCACAAGGCCGAAAAGGCCTCCCGGGACCGGGCCATGGAACTGCTGGCGTTCGTCGGCCTCGACCACAAGGCCGAGCACCTCGCCCGCAACCTGCCCTACGGCGAACAGCGCAAGCTGGAGATCGCCCGCGCCCTGGCCAGCGAGCCCGGACTGCTCCTGCTCGACGAACCGACGGCCGGCATGAACCCCCAGGAGACCCGGACCACCGAGGAACTGGTCTTCGCCATCCGCGACATGGGCATCGCCGTCCTCGTCATCGAGCACGACATGCGCTTCATCTTCAACCTGTGCGACCGCGTGGCCGTGCTCGTACAGGGCGAGAAGCTCATCGAAGGCGACAGCGCGACCGTCCAGGGCGACGAACGGGTGGTCGCGGCCTACCTCGGCGAACCCTTCGAGAACGCACCCGGCGCCGAGGAAGCGGCCGAGGTGGAGGCCGCCGAGGCCCACGCCGAGCCCACCACGGACGCCGCGCCCGGCAAGGAGAACGACCGATGACCGCACTGCTGGAAGTCGAGGACCTGAGAGTCGCCTACGGCAAGATCGAGGCCGTCAAGGGCATCTCCTTCAAGGTCGAGGCCGGTCAGGTCGTCACCCTCATCGGCACCAACGGCGCCGGCAAGACCACCACCCTGCGCACACTGTCCGGCCTGCTGAAGCCGGTCGGCGGACAGATCAGGTTCAACGGCAGGTCACTGAAGAAGGTCCCGGCCCACCAGGTGGTCTCGCTGGGCCTCGCCCACTCCCCCGAGGGGCGGCACATCTTCCCGCGCATGAGCATCGAGGACAACCTGCGCCTCGGCGCGTTCCTGCGCAACGACAAGCCGGGCATCGAGAAGGACATCCAGCGCGCCTACGACCTCTTCCCCATCCTCGGGGAGCGGCGCAAGCAGGCCGCGGGCACCCTCTCCGGCGGTGAGCAGCAGATGCTGGCGATGGGCAGGGCACTGATGTCCCAGCCGAAGCTGCTGATGCTGGACGAGCCGTCGATGGGTCTGTCGCCGATCATGATGCAGAAGATCATGGCGACGATCGCCGAGCTGAAGGCACAGGGCACCACGATCCTGCTGGTCGAGCAGAACGCCCAGGCGGCGCTCTCCCTCGCCGACCAGGGTCACGTCATGGAGGTCGGCAACATCGTCCTGTCCGGCACGGGACAGGACCTGCTGCACGACGAGTCGGTCCGCAAGGCCTACCTCGGCGAGGACTGACCGTCCGGGTACGACGCGGCCCGCGCCCCTTTCTCCGGGGCGCGGGCCGCGTCGTACGAGAGGTGCCGCTCAGTCCTTCTTGGCGGCCTTCTTCTCCTCGCTGTCCGCGATGACCGCCTCCGCGACCTGCTGCATCGACATGCGGCGGTCCATGGAGGTCTTCTGGATCCAACGGAAGGCGGCCGGCTCGGTCAGGCCGTACTCCGTCTGCAGGATGGACTTCGCGCGGTCGACCAGCTTGCGGGTCTCCAGCCGCTGGGTGAGGTCGGCGACCTCCTTCTCCAGCTGCTTCAGCTCGGTGAACCGGGAGACGGCCATCTCGATCGCCGGCACGACGTCGCTCTTGCTGAAGGGCTTGACCAGGTACGCCATGGCGCCGGCGTCCCGGGCGCGCTCGACGAGGTCGCGCTGCGAGAAGGCGGTGAGCATCAGGACCGGCGCGATGGACTCCTCGGCGATCTTCTCGGCCGCGGAGATGCCGTCCAGCTTGGGCATCTTCACGTCCAGGATGACCAGGTCCGGCTTGTGCTCGCGGGCCAGCTCGACGGCCTGCTCGCCGTCCCCGGCCTCGCCGACGACCGTGTACCCCTCCTCTTCCAGCATCTCCTTCAGGTCGAGCCGGATCAGGGCCTCGTCCTCGGCGATGACGACACGGGTCGTCAGCGGAGGCACGTGCGACTTGTCGTCGTCGGGCGCGTCTACGGGCTGGGGCGACTCGGCGGTCACGGGGGCTCCTCGTTCAGGGCAGGGGTACTGCTGACAAGAGCCTACCTAGCTACGGTATGGTGGACTGGCAGCGGGTCGGCGTAAATCTTCGATTCGCAGGAGCTCCGGTAGTCCAATCGGCAGAGACGATACCCTCAAAAGGTATTCAGTGTGGGTTCGAGTCCCACCCGGGGCACTTTTCCTTCGGTTCTAAGGTCGCCCACACAAGCGGAGGATCGCGTTCGCGTGATCTTCCGCTTTTTGCTGCGTGTCGCCGTGATTACTGGCTGGACCGCCCGGCGTACGCCTCCCTGCTCGGCCTCTATTTGGGCGACGGCTACGTCATCTCCAAGCCGAGGCAGCACTGCCTCATGGTGACGTGCACCGCCTCGTGGCATCAGCCGTCCCGGACGGACAGGCTGTATCGACGGCTGCCACATCACCAACTGGACGCCCCGAGAAGGCCTCCGTGGCACTGTTCGACACCCACGCCGGCCCCAAGTACTGACGGGCCCGCGTCACTTCGGGCTGTCGTCCTCGCCGATGTGGTGGACCCTGACCATGTTGGTGGAGCCCGAGACGCCGGGCGGGGAGCCTGCCGTGATCACCACGATGTCGCCCTTCTCGCAGCGGCCGTACTTCAGCAGCAGCTCGTCCACCTGGTCCACCATGGCGTCGGTGGAGTCCGCGTGCGGGCCGAGGAAGGTCTCCGTGCCCCAGGTGAGGCTGAGCTGGGAGCGGGTGGCCGGCTCCGGGGTGAAGGCGAGGAGGGGGATCGGGGAGCGGTAGCGGGAGAGGCGGCGGGCGGTGTCGCCCGACTGTGTGAACGCCACCAGGAACCTCGCGCCGAGGAAGTCGCCCATCTCGGCGGCGGCCCGGGCGACGGCTCCGCCCTGGGTGCGCGGCTTGGTCCGTTCGGTCAGTGGTGGCAGGCCACCCGCCAGCATGTCCTCCTCGGCCGCCGCGACGATCTTCGCCATGGTGCGCACGGTCTCGACCGGGTACTTGCCGACGCTGGTCTCGCCGGAGAGCATCACCGCGTCGGTGCCGTCGAGGACCGCGTTGGCGACGTCGGAGGCCTCGGCGCGGGTGGGGCGGGAGTTGTCGATCATCGAGTCGAGCATCTGGGTGGCGACGATCACCGGCTTGGCGTTGCGCCTGGCGAGTGTGACGGCGCGCTTCTGGACGATCGGTACCTGCTCCAGCGGCATCTCGACGCCCAGGTCGCCGCGGGCGACCATCAGGCCGTCGAAGGCGGCGACGATGCCGTCGAGGTTCTGTACCGCCTGTGGCTTCTCGATCTTGGCGATCACCGGGAGGCGGCGGCCTTCGTCGGCCATGATCCGGTGCACGTCCGCGGCGTCGTCGCCGCTGCGGACGAAGGAGAGGGCGATCACGTCGAATCCCGTGCGCAGCGCCCAGCGCAGGTCGTCCCGGTCCTTTTCGGAGAGGGCGGGGACGGAGACGGCGACGCCGGGCAGGTTCAGGCCTTTGTGGTCGGAGACGACGCCGCCTTCGAGTACCCGGGTGCGCACGCGGGGGCCGTCGACGGCGGTGACCTCCAGGCAGACCTTGCCGTCGTCCACGAGGATGCGCTCGCCGGGCGTGACGTCGGCGGCGAGGCCCGCGTAGGTGGTGCCGCACTGGTGGCGGTCGCCCTCGGCGCCGTCCTCCACGGTGATGGTGAAGGTGTCGCCGCGTTCAAGGAGTACCGGTCCTTCGGTGAAACGGCCGAGCCGGATCTTCGGACCCTGAAGGTCGGCGAGGATTCCGACGCTGCGGCCGGTTTCGTCGGCCGCCTTTCGCACGCGCTGGTAACGCTCCTCGTGCTCGGCGTGCGTGCCGTGGCTGAGGTTGAAGCGGGCGACGTCCATTCCGGCTTCGACCAGTGCCTTGATCTGGTCGTACGAGTCGGTGGCGGGCCCCAATGTACAGACGATCTTTGCTCGGCGCATGGGTCGAGCCTATGGCTTACCCGCGGGTAGAGAATTGGCGCCGTATGACTAATCAACAGACTTTTGGCAAAGGCTTATTGACAACTGTTGAATTGTGCGACAGCTCGCTCCTATGAGCGATGGTCACCAGATCGCAACCTCCCGGACCTGTCGCCGGAAGTCATGTTCAGGTCAGAATCTACGCGCGTTGTTCGACCACCGCCAAGGAGAAGCGAGACATGCCGTTGAACCGCCGGAAGTTCCTGAAGAAGTCCGCCGCCACCGGAGCGGGAGTGGCGATCGCCGGTGCGGCGGCGGCCCCGGCGGCCGAGGCGGCTCAGCTCACGAAGCCCGGGCACCCCGTGAAGCGGTACTCCCTCACCGTCATGGGCACCACCGACCTGCACGGGCACGTCTTCAACTGGGACTACTTCAAGGACGCGGAGTACGCCGACAAGGCGGGCAACGCGATGGGTCTCGCCCGGATCTCCACCCTCGTCGAACAGGTGCGCAAGGAGAAGGGCCGCTGCAACACCCTGCTGCTGGACGCCGGTGACACCATCCAGGGCACCCCGCTGACCTACTACTACGCCAAGGTCGACCCGATCACCGCCAAGGGCGGCCCGGTGCACCCGATGGCGCAGGCGATGAACGCGATCGGATACGACGCGGCGGCCCTCGGCAACCACGAGTTCAACTACGGCATCGAGACGCTGCGGAAGTTCGAGGACCAGCTCGACTTCCCGCTGCTCGGCGCGAACGCGGTGGACGCCAGGACGCTCAAGCCCGCCTTCCCGCCGTACTTCATGAAGACCTTCCACGTGCCGGGCGCCAAGCCGGTCAAGGTCGCGGTGCTCGGCCTGACCAACCCGGGCATCGCGATCTGGGACAAGGCCTACGTCCAGGGCAGGCTGGCGTTCCCGGGCCTGGAGGAGCAGGCCGCCAAGTGGGTGCCGAAGCTGAAGTCGATGGGCGCGGACGTGGTCGTCGTCTCCGCGCACTCGGGCACCTCGGGCACCTCGTCGTACGGCGACCAGGTGCCGTACGTGGAGAACGCGGCGGCGAACGTGGCCAAGAAGGTGCCCGGGATCGACGCGATCCTGGTCGGCCATGCGCACGTGGAGATCCCGGAACTGAAGGTCGTCAACGAGCAGACCGGCAGGACGGTCGTGCTGTCGGAGCCGCTGTGCTACGCCGAGCGGCTCACCGTCTTCGACATCGAGCTGGTGTTCGGCAAGGGCCGCTGGGAGGTCGAGTCGGTCTCCGCCTCCCTGCGCAACTCCAACTCCGTCGCCGACGACCCGAAGATCACCAAGCTGCTCACCGACGAGCACCAGAAGGTCGTCGCGTACGTCAACCAGGTCGTGGGCCGGGCCACCGAGACCCTGACGACCGCCGAGGCCCGCTACAAGGACGCCCCGATCATCGACCTGATCACCAAGGTCCAGGAGGACGTGGTCAAGGCGGCGCTCGCGGGCACCGCGTACGCCTCGCTGCCGGTGATCGCCCAGGCCTCGCCGTTCTCCCGGACCTCCGAGATCCCGGCCGGCGAGGTCACCATCCGGGACCTGTCGAGCCTGTACGTCTACGACAACACGCTGGTCGCCAAGTTGCTGACGGGCGCCCAGGTGCGTGCCTACCTGGAGTACTCGGCGGAGTACTACGTCCAGACGGCCGCCGATGCCGCGGTCGACGTCGAGAAGCTGACCAACGCCGGTGGCCGTCCGGACTACAACTACGACTACGTCTCGGGTCTGTCGTACGACATCGACATCGCCCAGCCGGCCGGGTCGCGGATCAGGAACCTGACCTTCGGCGGGGCGGCGCTGGAGGACGACCGGCAGTTCGTGCTCGCCGTGAACAACTACCGGGCCAACGGCGGCGGTGCCTTCCCGCACGTCGCCACGGCCAAGGAGCTGTGGTCGGAGTCGACGGAGATCCGGACCCGGATCGCGGAGTGGGTGACCGCGAAGGGTGTCCTGGACCCGAAGGAGTTCGCGTCGGTGGACTGGAGGCTGGTGCGCGACGGCAAGCCGGTCTTCTAGCGCCGCGGCAGTGACAGGCCGACGGCGTCGGCGCTCGCCTGGGCGCCGGCGTCGTCGACGTGCGGCCGTCGCCGCTGTCGGGCTCGGCGAGCAGGTGTGCGCCGATCTCGTCCGGCCGGTTGCGGCTCATCTTCCCTCGACGAGCGGAGTCAGCCGTTTCGGTTGCCTGGCCTGCGGCACCCGGGCGGCCGGCTGTTCCAGCCCGAAGGAGGTGAAGGCCGTGCGCAGCGGCAGCGGATACGGTTCTCTGCCGGTGAGGGAGTTGAGGATGGTGGCGCTGCGCCAGGCGGCGAGGCCGAGGTCGGGGGCGCCGATGCCGTGCGTGTGCCGTTCGGCGTTCTGCACGTAGACGGAGCCGGTGACCGAGGGGTCGAGGACGAGGCGGAACTCGGTGTCGATGCGGGGGCGTTCGCTGCTGTCGCGGCGGATGTAGGGGTCGAGCCCGGCGAGGAGGCGGCCGAGGGGGCGTTCCCGGTAGCCGGTGGCGAGGACGACGGCGTCGGTGGTGAGCCGGGAGCGGCTGGTCTGCTGGAGGTGCTCCAGGTGCAGTTCGATCCCGGTGGTGGCCATCCGGCCCGCGGTGCGGACACGGACGCCGGGGGTGAGGACGGCGTCGGGCCAGCCGCCGTCCAGGGTGCGCCGGTACAGCTCGTCGTGGATGGCGGCGAGGGTGCCGGCGTCGATGCCCTTGTGCAGCTGCCACTGGGCGGCGGTCAGCCGGTCGCGGACGGGCTCGTCGAGGGCGTGGAAGTAGCGCGTGTAGTCGGGCGTGAAGTGTTCCAGGCCGAGTTTGGAGTACTCCATGGGCGCGAACGCCTCGGTCCGGCCGATCCAGTGCAGCTTCTCCCGGCCGGCCGGGCGGTGCCGGAGCAGGTCGAGGAAGACCTCGGCGCCGGACTGTCCGGAGCCGACGACGGTGACGTGCCCGGCGGCGAGGATGCTGTCGCGGTGGTCGAGGTAGTCGGCGGCGTGGATGACGGGCGCGCCGGGCGCGTCCACGAGGGGCCGGAGGGGGTCGGGTACGTAGGGGGCGGTGCCGATGCCGAGGACGATGTTGCGCGCGTGGGTGCGGCCGAGGGCCTGGGCCTCGCCCTCGGCGTCGAGCTGGGTGAAGTCGACTTCGAAGACGTGCCGTTCGGGGTTCCAGCGGACGGCGTCGACCTGGTGGCGAAAGCGCAGCCCGGGGAGGGATCGGGCGACCCAGCGGCAGTAGGCGTCGTATTCGGCGCGCTGGATGTGGAAGCGCTCGGCGAAGTAGAAGGGGAAGAGCCGCTCGCGGGTTCTGAGGTAGTTGAGGAAGCTCCAGGGGCTGGTGGGGTCGACGAGGGTGACCAGGTCGGCGAGGAAGGGGACCTGGACGGTGGCGCCCTCGATGAGCAGCCCGGGGTGCCAGTCGAAGCGGGGGCGCTGTTCGTAGAAGACGGCGTCGAGTTCGGTGCGCGGGTGGGCGAGGGCGGCGAGGGAGAGGTTGCACGGGCCGATGCCGATGCCGACCAGGTCGCGGGGAGCGGCGGGGTCGTGGCGTGGGGCGTGGGTCATGCGGGGGTGTTTCCTTCGGCGAGTTCGGCGAGTTTGAGCAGCTGGGCCAGGTCGTCCGGCCGGGTGTGGGGGTTGAGGACGGTGGCCTTGAGCCAGAGCCGGCCGTCGGCGCGGGCCCGGCCGAGGACGGCCCGGCCGTCGTGCTGCAGTCTGCGGCGGACGGCGGCCACGGCGTCGTCGTCGGCGCCGGCGGGGCGGAACAGGACGGTG
Source organism: Streptomyces cyanogenus (assembly GCF_017526105.1). Lineage (NCBI taxonomy): Bacteria > Bacillati > Actinomycetota > Actinomycetes > Kitasatosporales > Streptomycetaceae > Streptomyces > Streptomyces cyanogenus. The sequence goes on from NZ_CP071839.1 coordinate 2,484,808, forward strand.
CTGATGACGGGCCGGCCGTACAGCTCGAAGCCCGGGTGTTCCTGGACGAGTACGGCGAATTCGCGCGCGCGGGCGCAGACCAGGTCGACCAGGGTGCCGAGCCCGCTGCGGCCCAGTGTCTTGAGGGTGACGGCGATCTTCAGGATGTCGGGGCGGCGGGTGGTGCGCAGGGAGCGGCCGAGCAGGTCGGGGAGTCCGGCCTCGGTGTCGTCTTCGGCGTTGAGGTAGTCGGCGCGCTGGTGGAGGGCGGCGAGTTCGTGCGGGCGGGCGAGGGCGAGGAGTCCGGCGGCGACCGGCTGCCAGCCGAGCTTGTGCAGGTCGAGGGTGAGGGTGTGGGCGGCTTCGAGGCCGGCGAGTTTGTCGCGGTGACGGTCGCTGAAGAGGAGGCCGCCGCCGTAGGCCGCGTCGATGTGGAGCCGGGCGCCGTGGGCGGTGCACAGGCCGGCGATCTCGGGCAGTGGGTCGATGAGGCCGGCGTCGGTGGTGCCGGCGGTGGCGGCGACGAGCAGCGGGCCGGGGTGCGCGGTGAGGGCCTTGTCGAGGGCGGCGGGGTCCAGGGTGCCGTCGGGTGTGGGGATCACGACCGGGTCGGGCAGGCCGAGCAGCCAGGCGGCGCGTGGCAGGGAGTGGTGGGCGTTCGCGCCGCACACGAGGCGCACGGTGCCGCCGTGCGCCTCGCGGGCGAGCAGCAGGGCGAGTTGGTTGGACTCGGTGCCGCCGGTGGTGACGAGGGCGTCGGCGAGGCCGGCGGTGCGTGCGAGGGTGCGGGCGACCGCGGCTTCCAGGGCCGAGGCCGAGGGGGCCTGGTCCCAGGAGTCCAGGGAGGGGTTGAGGGCGCTGGCGGCGAGGTCGGCGGCGGTGGCCACGGCGAGCGGCGGGCTGTGGAGATGGGCCGTGCACAGCGGGTCGGCGGGGTCGGCGGCGCCCGCGGCGAGTTCCTGTACGAGGGTGTGCAGGGCGTCCGGGTCGCCGGTGTCCGGCAGGACGTCCCCGAGGGCGTCCGCGACGCGGGCGGCGACGGCGTCCGGTCCGCCGGCGGGCAGCGGTCCGCCGCGCTCGCGGACGCCGGCCGCGAGCGCGTCGAGCACGGTGGCGAGGAGGGGCCGCAGGGCGTCGGGGCCGCCGGGACCCGAGGCCAGGGGTGGCGTGCTCATGGAACCCTCCTCCGCTCGCGCACCCCGCCGCGGGCCCGGGCTTCCGGCTGGGGGTGGAGTTCCAGCTTGTACCGGAAGGGAGCCCTGTGTCCCGAAAGCCCGGTGAACAGAACCCGAAAGTGTGTACTGCCGTACGCGGCGGAGGTGTTGGGGCGGGCCCCGGCCTACCGGAAGTCGCCGGCGTGGTCCTGGGCCCACCGGGCGAAGGTGCGGGCCGGGGTGCCGGTGAGCTCCTGCACGGTGCCGGTGATCTCCGGGGGCACGCCGACGGTCTCGGCGAAGCTCTCCAGCAGTCGTTGGAGCATCTGCGGCGGTACGTGCGGGAACAGCTCCGGGCCCGCCTCGGCCGGGTCGACCTCGACGAAGGTCAGCTTCCGGCCGACGGCGTCGCCGATCGCCGCGACCTGGTCGGCGTTGCTGGTCGCCTCGGGCCCGGTCAGCCGGTGCACGGCGCCCTCGTGGCCGCTGTCGAGCAGGACGCGTTCGGCGACGGCCGCGATGTCGTCCTCGTGGATGGGTGCGGACAGGCCGTCCGCGAAGACACCGCGGACGGTGTCGCCCGCGCGGATCTGCGGGGCGTACTGGAGCGCGTTGGTGGCGAAGGCGTTGGGGCGCAGGAACGTCCAGTCGAGCCCGCTGTCGCGGATCTCCCGCTCGACGGTGGCGTGCATGACGTGGATGGGGTGGGTCTCGTCGGCGCCCTCCTGGATGATGCCGCTGGAGAGCAGCACGACGTGCCGCACGCCGTGCTCGCGGGCCGCCGCCAGCAGCGGGGCCGTGCCGGCCTGGGCGTACAGGAAGAGTTTCGTCGCTCCGTCGAACAGGGCGGCGGGCTCGTCCGGCTGGAACCGCACCACCTCGGCCCGCTCGGGCAGCGCGGCCCGCTGCGGGTCGCGCGTCAGCGCCCGGACGGGCTGTCCCGCGGCGAGGAGACGGTCGACGAGGGCACGGCCGACGTTGCCGGTCGCGCCGGTCACTACGATCACGGTGCTGCCTCCGGTGCTCGGTTGATCACTGACCGCCCGAGCCTAGGGACGGCGGCCGGTCCGCCGCATCGTCGGCAGGGACCAGCCGCGTCCTACGCCGCAGGACCTACGCCCCCTGCTGCTCCTGCTCGTCCCGCTGCCGGCCGCGCACGTTCAGGGCGCGGGACAGGTCGTCCAGGCGGTCGGCGAGGGTGCGGCGCAGGGCCGGGGTGAGGTCGGCGTCGCGCAGGCAGGCCTCGCCGAGCGCCAGGTTCTCGGCGTCGACGGCGTGGGCCGGGAAGGCCCAGCGGCCGGCGGCGACGGCGATGGCGGGGCCGCGGCGGGCGGCGACGGCGACCGCGTCCTCGTAGAAGCGCGGCACGTACTCCCGTACCAGCTCGGCCTGCTCGGGCTGCCAGAAGCCCTGGGCGGTGGCCGTGAACAGGTAGTTGGACAGGTCGTCGCCGGTGAACATCGCCTCCCAGGCGGCGCGCTTGGCCGCCGGGTCGGGCAGCGCGGCGCGGCAGCGGGCGGCGCCCTCCTGGCCTGTGGCGCTGGGGTCGCGCGCCAGCTCGGCGGCGATGGCGTCCTCGTCGGTGGCGCCGAGCACGGCGAGCCGGGCGAGGATGCGCCAGCGCAGCTCGGGATCGAGTTCCGGACCGCCGGGCACCGTGCCGTCGGCGAGCCAGGCGGCGATGGCCTCGGGGTGGGCGGCCACGCCGATCAGGTGCCGTACGGCGATCAGCCGCAGGCCGGGGTGGTCGCCGTCCTCGGTGCGCCGCAGCAGGTCGCGGCAGAGCGAGGTGAGGGTGGTCAGGGCGGCCGGGCGGTCCCCGGGTGTCAGGTAGTGGTCGGTGAGCTGGCCTACGGCGAAGGCGAGGACGCCCTGGGCGACGGCCAGGTCGGTCTCGTGGGGCAGGTGGGTGCGGGCCGTCTCCAGGTAGGCGGCGGGCGGGAGTTCGCCGTCGCGGACGGCGTCCCGGAGGGCGTTCCAGACGACCGCGCGGGTGAGCGGGTCGGGCAGGCCGGACAGGGCGGTGCGGACCGTCTCGAAGGACGGCGCGTCGAAGCGGACCTTGGCGTAGGTGACGTCGCCGTCGTTGAGGAGGATCAGGGCGGGGCGCTTGCCGATGGGCTGCGGTGCGGCCTGCGGGACGTCGAGGTCGATGCGCTCGCGCAGCACCAGCCGGCCTTCGCCGGCGACGTCGTGGTCGTACAGGCCGGCGCTCAGGCGGTGCGGGCGGCTGCCCGTGCGGTCGGCGGTCAGCGTGCAGGTGCCGCCGGCGGAGGTGGTCACCGGGGTGAGCGTGTCGACGCCGGTGGTGCGCAGCCAGCTGTCGGCCCAGGCGGGCACGTCGCGGTCGGTGGCCGAGGCGAGGGAGTCGATGAAGTCGGCGAGTGTGGCGTTGCCGAACCTGTGCCGCTTGAAGTGGGTGTTGATGCCGGCCAGGAAGTCCTTCTCGCCGAGCCAGGCGGCCAGCTGGCGCAGCGCGGAGGCGCCCTTGGCGTAGGAGATGCCGTCGAAGTTGAGCAGGGCGGAGGCCGTGTCGTCGACGTTCTCGGGGGCGACCGGGTGGGTGGTGGGCCGCTGGTCGGCGTCGTAGCCCCAGGCCTTGCGGGTGACGCCGAACTCGGTCCAGGGGCCGGTGAACCGGGTGGCCTCGGCGGTGGTCTGGTAGCCCATGTACTCGGCGAAGGACTCGTTCAGCCAGATGTCGTCCCACCACTTGAGGGTGACGAGGTCGCCGAACCACATGTGGGCCATCTCGTGTGCGATGACCATGGCGCGGGTCTGCCGCTCGGTGTCGGTGACGGCGGAGCGGTAGACGAAGTCGTCGCGGAAGGTGACCAGGCCGGGGTTCTCCATGGCGCCCGCGTTGAACTCGGGGACGAACGCCTGGTCGTAGGAGTCGAAGGGGTAGGGCTCCTCGAACTTCTCGTGGTAGCGGTCGAAGCACGCGCGCGTGATGTCGAGGATCTCCTCGGCGTCGGCGTCGAGGTGGGGCGCGAGCGAGCGGCGGCAGTGGATGCCGAAGGGCAGTCCGCGGTGCTCGGTGCGCACCGAGTGCCAGGGGCCGGCGGCGACGGCGACCAGGTAGGTGGAGACGGGCGGGGTGGGCGCGGCCCGCCAGACGCCGTCGCCGCGGTGTTCGGTGACGCCGTTGGCGAGGACGGTCCAGCCCTCGGGTGCCTTGACCGAGACCTCGAAGACGGCCTTGAGGTCGGGCTGGTCGAAGGCGGCGAAGACACGCTGGACGTCGTCCAGGAACAGCTGCGTGTAGACGTACGTCTCGCCGTCGCTCGGGTCGGTGAAGCGGTGCATGCCCTCGCCGGTGCGGGAGTAGCGCATGGCCGCGTCGAGGCGCAGTTCGTGTGCGCCGGCGGTGAGGTTCTTCAGCGGCAGCCGGCCCTCGCACAGGGACTCCGGGTCGAGCGGCTGTCCGTCGAGTGTGACGCTGCGCAGCTCGGCGGGCTTCAGCTCGACGAACGTGTCCCCGTCGGACCGCGCGGTGAACCGGATCGCCGTACGGGAGTCGAAGGTCTCGGCACCGGTGGTGAGGTCCAGTTCGACCGTGTACCGGTGGACGTCGAGGAGCTGTGCTCGGAGCTGCGCTTCGTCGCGCGTGAGTACGGACATGCAGGACATGCTGCCTGATGGGACGGACAGCGCACAGGGGCGGATCGGTACATGGCTTTTGTCCCCTGTGCGCGGCCCTGTCCGGCTGCCGTGCCGGCGCCCGGTCAGGCCCTGGTCAGTCGCTTGTCCGGGCGTCGTGCGCCGGTTGCCCGTTGTGGGTGTCCTCGGCGATCCGCTCGTGGTGCCGGATCACCTCGGCGATGATGAAGTTCAGGAACTTCTCGGCGAACGCCGGGTCGAGCTTGGCGTTCTCCGCGAGGCTGCGCAGCCGTTCGATCTGCCGGGCCTCGCGGGCCGGGTCGGCGGGCGGCAGCTGGTGCAGCGCCTTGAGCCGGCCGACCTGCTGGGTGCACTTGAAGCGCTCGGCGAGCATGTGGACGACGGCCGCGTCGATGTTGTCGATGCTGTCGCGCAGCCGCTCCAGTTCCTGGCGGACCTCGGGGTCGACGGCACCGTTGCCGGTGTTGCTGGTGGTCATGAGGGCCCACCCTATGCGCTGGAGGGGCCTGTACCTACGGGGTGTCCGGGGAGTGGATCAGCGGCGGATCGGCGGGGTCGGGGACGCGGTCGCTCCAGCCGCCGGGGACGGTACGGCCCTGCTGGGCGCGGAACCGGACGGGTGGAAGGCCGACGCGCCGGGTGAACAGCCGGGAGAAGTAGGCGGGGTCGTCGTAGCCGACGCGGCGGGCGACGGCCGCGACCGGCAGCTCGGTGGTGGCGAGGAGGTCCTTGGCCCGGGCGAGCCGGATGCCGAGCAGGTAGTCCTTCGGGGTGCAGCCGGCCGCCCGGCGGACCGCGTCGCGCAGTTCGGCGGTGGTCATCCCGTGCCGGGCGGCGTGGCCGGCGACGCTCAGCGGCGTGCAGGCGTCCCGGGCGAGGGCGGCCAGCACCTGGTCGCCGTCGGGGGCGAGGTCGGCGCGGGCGCGGCGCAGGGCGACGAGGAGTTCGTGGACGGCGGCGGCGGTCTCCACCTCCAGCAGGGGGTTGCCCGGGCGGGCGGCCCGGGCGATGCGGGCGATGACCGCGCGGGGGCCGGCGGCGTCGGAGAGCGGGACGACGGGCCGGTCGGGTTCGATGCAGCCGAGTTCGCGGTAGGCCGCGGTGGCGGGTCCGGCGAAGTCGACGAAGCCCTCGTCCCAGCCGGTGCCGGGGTCGGGCGCGTAGTGGTGGGGCACGCCGGGGGTGAGCCACAGCAGGGCGGGCGCGGTGACGGTCGTACGGCGGCCGTCGGAGCCCCGGTACCAGCCGCGGCCCGAGCTGATCACCACGGCCACGTGGTGGTCGAGGGTGCGCGGGCCGACCGTGGGCAGCGCGCCGTGCTGGAGGCCGACCCCGAGGCAGACCAGGCCGAGGCGGTGGTGGGCGGGGCCGGGGCTGAAGAACCGCATCCAGGTCCGGTACATCGGCGCTCCTTGCGGCGGGCTGCGCGGCGCGTTTTCGTCCAAGCAGCGCCGATCTTCGTCCATGGCGCCGGCCGCCGGAAGGGGTGAGGCTGGAGGGCACGGGCGGGGTCGTGGCGGGGAGGGCGTGTGAGCGAGTTCGCGGTCGGGGAGTCCGGGTTCCTGCTGGACGGGCGGCCGGTGCGGCTGCTGTCCGGGGCGCTGCACTACTTCCGGGTGCACGAGGCGCAGTGGGGGCACCGGCTGGGGATGCTGCGGGCGATGGGCCTGAACTGCGTGGAGACGTACGTCCCGTGGAACCTGCACCAGCCGCGTCCGGGGACCTTCCGGGACGTGGGGGCGGTCGGCCGGTTCCTGGACGCGGTCCGGGCGGCGGGCCTGTGGGCGATCGTGCGGCCGGGGCCCTACATCTGCGCGGAGTGGGAGAACGGCGGGCTGCCGGCGTGGCTGACGGGCGAGTCGGGCACGCGCGCGCGTACGCGTGACGAGCGCTGCACGGCCCATGTCCGGGACTGGTTCCGCCGGCTGCTGCCCGCGATCGTGCCCCGCCAGCTCGACCGCGGCGGCCCGGTGATCATGGTCCAGGTGGAGAACGAGTACGGCAGCTACGGCAGTGACACCGGCTACCTGGAGGAGCTGGCCGGCCTGCTGCGCTCGGAGGGCGTCACCGTTCCCCTGCTCACCTCGGACGGACCCGAGGACCACATGCTGACCGGGGGCTCGCTGCCCGGGGTGCTCGCCACGGTGAACTTCGGCTCCCACGCGCGCGAGGCGTTCGCCACGCTGCGCCGCCACCGTCCCGGGGGGCCGCTGATGTGCATGGAGTTCTGGTGCGGCTGGTTCGACCACTGGGCCGGCGAGCACGTCGTACGGGATCCTGCCGAGGCCGCCGAGGCGCTGCGGGAGATCCTGGAGTGCGGGGCGTCGGTGAACCTCTACATGGCGCACGGGGGCACGAGTTTCGGCGGCTGGGCGGGTGCCAACCGGGGCGGCGGCGCGCTGCACGAGGGTCCGCTGGAGCCGGACGTGACCTCCTACGACTACGACGCTCCGGTGGACGAGTACGGCAGGCCCACGGAGAAGTTCCGGCGCTTTCGCGAGGTGCTGTCCGCGTACCACCCCGGCCCGCTGCCGGACCTGCCGCCGCCGCCCGCCGTCCTGGGCGCCCCGGCCGGGGTCGTGCTCACCGGCTGGGCGCCGCCGGCCGGCGTGCTGGAGGCGCTGGGCGGCCCGGAGACGCTCACCGCGGTGCCGCCCACGTTCGAGGAGCTGGGCGTCACCCGGGGCCTGGTGCGCTACACGGTGGACGTGCCCGGCCCGCGGCGGCCGTACCCGCTGACCGTGCGCGGGCTGCGGGACCTCGCCGTGGTGTACGTCGACGGGGAGCGGGCCGGGGTGCTCACCGAGGAGGAGCCGGTGCTGGAGGAGCCCGTCGCGGGCCCCGCGCGCGTGGAGCTGTGGGTGGAGTCCCTGGGGAGGGTGAACTACGGGCCGCGGCTCGGCGAGGCGAAGGGCGTCACCGGCGGCATCCTGCACGAGCGGCAGTATCTGCACGGGGTACGCGCGCGGGGGCTGGATCTGGACGCGTTCGCCGACGGCGTGGCCGCGGTGCCCTTCGGTACGCCGCCCGGACAGGCGGCGCCGGGGCTGTACCGCGGCACGGTCACGGTGCGCGGGGCCGGGGACGCCCGGCTGGAGCTGCCGGGCCGGACGCGCTGCTTCGTCTGGGTCAACGGCTTCAACCTGGGCCGTTACTGGTCGGTGGGTCCGCAGCGGTCGCTGTTCGTACCCGGGCCGGTACTGCGGGAGGGTGCGAACGAGGTGTGGCTGCTGGAGCTGGACGGCGGCGGTCCGGACCGGCCGGCACCGCGCCTGCTGCCCGTGTGACCGGCCGGCCGCGCGGGTACGTCCCGGCCGCACCGGGGTCCTTCCCGCCTACAGTGGAGAGGAGTTCCGGCGTCTTTGGGGGTGCCGACGTGGCGAACGGCGGACCGGTCCAGCACGGCTACCCGCACCTGGAGACGGTGCGGGCCGCCGTCACCGCGCTGTACCGGCGGCTGTCCCGCGACACCATCGAGACGTTCTCCGTCAGCGTGGCCCCGGCCGACGTGGCCTTCTGCGACACCGACGACCTCTACCTGGGCGCGCAGCGGGTGGCCGGGGAGATCGTGCGGCACTTCCGGCTGCCGGACGCGCGGCTGATCGTCGGTTTCCGGGAGATGACCCACGCGGCGAACGTCGAACTGGCGGCGGGGCCCGAGTACTTCGTCGAACTGAACGACCGGTTCCGCACCCACCGCAGGGACATCGGCGCGGCCCTCGCCCACGAGGTGGCGCACGTCTACCTGCACCGCCTGGACCTCGCCTTCCCGACCACGGCGGAGAACGAGATCCTGACGGACACGGCGACGACCTATCTGGGCGCGGGCTGGCTGCTGCTGGACGCCTACCGGGAGGACGGGGTGTCGTCGCAGAAGCTCGGCTATCTCACCCCGGAGGAGTTCGGGTACGTCCTGGCCAAGCGGGCGCTGCTCTTCGGCGAGGACCCGTCCCTGTGGTTCACCAGTCCGCAGGCCTACACCGCCTACGTCAAGGGCCTGGACCTGGCCCGCCGGGACGGGCAGCAGCCGCCGCTGACCGGGGCCGGCTGGGCGGGCCGCCGCCGCTACGCCCACGACCGCCGGCACGCCGACGCCGCCGACGCCGCGCCGGCGGCCGCGTACTCCTTCGCCTCCGACAGCGGCGGCCGCCTCCGGGTGAGCTTCCCGTGCCCGACCTGCCACCAGCGGATCAGGGTGCCGGTGCGGGGGCGGGTACGGGTGCGGTGCGGGCTGTGCCGGACGGTGCTGGAGTGCGACACGTAGCCGCGCCCGGCCGCCCGGCTGGCAGGTTGGCTCGGCGGGCGGCTGGACGGGTGGGCGGGTAGGCGGGTAGGCGGCTCGGCGGGCGGGCGGGCGGCTCGGCGGACAGGTGGCTCGGTTGGACGGGCGGGCGGCTCGGTCGGACGGGCGGGTGGCGAGGTGTCAGCCCTCGTGGTCCGAGACGGCCCGGCGAGGGAGCGCCGCGCACAGCACCGCGCACACCGCGAACGCCCCCATGACCCACGGCATCGCGTCGGACAGCGCCTCGCTCAGCCCTTCCCCCCACGGCCCCGAAGAACACCGTGCCGATCACCGACGCGCCCAGCGCCCCACCGAACTGCTGAGCCGTGGAGAAGATCCCGGCACCGCCGACAGCACCACGTTCACCAGCGGCACGACCAGGAACCCGAGCCCCGCCCCGCAGGGAACCCGCGCGCGCCACCGGGGTTCCCTACGCCCCGTACACCCGCCCCGGCGGCTCCGCCTCCGCCAGCAGTTGCCGGGCCGCCTCGCCCGCCTCGGCCGGTGTCCAGCGGGCCCCCTTGTCGGCGGTGGGGCCGGGACGCCAACCCTCCATGACGGTGATCCGGCCGCCCTCCGCCTCGAACACCCGGCCGGTCACCCCCGCGCTGCCGGCCGAGCCGAGCCAGACCACGAGCGGGGAGACGTTCTCGGGCGCCATGGCGTCGAAACCGGCGGCCGGTGCGGCCATGGTCGCGGCGAAGGTACGTTCCGTCATGCGGGTGCGGGCGGCCGGCGCCACGGCGTTGACCTGGACGCCGTAGCGGGCCAGTTCCGCCGCGGCGACCAGGGTGAGACCGACGATCCCGGCCTTGGCTGCGCTGTAGTTGCCCTGCCCGACCGAGCCGAGCAGGCCGGCCCCGCTGCCGGTGTGGACGACCCGGGCCACCGGGGTGCGGCCGGCCTTGGCTTCGGCCCGCCAGTGGGCGGCGGCGTGCTTCAGCGGCAGGAAGTGCCCCTTGAGGTGGACGCGGATCACGGCGTCCCAGTCGTCCTCGCCGAGATTGACCAGCATGCGGTCGCGCAGGAAACCGGCGTTGCTGACGAGGGTGTCGAGCCGGCCGTAGGTCTCAACGGCGGTGCGGACCAGGCCGGCCGCGCCCGCGCTGGTGGCGATGTCGGCGCCGTGGGCGACCGCGTCACCGCCCGCCGCCCGGATCTCCGCCACCACGGCATCCGCCGGCCGCTCGGCGTCCGGCGCGCCGTCCAGCGCGACGCCCAGGTCGTTGACGACCACCCGGGCACCCTCGGCCGCGAAGGCAAGGGCATGCGCCCGGCCGAGCCCGCGCCCGGCACCGGTGACGGCCACGACCCGGCCCGCACAGATCCCACTCGTCCTCGCGGCCACGCTCATCTCAGCTCTCCCTGCCGGCAGTCGGGGGTTGGGGGGTGTGCGGTTCGGGGGTGTGCGGTTCGGGGGTGTGGGGCTCGGGGACGTGAGGCTCGGGGGTGTGGGGGTCGAGGGTCTGGGGTTCGAGGGTGCGGGGTCCGGCACTCACGGCATCCGGCCCGTCGGCGCGGGAGGCCGAGACGTTGGGCAGGACGAACCCTGCGGTCGAGGCGTCCGGCGCGGCAGATCCTGCAGCCGAGGCTTCCGGTACGGCGGACCCCGCGGCTGAGACGTTGGGCAGGACGAACCCCGCGGTCGAGGCGCCCGGCACGGCGGCCCCCGCAGCCGAGGCACCCGGCACAGCAGACCCCGCGGTCGAGGCGCCCGGCGCGGCAGATCCTGCAGCCGAGGCACGCGGCACAGCGGCCCCCGCAGCCGAGGCACCCGGCACAGCAGACCCCGCGGCCGAACCGCCCGGCACACCAGACCCCCCGGCCGAAGCCCCCCGCAGGGCTCCCGCAGGCACCGCGTCCAGAAACGCCGGTCGCTCTCCGCCGCCGTGCACCTGCAGGCTCGCCCCGCTGATGTAGGCGGCGGCGTCGGAGGCGAGGAAGACGGCGGCGGCGCCGATGTCGGCGGGGACGGCCAGGCGGCCCAGCGGGACGGTGCGGGAGACGGCGGCGATGCCGTCGGGGCCGCCGTAGTGCAGGTGGGCCGAGCCGGTGTGGACCATGCCGACGACGAGCGTGTTGACACGGACCTCCGGCGCCCACTCCACGGCCATCGAGGCGGCCAGGTTCGCGAGCCCCGCCTTGGCCGCGCCGTAGGCGGCCGAGCCGGGCGAGGGGCGGCCCCCGCTGACACTGCCGACCATCACGATCGAGCCCCTGCTGCGCCGGAGGTGGTCGTAGGCGGCGAGGGACGCGGTGAGCGGGGTGATCAGGTTCAGCTCGACGACCTTGGCGTGCCGTTCGGCGTCGGCGTCGGCGAGGCGCCGGTACGGGGTGCCGCCCGCGTTGTTGACGAGCACGTCCAGCCGGGGCAGTGCGGCGAAGAAGGCCCGGACGGCGGGCGGGTCGCGCAGGTCCAGCGGGGCGAACTCGACGCCGGGCGAGGGCCGTTCGGGAGGCCGGCGGGCGCAGGCCAGGACCCGGGCGCCCGCGTCCGCGAAGGCCCGGGCGATCCCCGCGCCCACCCCTCGGGTGCCGCCGGTGACCACGACGGTGCTGCCGCGCAGTGAGTTGTCCACAGGGCCTCCCGCTTGTCTGCGCCGACTGCTAGCTTCGAAGCCTCGCAACCTAACAAATGTTTGGTGGAAAGGTAGCTGATGCGCCCATGGGTGTCTCCTGTTCGTCCCCGGAAAAGGGGATTTCCGTAGTCACCGTCGACTACCCACCGGTCAACGCGCTGCCGGTGCGCGGCTGGTTCGCCCTGGCCGACGCCGTGCGCACGGCCGGCCGGGACCCGGAGATCCGCTGCGTGGTCCTGGCCGCCGAGGGGCGCGGGTTCAACGCGGGCGTGGACATCAAGGAGATACAGGCGGCCGGACAGGAGGCCCTGATCGGCGCCAACCGGGGCTGCGCGGAGGCCTTCGCGGCGGTCTACGAGTGCGAGACACCGGTCGTCGCGGCGGTGCAGGGCTTCTGCCTGGGCGGCGGCATCGGCCTGGCGGGCAACGCGGACGCCGTGGTGGCGAGCGAGGACGCGACCTTCGGGCTGCCCGAGCTGGACCGGGGAGCGCTGGGCGCCGCGACCCACCTGGCCCGGCTGGTCCCGCAGCACCTGATGCGCGCGCTGTACTACACCGGGCGCACGGCGAGCGCCGCCGAACTGCACGCGCACGGCTCGGTGTGGCGGGTGGTGCCGCGCGAGGAGCTGGCCGGGGCGGCGCTGGAACTGGCCCGGCAGATCGCCGCGAAGGACGGACGGCTGCTGCGCATGGCCAAGGCCGCCATCAACGGCATCGACCCGGTCGACGTGCGCCGCAGCTACCGCTTCGAGCAGGGCTTCACCTTCGAGGCCAACCTCGGCGGGCTGGCCGGCCGGGTCCGCGACACGTTCGGGAAGGAGGGGGTGTAGATGGCCGACAAGACGATGACCGCCGAGGAGGTGGTGTCCCGGCTGGCGAGCGGGATGACGCTCGGCATCGGCGGATGGGGCTCGCGCCGCAAGCCGATGGCGCTGGTCAGGGCGCTGCTGCGGTCGGGCATCGGCGATCTGACGGTCGTGGCGTACGGCGGCCCGGACGTCGGCATGCTGGCCGCCGCCGGGCGGATCCGCAGGCTGGTCACCGCGTTCGTCACCCTGGACTCCGTCCCGCTGGAACCGCACTACCGGGCGGCGCGCGAGCGCGGCGGCTTCGAGCTGACCGAGGTCGACGAGGGGATGTTCCAGTGCGGGCTGCGCGCGGCGGCGCAGCGCCTGCCCTTCCTGCCGGTGCGGGCGGGCATCGGTTCGGACGTCATGCGGGTCAACCCGGACCTGAGGACGGTGACGTCGCCGTACGCGGACGGGGAGACGCTGGTGGCGATGCCCGCGTTACGGCTGGACGCGGCCCTGGTGCACGTCCACCGTGCCGACCGGCTGGGCAACGGCCAGTGCCTGGGCCCGGACCCGTACTTCGACGACCTGTTCTGCGAGGCGGCGGACGCGGCCTACGTCTCCTGTGAACGGATCGTGGACACGGCCGAGTTGACCAAGGCGGCCGTTCCGCAGTCGCTGCTGCTCAAGCGGCTCGCGGTGACGGGTGTGGTGGAGGCGCCGAACGGCGCGCACTTCACGTCCTGCGCCCCGGAGTACGGCAGGGACGAGGAGTTCCAGCGGCGGTACGCGACCACGCCCTGGCCGGAGTTCGCCGCGCGCTTCCTCGGCGCGGACGAGGCCGCCTACCGGACGGCGGTCGAGGTCTGGCGCACGGAGCGGCAGCGATGAGCGCCACCCGCGCCGAGTACTGCGTGATCGCCTGCGCCGAGGCGTGGCGCGGCGCCGGGGAGGTCCTGGCCAGCCCGATGGGCCTGATCCCGTCGCTGGGCGCGCGGCTGGCCCGGCTGACCTTCGCACCGGACCTGCTGCTGACGGACGGCGAGGCCCTGCTGGTCCGTCCGGACGGCACCCCGGAGGGCTGGCTGCCCTACCGGCAGCACCTGGAGCTGGTGGCGGGCGGCCGGCGGCACGTGATGATGGGCGCGAGCCAGCTCGACCGGTACGGCAACCAGAACATCTCCTGCATCGGCGACTGGTCGCAGCCCCGCAGACAGCTCCTCGGAGTGCGCGGGGCACCGCTGAACACGCTGAACAACCCGACGAGTTACTGGGTCCCGAGACACTCGCGGCGGGTGTTCGTGGAGCGGGTGGACATGGTGTGCGGGGTGGGGTACGACCGGGCGGCCGGCCTGGGCGCCGCGGGCCGGTTCCACCGCATCGCCCGGGTCGTCACCGACCTCGCCGTTCTCGACTTCGCGACCCCCGACCACTCCATGCGGCTGGTCTCGGTGCATCCGGGGGCGAGCGTGGAGCAGGTGCGGGAGGCGACGGGGTTCGAGCTGGCCGTACCGGACGGGGTGCCGTACACCCGGGAGCCCGAGGCGGCGGAACTGCGGCTGGTCCGCGAGGTGCTGGACCCGCAGGGGGCGCGCACGCGCGAGGTGCCGGAGGGGGCGGGAGGCTGATGGAGACCGCGCTCACCCGGCTGGCCGGGGTCCGCCATCCGATCGTGCAGACCGGGATGGGCTGGGTGGCCGGGCCCCGCCTGGTCTCGGCGGCGGCGAACGCCGGTGCCCTCGGCATCCTCGCCTCCGCGACGATGACGCTCGATCAGTTGCGGGACGCGATCAGGGAGGTGCGCTCCCGGACCGGCGCGCCGTTCGGGGTGAACCTCCGGGCCGACGCGGGGGACGCACCGGACCGGGTGCGGATCCTGCTGGAGGAGGGCGTCCGGGTGGTCTCGTTCGCCCTGGCCCCCTCCCCCGGGCTGATCGCCGAGCTGAAGGCGGCGGGCGTGGTGGTCATCCCGTCCGTCGGGGCCCGGCGGCACGCCGAGAAGGTGGCGGCCTGGGGTGCGGACGCGGTGCTCGTGCAGGGCGGCGAGGGCGGTGGGCACACCGGCGAGGTGGCGACCAGCGTGCTGTTGCCGCAGGTGGTGGACGCGGTGCGGATACCGGTGGTGGCGGCGGGCGGCTTCTTCGACGGGCGGGGGCTGGCGGCGGCGCTGGCGTACGGGGCGGCCGGGGTGGCGATGGGGACGCGGTTCCTGCTCACCTCCGACTCGACGGTCCCGGACGCGGTGAAGGGCCGGTATCTGTCGGCGACGGTCCGGGACGTCACGGTGACCCGGGCGGTGGACGGCCTGCCGCACCGGATGCTGCGCACCGACCTGGTGGCGGCGCTGGAGCGGTCGGGCCGGATACGCGCCTTCGCGCACGCCGTGCGGCGGGCGGCCGGTTTCCGGCGGCTGTCGGGGCTGACCTGGCGGCAGCTGGTCCGCGACGGACTCGCCCTCAGGCACGGCAAGGAGCTCTCCTGGAGTCAGGTGCTGCTGGCCGCCAACACGCCGATGCTGCTGAAGTCGGCGATGGTGGACGGCCGTACGGATCTGGGGGTGATGGCGGCCGGGCAGGTCGCCGGGGTGATCGACGACCTGCCGTCGTGCGCGGAGCTGGTGGAGCGGATCATGCAGGAGGCGGAGGAGGTGCTGGGCGTGCTGGCGGGGCTCAGAGCCGTTCGATGATCGTCACGTTGGCCTGGCCGCCGCCCTCGCACATGGTCTGGAGGCCGTAGCGGCCGCCGGTGCGTTCCAGTTCGTGCAGCAGGGTCGTCATCAGCCGGGCGCCGGTGGCGCCGAGGGGGTGGCCGAGGGCGATCGCGCCGCCGTTGACGTTGACCTTGCCGGGGTCGGCGCCGGTCTCCTTCAGCCAGGCGAGGACCACCGGCGCGAAGGCCTCGTTGATCTCCACGAGGTCGATGGCGTCGAGGGTCAGGCCGGTCTTCTTCAGGGCGTGCGCGGTGGCCGGTATGGGCGCGGTGAGCATGCGGATGGGGTCCTCGCCGCGGGCGGAGAGGTGGTGGACGCGGGCGCGCGGGCGCAGCCCGTGGTCCCGTACCGCCCGCTCGGAGGCGAGCAGCAGGGCCGCGGCCCCGTCGGAGACCTGGGAGGAGCAGGCCGCGGTGACGGTGCCGCCGTCGAGGACGGGCCGCAGCGCGGCCATCTTCTCCAGGGAGGTGTCCCGGCGCGGTCCCTCGTCCACGGCGGCCTCGCCGCAGGGGACGGTCTCGCGGCCGAAGCGGCCGGTGTCGATCGCCCAGATCGCGCGCCGGTGCGAGCGCAGGGCGAACTCCTCCTGCTCCGCACGGCCGATGCCCCACTGGGCGGCGATCATCTCGGCGCCGGCGAACTGGTTGACGGGCCGGTCGCCGTACCGGGCGCGCCAGCCGGTGCTGCCGAGGAAGGGGCCGTCGGTCAGCCCGAGGGGGACGGCGGCCTGCCGGGAGGCGAAGGCGATGGGGACCTGGGACATGTTCTGCACGCCGCCCGCGACCACCAGGTCCTGGGTGCCGGAGAGCACGGCCTGGGCGGCGAAGTGCACCGCCTGCTGGGAGGAGCCGCACTGCCGGTCGACGGTGACGCCGGGCACCTCCTCGGGGAGGCCGGCGGCCAGCCAGCAGGTGCGGGCGATGTCGCCGGCCTGTGGCCCGACCGTGTCCAGACAGCCGAAGACCACGTCGTCCACGGCGGCCGGGTCGATCCCGGAGCGCTCCACCAGCGCGGTCAGCACCCGCGCGCCCAGGTCGGCCGGGTGGACCGCGCTGAGTCCTCCCCCGCGCCGCCCGACCGGTGTGCGGACCGCTTCGACGATGTAGGCCTCGGCCATGACGACTCCCTCTGACGGAAAGGGGCTATGTGCGTACGGCGATCCCGTCCAGCACCATCGACAGGTACTGGCGGGCGATCTCCTCGGGGCTGTGCCGGCCGCCGGGCCGGTACCAGGAGGCGGCGACCCACACGGTGTCGCGCACGAACCGGTAGGTGAGCCGGACGTCCAGGTCCGCGCGGAAGACCCGCTCGGCGACCCCGCGTTCCAGCGTGCTCAGCCACGCCTTCTCGAACCGGCGCTGGGATTCGGCGAGAAAGGCGAAGCGGTCCTGGGCGACGAGTTGTTTGCTCTCCTTCTGGTAGATCGCGACGGCGGCGCGGTGCCGGTCGATCTCCCGGAAGGACTCGGTGACCAGCGCCTCCAGCGTCTCGCGGGGTCCGAGTCCGGAGGCGAGGACGGTGTCGTAGCCGTCCCAGAGTTCGTCGAGGAAGGTCCGCAGGATCTCCTCGAGCATCGACTCCTTGGAGTCGAAGTGGTAGTAGAGGCTGCCCGCGAGCATCCCGGCGTGGTCGGCGATCCGGCGGACGGTGGTGGCGTTGTAGCCGTGCTCGGCGAAGACCTCGGCTGCGGTGTTGAGGAGTTCTCCGCGCCGGGCCGCTGCCGCGGTCACCTGGGGCTTCTTCTTGGTCGGCACGCACCCATTGTGGTCTGCTCCGCTCCTCAGGGGTGCTGGCTGCTGACGGCGACGACCTCGCCGGTCATGTAGGAGGAGTAGCCGGAGGCGAGGAAGACGATCACGTTGGCCACCTCCCAGGGCTCGGCGTACCGCCCGTAGGCCTCCCGTTCGGTCAGTTCGGCGAGCAGCTCGGCGGAGGTGACCTTCGCCAGGTGCGGGTGCATGGCGAGGCTGGGGGCGACGGCGTTGACGCGCACGCCGTAGGCGGCGGCCTCGATCGCCGCGCACCGGGTGAGCGCCATGACGCCGGCCTTGGCGGCGGCGTAGTGGGCCTGTCCGGCCTGGGCGCGCCAGCCGACGACGGAGGCGTTGTTGACGATGACCCCGCCGCCGGTGCCGCGCATGGCGCGCAGGGCGGCCCGGATGCAGCGGAAGGTGCCGTTCAGGGTGACGTCCAGCACCCGGGACCACTGCTCGTCGGTCATGTCGACGAGGTCCGAAGTGCCGCCGAGTCCGGCGTTGTTGACGACGACGTCCAGCCGTCCGTGCGCGGCGACGGCCGCGTCGAACAGGTCCCGCACCTGGTCCGCGTCGGTGACGTCGCACGGCACCGCGGTGACCGCGCCGGGGAACTCCCGGCCCAGCGCGGTCTCGTGCTCCTTCAGCCGGCGTGGGTGGGCGTCGCTGATCAGCACGCGGGCGCCCTCCTCCAGGAAGCGGCGCGCGGTGGCTCCGCCGATGCCGGTGCCGGCCGCGGCGGTGACGACGGCGGTGCGGCCGCGCAGCAGTCCGTGCCCGGGGACGTAGGCCGGGCTCTCGACGCCTGTCATGGGGTCACGCTAACCTACCAAACACTTGTTAGGGAAGGTGACGGGCACGGGTGGAAGGCGGCGACGGTGGACCTGACGCACTCTCCGGCCGACGAGGAGTTCCGCACCGAGGCCCGGGCCTGGCTGCGCGCGCACGTCCCGCGCACGCCGCTGCCGTCGCTGGAGACGGAGGAGGGCTTCGCGGCACACCGCGCGTGGGAGGCCGAACTGGCCGCGGACCGCTGGTCGGTGGTGTCGTGGCCGGAGCGGTACGGCGGGCGGGACGCAGGACTGCTGCGCTGGCTGGTGTTCGAGGAGGAGTACTGGGCGGCGGGCGCGCCGGGCCGGGTCGGCCAGAACGGTGTCAGCCTGCTCGCGCCGACCCTGTTCGCGTACGGCACGCAGGAGCAACGCGCGCGCGTGCTGCCGCCGATGGCCACGGGCGAGGTGGTCTGGGCGCAGGCCTGGTCCGAGCCGGAGGCGGGCTCGGACCTCGCCGCGCTCACCTCGCGGGCGGTGCGGACGGACGGCGGCTGGCGCTTGCGCGGGCAGAAGACCTGGTCCTCGCGCGCCGCGTTCGCCGACCGGGCCTTCGGCCTGTTCCGCAGCGACCCGGCGGCACCGGAACCGCACCAGGGGCTGACGTACCTCATGTTCGGTCTGCGGGACCCCGGCGTCACCGTCCGCCCGATCGGCCGCCTGGACGGCAAGCCGGCCTTCGCCGAACTGTTCCTGGACGACGTGTTCGTCCCGGACGAGGACGTGATCGGCGAGCCGGGCCAGGGCTGGCGGATCGCGATGTCCACGACGGGCGACGAACGCGGGCTCACCCTGCGCTCCCCCGGCCGCTTCCTCGCCTCCGCCGCGCGGCTGCGCGACCTGTGGCGGGCCCAGGGCTCGCCCGAGCACTCCCGGGCCCGGGTGGCCGACGCCCTGATCGCGGCCCGCGCCTACCAGCTGTTCGCCTACGCCGCCGCCTCCCGGATCCTGGACGGCGCCCGGCTCGGCCCGGAGTCCAGCATGAACAAGATCTTCTGGTCCGAGCTCGACCTCGCGCTGCACGAGACGGCGCTCGACCTGCTGGGCGCGGAGGGCGAACTGGCGGACGGCGCCTGGTCCGAGGGGTACGTCTTCTCCCTGGCCGGCCCCGTCTACGCGGGCACGAACGAGATCCAGCGGGACATCGTCGCCGAGCGGCTGCTCGGCCTGCCGAAGGGACGCCGCTGATGCGCTTCCTTCTCGACGCCGAGCAGCGCGCCTTCGCCGACGCGCTGCGCGCGATGCTCACCGCCGCGGACACCCCGGCGGTGATCCGGGACTGGAGCCGCGGCGACCACACACGCGGGCGCGCGCTGTGGTCGCGGCTCGCCGAGGCGGGGGTGTTCGCACTCGCGGTACCGGAGGAGTACGGCGGACTGGGCCCGCGTCCGGTGGAACTCGCCGTGGCATTCGTGGAGTTGGGCCGGTATGCGGTGCCCGGCCCGCTGGTGGAGACGGCCGGGGCGGCCGTACTCCTCGGGGAGCCCGCGCCGGCCCGGCGGTTCCTGCCCGGGCTCGCGGCCGGGGCGGACCTGGCGACGGTGGCGGCGCCCGGCGGGTACGCGCTCGACGGAGACGCGGCGTCCCTGCGCCTGTCGCCGGCCCCCGACGGCCTGTACCTCTGCACGGCGCCCCCCGGTCCGGTGCGCCGCTCCCTGGACCCGGCCCGCCGGCTGACCGCACTGCCCCCGGGCGGTGAACTCCTCACCCCGGCCGTGCCGTACGACCGGGCGCTCACCTGGATCCGGCTGGCCACCGCCGCCCAGGCCCTCGGCGTCGGGCTCGCCCTGCTCGACCGGACGGTCGCCCACGTGAGACAGCGCACCCAGTTCGGGGTGCCCGTCGGCTCCTTCCAGGCGGTCAAGCACCGCCTGGCCGACTCCAGGACCGCCCTGGAGTTCGCCCGCCCCCTGGTCCTCGGCGCGGCGGTGTCCCTGCGCCCGGAGGACGTGGCCGCGGCCAAGCTCACGGCGTGCGAGGCGGCGTACCGGACGGCCCGTACGGCACTGCACCTGCACGGCGCGATCGGGTACACGGCGGAGTACGACCTGTCCCTGTGGCTGACCAAGGCGAGGGCGCTGCGGTCGGCGTGGGGGACCCCGGAGGAGTGCCGGGACCGGGTGCTGGCGGCGGGGCTCTAGGAGGCGGCCGGCACCGTCGGCGCGCCGGGTACGACGCCCGCGGCGCGTGCGGCCCTGAGCCACGTCGGGAACTCGCCGACGAGCCGGTCGTACAGCTCGGCGTCGGAGACCCGGCGCGGGTCCCGGCCAGCGTGGAAGAAGCCGGCGTTGTCCACGATCCGCTTGCCGGGAACGGCCAGCTCGTCCAGCTTCCGCAGGAACTCGAACTGCCGGCTGTCCGGGTCGCCGAAGCCGACGAACTGCCAGAAGAGGGGGAGCCGGGCCGCCTTGCAGAGATGGCGTTCGGCGGCGAACCTGCTGACCGGGCCGCCGTCGGTCTGGAAGACGACCAGCGCCGGAGCGGTGGCGCCGCTGTCCAGGTAGTGGTCGATGACGGCGTCCATGGCCAGGTGGTAGCTGGTCTTCCCCATGTGCCCGAGCCCGGCCACGATCCGCTCGATGCGGCCCTCGTGCCCGGCGAGGGCGATGTCGGTGACCGCGTCGACGTCCGTGGAGAAGAACACGACGGGCACGCGCCCGTCGTCGTCCAGGTGCGCGGAGAGCCCCAGGACCCGGTCGGCCAGCGCCTGCACACTGCCGTCCCGGTAGTACGGCTTCATCGAGCCGGAGTAGTCGACCACGAGGTAGACGGCGGCCCGCAGCCCGTCGAGGCCGTGTTTGCGCAGGGACACGCCCGCGGACCGGTACGCGCCGACGAGCGCGGGCGCGGTCTCCTCCACCTTGCGCAGACTGATCGCGGCCATGGCTCCCCCTCGGCGTGCGGACATGCAACGACGCCTGCCCGGGTCCGGTCGGGGACGGGGCAGGCGTCGTCAGTGTTCCGCACGCCGTTGTACGGGACGTCTTCAGGGGTGCCGTCAGACCGCCAGGGCGCGGTCCGTCGGGCGGATCGGGGCCGGCAGGTCACTGGCTCCGGTCAGGAAGCGGTCGACCCCGCGGGCGGCCGAGCGGCCCTCCGCGATCGCCCACACGATGAGGGACTGGCCGCGGCCGGCGTCACCGGCGACGAACACACCCGGCACGTTGGTCTGGAAGTCGGCGTCGCGGGCGATGTTACCGCGTTCGTCGAGCTCCAGGCCGAACTGCTCCACCAGGCCGTTCTCCCGGTCGGTGCCGGTGAAGCCCATGGCCAGGGTGACCAGCTGGGCGGGGATCTTGCGCTCGGTGCCCGGCTTCGGGGTCAGCTTGCCGTCGACGAACTCCACCTCGGTGAGGTGCAGCCACTGGACGTTGCCGTCCTCGTCGCCCTCGAAGTGGGTGGTGGAGACGGAGTAGACCCGCTCGCCGCCCTCCTCGTGCGCGCTGGTGACCTTGTAGAGCATCGGGAAGGTCGGCCAGGGCTGGTTCGTCGGGTGCCGCTCGTCGTTCGGGCGGGGCATGATCTCCAGCTGGGTGACGGAGGCCGCGCCCTGGCGGTGGGCGGTGCCCACGCAGTCCGCGCCGGTGTCGCCGCCGCCGATGACGACGACGTGCTTGCCCTCGGCCGAGATCGGCGCGGTGACGTAGTCGCCCTCCTGGACCTTGTTGGCCAGCGGCAGGTACTCCATCGCCTGGTAGATGCCCTTGAGTTCGCGGCCGGGCACCGGCAGGTCACGCGCGGTCGTGGAACCGGCGGCGATCACGATCGCGTCGTACCGCTTCTTCAGGTCGCGCGCGTTGATGTCGCGGCCGACCTCCACACCGGTGCGGAAGCGGGTGCCCTCCGCGCGCATCTGCTCGATACGGCGGTTGATGTGCCGCTTCTCCATCTTGAACTCGGGGATGCCGTACCGGAGGAGGCCTCCGATGCGGTCCGCGCGCTCGTAGACGGCGACCGTGTGGCCGGCCCGGGTCAGCTGCTGGGCGGCGGCGAGACCCGCCGGGCCCGAGCCGATGACCGCGACCGTCTTGCCGGACAGGCGCTCGGGGATCTGCGGGGCGACGTCCCCGGTCTCCCACGCCTTGTCGATGATCGAGACCTCGACGTTCTTGATGGTCACCGGCGGCTGGTTGATGCCGAGCACGCACGCCGACTCGCAGGGGGCCGGGCAGAGGCGACCGGTGAACTCCGGGAAGTTGTTGGTCGCGTGCAGGCGCTCCTGGGCGGCGGCCCAGTCCTCGCGGTAGGCGTAGTCGTTCCACTCGGGGATCAGGTTCCCCAGCGGACAGCCGTTGTGGCAGAACGGGATGCCGCAGTCCATGCAGCGGCTGGCCTGCTTGCTGATGATCGGCAGCAGGGAGCCGGGGACGTAGACCTCGTTCCAGTCCTTGACGCGCTCGGCGACGGGGCGGGTCTTGGCGACCTCGCGGCCGTGGTTCAGGAAGCCCTTCGGGTCAGCCATTGATCGCCGCCTCCATCATCTTCTCGGTGATCTCGGTCTGGGACAGACCGGCTCGCTCGGCGGCGTCCTTGGCGGCGAGCACTGCCTTGTACGTGCTGGGGATGATCTTGCTGAACCGCTCCACGGCCGTTTCCCAGTCGGCGAGCAGCTTCTCGGCGACCGTCGAGCCGGTCTCCTCGGCGTGGCGGCGCACCACGTCGTGCAGCCACTGCTTGTCCGTCTCGTCCAGCGCCTCGACGGAGTCGACGTTGCCGACGTTGACGTTGTCGCGGTCGAGGTCGATGACGTAGGCGATACCGCCGGACATGCCCGCGGCGAAGTTGCGGCCGGTCGGGCCGAGGACGACCGCGTGACCGCCGGTCATGTACTCGCAGCCGTGGTCGCCCACGCCCTCGGAGACGACCAGCGCGCCGGAGTTGCGGACGCAGAACCGCTCACCGGTACGGCCGCGCAGGAACAGCTCGCCGCCGGTGGCGCCGTAGGCGATGGTGTTGCCCGCGATGGTCGAGTACTCGGCGAGGTGGTCGGCGGCCCGGTCCGGGCGGACGACGATCCGGCCGCCGGACAGGCCCTTGCCGACGTAGTCGTTGGCGTCGCCCTCCAGGCGCAGCGTGACACCGCGCGGCAGGAACGCGCCGAAGGACTGGCCGGCGGAGCCGGTGAAGGTGATGTCGATGGTGTCGTCGGGCAGGCCCGCGCCACCGAACTTCTTCGTCACCTCGTGGCCGAGCATGGTGCCGACCGTGCGGTTGATGTTGCGGATGGCGACCTGGGCGCGCACCGGCTGGGCCTCGGTCGCGTCGTTCGCGGCCAGGGCGTCGGCGGCGAGCTTGATCAGCTCGTTGTCCAGGGCCTTCTCCAAACCGTGGTCCTGGGCGACGATCCGGTGGCGGACGGCGCCCTCGGGCAGGTCCGGCACGTGGAACAGCGGCTCCAGGTCCAGGCCCTGCGCCTTCCAGTGGTCGACCGCGCGCTCGACGTCCAGCACCTCGGCGTGGCCGACGGCCTCCTCGATGGAGCGGAAGCCCAGCTCCGCGAGCAGCTCGCGGACCTCTTCGGCGATGAACTGGAAGAAGTTCACCACGTGCTCCGCCTTGCCGGCGAAGCGGTCGCGCAGGGCCGGGTTCTGGGTGGCGATGCCGACCGGGCAGGTGTCCAGGTGGCAGACGCGCATCATCACGCAGCCGGAGACGACGAGCGGAGCGGTCGCGAAACCGAACTCCTCGGCGCCGAGCAGCGCGGCGATGATCACGTCACGGCCGGTCTTCAGCTGGCCGTCGGTCTGGACGACGATCCGGTCGCGCAGGCCGTTGAGCAGCAGGGTCTGCTGGGTCTCGGCGAGGCCGAGCTCCCAGGGGCCGCCCGCGTGCTTCAGCGAGGTCAGCGGGGAGGCACCCGTACCGCCGTCGTGACCGGAGATGAGCACGACGTCCGCGTGCGCCTTGGAGACACCCGCGGCGACCGTGCCGACACCGACCTCGGAGACCAGCTTCACGTGGATCCGCGCCTGCGGGTTCGCGTTCTTCAGGTCGTGGATCAGCTGGGCCAGGTCCTCGATGGAGTAGATGTCGTGGTGCGGCGGCGGGGAGATCAGGCCCACGCCCGGCGTCGAGTGACGCGTCTTGGCGACCCACGGGTAGACCTTGTGGCCGGGCAGCTGGCCGCCCTCGCCGGGCTTGGCGCCCTGGGCCATCTTGATCTGGATGTCGTCCGCGTTGACCAGGTACTCGGAGGTCACGCCGAAGCGGCCGGAGGCCACCTGCTTGATCGCCGAGCGGCGCGCGGGGTCGTAGAGGCGCTCCGGGTCCTCACCGCCCTCACCGGTGTTGGACTTGCCGCCCAGCTGGTTCATGGCGATGGCGAGGGTCTCGTGCGCCTCCTTGGAGATGGAGCCGTACGACATCGCGCCCGTCGAGAACCGCTTGACGATCTCGGAGACCGGCTCGACCTCGTCGATCGGGATCGGCTGGCGGTCGGACTTGAAGCCGAACAGGCCGCGCAGCGTCATCAGGCGCTCGGACTGCTCGTTCACCCGCTCGGTGTACTTCTTGAAGATGTCGAAGCGGCCGGTGCGCGTGGAGTGCTGGAGGCGGAAGACCGTCTCCGGGTCGAACAGGTGCGGTTCGCCCTCGCGGCGCCACTGGTACTCGCCGCCGATCTCCAGCGCGCGGTGCGCGGGAGCGATGCCGGAGGCCGGGTAGGCCTTGGCGTGGCGGGCGGCGACCTCCTGGGCGATGACGTCGATGCCGACGCCGCCGATCTTGGTGGCGGTGCCGTTGAAGTACTTCTCCACGAACGACTCGTCCAGGCCGACGGCCTCGAAGACCTGGGCGCCGCGGTAGGAGGCGACGGTGGAGATGCCCATCTTCGACATGACCTTCAGGACGCCCTTGCCGAGGGCGTAGATCAGGTTCTTGATGGCCTTCTCGGGCTCCAGGCCGTTCAGGAAGGTACCCGCGCGCAGCAGGTCCTCGACCGACTCCATCGCCAGGTACGGGTTGACGGCGGCGGCGCCGTAGCCGATGAGCAGCGCGACGTGGTGGACCTCGCGGACGTCGCCGGCCTCGACCAGCAGGCCCACCTGGGTGCGCTGCTTGGTGCGGATGAGGTGGTGGTGGACGGCCGCGGTGAGCAGCAGCGACGGGATCGGCGCGTGCTCGGCGTCCGAGTGACGGTCCGACAGGACGATCAGCCGGGCGCCGTTCTCGATGGCCGCGTCCGCCTCGGCGCAGATCTCCTCGATGCGCGCGGCGAGCGCGTCGCCGCCGCCGGAGACCCGGTACAGGCCGGACAGCGTCGCGGCCTTGAAGCCGGGCATGTCGCCGTCGGCGTTGATGTGGATGAGCTTGGCCAGCTCGTCGTTGTCGATCACCGGGAAGGGCAGGGTGACCGAGCGGCAGGAGGCGGCCGTCGGCTCCAGCAGGTTGCCCTCCGGGCCGAGCGAGGAGCGCAGGGAGGTGACCAGCTCCTCACGGATCGCGTCCAGCGGCGGGTTGGTGACCTGCGCGAACAGCTGGGTGAAGTAGTCGAAGAGCAGCCGCGGGCGCTCGGACAGGGCCGCGATCGGCGAGTCCGTGCCCATGGAGCCGATCGGCTCGGCGCCGGTGCGGGCCATCGGGGCGAGGATGACGCGCAGCTCCTCCTCGGTGTACCCGAAGGTCTGCTGGCGGCGGGTGACCGAGGCGTGGGTGTGGACGATGTGCTCGCGCTCGGGCAGGTCGCCCAGCTCGATCTCGCCGGCCTCCAGCCACTCGGCGTACGGCTTCTCGGCGGCCAGGGACGCCTTGATCTCGTCGTCCTCGACGATGCGGTGCTCGGCGGTGTCGACGAGGAACATCCTGCCGGGCTGCAGGCGGCCCTTGCGGACGACCTTGGCCGGGTCGATGTCGAGGACGCCGACCTCGGAGCCGAGGACGACGAGGCCGTCGTCGGTGACCCAGTAGCGGCCGGGGCGCAGACCGTTGCGGTCGAGCACGGCGCCGACCTGGGTGCCGTCGGTGAAGGTGACGCAGGCGGGACCGTCCCAGGGCTCCATCATCGTGGAGTGGAACTGGTAGAAGGCGCGCCGGGCCGGGTCCATGGAGGCGTGGTTCTCCCATGCCTCCGGGATCATCATCAGCACGGAGTGCGGCAGGGAGCGGCCGCCGAGGTGGAGCAGTTCCAGGACCTCGTCGAAGGACGCCGAGTCGGACGCGTCCGGCGTACAGACCGGGAAGATGCGGTCCAGCTTCTCCTGCGGGCCGAACAGGTCGGAGACCAGCTGCGACTCGCGGGCGCGCATCCAGTTGCGGTTGCCCTTGACGGTGTTGATCTCACCGTTGTGCGCGACGAAGCGGTACGGGTGGGCGAGCGGCCACGACGGGAAGGTGTTCGTGGAGAACCGGGAGTGCACGAGCGCGATCGCGGAGGCGAAGCGGCGGTCGGACAGGTCCGGGAAGAAGGGCTCCAGCTGGCCGGTGGTCAGCATGCCCTTGTAGACGATCGTCCGGGCGGACAGGGAGGGGAAGTACACCCCGGCCTCGCGCTCGGCGCGCTTGCGCAGCACGAAGGCCCGGCGGTCCAGCGCGATACCCTCGCTGGCCCCGTCGCTCACGAAGATCTGCCGGAACACGGGCATGGTGGAGCGGGCGGTGGCACCCAGCAGCTCGGGAGCGACCGGGACCTCGCGCCAGCCGAGGACGGTCAGGCCCTCCTCGTCCGCGATCGTCTCGATACGTGAGACGGCGTCCTCGGTGCCCTGCTCCGGCAGGAACGCGATGCCTACCGCGTAGGCACCGGCCGCGGGAAGGTCGAATCCGGCCACTTCGCGGAGGAACGCGTCCGGCACCTGCGAGAGGATGCCCGCGCCGTCGCCGGAGTCGGGCTCGGAGCCGGTGGCACCCCGGTGCTCAAGGTTGCGCAGGACCGTGAGGGCCTGCTCGACCAGGGTGTGGGACGCCTCGCCGGTGAGGTTGGCGACGAAACCGACGCCGCACGCGTCGTGTTCGTTGCGGGGGTCGTACATACCCTGCGCAGCAGGGCGAGCATCCATGAACGACCAGTTCTGGCCGTTCTCGGAGTGCTGGGACGGCTGGCGCGGCGTACGCATCGGCTCTCCCGTCGTCGTCATGTGGCATGTGGCAGGTGCCGAGGGACGACGTTGGCCCTCTGCGTGAGATCTACGATGAGATCAAAATTTCGTGCAGGTTACATGATGGAGCGGTTCTCGGGAACCGGATACACCGTTCCAGCATGCGGACGCCGCGATCGCGGCGGAGGTGCCGCGCGGCGGCGGCGGGTGCCGTGCGGTGACGGCGGTGACTGCGCGGTGGCGGCCCAGGTTTTCGGGGGGACCGTTACGGACAAGATCGGTCGGATCGGCGTCCGGCGGCCCAGGAGGGGGCGGGGCGAGCGTCTTCGCCCGCCCACGGGGGTACGACGGGCGTCATTGCCCGCAGCGCTTACGGCTCATGCCCGTTCGTCAAGCACTCGAAACCAGCGAGTAACGGGTACTTATGCGGCCCATCGCATACGTACCGGCCCCACTATCCTACGGCCGTTCCGAACAGGGTGCCCAGGGCGTACGTCACACCGGCCGCCGCACCGCCGAGCGCGAGCTGCCGCAGACCGCTGAACCACCAGGTCCGCGCCGTCACCTTGGCCACGACGGCACCGCATCCGAAGAGCCCGGCGAGGGCGAGCAGGACGGCGGGCCACAGCGCGGTGGCGCCGAGCAGGTACGGCAGGACGGGCAGCAGGGCGCCGAGGGCGAACGAGCCGAAGGACGACACGGCGGCGACCAGCGGCGAGGGCAGGTCGCCCGGATCTATGCCCAGCTCCTCGCGGGCGTGGATCTCCAGGGCCTGCTCGGGATCCCGGGACAGCTGCCGGGCGACCTGCCGGGCCAGCTCCGGCTCGACCCCGCGTGCCACGTACAGCGCGGCCAGCTCGTCCTCCTCGTCCTGCGGGTGCTTGCGCAGCTCGCGGCGCTCGACGTCGAGTTCGGCCTCGACGAGTTCCCGCTGGGAGGCGACGGAGGTGTACTCGCCGGCCGCCATCGAGAAGGCGCCGGCGGCGAGGCCCGCGAGGCCGGTGAGAATGATGGTGTGCTGGCTCACGGCCCCGCCGGCCACGCCCGTCATCAGGGCGAGGTTGGAGACGAGGCCGTCCATGGCACCGAAGACGGCGGGCCGCAGCCAGCCGCCGTTCACATCGCGGTGAGTGTGGTTGTCGCGGTGCGCCACGTGCAGCGCGGCCTCGGTTTCGATGATGGCCATGCGGGCCCCCCAGGGAAGCTTAGCTAAAGCTAACTTTGGACGAGTTCTACTTTTCGACAACACTGAACTTACGCTCTTCATTTCATCTCCGCCAGCAAGGAAAGGCTCGGCTAACCTGCGGGTTTACCCCCGGGCGCTCATATGTGCGAATGACCGCTCACATGCCGAGCGGGTGACAGAGGTCCGCCCCGCGCTCGCCCCGCCGCCTCCCGTGGGACACATCGGCAAAGGGTCCCGTGCGACCCCGCCGAAGGAGGCCGTCCATGGCATCGATCGCCTGCACTCCCCCGGTTCCGGCGCCCGGGGAGGCCGCCGGACTTCGCGAGCGGGCCCGGGGTGCGCTGCTCGGCCTGGCCGTCGGCGACGCGCTGGGGGCACCCGCGGAGAACCTCAGGCCCTCCGAGATCCGGGCCCGCTGGGGCCGCATCACCGGGTACGTCAGCGAGCAGCCCTGCGGCACGGACGACACCGAGTACGCGATCTTCTCCGGGTTGCTGCTGGCCCGGCACGGCTCGGCGCTCACCCCGGCGCATGTGGAGGCGGCCTGGCACGAGTGGATCGCCGACCGGGCCGAGGGCCCCTTCCGCGGCGCGGGCTTCAGCGAGCGCGGCACGCTGGAGAACCTGCGCCGTGGTCTCGCGGCACCCATCTCGGCCCAGCACCGGCACGCCTGGAGCGACGGCCTGGCGATGCGGGCGGCACCGTTCGGGGTGTTCGCCGCCGGGCGGCCCGCCGAGGCGGCCCGGCTGGTGGCGATCGACGGCTCGGTCAGCCACGAGGGCGAGGGCATCTACGGCGGTCAGGCGGTCGCGGCGGGGGTGGCGGCGGCGATGACCGGCGCGTCCGTCCCGGTGGTGATCGCCGCGGCCCTGGCGGTGATCCCCGAGGACTCCTGGACGGCGCGCTCCCTGCGCCGTGCGGTGGCCGTGGCCCACCGCGGCGAACGCGCGGTCCGCTCCGCGGTCGTCATCGGCGGCTACCCCTGGACCGACCTGGCCCCCGAAGCGGTCGCCCTCGCCTTCGGCGCGTACGCGGCGGCCGACGGCGACTTCCGGGAGGCGGTCCTGACGGCCGTCAACATGGGCCGCGACGCCGACACCACGGCAGCGGTCGCAGGCGCCCTGTCCGGCGCCACCCAGGGCCTCGCCGCGATCCCCTCCCCCTGGGCAACAGCCATCACCCCGGCCCGCGGCCGCTGCCTGCCGTCGGTGGCGGGACATCACGTACTGGAGGTCGCGGAGCTGCTGGCGGGCGGGGACGAGGGGGGCACGACGAAGGCGACGGCGCGGACCGGGAGGACACCGGCCGGGGTTCTGCCGGGGGCGGTGACGGATGAGGTGACGCTGACGCGGGTTCCACAGGGGGCGGTGACGGACGAGGTGACACCTGCCGGGGTGGCGGTGGACAAGCTGACACCGGCCGGGGGAAGGGCGGCGACGACCCCGGCCGGGGCACTGCCCGGGGTGGTGGAGGTGAACCAGGCCGGGATCCTGCCGGGAGCGGTGACGGACGAGGTGACGCTGACGCGGGTTCCGCCAGGGGCGGCGCAGGACGAGGTGACGCTGACGCGGGTTCCGCCGGCGGTGGTGTCGGACGGTGTGACGCAGATCGGGGCGCCACCGGGATCCGCGGATGCCCGGCGCGTGGGCGGCGAGGGGCGGTCGTGACCGCGCGTCGGGTCGAGGGGATGCTCCTCGGCCTGGCCGCGGGAGACGCCGCCGGCTGGCCCGCGGCCCGGCACCGCGCCGCCCGGATGCCCGAGTGGACCCGCCGCCTCACCCGCGAACTGGACACCTTCGCCGAGCAGAACGCCACCACCACCCTCCCGGTGCCGATCGCCCTCAACCAGCCCCCCGAACCCCTCCGCCTCGGCCCCTCCGACGACGCCGAGTGGGCGGTGTTCGCCGCGGAGGCGGTCCTGCGGGCCGGTGACGACGACGTCCTGGGCGACCTCAGCCGGGCCCGCCGCATCCGCGCCGCCATCGACCTCACCTGGACCGCCATGGCCTCCGAGGTCGCCGCCGCCGCGGACCGCGCCCCGGAGATCGAGTCCGCGGTACTGCCCCTGCGCGCCCGGATCTCCGTCCGCGCCGGCCTCGGCAACCTCGCCACCGGCCTGCGCCCGCCCGCCACCGGCCACGACAACCCGCACTACTTCGACGACGCGGCCTGCGTCCGCGCCTGCGTCCTCGCCGTGGCCCACCCCGGCGACCCGCAACAGGCCGCCGCACTCGCCGAGTTCGACGCCCGTTACACCCAGGACGGCGACGGCGTGCACGGCGCCCGGGCCATGGCGGCGGCCCTCTCCCTCGCCCTCGCCGGCGCCGCACCGGACACCTGCGTGACCGCCGCGCTCGCCGAGCTGCCCGCGGACACGGAGATCGGCCGCAACACCCGCCACGCCCTCGCCCTGGCCGAGGACAGCGAGTCCGCCTTCGCCCTCGTACCCCTCCTGGAGCACCAGATCGTCGACCACGTCTACAGCTACGGCATCGCCGCCGCCGAGACCGTCCCCGTCGCGCTCGCCCTGGCCACCGCCGCCCGCGGCCGGATCGCCGAGGCCGTGCCGGCCGCCGTCTGCCTGTCCCGGGTCGCCGACTCCGCCCCCGCCCTGGCGGGCGCCCTCACCGGTGCCCTCGGCGGCGGCGCGGCCATCCCGCAGACCTGGCGGGACGCCTGCCGCACCCTGCCCGGCTGCACCCTGCCCCGCCTCACCGGCACCGACCTGGTGGAACTCGCCGGACTCCTGGAAGCCGCGCAACCGGCCCGCCCAGGAGGATGATTCGGGGCATGACGCCCGAACACCCCACAGAAGCCGCAGAACCCACCCAAGCCCCACCACGGGACAGCGGAAGCCCGCTCGCCGACCGCATCACCGCCGCCCTGGTCGGTGCCGCCGTCGGCGACGCCCTCGGCGGCCCGGTCGAGGGCTACTCCCCCGAGCAGATCGCCGAGCGGCACTGCGGTCGCGTCCGCGGTGTCGTCGGCCCCTGGCACGGCGACGCGTGGCGCACCGCCCGCCCCATCGCCCCGTACCACAAGGGCGACGGCCACGTCACCGACGACACCCTGATGACGCACGCGCTGATCCGGGTCTACGACCGCGTCCGCGACCACCTCGACGCGTACGCGATCGCCGAGCACCTGGTCCCGGACCTGATGACCACCCCCCGGTGGATCCCGGAGCTGGAGGCCGAGGCGCTGCCGCTGCACCGTCTCTTCCTCGCCGAGAAGTGGCTGGTGGCCCGGCTGGCCTACGGTCACGCCGACCCCCGGGAAGCGGGTACCGGCAACATCGTCAACTGCGGCGCGGCGATGTACATGGCCCCGGTCGGCCTGGTCAACGCGGCCAACCCGGCCGCCGCCTACGCCGAGGCCCTGGACATCGCGGGCGCGCACCAGTCGTCGTACGGCCGTGAGGCGGCCGGTGTGTTCGCGGCGGCGGTGGCCGCCGCGGCGGCCCCCGGCGCGACCCCGGACTCGGTGGTGGGCGCCTGCCTGTCGCTGGCGAAGGACGGCACCCGCACGGCGATCGAGAAGGTCTGCGAAGTCGCCGCCGGGCACCGGGACTTCGAGTCGGCGCTCGGCCCGCTGCGCGTGGCGGTGGCCCCGTACGACACCGTCGGTCCGGACTACCGCGCCCCCTCCCTCGCCGCCCGCCGCCCCTCCCGGCTGCACTCGATCGAGGAACTCCCCGTCGCCCTGGGCATGCTGGTCGTGTCCGGCGGCGACTACCGGCAGGCCGTGCTCGGCTCGGTCAACTACGGCCGCGACTGCGACTCGATCGCCACGATGGCCGGGGCCCTCGCGGGCGCGCTCGGCTCGCCGGCCCCCGAGGAGTGGGCGAAGACCGTCGCGGACGCCAGCCGTCTGGACCTGTGGGCGCCGGCCCGGACGCTCACCGAGGTCACGCGGGAGGTCTTCGACCGGGACGTGCGCCGCCGGCGTGCCCACGAGGAGGCGTTCACCGCGCTCGGAGGCCGGCCGTGCTCCGGCTGACCTGGGTCCAGCCGGAGGACCTGCTCGGCCACGAGCTGCGCCAGGCCCGGCTGGACGGGCGTGAGCCGGCGGCGGTCGAGGCGCGCTGGCGGGCGGCGGGCGGCCCGGACGCCCCGGAGCGGGCGGGCGCGTCCGCGTCCCGGGCCTCCCGCTACCTGCGGCTGCTGGCCGAGGACCTGCTGGACGAACTCGCCGATCTGCCCAGCCGGTTCGCCGAGGACGAGCCGACGGAACTGGAACGGATCAAGTCCCGGTGCCCCGACTGGCCGGCACCGGCGGGCACGGGAAGTCCGCCGTCCCGTGACCGCGGCCCGGCTGCGGCCGGTCGAGCGGTTCCCCGCGCCCCTTCGGGACGTCTGCCCGCCGCCCTCGAAGCGGCCTGGCTCGGCCGGGCCATCGGCTGTCTCCTCGGCAAACCCGTCGAGAAGCTGCCCCTCGACGGCATCCGGGCCCTCGCCAAGGCGACCGGCAACTGGCCTCTGACCGGCTACTTCACCGCGAGGGGCGTTCCGGACGACCTGCTTCGCGCCCATCCCTGGAACCGCCGCTCGGCCGCCACCTCGCTCGCCGAGAACATCGACGGCATGCCCGAGGACGACGACCTCGACTACCCGCTGCTCAACCTCCTGCTGCTCCAGCGCCACGGCAGGGACTTCACCACCGACGACGTGGCCCGGCTGTGGCTGGAGGAACTCCCGCCCGGCCGCACTTTCACCGCCGAGCGCCTCGCCCACCGCAACCTCCTCGCCGGCATCGAACCCCCGCACACCGCCCGCCACCGCAACCCGTTCCGCGAGTGGATCGGCGCTCTGATCCGCGCCGACATGCACGGCTGGAGCAACCCCGGCGACCCGGCCGCCGCCGCCGGACAGGCGCACCGGGACGCGGTCCTCACCCACACCGCCAACGGCGTCTACGCGGCGATGTTCACCGCGGCCGCCATCGCCACGGCCGCCACCGGCGACCACGACGTGCACGCCTGTCTGCGCGCCGGCCGGGCGGTGGTCCCGGCCCGCTCCCGCCTGGCGCGGGCCCTCGACCACGCCGTGCGACTGGCCCGTGACACCTCTGACTTCGACGAGGTCGTGGACCGGCTCCACGCCCGCTACGCCGCCGACCACCACTGGGTGCACGCCATCCCCAACACCGCTCTGATCGCCGCCGCCCTCACCCACGCCGACGGCGACTTCAGCGGCTCGGTGTGCCGTGCCGTGTCGGGCGGCTGGGACACCGACTCCAACGGCGCGGCGGCCGGCAGCATCGCCGGGCTCCTGGCCGGCACCCCCGACGCGCTCCCCGACCGCTGGCGGGCCCCGCTGAAGAACCGGCTCGCCACCACCGTCGCCGACTTCGACGGCACCGGCTTCGACACCCTGGCCCACCTCACCCACCTGGAGGCGACCCGCCCATGACCCACATCGTCGTCCTCGGCAGCACGAACATGGACCTCGTCACCTATGTCGCCAAGGCCCCGCAGCGCGGGGAGACCGTGACGGGGCGGGAGTTCCGCACGATCCCGGGAGGCAAGGGCGCCAACCAGGCGATCGCCGCCGCCCGCGCCGGCGCCACCGTCTCGATGATCGGCGCGGTCGGCAACGACGCCTACGGCATGCGGCTGCGCGAGACCCTCGAACACTCCGGTGTGGACACCGACTTCCTGCGCACGGTGGAGGGCCCGTCCGGCACCGCGCACATCGTGGTGGACGACGAGGGCGGCAACGCGATCGTCGTCGTCCCCGGTGCCAACGGCACCGTCGACCACCTCTCCCCCGGCGACGAGGGCGTGATCGCCACCGCCGACACCCTGCTGCTGCAACTGGAGATCCCGCCGGCGGCCGTCGTCGCGGGCGCGCAGGCGGCCCGCCGGCACGGCGTGCGTACGGTCCTCACCCCGTCCCCGGTCCGGCCGCTGTCCCCCGAACTCCTGCACGCCGTCGACCTGTTGGTGCCGAACGAGTACGAGGCCGTCACCCTCACCGGCCGCACCGACCCGCGCGAGGCGGCGGCCGCCCTGCTGGACCTGGTGCCGGAGGTCGTCGTCACGCTGGGCGCCACGGGCTGCCTGTACCTGGCCCGGGGCGCCGAACCGCTGGTGATCCCCGCACCCCACGTCACCGCCGTCGACTCCACCGGCGCCGGCGACACCTTCGTCGGCACGCTCGCGGTGGCCCTCGCCGAGGAGAAACCGGTACGGGAGGCCCTGTCCTGGGCGTCGGCCGCGGCGGCGATCTCTGTCCAGCGGGCAGGGGCGTCGGTGTCGATGCCGTACCGCCCGGAGATCGAGGCCCAGTACAGCGCATGAGTACGACGAGCACACCGGGTACGACGACCCGCACGACCCCGGCCCTGGACGGCCTGCGGGTGCTGGACCTGGCGACCCTGTTCGCCGGGCCGATGGCCGCCACCCTGCTCGGGGACTTCGGCGCCGAGGTGATCAAGGTGGAGCACCCCCGGCGGCCCGACCCCTCCCGGGGCCACGGCCCGGCCAAGGACGGCGTCGGCCTGTGGTGGAAGGTGCTCGGCCGCAACAAGCGGACCGTCACCCTCGACCTGTCCACGCCCGGCGGCCGGACGACCCTGCTGCGGCTCGCCGCCACCGCCGACGTGGTGATCGAGAACTTCCGCCCCGGCACCCTGGAGAAATGGGACCTCGGCTGGCCCGAGCTGTCGGCGGCCAACCCCCGGCTGGTACTCGCCCGGGTCACCGCCTTCGGCCAGTTCGGCCCGTACGCGCGCCGCCCCGGCTTCGGCACGCTCGCCGAGGCGATGAGCGGCTTCGCCGCGGTCACCGGCGAGCCGGACGCACCCCCGACGCTGCCGCCCTTCGGTCTCGCCGACTCGGTCGCGGGCCTGGCGACCGCGTACGCCGTGCTGACGGCCCTGGCCGCACGGACGCACACCGGCGCGGGGCAGCTGGTCGACATGGCGATCATCGAACCGATCCTGTCGGTCCTCGGACCCCATCCCACCTGGTACGACCAGCTCGGCTACGTCCAGGAACGCACCGGGAACCGGTCCGCCAACAACGCCCCGCGCAACACCTACCGCACCGCCGACGGCACCTGGGTCGCCGTCTCCACCTCCGCCCAGTCGGTCGCCGAGCGCGTACTGCGCCTGGTGGGCCGCCCGGAGCTGATCGAGGAGCCGTGGTTCGCCACCGGCACGGACCGGGCCGCCCACGCCGACGTCCTGGACGAGGCGGTCGGCTCCTGGATCGCCACCCGCACCCGCGCCGAGGTGCTCGCCGCCTTCGAGGAGGCGGAGGCCGCGGTGGCGCCGGTCCAGGACGTGCGGGACGTCCTGGCCGACCCCCAGTACCGGGCCCTGGAGACGGTCACCACCGTCGACGACCCGGAGCTGGGCCCGCTGCGCATGCAGAACGTCCTCTTCCGGCTCTCGGCCACGCCCGGCGCGATCCGCTGGGCCGGCCGTCCGCACGGCGCCGACACGGACGCCGTCCTCACCGAACTGGGTCTCGCCCCGGCCGAGATCGCGGCCCTGCGCGCGGAGGGCGCCCTGTGACCCGCTTCCCGCTCACCTGGCTCTACGCCCCCGGCGACCGCCCGCACGTGGTGGCCAAGGCCCTGGCGGCGGGCGCCGACGTGGTCGTCGTCGACCTGGAGGACGCGGTCGCCCCGGACCGCAAGGAGTACGCCCGCGCGGCCACCGCGGAACTCCTCACGCAGCCGCCGCCGGTGCCGGTGCACGTCCGCGTCAACGCCCTGGACGGTCCCTGGGCCGCCGCCGACCTCACCGCCCTGGCCGGCCTGCCGGGACTGTCCGGGCTGCGGCTGCCGAAGGTGACGGCCCCGGGCACGGTACGGCAGGCCGCCGTGGCCACCCCGGTCCCCCTCTACGCGCTCCTGGAGTCGGCCCTCGGCATCGAGCACGCCTACGCCATCGCCACCGCCCACCCCGCCCTGCGGGGCATCGCCCTGGGCGAGGCCGACCTCCGGGCCGACCTGGGGATGCGGGCCGACGCGGGCCTGGACTGGCCGCGTTCGCGGGTGATCGTCGCCGCCCGGGCGGCGGGACTGGCCCCGCCGTCGCAGACCGTCCACCCGGACATCCGTGACCTCGACGGGCTCGCCGCCTCCTGCGCCCACGGCCGCGCCCTCGGGTTCCTGGGCCGCGCCGCGATCCACCCCCGTCAGCTGCCGGTGATCGAGCGGGCCTACCTGCCCACGGAGGCCGAGATCGAACACGCGGAGACGGTCATCAAGGCGGCGTCGGCGAACGCGGGCGCGCAGGCCCTGCCCGACGGGCGCTTCATCGACGCGGCGGTGGTGGCGATGGCCCGGCGCACGCTGTCGCTGGCAGGCAGAAGGTAGGAGCCGGCGAGCACTCGCCTTCTGGCCGTCCGCCCGTACACGGCGAGGGCGCCCGGAAGAACTCCGGGCGCCCTCGCCGTCGTACCGAAGACGGTCAGCTCTTCTCGGCCGGCGTCGCCTTCTCCTCGCCCCCGGCGTCGGCACCGGCACCGGCGTCGCCCTCTGCACCGGTGTCATCGGCGTCGGCAACGGCATCGGCATCGGTCCCGGCCTCCGCGGTCTCGGCCGGACCCCCGGAGACCCCCGGCTCGACGACGGCCTCCCGCCCCGGCCTCTTCTTCGCCGACACCACCATGTACACCACGGCCAGCAGGAAGACGAGCAGCGCGGTCCAGTCGTTCAGGCGCAGGCCCAGGATGTGGTGGGCGTCGTCCACCCGCATGTACTCGATCCAGCCCCGGCCCACGCAGTACGCGGCGACGTACAGGGCGAACGCCCGGCCATGCCCCAGCTTGAAGCGGCGGTCCGCCCAGATGACCAGCAGGCCCACGCCGACGCACCACAGGGACTCGTAGAGGAAGGTCGGGTGGTAGTAGCCCGGGACCCGGCCGCCCTCGGCGGAGGTGATGTGCAGCGCCCAGGGGAGATGGGTCTCACGGCCGTACAGCTCCTGGTTGAACCAGTTGCCCCAGCGGCCGATGGCCTGCGCGAACGCGATACCGGGTGCGACGGCGTCGGCGTAGGCGGGCATCGGGACGCCCCTGCGGCGGGCGCCGATCCACGCGCCGAGCGCGCCGAGCGCGATCGCGCCCCAGATGCCCAGGCCGCCCTCCCACACCTTGAAGGCGTCCACCCAGTCACGGCCCTCGCTGAAGTACAGCTCGTAGTCCGTGATCACGTGGTAGAGCCGGCCGCCGACCAGGCCGAACGGCACGGCCCAGACGGCGATGTCGGCGACCGTGCCGGACTGCCCTCCGCGGGCGATCCAGCGCTTGTTGCCGAGCCAGACGGCAACGAAGACGCCGATGATGATGCAGAAGGCGTAGCCGCGCAGCGGGATGGGGCCGAGGTACAGCACCCCGTGCGACGGGCTGGGGATGTAGGCAAGGTTCATGGCAAGTCCGACGCTACCGTGCCGGGCCGTGGGGACGGCAAGCAGCCCGGCTACGGGTCCATAACGGGGGCGTGAGAAACGCTCACCCGCGGTCGGTGGCCTCCACCATCTGCTTGAGCTTGGCCGGGGTCATCGTCTGGTCCTGGTAGATGTTCTTCCCGCCGAGCAGGACCGTGGGCGTACCGGTGAAGCCGCCGGTGCGGAAGGCCTGGTGGGACTTGTCCACCCAGGTGTTGTGCGTACCGTTCTCGACGCACTTGCGGAAGGCGGGCGTGTCGAGGCCGGTCACCTTCCCGGCCAGTTCGATCAGCTTGGCGTTGTCCGCGAACGCGTCGTCGGTCTCCTTCGGCTGGTTCGCGAAGAGCACGTCGTGGTAGTCGCGGAACTTCCCCGCGTCCTGGGCGCAGGCCGCGGCGTTGGCTGCGCGCAGCGAGCCGGTGCCGCCGAGGTTGCCGTCGATCAGCCGGACCAGGTGGTACTCGACTCTGAGCTTGCCCGCGTCGGCCAGTTCGTGGAGCGTCGGCCGGTACGCCGTCTCGAAGGCCTGGCAGGCCGGGCAGCGGAAGTCCTCCCAGACGGTGAGCGTCGACTTGGCGCCGTCCTTGCCGACCGGGATCGCAAGGCCGTCCTTGCCCTGTGCGCCCGAGGGGGCGACGGCCGGGCCCGCGCTGCTCTTCTCCTTCTTGCCGGCGTTCGCGGCGAGCACGCCGATCACCGCCGCGAGGACCAGGACGCAGACGACGCTCGCGCCCACGATCAGTGTGCGCCGCCGCTTCTCCCCGGCCTTCTGCTTCTCGCGCTCTGCCGCCAGCCGCTCCCGGGCGGTGCGCTTTCCGTCACGGTTCTTCTCGCTCACACCCCCAGAACGAACCGGGGAGGCGCAGCGCGCCTCCCCGGACCGAGGTCCACTCGTTCGAGTGACCGAGTGTTCTGATAGGGAAAGTGACCTGCGGTTACGCCTGTCCGCGCACGCCCTTGGCCAGCTCTCCGGCCAGTTCGCGGACCGCCGCGAGACCCGAGGCGTGGTCCGGCGCGTCCAGCATCCGCTTCACGAACGCCGAACCGACGATCACCCCGTCGGCGAAGCCGGCGACCTCGGCGGCCTGGGCCCGGTTGGAGACGCCGAGCCCGACGCAGACGGGCAGCTCGGTGCCGGTGCCGCGGGTGCGCCGGACCAGGTCCTGGGCCTGCGCGCCGACCGACTCGCGGGTGCCGGTGACGCCCATGAGGGAGGCCGCGTAGACGAAGCCGCTGCCCGCCGCGGTGATCTCGGCGAGCCGCTCGTCCTTGCTGCTCGGCGCCACCACGAAGACCGTCGCCAGCCCGTGCTTCTCGGCGTGCTCCCGCCACAGCGCGGACTCCTGCACCGGCAGGTCGGGCAGGATGCAGCCCGCGCCGCCCGCCTCGGCCAGCTCGGCGGTGAAGCGCTCCACGCCGTAGCGGTCGATGGGGTTCCAGTACGTCATGACGAGCACCGGCTTGCCCGTGGCCTCGTAGGCCTCCCGGACCGTGCGCATGACGTCGGCGATCTTCACCCCGCCCCGCAGGGCGATGTCGTCGGCGGTCTGGATGACCGGGCCGTCGAGGACCGGGTCGCTGTGCGGCAGGCCGACCTCGACGATGTCGGCACCGCCGTCGAAGACGGCCCTGACCGCCTCGATGCCGCCGTCCACGGTCGGGAAGCCGGCCGGGAGGTAGGCGATGAGCGCGGAGCGGCCCTCGGCCTTGGCGGCGGCGAGGGTGTCGGTCAGCAGCTGGACGTTTCCGCTCACTTGGCGTCCCCCTCGATCTCGGCGGTGTCGGCTTCGTTGGCGGCCACCTCGGCGTCGGTGTCGTAGAGGCCGAAGTAGCGGGCGGCGGTGTCCATGTCCTTGTCGCCGCGGCCGGACAGGTTGACGACGATCAGGCCGTCCCCGCCCAGCTCCCTGCCGACCTCCAGGGCGCCGGCCAGGGCGTGGGCGCTCTCGATGGCCGGGATGATGCCCTCGGTCCGCGACAGCAGGCGCAGTGCCTGCATGGCGGCGTCGTCGGTGATCGCGCGGTACTCGCCGCGGCCGGAGTCCTTCAGGTAGGAGTGCTCGGGGCCGATGCCCGGGTAGTCCAGACCGGCCGAGATCGAGTACGGCTCGGTGATCTGGCCCTCCTCGTCCTGCAGCACGTAGGAACGGGAGCCGTGCAGGATGCCGGGCTCGCCCGCGGTGAGGGTGGCCGCGTGCTCGCCGGTCTCGATGCCGTGTCCGGCGGGCTCGCAGCCGATGAGGCGGACGCCCTCGTCGGGGATGAAGGCGTGGAAGAGGCCGATGGCGTTGGAGCCGCCGCCGACGCAGGCGACGGCCGCGTCCGGGAGGCGGCCGGCGCGCTCCAGGAGCTGGCGGCGGGCCTCGACGCCGATGACCCGGTGGAAGTCGCGGACCATGGCCGGGAAGGGGTGCGGGCCGGCGACCGTGCCGAACAGGTAGTGGGTGTGGTCGACGTTGGCGACCCAGTCCCGGAAGGCCTCGTTGATGGCGTCCTTGAGGGTGCGGCTGCCGGACTTCACGGCGACCACCTCGGCGCCGAGCATGCGCATCCGGGCCACGTTGAGCGCCTGGCGCTGGGTGTCGATCTCGCCCATGTAGATGGTGCAGTCGAGGCCGAACAGCGCGCAGGCGGTGGCCGTGGCGACACCGTGCTGGCCGGCGCCGGTCTCGGCGATGACCCGGGTCTTGCCCATGCGCTTGGTGAGCAGGGCCTGGCCGAGCACGTTGTTGATCTTGTGGGAGCCGGTGTGGTTGAGGTCCTCGCGCTTGAGGAACACCCGGGCACCACCGGCGTGTTCGGCGAAACGGGGCACCTCGGTGAGCGCCGACGGACGGCCGGTGTAGTTGACCAGCAGGTCGTCGAGCTCGCGGGCGAACTCGGGGTCGTGCTTGGCCTTGTCGTACTCGACGGCGACCTCGTCCACGGCGGCGACGAGGGCCTCCGGGATGAACTTGCCGCCGAACGCGCCGAAGTAGCCCTCGGCGCTGGGCACCTGGCCGGTGGGGTCAGGGATGAAGAAATCGCTGGGCATGCGGAAACCTCACGGTGAGTGCGTGCGAAAAGACACTGTTCGCCGTGGGGGCGGGGATTCCTCTGTCAGCTGCGGGCCGTCAGTGGCCTGTCGCGCAGTTCCCCGCGCCCCTGACGGGGCGCTGCCATCGCATGCCGTTGACCTGCCCCGGCTCGTCACCGATGACGTACCGCACGCGACGGCCGTGTACGCGGCGCGCGGGAGCGCGGCAGCCGCGCGGACGGCAGCCGCGCGCCAGGCGCGCGTGCCGGTCCACGGTCGTCACGGAGAGCGTCATCGGCGCCAAGCCTAGCGGGATCAGCCGCGGCCGTGCCGCAGTGCCGGGTGTTCGCCCGCCGCCACCAGGTCGGCCACCGCCGCCTTGGGGTCGCGGCCGGTCACCAGGGACTCCCCGACCAGTACGGCGTCGGCGCCGGCGTTGGCGTAGGCGATGAGGTCGTGCGGGCCGCGGACGCCGGACTCGGCGACCTTGACGATGCTGTCGGGGATCTCCGGGGCGAGCCGCTCGAAGGTGCCGCGGTCCACCTCCAGCGTCTTCAGGTTGCGCGCGTTGACGCCGATCACCTTGGCGCCCGCGTCCACCGCGCGCTCGACCTCGTCCTCGTCGTGCACCTCGACGAGCGGGGTCAGGCCGATGGACACCGCCCGCTCGATCAGCGACTC
Organism: Streptomyces cyanogenus; assembly: GCF_017526105.1. Taxonomy (NCBI): domain Bacteria; kingdom Bacillati; phylum Actinomycetota; class Actinomycetes; order Kitasatosporales; family Streptomycetaceae; genus Streptomyces; species Streptomyces cyanogenus. The sequence continues at coordinate 2,525,828 of NZ_CP071839.1, forward strand.
CAGGGCCGGCTGGTCCAGGGCGGCCACGATCAGCAGCGCGAGGTCGGCGCCGTACGCGCGGGCCTCCCACAGCTGGTACGAGGTGACGATGAAGTCCTTGCGCAGGACGGGGATGTCGACCCGGGCGCGCACGGCCTCCAGGTCGGCGAGCGAGCCGCCGAAGCGGCGCTGTTCGGTGAGGACGGAGATGACGGCCGCACCGCCCGCCTCGTAGTCCGCGGCGAGTCCGGCCGGGTCGGCGATCGCCGCCAACGCGCCCTTGGAGGGGCTCGAGCGCTTGACCTCGCAGATCACCTTGACGCCGTCGCCCTTGAGCGCGGCCACCCCGTCCTTGGCGGCAGGGGCCTTGGCCGCGCGCTCCTTGAGCTCGTCGAGGGTGACGCGTGCCTGCCGCTCCGCGAGGTCGGCACGGACTCCGTCGATGATCTCGTCGAGCACACTCACGCGAGCGGCCCCCTTCCAGACGGTGGTTCCTTCGAGGTTCTGAAAACCTGTGGTCAATGCGATGGTATCCGCAGGAGGGCCGAGGCTTCGCATCCGGCCGAGAGCGGTCCCACTACCTGGACATTCGTCATTCGATCAAGGATGGAGCCAGCCACCGAACGGCAGGTTCCGGACGACGGTGAACACCAGCAGCACCGCGCCGAGCACCCACGGCGCGGCCGGTCCGGGGTCGATCCGCAGCGGCCGGCCGCGCGCCGCACGCACCACCCAGACCGTCCACAGCACGGCGAACCCCAGGTAGGCGGCCACGCCGAGCGCGTTGTCGCGCAGGGCGGCGAGCAGATCACCGTGCACGAAGGCGTGCGCGCTGCGCAGTCCGCCGCAGCCCGGGCAGTACAGCCCGGTGAGCCGGTAGAGGGGGCAGACGGGGTAGTGACCGGGTTCGCCCGGGTCGACGGCGCCGACGTAGCCGAAGGCCCCGGCGACGGCCGCGAGGACGCCCGCCGGAACGGCGACCCGCCGCCAGGCGGGCACGGCGGAGGGAGCCGGACGGCTGTAGGCGTTCACGCGGGCATTCTGCCCCGCCGGACGCGGGTACGCCCGCGCGGCCGCGGCAGGCGGCCCCACCACGCCCGGTCGCAGCACCGGCACGGGGCCGGCCCACGCAAAAGGCGGCCCGCATCCCCTGGGATGCCGGACCGCCCGCGCGGCAGACCCGTCGCTCAGCTCTCCGCGGCCGCCGGCTCCCGCCTGGCCGACGGCGCACCGTGCGGCAGGGCCGGTGACTGCTTCGACTGGCCGAGACCCATGGCGCGCATGATGCCACCGACCACACCACCGAGGACCGTGATGACCATGCCGGCCCAGAAGCCGACGGGCTGGGCCATCACCATGAAGGCGCCCGCGACGCAGAAACCGATGAAGGCGATGATGACACCGGTCCAGGCGGCCGGGGTGTGACCGTGGCTGCTGCCCGCCATGACTTGCTCCTCGTTGCTGTCTGTGTGTCGTACGAGCCGGACGCTCGCCGTCCATTGTCCCGTACGCGCACGCGTGCCGGACGCGGGGGTGGCGTCTGGTTCACCACATCGGTCAGGCGCCCGTCGGGTCCTCGCCGCGGTCCAGGGCCTTCCAGATCTCCTCGGGCCGCTCCGGGTCGGCCGGCCGGGCCGTGCGCCGCGGGCGGGCGGTGCCGCGTTCGTAGCGCCCGGACATCGCGGGCCACAGGCTGCCGTAGCGCAGGGCGAGCAGTCCGGCGAGCAGGATCAGCAGGCCGCCGGCCGCCGCGACGTAGGGCCAGCCGGTGTGGGTGAGAGCGGCGACCGTGGCGGAGGTGTCGCCGCTCGCCCTGGCGGCCTCCTCGTCCAGGGCGGAGCCGTCGGAGGCGGCCACCAGCGCCGCGGTGACGATCCCGGCGCCGGACAGCGCGAGCAGCCCGGAGACGAGGAGCCGGCCGGCCCTGCGGACGGCGAAGACGGCGACGAGCGCGGCGAGGCCCACTATGGCGAGTGCCGCGGGGACGCCCGTGACGTCGCTGCCCTTCGCGGTCAGCGGGAACGCGCCGCCGGCCACCGTCGCGGTGCCCTCCGCCCAGCGCTGCCGGGTCGCGAGCAGCGCCACGGCCGCGCCGAGCGCGCCGCACAGGAGGGCCACGGCGAGGCTGCGCCGGCCGGACCGGGCGGACGCGGAGGCTTCGGAACGGGGGTGAGGTACGGCAGTCACGTACTCCACTATCGCCTGAACCCCGGGCGAACCGTCACCCGGGGTTCGTATGAGAAGCGCCCTACTGCCCGAGGCGGTTCGCCGTGTGCACCGCCCGCAGTACCGCGGCCGCCTTGTTGCGGCACTCCTGGTCCTCGGCGACCGGGTCGGAGTCGGCGACGATGCCGGCGCCCGCCTGGACGTAGGCCGTGCCGTCGCGGAGCAGGGCCGTACGGATGGCGATGGCGGTGTCGGAGTCGCCGGCGAAGTCCAGGTAGCCGACGCAGCCGCCGTACAGGCCGCGCCGGGACGGCTCCAGTTCGTCGATGATCTGCATCGCGCGGGGCTTGGGGGCGCCCGAGAGGGTGCCCGCCGGGAAGCACGCGGTGAGCACGTCGAAGGCCGTGCGGCCGGGCGCCACCGTGCCGGTGACGGTGGAGACGATGTGCATCACGTGCGAGTAGCGCTCGACGGACATGAAGTCGACCACTTCGACCGAGCCGGGCTCGCAGACCCGGCCGAGGTCGTTGCGCCCGAGGTCGACCAGCATCAGGTGCTCGGCGCGCTCCTTGGGGTCGGCGAGCAGTTCCTCGGCGAGGGCCTGGTCCTCCTGCGGGGTGGCCCCGCGGTGCCGGGTGCCGGCGATGGGGTGCACCATCGCGCGCCCGTCCTCGACCTTCACCAGTGCTTCCGGGGAGGAGCCGACGACGTCGAACCCGTCGAAGCGGAAGAGGTACATGTACGGGGAGGGGTTGGTGGCCCGCAGCACCCGGTAGACGTCCAGGGCGCTCGCCGTGCACGGGGTCTCGAAGCGCTGGGAGGGCACCACCTGGAAGGCCTCGCCCGCGCGGATGCGTTCCTTGACGTCCTCGACGGCCCGCTGGAAGTCGGGGCCGCCCCACAGGGCGGTGTACTCGGGCAGCTCGGAGGGCGGGAGGTGGGCCGGGGGCTGGGCGACCGGGCGGGACAGGTCCGCCTCCATGGCGTCCAGGCGGGCCACCGCGTCCGCGTACGCCTCGTCGACGCCCGTGTCGAGGTCGTTGTGGTTGATCGCGTTGGCGATCAGCAGGACCGAGCCCTCCCAGTGGTCCATCACCGCGAGGTCGCTGGTGAGCAGCATGGTCAGCTCGGGCAGCCGGAGGTCGTCGCGCTCGCCGGGGCCGATCTTCTCCAGGCGGCGGACGATGTCGTAGCCCAGGTAGCCGACCATGCCGCCGGTGAAGGGCGGCAGGCCCTCCTGGTGCGGGGTGTGCAGCGTCCGGAGGGTGGCGCGCAGGGCCGCGAGGGGGTCTCCGTCGGTGGGCACGCCGACCGGCGGGGTGCCGAGCCAGTGGGCCTGCCCGTCCCGGGCGGTGAGCGTGGCGGCGCTGCGGACGCCGACGAAGGAGTAGCGGGACCAGGAACGGCCGTTCTCCGCGGACTCCAGCAGGAAGGTGCCGGGTCGCTCGGCGGCCAGCTTGCGGTAGAGCGCGACCGGGGTGTCGCCGTCGGCGAGGAGCTTGCGCGTGACCGGGATGACACGCCGGTCGGTGGCCAGCTTGCGGAAAGTCTCCAGTTCCATGGCCGCTGACCTTACTGACCGGAGCCGGGTGCGCCGGAACCGGCGCCCTCGGTCAGCACGTCCGCGTCGAAGCAGGTGCGCGCGCCGGTGTGGCAGGCGGCGCCCACCTGGTCGACCTTGACCAGCAGCGTGTCGGCGTCGCAGTCCAGCGCGACCGACTTCACCCACTGGACGTGGCCGGAGGTGTCGCCCTTGACCCAGTACTCCTGGCGGCTGCGGGACCAGTAGGTGCAGCGGCCGGTGGTCAGCGTCCGGTGCAGCGCCTCGTCGTCCATCCAGCCGAGCATGAGCACCTCGCCGGTGTCGTACTGCTGGGCGATGGCGGGGACGAGCCCGTCGGCGCTGCGCTTGAGCCGCGCGGCGATCTCCGGGTCGAGGCTGCTGGGCCGGGGGCTGCCGGTCGTACTGGTCATGGGTGCCATTGTGCCGCGCGGCACCGACAGCGCGGCCGTGCCGTCCATGGAATGGTCGCAGCGACGCGACGCGCCGCCGGGAGGGCGGCGGGGAGGGGGGTGGGCGGGTGACGGGTGGGCGGACCGATCACGGGGTCGTAGGCTGACAGCATGTCGACCTTCGCCAAGCGTGAACGGCTCCTTCTCGCCGACCTCTTGGAAACCGTCGGTCCGGACGCCGAGACCCTCTGCGAGGGCTGGCGGACCCGGGACCTGGCCGCGCATGTGATCGTCCGCGAGCGCCGTCCGGACGCGGCCGGGGGCACGCTGATCAAGCAGCTCGCGCCGCGCCTGGAGAAGGTGATGGCGGAGTACGCCGCGAGGCCGTACGAGGAGCTGATCCAGCTGATCCGCACCGGCCCGCCGCGGTTCTCGCCCTTCCAGCTCAAGCAGGTCGACGAGGCGGCCAACATCGTGGAGTTCTACGTCCACACGGAGGACGTCCGCCGCGCCCAGCCGGACTGGACGTCGCGCGAGCTGGACCCCGTCTTCCAGGACGCGCTGTGGTCCCGGCTGGAGAAGACGGCGCGGCTGGTGGGCCGGGGAGTGCCGACGGGTCTGGTGCTGCGCCGGCCGGACGGTCAGACGGCGGTGGCGCACCGGGGCACCCCGGTGGTCACGGTGACCGGTGAGCCGTCGGAGCTGCTGATGTTCGCGTACGGCCGGCAGAACGCGGCCCGGGTGGACCTGGACGGCGACGCGGACGCGATCGACCGGCTGCACGAGTCCAGGCAGCTGGGCATCTGAGAGGGCCCTGCCGTGATCAAGGTGGCGATGACCGGCGTGTTCGTGGACGACGTGGCGACGGCGCACGCCTTCTACACCGACGTCCTGGGCTTCGAGACCCGCACCCGCATGGACCTCGGCGACGGCACCCTGTTCGTGACGGTCGGCGCGCCGGACGGGGCGCAGCCTGATCTCCAGCTGCTGCTGGAGCCCGGCCAGGGCCCCATCGCGGAGCCGTACCGCCGGGCGCTGTACGAGGCCGGGCTGCCCTGCATCGTCTTCTCCGTGGACGACCTCCGGGCCGAGTACGAGCGGCTGAGCGGCCTCGGTGTCCGGTTCACGCATCCGCCGCAGGAGCAGGGCCCCATGCTGGCGGCGGTGTTCGACGACACCGTGGGCAATCTGGTGCAGCTGGTTCAGCCGAACGGGTGAGGCGTGGTCAGCCGGGCAGCTCGGCGCGGCGCAGGCCCGGTACGGCGAGGGCGACGACCCCGCCGAGTCCGCAGACGGCGGCGCTGACGACGTAGACCGGGCCGAGTCCCCACGTGCCGATCGCGGCGGCGGCGAGCGGCATGCTGAGCGGGGTGAGGCCGAGGCTGACCAGGCTGGAGACGGAGGTGACCCGGCCGAGGCAGGCCGGGTCGGCCTGGGTCTGGAGCAGGGCGCCGCAGATCGCGCCGCTCAGGCCGGTGAGCAGGCCGACGAGTACGGCGGTGCCGACGGCGGCGGCGAGGGCCGGCACGTAGGCGAGGGCACCGACGGCCGCGGAGCCGGCGACGATGGCACACCCCGCGACCAGCCCGGCCCGCGGCAACCGCCCCCGAACGGCCAGCAACAACGAGGCGGCCCCCGCCCCCGACCCCGAAATGCTGCGCAGCTTTTCTTGCGTATCCGCCCGCGAAAAGACCCCGGCCGCCCGGCCGGGGTCTTTCAAGAGCGGCGCGCTACCTCACCGGGTGCCCCGCTGCCCGCAGCGTCTCCTTCACCTCGCCGATCCTCAGGTCGCCGAAGTGGAACACCGAGGCGGCCAGCACCGCGTCCGCGCCCGCCTCGATGGCCGGCGGGAAGTCGGCGAGCCTGCCGGCGCCGCCGGAGGCGATCACCGGGACGGTGACGTGCTTGCGGACCGCGGCGATCATCTCCAGGTCGTAGCCGTCCTTCGTGCCGTCCGCGTCCATGGAGTTCAGCAGGATCTCCCCCGCGCCCAGCTCGGCCGCCCGGTGCGCCCACTCCACCGCGTCGATGCCGGTGCCGCGCCGGCCGCCGTGGGTGGTGACCTCGAAGGTGCCCTCGGGGGTGCGCCGGGCGTCGACCGACAGGACCAGGACCTGGCGGCCGAAGCGCTCGGCGATCTCGCGGATCAGGTCGGGGCGGGCGATCGCGGCGGTGTTCACACCCACCTTGTCGGCGCCGGCCCGCAGCAGCTTGTCCACGTCCTCGGCCGTGCGGACGCCGCCGCCCACGGTCAGCGGGATGAACACCTGCTCGGCGGTGCGGCGCACCACGTCGTACGTCGTCTCCCGGTTGCCGGAGGACGCGGTGATGTCCAGGAACGTCAGCTCGTCGGCGCCCTCGGCGTCGTACACCTTGGCCATCTCGACGGGGTCGCCCGCGTCGCGCAGGTTCTGGAAGTTGACGCCCTTGACGACCCGGCCGTTGTCCACGTCCAGGCAGGGGATGACTCGGACCGCCAGGGTCATGACTGCTCAGGCTCCTCTGAATGCTTCTAGTTCTACTTCGACCAGGATCCGCGGATCGACGAATCCCTCCACGACCAGCAGGGTCGAGACCGGGCGCACGGTGTCGAACATCTCCTTGTGCGCCCGGCCCACCGCGTCCACGTCCCGCACATGGGTCAGGTACATCCGCGTACGGATCACGGACTCGATGCCGAGGCCGAACTCCGCGATCGCCTCGACGGCGCTGGTGAAGGCCACCTTGGCCTGCTCGTACGGGTCGCCCTCGCCGTACAGCACGGTGCCCTTGAAGGACGTCGTGCCCGCCACCAGCACCCGGTCACCCGCCGCGACGGCGCGTGCGAATCCGAAACTCTCTTCCCAGGGACTTCCGCTCTGCACGCGCCGCACGGCATCGCTCATGACGACACAGCCTCCAAGGCCTCTTCCAGGGTGAACGCCTTCGCGTACAGGGCCTTCCCGACGATGGCGCCCTCGACACCGAGCGGCACCAACTCGGCGATGGCGCGCAGGTCGTCGAGCGACGACACGCCGCCCGACGCCACGACCGGGCGGTCCGTCGCCGCGCACACGTTCTTCAGCAGCTCCAGGTTCGGGCCCTGGAGCGTGCCGTCCTTGGCGATGTCGGTGACGACGTAACGGGCGCAGCCCTCCTTGTCGAGGCGCTCCAGCGTCTCGTACAGGTCGCCGCCGTCGCGGGTCCAGCCGCGGCCGCGCAGGGTGGTGCCGCGCACGTCCAGACCGACGGCGATCTTGTCGCCGTGCTCGGCGATGACCTTGGCGACCCACTCGGGGGTCTCCAGGGCGGCCGTGCCGAGGTTCACCCGGGTGCAGCCCGTGGCGAGGGCGGCGGCGAGGGTGTCGTCGTCGCGGATGCCGCCGGACAGCTCCACCTTGATGTCCATCGCCCGGGCGACCTCGGCGATCAGCGCGCGGTTGTCGCCGGTGCCGAACGCGGCGTCCAGGTCGACCAGGTGCAGCCACTCGGCGCCGGCGCGCTGCCAGGCGAGGGCGGCCTCCAGCGGGGAGCCGTAGGAGGTCTCGGTCCCGGACTCGCCGTGCACGAGGCGGACGGCCTGGCCGTCGCGGACGTCGACGGCGGGGAGGAGTTCGAGCTTGGCCATGGTCTACAGGGTTCCGATCCAGTTGGTGAGGAGCTGGGCACCGGCGTCGCCGGACTTCTCGGGGTGGAACTGGGTGGCCCACAGGGCGCCGTTCTCCACGGCGGCCACGAACGGCTTGCCGTGCGTCGTCCAGGTGACCTTGGGGGCCTCGATCACCGGGTTGGTCGTCTCCAGGCGCCACTCGTGGACGGCGTAGGAGTGCACGAAGTAGAAGCGGGCGCCGGCGTCCAGGCCGGCGAACAGCTGCGAGCCGGCGGGGGCGTCGACGGTGTTCCAGCCCATGTGGGGCACGACGTCGGCCTGGAGCGGCTCGACGGTGCCGGGCCACTCGTCCAGGCCCTCGGCCTCCACGCCGTGCTCGATGCCGCGGGCGAAGAGGATCTGCATGCCGACGCAGATGCCCATCACCGGGCGCCCGCCGGACAGCCGGCGGTCCACGACCCAGTCGCCGCGGGCGGCGCGCAGGCCCTGCATGCAGGCGGCGAACGCGCCGACGCCCGGCACCAGCAGGCCGTCGGCGTTCATCGCCTTGTCGAAGTCGCGCGTTATCTCCACGTCGGCGCCCACGCGCGCGAGGGCCCGCTCGGCGGACCGGACGTTGCCGAAGCCGTAGTCGAAGACGACGACCTTCTTCTGGGTGGACGCGGTGCTCAATTCCACACCTCCAGCCGCATGACGCCCGCCACCAGGCACAGGCCCGCGCCGATCGAGAGCAGCACGATCAGGCTGGTGGGCATCTTCTGCTTGACGAAGGAGACGATGCCGCCGACCAGGAAGAGGCCGACGACGATCAGGAGGGTCGACGAACCGGTCATGGGTTACAGCGCGCCCTTCGTCGACGGGAGGATGCCGGCCGCGCGCGGGTCGCGCTCGGAGGCGTACCTGAGGGCCCGGGCCAGCGCCTTGAACTGGCACTCCACGATGTGGTGCGCGTTGCGGCCGTAGGGCACGTGCACGTGCAGCGCGATCTGCGCCTGGGCGACGAAGGACTCCAGGATGTGCCGGGTCATCGTCGTGTCGTACTCGCCGATCATCGGCGCCATCTTCTCGGGCTCGGTGTGCACGAGGTAGGGGCGGCCGGACAGGTCGACGGTGACCTGGGCGAGGGACTCGTCCAGCGGGACCGTGCAGTTGCCGAAGCGGTAGATGCCCACCTTGTCGCCGAGCGCCTGCCTGAAGGCGGCGCCGAGCGCGAGGGCGGTGTCCTCGATGGTGTGGTGGGAGTCGATGTGCAGGTCGCCGTCGGTCTTCACGGTCAGGTCGAACAGACCGTGCCGGCCGAGCTGGTCGAGCATGTGGTCGTAGAAGCCGACGCCGGTGGCGATGTCGGTCTTCCCGGTGCCGTCGAGGTCTATCTCGACCAGCACCGACGTCTCCTTGGTGGTGCGCTCCACGCGTCCTGTGCGGCTCATGCGTTACAGCTCCTTCTTCAACTCACGGACCGCGTCGAGGAACGCGTCGTTCTCCTCCGGGGTGCCGGCGGTCACCCGCAGCCATCCCGGTACGCCGTTGTCCCGGACCAGCACGCCCCGGTCGAGGATCTTCTGCCAGGCCTCGTGGGCGTTCTCGAACCGGCCGAACTGCACGAAGTTCGCATCGGACTCCGTGACCTCGTAGCCCGTCGCGCGCAGTTCGGCGACCAGCCGGTCCCGCTCGGCCTTCAGCTGCTGCACGTACCCCAGCAGCGTGTCGGTGTGCTCCAGGGCGGCCAGGGCGGTCGCCTGGGTGATCGCCGACAGGTGGTACGGCAGCCGGACCAGCTGGACGGCGTCCACGACGGCCGGGTCCGCGGCCAGGTAGCCGAGGCGCAGGCCGGCGGCGCCGAACGCCTTGGACATCGTCCGGGAGATCACCAGGTGCGGGCGGCCCTGGAGCAGGGGCAGCAGCGAGTCGCCGTGGCTGAACTCGATGTACGCCTCGTCCACGACGACCATGGACGGCTTGGCCGCCTGCGCCGCCTCGTACAGCGCGAGGACCGTCTCCGGCGGCACCGCGTTGCCCGTGGGGTTGTTGGGGGTGGTGATGAAGACGACGTCCGGCTTGTGCTCGGCGATGGCCCGCCGGGCCGCGTCGGGGTCGATCGCGAAGTTCTCGTTGCGGGGACCCGGGATCCAGCCGGTGCCGGTCCCGCGCGCGATGAGCGCGTGCATCGAGTACGACGGCTCGAAGCCGATCGCCGTGCGGCCCGGTCCGCCGAAGGTCTGCAGCAGCTGCTGGATGACCTCGTTGGAGCCGTTGGCGGCCCACACGTTCTCGAAGCCGAGCGGGTGGCCGCCGGTCTCGGTCAGGTACTTGGCCAGCTCGGTCCGCAGCTGGACCGCGTCCCGGTCCGGGTAGCGGTTCAGGCTCCGGGCGGCCTCCCGGACCCGCTCCGTGATCCGCTCGACCAGCGGCTCGGGCAGCGGGTAGGGGTTCTCGTTGGTGTTCAGCCGTACGGGGACGTCCAGCTGGGGCGCGCCGTAGGGGGACTTGCCACGCAGCTCGTCCCGTACGGGGAGATCGTCGATCCGCACGTCGCTCACTTGCTCTCGGGTACCTTCCAGCCGAACCTCGCCTTGATCGCCGCGCCGTGCGCGGGCAGGTCCTCCGCCTCCGCGAGCGTCACCACGTGGTGGGCGACCTCGGCGAGCGCGTCCCGGGTGTAGTCCACGATGTGGATGCCGCGCAGGAAGGACTGCACGGAAAGGCCCGAGGAGTGGCAGGCGCAGCCGCCGGTGGGCAGGACGTGGTTGGAGCCCGCCGCGTAGTCGCCGAGCGAGACGGGCGCCCAGGGGCCGATGAAGATCGCGCCGGCGTTCTTCACCCGGTCGGCCACGGCGGCCGCGTCGGCGGTCTGGATCTCCAGGTGCTCGGCGCCGTACGCGTCGACCACCCGCAGGCCCTCCTCGATGCCGTCCACGAGGACGATCGCGGACTGCTTGCCCTGGAGCGCCGGCACGATCCGGTCGTCGACGTGCCGGGTGGCCGCGACCTGCGGCTCCAGCTCCTTCTCCACCGCGTCCGCCAGCTCGACGGAGTCGGTGACCAGGACGGCCGCCGCGAGCGGGTCGTGCTCGGCCTGGCTGATCAGGTCCGAGGCGACGTGCACCGGGTCGGCGCCGGCGTCGGCGAGGACGGCGATCTCGGTGGGGCCGGCCTCGGCGTCGATGCCGATCTTGCCGGTGAAGTAGCGCTTGGCTGCGGCGACCCAGATGTTGCCGGGGCCGGTGACCATGTTGGCGGGCGGGCAGGACTCGGTGCCGTAGGCGAACATCGCCACGGCGGTGGCGCCGCCCGCGGCGTACACCTCGTCCACGCCGAGCAGGGCGCAGGCGGCCAGGATCGTCGGGTGCGGCAGGCCGCCGAAGGCGGCCTGGGCCGGGGAGGCGAGCGCGATGGACCCGACACCGGCCTCCTGGGCCGGGACGACGTTCATGACGACGGAGGACGGGTAGACCGAGCGGCCGCCCGGCGCGTACAGACCGACGCGCTCGACCGGCACCCACTTCTCGGTCACCGAGCCGCCGGGGACCACCTGGGTGGTGTGCGTCGTACGGCGCTGCTCGCGGTGGACCAGCCGGGCACGGCGGATGGACTCCTCCAGGGCCGCGCGCACCGCCGGGTCCAGGTTCGAGAGCGCGTCGGTGAGCGCCTGGACCGGCACACGGACGGTTTCCAGCCGTACTCCGTCGAATTTCTCGGCGAAGTCGATCAGCGCCGCGTCGCCACGATGATGCACGGCCTCGCAGATCGGACGCACCTTCTCCAGGGCGGCCTGAACGTCGAAGTCGGCTCGGGGCAGCAGGTCGCGCAGGGCGGGGCCCTCGGGAAGGGCGTCGCCGCGCAGATCGATTCGGGAAATCACAGTCCCAATTCTCTCAGACCGCCGTCGGGAGCCGTCCGCGCGTATCAATGGCTGATACAGAAGGTGGGCCAATGGCTGGTACATAGGCTGGCCGGAACCCGGAAGATCACCTTCACGTGTGGTGTTCGGGAGGTGACCCAGCGGGCATGAACGGCTGTACGAAAACCACTGAAAACCACTGAAGAGGGAGAGGAGAGCGGTGACCGAGGGGGCCGGCATCCGCACGGGGGACCCGCCGGACGACCTGACCGCGACCGAGGCGGGCATGTGGCAGGCCTTCCGCAACGGCAGCGTGTACGACCTGAGCAGCGGCGACGCCACGGTGGACGATCCGCACGGCGGGCACCCCTGGGGTCCCGAGCGGACCGTGCGCGCCCGCGTCGTGTGCTGGCTGCTGCTGGACGGGCCGCCGGCGCTCGCGGGCCGGGTGTCCTCGCTGAAGCTCGTCGGCGTGCGGGTCACCGGCACGCTGGACCTGGCGGGCGGCCAGATCACGCCGTACGTGGAGCTGACCGGCTGCCGCTTCGACGAGGAGGTCCGGCTGCCGGAGGCCCGGTTCTCGACCGTGCGCCTGGCGGACTGCTCGGTGCCGCGCCTGGAGGCGGCCCGCGTGCACACCGAGGGCGATCTGCACCTGCCGCGCTGCCGGTTCCGCAGCGGGGTCCGGCTGACGGACGCGCACATCGGTACCGATCTGCTGCTCAACCAGGCGATCGTGCACCGCGACCGCAGCGGCCGGGCGATCGCGGCGGACGGGATGACCGTGGGCCAGGACCTGCAGGCGGAGATGCTGGAGGCACACGGCGAGTTCAGCCTGCGCGGCGCGCAGATCGGCGTCTCGCTCAGCCTGCGCGGCGCGAAGCTCGCCAACCCCTACGCCCGCTTCGCCCTGAACGCCCCCCAGCTGACGGTGGAGCGCACCCTGTACCTGACCCCGGCGGGGGTGGGCAGCCCGCTGCTGAGCGGCACCACGCCCGCGCGCGGGACGCGCATCCAGCGGTTCGAGTGCCGGGGCGGGGTGCGCCTGGACGACGGGCGGTTCGGGGACGCGGTCGACCTGGAGCGGGCCCTGTTCGCCTTCACCGACGACCAGGAGCTGTCCATGCGCCGGGTGCAGACGCCGGAGCTGCGCTTCCTCGGGGACAAGCCGCAGCGCGGCAAGGTGGTGCTGTCCGGCGCGCGGATCGTGAACCTGGTGGACCGCGCGAGCAGCTGGCCGGAGGCGGGCAACCTGCACATGGGCGGGTTCACCTACGAGAACCTGGTGCCCCAGGGCCCTTTCCCGCTGACCCAGCGCCTGGACTGGGTGGCGGCGGCCACCGCCGAGTACGCGCCGGAGCCGTACGAGCGGCTGGCCGCGGTGCTGCGCGCCGCCGGCGAGGACGAGGACGCGCGGGAGGTGCTGCTCGCCAAGCAGCGCAGGCGGCGCGAGACGCTGCCGCCGGCCGCCAAGGTCTGGGGGTTCGTGCAGGACTGGGTGGTGGCCTACGGCTACCGGCCGGGCCGGGCCGCGGTGTGGATGGCGGTGCTGTGGGCGGCGGGCACGCTCGCGTTCGCGCACGCCGACCATCCGCCGATGAACTCGGGCGGCCATCCGGCGTGGAGCCCGGCGCTGTTCACGCTGGACCTGCTGCTGCCGGTGATCGACCTGGGCCAGGCCGGCCAGTGGCAGCTGCGCGGCGGCTGGCAGTGGCTGGCGACGGTGATGATCCTGCTCGGGTGGATCCTGGCGACGACGGTGGCGGCGGGCGCGACCCGGCTGCTGCGCCGGAGCTGAGGGCACACAAGCAACAGAAGGCACAGAAGGCACACGGGGCACTCTGGGCACACTGGACACCCTGTCCCCACGAGGTGCAGGCCGTCGTCACGAGGTGGCCGGGCCTCCACACTTTGAACATGCACCCTTGACCGGCCCTTGACCTTACGGCGTACAACTTTCCGCGACTTGACCGGAGCCTCTGGCGCCGCCCGGACCTGCGGACTTTCAATGGTCGACACCATGGCTCTGTTGCCCTCGTTCATCCGCCCCACCCGGATGACCAAACGCTCCGCGCGCCCGGCCGCCCGACCGCCGGCCCGGGACGAGGCCGTGCTCGACGCGCCCGACGAGCGCCTCTCGCCCGCGCTGGTCGAAGCCGGCCGGGGCGAGTACGCCGCCGCGGCCGGCCTGCTCGCCGCCACCCGCGCCGCGACCGAGTGGGAGAACCGGGACCGGTACGTGCGGCGCCTGGCCGGCTTCGCCCGTTCGCGCCCCGAGTGGTACGAGCAGTGGCGCGCCGCCGCCCCGGACGACCCCGGCGTGCTGCTGGTCGGGTCCCAGCTGGCGGTGGACCGCGTCTGGCCCTCGCCGGCCCGGGCCGAGCTGCTGCGCGAGACGAGCCCGCTGATCACCGCCGCCGCCCGCGCCGACGACCGCGACCCGGTGCCCTGGCGCATCGCGCTCGACCACGCGCGCGGCTCGCACGCCGGGCACCGCTACTTCGAGGAGCTGTGGGAGGCCGCCGTCCGGCGTGCCCCGCACCACTACGGCTGCCATGTGGCGGCCCTGCGCTACCTCGGCACGTTCTGGCACGGCTCCCACCGCGAGTGCTTCGACTTCGCCGACCGGGCCGCGCAGGACGCCCCGGCCGGCTCGCTCGTCCAGGCCCTGCCCGCCCGGGCCGCCTTCGGCTACCTCACCGACGGCTGCGGTCCCGAGGTGCCCAGGGCCCGGCTGGACGCGGCGGCCGACCGCGCGATCGCGCTCTCCGCCCGCTTCCCGGCGGCCGACCCCTGGCCCGCCGAGGTCCGCAACAAACTGCTGTACGTCCTGCTGCGGCTGGACCGCTGGGAGGACGCCCGCGCCCAGCTGCGCCTGATCGGCCCGTACGCCACCTCCTTCCCCTGGGACCGCTTCTCCGACGACCCGCTCGGCCACTTCCTGCACCTGCGCGAGCACCTGGAGACCGGGGGCCCGCGAGCCGGCACGGCCGGGCTGCTGACGGGGCCCCCGGGGCCCCCGGACGGCCAGGGCGGACACGCCTGCGCCGCGGACCACTAGGCTGGGGCGCCGTGACCACCGTCCGTCTCCCGCTCTTTCCGCTGAACTCGGTGCTGTTCCCGGGGCTCGTGCTGCCGCTGACCGTCTTCGAGGAGCGTTATCGCGCCATGATGCGCGAGCTGCTGAAGACCCCCGAGGACGAACCGCGCCGGTTCGCCGTCGTCGCCATCCGCGACGGCCACGAGGTCGCGCCGAGCGACCCGGGCATGCCGGATCCCACGGCCGAGCCCGAACGGGGCGCGGCCGCCGGCTTCGGCCCCGACCCGCTGAAGGCCTTCCACGGCGTGGGCTGTGTCGCGGACGCGGCGACCGTCCGGGAGCGGTCCGACGGCACGTTCGAGGTGCTGGCGACGGGCACGACCCGCGTCCGCCTGCTGTCCGTGGACGCGTCCGGGCCGTTCCTGACCGCGGAGCTGGAGGAGCTGCCGGAGGAGCCCGGGGACGAGGCCGACGCGCTGGCCGAGGGCGTCCTGCGCTCCTTCCGCCAGTACCAGAAGCGCCTGGCGGGCGCCCGCGAGCGCTCGCTGTCCACCGGCGCCGACCTGCCGGACGACCCGAGCGTGGTGTCGTACCTGGTGGCCGCGGCGATGGTGCACGACACGCCGACCAAGCAGCGGCTGCTCCAGGCCCCGGACACCGCGTCCCGGCTGCGGGACGAGCTGAAACTCCTTCGCGCGGAGACGGCCATCATCCGTAGCCTGCCGTCGTTGCCCGCGTTCGAGCTGACGCGGGCGCCGACCAGTCTGAACTGAGGGAAGCACGACACCCTGATGGCGAAGAAGCCGAAGAAGAAGCAGCACGAAGCGGCGCGCGAAGCGCATGCGAACAAGGGTGGTGGCGGACGACGGGTGGGGACGCCCGCGACGGTCGCCCTGACGGCGGCGGGCGTGGACTTCACGGTCCACGCCTACGACCACGACCCGTCCCACCCCTCCTACGGCGAGGAGGCCGCGGAGGCGATGGGCGTCTCGCCCGACCGCGTCTTCAAGACCCTGGTGGCCGACGTGGACGGCACCCTCGTGGTCGGCGTGGTCCCGGTGGCCGGTTCCCTGGACCTGAAGGCCCTGGCCGCGGCGGTGGGCGGCAAGCGGGCGACCATGGCCGACCCGACCCTCGCCGAGCGCACCACGGGCTACGTCCGCGGCGGCATCTCCCCCCTCGGCCAGCGCAGGAAGCTCCGCACGGTCCTGGACGACTCCGCCGGGGCCCACCCGACGATCTGCGTCTCGGCGGGCCGTCGGGGCCTGGAGGTGGAACTGAGCCCGGGCGACCTGGCGAAACTGACGGACGCGGTGGTGGCACCGATCGGCCGGGGCTGACGCAGGCGCCTTCCGCCTCACCGCTCAGCAAGGCTGACGCAGGCGTCTTCCGCCTCGCCTGTCAGTCGACCGGCACCTCGGGGTCACGGGGTCCGAACAGTGCGGTCAGGCCGAGATGGGCCAGCACCCCGGCCAGCGGCCAGGCCAGCAACGCTCCCTTGGCCGACAGCTTCAGCGGCGCCGAGAACGTGACCCCCTTGCCCACGGCCCGCGCGTGCGCGAGCACGTCCGACTCGGGTCCCAGCCACACCCCGAGCCGCCAGGCCAGCAAGGAGCCCAGCAGCCCGCCGAGCCCGAGGGCCACGACCAGCGGCACACCCCCACTCCGCCGCAGCACGAACACCACGACCGCGGCGACCACGCCGAACGCGAGCCCCAGCAGAGTGAACGTTCCGTCCACCCCGACCGCCTGCTCCCCCTCGGTGTCCTTGAGGTAGACCACCCAGTTCTTGTCGATCTCGTCCGCGACCAGCGGCACATGCGGCGCGAGCCACCACCACAGCAGCCCGAGCAGCACTCCGCTCAGCGCCACCGCGACCGTGATCACGGCGGCCTCCCGCAGTTCCGTCTTCATCCCGGGGCCGTCCTGTTCGTACGCGCCCGCACCCGGCCCCCCGGCGGGCGGCGGCGCCTCCCAGACCTGGTGCGTGGAGTTGTCGTGCGGCGGCGGAGGCGGAGTCAGCGGTGCGGTCACCTGAACATCGTGCCAGGTCGCGCTGTGCGCCGCGTCACCGGACGGCGGCCCTGCGGTACGCCCAGGTCGCCGCCGCCAGCGAGACCACTCCGACACCCGCGCACACTCCCAGGTCAGCAAGGACGACGGCCCAGTCGGGGTGTGCCCCGAAAGTCCGCGCGTACGCCTCGACGCCGTAGGTCGACGGCAGCAGGTCCCGGGCCAGCCGTACCGCCTCCGGCATCCGGTCGGCCGGCAGCACCCCCAGCAGCAGCGCCGCCGACATGCCCAGCTGCCCGAGCAGCGTGGCCAGCTCCGGCCGGGGCGCGAGCAGCCCGCACGCGGCGCCGAGCCCGGCGAGCGCGGCCCCGGCGAGCGGGACGACGGCCACCAGGATCCACAGGTTGGTCAGCGGCAGCCCGAAGAGCGCGCATCCGAAGACGGCGGTCACCAGGGTCCCCGGCACGGTGAAGGAGGCGTACGCCGCCGCCGCGCCCAGCACCACGGCCGCCGGCGGCACCGGCAGCGTGGCGTAGTGGTCGAGTCCGCCGCTGGCCCGCAGCTGCCCGAAGTACTGCGACAGCAGGTTCAGCGCGACGTACGCGACGACCAGCACGGACGAGCCGGCCACCACCGACTGCGCCTCGTGGCCGCTGTCGACGACGCCGCGCATCATCACGGCGATGCCGACGGACTGGAAGGTCGCCACGAACAGCAGCGGGATCCGCGCCACCCGGGCCCGGGACAGCTGCGCCCGGTAGACGGCCACCAGCGACGGCCACAGCCGCGCGGGCGGCCCCAGCTCGGCCGCGCCGGGCGCCGTCTCCGGCACGGCCCGGGCACCGCCCGGCCGGACCTCGGCGGGTACGACACTCACGACGAGCTGCTCCTCTTCCCTACGGCAGTCGCGTTCCCTGCGCCACTCGCGCGGACCCATACGGATTCCGCGGCCGGTGCGCTCATACCCTCACCAGCCCCTGCCGGGCCGCGCCGCCCAGCGCCAGGTAGACGTCCTCCAGGCTGGGCGTGGCGAGCGTGAAGTCGTCCAGGGCGGCGAACGCGGCCCCGCCGGTCACCGTGGCGACGACGGCGCGGGCCTCCTCGGGCGCGAGCCGGAGCGTCCAGCGCCGGCCGGCCTCCACGGCCCGCTCCCGCAGCACGGCGACCTCGGGCACCTCCAGCGGCGCCCGCTCCCGCCACACCAGCTCGACCCGCACCTCGCCGGCGACCTGCGCCTTGAGCCCGGCCGGGGTGTCACAGGCGATGACCCGGCCCTGATCGAGCACGGCGACCCGGTCCAGGACCGTCTCGGCCTCGATGACGTTGTGGGTGACCAGCAGCACGGTCGTCCCGTGATCGGCCCGCCGCCGGTCCACGGCCGCCCAGACGGCCCGCCGGGCCACCGGGTCCATGCCGGTGGTGGGCTCGTCCAGCACGAGCAGCGGCCGTTCGCCGACGAGGGCGGCGGCGAAGCAGGCGAGCCGCCGCTGCCCGCCGGACAGCTTCTTCAGCGCCCGCCCGGCGATCGGGGTCAGCCCCAGCTCCTCCAGTACGGCGTCCCGTTCGGCGCGCGCCCGGCGTACGTCCAGGCCGCGCAGGCGCCCGGTGGTCTCGACGGCGAGGGAGACGGTCAGCTCGTCCAGGGCGGTGGACTCCTGGCCCAGGTAGGCGAGGATCCGGGCGGCCCGCTCGGGGTGCCGCACGATGTCGTGGCCGAGGATCTCGACGCTGCCGGTGTCCGGCCGCAGCAGGCCGGTGACCTGCCGTACGAGGGTGGACTTGCCGGCGCCGTTCGGGCCGAGCAGCCCGAAGATCTCCCCGCGCCGCACGTCCAGCTCGACACCGTCGGTGGCCCGCACCTCGGGGGTGCCCGGCGTGCCGCGCCGGCCCTTGACGGCCGGATAGGTCTTGCCGAGCCCGCGCACGCGTACGACCTCGTCGTACCGAAGTGCCTGTCCCGCGCGCGTACTCACAAGGGACGAGAGTACGGGGTCCGGGGCCTTTACTCGCCTTTGGGGGCGGTCAGGGGGCTTCAGTCGGCGGCGGGCGCCTGCTGTTCGGCCGCCGCCGGTACGTCGATCTCCCGCCAGAAGCCCGCCCGGATGGCGTAACGGTCGTGCTCGTCGATCTGGTCGTCCTTGTGCGCGAGCAGCCCGAACCGCGCGGCGTAGCGCAGCAGCTCGCCGTCGATCCGGTGCGGGATGCGCGGATACATCTGCGACAGCCGCTGCAGATGGCTCTGGTCGCCGAGCCGGGAGATCCAGCGGCGGGCGAAGACCTGCCCCACCTCGTAGGGGTCGCCGCCGACGGTGGTGATGTCCTCCTCCCGGTCGGCCCACCGCTGCTCGGCGGTGGTGAGCTGGGCCAGCGTCGGCATGGAGGCGATCTCGGGGGGCTCGGCGACCACGCCCGGCCGGTCGACCCAGCCCTTGTCGGAGGACCAGCGCAGGGTCGCGGTCGCCGGGTGCTGCACGGGCTGGGCGCCGGGCGCGCGCAGCGCCGCCAGGTCCTTGGGGGTGGGGACGCCCTTGGCGGTGGGGATCCGCTCCGCGCTGCCGTTCTGCGCGGCCGTGGCGGCCGGGGGGTGCGCGGGCTGTTCGGCGGGGCGCTCGGCCGCGGCCGGGGCGGACTCGGGCAGCGGCGCGGAGAGGATCGCGGCGATCTCGGGGCGGGGCGCGGGCGGCGGGGCGCAGACGCCGGTCAGTTCCTTGGCGCGGACGGCCTGGGTGATCCAGGCCCGGTCCAGCACGCGCCGCTCGTCGGCCTCGGCGACCAGGTCCTCGGACTGGTTGTAGTCGCCGTCGGCGGCCTGCACGGCCCACAGGTGGACGGCGACGCCGTGCTCCTTCGCGGCCATCATGCCGGGCAGCAGATCGCCGTCGCCGGTGACCAGGACGACGTCGGAGCAGGCCCGGTTGCGGGCCAGCTCGGTCAGCTCGGCGTGCATGGCGGCGTCGACGCCCTTCTGCGCCCAGCGGCCGTCACTGCGGGTGAGGGCGCCCAGCCGGACGGTCACCCGGGGCATCACGCGCAGCCGGCGGTGCTCCGGCTGGGGGACCCGGTCGGGGGCGCCGTCGAACCAGTAGATGCGCAACAGGGGGCGCTCGGTCTCGGACTCCGCGCGCTCCCGCAGGGCCTGGATCAGCGCGGCGTGGTCGACGGTGATCCGGGACCGCGCGGGCTCACCGGCGAGGAGGCTGGCGGCGGCTCCCAGCAGATACCCGGCGTCCACCAGGACGATGCATCGGTCCACGCGACTCACCCTCTTCCCGGGAGGTTCTTGCTTCGGACTTCCTTCGAGTCTGCCCGACCGCGCGGGGGTTAACGGCTCGAACTCGATCTTCGGCGTGGCGTTTCGGGTTCCCGTCCGCCCAGCTGCCCTGTCACACACGGTAATTATCCGACATGCGCCTGATGTCAGCGTATGTGAATCTGGTCCCGGCCCTGGCCCCTAGATCCCCCACAGGAGGCAGATCACCATGGCCAAGAACAAGAACCGCAAGCAGGCCGGCCCGCAGAACCGCGCGCAGCAGAACGAGCACGCGCAGCGTCCCCCGGCGGAGGAGCACGAGTCGCCGGTGTCGCACATCCAGGGCAGCCCCGCGGATGCCGCCCGGAAGAAGCAGAAGAGCTTCGGCCACAACTAAAGGGCAGTTGAAGCCCAGGCACACGGAAGGGGCGCACCCGTCTCGGGTGCGCCCCTTCCCGCTGCCTCGTGCGGCGGGTCTCAGCCGGCCAGGCAGGACGGCCCGAGCAGGACCTTCAGGTCGCCGAAGAGCGCCGGATCCGGCTTGACCCGGTGCCGGTCCAGGCGCAGCACGGTGGTCTTGCGCGGACCCTGGAGTCTGATCCGGACCTCGCTGTCGCCCTTGTGGTGGCTGAGGATCTCACCGAGCCGGCTGACCATCGGCGGGGTCACCTTCACGGCCGGGATGGTGAGCACCACGGGCGCGTTGGTGCCCGCGTTGGACAGGTCCGGGACCATCAGCTCCATGGCGACGAGCCGGGGCACGTCCTCGCGCTTGTCCAGCCGGCCCTTGACGAACACCACGGCGTCCTCGACCAGTTGGGTCGACACCAGCTGGTAGGTGGCCGGGAAGAACATGCACTCGATGGAGCCCGCGAGGTCCTCCACGGTGGCGATCGCCCAGGCGTTGCCCTGCTTGGTCATCTTGCGCTGGAGGCCCGAGATGATGCCGCCGATGGTGACGACCGCGCCGTCGGCGTGCTCGCCGCCGGTGAGCTGGGCGATGCCCGCGTCCGCCTTGTCGGACAGCACGTGCTCCAGACCGAAGAGCGGGTGGTCGGAGACGTAGAGGCCGAGCATCTCCCGCTCCTGGGCGAGCAGGTAGGTCTTGTCCCACTCGTCGTCGGCGAACTGCACGTCGAGGCCGAAGCCGGGCTCGCTGCTGGTCTCCTCGCCCATCCCGCCGAAGAGGTCGAACTGGCCCTCGGCCTCCTTGCGCTTGACCGCGACCACGTTGTCGATCATCGGCTCGTACTGCGCCATGAGGCCCTTGCGGGTGTGGCCCATCGAGTCGAAGGCGCCGGCCTTGATCAGCGATTCGGTGGTGCGCTTGTTGCAGACCACCGCCTCGACCTTGTCGAGGTAGTCGGGGAAGGAGGTGTACTTCCCCTTCGCCTTGCGGCACTTGATGATCGATTCCACGACGTTGGTGCCGACGTTGCGGACGGCGGACAGGCCGAAGAGGATCACGTCGTCGCCCTGGGCGGCGAAGTTCGACTCCGACTCGTTCACGTTCGGCGGGAGCACCCGGATGCCCATGCGGCGGCACTCGTTGAGGTAGACCGCCGACTTGTCCTTGTCGTCCTTCACCGAGGTGAGCAGGGCGGCCATGTACTCGGCGGGGTGGTTCGCCTTCAGGTAGGCGGTCCAGTAGGACACCAGCCCGTACGCGGCCGAGTGCGCCTTGTTGAACGCGTAGCCGGCGAACGGGACCAGCACGTCCCAGAGCGCCTGGATGGCTTCGTCGCTGTAGCCGTTCTTGCGGGCGCCGGCCTGGAAGATGACGAAGTTCTTCTCCAGCTCCTCCGGCTTCTTCTTGCCCATGACGCGGCGGAGGATGTCGGCCTCGCCGAGCGAGTAGCCGGCGATGATCTGGGCGGCCTTCTGCACCTGCTCCTGGTAGACGATCAGGCCGTAGGTGACGTCCAGGACCTCCTTGAGCGGCTCCTCCAGCTCGGGGTGGATCGGCGTGATCTCCTGCTGCCCGTTCTTGCGCAGCGCGTAGTTCGTGTGGGAGTTCATGCCCATCGGGCCCGGCCGGTACAGGGCCGACACGGCGGAGATGTCCTCGAAGTTGTCCGGCTTCATCAGCCGCAGCAGGGACCGCATGGGCCCGCCGTCGAACTGGAAGACGCCGAGGGTGTCGCCGCGCTGGAGCAGTTCGAAGGTCGTGGGATCGTCGAGCGGGAGCGACAGCAGGTCGATGTCGAGGCCCTTGTTGGCCTTCACCATCTTGACCGCGTCGTCCATGATCGTGAGGTTGCGCAGGCCCAGGAAGTCCATCTTCAGCAGGCCGAGCGACTCACAGCTCGGGTAGTCCCACTGGGTGATGGTCACGCCGTCGGTGTGCCTCACCCAGACGGGGACGTGCTCGGTGATGGTCTCGCTGGACATGATCACGCCGGCGGCGTGCACACCCATCTGCCGGACCAGGCCCTCCACGCCGCGCGCGGTGTCGATGACCTTCTTGACGTCCGGCTCGTTCTCGTACATCGAGCGGACCTCGCCGGCCTCCGAGTAGCGGGGGTGGCTGGGGTCGGTGATGCCGGACAGCGGGATGCCCTTGCCGAGGACGTCGGCGGGCATGGCCTTGGTGATCCGGTCGCCCATCGCGTACGGGTAGCCCAGCACGCGCGCGGAGTCCTTGATCGCGTTCTTGGCCTTGATGGTGCCGTACGTGCCGATCATGGCGACCTTGTCGGCGCCGTACTTCTCGGTCACGTACCGGATCACCTCGACGCGCCGGCGCTCGTCGAAGTCGATGTCGACATCGGGCATCGAGATGCGCTCGGGGTTCAGGAACCGCTCGAAGATCAGGCCGTGCGGGATCGGGTCGAGGTCGGTGATGCCGAGGGCGTAGGCGACGATCGAGCCGGCCGCGGAGCCCCGGCCGGGGCCGACCGCGATGCCCTGCTTCTTGGCCCACATGATGAAGTCGGCGACCACGAGGAAGTAGCCCGGGAAGCCCATCGAGATGATCGTGTCCATCTCGTACTCGGCCTGCTTCTGGCGGTCCTCGGGGATGCCGTCCGGGTAGCGGCGCTCCATGCCGCGGCGGACCTCCTCCTTGAACCAGGTGACCTCGGTGTAGCCCTCGGGGATGTCGAACTTCGGCATGAGGTCGCGCTTCTCGAACATGCCGGTGGTGTCCACCATCTCGGCGACGAGGAGCGTGTTGGCGCAGCCCTCCTGCCAGGCGTCCGAGGAGTCGATGGCGTACATCTCGTCCGTGGACTTCAGGTAGTAGCCGGTGCCGTCGAACTTGAAGCGGTCGGGGTCGGAGAGGTTCTTGCCGGTCTGGATGCACAGCAGCGCGTCGTGGGCGCCGGCCTCGTGCGCGTAGGTGTAGTGCGAGTCGTTGGTGACCAGCGGCGGGATGCCGAGCTTCCTGCCGATCTCCAGCAGGCCGTCGCGGACCCGGCGCTCGATCTCGATGCCGTGGTCCATCAGCTCCAGGAAGTACTTGTCCTTGCCGAAGATGTCCTGGTACTCGGCGGCCGCCTTCAGGGCCTCGTCGAAGTGGCCGAGGCGCAGCCGGGTCTGCACCTCGCCGGAGGGGCAGCCGGTGGAGGCCACGATGCCCTCGGACCACTGGGCGATGGTCTCCTTGTCCATCCGGGGCCACTTCTGCAGCCAGCCCTCGGCGTAGGCGTCGGAGGAGAGCCGGAACAGGTTGTGCAGGCCGGTCTTGTTCACCGCCCACATCGTCTTGTGGGTGTAACCACCGGAACCGGAGATGTCGTCCCGCTTCTGGTGCGGCTGGCCCCAGAGGATCTTGCGCTTGTTGCGCCGGGACTCGGGGGCGACATAGGCCTCGATCCCGATGATCGGGGTGATTCCGGCCTTCTTCGCGGAGTGGAAGAAGTCGTACGCGCCGTGGAGGTTGCCGTGGTCGGACATGGCGATGTGCGTCATGCCCATCTCGTTGCACGCGTTGAACATGTCCTTGAGCCGCGCGGCACCGTCCAGCAGCGAGTACTGGGTGTGGACGTGCAGGTGCGTGAAGGGCGGCTTTGACACGGTGAGGCCTCCGGGGGAAACACTCGGCGACGGCTGGCGGACGGTTCTGGGGGTCAGCGTCGAAGTCTATGCCTCGCCGCCGACAGCGAGAGGAAAGCTGGGCCCGAAGCGCCTCGATCCGGGTGGTGATCGGGCGGCCGGCGGGCACTCCCGCGTACCTTCGTGCGTTGGGTACGGCAGAAACGCTGTCGTACAGGCAATGCACCAGGAGGCACCCCGCGATGTCGGTCCCCCAGCTCGACGAGGAGCAGCGCGGCGAGGAGATCCTCGCCGTCTTCGACACCGCCTTCGGCCGGCTCCTGGCCGCCGACCCGGCAGCGTTCCGGGTGAAGTTCCGCAAGATGGCGGCCTCGGCCTTCGCGTTCTACCGGGGCACGGCGTGCCTCTTCTACCACGACCTGGACGCGGAGAAGCGCGGCGGGCCGTACCTGGACGACCGCACCTCGCGCGTGTGGATCCACGGCGACCTGCACGCCGAGAACTTCGGCACGTACATGGACTCCAACGGCCGCCTGGTCTTCAACGTCAACGACTTCGACGAGGCCTACGTCGGCCCCTTCACCTGGGACCTCAAGCGCTTCGCGGCGTCCGTCGCGCTCGTCGGGTACGCGAAGGCGCTGAGCGACGCGCAGATCACCGAGCTGGTGACGGTCTACGCCGCCGCCTACCGCGAGCGCATCCACGCCCTGGCCACGGGCGCCAAGCGGGAGGAGGTGCCGCCGTTCACGCTGGACACCGCGCAGGGTCCGCTGCTGGACGCGCTGCGCGACGCCCGCTCGCTGACCCGGTTCGGGCTGCTGGACTCGATGACCGAGATCCGCGACTTCGAGCGCCGCTTCGCGCCGGGCGGCGGCTCCATCGAGCTGGACGCGGCCACCCGCTACAAGGTCCTGGCGGCCTTCGACGGCTATCTGGAGACCCTGCCGGACTCCTCCCTGGCCCGCCCGGACTCGTACCGGGTGAAGGACGTCGTGGGCCGCCGGGGCATCGGCATCGGTTCGGCGGGCCTGCCGTCGTACAACATCCTCCTGGAGGGCCACAGCGACGCCCTGGAGAACGATGTCGTGATCTACATCAAGCAGGCCCAGACCCCGGCCGTCTCCCGGCACATCACGGACCCGGCCATCGCGGAGTACTTCCAGCACGAGGGCCACCGCACGGTGATCTCCCAGCGCGCCCTGCAGGCGCACGCCGACCCGTGGCTCGGCTGGACCGAGCTGGACGGCACGGGCCAGCTGGTCGCCGAGGTCTCGCCGTACGCCGTGGACCTGGACTGGGACGACATCGACGACCCGGAGGAGATCGCGGCCGTCGTCGCCGACCTGGGCCGGGCCACCGCCACGATGCACGCGGCGGCGGACGACACCTCCGGCGAGTCCCTGGTGCCGTTCTCCACCGAGCGGGCCATCGACGCGGCGATCGCCGCCGACGAGGAGGGTTTCGCTCCCCTGCTGGTGGACTTCGCGCACCGCTACGGCGCACGCGCGCGTGCGGACCACCAGATCTTCGTGGACCTGTTCCGCAACGGCCGGATTCCGGGGCTGTAATCCTCGCGGATCCACAGGCACCCTTTAGGGGTCCCTTACCCGCGTACGTGACACACTCTCCTTTCGCTATGGACATATCCGGGACCCAGCTCAGAGCCGTGCGCGCGGCGCTGTTCACGGCCTTCGTCGTGACGCTCAGCACCGCGTCGCACGTGCTGCTGTCCCGTGCTCCGCTGCCGCTGGCGACCGTGGGCGCGGTCGCCGCCGGGGTGTTCGTCACCGCGTACGCGCTGGCGGGCCGCGAGCGCGGCTTCGGCCGGATCGCGGCCCTGCTGATCCCGCTGGAACTGGCCGCCGACACGGTGTTCACCACCGGCCAGCACACCTGCTACGGCCGGGCCGGCGGCCCGGTCACGGGCCCGCTGCGGGCGGTCGGCCTGGACGTGCTGTGCGAGGGCCGCGTGGGCACCCCGCTGGCCCGGATGACCGGCGGCACCGACCGCGTGGACGCGCTGCTCGCCCACGCCAGCCCGGCCGCGGCCTGGCTGCTGCTCGCCGCGCACATCGGCGTGGGCCTGCTCGCCGCCGCGTGGCTGCGCCGGGGCGAGCGGGCGCTGACCCAACTGCTGCGCGCGGTCGCCGCCACCACCTTCCGGCCGCTGCTGCTGGCGGTGGCCGCGGTCGCCGCACGGCCGCTGCCGGCCCGCCGGCTGCCCCGCCCGGCCCCGCGCCGCGCCACCGCCCGCAACCGGCTCCTCGTGCACTCCCTGGGACGGCGTGGACCGCCGTGCTCCGCCCCCGCCGCGTCCGCGCCGGCCTTCGCCTGAGCGACGGCCGTCCCGCGATGGACGGCAGCTGAGCACGAACAGTCCCCCACACGTATCCCGCGTACGACGTGTGCGCGTCCCCTATGGAGATCACCAACATGAGCAAGCGGAACAGCCAGACGGCGAAGACGGCGGCCCGGGAGCGGCTGCGCCAGGAGCGCGAGCGGCAGGCCAAGCGCGCCAAGGTCAGGCGCCAGCTGATCGTGGCCGCCTCGGTGGTCGGCGTGCTGGCCGCGGCGGGCGGCATAGGCTGGGCCGTCGTCCAGGCCAACAAGCCCGCCCACTGGGAGGCCGCCAAGAAGGACACGCTCGTCAAGCCGGCCCACACCACGGGCAAGGACGGCACGACGATCGTCCTCGGCAAGAGCAGCGCCGAGAAGACCCTCGTGATGTACGAGGACCCGCGCTGCCCGGTCTGCGCCGACTTCGAGCAGGCGGTCGGCCCGACCGTCAAGAAGGACATGGACGCCGGCAAGTTCAAGGTCCAGTACGTCGGCGCCACCTTCCTCGACCGGAACCTGACCGGTGAGGGCTCCAAGAACGCGCTCAGCGCGCTGGGCGCCGCGCTCGACGTCAGCCCCGAGGCCTTCCTCGAGTACAAGTCCGCGATGTACTCCGAGAAGTGGCACCCCCAGGAGACCACCGACAAGTTCAAGGACGACGCCTACCTGATCCAGATCGCCGACACCGTCCCCGCCCTCAAGGGGAACGCGAAGTTCCAGAAGGCCGTGAAGGACGGCACCTACGACCGGTGGGCGCTGGAGGAGTCCAAGATCTTCGACAGGGACGGCATCTCGGGCACTCCGACGCTGAAGATGGGCGACAAGACGCTGACGGGCTCCGACGGCAAGAACGCGCCCATGACGGTCGCCGAGTTCAACACCGCGCTGGAGGCGGCCCTCAAGGGCTGAGCCGACGATTCCTCAAAGGGCGGGCGAACTTTTGCCGGTTCGCCCGCCCTCGCGCATACCGATCAGTAACCTGATCGTCCGTGACCAGTCGATACAGATCGTCCGAGGCCTCCCATGGCTTCGGCCCGCTTTCGCCCCGCCGCCGTACGGTCGTCAAGGCCGCGGCGGCGACCGCTGTCCTGGCCGGCCCGCTGGCCGCCGCACTGCCGGCCCGCGCCGCCACGGACGCCCCCGCCTTCCTGCACGGCGTCGCCTCCGGCGATCCGCTGCCCGACGGCATCCTGCTGTGGACCCGGGTGACCCCGACGCCGGAGGCGATACCCGGCTCCGGGCTCGGCCCGGACACCGAGGTCAGCTGGATCGTCGCCCGGGACAAGGCCTTCACGACCGTCGTCGCCAAGGGCTCCACCACCGCGACGGCCGCCTCCGACCACACCGTGAAGGCCGACATCCGCGGCCTGGAGCCGGCCACCGACTACTGGTTCCGCTTCTCGGCCGGCGGCACCGACTCCCCGGTGGCGCGCACCCGCACCGCGCCGGCGGCGGACGCGGACGTCTCCTCCCTGCGCTTCGGCGTGGTCTCCTGCGCCAACTGGGAGGCGGGCTGGTTCTCCGCCTACCGCCACCTCGCCGCGCGGGGCGACCTGGACGCCTGGCTGCATCTCGGCGACTACGTCTACGAGTACAAGTCCGGCGAGTACGCCAACCGCGGCAAGGTCGTCCGCCCGCACGCACCGGCCAACGAGATCCTCACCCTCGCCGACTACCGGATCCGGCACGCGAAGTACAAGACCGACCCCGACCTCCAGGCCCTGCACCTGAAGGCGCCGGTCATCGCGATCTGGGACGACCACGAGTTCGCCGACAACGCCTGGTCGGGCGGCGCGGTCAACCACACCGAGGGTGCCGAGGGCACCTGGACGGCTCGTCAGGCCGCCGCCAAGCAGGCCTACTTCGAGTGGATGCCGGTCCGCCCGGCCATCACCGGCACCACCTACCGGCGGCTGCGCTTCGGCAAGCTCGCCGACCTGTCCCTGCTGGACCTGCGCTCCTTCCGCTCCCAGCAGGCGTCCACCGCCAGCGGCTCGGTGGACGACCCGGACCGCACGCTCACCGGACGCGCCCAGCTCGACTGGCTGAAGGCCGGTCTCAAGGCCTCCGACACCAGGTGGCGGCTGGTCGGCAACTCGGTGATGATCTCGCCGTTCTCCTTCGGCTCCCTCTCCGCCGACCTGTTCAAGCCGCTCGCCAAGCTGCTCGGGCTGCCGCAGGAGGGCATCGCCGCCAACACCGACCAGTGGGACGGCTACACCGACGACCGCCGCGAACTCCTGGCGCACCTGCGCTCCAACGCCATCGGCAACACCGTCTTCCTGACCGGTGACATCCACATGGCGTGGGCCAACGACGTGCCGGTGGACGCCGGCACCTACCCGCTGTCGGCGTCGGCCGCCACCGAGTTCGTGGTGACCTCGGTGACGTCCGACAACCTGGACGACATCGTGAAGGTCCCCGAGGGCACGGTCTCCGCGGTGGCCGCGCCGGTCATCAAGGCCGCCAACCGGCACGTCCACTGGGTGGACACCGACCGGCACGGCTACGGTGTGCTGGACATCACGGCCGAGCGCGCGCAGATGGACTACTACGTCCTGTCCGACCGCGCCGACGCGAACGCCACCTCCAGCTGGGCGCGCTCCTACCGCACCCGCAGCGGCACGCAGAAGGTCGAGCGGACCTACGACCCGGTGTGACCGCCCGGGCGCAACCGCTCAGCCGAGCGAGTCGAGGAAGCCGAGCGCCACCCGCCAGGTGGCCTCGGCGGCCTCCTCGTCGTAGTCCGGCAGTCCGGGGTCGGTGTAGAGGTGCCCGGCCCCGGCGTACCGGTAGACCTCGACGTCGGCGCCCGCGCGGCCCATCTGCAGGTACCAGGCGCTCAGCCAGTCGTCCGTCTCGAACGGGTCCGGCTCGGCCACGTGCAGCTGCACCGGCAGCTCGTCCACCTGCGCGTTCGGCGCGATGTCCGACGTGCCGTGCAGGAGCAGCAGCCCGCGCGCCTTGTCGTCGCCGAGGGCGAGGGTCTGTGCGACGGAGGCGCCGAGCGAGAACCCGGCGTACACCAGCCCGCGGTCGGAGTACGGCGCCGCGGCCAGCACGGCCCGCTTCAGCAGTTCCTCCTTGCCGATCCGCTCCTTGAACTCCATGCCCTCCTCGACGGTGTCGAACGTGCGCCCCTCGAAGAGGTCCGGCGTCCACACCTCGTGGCCCGCCGCGCGCAGCCGGTCCGCGGCCTCGCGCACCGCGGGCCGCAGCCCGTAGGTCGAGTGGAAAAGCATGATGTTCATGAGGCCATGGTGCCAGCCGGCTACGAGAGTGCCGGTGCCGCCTTACCCAGGAACGCGCCGAACTCACATGTTCATGTCCTCCGCGCGCCGGTTAGGAGCGGAGGCATGGAGAACGTACTCCGCCCCCTGATCGTGCTCGGCGGCACGGTGCTGCTGACCCTGGCCATCGGCTGGGGCACCGACCGGCTGCTGTGCAAGGCCGACGAACGCGACCACGACACCCCACTGTGGGGGCTGCTGCGCCGTGCCCGCATCCCCTACCAGCTCGTCCTGTGCGCCGCCCTGCTACGCGGGTCGTACGACCAGGCGAAGCTGGTCGAGCGGCACCAGGTCGGCATCGGCCGGGCCCTGACGCTGGTGCTGATCGGTTCGGCCGCCTGGCTGGTGATCCGGATCGCCGCGGCGATAGTCGAGACCACCTACACCCGCTATGCCCGCATCCACCGCGACGCGGCCCGGGTGCGCCGGGTGCGCACGCAGGTGGAACTGATCATGCGGGTGGTGTCCGCGATCGTCATCGTCGTGGCCGTCTCGTCGATGCTGCTGACGTTCCCGGCGATGCGCGCGGCGGGCGCCTCCCTGCTGGCTTCGGCGGGCATCATCGCCGCCATCGCCGGTGTCGCCGCCCAGTCGACGCTCTCGAACATGTTCGCCGGGCTGCAGATCGCCTTCGGCGACATGGTGCGCATAGGCGACACCGTCGTGGTGGACGGCGAGTGGGGCACCGTCGAGGAGATCACCCTGACCTTTCTGACAGTCCGGACCTGGGACGAACGCCGGATCACCATGCCGGTGTCGTACTTCACCTCCAAGCCCTTCGAGAACTGGTCCCGCGGCACCCCGCAGATGACCGGGATCATCTACTGGCACCTCGACCACAGCGCGCCGCTGGAGGCGATGCGCGAGAAGCTGCGGGACATCCTGCGCGGGTGCCCGGCCTGGGACGGCCGCGCGTGCAACCTCCAGGTGACGGACACCACGCCGAACACCATCCAGGTGCGCGCCCTGGTGACGGCGAAGGACGCGGACGACATCTGGACGGTGCGGATCACGGTCCGTGAGCAGATGATCGCCTGGCTGTCCGCGGAGCACCCCTACGCGCTGCCCCGGGTGAACACCGCCGACGCGGTGCTCCCGCCGTACCGCGTCCCGTCCCCCGACGGCGCCTCGCTGCGCAGGGCCTACGACTTCCCGCGCACCGGCCGCGGCTGACCGGCCGCACCGCCCCCCGCCCGGGACCGGGTGCTCAGCGCAGGCTCCGCACGTCGAGATGGCGCAGCACCCGGTCCACGATCTCCGGGTCCGCCCCGGGCTCGCTGCGCGCCGCCAGGACCTCGTGCCGGGCGGCGCTCAGCATCTCGTTCTGGATGCGCCGCACCCGCTTGAGCCGCCGGGCCCGCTGGTGCTGGGCCTCCCGCCGCTCCTCCTCGCCCATGTCCGGGCTGATCCGGATCCCGATGTCGAAGGCGCGCCGCAGCATCTGTTCGGACAGGTCCTCGGGCAGCTCCTCGACCTGCTCGATCTCCCGCAGCCGGCGCTTGGCGGCCTTCGCGGCCCGTACCGCCAGCTCCTTCTCGAACTCCTTCTCGCGCTCGGAGTCGGCCCGCACCCCGAGCCGCCGCACCAGCCACGGCAGTGTCAGCCCCTGCACCACCAGCGTGACGATGATCACCCCGAAGGCGATGAAGACGATCTCGTCCCGGTCGGGAAACGGGGAGCCGTCATCGGTCCGCAGCGGCACCGCCAGCGCCAGCGCCACCGAGGCCACCCCGCGCATCCCGGACCACCACATCACGACGGTCTCCCGCCAGCTCACCGGGATCTCCTCGTCGTAGTCCCGGCGGGCGTGCAGCCGCTTGGTCAGCCAGGTCGCCGGAAGCAGCCACAGCAGCCGTACGACGACCACCACGCCGACGACGGCGGCCGCCCAGCCGAGCATCTCGCCCCACCGCCCCTGGGCCGTGCGGATGGCGTTGTGCAGCTCCAGGCCGATGAGTCCGAAGGCGACACCCGTGACGAGGGTGTCGATGATGTCCCAGAAGGTGTGCCCGGCGAGCCGGGTCATCACGTCGTCGGCGTCGGAGGCGTACTCGGCCAGGAAGAGCGCCGTGGTGAGCACGGCGAGCACCCCGGAGCCCTGGAGCTTCTCCGCGAGCACGTAGGAGGCGTACGGCACCAGCAGGGTCATGCCGATCTGCAGGGTCGGATCGCCCAGCAGGTCCATCAGCTTGTTCGCGCCCCAGCCCAGCACCAGGCCGACGGCCACCGCGACGACCGCGGACAGCACCAGGTCGAGGCCGGCCCCCCAGGGCGAGAACGTGCCGCTCACGGCCGCGGCGATCGCCACGTGGTACAGCACGATCGCGGTCACGTCGTTGAAGAGCCCCTCGCCCTCCAGGATCGACACCAGGCGGCGCGGCAGCCCCAGCTGTCCGGCGACGCTGGTCGCGGCGACCGGGTCGGGCGGCGCGACCAGGGCACCCAGGGCGACGGCGGCCGCGATCGGCAGCCCGGGCACGATCGCGCTTGCCATGAACGCCACGCACACCGTGGTCACGAACACCAGGGCCACGGCCAGCAGGAAGATCGGCCGGAGGTTGGCCGCGAACTGCCGCCAGGACGTGCGGCGTACCGCGGCGTAGAGCAGCGGCGGCAGCAGCCCGGGCAGGATCAGGTCGGGCGGGATGTCCACGTTGGGCACGAAGTCGGCCACCGCCAGGGCCCCGCCGAACAGCGTCATCAGCACCGGCGCCGGCACCTGGAAGCGGTCCCCCAGCGGGACGCTCACCAGGGCCCCGAGCAGCAGTACGAACAACAGAGCCAGCTGATCCACGGACGGCGCTCCGGGGGTCGACGATCACACGGCAGGCCTCAAGCCTGCCATGCCGCCCGCGCCCCGGCCGTTCCGACTCCTCTCGGGCCCGCGCCCCCGGCGGGCCCCGCGCTACAGGGCCCGGCGCATCGCCCGGTGCGGTATGCCCGCGTCCGGGAACTCCGGGCCGTACGCCTCGTAGCCGAGCCGCTCGTAGAACCCCAGGGCGTGGGTCTGGGCGTGCAGGTCCACCGCCGTGAGACCACGGGCGCGTGCCGCGTCCTCGATGGCGCGGACCAGGGCGGCGCCGACGCCGAGCCCGCGCGCCGCGCGGGAGACGGCGAGCCGCCCCAGGGAACCCACCGCCGGGTCCCCGCCGGTCTTCGCGGCCGCCGCCTCGCCGTACAGCAGGCGTCCGGTGCCCAGCGGCACCCCGTCCTCGCGGACGGCCAGCACATGCACGGCCACGGTGTCGTAGGCGTCGTACTCGATGTCCTCGGCGACGCCCTGCTCGGCCACGAAGACCTCCTTGCGGACCGCGAAGCAGGCCTCGCGGTCGGCGGGGTCCTCGGCGACCCGGACGGTGTAGGCCGGGCTCACGCCCACGTCTCCTCGCGGACCTGGTCGAGGGCCTTTTGGAGGTCCTCCGGGTAGTCGCTCTCGAACTCCGCCCAGCCGCCGTCGCCGGGATGCTCGAAACCGAGGCGGACGGCGTGCAGCCACTGGCGGGTCAGACGCAGCCGCTTGGCGAGGGTCGGGTCGGCGCCGTAGGTGAGGTCGCCGACGCACGGGTGGCGGTGGGCGGCCATGTGGACGCGGATCTGGTGGGTGCGGCCCGTCTCCAGCTTCACGTCCAGCAGGGAGGCGGCGCGGAAGGCCTCGATGAGGTCGTAGTGGGTCACCGAGGGCTTGCCCTCGGCCGTCACCGCCCACTTGTAGTCGTGCTGGGGGTGGCGGCCGATCGGGGCGTCGATGGTGCCGCTCGTCGGGTCCGGGTGGCCCTGCACCAGAGTGTGGTAGCGCTTGTCGACCGTGCGCTCCTTGAACTGGCGCTTGAGCGACGTGTACGCCCGCTCCGACTTGGCGACCACCATCAGGCCCGAGGTGCCGACGTCCAGTCGGTGCACGATGCCCTGGCGCTCGGCGGCGCCCGAGGTCGAGATCCGGTATCCGGCTGCGGCGAGACCGCCGATGACGGTCGGGCCGGACCAGCCCGGCGACGGGTGCGCGGCCACGCCGACCGGCTTGACGATCACGACCACGTCATCGTCGTCGTGCACGATCTCCATGCCCTCGACCGGTTCGGCGACCACCTGCACCGGCGCGGGCGCCTGCGGCATCTCGACCTCCAGCCAGGCGCCGCCGCGCACCCGCTCGGACTTGCCGACCACCGCGCCGTCGACCTGGACCTTGCCGGCCGCGGCCAGCTCCGCGGCCTTCGTGCGGGAGAAGCCGAACATGCGGGAGATGGCGGCGTCGACGCGCTCGCCCTCCAGGCCGTCGGGCACGGGCAGGGTACGGATCTCGGGAATCGTGCTCACCCGTCGAGTATGCCGGACGGGTGGGACGGCACCGAACGAGCCTGTGGAAAACCGGGGCCGGCCCTCAGTCCTTGTGGATGGTGCCGTCGGGGTCCAGGCCGCGGAAGGACAGCAGCACGATCAGGATGCCGCCGCACACGATCGCCGAGTCGGCGAGGTTGAACACCGCGAAGCCCTTGGGCGCGATGAAGTCCACGACCTCGCCCTCGAAGACGCCCGGCGCCCGGAAGATCCGGTCGGTGAGGTTGCCGAGCGCGCCGCCGAGCAGCAGCCCGAGCGCGACCGCCCAGGGGAAGCTGTACAGCTTGCGGGCCAGCCGGATGATCACCACGATCACGGCCGCGGCGATCAGCGTGAAGATCACCGTGAAGGCCGCGCCGAACCCGAAGGCGGCACCGGGGTTGCGGATGGCGTGCAGCTCCAGCAGGTCCCCGAGGATCTGGATCGGCGCGTGGCCCTCCAGCCGGGAGACGACGAGCATCTTGCTGACCAGGTCGAGGGCGTAGGCGAACGCGGCCACCGCGAACAGCACGGCGATCCGGCGCCCGCGGCCGGTCCGCCGCGCCGGGGCCCCCTGCTCGCCCGCGCGGGACGCGCCGGCCTGCCCTGACGCGGCGGGGGCACCGGAGCCTGCGGCTGCTCCGTCCGCCGCCGTCCGCTCGCCGCCGTCGTCCGGGGTGTCCGGCGTACCGATGATGCGCTCCGCCTCTGCCACGTGAGTCCCTCAACCTAGGTGCCTGACTGGGGACGAGACTACGGCACGCCCCGAGGGCCCCTCACGTTCAGGAGCGGCGTTCCTGCTTCTGCTTGCACTCCACGCACAGGGTGGCCCGCGGGAAGGCCTGCATACGGGCCTTGCCGATGGGATTGCCGCAGTTCTCGCACAGGCCGTAGGTGCCCGCGTCGAGCCGTTCCAGGGCCCGCTCGGTCTGGATCAGCATCTCGCGCGCGTTGGCGGCCAGCGCCAGCTCGTGCTCGCGCGTGATGTTCTTGGTGCCGGTGTCGGCCTGGTCGTCGCCGGCGCCGTCCCCGGAGTCCCGCATCAGCCCGACCAGCGAGGCCTCGGAGGAGCTGATCTCCTCCCGCAGCCGCGTCATCTCGGACTCCAGTTCCGCGCGGGCCTCGGCGACCTCCTCCGGGGTCCAGGGGTCCTCCCCGGGGCGCACCGCCAGTTCGCCGGGCTCCGCCGCGGCGACGCGTGCCTTGGGAACGGCGGTCTGTGCCGCCGTGGCCGTGCCAGGAGTCTTCTTCGCAACCACTGTCGTGGCTCCCGTCTGCTTGGCGGCCCGCGCCGCGCCCGCTTTCTTGGCCGTGCTCGTGCTCTTCTCGGCCGCCGCCGTCACCGCGGCCTCGTGGGCGGCGGCCTTCTGTGCGGCGGTCCTCTTGGCGCCGGTCTTCCTGGCGGCCGTTTCCTCCACGGCCGTCTCCCGGGCGGCCGCCTTCTTCGCGGCCGTCGTCCTGACGACCGCCTTCTTCGTGGCCGCCTTCTTCACCGCGGCCTTCGCTGCCGGGGTCTTCTTCGCCGCCGGTTCCTCCACGGCCGCCTCGTCGACAGCCGCCACCCTCTTGGCGGCCGCCTCCTTGACCGCCGCCGTCCTCCTGGCGGCCGGTTTCTTCGCGACCGCCTTCGTGGCCGCTGCCTTCCCGGCCGCCGTCCTCCCGGCCGCCGTCTTGGCGGCGACCGTCTCCTTGGCATTCGCCCGCGGAGCCGCCGGCTTCCCGGCCACAGGCTTACCGGCGACCGCCTTCGCGGCCGTCGCGTTCTTGGCGGCCGTCGCCTTCCCGGCGGCCGTCGCGTTCTTGGCGGCCGTCTTCCTGGCAGCCGTCTTCGTGGCGGCCGTCGTGCTCAGAGCCGTCTTCTTGGTGGCAGGCCTCGCGCCGGTCTTCCCGGTCGCCGGCTGCTGTACGGCGGTCTTCTTCGCCACCATGGCCGCGGCCCCTTCACATATTGTGATCTTGCTCGCGAATCGTGCTGGGACGATAAATCGACTTGAGTCCCGCGGCAACGGGGCACACCGCCCGATTCGCCCGCCCGCACCCCCCGAGCCACGGGCCTGCATCCGTTGTGCCCAGCTCCCCGCCGGGTAATCCGCCGCTCCCGCCCCGCGCGGACCCGCGTGCCCGCCCCCTCGCCATTCGGGTCATCCGGCCCGGTCGCACCGCACCCGCCCCGCCGCACGGAAAAAGCGGTCGGCCGCCGTCCGCGCGGCGCCGTACACTGGGCGGAGCGAAAAGCGTGGATGGGGACGAGTAGCGGCGTACGCAGCCCAGAGCGACCCGGGGACGGTGTGAGCCCGGGGGCGAGCGCGACGTGAAGATCACCCCGGAGCCGCCGGAAGAAAGCCGCTGCCGAAGGGCGGCGGCGAGTAGAACCGGCTCGCGACCCCAATGAGGGGGCCCACCGGCGCGTACGGCGCGGCGGAGGGCCAAGGAGGGTGGTACCGCGGGAGCGCGCCGCACACGGCGTAGACAGGAACGAAGGCTCTCGTCCCTCCGACGGAAGGCAGCAAGTCCGTTGGAGGATGCTCGCAGATGACAGCGCCGACGTACCGCCAGGTGCCCGCACAGGTCGACCTGCCCGCTCTTGAGCACGCCGTGCTCGACTTCTGGCGCGAGCAGAAGATCTTCGCCAAGAGCCTGGAGCAGTCCGGGGGCCGCCCCGAGTGGGTGTTCTACGAGGGCCCGCCCACCGCCAACGGCATGCCCGGTGCCCACCACATCGAGGCGCGCGTCTTCAAGGACGTCTTCCCCCGCTTCCGCACCATGCGCGGCTACCACGTGGCCCGCAAGGCCGGCTGGGACTGCCACGGCCTGCCCGTGGAGCTGGCCGTCGAGAAGGAACTCGGCTTCTCCGGCAAGCAGGACATCGAGGCGTACGGCATCGCCGAGTTCAACGCCAAGTGCCGCGAGTCCGTGACCCGGCACACCGACGCCTTCGCCGAGCTGACGACCCGCATGGGCTACTGGGTCGACCTGGACGACGCCTACCGGACCATGGACCCCGAGTACGTGGAGTCGGTCTGGTGGTCGCTGAAGGAGATCTTCAACAAGGGCCTGCTGGTCCAGGACCACCGCGTCGCCCCCTGGTGCCCGCGCTGCGGCACCGGCCTGTCCGACCACGAGCTGGCACAGGGCTACGAGACGGTCGTCGACCCGTCCGTGTACGTCCGTTTCCCGCTCACCTCCGGTCCGCTGGCCGGCCAGGCCGCGCTCCTGGTGTGGACGACCACCCCCTGGACGCTGGTGTCCAACACCGCGGTCGCCGCGCACCCCGAGGTCACCTACGTCGTCGCGACCGACGGC
Organism: Streptomyces cyanogenus; assembly: GCF_017526105.1. Classification (NCBI taxonomy): domain Bacteria; kingdom Bacillati; phylum Actinomycetota; class Actinomycetes; order Kitasatosporales; family Streptomycetaceae; genus Streptomyces; species Streptomyces cyanogenus. The sequence goes on from NZ_CP071839.1 coordinate 2,562,899, forward strand.
GAGGAGAAGCTCGTCGTCGCCGAGCCGCTCGTCGCCAGGGCGCTCGGCGAGGGCTGGGAGACCACGGGCCAGACCTTCACCGGTGCCGAGATGGAGCGCTGGACGTACCAGCGTCCGTTCGAGCTCGTGGAGTTCCCCGAGCCGGCGCACTTCGTGGTGAACGCCGAGTACGTCACCACCGAGGACGGCACGGGCCTGGTCCACCAGTCCCCCGCCTTCGGTGAGGACGACCTCAAGGTCTGCCGCTCCTACGGCCTGCCCGTGGTGAACCCGGTCCGCCCGGACGGCACCTTCGAGGAGGGCGTCCCGCTGGTCGGCGGCGTCTTCTTCAAGAAGGCGGACGAAAAGCTCACCGCGGACCTCCAGCAGCGCGGCCTCCTCTTCAAGCACCTGCCGTACGAGCACAGCTACCCGCACTGCTGGCGCTGCCACACCGCGCTGCTCTACTACGCGCAGCCCTCCTGGTACATCCGCACGACGGCGATCAAGGACCGCCTGATCCAGGAGAACGAGAAGACCAACTGGTTCCCGGAGACGGTCAAGCACGGCCGCTTCGGCGACTGGCTGAGCAACAACATCGACTGGGCGCTGTCCCGCAACCGCTACTGGGGCACTCCGCTGCCCATCTGGCGCTGCGAGGAGGACCACCTCACCTGCGTCGGCTCCCGCGCGGAGCTGACCGGGCTGACCGGCACCGACCAGTCGGCCCTGGACCCGCACCGCCCGTACATCGACGAGGTCACCTTCGCCTGCCCGCACGAGGGCTGCGGGAAGACGGCCACGCGCGTGCCCGAGGTCATCGACGCCTGGTACGACTCGGGCTCGATGCCGTTCGCGCAGTGGGGCTACCCGCACAAGAACAAGGAGCTGTTCGAGAGCCGGTACCCGGCGCAGTTCATCTCCGAGGCGATCGACCAGACCCGCGGCTGGTTCTACACGCTGATGGCCGTCGGCACCCTCGTCTTCGACAAGTCGTCGTACGAGAACGTCGTCTGCCTCGGCCACATCCTCGCCGAGGACGGCCGCAAGATGTCCAAGCACCTCGGCAACACCCTGGACCCCATCCCGCTCATGGACCAGCACGGCGCGGACGCGGTGCGCTGGTTCATGGCGGCCGGCGGTTCCCCGTGGGCCGCGCGCCGGGTGGGCCACGGCACCATCCAGGAGGTCGTCCGCAAGACCCTGCTGACGTACTGGAACACGGTCGCCTTCCAGGCCCTGTACGCCCGCACGTCGCAGTGGGCGCCGTCCGCGGCGGACCCGGCGCCGGCCGACCGCCCGGTGCTGGACCGCTGGCTGCTGTCGGAGCTGCACGCGCTCACCGACCAGGTGACCCAGGCGCTGGAGGCGTACGACACCCAGCGCGCCGGCAAGCTGCTGTCCGCGTTCGTGGACGACCTGTCGAACTGGTACGTCCGCCGTTCGCGCCGCCGCTTCTGGCAGGGCGACAAGGCCGCGCTGCGCACGCTGCACGAGGTGCTGGAGACGGTCACCAAGCTGATGGCGCCGATCACCCCGTTCATCGCCGAGCGGGTCTGGCAGGACCTGGTCGTCCCGGTCACCCCGGGCGCGCCGGAGTCCGTGCACCTGGCCACCTGGCCGGAGGCGGACCTGTCGGCGATCGACCCGGAGCTGTCGAGGCAGATGGTCCTGGTCCGCCGGCTGGTGGAGCTGGGCCGTGCCACGCGCGCGGAGTCGGGCGTCAAGACCCGTCAGCCGCTGTCCCGGGCGCTGATCGCGGCGACCGGGTTCGACTCCCTGGACCCGGAGCTGCACACGCAGATCACCGAGGAGCTGAACGTCGAGGCGTTGGCGTCCCTGAGCGAGGTCGGCGGCAGCCTGGTCGACACGACCGCCAAGGCGAACTTCCGGGCGCTCGGCAAGCGGTTCGGCAAGCGGGTGCAGGACGTGGCGAAGGCGATCGCCGCCGCCGACGCCGCCGCGCTGTCCCTCGCCCTGCGCGAGGGCACGGCCTCGGTGGACGTCGACGGGGAGACGGTCACGCTCGCCCCGGACGAGGTGATCATCACGGAAACCCCGCGCGAGGGCTGGTCGGTGGCCTCCGACTCCGGTGCGACGGTCGCCCTGGACCTGGAGATCACCGAGGAGCTGCGGCAGGCGGGCCTGGCCCGTGACGCGATCCGGCTGATCCAGGAGGCCCGCAAGAACAGCGGCCTGGACGTCGCCGACCGGATCGCGCTGCGCTGGACGTCGGCCGATCCCGCGGTGGTCGCCGCGCTGTCCGAGCACAGTGAGCTGATCGCCGACGAGGTGCTGGCCACCGACTTCGGCCAGGGTGAGGCCGACGACAACTACGGTGCCGCGTTCACCGACGAGGGTCTGTCGCTGACGTTCCGACTGCGCAAGGTGTAAGCGCCGAGCGGTGTGAGAAGGGCCCGGTCTCCGTCGAGGAGGCCGGGCCCTTCTTCCTGTGTGGCGGTCGGTCCGGTTGCCGTGCGCGGTTCCGTGCGCCCTGAAGGATCTCACCGCGCCCGGCACCGGCAGCTCAACCCGCGTAAAAAGGGCGGGCCCCCCGTGACCGAAGTCCGGGGGGCCCGCCCTGGGGACGCTGCCGACGCCGTTGTCGTACCGGTCTCACAGACCCGTCAGTTGTCGTCCTCGTCGATCAGGAAACCGCGCATCGGCGAGGGAGCCTGACCCATCGGGGACGGGCCCTGCGGACGGACCGGAGCCATGGGCTGGGTCATGGCCGGGGTCATCTGCTGCTGACCGCCGTAGGACGGCGCGGACGGAGCGGGCGAGCCGCCCATCGTCTGGTTGCCGCCGTAGGACGGGGCGCTCGCGCCGGCCGGAGCCATGGAGGGCGCCGGGGACGGCGGCAGGGACGCGGTGGCCGGGGTGCGCGGCGGGGCCAGGGAGTCGTCGGCCTGGGTCTCCAGCTGACGCAGCTGGGACTCGAGGTACGACTTCAGGCGCGTGCGGTACTCGCGCTCGAAGCCGCGCAGGTCCTCGACCTTGCGCTCCAGCGTGGCGCGCGCGGACTCCAGGGAGCCCATGGCGACGCGGTGCTTCTCCTGCGCGTCCCGCTCCAGGGCGTCGGCCTTGGCACGGGCGTCACGCTCCAGACCCTCGGCGCGGCTGCGGGCCTCGCCGACGATCTTGTTGGCCTCGGAGCGGGCCTCGGCGATCGCCTGGTCGGCGGTCTGCTGGGCCAGCGAGAGGACACGGGCGGCGCTGTCGCCACCGGGGCCCTGACCGGGGCCGCCCATCGGACCGCCCATGGGGCCGCCCATCGGACCACCCATCTGCTGCTGCATGGGCGGCTGACCGCCCATCGGGCCCTGACCCATCGGACCCTGGCCCATCGGGCCGGGACCCTGCGGGCCGCCCTGACCGCCGGGGCCGGCGGGCAGCTGCGGGGCACCGCTCGGCAGCTGGGGCGGGCCTCCCATGGGGCCGCCCATCTGCTGCTGCGGCGGGCCCGATATCCCGGCGGGCACCGGCTGGCCGGGACCTCGCATGCCCTGCTGCTGGGGATGCTGCTGTTCCTGCTCGGGAGGTTTGCGCATGTTCTGCTGGTTCTGCGCGGCGGCTCGCGTCGCGGCGGCCAGCTTGGCGCGCAGATCCTCGTTCTCGCGGAGCAGACGGGTCAGTTCGGCTTCGACCTCGTCGAGGAAGGCATCGACCTCGTCCTCGTCATAGCCTTCTCGGAGGCGGACGGTCGTGAACTGCTTGTTCCGCACGTCCTCGGGGGTCAACGGCATCTCTTCACCTCAACGTAGTCATCGGCAGTCGGCAAGACCGGATCGTCCCCACCCTCATCTCACGAAGCTCCCCGCGACCGAGATGAGAATGTAGACGATGATCATCAGTACGAAGAAGGACAGGTCGAGCGCCACGCCCCCGAGACGCAGCGGCGGAATGAACCGCCGCAGAAGCTTCAGCGGTGGATCGGTGACAGTGTAGGTGGCCTCCAGTACGACCACCATCGCCTTGCCGGGTTGCCACGAGCGGGCGAACTGGAAAACGTAGTCCATGACGAGCCGGAAGATGAGCACGACGAGGAACACCATCAGCGCGATGTAGATCACCTGCGCGAACACGCTCATGGCCTGTGGTTCCCTCTCCCCTGTTCCGTGCTCTTCCGTGCTTCGATCCGGTCGTACGTCTCAGCTCTGGTTGAAGAACCCGCCCTCTGCGATGCGGGCCTTGTCCTCCGCCGTGACATCGACGTTAGCAGGAGACAACAGGAACACCTTCTGCGTCACCCGCTCGATGCTGCCGTGAAGACCAAACACCAAACCGGCCGCAAAGTCGACAAGTCGCTTCGCGTCTGTGTCATCCATCTCAGTCAGATTCATGATCACCGGGGTGCCCTCACGGAAGTGTTCCCCGATGGTACGGGCCTCGTTGTAGGTCCGAGGGTGAAGCGTGGTGATCCGGTAAGGCTCTCGTTCGGACACGACCTTGGGCATGATCACCGGCGCGTTCTTCTCCAGGGACTGGCGTTCTTGTGTGATGGACGCCACGGGCGCGATGCGCGCCGGACGTCCGGATTCCGCAGCGAGCGAAGTCGCACGGGCGACCGGTTCGCGAGGAGCGGGCGGTTGCACGATTCGCACCTCTTCGTCCCTTTGGGACTGATGTGCGCCGTGCGACTGGTGTGACGCTTCGTGCCGTCGATGGTCCCGCTCCGGCTCCGGGTCCAGTTCGGGCTCGAAGTCGTCGTCGGGGTCGAATCCGCGGCCGTCGTACCCATCGTCCTCCACGAGGCCGAGGTAGACCGCCATCTTGCGCATCGCGCCGGCCATGCTCTGAGTCCTCCGCTCTGTGGTGGATCGACTGACGACTGCCAAGTGCCCGCGATCCACGTGGTCCTTGCGCCCGCCTTGGCGCGCATTGACCATATTTTCTGCTGTGGTCCGACTTCCTGGCGACGTTACCCGAGCCTGGGGCGGACTCCGAGTACCGCGGTGCCGACGCGCACATGTGTCGCCCCGGCGGCCACGGCCTGTTCGAGGTCCGCACTCATCCCTGCCGACACCATGGTTGCAGCCGGATGAGTTCGGCGCAGGTCAGTCGACAAATCCATGAGGCGCTCGAACGCCGCCTGTTCGCGCCCCGCGTACTCCCCGGTGAGCGGGGCGACGGTCATCAGCCCGTCGAGCCGCAGTCCGGGCGCGCCGGCGACGAGGTCGGCCAACTCTTCGATTCCGGCCGGGGCCACGCCGCCGCGCTCGCCCCGTCCGCTCTCTCCGGCGTCGAGCGCCACCTGGATCAGGCAGCCCACCTCGCGCCCGGCGCGCACCGCCTCCTTCGACAGGGCGGTGACGAGCCGGGACCGGTCGACGGACTGCACGACATCGGCATAACCGACCACGGAGCGCACCTTGTTGGTCTGCAACTGACCGACAAAGTGCCATTTGAGGGGCAGATCCGCACAGGCGGCGGCCTTCGGGGCCGCGTCCTGGTCGCGGTTCTCGGCGACATGGCGTACACCGAGTCCGGACAGGATCCGCACATCGCTCGCCGGGTAGGTCTTGGTGACCACGATCAGGGTCACCTCCTCCCGGGCGCGCCCGGCCGCCCTGCACGCGGCGGTGATGCGTTCCTCCACCTTCGCCAGGTTCGCGGCGAGTTCGGTCTTACGGTCCGTCATTCCCCATCAGTCCAGCCAGACGTAGCTCGCGAGCCGCCCTGTGGTGCGGTCGCGGCGGTACGAGAAGTGGTCGCCCGACTCCAGCGTGCACACCGGCACCTGCGCCCGGTCGCACACCCCGAGCCGGTCGAGCTGCGCGTGCACGCCGGCGCCCACGTCGACCGCCGGCGTGCCCCAGCTGGTCTCGGCGTGCGCCGCCGGCTCCACGGCGGCCACCTCGGCGCGCATCGGCTCCGGCACCTCGTAGCACCGGCCGCAGACGGCCGGTCCGGTGCGGGCGACGATCCGCTCCGGTGCGGCGCCGAGCGAGACCATGGCCCGTACGGCGGCGGGGACGACGCCCTTGACCATGCCGGGCCGGCCCGCGTGGGCCGCGGCGGCGACCCCGGCGACGGGGTCGGCCAGCAGCACCGGCACGCAGTCGGCGGTGAGGACGGCGAGGGCGAGTCCGCGCCGGGCGGTGACGATCGCGTCGACCTCCGGCACCGGCCTCCCCGTGCCCCACGGCTCGTCCACCACGGCGACGTCGGCGCCGTGCACCTGGTTCATCCAGACGACCAGCTCGGGGTCCAGGCCGAGCGACTTGGCCGCCAGCTCCCTGTTCTCCCGTACCGCCTCGGGTGCGTCGCCGACCGCGCCGCCGAGGTTGAGCTCCTCATACGGAGCGGCGCTCACCCCGCCCCACCGGTCGGTGAAGGCGAAGTGCGCGCCGCTCACGCTCTCGCGCTGTCCTATCACTTGAGGAAGTCCGGAACGTCCAGTTCCTCGGCCGCGCTGTCCGAGTAGGCGGGCCGCGGCGCCGGCGTGACCGGCGGGGGGACCGGGATGTCGGCGACCGGCTCGGGCGCCGGCTCCGGCTCCTCCTTCGGCTTGACGCTGCCCAGCGAGCCGAAGGACGGACGGCTGGGCTCGCTCGGCCGGGCCGGAGCGGGCTCGTCACGGCGGGCGCCGGACGAGCCGGAGGCCGACCCGAGGACGGTGTCCCGGCGGGCCGGCGGCTGGCCGCCGTCGAAGCCGGCCGCGATCACGGTGACCCGGACCTCGTCGCCGAGGGCGTCGTCGATGACCGCGCCGAAGATGATGTTGGCCTCGGGGTGGGCGGCCTCGCTGACCAGCTGGGCGGCCTCGTTGATCTCGAACAGGCCGAGGTCGGAGCCGCCGGAGATGGAGAGCAGCACGCCCCGGGCGCCGTCGATGGACGCCTCGAGGAGCGGCGAGGAGATCGCCATCTCGGCCGCCGCCACCGCGCGGTCGTCGCCGCGGGCCGAGCCGATGCCCATGAGGGCCGAACCGGCCTCGGACATGACCGACTTGACGTCGGCGAAGTCCAGGTTGATCAGGCCGGGGGTGGTGATGAGGTCGGTGATGCCCTGGACACCGGAGAGCAGGACCTGGTCGGCGGACTTGAAGGCGTCCAGAACCGAGACCTGGCGGTCCGAGATGGACAGCAGCCGGTCGTTCGGGATCACGATGAGGGTGTCGACCTCTTCGCGCAGTTCGGCGATGCCGTCCTCGGCCTGGTTCGCGCGGCGCCGTCCCTCGAAGGTGAACGGGCGCGTGACCACGCCGATGGTGAGGGCGCCGAGCGAGCGCGCGATGTTGGCCACGACGGGCGCCCCGCCGGTGCCGGTGCCGCCGCCTTCACCGGCCGTCACGAAGACCATGTCGGCCCCCTTGAGGACCTCCTCGATCTCCTCGCGGTGGTCCTCGGCGGCCTTGCGGCCGACGGCCGGGTTGGCTCCGGCGCCGAGTCCGCGGGTGAGTTCGCGGCCGACGTCGAGCTTGACGTCGGCGTCGCTCATCAACAGCGCCTGTGCGTCGGTGTTGATGGCGATGAACTCGACGCCCTTGAGACCGACCTCGATCATCCGGTTGATGGCATTGACACCACCGCCGCCGACACCGATGACCTTGATGACTGCGAGGTAGTTCTGCGGTGCTGCCACGTCGAAGGCCTCTCGCCTCGAATTACGTTGTCGCCGCCGGGCGGTGCCCCGCGCCGGGACGACGGATGCCGAATGGGACGGTCCGTAGCGCCGACCCGAACCCTAACCCTGAAGTTTAGGGTTACCAGTGTGTCTGTTCCCTGGAGTCTTCTGAACAGGACACTAAGTCGACAAGTGGCGCCCGTTCAACGAACACGCCGAACCTCCCGTTTTTCTTTTCACCCTATGTGATCAGCCGTAGCAGTGCCCAACCAGGGTGCTGGCCTGCGCTGATGTGCGTCAACTCCCTGATGACGCAGGGGCGGTGGGAACACTGACATCGAAGTACCGCGCGCCGGGAGCTGCTTTCATGAGAGCCGTGAGGGCTCGTGCCTTGGCGCGGCCGTTCTCGCCGCTGCCCCAGGCCACCGTGCGACCGTCGCCCAACTGCAGCGAGATGGCGTCGAAGGAGCGGACCTGGACGGTCCGGGTGGCCCGCGCCACGGCTCCGGGCAGGTCACCGGCCACCCGGACGGCCTCGCGCACCAGCCGGGCGGTACCGAACCGCCGGAAGCTCGCGGCGCCCGGACCCGTGCGGGATGCGGACAATTCCAGCATCGGAACGCCATTCGGCGCCCGAGAAACCGTAGCGAACCGGACACCTTCGTCGTCGACTTCGACGAACTTCCCGCCCTTTCGGAGAAGCAGAACCGGAGTGCGCTCGATCACTTTCAGGCCGATTCCATGGGGCCAGGAACGAACCACATCTACGGTGTCAATTCGGGGCAATTTCCGGCGAAGTCGGGCTTCGATCCTTCCCGTGTCGACGGAAATCATCGGGTCCCCGACGGGCACGGCCGCCGCGGCGCGGACCTCGGCGGGGGTCAGTACGCGCGTGCCCGACACCGAGACGTGCTCGATGCGCAGCCATGCCGAGCCGTACAACGCCCAGGCGCCGCCGGCCCCCAGAAGCACCAGAACGGCGACCAGGACGACGATCGCCCGAAGGCGCGGACCTCCGAGCCTCCGGACGAGCGGCGGGCCGGACGACTCCTGCTGGCGTTCACCGCGCTCGGCGGTCGTCGGTCCGGCCACGCTCACTACCCTTTCGTCATACGGTCCTATCGGCGCGAGGCGATCGCCTCGTACACCATGCCGACGAGCAGGTCGTCGGCGTCCCGGCGGCCGAACTCGCTTGCCGAGCGGGACATCTCGTACAGCCGGTGCGGGTCGGCGAGCACGGGCAGCACGTGCTGCTGCACCCACTCGGGCGTCAGGTCCGCGTCGTCGACGAGGAGTCCGCCGCCGGCCTTGACCACCGGCTGGGCGTTGAGCCGCTGCTCGCCGTTGCCGATGGGCAGCGGGACGTACGCGGCCGGGAGCCCGACGGCGGAGAGTTCGGCGACGGTCATCGCGCCCGCGCGGCAGAGCATCATGTCGGCCGCGGCGTACGCGAGGTCCATCCGGTCCAGATAACTTACCGGGATGTAGGGGGGCATTCCCGGCATCTGCTGCACCTGCGGCAGTTCGTTCTTCGGGCCGACCGCGTGCAGGATCTGGATGCCGGCCTGCTGGAGCCAGGGGGCGACCGCCTGCGTCACCTCGTTCAGCCGCCGGGCGCCCTGCGAGCCGCCGGAGACGAGCAGCGTGGGCAGGTTCGGGTCCAGGCCGAAGCGGTGGCGGGCCTCGGGGCGGACGGCGGCGCGGTCCAGCGTGGCGATGGAGCGGCGCAGCGGGATGCCGATGTAGCGGGCGTCACGCAGCTTGCTGTCCGGGGTGGAGACGGCGACCCGGGCCGCGTACCGTGAGCCGATCTTGTTGGCCAGGCCCGGGCGGGCGTTGGCCTCGTGGATCACGATGGGCACGCCCAGGCGCTTGGCGGCCAGGTAGCCGGGCAGCGCGACATAGCCGCCGAAGCCGACCACGACATCCGCCTTGGTGCGCTCCAGGATCTGCTCGGCGGCCTTGATCGTGCCGCGCAGCCGGCCCGGGACGGTGATCAGCTCGGGGGTGGGCTTGCGTGGCAGCGGCACCGCCGGGATCAGCGCGAGCTCGTAGCCGCGCTCCGGGACGAGCCGGGTCTCCAGGCCGCGTTCCGTGCCCAGGGCCGTGATCCCCACGGTCGGGTCCTGCCTGCGCAGGGCGTCCGCGAGGGCGAGCGCGGGCTCGATGTGGCCGGCGGTCCCCCCGCCGGCGAGTACGACATGCACCGAAATTCACCGCTCTCCGGACGAACGCGCCGCCGAGGCACGCCGTCTCATCGTGTTCCATCTCCGAGGCCCCCGCTCGGCACCGGAGCCTCCCGCCCGCTTTCTACCAAAGCGAGGTTGCCGCATCGCAAGCGCTGCCCGCGCAGCGGGCTCGTCGCGCGCGAAGGCGATCAGCAGCCCGATGGCGAACATGGTCGGCAGCAGGGCGGACCCTCCGTAGGAGAACAGCGGGAGCGGGACGCCGGCGATCGGCAGCAGGCCGAGCACCGCACCGATGTTGATCACCGCCTGGGCGGTGACCCAGGTGGTCACGCCTCCCGCGGCATACCTCACGAAGGGGTCCTCCGTGCGTCCGGCCACGCGGATACCCGCATAGCCTAGAGCCGCGAACAGGGCGAGCACCGACAGCGTCCCCGCGAGGCCCAGTTCCTCACCGGTGACGGCGAAGATGAAGTCGGTGTGGGCTTCCGGGAGTTGGCCCCATTTTTCCACACTCGCGCCGAGTCCGGAACCGAAGAGTCCGCCGGAGGCCAGGGCATAGATCCCGTGCACGGCCTGCCAGCAGTCGGCCACCCCCGTTCTGGGCTCGGTCGCACCGATGCAGGCGAGGCGGGCCATCCGGTTGGGGCTGGTCCTGATCAGGGTCACACCGATCAGCGCGGCGACGGACAGCACGCCCGCGAACAGCCGGGTCGGCGCGCCCGCGAGCCAGAGCAGGCCGAACAGGATCGCCGTGAGAATGATCGCGGTGCCCATGTCGCCGCCGAGCATGATCAGCCCGAGCAGCAGGAAGGCGACCGGCACCAGCGGCACCAGCATGTGCTTCCACTGGGTCAGCAGCTTCCTCTCCTGCTTGCGGGCGATCAGGTCCGCGCCCCACAGCACCAGGGCCAGCTTGCCGAACTCGCTGGGCTGGATCTGGAAGGAGCCGCCGAGGGAGATCCAGTTCTGGTTGCCGTTGACCGCCATCCCTATCCCGGGGATCTGCACCAGGATCATCAGGAAGACGGCGCCGGCGAGGATCGGGTAGGCCAGCGCACGGTGCAGCTTCACCGGCATACGGGAGGCGACGAACAGCAGCGCGCCGCCGATGAGCGCGGCGAGGGCCTGCTTGCGGAAGAAGTACGACCCGGGCAGCGACAGCTGCAGCGCGGTGATCTGGGAGGCCGAGTAGACCATGACCAGGCCGAGGACGGTGATCAGCACGCTGCCGCCGACGATCAGGTAGTAGGCGGTCAGCGGCCGGTCCCAGGCCCTCCGCGCGCGCGTGCAGAGCCGTTGGACGGGGTTCTCGCGCGTGGGCCGGGGAACGGCGGGACGCGGACGCCTGGACGCCCGCTGCACGGGCGGCTTACCGGTACGGCTACTGGGCATCGGCGCCTCCGTCGCACGTCGACCGTCCCACGCGTCCCTCCCAAGGTCCGCCCGGCAGGCGGCCGGGGTCAGGCGTCGAGTTCGCGGACCGCCGCCGCGAACGCGTCACCGCGCTGGTTGTAGTTGGTGAACATGTCCATGGAGGCGCAGGCCGGGGCCAGCAGCACCGTGTCGCCGGGCTGAGCCAGCCGCTTCGCTTCCGTCACCGCCTGGAGCATCGCCCCAGTGTCGGTCCGGCCGAGGTCGACCACGGGTACTTCCGGCGCGTGTCGCGCGAGGGCGTCACGGATCAGGGCACGATCTGCGCCGATCAGGACCACACCGCGAAGCCGCTTCGCCGACTTGGCGACCAGTTCGTCGAAGGTCGCTCCCTTCGCCAGACCGCCCGCAATCCATACGATCGGTTCATATGCCGCCAACGAGGCTTCCGCGGCATGGGTGTTGGTCGCCTTGGAGTCGTCCACGTACGCGACCCCGTCGATGTCGGCGACGTGCGCGATGCGGTGGGCGTCCGGGCGGAAGGCCCGCAGACCGTCCCGTACGGCGCTCGCGGGCACCCCGAAGGCGCGGGCGAGGGCCGCGGCGGCAAGGGCGTTGGCGATGTTGTGCGGGGCCGGCGGGTTGACGTCGGAGACCTCGGCCAGCTCCTGCGCGTTCTTCTGCCGGTTCTCGACGAAGGCGCGGTCGACCAGGATGCCGTCCACCACGCCGAGTTGGGAGGGGCCGGGCGTGCCCAGGGTGAACCCGACGGCCCGGCAGCCCTCTTCGACGTCGGCCTCGCGGACGAGGTCCTCGGTGGCCTTGTCGGCGACGTTGTAGACGCAGGCGACCTTGTTGCCCTCGTAGATACGGCCCTTGTCGCGCGCGTACGCCTCCATGGAGCCGTGCCAGTCGAGGTGGTCCGGGGCGAGGTTGAGGACGGCCCCCGAGTGGGCGCGCAGGGAGGGCGCCCAGTGGAGCTGGTAGCTGGACAGCTCGACGGCGAGGACGTCGTAGCGCTCCTCGCCGAGGACCGCGTCCAGCAGGGAGACGCCGATGTTGCCCACGGCGGCCGTGCGCAGGCCCGCCGCCCTCAGGATGGAGGCGAGCATCTGGACGGTCGTGGTCTTGCCGTTGGTGCCCGTCACGGCCAGCCAGGGGGCCGCGTCGGGGCCGCGCAGCCGCCAGGCCAGCTCCACGTCGCCCCAGACCGGCACGCCGGCCTGCCCGGCGGCGCGGAACAGCGGCTTGTCGGGCTGCCAGCCGGGCGCGGTGACGATCAGCTCGGTGCCCTCCGGGAGGGTCGCCCCGTCGCCGAGACGCACGGTGATACCGAGCGCCTCCAGCTCCGCGGCCTGCTCACGCGCGCGTGCGTCGTCGCCGTCGTTGACGACCGTGACGATCGCCCCGCGCGCGTGCAGCACCTTCGCCGCCGGGACGCCGGAGACGCCGAGCCCGGCGACGGTGATGTGCTTGCCCTGGAATTCAGAAGGCACCGAGGAGGTCACTTGTCCGCTGCCCATCCCGCATAGAAGAGGCCTAGTCCGACAATCACACAGATTCCCTGGATGATCCAGAAGCGGACCACGACCAGGACCTCGGACCAGCCCTTGAGTTCGAAGTGGTGCTGGAGCGGTGCCATCCGGAAGACGCGCTTACCGGTGAGCCGGAAGGAGCCGACCTGGATGACGACCGACATGGTGATGAGGACGAACAGGCCGCCCATGATGGCCACCAGCAGCTCCGTGCGGGAGAGGATGGCCAGACCCGTGAGGACACCGCCGAGGGCGAGCGATCCGGTGTCGCCCATGAAGATCTTCGCCGGCGAGGTGTTCCACCACAGGAAGCCCAGGCAGGCGCCCATCAGCGCGGAGGCGACCACGGCCAGGTCCAGCGGGTCGCGCACCTCGTAGCAGGCGCCCGGGTTGGTCAGGGTGCCCGCGTTGGCGCAGGACTCCTGGAACTGCCAGACACCGATGAAGGTGTAGGCGCCGAAGACGAGCACGGAGGCGCCGGTGGCCAGACCGTCCAGGCCGTCGGTGAGGTTCACGCCGTTCGACATCGCGAGGATCATGAACAGCGCCCAGACCACGAACAGCACCGGGCCGATCGACCAGCCGAAGTCGGTGATGAACGACAGCTTGGTGGAGGCGGGGGTGTTGCCGCGGGCGTCGGAGAACTGCAGCGACAGCACCGCGAAGGCGATGCCGACGATCAGCTGGCCGGCCATCTTCGCCTTGGCCCGCAGACCGAGCGACCGCCGCTTGACGATCTTGATGTAGTCGTCGAGGAAGCCGACCAGGCCCATGCCGAACATCAGGCCGAGGACCAGCAGGCCGGAGTAGGTGGGCGGGTAACCGGTGATGAGCTTGCTCAGGAAGTACGCGGCGATCGTCGCCAGGATGAACGCGATACCGCCCATCGTCGGCGTACCGCGCTTGCTGGCATGCTCGCGCGGGCCGTCGTCACGGATGTACTGGCCGTAGCCCTTGCGGGCGAGAAGCTTGATCAGCAGCGGGGTGCCGACCAGCGTCAGGAAGAGGCCAATGACTCCCGAGAACAGGATCTGCTTCATCATCGGGCGGCAACCTCACCCTCGGCACCGGTCTCGGTGAGCGCCTGGGCGACGCTCTCCAGCCCCACCGACCGGGACGCCTTCACGAGTACGACGTCCCCCGGGCGCAACTCGCTGCGCAACAGGTCGATCGCCGCCTGTGCGTCGGACACGTGCACCGACTCCTCACCCCACGAACCCTCGTTATATGCGCCCAGTTGCAGCCAGGAGGCCTCAATCCCCCCGACGGCGACGAGCTTGCTGACGTTGAGCCGGACGGCGAGCCGTCCGACGGCGTCGTGCTCGGCGAGCGCCTCGTCCCCCAGCTCGGCCATCTTGCCGAGCACCGCCCACGTGCGGCGCCCCTTGCCCATGGCCGCGAGCGCCCTGAGGGCGGCCCGCATGGACTCGGGGTTGGCGTTGTAGGCGTCGTTGACGATGGTCACGCCGTCCGGGCGCTCGGTGACCTCCATGCGCCAGCGGGAGAGGGAGCCCGCCTCGGAGAGCGCGGTGGCGATCTCTTCCGCGGACATGCCCAGCTCATGGGCGACGGCGGCCGCGGCGAGCGCGTTCGACACGTGGTGCTCACCGTACAGGCGCATGGTCACATCGCTTGCACCGGAGGGTGTGTGAAGCCTGAAGGCGGGCTGTCCGCTGTCCGTGAGTCGTACGTTCTCGGCGCGTACGTCCGCTTCGGCCGACTCTCCGAAAAGGACCACCTTCGCCTTGGTACGGGCGGCCATGGCCTTCACCAGCGGGTCGTCGGCGTTGAGGATGGCGGCCCCGCCCTCGCTCTCCGCGGGAAGCGCCTCGACCAGCTCGCCCTTCGCCTGGGCGATCTGCTCGCGCCCGCCGAACTCGCCGATGTGGGCGGTGCCGACGTTGAGCACCAGGCCGATCCGCGGCGGGGTGAGGCCGGTGAGGTAGCGGATGTGCCCGATGCCGCGGGCCCCCATCTCCAGCACGAGGAACCTGGTCTCCTCGGTGGCGGACAGGGCGGTCAGCGGCAGCCCGATCTCGTTGTTGAGCGAGCCGGGCGTGAAGACGGTGGGCGCCTTGCGCCGCAGCACCTGGGCGATGAGGTCCTTGGTGCTGGTCTTGCCGGCCGAGCCGGTCAGGGCGACGAGGGTCGCGCCGAGCCGGCGTACGACGTGCCGGGCGAGGGCGCCCAGGGCCGTCTGCACGTCCTCCACGACGATCGCGGGGACGCCGACCGGCCGGGACGCCAGCACGGCGACCGCGCCGGCCGCGACGACCTGCGGCGCGTAGTCGTGGCCGTCCACCCGCTCGCCGACGAATGCGGCGAACAGGCTGCCGGGCACCACCTCGCGGGAGTCCCGGACGACCGGTCCCGTCACCTGCACGGACGGATCCGGTATGTCGTGCGTCTGCCCGCCGACGACTGCTGCGATCTCGGCGAGGGAGAGGGCGATCACAAGTTCATCCCTGGGTCTTCTGGATAGCTTCGCGAAGCACCTGGCGGTCGTCGAAGGGACGGACCACGCCGGCGATGTCCTGGCCCTGCTCGTGACCCTTGCCTGCCACCAGCACGGTGTCGCCGGCTCGGGCACGGCCCACGGCGGCGGCGATGGCGGCGGCCCGGTCCTCGAAGAGGAGCACCTCGCCGCGCTCGTGCGCGGGCACGGAGGCCGCGCCCCTGAGCATGGTGGCGAGGATCGCCAGGGGGTCCTCGGAGCGGGGGTTGTCGGAGGTCAGTACGGCCGTGTCGGCGAGCCGGGCCGCGGCGGCGCCCATCGGGGCCCGCTTGGTCTCGTCGCGGTCGCCGCCGCAGCCGAGGACGACGTGCAGCCGGCCCTTGGTGACCTTGCGCAGCGCCTTGAGCACCGACTCGACGGCGTCGGTCTTGTGGGCGTAGTCGACGACCGCGAGGTAGGGCTGCCCGGCGTCGACGCGCTCCAGGCGGCCCGGCACACCCGGGACGGCGGCGATACCGTCGGCGGCGGTCTGCGGGTCGAGGCCGGCCACGGCGAGGGCGACGACGGCGGCGAGCGTGTTCGCCACGTTGAACGGGCCCGGCAGCGGCGACTTGGCGTGGACGCGCTCGCCGTTCGGGCCGAGCACGGTGAACGTCGAGTCCATGGGGCCGATCCGGACGTCCTCGGCGCGCCAGTCGGCGTCGGGGTGACCCTCGGCGGAGAAGGTGACGACCGGGACGGTCGCCTCCCGCGCGAGCCGGCGGCCGTACTCGTCGTCGGCGTTGACCACGCCGAGTTTGCTGCGTTTCGGGGTGAAGAGCTGCGCCTTGGCCCGGAAGTAGTCCTCCATGTCGGAGTGGAACTCCATGTGTTCCGGGCTGAGGTTGGTGAAGACGGCGATGTCGAAGACGCAGCCGTCGACCCGGCCGAGGACCAGGGCGTGACTGGAGACCTCCATGGCCACGGCCTCGACGCCCCCTTCGCGCATGACGGCGAACAGGGCCTGGAGGTCGGTGGCCTCGGGGGTGGTGCGCTCGGACTTGATCCGCTCGTCGCCGATGCGGATCTCCACCGTGCCGATGAGTCCGGCGGGGCGGGACACGTCCAGGCCGCCCTTGACGAGATAGGCGGTGGTGGTCTTGCCGGAGGTGCCGGTGATGCCGATCTGGAGCAGGTCGCGGCCCGGGTGGCGGTAGATGGTGGCCGCCAGCTCCCCCATCCGTCCGCGCGGATCCTCGACGACCAGGACGGGCAGTCCGGTCGCGGCGGCGCGGTCGGCCCCCGTGGGATCGGTGAGCACGGCGGCGGCGCCCAGGCTCGCGGCCTGGGTGACGAAGTCCGCGCCGTGCAGACGGGCGCCCGGGAGGGCGGCGTACAGGTCACCGGGGCGGACGGCGCGCGAGTCGTGGGTGATACCCGTGATCTCGGCGGCGCGCTCCGGCGCGGTGACACCCAGCTGGTCGGCGAGCTCCGCGAGCGGGGTGGCGGGGAGCGTCGTCGGCCGGGGCAGTCCCGGATATGTCACGGGTTGGCCCTTCTGGGTGTTTTGGGACTGATCAGCGTGTGGCACGGCGGTGAGCGTACCGGGCGTACCGGCTCCGGAGCGAAGTGAGGGGCCTGCGGCCCCGTGGTTCCCGGCGTCGGGGGTGATCGTTGTCACGAGCTCGTTCCTGGTGTTTCCGTGCTGATCAGGGTGGCACTGATCAGGGCTTGTACTCGACGGGCAGGTTGGCGGGCTTCGCCCCGGTCGGCGGGATCTGGAGGGTCTTCAGGGCGAACTCCATCACCTGCTTGTAGATGGGACCGCAGATCTGGCCACCGAAGTAGTTGCCGGAGGTGGCGTTCTGGATGGCGCAGTAGACGGTGATCCGCGGGTTGTCGGCGGGCGCGAAACCGGCGAACGACGACGTGTAGCCGCGGTAGCGGCCGGTGGCCGGATCCACGCGGTTGGCCGTTCCGGTCTTGCCCGCGACCCGGTACCCGGGGATGCGGGCCTTCACGCCGGTGCCCTGCTCGTCGTCCACGACGGACTCCAGCATCTGCGCGAGGCTCTTGGCGGTCTTGGCGCTGACGACCCGTGTCTGCCTGGGCTTCGGTGCGGGGGTGAAGCGCCCGTCGGCACCCTTGGTGCCGCGCACCAGGGTCGGCACGACGCGCACACCGCCGTTGGCGATGGTCGAGTACACGGAGGCGGCCTGCATGGCGTTGATGGAGAAGCCCTGGCCGAAAGGGATCGTGTACTGCTGCGAGGTGGACCACTTCTGCGGCGGCGCGAGGATGCCGGGGGTCTCGCCGGGGAAGCCGAGGCCGGTGTAACTGCCGATGCCGAACTTGCGCAGGTAGGAGTAGAGGACCTTGTTGGCCGCGGGCTGGCTCTTGCCGAGTTCGCCGGCGGCCAGGATGGTGCCGATGTTGCTGGACTTGGCGAGCACGCCGTTGAGCGTGAGGTACCAGGTGGCGTGGTCGATGTCGTCCTGGAAGAGCCGGTCGCCGCGGTGCAGCCGGTTGGGGACGACGACGTGGGTGAGGGGGGTCGCCACGTTCCGCTCCAGCACGGCCGCCATGGACATCACCTTGGCGGTGGAGCCGGGCTCGTAGGCGTCCTGGAGGGCCGCGTTGCCCATCGCGTCGCCGTCGGCCTTCGCCAGGTCGTTCGGGTCGAAGCCGGGCGAGTTGGCCATGGCGAGGATCTGGCCGGTGCGGGTGTCCTGGACGATGACGTAGCCGCGGTCCGCCCTGGACTTCTTCACCTGCTCGGTGATGGCGTTCTGCGCGGCCCACTGGATGTCGCGGTCGATGGTCAGCTCGACGTCGGCGCCGGGCACCGCGGGCGTCTCGGTGGACCCGGCGGTGGGCACCTCGCGCCCGCCGGCCTGGGCGTAGCGGACCTTGCCGTCCTTGCCGGACAGCTGCTTGTCCAGCTCCTGCTCGATGCCGCCGCCGCCCTTGCCGTCGGCGTTGACCCAGCCCAGTATCCCGGCGGCCAGGTCGCCGTTGGGGTACACGCGCTGGCTGCTGGGGTCGGCGAAGACGCCGGACAGCACGTTGACGGTGGTGTGGTCGGTCCCGGCCTTCTTGGCGAGCGCGGTCTTCAGGTCCCTGATCTGCTTCCAGACCTGCGGGGTCTGCCGGGCGGCGAGCCGGGTGTAGCGGGAGCTGCGGTTCTCCGGCCGCAGCTTCCTGACGAGCGTGGCCTGGTCCTGGCCGAGGATCGGGGCGAGCAGCGCGGCGGCCTTCTCGGGGCCGTCGCCGATCTTCAGCTGCTCGGCGCTGAACATCGTCGGGTCGGCCGTGATGTCGTACGCGTCCTCGCTGACGGCGAGCGCGACGCCGTTGCGGTCGGTGATCTCGCCGCGCTCGGCGGCCAGCGTGTGCACCACGTACCGGTTCTGCTCGGCCCGTGCCGTGTAGGCGCTCGCGTCGACGGCCTGGACCTGGAGCAGCCGGATGACGAACGCGAGCAGCACCAGTGTCAGGGCGAGGCCGACCAGGCGCAGCCGGGGCCGGGGGCTGCCGAGCCGGAGGGGGCGCGAGACCGGGGGCCGGGCCCCGCCGGGCCGGCGGACCGGCCGGGCACCGGGCCCGGCCTGCCGCCGGACGGCACCCCGCGGCCGCGGAGGCTTGGCGGGGCCGGGCACCCGGCGGCGCGGCGCTTCCCTGTCGGACACTTCCGTCACCTGCCGGGGATCGGGGTGGGGATGGGCTGGGTGGTGGGCGGCACCGGGGCGGGCGCCGCGGGGGGTCCCTGGGGCGGGGACGGCACGGTGGGCGCCGGCGGGGCGGTGGCCAGGGCGCCGGCCGGGGTCACCGCCCCGGGCGAGGCCGGCGCGGCGGGGGCCGCGGGCTCGGGCGCGGCGCCGGGGACGCCGTTGACGGTGGCCAGGGCGCCGGCCGGGGTCATCGCCCCGGGGGAGGCCGGGGCGATGAGGGCCGCGGGCTCGGGCGCGGCGCCGGGGACGCCCTTGACGGTGCCGTCGGGGCCGAGGAAGGCCGGGTCGCCGCCGGGGACCATGCCGAGTTCACGGGCGCGGCGCTGGAGGGCGTCGGGGGACGAGAAGGCGTCGATGTCGCGCTGGAGGGCCTGTTCCTCGTCGGTGAGGTTCTTCGTCTGCTTCTGCAGGTCGGCGAGTTTGAACGAGCCTTCGCTCAGCGCCGAGTTCAGCACCAGCAGACCGATGAGGCCGCCGCCGAGGAGCACGACGACGAGCAGGACGAACGGGGTACGCGCCGCCCGCGCGCGGCCGGCCGGGAGGAGCCGGGCGAGCCGGGCGGCCCTCCCCTTCAGTTCGGGTTTCCTGCTCACTGCTCCCCCGATGCGTGGGGGAAGCCGCTTCCTCGGTGCGCGGTGCCGGCCCTGCGACCCGTCTCGCTCACTCGACGTCCTCCCTGATGCGCTCGGCACCCCGCAGTCTGGCCGGTGCGGCCCGGCGGTTCTCGGCGATCTCTTCCTCGGTGGGAAGTTCGGCACCGCGGGTGAGCAGCTTGAGCCGCGGCTGGTAGCGCTCGGGCACGACGGGCAGTCCGGGCGGCGCGGTGGAGGCCGCCCCGGCCGCGAACACCTGCTTGACGAGCCGGTCTTCGAGCGAGTGGTACGACAGCACCGCGATGCGCCCGCCGACGTCCAGGGCCTTCACGGCGGCCGGGATCGCCCGCTCCAGGACGGACAGTTCGCCGTTGACCTCGATGCGCAGCGCCTGGAAGGTGCGCTTGGCCGGATTGCCGCCGGTGCGCTTGGCGGCCTGCGGCAGCGCGTCCCGGATGAGTTCGACGAGCCGCGCGCTGTTGCTGAACGGCTCCTTCTCCCGCTCCCGGACGATCGCGGCGACGATCCGCTTGGCCTGCTTCTCCTCGCCGTAGGCGCGCAGGATGCGCACCAGTTCGCCGGGCGGGTAGGTGTTGAGGACCTCGGCGGCGCTGATGCCGGCCGTCTGGTCCATGCGCATGTCCAGGGGCGCGTCCTGCGCGTAGGCGAAGCCGCGGTCGGCCTCGTCCAGCTGCATGGAGGAGACGCCCAGGTCGAACAGGACGCCCTGCACGCGCGGGATGCCGAGCCGGTGCAGTACGGCGGGCAGCTCGTCGTACACGGCGTGCACGAGGGTGGCGCGCTCGCCGTACGGAGCCAGGCGCTCACCGGACAGGCGCAGCGCCTCCTTGTCCCGGTCGAGGCCGATCAGCCGGGCGTCGGGGAACCGGGTGAGCAGTGCCTCGCTGTGCCCGCCGAGGCCGAGGGTGCAGTCGACGACCACCGCTCCGGGGCGCTCCAGGGCGGGCGCCAGCAGGTCCAGGCACCGCTGGAGCATCACCGGGACGTGTCGACTCTGGCTCAAGGGGGCCTCTCAGTTCCGGCGGGCCGTACGCACCGTCGGTCCCCCGAGCCGTACGTACGCGCCGCGCGCGCGGGGAGACGGGTCCGGGCAGGTGCCGGGGTCTCCGGGGGTTTCGTCCGCGGGGAGAGACTCGTCTCCCGCTTTCGCGTCACTTTAGTCCACGCTGTCCGCTGGTCAATCAACCGGCCTGCGCGTCGTGTACCCCGGCACGGCGGGAACCGCGATTCGGACCGGTCCGCCCGTTCGGCCCCGCTCTGCCCTCCCTGTGGGTTAGCTCACAACATACCGCGATGACGTTCTTTGTCCGCTCTCACGAGAGGCCGGAACCCTGCGTGACCAGTAACGTCGTCGGTATGACGACTTCTGCAGCAGCACCCACTGGATCCGAAGGCGCCATAACCGCCGGCGACACCGTGACCAACCGGCTCGTGGAGGCCAACCGGCAGTACGCCGAGGCCTTCACCGACCCCGGCATGGACGCCCGCCCGGTACTCCACGTCGCCGTCGTCGCCTGCATGGACGCACGTCTCGACCTGCACCAGGCCCTCGGCCTCCAGCTCGGCGACTGTCACACCATCCGCAACGCGGGCGGTGTGGTCACCGACGACGTGATCCGGTCCCTGACCATCAGCCAGCGCAAGCTGGGCACGCGCAGCATCGTGCTCATCCACCACACCGGCTGCGGCCTGGAGTCCCTCACCGAGGACTTCCGCACCGAGCTGGAGATGGAGGTCGGCCAGCGGCCGGCCTGGGCGGTGGAGTCCTTCAGCGACGTGGACCAGGACGTGCGCCAGTCCATGCAGCGGGTGCGCACCTCGCCGTTCCTGCTGCACACCGACGACGTCCGCGGCTTCGTCTTCGACGTGCGCACCGGTCTGCTGCGCGAGGTCGACCCGGCCTGACCGGAACATACCGGCCGGCCACCCCGCACGGCATCCCGTCGTTCTGCCGTCCCGCAACGGGAACCCGGTTCGAAAACACGGTCGAAAAGACCGTAAGACCGACATCGAGCGGGCAGTTGTCCACAGGCGAGTGACACGAATCGGTAACGGCAGCAAGAATGCGGGGTGTGACGTCGCGCGGAACTTTTTCCGCGTGGTGTCCGTGTTTCGGGGTGGGCCGGTTTCGCACGGAGAGCATCGGCCCGGAAAGAACGGGCCGAGGAGGGCCGGGTGACGACCTATGACGATCGAGCGAGCCTCACAGATCTGACCGCCACGGTGGAGCGGGTACGCGGTTCGGTGGAGGGCGTGATCGAGGGCAAGCCCGAGGTCGTACGGCTCGCGCTGACCGTGCTGCTCGCCGAGGGCCACCTGCTGATCGAGGACGTCCCCGGAGTGGGCAAGACGATGCTCGCCAAGGCACTGGCGCGGTCCATCGACTGCTCGGTGCGGCGCATCCAGTTCACGCCGGACCTGCTGCCCTCGGACATCACGGGCGTGTCCATCTGGGACCAGCAGCGCCGGGACTTCGAGTTCAAGCCGGGCGCCATCTTCGCGCAGATCGTGATCGGCGACGAGATCAACCGCGCCTCGCCGAAGACCCAGTCCGCGCTGCTGGAGTCCATGGAGGAACGCCAGGTCACCATCGACGGGCACACGTACGAACTGCCCAGCCCCTTCATGGTGGTGGCCACCCAGAACCCGGTCGAGATGGAGGGCACGTACCCGCTGCCCGAGGCCCAGCGCGACCGCTTCATGGCGCGGGTCTCCGTGGGTTACCCGAGCGTCGAGGCCGAGTTGCAGATGCTCGACATCCACGGTGGCGTCAGCCCGCTGGAGGACCTCCAGCCGGTGGCGCACGCGCACGAGATCGTGAAGCTGGTCGAGGCGGTCCGCGGGGTGCACGTCTCCGAGCCGGTCCGGCGGTACGCGGTCGAACTGGTCGCCGCCACCCGCACCCACCCCGACCTCAGACTCGGCGCCTCCCCGCGCGCGACCCTGCACCTGCTGCGCGCGGCCAAGGCCTCCGCGGCCCTCGCGGGGCGGGAGTACGCGCTGCCGGACGACGTCCAGGCACTCGCCGTCGCCGTCCTCGCCCACCGCCTGCTGCCCACCGCCCAGGCCCAGCTCAACCGCCGCACGGCCGAGCAGGTGGTGCGGGAGATCCTGCAGCACACCCCGGTGCCGGCCGCGCCGGGCCACCAGAGCGGCTTGGGCGGCCTGGGCCGCACCATCCCGGCCTATCCGCAGCAGCCGCCGCGGAGTCTGTGATGAGCACCGGGGGGACCGCGCCGGCCGAGGCCGACCGCGGGGAGACGAGCGGGGTCCGTACGGCCCTGTCTGGTCTCACCACCCGGGGCCGCTCCTTCCTCGCGGCCGGGATCGCCGCCGCGATCTGCGCGTTCGTGCTGGGCCTGAGCGAGCTGCTGCGGGTCGGTCTGCTGCTCGCCGTGCTGCCCCTGATCTGCGCGACCGTGCTGTACCGCACGCGGTACCGGGTGGCCGCGAGCCGCCGTCTGGCCCCCGCGCGCGTACCGGCCGGCAGCGAGGCCCGGGTGCACCTGCGCATGGACAACGTCTCCCGGCTGCCCACCGGCCTGCTGATGCTCCAGGACCGGGTGCCCTACGTCCTCGGGCCGCGGCCCCGGTTCGTGCTGGACCGGGTGGAGCCGCAGGGCCGCCGCGAGGTGTCCTACCGGGTCCGCTCGGACCTGCGGGGCCGCTATCCGCTGGGCCCGCTGCAGCTGCGGCTGACGGACCCCTTCGGCATGTGCGAGCTGACCCGCTCCTTCTCGACGTGCGACATGCTGACGGTGATACCGCGCGTGGAGCCGCTGGCCCCCGTCCGCTTCGGCGGCGAGGCCAAGGGGTACGGCGACGGGCGGCAGCGCTCGCTGGCCCTGGCGGGCGAGGACGACGTGATCCCGCGCGGCTACCGCTACGGCGACGACCTGCGCCGGGTGCACTGGCGGTCCACCGCGCGCTACGGCGAGCTGATGGTGCGCCGCGAGGAGCAGCCCCGGCGCTCCCGGTGCACCGTCCTGCTGGACACCCGCGGCGGTGCCTACGAGGGCGCGGGCCCGGACTCGGCCTTCGAGTGGGCGGTCTCCGGTGCCGCCTCGGTGCTGGTGCACATGCTCGAACGCGGCTTCTCGGTACGGCTGCTGACCGACGGCGGCAGCGTGGTGCCCGGCGAGGGCGCCGACGGGTTCGCGGGCAACGGCCAGGAGACCGCGGACGCGGCCGGGCTGATGATGGACACCCTCGCGGTGGTCGACCACTCCGACGGCACCGGCCTGTCCCGGGCGTACGACGTGCTGCGCGGCGGCAACGAGGGGCTGCTGATCGCCTTCCTCGGCGACCTGGACGAGGAACAGGCGACGACGGTCGCCAAGATGAGCCGGCGCAGCGGCGGCGCGGTCGCCTTCGTGCTGGACCCCGACGTCTGGACCCGGGAGGCGACCGACGTGCCCCGCCCGGGCGACCAACACGCGGAGCGGCTGCGGATGCTGCGCGAGGCAGGCTGGACGGCGCTGAGCGTGCCGCGCGGCGCGTCGATGGACGGACTGTGGCGGCAGGCGGACCGGGAGCGGTCCGGCCTGGCCGCCGTGAGCGGGGAGGCACGGGGATGAGCGGGCGGGCACGACTGGCGCTGTGCGCGGCGGCGGCCACCCTGATGGCTTCCTGCGCGCTGCTGCCGCTGGTCGCCGAGCCGACCTGGCTGCTGCAGCTGGTCCCGCTGGTGGCCGTGCAGACCGGGGTGGGCGCGGCGGCCCGGCGGGTGCCGCTGGGCCGGCTGCTGACCGTGGCGGCGCAGGTCCTGGTCACCCTGATGCTGCTGACCCTGGTCTTCGCCCGGCAGCACGCGATCGCCGGGCTGGTCCCCGGCCCGGACACCTTCCGGTACTTCGCCGAGCTGCTCCAGCAGGGCGCGGACGACGTCAGCCGGTACGCGATACCGGCGCCGGTCACCGACGGCATCAAGCTGATGCTGATCGGCGGCGCGCTGGTCGTCGGGCTGCTGGTGGACGTGATCGCGGTGACCTTCCGCAGCGCGGCCCCGGCCGGGCTGCCGCTGCTCGCCCTGTACTCGGTGGCCGCGGGCCTGTCCGGCGGCGGCGCCGGCTGGCTGTGGTTCCTGGTGGCGGCGGCCGGCTATCTGATGCTGCTGCTCGCGGAGGGCCGGGACCGGCTCGCCCAGTGGGGCCGGGTCTTCGGCGGCGCGCCCCGCGGCCCGGGCGCCCCGGAGGCCGGTGCCGTCGCGCCGGTGCGCACCGGGCGGCGGATCGGCGCGGTGGCGCTCGGGGTGGCCCTGATGGTGCCGCTCGCCCTGCCCTCGATGCACGGCGGCCTGCTGGACGCGGCCGGCACCGGCGTGGGGCCGGGCCGCGGCGACGGGGGCACGATCTCGGCGGTCAATCCGCTGGTGTCGCTGCGCGACAACCTGAACACGAACGACGACCGCCAGGTGCTGACCCTGCGGACCGACACGAACGACATCTCCGACCTGTATCTGCGGATCGTCTCGCTGGACGAGTTCGACGGCACCACCTGGACGCCGGCCCAGCGGCACATCGTCGGCGTGCCGGACAGGCTGCCCACGCCCATCGGCCTGGACCCGGACGTCAAGCGCGGCACGGTGCGGACGCTGGTCCGGGCGGCCGACTGGTACGCCCAGAACTGGCTGCCGATGCCCTACCCGCCGAACGAGGTGAAGGTCGACGGCCGGTGGCGGTACGAGCCGGTCGGGATGACCCTCGTCGGCGACCGCGGCCAGACCACGCGCGGCGCGAGCTACCAGGTGACCAGCCTGGACGTGCGGCCGACCCCGCGGCAGCTGGCCACCGCGCCGCAGCCGCCGGCCGCGCTGCAGAGCGAGTACACCAAGGTGCCGTCCTCGCTGCCGAAGGTGGTGGAGCGCACCGCCAAGCAGATCACCGCGGGCGCGAACAGCCACTACGAGGAAGCCGTCAAGCTCCAGGACTGGTTCGCCGTCACCGGTGGCTTCCAGTACGACACCTCGGTGAAGGTGGGCCGCGGTCCCGGCGCCATAGCGAACTTCCTGAAGCAGAAGGAGGGCTTCTGCGTCCACTTCTCCTTCACGATGGCGGCGATGGCCCGCACCCTCGGCATCCCGGCCCGGGTCGCGGTGGGCTTCGCGCCGGGCACGATGCAGGCCGACGGCACCGTCGCGGTGACCCAGAAGGACGCCCACGCCTGGCCCGAGCTGTACTTCGAGGGCGTGGGCTGGACCCGCTTCGAGCCGACCCCGACCCGCGGCACCACACCGTCGTACACCCAGCCGGACACCCCCGGCAGCTCGCTGCCGCAGGAGGCGCTGCCGTCCAAGGGCGCGTCGTCGGCGCCCTCGGCCTCGGCCTCGCCGAGCGAGAGCTGCAGCAGCGACCTGCGCAAGCTCCAGGCCTGCGACAGCCCGTCCGCCGCGGCGGCCCCGCAGCAGGACGGCGACGGTACGGACTGGTGGGGATGGCTGCTGATCGCCCTGGCCGCGCTGCTGGTGCCGGCGGTTCCGCTGTCGCCGTGGCTGTGGCGGCAGCGGGTGCGCGCCCAGCGGCTGGGCGGACACGCACGGACCGCCGAGGGCGCGGCGGTACACACCCTGGCGGCCTGGCAGGAGCTGACGGACAGCGCCTGGGACCACGGCATCCCGCCGGACGAGTCGCTGACCCCGCGCAAGGCCGCCGACCGGATCGTCCGGCTCGGGCGTCTCGATCCGGCCACCGGGACCGCCGTGCACCGGCTGGCGGACGCGGTGGAGCAGGTGCTGTACGCGCCCAGGCCGCGCCCGCCGGCGGGAGCGGCGGAGGACGTGCGCCGGGTGACCGAGGGGCTGCGGGCCGGGGTGAGCACAGGGACGCGGCTGCGGGCGCGGTTCCTTCCCCGCTCGTCGGTCCGGGTGCTGTGGGCGGTGTCGGCCCGCTGGTCGGCGCTGCGGAGCCGGGTCGCGGCGGTCCGGCCGGCGGTGCGCCGGCCGTCCGGGCAGCGGGGCTGAACGCACGAGTGAGGGGCGGCCACCGGATGGTGGCCGCCCCTCACTGGTCTGCTGTGGCCGGCGCGGAGGCGCCGGGGGATCAGTGCCCCTGTTCGTCCCGGCGGCGCTGCCAGCGCTGCTCGATCCGGTCCATGACGGAGCGCCTCGGACGCACCTGACGGCGCATTCCGGCCGGGGGCTGCTCCCCGGGCTTCGGGGCCTTGCGCCAGCCGGTGACGGCGAGCACGGCACAGCCCAGCATGACGAGGAAACCGACCACGCTGACCCAGATCAGCTGCGCGACCATTCCGGCCATGAGGAGCGCGATACCCGCGAGGAAACCGGCGACCGCCTGGTAGACCCGCCGCCGGGTGTACGTCCGCAGCCCGTTTCCCTCAAGCGCCGACGCGAACTTGGGGTCTTCGGCGTACAGCGCTCGCTCCATCTGCTCAAGCATTCGCTGCTCGTGCTCCGAGAGCGGCACGGAGTCCTCCTCATCGTGCAGTCGCCGGGGGCGACCCGGGGGGTCCCTTCAGGATAGGCAGGGAATCGCCCCCGTGAAACCCGCCCCTCTACGCCAATCGGCCAACCGGAACCGTCATGGCCGTCCCGGCTCGCTGAGGCTTCCATTCCCCGGCGGCCGACCCGTCATGCCGGGTGGTGTACCTCGATCATACGGCGCAAACCCCTCGTTCGGGGGGGTTGTGGCGTACTCCATCCGCTGCCGCGGCGCTGATCAGCGGCTCGCCCCGGTGGTGCGCTCGGGTGCCGGCGGACCGCTCAGGCCTGCGCGGGATCCGTCGTCTCGCCGAGCACGTGCAACTGGGTGGCCACGGAGTGGAACGCGGGCAGTTCGGCCGCCGCGGCCTCCAGCTTCAGCAGCGCGTCCAGGGCACCGGGCTCGGTGTCCACCAGGACGCCGGGCACGAGGTCGGCGAAGACACGCACGCCGTGCACGGCGCCGACCCTCAGGCCGGCGCTCTCGACGAGCGCGGTCAACTGCTCGGCGGTGAAGCGGCGGGGCACCGGGTCGCCGGTGCCCCAGCGGCCGTCGGGGTCCCGGAGCGCCTGCCGGGCCTCGGTGAAGTGCCCGGCGAGGGCGCGGGCGAGCACGGCCCCGCCGAGGCCGGCGGCGAGCACGCTCAGCACGCCTTCGGAGCGCAGCGCGGCGACCGCGTTGCGGACGCCCTCGGCCGGGTCGTCCACGTACTCCAGGACGCCGTGGCACAGGACGGCGTCGTAGCCGCCGCGCTCGACCACGTCGAACAGGCCGTGCGCGTCGCCCTGGACGCCCTTGACCCGGTCGGCGACACCGGCTTCGGCGGCGCGGCGCTCCAGCGCGAACAGCGCGTTGGGGCTGGGGTCGACGACGGTGACCCGGTGGCCGAGGCGGGCGAGCGGCACGGCGAAGTTGCCGCTGCCGCCGCCGGTGTCGAGGACGTCCAGCGAGTCCCGGCCCGTGGCCTTGACCCGGCGGTCGAGGGCGTCCTGCAGGACCTCCCAGACCACGGCGGTACGGAGAGAGGCGCGGGGGCGCGTCGGGTCCGACACGAGATGACTCCTCGGCAGGGCGAACGTCACGGGAGCTCCACCCTATTGCTTCCGTGCCGTGCCTGGTCACCGCGGCGGCGTCCGGCCACCGGCGTCTCGCCCGGCGGACACCGGGCGCGGCCGCACGGGACGCTGCGTGAGGGCCCGGCGCACGGTGCGTGGTCAGCCCGCGTCCGGCAGACCGCCCCCCTTCCCCGGGCCGTCCCCGCCGGCGCCGGTGTCGCCGCCGGTGTCCTGGCGGGGCTGGGGCAGGACCGGCTGGAGGACGAGCATCCGCTCCACGATGCGGAGGAACATCGCCACGTCCCGTATCAGGTCGTCGGCGTCCCGCTGCCCGGCCGCGCCCTGGATGCCCGCCTCGGCGCGGGCCCGGCGCGCGGCACCCGAGGCGAACAGCGCGCTCCACTCGGTCAGCTCGGGCGCGATCTCGGGCAGCACCTCCCAGGCGCTGCGGATGCGGGCCCGGCGACGCGGGGAGGTCTCGGGCCGGCCGCGGGCGGCGAGCACGGCGGCGGCGGTGCGCAGGGCGGCCAGGTGGGCCGTCGCGTAACGCTCGTTCGGCGTGTCCAGGACGATGGCCTCCTCCAGTCCGGCCCGGGCCTGGGCGAGCAGGTCGAGGGCGGCCGGCGGGGCCGTGGCCCGGCGGAGCACGGGGTGCACGTCGCTCGCCGGGCCGGTCAGTGAGGGGGCAGGGCCGGTGGCGCGGCGCCGGGGGGCGGCGGCTGCGGACGAGTGGGCCATGACGAACCTCCTGTCGTCTGGGTGACGGCACGAATGCCGTATGTGCCCATCGTGCGGTACGCCACTGACAATCCGGCCCGACCTGGGCTTTTGCCTCGATCGTGGGTTCGGGCGTATTTTTGCACTGACCAGTCAGTTCAAATTCTCCATGCAGGGGGGCCAGTGGATGCCACGGTCGGCGCGGACGTCAGGGCCGAGGGCCTCGGACTCAAGGGGCCACGGGGGTGGGCCTTCCACGGCATCACCCTGGAGGCCGAGCCCGGCTCACTGATCGCGATCGAGGGACCGTCCGGCTCCGGCCGTACGAGTCTGCTGCTCGCGCTCACGGGACGGATGAAGCCCACCGAAGGAGTGGCCACCGTCGCCGGGTTCAAACTTCCCCGGCACATGGCGGGCCTGCGCCGGGTCAGCGCGGTGGCCAACGTGAGCGGCGTGACCGACCTGGAGCCGGCCCTCACCGTCGGCGAGCACCTGCGCGAACGGGCCCTGCTGCAGCGCCGGTTCGAGGACTCCCTGCGCGAGCTGCTGCATCCCCGCGCCCAGCGCGCGCACGAGGCGCGGCTGCGGGTCGACGCGGCCCTGGCCGCCGCCGGACTCGACCTGGAGACCCTGCCGAAGGGCTCCCGGACGGCCGTACGCGACCTGGAACGGCCGCAGGAGGTGCGGCTGTCGCTCGCGCTGGCCCTGCTCGGGCGGCCCCGGCTGCTCGGCGTGGACGACATCGACATGAAGCTCTCGGCTCCCGAACGCGAGGGGATCTGGGACACGTTGCGGTCCCTCACGCGCGCGGGGACGACGGTCGTCGCCGTGTGCCGCGCCGCTCCCGGGGACTGCCTCACCGTGCGGACCGGGGGGACGCGGGCCGAACGGCACAAGCCCGGGCCGGAGAACGGGTCCGGCAACACACCCGGGGACACACCCGCGAACGAGCCTCGGAACACGCCCGAGGCCGGCCCCGGGAACACACCCGCGAACGAGTCCGGGAAGCCCGAGCCGAAGAAGGAGGAAGCCGGCGATGCGCTCACCGAGGCTGGCCGCGCTTGAGCTGAAGCGCTTCGGGCGCGGCAGGCTGCCGCGCGCCGCCCTGATCGCGCTGCTCGTGCTGCCCCTGCTGTACGGCGCCCTGTACCTGTGGTCCTTCTGGGACCCGTACGGCCGTCTGGACCGGATCCCGGTGGCCCTGGTGAACGACGACAAGGGCGCCACGGCGGGCGGGAAGAAGATCACCGCGGGGGACGACATCGTCGACGGGCTGCGCGACAGCCGGACCTTCGAGTGGCACGAGGTCAGCGACGAGGAGGCCCGCGCGGGTGTCGAGGACGGCACCTACTACCTGTCGCTGACCATGCCGGCCGACTTCAGCCGCCGCATCGCCTCCAGCTCGGGCGACTCCCCGGAGACCGGCGCCCTGCGGGTGCGCACCAACGACGCGAACAACTACATCGTCGGCCAGATCTCCCGCACCGTCTTCAACGAGGTCCGCTCGGCGGCGTCCGCGAAGACCTCCCGGGGCTTCCTGGACAAGATCTTCGTGTCCTTCTCCGACATCCACGACAAGACCGTCACGGCGGCCCGGGGCGCGGACAAGCTGAACAGCGGCATCGGGAAGGCGGAGAAGGGCTCCAAGGAGCTCGCGGACGGACTGAAGGACGCCAAGGGCGGCAGCGGCAAGCTGGCCAAGGGCCTGCAGAAGCTCGACACCGGCTCCGGCGACCTCCAGGAGGGCTCCCGGCAGGTCGCCGACGGCACCCAGGCGCTCGCCGACAAGGTCAACGGCGTCTACGCCGAGGCGGGCCCGTTCCTGAAGACCAACGAGAAGACCATCGGGGACACCGCCCGGCTGGTCTCCGACTCGGCGAAGGCGGTGAAGGACAACCTGGACGTGCTGGTGAAGCGCGCGCCGGCCGCCGCGAAGATCGCCCACGGGTCCTCCGCCCTCCTCGACAAGATCTACCAGGAGCGCTGCGAGGGCGTGGCCGTCCCCGACCCGGCCTGCCCCGAGCTGAAGCGGGCCAGGACGGCCGCCGCCGAGGTGGCCACCGTCGCCGACGACCTCAACACGCTGATCGCCGACCAGAACGGCGACCTGAAGACCATGCGGGACAACCTGGGCACGCTGCAGAAGCAGGCCGACGCCCTCGCCGCGCGCGCCCCCCACCTGTACGAGGACGTCGACGACGCCGTCAAGAAGATCGACAAGCTGAACACCGGCGCGCAGAAGGTCGCCGCCGGCGCCGAGAAGCTGCACACCGGAATCGGCACCGCCCACACCGGCGCGGTCACGCTGGACCAGGGCATCGGCACCGCCAAGTCGGGCGCCGAGACCCTGAACGGCGGCCTGTACAAGCTCTCGGACGGCTCCGGCAAGCTGGCCGGCGGCCTGCACTCGGGCGCGAAGAAGATCCCGGACTACGACAAGCGGGACCGCGACCGGCGCACCGGCGTGATGGCCGACCCGGTCCAGCTGGCCTCCCACGACCTGCACAAGGCACCGAACTACGGCACCGGGTTCGCCCCCTACTTCATCCCGCTGTCCCTGTGGGTCGGCGCGATGGTGGCCTACATGCTGATCCCGCCGCTCAACCGGCGGGCCCTCGCGGCCGGCTCCTCCGCCTGGCGGATCGCCCTGGCCGGCTGGCTGCCGGTGGTCGCGGTGGGCGTGCTCCAGGTGGTGGCGCTGATGGCCGTACTGCACTGGGCGATCGGGCTGCAGATGCTGCGGGCGGCCGGCACGATCGGCTTCCTGTGCCTGGTCACGGCCTGTTTCGCGGCGATCGTGCAGTGGCTGAACGCCCGCTTCGGCGCGGCCGGCCGGATCCTGGTGCTCGCGCTGCTGATGCTCCAGCTGACCTCGGCGGGCGGCACCTATCCCGTGCAGACCAGCCCGCGCTTCTTCAACGCCATCCACCCGTTCCTGCCGATGAGCTACATCGTGGACGCGCTGCGCCGGCTGATCACGGGCGGCGGGCTCGGCCCGGTGTGGCAGGCGTGCGGTGTGCTCACCGCGTTCACCGCCGGCGCCCTCGCGCTGACGGCCCTGGCGGCCCGCGGCCGGCAGGTGTGGACGCCGTCCCGGCTGCACCCGGAGCTGAGCCTGTGATCCGGGGGCGGCGTCCGCACACGCGCGTACCTGTGAGAATCAGGGCCATGGAAAGCAGCAGCGCCAAGGCCGGCGGCAGCACGCGCCGCGAGGCCACCCGGCAGAAGCTCTACGAGGCGGCCGTCACCCTCATCGCCGAGCAGGGCTTCTCCGCGACCACGGTGGACGAGATCGCCGAGCGGGCCGGAGTCGCGAAGGGCACGGTCTACTACAACTTCGCGAGCAAGTCCGTTCTCTTCGAGGAGCTGCTCAGGCACGGCGTCGGCCTGCTCACCGCCTCCTTGAAGGAGGCGGCCGAGCAGACGGCACGCGAGGGCGGCGGCAAGGTGGACGCGCTGGACGCGATGGTCCGCGCGGGACTGGTCTTCATCGACCGCTACCCGGCCTTCACACAGCTGTACGTCGCCGAGCTGTGGCGCACCAACCGGGCCTGGCAGTCCACCCTGATGGTGGTGCGGCAGGAGGCGGTCGCGGTGGTCGAGGGGGTGCTGCGCGAGGGCGTGGCGGCCGGCGAGTTCAGCGACGAGATCGACATCCAGCTGACGGCGGCGGCGCTGGTCGGCATGGTCCTGGTGGCCGCGCTGGACTGGAAGTCCTTCCAGCCGGAGCGCTCCCTGGACGACGTCCACGCGGCCCTGTCCCGGCTGCTCCAGGGACGGGTCAGCGGCGCGGTCTGAGCCCGCACGCACACGGCCCGAAAGGCACACGAGGAAGGCGCCGGTCCGCTTCCGGACCGGCGCCTTCCGTTCCCCCGTGCACCACCGGGATCCCCCGGGATCCCCCCGTGATCCCCGTTCTCCCGGTGTTTCCCCCGTGCCCCCGTACTTCCTTCCCGTACTCCCCCGCGTACGGGCTCCCCCGTGCGGACCCCCGTGGTGGTCTTCCCCCGAGGCCCCCGTGTCTCGCTTCCGCCGACGGATCGGCGGAAGGAGCGGCCGGTGGGCGGGCGCCGTTCCGCCGCCCCGTGTCGGCGGTGCCGGGCCACGCCCCCTGCCGTGCCTCCACTCTCTCGTTCCGGCGGCCCGCGCCCCATCCGCGCACGTACTCATCTCGCGATCTGAGTACACGTACTCAGCTGTGCGCACCCGTGCCCGGGCCGCCCGGCGGACCGGGTTGTCGGTGGTGGCCGATAAAGTCGCAGGCATGGCACGGATTGCGGTGATCGGCGCCGGGATGGGCGCGATGGCGGCTGCCGCCCGGCTGGCCGTCGCGGGCCACCGGGTGGTGGTGTACGAGCGCACGGAGACGTACGGCGGTGCGGTGCGCCGGTTCGAGCGGGACGGTTTCCGCTTCGACACGGGCCCGGGGCTGCTGACACTGCCCGCCGTGTACCGCGATCTGTTCCTCAAGACCGGCAGGAAGCCGCTGGAGGACTGCGTCGAGCTGGTCCAGGTCGACCCGTCGTCGCGGCACGTCTTCGCGGACGGCACGGAGGTGTCCCTGCCGAACGCCTCCCGTGCGGGCGTGGTCGCGGCGCTGGACCAGGCGCTGGGCGCGGGGGCGGGCGAGCGCTGGGGCGACTTCCTGGTCCGCGCCCGCGAGGCCTGGGACCGCACCCGCCGGCCGCTGCTGGAAGAGCCGCTGTGGCCCAACTGGGAGGTGCTGGTCGAGAAGGAGCCGTATCCGGGCACCCGGTACAAGCGGCTGCTGCGCACCCACCGTGTGGTCAAGCTGTTCGAGATCGGCAGACATGAGCTGCGCGACCCCCGGCTGACCCAGCTGCTGGAGGGGTACGCGCTCGCGTACGGCGTCGACCCCGGCATCGCTCCGGCGAGCGCGGCCGTGCTGCCGTACATGGAGCACGCCTTCGGCACCTGGTACGTGCGCGGCGGGGTGCGGGAGCTGGCGCGCGCGGTGTACGAGCGGTGCCTGGAGCGCCGGGTGGAGTTCGTCTTCGGCGCCGAGGTCGTCCGGGTGCTGGAGAAGGACGGCCGGGCGGCCGGGGTGGAGCTGGCCGACCGGACGGTGGCCGAGGCGGACCTCGTCGTCGGCGCGGGTCCCTGGCGGCTGGGCGGCCTGCTCCCGGACCGGGAGCTGTACGGCAGCGGGGACGTGCCCCCGGACCCCGAGGACCGCTGTCCGGGCCGGGTGGTCGTGTGCCTGGCGCTGCGCGGGGCGCGGGAGTCCGGCGCGGTGCACCGCACGGTGGTGCACTCGGCCGACGCCGACGGGGATCTGGACCTGTTCCGGCACGGGATGCTGCCCGACCTGCCGCAGGTCGTCGTGGACCGGCCGGACGACCCGGCCCTGCGTCCGGACGCGGAGCACGAGTCCGTGGTGCTGACGGCCACCGTGCCGTCCGCCGCGGAGTACGACTGGGCCGCGCCGGGGGCCGCCGACGCCTTCGCGGACCGGCTGGTGGCGGCCGCCGAGCGTGCCGTACCGGGGCTGCGCGAGCGGGTGCTGTGGCGGGAGGTCCGCACCCCGCTGGACACCGAGCGGGAGACCGGCGCCACGGGCGGTGCCGTTCCGCCGCCCGCGCTCGCCGGGGCCGAGGGAGTGCTGCATCCGGCCAACACCACGGCGGTGCCGGGTCTGTTCGCCGTCGGCGGCTGGTCGCACCCCGGCGGCGGCCTCCCGCACGCCGGTATGTCGGGCGCGCTGGTGGCCGGACTGATCGTGGAGGGGCCGGAGTTCCGCGGCTCGCAGTGACGGGCCCGCGCGAGGCGGGTCCTCAGAAGCGGTACTGCTCGTCGTACCCGACGCCGGGCTGCGGCTGCTGGCCGCCCGGGGTGTGCGGGTACGGCTGCTCCTGCGGGAGTTCGCCGCCGTAGGTCTCGTCGCTGCGCTGCTGCGGCACCCACACCCCGCCGGCCGGGGTCTGGCCGTAACCGCCGGTGGCGTACGGGTCCTGGGCGTAGCCCTGCTGGCCGTACTGCTGGCCGTACCCCTGGTCGTAGGACCCGTAGGACTGGCTGCCGACGTACGGGTCGGAGTAGTTGGCGTACCCCTGCTGGCCCGCGGTGTCGTAGCCGTACCCCTGCTGGCCGTAGCCGGAGTAGTCGTAGGCGTAGCCCTGCTGGGCGGCGGTGCCCGCGTGGGCCGGGTCGCCGTAGACGCCGTGGTTGCCGGTGTCCTCGGGCAGGGGCTGCGGCGAGTAGACGGTGGGGGTCTCCGCGGCGGCGGGCTCGGCGGTGCGGGAGGCGGCCGGGGTGAAGACGTCGTCGCGGTCGTAGTCGTCGTCGTAGTCGCCGTGCGTCCGGCCGAAGCCGTACGCGTCCTGGTCGGCAGCCTGCTCGTCGGCCGTCCCGGCGGGCCCGGCGTCGGTGTCCCGGGGGTCCGGCCCGGGCCGGTCCGCCCGGCCGCGGCGGCGCTTGCTGCCGCCGGCGGGCTCGGAGTCGGGCCGCTTGACCGCCCAGCCCGAGGCGAAGCCGCGGCGGAACGACAGCGTGACGTAGGTCTGCCCGACGGCGAAGGCGATCGCGCCCAGCCCGATCACGACGACGGACGGCATCAGCACGCCCAGCACGACGCCGAGGAAGCCGGCGAAGGCCAGCAGGCGCCAGCGCAGCCGCGCCTTGTACTGCAGCAGTACCTCGCCCAGCAACCACAGCGCGACGACGCCGAACGCGATGTAGAGGACCGTCCAGCCCATGTACGCCCCTCTCCCAGTGACCGCTACGCAGTGTGTCGTATCGCGGTGCGGCCGGTCTAGGCCTGCGGGGGGTGGTGCAGGCCCAGGTTCTCGTAGATTTCCAGGGTCGCCGTGGAGTTGTTGAGCGTGATGAAGTGCAGTCCGGGCACTCCCTCGGCCAGCAGCCGTGCGCAGAACTCCGTGGCGAACTCGATACCGATCGAGCGTACCGCCGCCGGATCGTCCTTCGCCGAGAGGATCCGCTCTTTCAGGGCGTCCGGGAAGCAGGCGTTGCTCAGCTTCGGCAACCGTTCCAGCATCTTCACGCTGGTGACCGGCAGAACCTCCGGGATCACCGGGGTGTCGCAGCCCGCGGCCACCACACGGTCGCGCAGCCGCAGGTACGACTCCGGCTGGAAGAACATCTGTGTGATGGCGTAGTCGGCGCCGGCACGGCACTTGTCCACGAAGTGGGCGACGTCGGTGTCCCAGTCCGAGGAGCGCGGGTGCATCTCCGGGAACGCGGCGACGCCCACGCAGAAGTCTCCCGACTCCTTGATGAGCCGGACGAGTTCGGCGGCGTAGGTCAGGCCCCGGGGGTGCGGCACCCACTCGCCCATCGGGTCGCCGGGCGGGTCGCCGCGCACGGCGAGCATGTTGCGGATGCCGGCGTCCGCGTACTGGCCGATGATGTTGCGCAGCTCGGCGATGGAGTGGTCGACGGCGGTGAGGTGGGCGACCGGGGTGAGCGTGGTGTCCGCGACGATCTGCTCGGTCTCCTTGACCGTGCCCGCGCGGGTGGAGCCGCCGGCACCGTAGGTCACGGAGACGAAGTCGGGGGCGACCGCCTCGACCCGCCGGAGCGCGCTCCACAGGTTCCGCTCGCCCTTGGGGGTCTTCGGCGCCGAGAACTCGAACGAGTACGTCGTCTTGCCGGTGGCGAGGATGTCGCGCACGGTCCGTGCGCGATCAGTCCTGGTGGATGCGGTTCCGAGGGCCATACCCGCAGGTTAGCCAGGGGTGGGCGGTCCCCCAACCAGACCTCGGTAATTTGCCCGATTTGTCGCCTTCCTGTCCAGTGGGTGGACAGAACCGGCGCTAGCAGGCCTCCCGCACCCGCTTCGCGAGCTCCGCCGCCGCCGCGCCCGGGTCGTCCGCCTCGGTGATCGCGCGGACCACGACCACCCGGCGGGCGCCCGCGTCCAGCACCTGGTCCAGGGTGCCGAGGTCGATGCCGCCGATGGCGAACCAGGGGCGGTCGGTGCCGAGGCCCGCCGTGTGCCGGACCAGGTCGAGGCCGGGGGCGTGGCGGCCGGGCTTGGTGGGGGTGGGCCAGCAGGGGCCGGTGCAGAAGTAGTCCACGCCCTCCTGGACGGCCGCCGCGGCGGCCTCGGCCTCGGCGTGCGTGGAGCGGCCGATGAGGATGCCGTCGCCGAGGATGGCGCGGGCCGCGGGAACCGGGAGGTCGCCCTGGCCGAGGTGGAGCACGCCGGCGCGGGCGGCGTGCGCGACGTCCGCCCGGTCGTTGACCGCGAGCAGCTTGCCGTGCCGGGCGCAGGCGTCGGCGAAGACCTCCAGGTGCTCCAGCTCCTCGGCGGCCTCCATGCCCTTGTCGCGCAACTGCACGATGTCGACACCGCCGGCCAGGACCGCGTCCAGGAACTCGGGCAGGTCGCCCTGGCGCTTGCGGGCGTCCGTGCAGAGGTACAGGCGGGCGTCGGCGAGCGCGGCGCGGGCGGTGTCGGACATGCGCGGGTCCCCCCGTGGTCGGTGTGCCCCGTGGCTCGGGGCGGTGGCGTACGGGCGTCCGGCCCGCACGCCACCTCCTGCTGCGGGTCGGCTCAGACGGCGAGCGCCTGGGCGCGGCGCTTCACCTCCGTGCCGCGATTCTCGCTCAGGGCCTGCGCGGGGGTGCCGGGCAGGGTCGGGTCGGGGGTGAAGAGCCACTCGATCATCTCTTCGACCGTGAAGCCGTCGTCCCGCAGGAGCGTCAGGGTCCCGGACAGGCCCTTGACGACCTTGTCCCCGTCGATGAAGGCGGCGGGGACGTGCAGCGCCCTGTTCTCACCACGGCGCACGGCGATGAGCTGGCCCTCCTTGACCAGCTGCCGGACGCGCGTCACCTCGACGCCGAGCATGTCGGCGATGTCGGGGAGGGTGAGCCAGGCGGGGACGAGAGCATCGATCTTTGCGTCAATCTCGGTCACGGGGACAAGCGTAGGCGCTTCACCGGAGAGGCCGCGATCCGTCATGGGCCGTCCGCGGGTCCGTCGTGGCTGATCACGCGGTTTCCCGCGGTCCTCCCCGGGCGCTTCAGCCGGCCGTGGTGTCCTTCAGCGGGCGGCCCGGGTCGGCCAGGGCGTCCGGGTCCATGGTCCGGCCCGCCTCGATCAGCCGGCGGCCCTGGGCCAGGTCCCGGGGCCGGCCCACCGCCAGCAGCGCCACCAGGCGGCCCTCGCGCAGCCAGCACACCGTCCAGGACGGGCCCGCCGGGTCACCGCGCCACACCATGCGGTCGGCCGCGGCGTGGTGGCCGGCGTACTGCACGAACCGGCCGAACTGCTCGGACCAGAAGTACGGCACCGGATCGTAGACCGCCGGGGTCTCGCCGAGGATGTTCGCGGCGACCGTGCGCGGGCCCTGCAGGGCGTTGTCCCAGTGGTGGACGAGGAGCCGTTCGCCGTAGCGGGCCGAGGGGAAGGAGGCGCAGTCGCCGACGGCGTACACGTCCGGCACGGAAGCACGCAGGCGGTCGTCGGTGAGGACCTCGCCGTGCGGGCCCAGCTCGACGCCGGAGCCGGCCAGCCAGGCGGTGGCGGGGCGGGCGCCGATGCCGACGACGACGGCGTCCGCGGGCAGCCGGGTGCCGTCGGAGAGCAGCACCTCGCCGGGCTCGACGCGCTCCACGCGCGCGCGGGTGCGCAGCTCCGCGCCCGCTTCGGCGTACCAGGCGGCCATCGGCGCGGCGACCTCGGCGGGCAGGGCGCCGGCGAGCGGGTGCTCGGCGGCCTCCACGACGGTCACCGCGCAGCCGGCCTCCCGGGCGGCGGTGGCGAACTCGGCGCCGATCCAGCCGGCGCCCACGACCACGATGTCGTGCTGGCGGGCGAGCACCGGCCGCAGCCGTTCGGCGTCGTCCAGGGTGCGCAGCAGATGCACGCCGGGCACGCCCTCGGCGCCGGGCAGCCGGATCGGTTCGGCGCCGGTGGCGAGGACCAGGACGTCGTAGGGCACGGGGCCCGCCTCGGTGTCCAGTTCGTGCTCGGCCGGGCGCAGGCCCAGCACCTCGCAGCCGAGCCGCAGCTCGACCCCGAGGGACTCGAAGTCCACCTCGAAGGCGGAGTCCTCGGCCTTGCCGAGCAGTACCGCCTTCGACAGCGGCGGCCGGTCGTACGGCTGGTGCGGCTCGGCGCCGATGACGGTCACACCGCCCCGGAAGCCCTGTTCGCGCAGGGCGACCGCGGTCTGCACCCCGGCCATGCCCGCGCCGACGACGACCACGCGCCGCCCCGCCGCCGTGCCCTCTTCCGCTGTCTGCTCGCTCACCCGATCACCATAGACAATTGACGATCCGTCAGTCAGGGGGCCTGCCCGGTGACCTGTTCCACAACACTCGTGCCGGAGCCCGGCTGGGACTCCCACTCCCAGGTCTCCTCCAGCCGCACCCGCCCGTCCGGCAGTTCGACGACCGCGGACACGCAGTGGCCGGAGGCGGTCGTCCCGTCGGTCTTCAGCTGGACGTACCGGAAGTCCAGCCGGTCCCCCTCACGGGTGCCCACCAGATGGCCGCGTACGACATCGCCGCCCGCGTACTCGGCCCAGATCCCGCCGTCCTGCTCGTGGTACGTGAAACGGGTGCGGGTACCCACCTGACCTGGGGCTTGGTCCGCCACCGGGGCGAGGATCAGTCCGTCGAGCGACCGGGCCATGGAACGGGGCTCCCTTACGGGTGCGGAGGGCTGCGGGCTAGGGTGGCCACCGTACAAGCACTCGCGGGAGCCCGGACGCACCGGGCTGAGAGGGAGGCTGGCGGCCTCCGACCGTACGAACCTGATCCGGGTCATGCCGGCGAAGGGAGGGGCTGGACGCCCATGT
The DNA here is from genome assembly GCF_017526105.1 of Streptomyces cyanogenus. NCBI lineage: Bacteria > Bacillati > Actinomycetota > Actinomycetes > Kitasatosporales > Streptomycetaceae > Streptomyces > Streptomyces cyanogenus. The sequence goes on from NZ_CP071839.1 coordinate 2,602,319, forward strand.
CGTCACGTACGTCCGACGTCCTCGTCATCGGGGGCGGAATCATCGGCCTGGTCACGGCCTGGCGCGCGGCGCAGCGCGGGCTCGCCACGGCCGTGGTGGACCCCGAGCCCGGCGGCGGGGCCGCGCAGGTCGCGGCCGGAATGCTGGCCGCGGTCACCGAACTGCACTACGGCGAGGAGACCCTGCTCGCCCTGAACCTGGAATCGGCCCGCCGCTACCCCGACTTCGCGGCCGAGCTGACCGAACTGACGGGCCACGACCTCGGCTACCGCAGGTGCGGCACCCTCGCCGTCGCACTGGACGCCGACGACCGCGCCCACCTGCGGGAACTGCACGGGCTCCAGCAGCGCTCGGGGCTCGCCTCGGAGTGGCTGTCCGGGCGGGACTGCCGGCGTCTGGAGCCGATGCTGGCGCCGGGCGTGCGCGGCGGGCTGCGGGTGGACGCCGATCACCAGATCGACCCGCGCAGGCTGGCGGCGGCCCTGGTGACCGCGTGCGAGCGGGCCGGGGTGGTGTTCCACCGCGTGTGGGCGGAGCGGCTGGACGTGGTGCGGGACCGGGCCGCCGGGGTCACCACGGCGGACGGCACCGCGCTGGGCGCGGACCAGGTGGTGCTCGCAGCCGGCAGCCTGAGCGGACGGCTGGCGGGCGTGCCGGACGAGCTGCTGCCGCCGGTGCGGCCGGTCAAGGGGCAGGTGCTGCGGCTGACCGTGCCGCGCCGGTACGCACCGTTCCTGAGCCGGACCGTACGGGCCGTGGTGCGCGGCAGCCACGTCTACCTGGTGCCCCGGGAGAACGGCGAACTGGTCGTCGGCGCCACCAGCGAGGAGCTGGGCTGGGACACGACGGTCACGGCCGGGGGCGTGTACGAGCTGCTGCGCGACGCCCACGAGCTGGTGCCCGGCATCACCGAGCTGCCGCTCACCGAGACCCGGGCCGGGCTGCGCCCCGGCTCCCCCGACAACGCGCCGCTGCTCGGCCCGTCCGGCCTGGCCGGGCTGTTGCTGGCCACCGGGCACCACCGCAACGGGGTGCTGCTCACGCCGGTCACCGGGGACGTGCTGGCGCACACCCTGGTCGCCGGTGAACTGCCGGAGGAGGCCCGTCCGTTCGCCCCGCAGCGCTTCGGCGCCGCGCTCGTGGAGAAGCTGGAGCAGCCCGCATGAACAGCCCGGTCCTGATTTCCGTCAACGGGGAGCGCCGGGAGATCGCCCCGGGCACCGCTCTCGACGCCCTCGTGCAGAGCCTCACCGCGGCGCCGCGCGGGGTGGCCGCCGCCGTCAACGAGACCGTCGTCCCGCGCGCGGAGTGGGCGACGACCGCCCTCGCCGACGGCGACCGGGTCGAGGTCCTCACCGCCGTGCAGGGAGGCTGAGCCATGGCCGACGATCCCTTGGTCCTCGGTGACCTGACCTTGTCCTCTCGGCTGATCATGGGCACGGGCGGGGCGCCCAGCCTGGAGGTGCTGGAGCGGGCGCTGATCGCCTCCGGCACGGAGCTGACCACGGTCGCGATGCGCCGGGTGGACCCGTCCGTGCACGGCTCGGTGCTGTCGGTGCTGGAGCGGCTCGGCATCCGGGTGCTGCCCAACACGGCGGGCTGCTTCACCGCCGGTGAGGCCGTGCTGACCGCCCGGCTGGCCCGGGAGGCGCTCGGGACGGACCTGGTGAAGCTGGAGGTCATCGCCGACGAGCGGACGCTGCTGCCGGATCCGGTGGAACTGCTGGAGGCGGCGGAGACGCTGGTCGACGACGGGTTCACGGTACTGCCGTACACGAACGACGACCCGGTGCTCGCGCGGAAGCTGGAGGACGTCGGGTGCGCCGCGGTCATGCCGCTCGGGTCGCCGATCGGATCCGGACTGGGGATCCGCAATCCCCACAACTTCCAGCTGATCGCGGAGCAGGCGCGGGTGCCGGTGATCCTGGACGCGGGGGCCGGTACGGCGTCCGACGCGGCGCTGGCGATGGAGCTGGGGTGTGCGGGGGTGATGCTGGCCTCCGCGGTGACCCGGGCCCAGGAGCCGGAGCGGATGGCCTCCGCGATGAGGCTGGCGGTGGAAGGGGGACGGTTGGCCCGGCTGGCCGGGCGGATTCCCCGCAGGTACCTGGCCGAGGCGTCGTCCCCCGCGGAGGGGCTGGCCCGGTTGGATCCCGAGCGTCCGGCGTTCTAGTCCCGTCGCGGCTCTCGCCGTCGGCGACCGCGGGCCGTGACAGGGGCCGCGATGCGTGTGTCGCGTCACAGGTCGGCTTCAGTCCCGCCCCGATGCCGGTGGGCGGGGCGGTCGTGTCGGCGCTCCCTCGTAGACTCCCCTGTCGTGGATACGACCCTTCAGGACCCCCTCCTCGGGCAGGTGCTCGACGGCCGGTACCGCGTCGACGCGCGCGTCGCGGCCGGCGGGATGGCCACGGTGTACCGGGCCCTGGACACCCGTCTGGACCGTGTGCTCGCGCTGAAGGTGATGCACCCGACGCTCGCGACCGACGGAACGTTCGTCGAGCGGTTCATCCGGGAGGCGAAGTCGGTCGCCCGGCTCGACCACCCCAACGTGGTGCAGGTCTTCGACCAGGGGACCGACGGGTCGTACGTCTACCTGGCGATGGAGTACATCGCCGGATGCACGCTGCGGGACGTGCTGCGCGAGCGCGGCGCGGTGCAGCCGCGGGCCGCCCTGGACATCCTGGAGCCGGTGCTCGCCGCGCTCGGTGCCGCGCACCGGGCCGGGTTCGTGCACCGGGACATGAAGCCGGAGAACGTGCTGATAGGCGACGACGGCCGGGTCAAGGTCGCCGACTTCGGGCTGGTGCGCTCCGTGGACACGGTGACCAGCACGACCGGTGCCGTGCTCGGGACCGTCTCCTATCTCGCCCCGGAGCAGATCGAGCAGGGCACCACCGGCCCGCGCGTCGACGTGTACGCGTGCGGTGTGGTCCTGTACGAGATGCTGACGGGCGGGAAGCCGCACTCCGGCGACTCTCCGGCCCAGGTGCTCTACAAGCACGTCCACGAGGACGTGCCCCCGCCCTCGGCACTGGTGCCCGGGCTGCCGTACGTGCTGGACGAGCTGGTGGCGTCGGCCACCGCGCGTACCCCGGAGATCCGGCCGCACGACGCCGTCGCGCTGCTCGCCCAGGTGCGCGAGGCCCGCCTGACGCTGACCGACGAGCAGCTGGACACGGTGCCGCCGCAGGCGCTGGCCGCGGAGCACGACAACGCCGAGGACCGCACGAGGGTGATCCCGCGCGCGCTCACCGTGCCCCGGCCGCTGCCCGTCGACGAGGACGCGGACGCCCCCGTGGACGGCGTCGACCGCACCGCCCGCTTCCAGAACCCGCCCGTCGCGCCCCGCCGGCGCCCGGGGCGGCCCCCGCGCGCGGTGCTGGCGGTGATCGCGGCCGTCCTGCTGGTCCTCGGTGTGGGCGCCGGGGTCTGGTACATCAACTCCGGCCAGTTCACCAAGGTGCCGCCGCTGCTGGCGCAGACCGAGGCGCAGGCGCGGGCCCGGCTGAGCGCGGCCGGCCTCGACGTGGGCCAGGTCAAGCGGGCGTACAGCGACACCGTCGAGCGCGGCGCGGTGATCGGCTCCGACCCGGCGCCCGGCGCGCGGATCCGGGACCACGACTCGGTGACGCTGACCGTGTCGCTGGGCCCGGAGACGGTGAACGTGCCGAGCGTGAAGGGACAGCCGCTCGCGAAGGCGCGGGCGCGGCTGAAGGCGGACGGCCTGGAGCCGGGCATGGTGACCCGCGAGTTCAGCGAGGACGTGGCCAGGGGCTCGGTGGTCGGTACGACGCCGGAGGCGGGCACCAAGCGGCACGCGGGCTCGGCGATCGCGCTGATCGTGAGCAAGGGCAGCCCGATCGACGTGCCGGACGTCACCGGCGACGACGTGGACAGCGCCCGGCAGGAGCTGACGGACGCCGGTCTGAAGGTGAGGATCGCGGCCGGGCGGATCAACTCCGAGTACGACAAGGGCCAGGTCGCCGCGCAGAGCCCGGACGAGGGCAGCCGGGCCGCCGAGGGCGACACGGTGACGCTCACCCTGTCCAAGGGCCCGGAGATGATCGAGGTCCCGGACGTGACCGGTGACAGCGTGGACGACGCCCACGAGGCCCTGGAGGCCGCCGGTTTCGAGGTGGACGAGGACCGCGGGCTGCTCGGACTGTTCGGCGACACCGTGAAGAAGCAGTCGGTGGAGGGCGGCGACAAGGCGCCCAAGGGGTCGACGATCACCATCACCATCCGGTGACCATCCCCATCCGGTGACCGGTCTCACCGGGGACCGCGGCCCGGGCGCGGGGGCGGACATGACACCCTGAACGGGTGAGCCCTGTTCCGCCCTCCCTCCCCCGCAACCCCGTCGGCGGTCATGTGCCCGTGGCCGGCGGTCTGCACTCCGTGGGGCTGTCGTACGCCCGTGATCTGAAGGCGGAGACCGTGCAGGTCTTCGTCGCCAACCCGCGCGGCTGGGCCACTCCGCCCGGCAACCCGCGGCAGGACGAGGCGTTCCGCGCCGCGTGCGCCGAGGAGTCGATCCCGGCGTACGTGCACGCGCCCTACCTGATCAACTTCGGCTCGCACACCGAGGCGACCGTGGAGCGGTCGGTGGAGTCGCTCCGGCACTCGCTGCGGCGCGGGCGGGAGATCGGCGCGCTGGGGGTGGTGGTGCACACCGGGAGCGCGACCGGCGGGCGGACCCGGGAGGTGGCGCTGAAGCAGGTGCGCGCGCACCTGCTGCCGCTGCTGGACGAGCTGACCCACGACGACGCCCCGTTCCTGCTGCTGGAGTCGACCGCCGGGCAGGGCGCCTCGCTGTGCTCGCGGACCTGGGACTTCGGGCCGTACTTCGAGGCGCTGGACGCCCATCCGAAGCTGGGCGTGTGCCTGGACACCTGCCACGTCTTCGCCGCCGGGCACGACCTGACCGGGCCGAGCGGCATGCACCAGACCCTGGACCTGCTGGTGGAGACCGTGGGCGAGGGCCGGCTGAAGCTGATCCACGCCAACGACTCCAAGGACGTGGTGGGCGCGCACAAGGACCGGCACGCGAACATCGGCGCCGGCCACATCGGCGAGGACCCGTTCCGGGCGCTCATGAGTCACCCGGCGACCGAGGGCGTACCGCTGGTCATCGAGACGCCCGGCGGCAAGGAGGGGCACGCGGCGGACGTGGAGCGGCTGAAGAAACTGCGCGACGGATAACCCCCCGGGAATACCCCCAGGGGGTACACGGTTCCTGCTGGACGCAGGAACCGTCATCCGGACATGGGGGTACGTCATGCAGCACGAGACACACGCGGAACACGCCCACCACCACACGGCTCACGCCGGTCACGCGGGCGGGGCCGACTGGCGTACGGCCGCGCAGGCCACCCTGCACTGCCTCACCGGCTGCGCCATCGGCGAGGTGCTCGGCATGGTCGTCGGCACGGCGCTGGGCTGGGGCAACCTGGCGACCACCCTGCTCGCGATCGCGCTGGCCTTCGTCTTCGGCTACTCGCTCACCCTGCGCGGGGTCCTGCGGGCCGGCGTCGGCTTCCGTACGGCCTTCCGGGTGGCGCTGGCCGCGGACACCCTGTCCATCGCGGTGATGGAGCTGATCGACAACGGGGTGATCGCGGTCTGGCCGTCCGCGATGGACGCCATGCTGGGCGACCCGCTGTTCTGGATCTCGCTCACGGTCTCGCTCCTGATCGCCTTCGTGGTGACCGTCCCGGTCAACAAGTGGACGATCGGCCGGGGCAAGGGGCACGCTGTGGTGCACCGATACCACCACTGACGCGCCCGGGGCCGGGCTCAGAGTTCGGGGCCGTCCCCGGGCTGCTCCTGGTAGGAGTAGCGCTGTTCCTTCCAGGGGTCGCCGATGTTGTGGTAGCCGCGCTCCTCCCAGAAGCCGCGGCGGTCGGCGGTCATGTACTCCACGCCCCGGACCCACTTCGGGCCCTTCCAGGCGTACAGGTGGGGCACGATCAGCCGGACCGGGAAGCCGTGCTCGGCGGTGAGCAGCTCGCCGTCCTTGTGGGTGGCGAAGACGGTGCGGTCGGAGGCGAAGTCCGACAGGCGCAGGTTCGAGCTGAAGCCGTACTCCGCCCAGACCATCACATGGGTGACGTCCGGCGCCGGCGGGGCCAGGTCCAGGATCGCGCGGGCGGGGATGCCGCCCCACTCCGCGCCGACCATGCTGAACTTCGTCACGCAGTGCAGATCGGCCACCACCGTGGTGTACGGCAGCGCCGTGAACTCCTCGTGGTTCCAGGTGTGCTTGTCGCCGCCGGCGGTGGCGCCGAAGACCCGGAACTCCCAGCGTTCGGGCCGGAACTTCGGGACCGGCCCGTAGTGCGTGACCGGCCAGCCCCGCTGGAGCCGCTGACCCGGCGGAAGCTCGGACCCGGCCGCTGCCCCAGACTCTCGCTCCACCGGATGACCCATGTATCCATCCTGACAGACCTCGGGCAGTGCCTTGACCACCCGGCCTCGAACCGGACAATCAGCACCAACCCGGAACGTACTTACTAAGTACGCACTTACTGGACGATCTTCGCCGCCGGTGCAATCATGCCGCCGCACCCTCTCCCGTATCCCGTGTGGAAGGAGCCGCTGCGATGCAGGGCGACGCCGAGGTCATCGAGTTCCTCAACGAGCAGCTCACCGGCGAGCTGACCGCGATCAACCAGTACTTCCTGCACGCGAAGATGCAGGAGAACCTCGGTTGGTACAAGCTCGCCAAGTACACCCGGCGCGAGTCGTTCGACGAGATGAAGCACGCGGAGGTGCTCACCGACCGGATCCTGTTCCTGGACGGGCTGCCCAACTACCAGCGGCTCTTCCACGTCCGGGTCGGGCAGACGGTGCGCGAGATGTTCGAGGCCGACCGGCAGATCGAGGTCGAGGCGATCGACCGGCTGCGGCGGGGCATCAAGGTGATGCGCGAGAAGGGGGACATCACGTCCGCCAACATCTTCGAGGACATCCTCGCCGACGAGGAGCACCACATCGACTACCTCGACACCCAGCTGGAGCTGCTGGAGAAGCTCGGCGAGGCGCTGTACATCGCCCAGCTGATCGAGCAGCCGGAGAGCAGCTGAGCCCCGGCCGCCGGGCCCTAGGCCGCCTCGGGGAGGTCCGCCAGCGCCGGCCTGCCCTGGTCGGCCAGCTCACGGCGGGGGCAGGCGCCCCGGCCGAGGAGGGCCTGGATCCGGCGGACGCACGAGCCACAGTCCGTGCCCGCCTTGCAGGCGGAGGCTATCTGGCGAGGGGTGCAGGCGCCGTTGTCCGCGTGCTGCTTCACCTGGTCCTCGGTGATGCCGAAGCAGCTGCACACGTACACGCGGATTCACCTCCCGACGGGATCGCTGTCTGTACTGCCGTCCCGTATCTCGGTGAGGCAAACCTAACCTTACTCATCCCCCGGGGCCCCGCAAAGAGGAAAGGGGCGCGGATCCGGTGTGATCCGCGCCCCTTTCCACCGCTCACTGGTCCCGGTACATCTCCGCCACGAGGAACGCCAGGTCCAGCGACTGGCTGCGGTTGAGCCGCGGGTCGCAGGCCGTCTCGTAGCGCTGGTGCAGGTCGTCGACGAAGATCTCGTCGCCGCCGCCCACGCACTCGGTGACGTCGTCGCCGGTCAGCTCCACGTGGATGCCGCCCGGGTGGGTGCCGAGCGCCTTGTGCACCTCGAAGAAGCCCTTGACCTCGTCGAGCACGTCGTCGAAGCGGCGGGTCTTGTGCCCGGAGGCCGCCTCGAAGGTGTTGCCGTGCATCGGGTCGGTCACCCAGGCCACCGTGGCACCGGACGCCGTGACCTTCTCGACCAGCTCGGGGAGCTTGTCGCGGATCTTGCCGGCGCCCATGCGGACGATGAAGGTCAGCCGGCCCGGCTCCCGCTCGGGGTCGAGGCGGTCGATGTACTGCAGCGCCTCCTCGGCCGTGGTGGTCGGGCCGAGCTTGATGCCGATCGGGTTGCGGATCTGCGAGGCGAACTCGATGTGGGCGTGGTCCAGCTGCCGGGTGCGCTCACCGATCCACACCATGTGCGCCGAGACGTCGTACAGCTTGCCGGTGCGGGAGTCGACCCGGGTCAGGGCGGACTCGTAGTCCAGCAGCAGCGCCTCGTGCGAGGAGAAGAACTCGACGGTCTTGAACTCCTCCGGGTCGGTACCGCAGGCCCGCATGAAGTTCAGCGCGTTGTCGATCTCGCGCGCGAGCTGCTCGTAGCGCTGGCCCGAGGGCGAGGTGCGCACGAAGTCCTGGTTCCAGGCGTGCACCTGGCGCAGGTCGGCGTAGCCGCCGGTGGTGAAGGCGCGCACCAGGTTCAGCGTGGAGGCCGAGGCGTGGTACATGCGCTTCAGCCGCTCGGGGTCCGGGATGCGGCTGGCCTCGGTGAAGTCGAAGCCGTTGACGGAGTCGCCCCGGTACACCGGAAGCGTCACGCCGTCGCGGGTCTCGGTCGGCTTGGAGCGGGGCTTGGAGTACTGCCCCGCGATCCGGCCGACCTTCACCACCGGCACGGAGGCCGCGTAGGTGAGCACGGCGCCCATCTGGAGCAGCGTCTTCAGCTTGTTGCGGATGTGGTCGGCGGACACCGCGTCGAAGGCCTCGGCGCAGTCGCCGCCCTGGAGGAGGAACGCCTCTCCCTTGGCGACGGCCGCCATCCGGGCGCGCAGCTGGTCGCACTCGCCCGCGAAGACGAGCGGCGGATACGACTCGAGGTCCGCGATCACTGCGCGCAGAGCCTCGGGGTCGGGGTACTCGGGCTGCTGCGCCGCGGGCAGGTCTCGCCAGGTGTTGCCAGCGCTCGGGCTGGTCTTAGCGTTCACGGTCACGACCCCAACATTACGGGGTGATGTGGTGCCTTCCTGCCCGTGCTCAGCTGATGAGACACGGCATACAGAGTGCGGACATGCGGTAGGGTTCCCCGCATGTTCGCGCCGTCGATCCAGAACTGGTGGTGGACCGCTTCTCCGGCGGCCCACTGATCGCGCGTACCACCGACTTCGCGAAGGCCGCCCGAGGGGCGGCCTTCGGCGTTTCTCCGGGGCCGTTCCTCCTCACCGAGTCACCGACGGAAGAGGAACCATGGACCTGGCACAGCTGCTGCACGACCCCCGCCCCTTCGCCCTGCTGCGGCGCCGCGCCCCGGGCCGCGACGAGCACCCGGTGGAGGTGCTGATCGGCCCGGTGACCAGCCGGGACCGGCTCGCCGACCTGCCCGACGAGGGGCTCGCCCTCGTCCCGTTCCGGCAGCTGCGCGAGCGCGGCTTCGACGTCCGCGACGACGGCACCCCACTGCTGGTGCTGACCCCCGAGGAGTCGTACGAGATCCCGCTCGCCGAGGCGCTCTCCCGGCTGCCCGCGCACGAGGTACGGGTCGAGGGCGGGGGCTTCGACGTCGGCGACGAGGAGTACGGCGAGATCGTCGGGCGGGTGCTGCGCGAGGAGATCGGCCGGGGCGAGGGCGCGAACTTCGTGATCCGGCGCACGTACGAGGGGGCGATCCCCGGCTTCGGCCGCGCGGACGCACTCGCGCTGTTCCGGCGGCTGCTGGCGGGCGAACGGGGCGCGTACTGGACGTTCGTCGTGCACACCGGGGACCGGACGCTGGTCGGGGCGAGCCCGGAGGTGCACGTCCGGATGAGCGGCGGGACCGTGGTGATGAACCCGATCAGCGGGACGTACCGCTATCCCGCCGAGGGGCCCACGCCGGAGCACCTGCTGGAGTTCCTCGCCGACGGCAAGGAGATCGAGGAGCTGTCGATGGTGGTCGACGAGGAACTGAAGATGATGTGCACCGTCGGCGACATGGGCGGGGTCGTCGTCGGCCCGCGGCTGAAGGAGATGGCGCACCTGGCGCACACCGAGTACGAGCTGCGCGGGAAGTCCTCCCTGGACGCGCGGGAGGTGCTGCGGGAGACGATGTTCGCGGCGACCGTCACCGGGTCGCCGGTGCAGAACGCCTGCCGGGTGATCGAGCGGCACGAAACCGGCGGGCGCGGCTACTACGCCGGTGCGCTGGCGCTGCTCGGCCGGGACGCAGGGGGCGCGCAGACCCTCGACTCCCCCATCCTGATCCGCACCGCCGACATCTCCGCCGACGGCCGGCTGCGCGTGCCCGTCGGGGCGACGCTGGTGCGCGGCTCCGACCCGGCGGGCGAGGTCGCGGAGACCCACGCGAAGGCGGCGGGCGTGCTGGCCGCCCTCGGGGTGGGGCCGGCCCGGCCGCGGCAGGAGCGGGAGCGGCCCCGGCTGGCCGACGACCCGCGGGTGCGGGCCGCGCTGGACGGGCGCCGGGCCGGGCTCGCGCCGTTCTGGCTGCGGATGCAGGAGCGGTCCGACGCCCTGGCCGGCCATGCCCTCGTCGTGGACGGCGAGGACACCTTCACCGCGATGCTGGCGCACGTCCTGCGTTCGGGCGGGCTCGACGTGACCGTCCGGCGGTACGACGAGCCCGGACTGCGGGAGGAGGTGCTCGGGCACGCGGGGCCGGTCGTCCTGGGACCCGGTCCCGGTGACCCCCGCGACCTCGGCGACCCCAAGATGCGGTTCCTGCGCGGCCTCGCCGCCGAGGTGGTCCGGACCCATCCGCACGGGGTGCTGGGCGTCTGCCTCGGGCACGAGCTGCTCGCCGCGGAGCTGGGCCTGGAGATCGTCCGTAAGCAGGTGCCGTACCAGGGGGCGCAGACCGGGATCGACCTGTTCGGGCGGAACGAGACCGTCGGTTTCTACAACAGCTTCGTGGCGCGCTGCGACGACGGCGCGGCCAGGGAACTGGCCGCGCACGGGGTGGAGGTGAGCCGGGCGGGGAACGGGGAGGTGCATGCGCTGCGGGGTCCCGGCTTCGCGGGCGTGCAGTTCCACCCCGAGTCGGTGCTGACGCTGAACGGGGCCGCGGTCGTGCGGGAGCTGATCGGCCGGCTGCGCCGCACGACCGTGTAGCCGACCGGGGCGCCGTCAGCCGAAGAACACCCCGGCCTCCTCGTACAGCTTCGGGTCCACCGTCTTCAGCCTGGCGGTGGCCTCGGAGATCGGGACACGGACGATGTCGGTGCCGCGCAGGGCGACCATCGTGCCGAAGTCGCCGTCGCGGACGCAGTCGATGGCGTGCAGGCCGAAGCGGGTGGCGAGCCAGCGGTCGAAGGCGCTGGGGGTGCCGCCGCGCTGGATGTGACCGAGGACGGTGGTGCGGGCTTCCTTGCCGGTGCGCTTCTCGATCTCCTTGGCCAGCCACTCGCCGACCCCGGAGAGCCGGACGTGTCCGAAGGAGTCGAGCGACTGGTCCTTGAGCACCATGTCGCCGTCCTTGGGCATGGCGCCCTCGGCGACGACCACGATCGGCGCGTACGACGCCCGGAAGCGGGAGGTGATCCAGGCGCACACCTGGTCGAGGTCGAAGCGCTGCTCGGGGATGAGGATGACGTTGGCACCGCCGGCGAGGCCCGAGTGGAGGGCGATCCAGCCGGCGTGCCGGCCCATCACCTCGCAGACGAGCACCCGCATGTGGGACTCGGCGGTGGTGTGCAGCCGGTCGATGGCCTCGGTGGCGATGCCGACCGCGGTGTCGAAGCCGAAGGTGTAGTCGGTGGCGGACAGGTCGTTGTCGATCGTCTTGGGTACGCCGACGCACGGCACGCCGTACTCGTCGGACAGGCGCGCGGCGACGCCCAGGGTGTCCTCGCCGCCGATCGTGACGAGGGCGTCGATCTCCTGCTTGGCCAGGTTCTCCTTGATCCGGCGGATGCCGCCCTCCACCTTGAGGGGGTTGGTGCGCGAGGAGCCGAGGACGGTGCCGCCCCGGGGCAGGATGCCGCGCACCGCGGGGATGTCGAGGCGCACGGTGTCGCCTTCGAGAGGTCCGCGCCAGCCGTCCCGGAAGCCGACGAAGTCATAGCCGTACTCCTGTACGCCCTTGCGCACGATGGCCCGGATGACGGCGTTGAGCCCGGGGCAGTCGCCGCCTCCGGTCAGTACTCCGACCCGCATGGAATTGTCCCTTCACCGCGCTTTCCTGACAGAGAGTCACGCTAGTGGTGATCCGAGTCACATCGGGAGAGGCGAGAAGGGTGATTTCGGTGCGCTATTCGTCGTCGAGACCGCGCTCTATCGCGTACCGCACCAGCTCCACCCGGTTGTGCAGTTGGAGCTTGCCGAGGGTGTTCTGCACGTGGTTCTGGACCGTGCGGTGGGAGATGACGAGACGTTCGGCGATCTGCTTGTAGCTCAGGCCCTTCGCCACCAGCCGCAGCACCTCGGTCTCACGGTCCGTCAGCCGCGGCGCCCCCGGCTCGTCGTCGTCCGGTGCGGGCATCGGCTCGGCGGCCAGCCGCCGGTACTCGCCGAGGACCAGACCGGCCAGCCCGGGCGTGAACACCGGGTCGCCCACGGCGGTGCGGCGCACCGCGTCCAGCAGTTCCCCGGTGGAGGCCGACTTCAGCAGGTAGCCGGTCGCGCCGGACTTCACGGCCTCCAGCACGTCCGCGTGCTCACCGCTCGCCGACAGGACCAGGACCCGCAACGCCGGGTTGTGGGCGACGAGTTCCTTGCACACCTGGACGCCGGGCTTGGCGGGCAGGTTGAGGTCCAGCACCAGGACGTCGGGGGCGGCGGCCCTGGCGCGGCGGACCGCCTGCTCGCCGTCGCCGGCGGTGGCGACCACCTCGAAGCCGGACTCGGCCAGGTCACGGGCGACCGCGTCGCGCCACATCGGGTGGTCGTCCACCACCATGACCCTGATCGGTTCCTGCTGCTGTGTCATCGCTGCTCCGCCTTCTTCCCCCGCGCCCGCACGGCGCCCTTCGGTACCTTCAGTTCGACTTCCGTGCCCTGGCCGGGGACCGAGACGATCTCGGCGCTGCCGCCGAGGTCGCGCAGCCGGCCCCGGATCGACAGGGCCACCCCGAGCCGGCCCTCCCCCTCGGCCTGCGCGAGCCGGCCCTCGGGGATGCCGGGGCCCTCGTCCCGGACGGTGACGACGATCTCGTCCGGCTCGTCCTCCACCAGGATCCAGGCCCGCGCCTCGTCCCCGGCGTGCCGGCGCACGTTGTCCAGGGCGGCCCCGACCGCGGCGGCCACCTCGCGGGCCGCGGCCGGCGGCAGCAGTACCGGGGCGCCGGGCTCGGCGAGGCTGACCCGGGCGCAGGCGTAACGGGCGAGCAGCGAGCGCAGGTCGACGGGGCCGGCCGATTCGTCCTGGTCCGGCTCCTCCACCGCGCGGACGACGGCGCCGGCCGCCAGGTCCTCCGAGACCCGGGACACCGGGACCAGACCGCCCGACACCAGGGTGCGCAGGGCCACCTCCTGCTCCCCGGCCAGCCGGCCCAGCTCGGCCGCCTCGCCGCCGAGGGCCGCGCCCCGGCGCTTCACCATCGCCAGCACCTGCAGCACGCTGTCGTGGATGTCCCGGGCCAGCCGCTCCCGTTCCCGGGTCGCGGCCTCGATCTCCAGGGCGCGGGCGAGGGTGCGCTCGGAGGCGCGGGCCACCTCCACGACGTAGCCGATCGCGATGGAGGCCACCCAGACGAGGATCACGTTGTGCACGGTGTCCCGGGCGGGGCGGCCGCGCTCCACCAGGTTGACGACGGCCACGGCCGTGGAGGCGGCGGCCGCCCAGCGCCAGCCGCCCTTGATGGCGAAGGCCAGCACCGCGCCCGCCGTCCAGATCGACGGCAGCGTGGGGCCGCCGCCCGCGATCCGCTCGTGGCTGTCGGCGACCGGGGTGAGCAGGATGCCGACGAGAGCGACGGTCAGGTCCACGGCCAGGAAACGCCGGGTGCAGCTCGCCGCGTTGGCCACCTTGGGCAACGTGGCGAGGGTCCACACCGCCAGGAAGGCGTAGTAGGCGACGGCGACCCAGGGCCGGACGAAGTGGTCGTACGCGGTGGCGCACAGGCCGATGGCGTACAGCATGGTCAGGACGCGGTAGCCGGCGAGCGCGCGCCACAACGGCAGCTCGACCGACATCCGCATGACGCGCTCGCGCTTGGGCATGTCCCCCGGTCCCCCCGGCTCCCCTTGTGCCCCCGTCTAGGACTCGTCCTGCTTCTTCCCGGCCCTCTGGGCCTTCCCGGCTTCCTTCACCGCCTTCGCCGCCTGCGCCATCTGCCGCTTGGCGGCGGTGGCGTACATGTCGACGTACTCCTGGCCGGAGAGCTTCATGATCTCGTACATGACCTCGTCGGTCAGGGCGCGCAGCACGAACCGGTCGTGCTCCATGCCCTGGTAGCGCCTGAAGTCCAGGGGCTTGCCGATGCGGATGCCGGGCCGCATCAGCTTCGGCACCACCTTGCCGGGCGGCTGGATCTTCTCCGTGTCGATCATGGCGACCGGGATGACCGGCGCGCCGGTGGCGAGGGCCACGCGCGCCAGGCCGCCGGGCTTGCCCCGGTACAGCCGCCCGTCCGGCGAGCGGGTGCCCTCCGGGTAGATGCCGAACAGCTCGCCGCGCTCCAGCACCTCTATGCCGCTGCGGATCGCCGCCTCACCGGCGCCGCGCGCCCCGGAGCGGTCCACCGGCAGCTGGCCGACCCCCTTGAAGAAGGCGGCGGTGAGCCGGCCCTTCACTCCCGGGGTGGTGAAGTACTCGGCCTTGGCGATGAACGTGACCTTGCGGTCCAGCACGATCGGCAGGAAGAACGAGTCCGAGAAGGACAGATGGTTGCTGGCCAGGATGGCCGGGCCGGTGGCCGGAACGTTCTCCAGGCCCTCCACCCAGGGCCTGAAGGCAACCTTCAGCGGCCCTCCGATGGCGACCTTCATCGTGCCGTACAACACCCGTGTGCCTCCTGTTTCCGTCGGAGAGACCTTAACCCGGGGGACCGTCAATGAGCCCGACGACCCTGGTCGGTGTCAGTGCGGTCGCGTACGGTGAAGCACATGCCAGTTCTCCCCGGAGCCGAGCCGTACCGCCACCAGGGCGGGGAGGTGGGGGTTCTCCTCTGCCACGGCTTCACCGGCTCGCCCCAGTCGCTGCGCCCCTGGGCGGAGCACCACGCGGCCCACGGCCTGACCGTGTCCCTGCCGCTGCTGCCCGGCCACGGCACCCGGTGGGAGGACATGCAGCTGACCACCTGGCAGGACTGGTACGCGGAGGTGGACCGCGAGCTGCGCCTGCTCGCCGAGCGCTGCTCCCGGGTCTTCGTCGCGGGCCTGTCCATGGGCGGCGCGCTGGCCCTCAGGCTCGCGGCCCGGCACGGCGAGCGGGTCGCGGGCGCGGTGGTCGTCAATCCGGCGAACCGGGTGCACGGCCTGTCCGCGTACGCGCTTCCGGTGGCCCGGCATCTGGTGCGGACGACCAGGGGCATCGCCAGCGACATCGCCAAGGAGGGCGCGGCCGAGCTGGGCTACGACCGGGTGCCGCTGCACGCGGCGCACTCGCTGCGGGTGTTCCTGCGCCGGCTGGACGGCGAGCTGCCCCAGGTGACCCAGCCGTTGCTGCTGCTGCGCAGCGCCCGGGACCATGTCGTGCCGGCGGCCGACTCGGCGCGGGTGCTGAGCCGGGTGTCGTCCACGGACGTCACGGAGGTCGTGCTGGAACACAGCTACCACGTGGCGACGTTGGACGAGGATGCGGACCGGATCTTCGAGGAGAGCCTCGCCTTCATCGGCCGGCTCGCACCCAGTGTCGGCAAGGAAGGGACGGCCGCAGTTGGCTGAGCACGACTCCGACCGTGAGGACCGCGAGGGCCGTGAGGACCGCGACGGCTCCGAGGTCCGCGACGGCCACGAGGTCCGCGAGCCGGACGAGCAGGAGGTGCCGTTCGACGAGGACGCCGCCTGGCGGGCCATCGTCGCCGGGTACGGCGAAGAGCAGCCGGACCCTCCCGGTGCCCGGTCGTTCAAGCCGGTGGAGAACCTGGCGCTGCCGGAGAAGCACCTGGCGAAGGAGCCGGTGCCGGAGCCGGCGCGGGAACCGGTGACGGAGCCCGACGGGGACTCCGGGAGCGACGCGGAGGACTCCGCGGGCCGGCCGGCCGCCCGTCCGCTGGGCGGCTCCGTCTCCTTCGCGCCCGGCGTCGGCCCGCGCGACTACACGGTGCCCGAGCCGTCCGACGACGACTTCGACGAGGACGACGAGGGCCACTTCGTACCGCCGGAGCCGCCGCCGCTGCCGACCGCGGACACCACCGCCAGGTTCGCCTGGCTGGGGGTGGTCGGCGGTCCCGTCCTGCTCCTGCTGGCGGTGCTGCTGGGCTGGGAGATGACCTGGTGGCTGGCGACCGCCGGCATCGGCGGCTTCCTCGGCGGCTTCGCGACGCTGGTGGCGCGGATGCGGACGGACGACGAGGAGGACGACGACCCCGGGCGCGGGGCGGTCGTCTGACGCCGGACGGGGCACCGGGACCGCGACCTGAACTTTGTACAGGGCGTGGGCCGGTGACCTATCGTGGGCCCATGCCGCGCGACACGCTCACCCTCGACACCATCGTCCGGACCGCCGTGGAGCTGCTGGACGAGGAGGGCCTCGAGGGCCTGAACATGCGCAGTCTGGGCAAGCGGCTCGGGGTCGCCGCGACGGCCGTCTACTGGCACGTCCAGAACAAGGACGACCTGGTGCTGCTGGTCTCCGACGCGGTGTGGCGGGAGGTCGGCCTGCCGCCGCTGGGCCCGGCCGACTGGCGCGGCACCGCCACGGCGATGGCCGACGGCCTGTACGCGATGCTGGTCCGCCACCCCTGGCTGATCCAGGCCATCAGCTCCCACCTGCTGTACGGCACCGGCAAGGCGCGCTACGACGACCACCTCCTCGGCGTCTTCGAGACCGCCGGGTTCACGCCCGAGGAGGCCGACCGCGCCGCTGGCGCGGTGGTCACGTACGTGCTCGGCAACGCGCTGGGCGCGTCCGCTACGGCGTCCCTGACGCGCAAGGTGCGGCGGGCGGGGGACGACAGCGAGGAGCGGTTCCGCGCGACCCTGGCGCAGGCGGCCGAGGCGGCCGCCGCGTTCCCCCGGCTGCGGGCGCGTCTGGACACGTCGGCGGCCACGGAGTACGCGGCCGCGCCCGACGGCAGCTATGCGGCGGGGTTGCGCGCGCTGCTCGCCGGGCTGCGCCCCGAAGGCGCCTGACGACCGGACAGGGCGCTGCCCACCGCGAGGCTTCCGGCACGGCGCAGGCCGCCGGGAGGCCCCCGAGGGGCGGCGCAGGTCACCGCGAGGCTTCCGGGACGGCGCAAGCCGACCGGGAGGCTTCCGGGACCGGCGCAAGCCACCGCGAGGCTTCCAGGACGGCGGGCGGCAAGCCGGCCGCGAGGTGTCCGGGACGGCGCAAGCCGACCGGGAGGCGTCCAGGACCGGCGCAGGCCACCGCGAGGCTTCCGGGGCGGGCGCAGGCCGGCCGGGAGGCTTCCAGGACCGGCGCAGGCCGGCCGGGAGGCTTCCAGGACCGGCGCAGGCCGGCCGGGAGGCTTCCAGGACGGCGGGCGGCAGGCCACCGCGAGCTGTCCGGGACGGCGCAAGCCGGCCGGGAGGCTTCCAGGACGACGCAGGCCCCCCGCGAGGTGTCGGGGCGGGCGCAGGCCGGCCGGGAGGCTTCCGGGACCGGCGCAGGCCGGCCGGGAGGCTTCCAGGACGGCGGGCGGCAGGCCACCGCGAGCTGTCCGGGACGGCGCAAGCCGGCCGGGAGGCGTCCGGGACGGCGCAGGCCACCGGGAGGCTCCGGGACGGGCGCAGGCCCGCCGCGAGGCTTCCAGGACGGGCGCAGGCCCGCCGAGGCGTCCGGTACGGGGGCCTCCCTGGCGGCGCCGGTGGGAGGCGTCCAGGACGGGCGGCTCCCCGGCTGCACCGCTGCGGGCGGCTACGCCGTGCGGCCGAAGAGGCGGCCCGCCAGGTCGACGCCGGTCACCGCGCCGTCGGCCCCGCGGGAGAAGAAGCCGCGCTGTCCCTTCAGGCCGCCCTCCGTGACGACGTACTCGTCGGCGGCGCCGGGCAGGAAGCCGATCGCGGCGGCCGGATGGTCCGGGGGCATCTCCGCGTCGGAGGCCGCGCGGATCTCCGGCTTGATGCCGACGGCGAGCGTGAGCCGGCCGTCCTCGGCGACGATGTCGAGGTTCATGGCGTCGATCTCGTACCGCCCGGCGACCTCCCGTGCCCGCCGCTCGTCGTGGTGCAGCGGTTCCGGCTCCCGCTCGACCACGCCGAGGTACAGCTCCAGCGCCCGCTTCAGCACGGCCTGGTTGAACAGGTGGCCGTCGGGGCCGGCGTTGGCCAGCGAGACGAGGGCGAAGTGGTGCTCCGGCACCAGCAGCAGCTCGGCGAACTGGCCGTTGCCCGAACCGCCGTGGCCGATCGTGCGGACCCCGTCGACGTCCCGCACGAACCAGCAGATGCCGAAGGCGTCGCCGAGCGTGCTGCCGCGCAGCTCGACGGTGGGCCGCCGCATCCGGTCCAGCGCCTCGGCGGACAGCAGGCCGTCCCCGTCGCCCAGCTGGAACCGGGCCCAGCGCAGCAGATCGCTCACCGAGGAGACGATGCCGCCGCCGGGGTTGTTGCCCCGGCTCCCGGCCCGCCAGGACTTCCAGGGGCGGGCCGGGGCCAGGGTGCCGTCCGGGGTGCGGTTGTGGCCGACGGCGAAGCGCCGGACGACGACGTCGTCCAGGTCGAAGATGGTGTCCTGCAGGCCCAGCGGTTCCAGCAGCAGCTCGGCCATGGCCTTCTCGAACGGCAGCCCGGTGACGTTCTCGATCACCCGGCCGAGCACGTTGTAGCCGGCCTGGCTGTAGGAGGCGCGGGCGCCGGGCGGCGCGATCAGCGGCAGCCGGCCGAGCCGGGCGACGAAGGCGGCGAGCGAGCCGTCGCCCTCGTCGGCGTCGACCAGGTTCCAGTCCAGGCCCGCGGTGTGGTTGAGGAGCTGCAGCACGGTGATCCGCCCGGCGGCCTCCTCGTCGGCGAGCCGCAGCTCGGGGACGTACCGGCGCACCGGCGCGGCCAGGTCCAGGCGGTCCTGCCCGGCCAGGCGCATCAGCGCGGTCGCGGTGAAGGTCTTGGTGACCGAGGCCAGGTGGAAGAGGGTCCGCCCGTCGACGGGCAGCGGGTGCTCGACGCTGGTCACGCCGTGGGTGATCCGGCTCTCCCGGCCGTCGGCGAGGATGCCGACGGCGGCACCGGGTATCCCGTACTCCTCCGCGGTGGCTGCGACGAACGCGGACAGTTCTTCGTACGACATCGGTTCCCCCTGGCTCCTGGCCGGATGACTTGAACTAAGTACAGGAAGGACACTAGGGGACCGCCGGACGGGGGGCAAGGCTTTTCCTGTACTTAGTTCAAGTCGGCTGCCGGGAGGCGGAGGGCGGCCAGCACCGGCAAGTGGTCCGTGGCCGCGGTCAGGTCCGCCCGGGTGATGCCCGGCTGGTCCACGGGGACCCCGCAGCCGAGCACCTCGATGCCCTTGGTGGCGAAGATCGCGTCGATACGCTGACGGGGATCGGCGGGCGTGGAGGTGAACTCACCGCCCCAGGGAGCGGTCGTACGGCAGTCCTGGAGGGTCTCGGCGAGGCGGCGGAAGGTGCGGCCGTCGGGGCGTTCGTTGAGGTCGCCGCCCACGACGGCGTGCTCCACGCCCAGTCCGGCGAGGTGGTCGAGGAGCAGGCCGCCCTGGGCGTGGCGCTCGGCCTGCTGGAGGCTGAGGTGGCAGCTGACGACGCCGAGGCGCGCGCCGCCGAAGCGGACCACCGCCGTGGCGAGGCCGCGCCGGTGGAGTCCCGGGGTGAGCGGGAGGAGCACGTCCTCGGTCCGCTCGACGGTGGCCCGGAGCGAGCAGAGGATCGCCGGGCCGGCGGCGGTCGCTCCCCCGGTGAGGATCACCTGGCCGGAGGCCGCGGCCAGGCGGGCGAGCTTCTTGCGCCAGCGGAAGAAGCGCGGGGCCTCCTGGACGAGGACCAGGTCGGGGGCGCAGGCGGTGATCACCCTGGCGAGGGCGGCCGTGTCGTCCCGCATCGAACGGATGTTGTAGCTCAGGACCCTGATGACCGCGGAACCGTCGGATTCCGTACGGGAGTTGGGGAGCAGCGGGGTTGCCATGCCGTCAATCTACGCCGCTGGGGAGTCGGGGCGCCCCATGACCAGGGGCGCGAGGTCCGTGCGCGACTGCCGCTCGTCGTGGCTGGTCGCGCCACGCGGCGGCAGCCGCACGTCACATACGGTCCCCGCGCCCCTCCGGTCGGCCCGTGGCCGCGCCGACGAGCGAACGTCACATGACGGGGTCCGGCTCCCGGGCCAGGTCCGCCGCGCCCACCAGGCCCGCCTTGTTGCCCAGCTGGGCGGCGATCACGTCGGCCATCGGGCGCCAGTTGCCGCCGACCAGCCAGCGCTTGTACGACGTGCGGATCGGGTCGAGGACCAGGTCGCCCTCGTCGGAGAGACCGCCGCCGACGATGAACGCGGACGGGTCGAAGAGGGAGGCCAGGTCGGCGAGGCCGGCGCCGGCCCAGCGGGCCAGCTCGCGGTAGGAGTCCACGGCGACCGGGCAGCCCTGGCGGGCGGCCATGGAGATGTGCTTGCCCTCGATGCCGTCGGGGGTGCCGTCGCCGAGCGACAGCAGGACCTCGGCGCGCTCGGGGGTGGCGTTGGCGCGCTGCTTGGCGTAGCGGACCAGGGCCCGGCCGGAGGCGTACTGCTCCCAGCAGCCCTGCGAGCCGCAGCCGCACAGCAGGCCGTCCGGGACCATCCGGATGTGGCCGAACTCGGCGGCCACGCCGAAGTGGCCGCGGCGCAGCTTGTTGCCGATGATGATGCCGCCGCCGAGGCCGGTGCCCAGCGTGATGCAGATGACGTTGCGGTGGCCCTTGCCGGCGCCGAACTTGTACTCGCCCCAGGCGGCGGCGTTGGCGTCGTTCTCGACCACGACCGGGAGGCCCGTGCGGGCCTCGACCTTCTCCTTGAGCGGCTCGTTGCGCCAGTCGATGTTCGGCGCGAAGTACACGGTGGACCGCTGCCGGTTGACGTAACCGGCCGCGCCGATGCCCACGCCGACGATCTCGTGCCCGGCGCGCGCACCCTCCACCGCCGAGGCGATGGCGTCCACGATGGCCTCGGGCGTGGTGGGGGTCGGCACCTTGAAGGTCGAGAGGATGTTGCCTTCCTCGTCGACCACGCCGGCCGCGATCTTCGTGCCGCCGATGTCGACGCCGATGGTGAGTCCCATGAATCCCTCAGTTTCGGTCGAGCCCCGCTACGGCCAACCGTACCCGAGGCCCTGCCGTGCCAGGGCTTCAGTCCAGGTCGATGCGCTCGCCCGGGCCGGTGCCCTCCCCCGGGTCGCGCCGGCCCGGCCGGCCGTCGCCCGCGGGGTCGGCCGTACGGGAGGTCCAGCGGTGCTCCTGGGCCTGGACGGCGGAGCGGTAGGCGGCGAGCAGCTCGCTGCCGGCCGCGGCCAGGTGGTCGAACACGTCCGGGTTGCGGTCTATGACGGGCTCGACGGCGGCCTTCGCCTGCTGGACGACCTGCCGCACCATCTGCTGGGCGGCGGGTCCGGCGAGGCCGCCGAGGAGCGGTGACGGCAGGCCGGACAGCTTGTCGGCCACCGTGTCCACGAGCTTCTTCAGTTCCTCGGCGGCCGACCCGGGCGGCGGGCCGTGCCGGGTGCGGCGGCGGGCCTGCTCGGCGGCGAGGTCCTCGGCGCAGGCCGTGGCCCAGGCGTCGGCGTCGGTCGCCCTCGGCCGCTCCTCCTCGGAAGGGTCGGGTGCGGGGCGCTCTTCGCTCATGGCGGCTCCTGACTACGGTTCGCCTTTACGACGTTACCCGAACGGGCGTACCCGTTCACCGTCCCGACGCGGGCCACAGGTCCGGGTCCGGGGCGAACCGGATGCGCAGCTCTCCGTCGCGCAGTCCGGCGCCGGCGACGGTGCACCGGCGCAGGGCGGAGGGCAGCGGAACGATCCGGCGGAACGGGCCCGCGGTGATCAGGAGTTCGTCGCCGCGCCGGACGAGGTCCAGCTCGTCCCGTATCGCGCCGGGCAGCGGAAGGTGCCAGACCAGCACGCCGTCCTCGGCGAGCCGGTCGGTGACGGGCCACCCGACCGGAGCAGTCGCCGGGTTGACGGCGGGTACGGCGAGCGCGGTGAGGTCCTCCGGGCCGTGCGGGTCGCGGCCGAGGTGCGGGACGGGGTGGACGTCGTACGCCTCCTGCCAGTCGGCGAGCGTCTTGCGCTGCTGGGCGAGGAGCGAGCCGAGCCAGCTGTCGGGGGCCGCCTCGGGCAGCGTCCGGTTGGAGACCAGGGCCTCGGTGGGCAGACCGCGCAGGGCGAGGCCCAGGGTCGCGGCGCGTACGGCGTCGGCGCCGGCCGGGCCGGGTTCGGCGACCAGGCGCACGGCGGTGTCCCGGTCGGTGAGGACGGCCTCGACGGCGGCCAGTTCGACGTCCCAGCGGGCGGCCGTCTCGTACAGCCAGTCGGCGGGCATGGGGACGCCGGCCAGCCGGCCGAGGACCGGGCGCAGGGCGCGGGCGGCCTGCCGCTCGGGCGGCAGCAGGCGGCGCAGGTAGCGGCGCAGCTCCTCGGGCAGGGCGAGCAGGGCGAGGGCCTGCGGGAGGGGCGGGAGGTCGACGACGAGCAGGTCGTACCGCTCGGACAGGGCCGCGTCCCGCAGCGCGCGCAGGAAGGACAGTTCCTCGGCGCCGGGCAGCGGGGTGACCTCCTCCGCGTCCAGGCGGGCCGCGCCGAGGAGGTCGAGGACGTTCGCGGCACGGGTCTGGAAGGCGGTGAGGTCCTCGCGGAACCGGGCGACGGCGTCGGGCCGCCAGGCGGTGAGGTTCTCGGTGACGTCGGCGGGGGCCGGTCCTGTCACGGTGCCCAGTGCCGCGCCCGGGGTGTCCGTGCGGTCGGCGCTCAGCAGGAGGGTGCGGTGGCCCTCGCGGGCGGCGGCGAGCGCGGTGGCGGCGGCGACGGTCGTACGCCCGCTGCCGCCCGGGCCCGTGATCAGGATGGTGCGCATGGAGGTGAACGGTACCGCCGTGCGCGTCGACCGGACCGGAGCGACTACTTCTCCCCGGACTCGACCCGCTTCTTCAGACCCGCCAGCGCCCGGTCGATGATGACCTTCTCCGCCTTGCGCTTGATCATGCCGAGCATGGGGATCTTGACGTCGACGGTCAGCCGGTAGGTGACCTCGGTGGCGCCCGAGCCGGCCGGCTTCAGCAGGTAGGTGCCGTCGAGGGAGCGGAGCATCTGGGACTTGACCAGGGTCCAGGAGACCTCGTGGTCGCCGGTCCAGGTGTAGGCGAGGGTCTGGTCGTCCTTGATGGCGCCGGCGTCCATGACGAGGCGGACCTGCTCGGCGCGGCCCTGCTCGTCGGTCGCGAGGACCTCCGCCTCCTTCACCTCGCCGGTCCAGTCCGGGTAGCGCGCGAAGTCGGCGATCACCGCCATGACGTCGGCCGGAGCCGCCTCGATCGTGATGCTCGAACTGGTGTGTTCCGCCATCGCGGTGGCTCCTCCAGATGCGGGCCGGGTTTGAGAAGTTCGTGTGCGCCGGGCTGCGCACGTGTGTGCAGCGTGAAGGCTACCGCGCCGCCGACCTGCCGCCTTCACCGCGCCTGCGTGCCTCACCATTCGAGCGCCCACGGCGTGCCGGTGCCCGCGAAGTGCCCCACGTTCACGCACTCGGTGGCGCCGATCCGCATCCGGCGCGCCAGGGGCTGGTGCACGTGCCCGAACAGCGCGTACCTCGGCCGGGTGCGGCGGATGGCGTCCAGCAGGGCCCGGCTGCCCCGCTCGAAGCGGCGTGCGACGGTGTCGTACACCAGCTCGGGCACCTCGGGCGGGATGTGGGTGCACAGCACGTCGACCTCGCCGACGGCCTCGATCTTCGCCGCGTACTCCTCGTCGCCGATCTCGTACGGCGTGCGCATCGGGGTGCGCAGGCCGCCGCCGACGAAGCCGAAGGTCCACCCGCCGATCTCCACCCGCTGACCGTCGAGGACGGTGGTGCCGGGCCGGGCGTACTCCGGCCAGAGCTGCGGCATGTCGACGTTCCCGTAGGTGGCGTACGTCGGGGTGGGGAACGCGGCGAACAGTTCGGCGTACTGCTTGCGCACGGCCTTCTCGATGGCCGTGGCCCGGTCGGCCTTGATCCCGCCCCACAGGCGGGCGCCGAACTCACGGGCCTCGGCGAAGCGGCGCGCGGTGCGCAGCTCGACGATGCGGTCGGCGTTCTCCTTGCCGAACAGGTCCGGGAAGATGCCGCGCGAGTGGTCGGCGTAGTCGAGGAAGAGGACGAGGTCCCCCAGGCAGACCAGGGCGTCGGCACCTTCGCCGGCCCGGGCCAGGTCGCGGGCGTTGCCGTGCACGTCGCTGACGACATGGACGCGGGTCCGCCGGTTGCCGGAGCGTGTGGATGCCATGGTGATCAAGCGTAGGCGTGTGCGGTGGAGGTGAACAGTGCCGGGCCGGCCTGCGGTTACTCGCCGGTCGGTTCGGCTGTGGACTACTGTGCGCGAAGGAACGCCCACGTGTGTGACGCAGCGAACATCTCGCCGGGACCCCCTGTCGTAGACGCCATACCGGCGGGTAACGTCCGGGCCGTCCAGTCGTGCTCAGGATTTCAACATGTGAATCGTCATGTTGTTCCGGAGCACTTGCCCGAGCCTTGGACCGCACCGTCGCATCGCACAACGTCGTGGCGCCGGCGCCCTATGAGGAGCAGCAGTCTTGCGCGAGTTCAGCCTTCCGGCTCTGTACGAGGTCCCCGCGGACGGGAATCTGACCGACATCGTCCGCAGAAACGCCGCGCAGCATCCCGACGTCGCCGTGATCGCCCGCAAGGTCGGGGGTGCCTGGCACGACGTGACCGCACGGGAGTTCCTGGCCGAGGTGCACACCGCCGCCAAGGGCCTCATCGCCTCCGGCGTGCAGCCGGGCGACCGGGTGGGCCTGATGTCCCGCACGCGGTACGAGTGGACGCTGCTCGACTTCGCGATCTGGAGCGCCGGCGCGATCACCGTGCCGGTGTACGAGACCAGCTCGCCGGAGCAGGTGCAGTGGATCCTGTCCGACTCGGGCGCCACCGCCTGCGTCACGGAGCTGGACACCCACACGGCGGCCGTGGAGTCGGTGCGCGAGGCGCTGCCCGCGCTCAAGCACGTCTGGCAGATCGAGGCCGGGGGCGTGGCGGAGCTGGGCCGGCTCGGGCAGGACGTCTCGGACCGGACGGTGGAGGAGCGCAGCTCGCTCGCCCGGGCCGACGACCCCGCGACCATCGTGTACACGAGCGGTACGACCGGGCGCCCCAAGGGCTGTGTGCTCACCCACCGCAGCTTCTTCGCCGAGTGCGGGAACGTGGTGGAGCGGCTGCGTCCGCTGTTCCGCACCGGCGAGTGCTCGGTGCTGCTGTTCCTGCCGCTCGCGCATGTCTTCGGGCGGCTGGTGCAGGTGGCGCCGATGATGGCGCCGATCAAGCTGGGCTGCGTCCCGGACATCAAGAACCTCACGGACGAGCTGGCCGCGTTCCGGCCGACGCTGATCCTGGGTGTGCCGCGGGTCTTCGAGAAGGTCTACAACTCGGCGCGGGCCAAGGCGCAGGCGGACGGCAAGGGTGCGATCTTCGACAAGGCGGCGGACACCGCGATCGCCTACAGCAAGGCGCTGGACAGCCCGTCGGGACCGTCGCTCGGCCTGAAGATCAAGCACAAGGTCTTCGACAAGCTGGTCTACAGCAAGCTGCGCGCGGTCCTCGGCGGCCGGGGCGAGTACGCCATCTCCGGCGGTGCCCCCCTCGGTGAGCGGCTCGGGCACTTCTTCCGGGGCATCGGCTTCACGGTGCTGGAGGGCTACGGCCTGACCGAGTCCTGTGCGGCGACCGCGTTCAACCCGTGGGACCGGCAGAAGATCGGCACGGTCGGTCAGCCGCTGCCCGGCTCGGTGGTGCGGATCGCGGACGACGGCGAGGTGCTGCTGCACGGCGAGCACCTGTTCAAGGAGTACTGGAACAACCCGGGCGCGACCGCGGAGGCGCTGGCCGACGGCTGGTTCCACACCGGTGACATCGGCACCCTGGACGAGGACGGCTATCTGCGGATCACCGGCCGGAAGAAGGAGATCATCGTCACGGCGGGCGGCAAGAACGTGGCCCCGGCGGTGATCGAGGACCGGATCCGGGCGCACGCGCTGGTCGCGGAGTGCATGGTGGTGGGCGACGGGCGGCCGTTCGTGGGCGCGCTGGTCACCATCGACGAGGAGTTCCTGGGCCGGTGGGCCGCCGAGCACGGCAAGCCGGCGGGCGCCACCGCGGCGTCGCTGTGCGAGGACCCGGATCTGCTCGCGGCGATCCAGGCGGCCGTGGACGACGGCAACGCCGCGGTGTCGAAGGCGGAATCGGTGCGGAAGTTCCGCATTCTGCCCTCCCAGTTCACGGAGGAGTCGGGCCACCTCACCCCGTCGCTGAAGCTCAAGCGGAACGTGGTGGCGAAGGACTACGCCAACGAGATCGAGGCGCTCTACGCCAAGTGATCCCGTCGGTGCCTCATGGCGCGGTGTCCTCGGCGAGGACCCGCGCCATGGTGCGTTCGGCGAGGGCCGTGATGGTGACGAACGGGTTCACGCCGATCGACCCGGGCACGAGCGAGCCGTCGGTGACGTACAGCCGTGGGCATCCCTTCACCCGTCCGTAGTCGTCGGTGGCCCGGCCCAGTACGCAGCCGCCGAGCGGGTGGTAGGTGAAGTCGTCCGCGAAGACCTTGTTCCCGGAGCCGAACAGGTCGTACCGGTAGATCGTGGCGTTGGCCGCGTTGATCCGGTCGAACAGCTTCTTGGCCATGCGCACGGAGACGGCGCTCTGGGCGGCGGTCCAGCCGAGCCGCACCGCCCCGGACGAGGTGTCGTAGGAGAACGTCGCCCGCTCGGGGTTCCTGGTGATCGCGAGGTAGAGGCTGACCCAGTGCTCGAAGCCCATGGGCAGCGGGGCGATCTCCGCGAAGACCGGATTGTCGGCGTTGGGCCAGTCGTCGATGCCCATCACGGGCATGGTGGCCTGGTGGGCGCCGACGGTGTCCCACACGTGGTTCGCGCGGCCGAGCATGGTGTTGCCGTTGGTGCCCCAGCCCGCGCCCACGGCGGCGTCGAGGCCCGGCAGGGTGCCGGTGTCCCGGGCGCGCACGAGGAGTTCGGTGGTGCCGAGGCTGCCGCCGCCGAGGAAGAGGTACGTGCAGCCGTACTCCTTGGTCTCCACGACCGCGCCGGTGCCGTCGATCCGGTCGGCGGTCAGGACGTACGATCCGTCGCCCGCGCGGCTGACCGAGGTGACCTTCTCCAGGGTGTGGATCGTCACGTTGCCGGTGCCGAGGGCGGCGGCCAGGTAGGTCTGGTCGAGGCTGCGTTTGCCGTGGTTGTTGCCGTAGATGACCTCGCCGGCGAGCGCGGACTTCACGGCCGTACCGGCGGCCTCGCGCTGCATGTAGCCGAAGTCGTAGACGTTGGGCACGAAGGTGGTCCGCAGGCCGGCGTTGGCGGCGGCCTTCCGGGAGGTCCGGGTGAACCGGTACCACTCGGTCGACTCGAACCAGGCCGGGTCGACGGAGTTGACGCCGAGCATGGCGCGGGCGCGCGGGAACCAGGTGCCGTACATCTCGTCGGCGTCCACGGACGGGAACTGCTCGGTGAAGTAGGACCGTGGCGGGGTGACGGCCATGCCGCCGTTGACCAGGGAGCCGCCGCCGACGCCCCGGCCGACGTAGACCGACATGGCGTCGTAGTGCACGCGGTCGAGGACTCCGGGGTAGGGGCTGATGGCCTGGTTGACCACGTCCAGCCAGAGGAACGTGGCGAGCGGGGCCTCGGTGCGGGTGCGGAACCACATGGAGCGCCGGTCGGGGGCGCTGGTGGAGCAGAACACCTTGCCGTCTGCGCCGGCGGTGTTCCACAGCCGGCCCATCTCCAGGACGAGGGTGCGGATGCCGGCCTGGCCGAGGCGGAGGGCGGCGACGGCGCCGCCGTATCCGGAACCGACCACGATCGCCGGGGAGTTGTCGGTGGGGGCGGGTTCCGCCGCGCGGGCGGAGGGGAGCCCGACGCGGGTGAAGCCGAGGGCGGCCGCCGTCTGGAGTGCCGCCATGCCGAGGATGTGACGCCTTGTCAGCTGACGCTGCATCAGGTTTACTGTCATGCGCGCAGCATGTGCGGATTTTCCCGTTCCGCCTAGAGCCGCGGCGGGTTTCTAGAGCAGAGCTTTCAACTTCTCCGCCAGCAGGTCCCAGCGCCACTTCTCCTCGACCCACTGCCGGCCGCGCGCGCCCATCCTGCGGCGCAGCTCGGGGTCGTGGAGGAGGGCGACGATCCGCTCGGCCGTCTGCTCCGCCGAGCCGCCCCGGACCACCCAGCCGGTCTCGCCCTCCAGGACCGCGTCCGGGGCGCCGCCGGAGTCGCCCGCGACGACGGGCAGGCCGGTGGCGGATGCCTCCAGGTAGACGATGCCGAGGCCCTCCACGTCGAGGCCGCCGCGACGGGTGCGGCAGGGCATGGCGAAGACGTCGCCCGCGCCGTAGTGGGCGGGCAGCTCGGACCAGGGGACGGCGCCGGTGAAGCGCACCGAGCCGGCGACGCCCGTCTCGTCGGCCAGGCGGCGCAGGTCCTGCTCGTAGGGGCCGCCGCCGACGATCAGCAGGACGGTGTCCGGCTCGGCGGCGAGGATGCGGGGCATGGCCCGGATCAGCGTGTCCTGGCCCTTGCGCGGCACCAGGCGGGAGACGCAGACCACGACCGGCCGGTCGGTGAGCCCTAGCCGGGCGCGGACCTCGTCGCCGCCGGAGCCGGGGTGGAAGGTCTTCTCGTCCACCCCGGGCGGCAGCTGCACCATGCGGCCGGCCGCGTCCGGGGTGAGCGCGGTCGCTATCCGGGAGCGGGTGTACTCGCCGAGGTAGGTGATCGTGTCCGTGGACTCGCCGATCCGGCGCAGCAGCTGCCGGGCGGCGGGCAGCTGGGCCCAGCCGGCCTCGTGGCCGTGGGTGGTGGCCACCAGCCGTTCGGCGCCGGCCCGGCGCAGCGCGGGAGCCATGAGACCGAGCGGGGCCGCCGCGCCGAACCACACCGAGGTGCAGCCGTGCTCGCGGAGCAGCCCGGCCGCCCGCCGGGTGGCCGCCGGGGTGGGCAGCAGCATGGTCGTACGGTCGCGCACGACGGTGAAGGGCTGGTCGGCGTCGAAGGCGGCGGTGGCCTCGGCGCCCTCCCGGCCGCGCTTCCAGGTGGAGGCGTAGACGACCAGCCGGCCGGGGTCCAGGCGGAGCGCCATGTTGTGCAGGAAGGCCTGGATGCCGCCCGGCCGGGGCGGGAAGTCGTTGGTGACGATCAGGGTCTTGTGCATCGCCGCCGACCCTACCGAATGGGCCGTCCGGCGGGCCGGGTCCGGCCGAGTCTGTGGCATGTGCACAGCCGGGCAGGACATCATGGTCGCCCGACACGGAAATCGAACGGCAGGGGATCACGTGGACACGAAGGGTGCCGGGCGGTCCCTGGCCTGGCTGCTCGGGACCTGGGTCGTCACCCGCGCGGTGCTGCTGCTGTTCGTGTTCCGGGTGTACACCTTCCCGGGCCCGGACGTCACCTCGGACGTGTCGGTGATCTACCGCGGCTGGTACGAGGTCCTGCGGCAGGGAACGTTTCCGCTGGACGACGTGACCTGGCAGTACCCGCCGGCCGCGGCCCTCCCGGTCCTCTCCCCCGCCGTCCTGCCCTTCCTGTCGTACGCGCACGCCTTCTACCTGCTGGCCTGCCTGGCCGACGTCGTCGTGCTGGCGCTGCTGGTGTACGCGGGCAGGCGGCCCGGCCGGTCCCCGCGCGGGGCCTGGGCGTGGGTGGCGGGCGTCCCGCTGCTCGGGCCGACGGTGTACGCCCGCTACGACGTGATGGTGACCGCGGTGGCCGTGGCGGCGCTGCTCGCCGGGGCCCGGCGGCCGCGGGTGATGGGCGCGCTGACGGCGTTCGGGGCGCTGCTGAAGGTGTGGCCCGCGCTGCTGCTGGTCGGTGCCGTGCGGCGGCGGGCGTGGGGGGCGGCGGCGGTCACCGCGGCGGGCCTCGCGCTGCTGTTCGCGGTGTCCATGCCGGGCGCCTTCGCGTTCCTGACCTTCCAGCGCGACCGGGGCACCGAGGTGGAGTCGCTGGGCGCCCTGGTCTTCCATGTGGCCCGGCACTTCGGATGGCAGGGCGAGGTGCTGCTCAACTACGGGTCGATCGAGTTCCTGGGCCCGCACGTGGACGAGGTCAGCACGGCGGCGCTGGCACTGACGGGGGTCGTCTTCGGCTGGCTGCTGCTGTGGCGGTTGCGCGCGGCCCGGTTCGCGCCGCACACCGTCACCGACGCGGCCCTGACCGCGGTGCTGCTGTTCACGGTGACCAGCCGGGTGATCAGCCCCCAGTACCTGGTGTGGCTGGTCGGCCTGGCCGCCGTCTGCCTGACGCACCGGGCGAGCCGCATGGGACCGCCCGCCCTGCTGGTCCTCCTCGCGTCCCTCGTGACCGTCCTGGAGTTCCCGCTCGGCTTCTCGCACGTCGTGATGAGCGACTGGTACGGCGTGACGCTGCTGGCGGTCCGCAACGGCCTGCTGGTCGCGGCCACGGTCCTGGCGGCCCGCCGCCTGTGGCGCGCGACCGTCCCGCCGTCCGCGCAAACCCCCTTCCCGCCTCAGGCCACCCGCACGGAGACCCCGGTCTCCTCCTGACGCCGGGCACACTGCACGGCCATCGCGACCGCCGGCGCCAGGCAGACCGGGCAGACCGAGGCCGGAGAGCGCGTAGGCCAGGGGCAGCTGGACGGAGGCGCCGAGCAGGGTGACCCGCAGCAGCGCGGGCGCTCCCCCACTGTCCTCGAAGACCCCGCCGAGCGCGATGAAGCAGGCCATCGGCAGCAGGTAGGGGCCGATGCAGCGGAGGAAGAGCACGCCCTGGCGGGCGACCTCGTCACCGGCCCGGAAGGCGGTCATGAGCCAGGGCGCGGTGACGGCGAACAGCGCGGCGGCCGTGAGGCCCGCGGTCGGCGGCGACGAGCACCGCCTGCCGGCCGACGTCCCGGCGGGCGTCCCCGCCCGAGCCCCGGGTGTGCGCGGTGTGGAGGGACGCGGCCTGCCGCACCGAGTAGAAGGCCATCGTGGCGAGGTACATGACCTTGTAGGCGATCGAGTAGGCAGGGCGGCCGGGAGGGGCGCGGCGGGGGCGCGTCCGGGCGGCCGTGCGCGGCAGGGCGGTGCGGTGCAGGGCGCGCAGGCCAAGGGCGAGGGCGGCGGCGCGGCACAGCACGGTGGAGGCGGCGGCGCCGGGAACGCCGTAGAGGTGGATGGGGAGGGGGCCGCAGACCAGGATCAGTCCGTTGGCCGGCAGAGCGAGCCGCATGGGTGTGCGGGTGTCGCCGGCAGGCCGCCGTGCTCCGCCGCCGCCTGGAGTTCCTGGAGACCCCGGCGAGCTTCTTCCACCGCAAGGGCGAGCCGGTGCGGGCGGAGGAGAGCGGGGGACCTGTTCCGCGAGGGGATGCCGCGGGTCGCGCGGACCACCGGGCAGGCCGAGCGGGAATGGCCGCGGGAGGCCATCGAGGTGCTCAGTCGAGCTGGGTCGTGACGTAGTCGCGCCAGCGGGCGGTGAACTCCTTCGGGGTCGTGCCGAGCACCTTCTTCAGGGCCTCCTCGACCGCGCCGGCCCGTGTGCCGTGGGCGCCGACGGCCCGGTAGAAGGCGCCGAGCCGGGCCGCGCCCCACTGGTCGGCGATCATCCGGCAGGCCAGCCAGCCGGCCTCGTAGGCGCGGGCCAGTCCGGTGGGTTCGCTGGTGAAGGCGAAGTCCCCGTCGGCGGGGAGCGCGTGGGGCGTCTCGCCGTTGCGGACGGCGCGGGCGAGTTCCGGGGCGGCCTCGGCCGGGGTGCGGCCGGTTCCGAGGTAGCCGATCCAGTCGGCGTAGCCCTCGGAGAGCCACAGCGGGGTCGCGGCGGTGGTGCGCGCCCGGGTGGCGACATGCGTGGTCTCGTGGGTGAGGACGACCTGCTTGCCGGGGTCGCCGAGCCCGGCGTACGCCTCCGGGTTGACCACCACCCGGTCCGCGGGCGTCCGGCCCGAACCACCCGCCTCGCCGGTGGTGACGGCGGCGATGCCCCGGTAGCCGGCGGCGGGCGAGCCCAGCAGGGACGCCATGCCCGCCAGGGACCGCGGGACGAGCACGACGACCCGGCGGCTCCAGTCGGTGCCCCACGCCGCGGAGACGGCCGGGACCGCACGGTCCGCCAGCCGGGCGTACAGGGCCAGGTCGGCGGCGGCGCCCCCGGTGCCGAGCACCAGACTGTGCGCGCCCCGCACCGCGGTCACCGTGCCCTGGTCCCACAGCTGCTGCCCGGCCTCCGCGGCGGGCCGCTCGGCGGTGACGTACCAGCGGCCGCCGGCGGCGCGGCCCAGGGTCAGGGTGCGGCGGGCGTCGACGGGGGCCTTGTCGTAGCCGGCGACGCGGTAGCGCAGCTCGGCGTCGGCGGTGGCGCCGGAGCGGGTGCGGTGCAGGGCGGTGACCCGGTAGCTCCAGGAGGCCAGCGGCAGGGCGCGCAGCCGGGTGTACCCGGTGCGGGTGCCGGTCGCGCCGTAGGCCGTCTCGTCGTGGTCGAGGAGGGCCGCCGCGCGCCGGTCCAGCACCTGCTGCACCTCGGCCCGCGCGGAGTCGGCCGCGGTGGGCCCGCCGCACCCGGCCAGCGGCAGCAGCAGACCGAGCCCCACGGCTCCGATGCTCCACACCCTCCTGCGACCGGCCACTCGCCGATCGTACGGGGCGCGGCGCGGTCAGGGCCGGGTGACCGAGGAGACCGGCATCATCCCGACCGGGTCGTAACGCACCGGGGCGCCGGGGTAGGGCGCGTGGATGACCTGGCCGTTGCCCGCGTACATCGCCACGTGGCTGGCGTCGGAGCGGTAGACGACCAGGTCGCCGGGGCGGGCCTGGGAGAGCGGGACCCGCCGGCCGGCGAACCGCTGCTCCTGCGAGGTGCGCGGCAGATGGACGCCCGCGTGCGCGTACGCCCACTGCATCAGACCCGAACAGTCGAAGCCCGAGGGGCCGTTGGCGCCCCACACGTACGGGCGGCCCAGGGCGGAGCGGGCGGCGGCCAGGGCCGCGGCGGCGCGCCCGTCGGGGGCCTGGACGCCGGACAGGCCGGGCAGGTCCGGGCGGCCGCCGCGGGAGGCCCGGTCGTACGCGGCGCGTTCGGCGGCGGGCAGGGCGTTGATGAGCTGCCGGGCCCGGGCGAGCTTGCGTTCCACGGTCCGCTTGTGCGCGACCACGGCCTTGCGGCTGCGCTCCAGCTCGGCGAGGGTCCCGGCCGCGTCCGCGCGCTCCTGCGCGAGGTCGCGCAGCACGGACTGCAACTCCTTGAGCCGGCCGGCCTCCCGGGTGCCGATGCGGTCGAGCGTGGACGCCTTGTCCAGGTAGTCGTCGGGCTCGGTGGAGAAGAGCAGGGCGACCGCCGGGTCGATGCCGCCGGAGCGGTACTGGGCGCCGGCCAGCGAACCGAGTTGCTCGCGCAGTTCGTTGACGCGCTCCTGCTGGCGGGCGATGTGGTCCTGCGCGTCCCGGACCCGGCGGCGCAGCCGGCCGGCCCGCTCGTCGGCCCTGTCGTAGGCCTGGGTCGCCTTCTCGGCCTCCTCGTACAGGCGGTCCACCTCGGCCCGGGTGCCGGCCCCCCGCTCCGCGTGCGCCGGTACGGCGCCGAGCGCGGTCATCGTGGCGGACAGCACGCACAGGGCGGCGGCGCCCCGGTCGATTCCGGACGGAGCAAGGCGGCGATGGGACCCCACGGCAGTCCTTCTGCTGGCGGACACAGACCGTTTCCCCGGCGCCGGGGACGGGGAGGCCCCGGCGCCGGGGAAACGCGGCAGACAGTAGCCGTGCGGACCGGCCCGGGCCAAAGACCGCGGAGTCAACGCAGAGTGACGCCCCGCCGCTGACGCAGGTCACCGGCGGGGCGCGGGGTCAGTTCGAGTCCCGGTGATTCGCCCGTTCGGGCGCCACCGTGTCCGCGTGTCGCCGGGTGTCAGACCCGGACGCCGAACATGAACGGGCCACCGATGGTCGTCATGGACTCGTAGCGGACGACCGTGCCGGTGCGCGGGGCGTGCAGGATCTGGCCGTTGCCCGCGTAGAGGCCGACGTGGTGCAGGTCGTTGAAGAAGAAGACCAAGTCGCCGACCTTCAAGTCGTTGACCGAAGTGATCCTCGTGCCTATCTGCGCCTGGGCCTCGGAGGTGCGCGGGATGGAGACGCCGGCCTGGGCGTAGGCCCAGGAGGTCAGGCCCGAGCAGTCGAAGGAGGAGGGGCCGGTGGCGCCGTAGACGTACGGCGAGCCGAGCCGGGTCTGGGCGGCGGAGAAGGCCGCCTGGGCGCGCCCGGAGGCGGGCGGGGCGTCCTTGAGGTCCACACGCTCGGTGGAGGAGCGGTTGGCGCGCTGCTGCTCCTGGGCGAGCTGTGCCTTCTCCTTGGCGGTCAGGGAGTTCAGCAGCTTCTGCGCCTCGGCGAGCTTGCTCTGGACTTCCTTCTTCTTGTTGCCCAGTTCGGTGCGGGTGGCCGAGAGGTCCTTGAGCTTCTCGGTGGCCTCTGCCCGCTGCTGGGCGAGTTCGCGCTGTTTGTCCTGGATCTTCTTCAGCGCGTCGACCTGCTGGCTGCTCAACTGGTCGAGCGTGGACGCCTTGTCGAGGAAGTCGTCCGGGTCCGAGGACAGGAAGAGCTGGACGGAGGAGTCGATGCCGCCGGACCGGTACTGCGCGGTGGCCAGCGAGCCCAGGCCGTCGCGGAGCTTGTTGAGCTCCTCCTGGCCGCGGGCGACGTTGTCCTGGATGGTGGCGATGTCCTTCTGCAGCTTCTGCTGCTTCTCCTTGGCGCCGTTGTACTTCTCGGTCGCCTGCTCGGCCTGCTCGTAGAGCTTGTCGACCTTGGCCTTGACCTCGTCCTTGCCGAGCTTCTCGCTCGGCGCGGCGTTGGCGGCGTTGGCGCTGAGCGCGACGGCAGCTGCGGCAGCGGTGGTGAGCACGGTCACGCGGGTGCGGCTCGGCTGCTTGGGTCGACGGTGGGACGCCACGGAGGACGAACTCCTTCTTGTGAGTGATCACCCGTTCGGAGGTTCGAGCAGACCCTAGTGACCCGGTTGTGATCAGTTCAAATCCCACAGCAAAAAAACCCGTGGCGCAATGCATTCTTTGCACTCAACTCACATGTAGTGAGGCGCGATTGACCCTGTGTTGCGTGAGGATGCGGCCAATTCGGGCATTCACTGTGCCCGTTGGACCTTCAGGACAGTCGCTTCAGAAGCACCGCAGATGCCACCGGTCGGGCACCGGCCTTCGCGACGCCGTCGGCGACCTCCCGGTCGGTGGAGGCGACGATGACCGGGCGCCCCGGCGGCTCCGCGCGCACCAGCTGGCGGATCAGCTCGTCGGCCGTCACACCCGGCTTGGAGAACAGCACCCGCACCCCGCGCGGCGGCGCGAGCAGCACCGGCGCGGCCAGCTCGGCGCCGTCGAAGACACAGGTCACCTCGGCGCCGGTCTGCGCGGCGAGCGCCGACAGCTGACCCAGCAGCCGCAGCCGCTGCTTCTCCAGCGGCATCTGCGGATAGCCGGTCTTGGTCACGTTGTAGCCGTCGACGACCAGATGCGCCTGCGGCAGGGCCAGCAACTGGTCGAGGATCGCCGGATCGTTCTCCGACAGGGCGCGCGCCGCGATGTCCTTCGGGGTCATGCGGCCCGGTTCCACAGCGTCGACGGTCTCCGCCGGGCGCACGGACACCGGCGGCAGCGCCAGTTCGCGCCGTAGCCCCTGGGTGGCGTCCAGCAGGGTGTCCAGCAGCAGCCGTACCCGCATGTCCTCCACGCTGCGGCCCTCCCGGGCGGCCCGGCGGGTGGCCTCGAGCGCGGACTCGGCCTCGCCCAGGCGGGCCTTGAGCCGCCGGGACTCGCTCTCCGCGGCCGACACCTGCGCCTGCGCCTCGGCACGCACCGCGTCGATCTCCATGTGCGCCTTGCGCAGCGCGGCCTCGCCCCGCTTGACGTCGCTCAGCGCGGCACGCAGCTTGCGGTGCAGCGACTCCGCTTCCTTCCTGGCCGACTCCAGCTCCGCACGCAGTCGTTCGGTCTCGGCGCGGGTGTGCTCCCGGGCCTGCTCCAGCTCCCCGCGCAGCCGCTCCAGCTCGGCCCGGCTCTCCTCGTCGGCGCGCTCGGCGTCCGCGCGCTGGGCCTCCTCGCCGGCCGCGGTGACCAGCTTCACCCAGCCCGCCGGGCGCAGCACGTAGGCCGCGGCCGCCACGTCCAGCGGGTCCGCGGCCGGGGGCGGGGCGCCGGCGTCGAGGGCGCCGGCGAGCTCCGGCTGGGCCTCCCGGAACTTCTCCCCGATCCGCTGCCGGAACAGCGAATCGGTCTCCAGCGCCGAGGCCATCGCGTTCCCGGCGAACTTGGCCCGGCGGTTCGGGGCGAACCGGGCGTACTGCCTCAGCTGGGCGGGCAGTTCCGCCATGGTCAGTGCGCCGAAGCCGTCCGACACGATCTGCACGACCCGCTTGCGCACGCCGTCGGGCAGCGGACGGTCAAGCACCTCAGCGGTGCCGTCGCCCGGCCCCCCGCCTGTGGTCTCCACCATCCGTCACACCCCAATACCGGAATAAGCCTCTCCGGGGGCCGCTCCGCTCAGGAGCCGGCGCCCGGCCTGTCCACCAGT
Organism: Streptomyces cyanogenus; assembly: GCF_017526105.1. Classification (NCBI taxonomy): domain Bacteria; kingdom Bacillati; phylum Actinomycetota; class Actinomycetes; order Kitasatosporales; family Streptomycetaceae; genus Streptomyces; species Streptomyces cyanogenus. Next base: position 2,638,947 of record NZ_CP071839.1, read on the forward strand.
TCCACCTGGTCCACCGCGTTGCACCAGCGGCAGCGCACCGACTCGATGGTCTCACTGACCACCTCGCGCTCCTCCACCGTCGGCTCACCGGCCAGGTCGAGGTGGACGTACTCGACGACCTTCGACGAGCGGGTGACGTCGAACCGGGTGAGGTTGCCGCACAGGGTGCAGCGCCATCGTGTGGTGGCCGTCGGCAGGGGAACCGTCATGGTGACTGTTCTCTTCCTTCTCGTGTCGGTCCGCGCCGTCCCCCGACGCGTGTGGCTCGTAACCCTACGGCCTGGCGGGGACTCGCCGCCCGCCTGTTCACGGCGGCGAGGCGGTCTGTCAGCTTGCGTCCCGTTACGTCATGCTCTGTAGTCATGATCAGCACGTGGAGCGGGGCGGCGGTCCGGACACTCAGAGCGGTCCGGGGCGCGCCGGCGCCGATGACGTACGGCCTGATCGCCCTGTGCGCCCTGATCTTCGCGCTCGGCCCTGCCTCCGGGCTGGTCCCCGGGTACGGCTCCGGGGAGGCGCTGCTCGCGGCGCAGCGGACGTACTTCCGGCACTGGGGGGTGGTCCCGGCCGAGCTGTTCCACGGACCCGCCGGGGCGGCGCTCACCCCGGCCACCGCGCTGTTCGTGCACGGCAGCTGGGTGCATCTGCTCGGCAACATGCTCTTCCTCTTCGTCTTCGGGGCGATGACCGAGGAGCGGATGGGCCGGGTGGAGTTCACCCTCTTCTACGTCTGCTGCGGCTACCTCGCCCTGCTGGGGTACGCGGCCGTCAACGCCGCCTCCGAGCAGTCGCTGGTGGGCGCCTCCGGGGCGGTCTCGGCGGTGCTCGGCGCGTTCCTCTACCTGTTCCCCCGCGCGCGTGTGACCAGTCTTCTGCCCTTCCTGTTCTTCCTGCCGCTGCGCTTCCCCGCGTGGGTGGTGCTGCCGTGCTGGGCGGCCCTGCAGTGGCTGGCGGCCGGGCAGGCCTCGGACGGGCCCGGGGTGGCGTATCTGGCGCACCTGCTGGGGTTCGGCCTGGGGTTCGGTTACGCGTGGGTGCGCTACGGCCGTACCACTAGAGTGAAAGCCGCCCCAGCTCCGGTCACCGAGGGAGAGAAACAGCCGTGATCACCGCGATCGTCCTGATCAAGACCAGTGTGGACCGGATCCCCGAGATCGCGGAGCAGATCGCCGCGCTCGACAGCGTCAGCGAGGTCTTCTCGGTCACCGGCACCTACGACCTGATCGCCATGGTCCGGGTCGGGCAGCACGAGGACCTCGCCGAGGTCATCCCGGGCCGGATCAGCAAGATCCCCGGCGTGGAGGCCACGGACACGCACGTCGCCTTCCGCACCTACTCCCAGCACGACCTGGAGGCCGCCTTCGCGATCGGCCTCGACAACTAGGGACGGCTACGCGGGCAGGTCGACCGCGGCGACACCGGTGCCCGAGGGCACGTAGAGGCGGCTGCCGCGGGCGAGCGGGGTGTGCTGGTCGTCGGCCGCGGCCCGGCCGAGGGCCGCGTCCCAGCGCCGCCTGCCGTTCAGGTCCAGCGCCCAGACCCGGTCGCCCGCCCGGGCGTACACGGTGTCGCCGGCCACCACCACCCGGGGCTCGGCCGTGCCCCCCTCGACGTCGTACGCCCAGGCACGGGACCCGTCGGCCGCCCGTACGGCGTACACCGTGCCCTGTTCCGCGCCGACGGCCAGCGACCGGGTGCCGGCCGTCAGGGGCCCGGCGCCGGCGTCCCTGCGCCACAGGCGCCGGCCGTCCGAGACGCGGAAGCCCTGGCGTGCGGGGCCGGAGTCCGTGATCAGGGTGGTGCCGGCGAGGGCGAGGACCGTGACGTCGGTGCCGCCGGGAACCTGCCACTTCCGCTTGCCGTCCCGCGCGTCCAGCGCCAGCAGCTCGTCACCGTAGCTGCCCGTGTAGACCGTCCCGGCCGCGACGAGGGGGGTGCCGGTGGGGCCGGCCGGGGTCCTGGCGGTCCAGTTCTCGCTGCCGTCGGAGGCGTAGCTGCGCAGCCCGCCCGCGTCCGTGCCGCCGATGGAGACGAGCACGTCCGTGCCGAGCAGGACCGGGACGGCGTGGCCCTCGTCGCCGAGGGTGCGGGTCCACAGCGGGCTGCCGGACGGGCTCACCGCGGTGAGCCGGCGCACGCCGTCGCCGTGCAGGCCGACCACGCAGTACACGGCGTCCCGGGTGGCCACGGGGGTGGAGACGTCGTCGCCCAGCCGGACCTTCCAGCGCCGGGAGCCGTCCCGGGAGATCGCGTGCAGGACACCGCCGGAGCTGCCGGCGTAGACGACGGAACCGTCCGGGGAGAGCGCGCAGCAGGCGCCGTCCAGGCCGCCGATGCCGCCGAGGTCGTACTGCCAGCGCAGCACCGCGGACCTGGCCGGGGCCCCGCTCTCCTCCACCCCGGGGGCCGAGCCCTCGGGCGACCGGTAGCTCCCGCTCAGGCTCTCGGTCCGGAAGCCCCGCTGCAACAGCCAGCCACCGGCCCCAGCCCCGGCCACGGCGACGGCTCCCCCGGCGAGGGAAGCCAGCAGCCGCCGCCGCCCGGGGGCGACGGCGCCCGGACGGCTGACGGAGGTGGTGGGGGCAGTGGGGTTCGCCGGGGCGGCGGTCGTGGTGGGGGCGGTCAGGGCGGCGGGGGCCGCGGGGGCGGTGGCCGCACTGGTGGGCTCGGGCTCGGTGGGGGTCAGGGGGCCGGCGGCCGGGGTCGTGGGCTCGGGCCCGGTGGGGGTCATGCGGGCGGCGGCCGGGGTCGTGGGCCCCGGCCCGGTCGAGGACACGCGGCCGGCGACCGACGACGCGGGCTCCGGCCCGGTCGAGGACAAGGGGCCGGCGACCGACGACGCGGCCTCCGGCGCGGTCGAGGACAGGGGGCCGGCGGCCGAGGACGTGGGCTCGGGCGTGAGGGGATCGAGGGTGGGCGCCGGGGGTGTGGGTTCGGCGGTGGGGGGCGGGGTGGGGAGATCGGGGGCCAGGTACTCCACGCCGCTGGGGCGGTCGTCGGTGGCCGGGCTCGGGTTCGCCGCTGGGCCGTACCAGCCCGGGCGGACGGCGGCGCGCAGGGTGTCCGGGGTGAAGCCGGCCGCCGCCAGCACCTCCGCCGGTTCCGGGCGCTGCAACGGGTCCTCGGCCAGACAGGCCGCGACCAGCGGGCGGATGTCCTCCGGCACACCGGACAGGTCGAAGTCGCGGGTCAGGATGCGCAGCAGGACCACCGAGTCCTGGCCCTCGCCGAACGGCTCCCGGCCCGCCGCCGCGTAGCCGAGGACCGCGCCGAGGGAGAAGACGTCGCTCGGCGGACCGACCTGGCCGCCGTTGCGGATCTGCTCCGGCGAGACGTAGCCCACCGAGCCGACGACCGCGCCGGTGCGGGTCAGCGCGGTGGCCTCCAGGGCCCGTACGATCCCGAAGTCGATGACCCGGGGCCCGTCCGGGCCGAGCAGGATGTTGGACGGCTTCAGATCGCGGTGGACCAGGCCCTTGGCATGGATCGCGGCCAGCGCCTCGCCGAGCGCGGCGGCGAGGATCCGGACCGCGGGCCCGGGCAGCGCGCCGTGGTCCAGGACGGCGTCCCGCAGATTCGGGCCGGACACGAACTCCGTGGCCATCCAGGGCCGTTCGGCCTCGGTGTCGGCGTCCACGACCCGTGCGGTGTACGTGCCCGCCCCGCCGACGGTCTGCGCGGCGCGGACCTCGTGGCGGAAGCGGGCGCGGAAGGTGCGGTCCTCGGCGTGCTCGGCCCGTACGACCTTCACCGCGAGCCTGAGGCCCGTGCGGGACTCGGCGAGGTAGACCTCGCCCATGCCGCCGGCGCCGAGTCTGTGCACGACTGTGTACGGGCCGATGTGGCGCGGGTCTGCTGCGCGCAGCGGCTGCACTCCGGGCTCCCCCTGTCCAACGTGTCGTCAGGGGGAGGTTATACGCGGCTCGGCGTCCGCCGGGTTCGCAGGTACGGCGTGTGCGGGACCGTCGTGGTAACCGCGCCCGCCCGGCGGACCCGCACACCGGCACGGCCCCGCGCCCCGGGCGCTGCCCTTGCGTCCGCTTGCTCAGACCGCCGGCACGCAGCGGCCGTCCTCCGTGCGGTACTGCCACTTCGCGCCCTCGGCCACGAGTTCCCTGACGGCGTCGACGAAGCGCTCGACGTGCTCGTCGGGGGTGCCGGCGCCGAAGCTGACGCGGATGGCGTTGAGCGACCTCTCGCCGGGGGCCGCCTCGGGTGCGCCGCACTCGCCCTGGGTCTGCGGGTCGCTGCCGAGCAGGGTGCGGACCAGGGGGTGGGCGCAGAAGAGGCCGTCGCGGACGCCGATGCCGTACTCGGCGGAGAGGGCGGCGGCGAAGTGGGAGCTGTTCCAGCCCTCGACGACGAAGGAGATGACGCCGACCCGCGGGGCGTCGTCCCCGAAGAGGGAGAGGATCCGCACCTCGGGGACCTCGGCGAGGCCCTCGCGGACGGTGCGGACGAGGTGCTGCTCGCGGGCGACGAGGCTGTCCCAGCCGGCCTCGGTGAGGGCCTTGCAGGCGGAGGCGATCGCGTAGGCACCGATGACGTTCGGGGAGCCGGCCTCGTGGCGGGCCGCGGTCTCGTGCCACTCGACGGCCACGCCGCCGTCCTGACGCCGGGTGACCTTGCGGCTGGCGCCGCCGCCCGCGAGGTAGGGCTCGGCCGCCTGGAGCCAGTCGGCGCGGCCGGCCAGGACGCCGGAGCCGAAGGGGGCGTACAGCTTGTGGCCGGAGAAGGCGACCCAGTCGACGTCGAGGTCCGTGACGGACACCGGGTGGTGCGGGGCCAGTTGGGCGGCGTCCAGGACGATGCGGGCGCCGTGGGCGTGCGCGGCGGCGGCCAGTTCGCGCACCGGCCACAGCTCGCCGGTGACGTTGGAGGCGCCGGTGACGCAGACCAGGGCCGGGCCGTACGGGTCGCGGTCGGCGAGGGCCCGCTCCAGGGTCTCGACGGCCTGCCGCGGGGTGCGCGGGGCGTCGAGGTAGGTGACCTGCGCGTCCTGCCAGGGCAGCAGGGATGCGTGGTGCTCGGTCTCGAAGACGAAGACCTGGCAGCCGGCCGGGATCGCGCGGGCGAGGAGGTTGAGGGAGTCGGTGGTCGAGCGGGTGAAGACCACCTGGTCGGCCGGGCGGCAGTCGAGGAACTCGGCGACGGTCCTGCGGGCGTTCTCGAACAGGTCCGTGGAGAGCTGGGAGAGGTAACCGGCACCGCGGTGGACACTGCCGTAGTACGGGGCGTACGCGGCGACGTCGTCCCAGACGCGCTGGAGGGCGGGGGCGCTGGCCGCGTAGTCCAGCGCGGCGTAGGTGACCTCGCCACCGGTGACCAGCGGGACGGTGACATCTCGCCCCAGAACGGGCAGAGGGGTGCAAACGGTCTGGTCGGCGGCAGCGGTGAAGACAGACATGGCGGAACTCCCGTGAGAGGAAGGCGAAGAAGAGAAAAAGGGGGTGCGGAGGCGGGGCTCTGCGGCCCTAACGCATTCGCTTGCTCACGGAAGACTCCTCGACGACCAGGATCCCTGGATGCGTGAGGGATCCGCGCTTGCCGTGGACCTTGCTGTCCACGGCCTGGTCTTCACCCGGGGCACCCCGCCACGGACGGAGGGTTGCCGGACAGTCGGCCGGGGCCTCATGACTGTCACTCATGACCTGGTACAGGAACGTACGTGAGGTGATCGCCGTCCCGCAACCCGTGTCCGGATCGCGGGACGGCACCCGGTGGGGCTAGGCGTTGCTGGCGGCCACCCAGCGCTCCAGGGTGCGCTTGGCCGCGCCCGAGTCGATGGACTCGGATGCCTTGGCGATACCGGCCCGCAGCTGCTCCGCCAGCGGTGCGTCGGTCGGCGCGAGCGCGACGAGCGCTGCCGCGGAGTTCAGCAGCACCGCGTCCCGTACGGCCCCCGGCTCGCCGTCGAGCAGGCGGCGGGCGACCTCCGCGTTGTACGACGCGTCCGCGCCGCGCAGGGCCTCCACGGGGACGAGGCCGATGCCGACGTCCCTCGGGTCGAAGGTCTCCTCGCTGACCTTGCCGTCCCGGACGACCCACACCCGCGAGGTGGCGGTCGTGGTCAGCTCGTCCAGGCCGTCGTCGCCGCGGAAGACCAGGGAGGAGTTGCCGCGCTCGGCGAGGACGCCGGCCACGACCGGGGCCATCCGGGGGTCGGCCACACCGACGGCCTGGGCCCGGACCTTAGCCGGATTGGTCAGCGGACCCAGCACGTTGAAGGTCGTACGGATACCCAACTGGCCGCGGGCCGCGGCCACATGACGCAGCGCCGGGTGGAACTTGACCGCGAAGCAGAAGGTGATCCCGGCCTCCTCGGCGACCTGCGGGACCCGCTCCAGCGGCAGGTTCAGATTGACGCCCAGCTTCTCCAGCACGTCCGACGCGCCCGACGCGGAGGACGCGGCCCGGTTGCCGTGCTTGACGACCTTCGCACCGGTGCCGGCGACGACGATCGAGGACATCGTGGAGATGTTCACCGTCTTGGCACCGTCACCGCCGGTGCCGACGATGTCCACCGTCCGGCCCGGTACCTGGATGACGTTCGCGTGCTCGTACATCGCGCGGACGAGCCCGGTGATCTCCTCCACCGTCTCGCCCTTGGCCCGCAGCGCCACGGCGAATCCCGCGATCTGCGCGTCGGTCGCCTCCCCGCGCATGATCCGGTCCATCGCCCATGCCGTGGCGTCCGCGCTCAGGTCACGGCCCTCCAGCAGGGCGTTCAGTACCTCGGGCCAGGAACGGCCCGCCGCGGTGTCGCCTCCAGCGGGGGTCACAGCGCTCATAAGCCGCTCCTGGGTGTCGTGCACAGCATCGGTGGTCGGCCCCCAGCCTATCCACCCCCGCGCACGGCGAAGGGCCCCGTCCGCAAGCCGGACGGGGCCCTTCGTGTGGCGTGGCGACGCGGGATCAGTGGTGGCCGTGGCCGCTCGTGATCTCCTTGTACTCCTCGACGGTGGGCTTCGGGATCTGGTTGTCCTCGCCGTAGTAGGCGTTGGACAGCTTCACCCGGAGCTTCTCCGTGGCCGGCACCTTGCGCTCGACACCGTTCTCGTCGACCGTCGGACCGATCTCGGCCGGCTTGTACTGCTCGTGCGCGGTGAGCGTGTGCAGCTGCTCCTGGCTGAGCGGCTCGTGCACCTCGATGAACTCACCGTGCGGCAGCCGCTTGATGATTCCGGTCTCCCGGCCGTGCAGCACCTTGTCGCGGTCGCGGCGCTGCAGGCCCAGGCAGATCCGCTTGGTGACGATGAACGCGATGACCGGTCCGGCGACGAAGAAGATCCGGACGAACCAGGTGACGGCGTTGATCGACAGGTGGAAGTGGGTGGCCCACAGGTCGTTGCCACCGCCGACCAGGGTGATCATGTAGATCGTCACCCAGGCGACACCGAACGCGGTCCGGGTCGGGGCGTTGCGCGGGCGGTCCAGGATGTGGTGCTCGCGCTTGTCGCCGGTGATCCAGGACTCGATGAACGGGTAGACCGCGATCGCCGCCAGGACCAGCGGGAAGAGCACCAGCGGGATGAACACGCCCAGGACCAGCGTGTGGCCCCAGAAGTTGATCTCCCAGCCCGGCATGAAGCGGATCAGACCCTCGGCGAAGCCCATGTACCAGTCGGGCTGGGCGCCGGTGGACACCTGGTCCGGACGGTAGGGGCCCATCGCCCAGATCGGGTTGATCTGCGCGACCGCGGCGATGGCCGCGATGACACCGAAGACCAGGAAGAAGAAGCCTCCGGCCTTGGCCATGTACACCGGCAGCAGCGGCATGCCGACGACGTTGTTGTTCGTCTTGCCGGGACCCGCGAACTGCGTGTGCTTGTGGTAGAAGACCAGGATCAGGTGCGCCACCATCAGACCGAGCATGATGCCCGGCAGCAGCAGGATGTGGATCGAGTAGAACCGGGCGACGAAGTCGTGGCCGGGGAACTCTCCGCCGAACAGGAAGAACGACAGGTACGTGCCGATGATCGGCACGGACAGGATCGCGCCCTCCATGAAGCGGACACCGGTGCCGGAGAGCAGGTCGTCCGGGAGCGAGTAACCGGTGAAGCCGGTGAACATGCCGAGGACGAAGAGCAGGAAGCCGAACAGCCAGTTGATCTCACGCGGCTTGCGGAACGCGCCGGTGAAGAACACGCGCATCATGTGCACGAACATGCCGGCGAGGAAGATCAGGGCGGCCCAGTGGTGGATCTGCCGGATGAGCAGACCACCGCGCACGTCGAAGGAGATGTGCAGGGTCGAGCTGAACGCCTCGGACATCAGCTGTCCCTGGAGCGGGACGTAGGAGCCGTGGTACTCCACCTCGTTCATCGACGGGTGGAAGAACAGCGTCAGATAGACACCCGTCAGGATGATGATGATGAAGCTGTACATGCACACTTCGCCCAACATGAACGACCAGTGGTCGGGGAAGATCTTGCGCATGTTGGCCTTGGCCAGGGAGTAGATCCCGAGCCGGCCGTCGGCCCAGTCGGCGACGCGCTCGCCGGCCGGAGCCTTCCCGCGAGAGCGGGGCGTCTCGTTCGGTGCAGTACTCATCCGCGCTCCCAGAATGCAGGACCGACGGGCTCCTCGAAGTCGCCGAGCGCCTGGAGGTAACCCTCACTGTCCACGCCGATGCGCAGCTGCGGCAGGGCGTGGCCGGCGGGACCGAAGATCACTCGGGCACCGTCGGAGAGGTCGAAGGTGGACTGGTGGCACGGGCACAGCACGTGGTGCGTCTGCTGCTCGTACAGCGAGATCGGGCAGCCGACGTGGGTGCAGATCTTGGAGAAGGCGACGATGCCCTCGTGCGACCAGTCGAGCTCGCGCTTGTCCTTGATGTTGCCCGGCTGCAGCCGGACGATCATCAGGGCCGCCTTGGCGATCTCCGTCTGGAAGTCCTCCTCGGTCTCCTCCAGGCCGTCCGGCTTGGCGAAGGTGAGGGAGCCCACGGCGACGTCCTCGGGACGCAGCGGCTGGTTCGTGTTCATGTTGACCAGGCGCATGCCCTTGGCCCACATGGTGTGGCGCAGCGTGCTGTGCGGGAGCGGGCCGAGGTCGCGCAGCAGCATGACGCCGGAGAGCGGCACCATGGCCAGCGCGCCGAACATCGTGTTGCGGATCAGCTTGCGACGGCCGAGGGCCGACTCCTTGGCGCCCTCGCGGAAGTCCGCGTGGACCTTCGCCCGGACCTCCGGGGAGGCCTCGATCGGGTGCCGGTCGTCGGCGACCTCCACGTCGGACATCAGGGTGCGGGCCCAGTGGACCGCGCCCGCGCCGATGCAGAACAGTGCCACGCCCAGGGTCAGACCCAGCGCGAAGTTCAGCGCGCTGAGGTGACCGATCGGGAAGACGAAGATCGACTTGTCCTCCGGGATCGCCACGTACGAGGCGATGAAGCCGATGGTGGCCAGCATGGACACCGTGAACAGCAGGGCGACCATGCGCTCGGACCGCCTGGCGGCCCGCTCGTCGACGTCCTGGATCCGGTGCTCGTGCGGCGGCAGACCCGGGTTGGCGAACGGGTTCTCCTCGTCCGCGACCCCTACCGCGCCGTGTGCGTGGTCCTGCTCAGCGGGCAGGTTCTCTTCTGGAATGTCTTGGCTACTCATGACTTCTTGGCCTTTGCGGTCCGAGCGGCGACCCAGACGGCGACCGCGATCAGCGCGCCGAGGCCGAAGATCCAGGCGAACAGACCCTCACTGACCGGCCCGAGGCCGCCCAGCTCCAGACCGCCAGGGTTCTCCGTCTTGCTGCTGTTGACCGCGTTCAGGTACGCGATGATGTCCTTCTTGTTCTTCTCCGACATCGTGGTGTCGGGGAAGGACGGCATGTTCTGCGGGCCCGTCTGCATGGCCTCGTAGATGTGCTTGGGAGCGACACCCTCCAGGCTCGGCGCGTACTTGCCCTTGGTCAGGGCACCGCCCTTGCCGGTGAAGTTGTGGCACTGCGCGCAGTTGGTGCGGAACAGCTCACCGCCCTTGGCGATGTCCGCGCCCTGGGGGCCGTACTGCTGCTTGGTGGGCACGCTCGGGCCGGCACCCAGCGAGGCGACGTACGCGGCGAGCTGGTCGATCTGGGCCTGCGTGTAGATGTTCTTCTTGCGCGGGACCTGGGCGCCCTGCGAGGTCGCGGCGGGCATACGGCCGGTGCCGACCTGGAAGTCGACGGCGGCGGCACCCACGCCGACGAGGCTCGGGCCGTCGGAGGAGCCCTGGCCACCGGTGCCGTGGCAGCTGGCGCAGCCGACCTGGTAGAGCTTCTTGCCCTCCTTGATGGTCAGGGACTGGGAGGTTTCATCGGCCTGCGCCTTGCCCGCGGGCGCGAACGCGGCGTACAGCCCCCCAGTGGCCGCCAGCGCGAGGAGTAGGACGACGACCGCCGCCAGCGGATGGCGTCGTCGTGCGGAGAGCTTTTTCACGGATTACCCCGGTGTCAGGATCTTCTGCGTCGGTGCTTCTGGATGTGCGGGAGCGGTCCCGGCTACTTGATCAGGTAGATCGTGGCGAAGAGGCCGATCCAGACGACATCGACGAAGTGCCAGTAGTAGGACACGACGATGGCGGCGGTCGCCTGCTCGTGAGTGAACCTCTTGGCCATGTAGGTGCGGCCGAGGACCAGCAGGAAGGCGATGAGACCGCCCGTCACGTGCAGGCCGTGGAAGCCGGTGGTCAGGTAGAACACCGAGCCGTACGGGTCGGAGGACAGCGAGATGCCGTCCTTCTTCACCAGCTCCGTGTACTCGTAGATCTGACCGCCGATGAAGATCGCACCCATGATGAAGGTGAGGATGAACCAGCCACGGAGCTTCTTCACATCGCCGCGCTCGGCCGCGAACACGCCGAGCTGGCAGGTGAGGGAGGAGAGCACCAGGATCGTGGTGTTCGTGGCGGAGAAGGGCACGTTGAGTGCCTCCGCCTGTTCCTTCCAGTGGACCGGTCCGGTCACCGACCGGAGGGTGAAGTACATCGCGAAGAGGGCCGCGAAGAACATCAGCTCGGAACTCAGCCAGATGATGGTTCCGACGCTGGTGAGGTTCGGCCGGTTGACCGACGGGTGCGCGTGCCCGGTTTCTACTGTCGTTGCTGTCGCCACGACCGACATTATGTCGGTCGCTTATCTCGCGCTCACTCCGGGGGGTGCCGTTCGGAGTGTTGCCCCCCGCGAGACCGGTGTTGACGTGGTGTTCACGGGGACGACGACGGGAGTAACATCCGCCGGAACGGCCCCGCCCGTCCTGTCCGTACGACGCTGACGTCTCGGAGGAACAATGCAGCCGACCGCCACGGTGCTGGTCTACAGCGACGACTCCACCACCCGCGAGCAAGTACGGCTGGCCGCCGGGCGACGGCCGGCTCCCGATGTGCCCCAGGTCGAGTTCGTGGAGTGCGCGACCCCCGAGGCGGTCCTCAGGGAGCTGGACAAGGGCGGCATCGACGTCTGCGTGCTGGACGGCGAGGCCGTGCCGATGGGCGGCATGGGGATGTGCCGGCAGATCAAGGACGAGGTGTTCGACTGCCCGCCGGTGCTGTTGCTGATGGGGCGGCCGCAGGACGCCTGGCTGGCCACGTGGAGCCGGGCGGACGCGGCGGTGACCCTGCCGGTGGATCCGGTGGAGTTCGCCTCCGCCCTGGCCTCCCTGCTCCGCCGGAAGCGGTTGGTGGGCGCCTAGCGGGCAGGGGCGCGGGGACCGTGCGCGCGTGCGGGCCCGTGGTGGCCCCTTCCCGCGCCGTCCCGCGCGCCCCTTCGGGACGCTCACAGGGCCGCTGGCTGGATCCTCAGGGCGTCTGACGGGGCCGGGCCGTCCGGTTTGCCGTTGAACAGGGCGCTGCCCTCCCGCCACTTCTGCCAGTCGACGTTCCAGTCGCCGAAGCCGTTGCCGAAGGGCTCCATGTCGTCGCCGTTGGAGTTGACGACCCTGACGATGTCGCCCTCGCGGACGGTGTCGAAGAACCACTCGGCGTTGGACGTGCTCATCCCGGTGCAGCCGTGGCTGACGTTGGCGTAGCCCTGCGAGCCCACGGACCAGGGGGCGGCGTGCACGTACTCGCCGGACCAGGTGACCCGGGTGGCGTAGTAGACCGGCAGGTCGTACGAGTCGGCGCTGCCCTCGGCGATGCCGACGGTGGTGCCGCGCATGCGTACGAAGTACTGCTTGGCCAGGACCACCTTGACGCCGTTGCGGGTCTCGAAGCCGGGCTTGCCCGTGGTGACCGGGATCTGGTTGATCTCCTGGCCGTTCCGGTAGACGGTCATCTGGTGCGAGGCGGCGTCGGTGACGGCCTCGATCCGGTCGCCCGTGGTGATCTTCAGCGGCTTCGACTTCCCGCCCCAGAGCCGGTCGCCGATCCTGACGCCCTCCAGGTTGCTGTGCACCTGGACGGTGGCGTGGACGGGCCAGTACTCCTTGGGGCGGTAGTGCAGTTCCTTGTTGTCCACCCAGTGCCAGGCGCCCGGCACGGCCGGCGTGGACTCCACCCGCAGGGCGCGTTCCACGACGGCGCGCTGCGCCTTGTCCTTGATCTCGTGGTCGAGCTGGGCCGTGATCGGCTGCCCCACGCCGTAGGTGCCCGTCTGCGGCCCGAACGTGACGTTCAGGCGCTGCTTGCTGGCGGGCTTGCTGGTGTCGAACGTGAGGACCTTGCGGCCGGGCGCGCCGTCCTCGTCCTCGGTGCTCACCGTGACCGTGTAGTGGGCGTTGGCCGCCAGTGGCGAGGTGCTGTGCCAGCGGCTGCCGTCGGCGGCCAGTTCGCCCGCCACGTAGCGCCCCGTGGAGTCCCGGGCGGTGACGTCCGTGATGCGGCCGTCACCGCTGTTGGCGGTGACCTCCAGGGGCTTGTCCGGGTCGGCCCGCTTCCCCGCTTCGGTGGGGCCGTTGAAGGAGATCAGGCCCGCTGCGTCGTACGGCCTGGCCGACAGGGGGTTGCCGTCCGAACCGCAAGCGGTGACGCCCGCGCCGAGGGCGGTCACCAGCAGGGTGCAGCTGACGACGGTGCGGGTCCGCGGAGTGTGGTTCATATGATCACGCTATGAGCTGGAGACCGTACCGGCGCGGCAGGTAACTCGTACGAGGGAACGACACTGCGGCAAAGGAAGGACGCTCCCCCGCGGCCGGAAAAGCCGGGAGCCCGGACCCTCCCGAGGGAAGGTCCGGGCTCCCGGTGCGTTCCGCGCGTCCTACTGGGTGCGGTTCTCACCGTGGTAGTACTCGAACACCCAGCCGAACAGGCCGAGCACGATGAACGGCGCCGAGAAGTAGATCAGCCACCAGCCGACCGCGATGCTGAGGAAGGCGATCGCGCCGCCGAAGCCCAGCATGAGCGGCTGCCAGCTGTGCGGGCTGAAGAAGCCCAGCTCGCCCGCGTCGTCCGCGACGTCGGCCTCCTTGTCGTCCTGGGCGCCCGCGTCGACCCGCCGGGCGGTGAAGCCCAGGTAGAAGCCGATCATGACGCTCAGGCCGAAGGCCAGGAAGAGCGCGGTGGTTCCGGCCGGCTCCTTCGACCACACGCCATACACGATGGCCATGATCAGGATGAAGACGCTCAGCCAGATGAACATCCGACCCTGGATCTTCACTTGCCGGCCTCCTTGCTGCCCGCGACGGCGGTGCCATGACCGGCGTGCTCGAGCTGCTCGAGCGCGGCGATCTCAGGGTGGTGCAGGTCGAACGCCGGGGATTCGCTGCGGATCCGCGGCAGGGTGAGGAAGTTGTGCCGCGGCGGCGGGCAGGAGGTCGCCCACTCCAGCGAGCGGCCGTAGCCCCACGGGTCGTCCACGCCGACCGGCTTGCCGTACTTGGCCGTCTTCCACACGTTGTAGAGGAACGGCAGGATCGACAGGCCGAGCAGGAAGGAGCTGATCGTCGAGATCGTGTTCAGGGCCGTGAAGCCGTCGGCCGCCAGGTAGTCGGCGTACCGGCGCGGCATGCCCTCGGCGCCCAGCCAGTGCTGGACCAGGAAGGTGCCGTGGAAGCCGATGAACAGCGTCCAGAAGGTGATCTTGCCGAGGCGCTCGTCCAGCATCTTGCCGGTCATCTTCGGCCACCAGAAGTGGAAGCCGGCGAACATCGCGAACACGACCGTGCCGAAGACCACGTAGTGGAAGTGCGCCACCACGAAGTACGAGTCGGAGACGTGGAAGTCCATCGGCGGCGAGGCCAGGATGACACCGGTCAGACCGCCGAAGGTGAAGGTGATCAGGAAGCCGACGGCCCAGAGCATCGGTGTCTCGAAGGACAGCGAGCCCTTCCACATCGTGCCGATCCAGTTGAAGAACTTCACCCCGGTCGGCACCGCGATCAGGAACGTCATGAAGGAGAAGAACGGCAGCAGCACCCCGCCGGTGACGTACATGTGGTGGGCCCACACCGTCACGGACAGCCCCGCGATCGCGATGGTCGCGGCGATCAGGCCCATGTAGCCGAACATCGGCTTACGGGAGAACACCGGGATGACTTCGCTGATGATGCCGAAGAACGGCAGGGCGATGATGTACACCTCGGGGTGGCCGAAGAACCAGAAGAGGTGTTGCCACAGCAGGGCTCCGCCGTTCGCCGCGTCGAAGACGTGGGAGCCGAACTTGCGGTCCGCCTCCAGGGCGAACAGCGCGGCCGCCAGGACCGGGAAGGCGAGCAGGACCAGCACGGCGGTCAGCAGCACGTTCCACACGAAGATCGGCATGCGGAACATGGTCATGCCCGGGGCACGCATGCAGATGATCGTGGTGATGAAGTTGACCGCGCCGAGGATGGTGCCGAAGCCGGAGAAGGCCAGACCCATGATCCACATGTCGGCGCCCAGGCCCGGGCTGCGGACCGCGTCCGACAGCGGGGAGTAGGCGAACCAGCCGAAGTCCGCCGCACCCTCCGGGGTGAGGAAGCCGCCGACGGCGATGGTCGAGCCGAACAGGTACAGCCAGTAGGCGAACATGTTCAGCCGCGGGAACGCCACGTCGGGCGCGCCGATCTGCAGCGGCATGATCCAGTTCGTGAAACCGGCGAACAGCGGCGTCGCGAACATCAGCAGCATGATCGTGCCGTGCATCGTGAACGCCTGGTTGAACTGCTCGTTCGTCATGAACTGCAGGCCCGGGCGGGCCAGCTCGGCGCGCATCAGCAGCGCCATCACGCCGCCGATCAGGAAGAACGCGAACGAGGTGACCAGATACAGCGTGCCGATCGTCTTGTGGTCGGTGGTCGTCAGCCACTTCACCACGACGTTGCCGGGCTGCTTGCGCCGGACCGGCAGCTCGTTCTCGTACGAGTCCTCAGCTGCCGCGGCACCCTGGGGTTCGTTGAGGATGCTCACAGTACGTTCGACTCCCGGTTCTTCTCGTGGCTCGTCTGCGCGATGCCGGCGGGAATGTAACCGGTCTGCCCCTTCTTGGCGAGGTCCTGGAGATGCTTCTGGTAAGCCGCCGGGGAGACGACCTTCACGTTGAACAGCATCCGGGAGTGGTCGACGCCGCAGAGCTCCGCGCACTTGCCCAGGAAGGTCCCCTCCTTGTTGGGGGTCACCTGGAACGCGTTGGTGTGGCCCGGGATGACGTCCTGCTTCATCAGGAACGGCACCACCCAGAAGGAGTGGATGACGTCACGCGAGGTCAGGACGAAGCGGACCGTCTTGCCCTTGGGGAGCCAGAGCGTCGGACCGGGGTTGTTCGTCTGCGGGTTCCGCGTGCCCGGGGTGCCGACGTCGTAGACACCGCCGGCGTTCGCCGGGAAGTCCTTCTTGAACCGGGCCGGAATGGCGTCCAGGTTCCCGTCGGTCTTGGCGTCGCCGGTGGAACCGGGGACGTTCTCGATGTAGTTGAAGCCCCAGCTCCACTGGAAGCCGACCACGTTGACCGTGACGTCCGGCTTCTTGTCGGTGAGGCTGAGCAGCTTCGACTCGTCCCGGGCCGTGAAGTAGAAGAGCACCGAGATGATGATGATCGGGACCACCGTGTACAGGGCCTCGATCGGCATGTTGTACCGAGTCTGCGGAGGAACCTCGACCTTGGTGCGGCTGCGCCGGTGGAAGAGGGCACTCCACAGGATCAGGCCCCACACCAGCACGCCGACGGCGAGCGCGGCAGCCCAGGAGCCCTGCCACAGGGAGAGGATCCGCGGAGCCTCTTCCGTGGTCGGGGTGGGCATGCCAAGGCGGGGGAAGTCCTTGTATGTGCAACCGGTTGCGGTCGCCAGGACCAGGCCCGCGGTCAGTGCCTGCAGCAGCTTCCGCCGCATCGGGCGCCGCGGCGAGCGGTCGGAGCCGTTGGGACTCACGTAGCGCCTTCCCGAGAGTCTCGCCCGCGCGGTCGGCTGCGGCCTTCTCGCTGGTCGGTCGCCGCCCTGCGTCGGGCAGGGGTTTGGATGTTTATGCGGACCAAACCCTAGCCCACCCTCTCCGAGGGTTCGCGGGGAGGGGTGCCTACTGGCTCGGGTGGTTCGCTTGATTGGCGGCGGCGGGTCCGTTGTGGCTGGTCGAGCAGTTGCCCGCGCCCCTGGACCGACCGCCTCCGCCGGGGTCTTAACGTTGCCGTATGGCCTACTTTGACGCTGCCTCCGCCGCCCCTCTCCATCCCGTTGCCCGTCAGGCGCTGTTGGCCTCCCTGGACGACGGTTGGGCCGATCCTGCCCGGCTCCACCGGGAGGGACGCAAGGCCCGGATGCTGCTGGACGCCTCGCGGGAGGCGGCCGCGGAGGCCGTCGGCTGCCGGGCCGACGAGGTGGTCTTCACCCCGTCCGGCACCCGGGCCGTACACAGCGCGGTCGCGGGGGCGTTGGCCGGGCGCCGGCGGGTGGGACGCCACCTGATCGTGTCGTCCGTCGAACACTCCTCCGTACTCCATTCGGCGGAGGTGTTCGAGGCGGAGGGCGGGACCGTCACCCGGGTGGCCGTCGACCGGGCGGGAGCCGTCGACCGGTCCGGATACGCGGCCGCGCTCCGCCCCGACACCGCGCTGGCCTGCCTGCAGTCGGCCAACCACGAGGTGGGCACCGTGCAGCCGGTGGCCGAGGTGGCCGAGGAGTGCCGGGCGGCCGGGGTGCCGTTGCTGGTGGACGCGGCACAGTCGCTGGGCTGGGGGCCGGTCGAGGGCGACTGGTCGCTGCTGACGGCCAGCGCCCACAAGTGGGGCGGGCCGTCGGGGGTGGGGCTGCTCGTCGTCCGCAAGGGGGTGCGGTTCGCCGCGCAAGGGCCGGTGGACGAGCGCGAGTCCGGCCGGGCGCCGGGGTCCGGGAACATCCCGGCGATCGTGGCGGCCGTGGCCTCGCTGCGCGCGGTGCGGGCCGAGGCGGCCCAGGAGGCGGTACGGCTGCGGGAGCTGACGGCGCGGATCCGGGCGCGGGTGCCGGAGCTGGTGCCGGACGTGGAGGTGGTCGGCGACCCCGAGCGCCGGCTGCCCGGGATCGTCACCTTCTCCTGCCTGTACGTCGACGGCGAGGCCCTGCTGCACGAGCTGGACCGGGCCGGCTACTCGGTCTCCTCCGGCTCCTCCTGCACGAGCAGCACGCTGACGCCCAGCCACGTGCTGAAGGCGATGGGGGTGCTGAGCGAGGGCAACGTACGGGTGTCCCTGCCGCCCGGCACGGCGGAGGCCGACGTGGAACGGTTCCTGGAGGTGCTGCCCGGGGCCGTGGCCGGGGTGCGCGAGAAGCTGGGCGCGCCCGCGCCGGCCGTCCAGGCGGGCCCCGAGGAACTGCTCGTCGACTCCCTCGGCAAGCGCTGCCCGATCCCCGTCATCGAGCTGGCCAAGGTGTTCGGCGAGGTCCCCGTGGGCGGCACCGTCCGCGTCCTGTCCGACGACGAGGCGGCCCGGCTGGACATTCCGGCGTGGTGCGAGATGCGGGGCCAGGAGTACGTCGGGGAGGAGCCGGCGGAGAGGGGATCGGCGTACGTGGTGCGCCGGGTGAGCTGAGGGAGAGCCGGGGCGCGGCCCCGAAGGCGCGGGGCCGTGTCGGTGTGCGGCTCCGCGGCGCGGGCGCGCCCGGCGACGGCGGAACCGGGCCGGACGACGAGTCGCCCGGCCCCGGCCCCGGTCTCAGCTCAGGTGGGCGCGGACTTCCTGCCCGGCCTCGTCCCCGTAGGCCTTCACGAACCGTTCCATGAAGTGCCCCCGCCGCAGCTGGTACTCCTGCGTCCCCACGGTCTCGATGACGAGGGTCGCCAGCATGCAGCCCACCTGAGCGGCGCGCTCCAGGGAGACGCCCCAGGCCAGTCCCGACAGGAACCCCGCGCGGAAGGCGTCGCCGACGCCCGTGGGGTCGGCCTTGCGGTCCTCCTCCGGGCAGCCGACCTCGATCGGGTCCTCCCCGGTCCGCTCGATGCGCACGCCCCGCGAGCCGAGCGTGGTGACCCGGTGGCCGACCTTGGCGAGGATCTCCGCGTCGCTCCAGCCGGTCTTGGACTCGATGAGGCCCTTCTCGTACTCGTTGGAGAAGAGGTACGTCGCCCCGTCCAGCAGTATCCGGATCTCCTCGCCCTCCATGCGGGCGATCTGCTGGGAGAAGTCCGCCGCGAAGGGGATCGAGCGGGAGCGGCACTCCTCCGTGTGGCGGAGCATCGCCTCGGGGTCGTCGGCACCGATGAGGACCAGGTCGAGGCCGCCCACGCGGTCCGCCACGGTCTTCAGCTCGATCAGCCGGGCCTCGCTCATCGCGCCGGTGTAGAACGAGCCGATCTGGTTGTGGTCGGCGTCCGTGGTGCACACGAAGCGGGCGGTGTGCAGGGTCTCGGAGATGCGGACCGAGTCGGTGTCCACACCGTGCCGGTCGAGCCAGGCCCGGTACTCGTCGAAGTCGAAGCCGGCGGCGCCGACCAGGACGGGGCTGGTGCCGAGCTGGCCCATGCCGAAGGCGATGTTGGCGGCGACGCCGCCGCGGCGCACGTCGAGGTTGTCGACCAGGAAGGAGAGCGAAACCGTGTGCAGCTGGTCCGCGACGAACTGGTCGGCGAAACGGCCGGGGAAGGTCATGAGGTGGTCGGTGGCGATGGAGCCGGTGACTGCGATGCGCACGACGGGGATTCTCCTGCGGGAGGCTGGGTTGACAGTTCACGCTACCCGGTCGGAAGCCGCCACTGAAGCTGGCAAAACTACCCGATAGTAGCTCTTTCTCCGCACCCTCAGCCGTGTCTACGGTGCCGTCATGACGAACCTCAAGGTCACCTCCACCACCCTGGCCGACCTCGACGGCGGCCTGGCCGCGCTGCGCGGCGACTGCGCCCGGATGGCTCCGCACTGGGCGGTCCCGGAGCACGCCGAGTCCCGGCCGGTGCCGCCGTCCCTCATCCACGGGGTGGACGTGCCGGTGCGCTCGGCCAGACTGCTGGACGCGATGTCCGACTACGGCGACTGACCGCGGGGCGCGCGCCCGGGAACCGTACGCTCCCCTCCTGCGTCCCATCGCCGTCCCCCGCGGCCGGGGATGAGGGACACGACCAGCGAGGAGCGATGCGGTGAACACCGAGCGGCCTGAGCACTCCGAAGCCCCCGAAGGGGCGGACCCGGGGCGGACGAGCAGTCGGCGCCCCACCGCCCTCGTCGTCGCCGTCGCCACCGCGGCCGTCCTCCTGGTCGGCGGCGGTGGCGCCTACCTCGCCGCGAGCGGCGGCACGGACGGCCGTACGGGCGGCACGGCCGCGCCCGGCGGAGCCGGCGGCACTCCCCCACCCCTCACCCTGGACGGCTGGGAGCACACCGGCACCGGCGGGATCGCGCCCGGCGAGCCGGATCCGTACGGCACCCGGTACGTGGTGCGGGGCGAGCTGCCGGACGGCCCCGGTACGGCGCCGGTGTACGAGCCGCGGGGCGAGGTCGGCCGGGACCGGGTGGTCCGGCTGGCCAAGGCGCTCGGGATCGACGGGGCGCCGGTGGCCGAGGGCCGGATCTGGCGGGTCGGCGGTCAGGACGGCTCCGGGCCGAGCCTGACGGTGAACCGGGACGCGCCGGGCAGCTGGAGTTTCGACCGGTACCCGCCCGGCACCGACAACTGCCGGAAGGTGACCGTCTGCGCACAGGATCCGGGTGCCCCGGCCGGCGACCCGGTGAGCGTGGCCAAGGCCGAGAAGGCGGCGGCGCCGGTGCTGAAGGCGGCGGGCCTGGACGACGCGAAGCTCGACGCGGGCCAGGTCATGGGCGCCCGCCGGGTGGTGAACGCCGATCCGGTGGTCGGCGGGCTGCCCACGTACGGCTGGACGACCGGCCTGACCGTGGACCGCAACGGCGAGCTGGTCGGCGGTCACGGGCTGCTGGGCGCGCCGGTGAAGGGCGACACGTATCCCGTGCTGGGCGCGGAGAAGACGCTGGAGCTGATGAACAAGGGGGCGAAGGGCGATCACCGGATGGGGATCGGCGGGTGTGCCAGCCCGGTGCCGCTGAAGGACCGGCTGGAGCAGCCGTGCGGGGCGTCCACGGGGGCGCCGAAGCCGTCGGCGGACCAGGAGACGCACACCGGCACGGTCACGGTCGAGAAGGCGGTGTTCGGGCTGGCCGCGCACTCCGTCGGCGGTCGGCAGACGCTGGTGCCGTCCTGGCTGTTCCGGGTGCGGGGGTCGGCGGCGGACGACGCGTTCACGGTGACGTACCCGGCGGTCGACCCGAAGTACCTGACGTCGGCGTCCGCGCCCTCTTCGCCCTCCTCGTCTCCCTCCTCGGCGCCGTCGGCGTCCGGGGCGCCCGGGAAGAGCCGGAGCGTGCAGGTGAACGCCTACACGGCCGAGGGGCGGACGCTGAACCTGGGCTTCTACGGCGGGGTGTGCGCCGACTACACCACCTCGGCCCGGGAGAGCGGCGACCGGGTGACGGTGACGGTCACCGAGAAGCCCTGGCCGAACCGGGTGTGCGTCCTGATGGCGAAGCAGTACGTGAAGACCGTGACGCTGCACGCGCCGCTGGACGGGCGGACGGTGGTCGGCACGGACGGCAAGGCGGTCCCGAAGGCGAAGCCGGGCTCGCTGCGGCCGGACGCGTCGGCGCGGGCGCGCTGACCGGGCCCGGAAGACGCGGGCGCACTGGCCGGGCACGGAAGCGCGGGCGTCCGGGCAGCGGAGACGAAAAGGGCGGCGGCCCCCCGAAGGGGACCGCCGCCCTTTCTGCCATTTCCGTGCCTGTGCGGCCGGCGACGGCTCAGCTGAAGGAGTCGCCGCAGGCGCAGGAGCCGGTCGCGTTCGGGTTGTCGATCGTGAAGCCCTGCTTCTCGATCGTGTCCACGAAGTCGATGGTGGCGCCGCCCAGGTACGGAGCGCTCATCCGGTCCGTGACGACCTTGACCCCGCCGAAGTCCTTCTCCACATCGCCGTCGAGCGAGCGCTCGTCGAAGAAGAGCTGGTAGCGCAGGCCGGAGCAGCCGCCGGGCTGGACGGCGACGCGCAGCGCGAGGTCGTCGCGGCCTTCCTGGTCGAGCAGGGCCTTGACCTTGGCCGCGGCGGCGTCGGTCAGGATGATGCCGTCGGTGACGGTGGTGGTCTCGTCCGATACGGACATCTACATCTCTCCCGGGTTGTACGGAGACTGCTTGCCGACGAGTGCAACCGGCGCTTCCGCGGATTCATTCCGGGCCGGGCAGTCGCGTTTGTGCTTCCGACTTCATGCTCGCACACGCCCGTGGGAGCCGACAGCGGCCCACGGAGGGACCCGGGCGGGATTCACGTCACATGGACGCTATGGCCATCGTCAAAGTGACGTGAACCGGTTATGATAGATAGCGTCAGTTAGACGAAAAGTAGAAAGGGTGCGTGTCGTGACCACCGCCCAGACCCAGGAGCTCGACGTGCAGCCGACTCCGCTCGCCCTGCTGCTGCTCGGCCGTGAGGCCGACCCGAAGAGCGAGCGGGGCGTCGAGTGTCCCGGTGACCTGCCGTCGCCGTCCGACCCCGATCTGGTCGAGCGTGCCCGCGCCGCCAAGGAGAAGCTCGGCGACAAGGTCTTCGTGCTCGGCCACCACTACCAGCGCGACGAGGTCATCCAGTTCGCCGACGTCACGGGCGACTCCTTCAAGCTGGCCCGGGACGCGGCGGCGCGCCCGGAGGCCGAGTACATCGTCTTCTGCGGTGTGCACTTCATGGCCGAGTCGGCGGACATCCTGACCTCGGACGACCAGAAGGTCGTCCTGCCCGACCTCGCCGCCGGCTGCTCCATGGCCGACATGGCGACGGCCGAGCAGGTCGCCGAGTGCTGGGACGTGCTGACCGAGGCGGGCATCGCCGAGCAGGTGGTCCCCGTGTCGTACATGAACTCCTCCGCCGACATCAAGGCGTTCACCGGCAAGCACGGCGGCACGATCTGCACCTCGTCCAACGCCAAGCGCGCCCTGGACTGGGCCTTCGAGCAGGGGGAGAAGGTCCTCTTCCTGCCGGACCAGCACCTGGGCCGCAACACCGCCGTCCGGGACATGGGCATGTCCCTGGACGACTGCGTGGTCTACAACCCGCACAAGCCGAACGGCGGCCTGACCGCCGACGAGCTGCGCGCCGCGAAGATGATCCTGTGGCGCGGCCACTGCTCGGTCCACGGCCGTTTCTCGCTGGACTCGGTCAATGACGTCCGCGAGCGCATCCCGGGCGTGAACGTCCTGGTCCACCCCGAGTGCAAGCACGAGGTCGTGGCCGCGGCGGACTACGTCGGCTCGACCGAGTACATCATCAAGACCCTCGAAGCCGCCCCGGCCGGTTCCAAGTGGGCCATCGGCACCGAGCTGAACCTGGTCCGCCGGCTGGCGAACCGTTTCGCGCCCGAGGGCAAGGAGATCGTCTTCCTCGACAAGACGGTCTGCTTCTGCTCGACCATGAACCGCATCGACCTGCCCCACCTGGTCTGGGCCCTGGAGTCCCTGGCCGAGGGCAACCTGGTCAACCGCATCGAGGTCGACAAGGAGACGGAGGCGTTCGCCAAGCTCGCGCTGGAGCGGATGCTGGCGCTGCCGTAGCCCGCGGCGGTCGTGACGCGCGCAGGGGGCCGCACCTGGTGGTGCGGCCCCCTTTTCGTGCTGCGGCTAGACCTGCGCCGGCTGCGGCTCTTCGGAGGCCTTGGCCGTCGGCTGCCTCTTCGCGGCCCGCTTCTTCGCCCTGCGCTCCTTGCGCAGCTCCAGCATCGCGTAGAGCGTCGGGACGAGGAGCAGGGTCAGCAGGGTCGAGGTGATCAGGCCGCCGATGACCACCACGGCGAGGGGCTGGGCGATGAAGCCGCCCTCGCCGGTGACGCCCAGGGCCATCGGGAGCAGGGCGAAGATGGTCGCCAGCGCCGTCATCAGGATCGGGCGCAGCCGGTGCCGGCCGCCCTCGATCACGGCTTCCACCACGCCGTGGCCCTGCGCCCGGTACTGGTTGATCAGGTCGATCAGCACGATCGCGTTGGTCACCACGATGCCGATCAGCATCAGCATGCCGATCATCGCGGGCACGCCCATCGGGGTGCCGGTGGCGACCAGCAGGCCGATCGCACCCGTCGCCGCGAACGGGACGGAGACCAGCAGGATCAGCGGCTGGGCGAGCGAGCGGAACGTCGCGACCAGGAGCATGAAGACGATCGCGATGGCCGCCAGCATGGCCAGGCCCAGGTTCTTGAACGCGTCGTCCTGGTCGGAGCTGACGCCGCCGATCTCGGCCGTGGCGCCCGCGGGGAGCTTCAGAGCCTTGATCTTCGTCTGGAGCTTGCTGCTGATCGCGCCGGTGTTGTCACCGGTCGGCCTCGCCGTGACGGTGGCCGCGCGCTGCCCGTCGATGCGGGTCATGGACACCGGGCCGTCCACCAGCCGCACCGTGGCGATGTCGCCGAGCTTCACCGTGCCGAGGCGCAGGTTCTTCAGCTGGGCCAGCGTGGTCGCGGGCTTCGCCGACCGTACGACGACGTCCCGCTCGGTGTCGTCCAGGATCGCCTTGGCCGCCGTCGTACCGCGCACGGCCTGCGCCACCGCGGCGCCCAGCTTCTGGTCGTCGAACCCGGCCGCCGCCGCCTTGGCGTTCGCCTTGACGGAGATCCGCGGCACGCTCCGCGCGAGGTCGCTGCCGACGTCCGTGACGTGGTCGAGGCCGGCGACCGTGGAGCGGACCTGCTCCGCCGCCGTCCGCAGCGTCTTCGGGTCGGACGCCTTGACCACCACGCTCAGGTCCTGGTTGCCGAAGCCGTCACCGGCCGACACGGTGGTCGTACCGATGCCCTTGAGCTTCTTCAGGCCGTCCTCCAGGTGCTTCTGCACGTCGTCGTAGGACGCGGAGTCCTTCAGCATCACCTGGTACGACGCCTGGTTGGTGTCGGTGCCGCCGCCGAAGGCCGCCATGAAGCCGGAGGAGCCGACGGTGACCTGGTAGTCCTTCACGCCCTCGGTGGAGGCGAGCAGCTTCTCGACCTTCTTCGCCTGCGCGTCGGTGGCTGCCAGGCTGGTGCCGGGCTTCAGCTTCTGCTTGACGGTGAGGACCTCCTGCTCGCCCTGGTCGAAGAAGTTCGTCTTCAGCAGGCCGGACATGCCGAAGGTGACGACCAGGACGACGAGCGCGATGAGCACGCTGGTGAGCCGGCGGCGGGTCGCGAAGCGCAGGACGGGGACGTAGGCGCGCTGGAGCCGGCTGCCGGCCTCCTTCTCCTCGGCCTTGCGGCGGGCCTCGGCCGCGTCGTCGGGGGTGCCCTTCGGGGCGCGCAGGAACCAGTACGACAGGACCGGCACGACCGTCAGCGACACGAGCAGGGAGGCCAGCAGAGCCGCCGTCACCGTGATGCTGAAGGAGCCGAAAAGTGCGCCCACCATGCCGCCGACCAGGCCGATCGGCAGGAACACGGCGACCGTGGTGAGGGTCGAGGAGGTGACCGCCCCGGCCACCTCGCGCACCGCGGTGAGGATGGCCTCCTTGCGCTCCTCGCCGTAGCCGAGGTGCCGCTTGATGTTCTCCAGGACCACGATCGAGTCGTCGACGACCCGGCCGATGGCGATGGTCAGCGCGCCCAGCGTGAGCATGTTCAGCGACAGGTCGCGCATCCACAGCACGAGCAGCGCGAGGACCACGGACAGCGGGATGGACACCGCGGTGACCAGGGTGGAGCGGACCGAGGCCAGGAAGACCAGGATCACCAGGACCGCGAAGAGCAGGCCGAGCGCGCCCTCCGTGGTCAGGCCCTTGATGGACTTGGACACGGCCGGTCCCTGGTCACTGACGACGGTGAGCTTCGCGCCGGAGCCGAGGTCCGCGCGCAGCCCGGGCAGCTTGTCCTCGACCGCGTTCGAGATGGACACCGCGCTGCCGTCGTGGTCCATCGTGACGTTGACGGCGAGGCTGGGCCGGCCGTCGGTGCGGGTGATGGAGTCGGCCGGGGCCGGCTGTTCCTTCACGGTGGCCACGGACCCGAGGCGCACCGGCTTCCCGGCACCCTCGCCGGTGACCCTCAGGTCCTCGATCTGCTTCAGCGAGGTGAAGCCGCCGCCGACCTGGACGGTGCGGTTCGCGCCGTCCTCGTCGAACGAGCCGGCCGGGACGGTCGCGCCGCCCGCCTGGAGGGCCTGGCCGAGAGCGGCGGAGGTGAGGCCGGCCCGGGCGAGCTTCGCGTCGTCCGGGGTGACGGTGACCTGCAGGTCACGGACGCCCATGACCTGGACGCGGCCGACGCCGTCGATGTCCTTCAGGGCCGGTACGACGGTGGTGTCGAGCTGGTCGGCGAGGGCCTGCTGGTCCTTGTCCGAGGTGACGGCGAGGACCACGGTCGGCATGTCGTCCGTGGAGCCGGAGACGACCTGCGGGTCGACGTCGTCCGGGAGCCGGTTGCGGGCCCGGTTCACGGCCTGCTGGACGTCGGAGACGATGCGGTCGGTGTCGTTGCCGTAGTCGAAGGACGCCATGATCACGGCGTTGCCCTCGCTCGCGGTGGAGGTGACTCCGGTGACGCCGTCGACGCCCTGGAGGTTGTCCTCGATCGGCTCGACGACCTGCTTCTCGACCACGTCGGGCGAGGCACCCTGGTACGGCGCGATGACCGACACCATGGGCAGTTCGATGGTGGGCAGCAGCTGCTGCTTGATCTGGGGTATCGCGATCAGCCCGAAGGCGAGCGCGATGATCGACACGAGCCCGACGAGGGCCCGTTGCGCAAGGCTGAACCTGGACAGCCACGACATGGGTCAGGGTCTCTCTTCTGTGAGCGGCAGAAGCGGCAGGGACGCAGGTGAGCGCCCACCCGACCACCTTGGGCCATGCCGGGGGCCCGTTCCGTAGGCCCCAGGTCCCGTTCCCTTATCGCGCCCCTACTCCGCGCGCAGTACGCGGGGGTGGAGATCACTCCATCCTCGGACGGACCAGCCCCGACTCGTACGCGATCACGACGAGCTGCGCCCGGTCGCGCGCGCCCAGCTTCGCCATGGCCCGGTTGACGTGCGTCTTCACCGTCAGCGGGCTGACCGCCAGGCGTTCGGCGATCTCGTCGTTGGAGTGGCCGCCGGCGACCTGGACGAGGACCTCCCGCTCCCTGCCGGTCAGCGCGCCTAGCCGCTCGGAGCGGGCCGGGTCGCGGCCGTCGCCGTCGTCGCCCTGCGCGAGGAAGCGGGCGATCAGGCCCTTGGTGGCGGCCGGGGACAGCAGCGCCTCGCCGCCGGCCGCGACCCGGATGGCGCTCAGCAGCTCCTCGGGTTCGCTGCCCTTGCCGAGGAAGCCGGAGGCGCCGGCCCGCAGCGCCTGGACGACGTAGTCGTCGACCTCGAACGTGGTCAGGATGACCACACGGACCTGCGCGAGGGAGGGATCGGCGCTGATCAGCCGGGTCGCGGCGAGACCGTCGGTGCCGGGCATCCGGATGTCCATGAGGACGACGTCGGGGCCGTGCTCCCGGGCCAGGCGGACCGCCTCCGCGCCGTCGGAGGCCTCCCCCACCACCTCCATGTCGGGCTCGGAGTCGACCAGCACCCGGAACGCGCTGCGCAGCAGTGCCTGGTCGTCGGCGAGCAGGACACGGATGGTCATACGGGCTCCCCCTGGGCCGTCGTCGTCTTGACCGGCAGGATCGCATGGACCCGGAAGCCGCCGCCGTAGCGGGGCCCGGTGGTCAGGGTGCCGCCGAGGGCGGTGACCCGCTCGCGCATGCCGAGCAGCCCGTGCCCGCCGCCGGCCGCCGGCTCGCCGGCCGCGCCCGAGCCGTCGTCCAGCACGGTGACCTCCACGTTCGGTCCGACCCGTACGACGCTCACCTCGGCCTCGGCGTCGGGACCGGCGTGCTTCTGCACGTTGGTGAGCGCCTCCTGGACGATCCGGTAGGCGGCCAGGTCGACGGCGGCCGGGAGTTCGGTGCCCTGGTCGGCGCGGGCCACGGCCACCGGCAGGCCCGCGCTGCGGAAGGTGTCGGCCAGCTCCTCCAGCCGGCTCAGGCCGGAGGCCGGTTCGGTGGGGGCCTCCGGGTCTCCGGACTGACGGAGCAGGCCGACGGTGGCGCGGAGTTCGTTCAGCGCGCTGCGGCTGGCCTCCCGGACGTGCGCGAGGGCCTCCTTGGCCTGGTCGGGCCGCTTGTCCATGACGTGGGCGGCGACGCCGGCCTGCACATTGACGAGGGCGATGTGGTGGGCGACGACGTCGTGCAGGTCGCGGGCGATGCGCAGCCGCTCCTCCGCGACCCGGCGGCGCGCCTCCTCCTCACGGGTGCGCTCGGCGCGTTCCGCGCGCTCCCGGATGGCCTGGACGACCGCGCGGCGGCTGCGTACGGCGTCCCCGGCGGTGGCGCCGATGCCGGTCCAGGCGAGCACGCCCAGGTTCTCCTGGGCGTACCAGGGCAGCGGGCCGGCGAGCATGGCGGCGGCCGTCAGCACGGTCATGGTGAGCAGGCCGAGTCGCCAGGTGGTGGACCGGTCGGTGGTCGCGGCCACGGTGTACAGGGCGACGACGGCGGACATCGCGACCGGGGTGCGCGGGTCGCCGGTGACGAACTCGACGAGGGACACCGTGCCGGTGACGGCCAGGACCGTGCGCGGGGTGCGGCGGCGGAAGACGAGCGCCGCCGCGCCGGCCAGCATCAGCAGCAGGCTCAGGACGTCGGGGATCCGCAGCTCCCAGACGACGCCGTGCTCGCGCCGGGGCACGGCGAAGGAACCGGCGACCATGCATGCCAGCACGCCCGCCGCGAGGGCCGCGTCCAGCGCGAGGGGGTGCGCCCTGAGACTGCACCGGGCGCGTTCGAGAGTGCTCACGGAGGAACAGTACGGTTCCGGCACCGGGCCGCGGGGGCCGAGAGCGCGGCCGAGGGGTGCGGGGCCGCGGGGGGCCGAGAGCGCAGCCAAGGGGCGCGGAGCCGCAGGGATCGAGAGCGCAGCCCAAGGGGCGCGGAGCCGCAGGGATCGAGAGCACAGCCAAGGGCCGCGGAGCCGCAGGGATCGAGAGCACAGCCAAGGGCCGCGGAGCCGCAGGGATCGAGAGCACAGCCAAGGGCCGCGGAGCCGCAGGGATCGAGAGCGCAGCCCAAGGGGCGCGGAGCCGCAGGGATCGAGAGCGCAGCCAAGGGCCGCGGAGCCGCAGGGATCGAGAGCGCAGCCCAAGGAGCGAGGCCGCGAAGGCCGAGAACACGGCCAAGGGACACGCGACCGCGAGGGCCCAAAGCACGGCCCAAGCGGCAGGGCCGCGAAGGCCGAGAACACGGCCAAGGGGCGCGGGCCGCGAGGGCCGAGGACGCGGACAAGGGACACGCGACCGCGACGGCCCAAAGCACGGCCGCACGGCCAAGGGCGGGGTCACGACCGTCGGAACGCAGCCAAGGGCACAAGGCCACGGGGCTCAGAGCGCGGGCCAAGGCGCGCAGGGCAAGGGCCACGCGACCGCGAGGGTCCGCCGGACCGCGACGGCCCAGAGCGCGGCCAAAGGGCGCGGGGAAACGCGCGGGCGGTGGGCACGTGCCGGATCACGGGCGCCCCGGGCTCTCGGGGCGCTCGTGTGCTCAGCCCGGGATCAGCCCCTCGTCGCTCAGCAGTTCCCGGACCTCCTCCAGCGTCGCGTCGGCCGACGGCAGGATCAGGTCGGACGGCTCCAGCGAGGCGTCCGGCAGCGGCGTGCCGAGCCGGCGGACGGCGTCCAGGAGGGCGCCGAGGGTGCGGCGGAAGCCGTCCTCGTCGCCGCTCTCCATCTCGGCCAGCAGCTCGTCGTCCAGCTGGTTCAGCTCGGCGAGGTGGCTGTCGTCCAGCCTCACCTGGCCCTCCCCCATGATCCGTACGATCACGTCGGCCTCCTCGGCTCGGGCCCC
Source organism: Streptomyces cyanogenus (assembly GCF_017526105.1). Taxonomy (NCBI): domain Bacteria; kingdom Bacillati; phylum Actinomycetota; class Actinomycetes; order Kitasatosporales; family Streptomycetaceae; genus Streptomyces; species Streptomyces cyanogenus. The sequence goes on from NZ_CP071839.1 coordinate 2,668,116, forward strand.
GGCGCCGGGCTACTGCTTGTCGAAGCGCGGGGTGTCCTGCGGCTGCTGCTGGGACTGCCCCTGACCGGTGCCGCCCTCGATGGCCTGCTGCGGGGAGCCCCCGGCCAGCTCGGCCTTCATGCGCTGCAGTTCCAGCTCTACATCCGTACCACCGGAGAGCCGGTCCAGCTCGGCCTGGATGTCGTCCTTGTGCATGCCGGACTGGTCGTCGAGGGCGCCGGAGGCGAGCAGCTCGTCGATGGCGCCGGCCCGGGCCTGGAGCTGGGCGGTCTTGTCCTCGGCGCGCTGGATGGCCAGGCCGACGTCGCCCATCTCCTCGGAGATGCCGGAGAAGGCCTCGCCGATGCGGGTCTGGGCCTGGGCGGCGGTGTAGGTGGCCTTGATGGTCTCCTTCTTGGTACGGAAGGCGTCCACCTTGGCCTGGAGGCGCTGGGCCGCCAGGGTGAGCTTCTCCTCCTCGCCCTGGAGGGTCGCGTGCTGCGTCTCCAGGTCCGTGACCTGCTGCTGGAGCGCGGCCTTGCGAGACAGCGCCTCGCGGGCCAGGTCCTCCCGGCCGAGCGCGAGCGCCTTGCGGCCCTGGTCCTCCAGCTTGGCGGACTGCTGCTGGAGCTGGTTGAGCTGGAGCTCCAGGCGCTTGCGGCTGGTCGCCACGTCGGCCACGCCGCGCCGCACCTTCTGCAGCAGCTCCAGCTGCTTCTGGTAGGAGTAATCGAGGGTCTCGCGCGGGTCCTCGGCCCGGTCAAGGGCCTTGTTCGCCTTCGCGCGGAAGATCATCCCCATACGCTTCATGACACCGCTCATGGGCTTCGCGCGCCCCCTTCTGACGGACTCCAGCTCACCGATCCTGCGACAGGACCCACAGTACGGGCCCTGCTTCCATTACCGCACTGTTCGCGGGGTGATGCGCTCATCCCCGAGGACGACTGCGGACCGCACCGCTCCGGCGTGAGGAGTAGGTGATCCACCCGGATCCCCACCGCATCCGTCCCCGCGCTGTCCCTCTGAAGACGTCCGGCGTTGCCGGATCGTTCCCCACCGGACTGGGGTCCATGCCGGTGCAGCCCTTACCCTTGGGTTTTGTGTTCCGTAGCCGTGCCAAGGAAGAGAAGGCCCCCGCCGACAAGGCGGCGGTGACCGACTCCAAGCAGACCCGTGACCCGCAGGCCCCGAAGGGCAGGCCCACGCCCAAGCGCAGTGAGGCCCAGTCCCAGCGCCGCAGCGTCGCCCACACGCCGACGAACCGCAAGGAGGCAGCCAAGCGCCAGCGCGAGGAGCGGCGGCGGGCGCTGGAGCGGCAGCGCCAGGCGCTGGCCGGCGGCGACGAGCGGTATCTGCCCGCCCGGGACAAGGGCCCGGTCCGCCGGTTCGCCCGGGACTGGGTGGACTCGCGCTTCAACGTCGCGGAGTTCTTCCTGCCGCTCGCCGTGGTCATCCTGGTGCTGAGCGTGGTGCGGGTGCCCGCGATCCAGAGCATCGCGCTGCTGCTGTGGCTGGTCGTGATCGTGCTGATCGTGCTGGACGCGGCGTTCAGCGGCTTCCGGCTGAAGAAGCGGCTCAAGGAGCGCTTCGGTGACGAGAACACGCGCGGTGCGGTCGCCTACGCCCTGATGCGGTCTCTGCAGATGCGCCGGCTTCGGCTGCCGAAGCCGCAGGTCAAGCGCGGAGAGCGGCCCTGAGCGCTGACGCTTTCACCGGGCGCGCGGCCGAGGCCCGGCCGAACAGGCTGGGCGGTCTGCGGGATGTCGTCAGCCAGGAGCTGGTGGCGCGGCAGCTGGACGAGCAGATAGCCGGGCGGTTCCCGGTCGGACGGCGGCTGCGGGTGCTCGACGTGGGGATGGGCCGGGGCGAGCAGGCGCTGCGGCTGGCCCGGCTCGGTCACCAGGTGACCGGGGTCGAGCAGGACGCGACGATGATCGCCGCCGCCCGGGAGGCCGTGGCCCGGGAACCGGAGGGCATCCGGGAGCGGGTCCGGCTGGTGCAGGGCGACGGGCGGGACACCGGCGTGCACTTCCTGCCGGGCAGCTTCGACGTGGTGCTGTGCCACGCCGTACTGATGTACGTCGAGGAGCCCGACCCACTGGTGGCGGGCCTGGCCCGGATGCTGGCCTCCGGCGGCCTGCTCTCCCTCCTGGTTCGCAACGGCGACGCGCTCGCCATGCGCCCGGGCCTGACCGGTGACTGGGCCGGCGCCCTGGCCGCGTTCGACACCACCGCCTACCGCAACCGCCTCGGCCTGGACGTCCGCGCCGACCGTCTGGCCTCCCTGACCGCCACGCTCGCCGGCATCGCCGCGCCGCTGCACGCCTGGTACGGCGTCCGGGTCTTCACGGACACGGCGGCGGACGACGCGGCGATACCCGACGACCTCCGGACGCTGCTGGCGGTGGAGGAGCGGGCCGGGCGTACGGACCCCTATCGCGGGGTGGCGGCGCTGCTGCATCTGTGCGGGGTACGCGGCTGAGCCCGTTCGGGGCAACAGCACGGGACGGATGATCACCTTCCGGTGAGACTCGGGGCATGGACGCTTCCCGTACCCGCGCGCGTGCCCCGCGGACGGCCGTCCGCGCCGCCGCGCTGGCGTGCTGCGCCGCCCTCGCCGCCGGCTGCACGGTTCCGGCCGTCCCGGCCGGTCCGGACACCACGGCGACGGCTCCGGAGGGCGCCCGGGCGGGCGTGCCGATGGCCGCGAGCGACCTGCAGAACCAGTACCAGAGGGTCATCAAGGACGTCCTGCCGTCGGTCGTGCAGATCCAGGCGAGCCACGACCTGGGCTCCGGGGTGGTGTACGACGGCAACGGACACATCGTCACCAACGCGCACGTCGTCGGGTCGGAGAAGACCTTCCAGGTGACCACGGCCAACAGCGAGGAGCCGCTCACCGCGAGCCTGGTCTACTCCTACCCCGAGCAGGACCTGGCCGTGATCCGGCTGGACCGGGTGCCGGACGGGCTGAAACCGGCGGTGTTCGGGAACTCCGACAAGGTGGAGGTCGGCCAGATCGTGCTGGCGATGGGGTCGCCGCTGGGGCTGTCGTCCAGCGTGACCCAGGGGATCGTCTCGGCGACCGGACGGACCGTCAGCGAGGGCGACGACGCAGGCGGTACGGGCGCGACGATCGCGAACATGGTGCAGACGTCGGCCGCGATCAACCCGGGCAACAGCGGCGGCGCCCTGGTCGGCCTCGACGGGCAGGTGATCGGCATCCCGACGCTCGCGGCGGCCGACCCGAGCCTCGGCGGCAGCGCGGCGCCGGGCATCGGGTTCGCGATCCCGGCGTCGATGGTGCGGACGATCGCCGACCAGATCGTCAGGCAGGGCAAGGTCGTCGACTCCGGGCGGGCGGCCCTCGACATCACGGCGCGGACCGTCGTGGACGACCGCTACCGGCCGGTCGGGGTGGCGGTGGTCAGCGTCCGGGCCGGCGGCGCGGCCGCACGGGCGGGCCTGCTGCCCGGGGACATCATCACCAAGGTGGGTGACCAGCCCATCACCACCATCACCTCGCTCGCCGAGGCCCTGGCGGCCGGCAGGCCGGGCGGACGGACGTCGGTGACGTACCTGCGCGACGGCACGGAGAAGACGGTCCAGGTGACGCTGGGCGAGCAGTGAGGAGAGCGGCCCGGCGGCCCCCTCCCCACCTTCTCGCCCCGCCGGCCGGCTCAGGCGTCGGCGTGCAGGCTCATGGGCCCGTAGATCTCGGTGGTCTCCTCGAACAGCCGCACCTGGTCGGCCCCGCCCTCCAGCAGCGCCTTCCAGTGTTCGCCGATCCAGGACTCGGCGTCGCCCTGGGTGGTGAACTCCTCGGGCTGCACCGCCGGCTGGACCTCCGTCCCGTCGGCCTTCTCGAACCGCCACGTCCATGCCGTCATGTGGGCCTCCTTTGATCCAACACCTGCCGAGAGCCTAGCCGGAAGCGCAAGACCTGCTCGGAGAGGCGAAAATCGATCTGTGGACATCACTCTGCTCGGTACCGGCTCCCCCGTGGGACTGCCTCGCCCCGACTGTTCCTGTGCCGCCTGTGCGACCGCGCTCGGGCCGGACGCACGGGCCGCGACCGCGGTGCTGGTGGACGGCGCGCTGCTGCTCGATCTGACGCCGGGTGCGGCCTTCGCGGCCGCGCGCGCCGGGCATTCGCTGGGCGGGGTACGGCAGGTGCTGCTGTCCCATCCGCACGACGGCCCTGCGGTGGAGGTGCCGGCCGGGCTGCCGCAGCCCGGGCGGGTGCCGGACGGGCGGGAGTTGGCGCTGCTGACGGGGCATCGGGTGCGGGCGGTGGCGATGGACGCGGGCGGCACCGGGTACGCGGTGACCGGGCCGGACGGGCAGCGGCTGCTGTACCTGCCGCCGGGCGGGGCGCCGGCCGGTCTGGAGGAGGCGACGGCGGAGTCGTACGACATGCTCCTCGCGGACGTCGTCGGGCGCCCCGACGCGCTCGCCCGGCTGCGCGCGGTGGGTTCGGTCGGCCCCACGACGGACGTGCTCGCCGTCCACCTGGACCACGACGTGCCGCCGGGCGCGGAGTTGCGGCGCCGGCTCGCGGCGGCCGGGGCGCGGGCGGTGCCGGACGGTACGACGCTGGTGGTCGGGGCGTACGAGGAGGTGCCGGACGTGCCGCGGCGGACGCTGGTGCTGGGCGGGGCGCGCTCGGGCAAGTCGGTGGAGGCGGAGCGGCGGCTGGAGGCCTTCCCGGACGTGCTGTACGTGGCGACGGGCGGCACGCGGGGCGGGGACACCGAGTGGGCGGCGCGGGTGGCCGCGCACCGGGAGCGGCGGCCGGGGTCGTGGCGTACGACGGAGACGACGGACCTGGTGCCGCTGCTCGCCGAGGACGGGCCGCCGCTGCTGATCGACTGTCTGTCGCTGTGGCTGACCGATGTGATGGACTCCGTCGGCGCGTGGGACGACGCGGAGTGGGCGGGCGGTGGCGAGAAGGCGTTGCGGGAGCGGGTGCGGGAGCTGGCGTCCGCGGTGCGGGCCACCCGGCGGACCGTGGTGGCGGTGTCCAACGAGGTCGGTTCCGGGATCGTCCCGGCGACGGCCTCGGGGCGGCGGTACCGGGACGAACTGGGGCGCCTGAACGCGGCGTTCGGGGCGGAGTGCGAGCAGGTGCTGCTGGTCGTCGCCGGGCAGGCGCTGGTGCTCCGGGGGTGAGCCGGGCAACGGCGCGACCAGCCCCCGCGTGCCCGCGGCTAGGGCGACTTCCGCGCCACGATGCGGTACGCGTTCGAGAAGCGGGTGCGGCGGAGGAAGGGGGCCAGGACATGGTCCAGTGCCGCGGCCACGTCCAGGAGGGGGCTCGCCGCGAGCCGGAGCAGTGGGTGGCTGCGGGCCAGGGAGAGGGCGACGGCGGCTGCGAGGTCGTAGGGCAGGTGCGGATCCCTGCGGTCCGTGACCAGGATCGTGCAGCCCAGGGTCTCCAGCTCCGCGCGCAGGTTGGCCGGGGGCAGCAGGTGCAGGTGGCGCGGCTGGCCGTAGGGGAGCCACCGTTTGCCGAGCAGCGTGGCGAAGACGCAGCGGGGGTCCGGGAGTTCGACGACCAGGTGACCGCCGGGCCGCAGCACGGTCAGCGCGGCGCGGAGTTCGGCGCGCGGGTCGGGCGCGTGCTGCAGGTGGTGGAACAGGGTGACCACGTCGTAGCGGGCGCGCAGCCGCGCAGCCGTCCCCGGCGTCGCCAGGTAGCCCCGGTGCGCCTCCTCCACCCGCCCCGCCAGCAGCGCCTGCTCCACACGGGCCGCGGGATCGAGCCCGTCGAAGCTGGTGTAGGGGAAGAACTCCTTCGCCGCCTCGGGAAAGCGGCCGTACCCCGTGCCGACGTCCAGCCAGCTCTCCGGCTCCGGCAGGGCCGACAGGCGCCGGGCGGTGGTGCGGTGCCGGCGGTGGACCGCCCGGGGCGAGAGGACGCGGGCGGTGAGCTCGTCGAGGTGCCTGTCGTAGAACTCCCGGTGGAAGAAGGCGATGCCCTCCGCGGTGAGCCGCGGGTTCTGGAAGGCGTGGCCGCAGTCCCGGCATCCGTCGAGGACGAACGTGCCCGGCCGGTGCCGCAGCGGGTCGGGGGCGCGCACCCGGGTGCGCAGCCTGCGGGAGCCGCACCAGGGGCAGTCCTCACGGCGCGGCTCCTGGAAGGGGTCGAGGGGGGTGGTGGTCTGCGGGGTGAGGGGCGAGGTCGGCATGGGCGGCTCCCTGTGCGACATTCCGCGGCAAACCGGAACGTATGGGATACCTGTCCGAGGTGCAAAGACGTCGCGGGGGTGTGGTGGCGATGTGGCGCCGGAGCGCTCGTTCTCTGGCGGTACTGTTCGGCGAATGAGCAGCCTTAATCTGGACGACTTCACCGATCTGATCGAGCGCCCGGACGGGGGCGTGCGCCGTGACGCCGAGGCCCGGCGGGAGCGCCAGATCGTGCCGCCGGGGGCGCTGGGCCGGCTGGACGAGTTGGGCGAGTGGCTGGCGGCGGCGCGGGGCACCGTACCGGTGCGGCCGGTCGAACGGCCGCGGGTGGTGCTGTTCGCCGGTGACCACGGCGTCGCCGAGCTGGGCGTGTCGGCGCGGCCCGCGGGCGGTGCGGAGCAGCTGGTGCGGGCGGTGCTGGAGGGTGCCGGCCCGGTGTCCGTGCTCGCGCGCCGACTGGAGGTGCCGGTACGGGTCGTGGACATGGCGCTGGACTGCGAGCCGGACGTCTTCCCGAAGGACGTGACACGGCACCGCGTGCGGCGGGGCAGCGGCCGTATCGACATCGAGGACGCGCTCACCGTGGAGGAGGCGGAGGCCGCGCTGCTGGCGGGTGTCGCGGTCGCCGACGAGGAGGCCGACTCGGGTACCGATCTCGTGGTGCTCGGCGATGTCAGTGTGGGCGGGACCACGCCGGCGGCGGTGCTGATCGCCGCGCTGTGCGGGACCGACGCGTCCGTGGTGACCGGGCGGGGCGGGGTCGCGATCGACGACCTGGCGTGGATGCGCAAGTGCGCGGCGATCCGGGACGCCCTCCGGCGGGCCCGGCCGGTGCTCGGGGACCAGCTCCAGCTGCTGGCGGCGGTGGGCGGGGCGGACCTCGCGGCGATGACCGGGTTCCTGCTCCAGTGCGCGGTGCGGAAGCTGCCGGTGATCCTCGACGGGGTCGTGGCCGCCGCGTGCGCGCTGGTCGCCCAGCGGGTCGCGTTCCGGGCGCCGGACTGGTGGCTGGCCGGCCACGACAGCGGGGAGCCGGGGCAGGCGAAGGCGCTGGACCGGATGGCCCTCGAACCGCTGCTGGAGCAGGGCGTGAAGGTCGGCGAGGGCGTCGGCGCGCTGCTGGCGCTGCCGCTGGTACGGGCCGCGGCCGCGCTGGCCGCGGAGTTGCCGGAGAAGCCGGCCGCCGAGGAGACGGCGGGCGCCGAGGCGGCGCAGGCAGTGGAGGCGCCGGAGACGGAGTAGTCGCTCGCGGCCGGTTCGGCACCGCCGGACCGCGCCGCTTCGGCTGAGCGTTGTTGCGGCGGAGAAGAGTGACCGGCGGAGAAGCGCGACGACGGAAAAGGGGCCGACCGAGAAGAGTGATGCGGGGGAAGCGGAAGGGCGGCGTCCTCGCGCGGGTGAAAAGTGCGGTTCGCCATGGCCGTGACCCATATGATCCTGCTCCATGGGAGATGCCCGAATTGCCGTGGAGCAGCGAGTCGAGGCGGCGCGGACGGGTGAGCGCGTGCGGCGGTCCCCGGCGGCTTCCCGGCGGGCCGCCGCGTTCGTCGTCTGGTACCTGCGGACCGTCGCCTTCGTCAACTTCCTCAGCGCGGTGTGGGTCTCGCTCGGCCAGGACGTGCGCCGGCACAACCAGGACGACTTCTTCACGCCGTACCTGCTGACGGCCGGCTTCGCCTCCGGTGTGTTCACCGCCTTCCTGGCGATCACCATGCGGCGCCGCAAGCGCGCCGCATGGATCCTCAACCTGGTGGTGAGCGGGCTCTTCCTCGCGCTGTTCGCGTTCGCCATGGCGTTCCCGGAGATCCGGCGGTACCCGCAGAACTGGGTCTCCCTGGCGCTGACGGCCGCCTTCGTGGGCGCTCTGCTCGTCGGCCGGCGGGAGTTCTACGCCAAGGGCGACCGGTCCAACCCGCGGCTCGCGGCCACGGTGGCCGTCGGCGGCGGGCTGGCGGCGAGCCTGCTGGCCGGGCTGCTCGTGACGGTCACCAACCAGGCGCCGGACGCGGCCCGGTCGACGTTCCCGGAGCGCTGGCACTACGGCGCCCTGCGGCTGGTCTCCGTGGCCGCCGAGGAGTCCCACTTCCCGGGCATCGACCCGCCGAACTGGGCCAACGTGGCGGTCAACGTGCTCAGTACGGCCCTGCTCCTGGCCGTCCTGTACGCCGCCTTCCGGTCCCGGCGAGCCGTGGACCCGCTCACCGAGGACGACGAGAAGCGGCTGCGCGAGCTGCTGGAGCGGCACGGCGACCGCGACTCGCTCGGCTACTTCGCGCTGCGCCGGGAGAAGAGCGTCGTGTGGTCGCCGACGGGCAAGGCGGGCGTCGTCTACCGGGTGGTCGGCGGGGTGAGCCTGGCGTCCGGGGACCCGATCGGGGATCCGGAGGCGTGGCCGGGGGCGATCGTGCCGTGGCTCGCCCAGGCGCGGGCGCACGGCTGGATCCCGGCGGTGATGGGGGCGAGCGAGGAGGCCGGGACGGTCTACTCCCGGCACGGCCTGAACGCGCTCGAACTCGGGGACGAGGCGATCGTGGAGGTCGCCGAGTTCACCCTGGAGGGCCGGGCGATGCGCACCGTCCGGCAGGCGTACAACCGGGTGCAGCGGTCCGGGTACCGGGTGCGCATCCGGCGGCACGCGGACATCCCGGCGCATGAGATGGCGTACCTCCTCGAACGGGCCGACGACTGGCGGGACGGCGCCACCGAGCGCGGCTTCAGCATGGCGCTGGGCCGGCTCGGGGACCCCGGCGACGGCCGGTGCGTGATGCTGGAGTGCACGGACGCCGAGGGCCGGCTGCGGGCGCTGCTGAGCTTCGTGCCGTGGGGGCCGCACGGGCTGTCACTGGACCTCATGCGCCGCGGCCGGGACGCCGACGGCTCCGCCAACGGGCTGATGGAGTTCATGGTCATCGAGTTGCTGCGGCGGGCCGGCGAGATCGGGATCACGCAGGTCTCACTGAACTTCGCGATGTTCCGGTCGGTCTTCGAACGTGGCGCACGTCTCGGTGCCGGTCCGGTGCTGAGGCTGTGGCGGTCGCTGCTCAGCTTCTTCTCACGCTGGTGGCAGATCGAGTCGCTGTACCGCGCCAACGCGAAGTACCGGCCCATCTGGGAGCCGCGGTTCCTGCTCTTCGAGAAGAGCGCGGACCTGCTGCGCATCGGCCTCGCCTCGGCCCGCGCGGAAGGCTTCCTGGAGGCGCCGGGGCTGCCGAAGTGGCTGCACCGCAGGCACCTGGACACGCACCGATGAGACACGCTCGACGGGGGAACGCTAGATGGCCGGAACGCTCGACGGGGGAACGTACGACGAGGAACGTGCGATGAGGGCCCTGGCCCGCTGGGCACGTGCCGAGTGGGGACCGCTGTGCGCCGCCGCGCGCGAGCCCCTGCGCCGACGGGGGCTCGCGGCGGTCCCGATGTCGGTCGCCGCGGTGGGCCTGACGGCGTTCCTGCAGTACGTGCAGAACCAGCCCTGGGGCTACCAGCCGGTGCAGAACCTGGGTGCCGTACGGGCCGAGGACCCGCTGTGGCTGGCCCTGCTGCGCACGCCCCTGTCGCTGTTCGTGCCCGCGCTGGACCTGCCGGTGTGGGGGGCACTGGCCCAGATCCTGCTGGTGTTCGGGATCGCCGAGCTGTGCCTGGGCTGGTGGCGGACGCTGGTCATCGCCTACGTCGCCACGCTCGCCGGCACCCTGTACGCGCGCCTGGGCATCACCCTCGGCGGACACGCCCCGTTCGGGCTGCCGTGGACCGACGCGCAGGTGGTGGACACCGGCCCGTCGGCGGCCGTCGTGGGGCTCGCGGTGTTCGTGGCCTGGCGGTACGGCGCCTATGTGACGGCGGGTGCGGTGACCCTGGCGATGGTCGTCGAGGTGCTGGTGAAGGAGAACCTGGCGGGCAAGGAGCACCTGGCCGCACTGATGGCGGTGGGGGTGCTGTGCCTGCTGGCGGCGTTGCGGCAGCAGCGGGCGAGCCGGCCGCGCCGCGCCTTCCGTCACTTGCGGCCGGGCAGGCGCGCCGGACGCGGGTCGGGTCTGCCGCCGATCCAGTCCTGAACGGCGCGGCTCGGCCCGGCCCAGCGGCGGTCGTGCCGGTAGGCGCGCAGGGCGGCCTTGGCGCGGGCGCGGGGGCGGCGGCCGTAGAAGCGGCGGGCCCACGGGGAGCCGGGGCGGGCGAGCCGGATCGCGCCGACCAGGGCGACCGGCGACACGATCGCTCCGACGACTGCGGTGCGGGCCTTGCCCTTGGCCAGGGCGATGAGCGAGAGGAGAAAGTTCCCGGCGATGGTGGCGAGGACGTCGCCGCGGCTCTGGAGCTCCTCCTGCGACAGGTCGTTGACGCCGAACGGGGAGAAGCCGGCGAGCAGCAGGCCCACGAGGGCGGCGGTGAGCACGACGACCTCGACGCTCTTGCGGCCCTCCTCGGTCCAGTAGACGTCGTCCAGGTGCAGGATCAGCGCGAACTCGTCCAGGACCAGGCCCGCGCCCATCCCGAACAGCACGGCGGAGACGGTCCCGCCGGCGCCGTGCCGGTCGCTGGCGACCGCGCCGAAGCCGCCGACGACGGTCAGCAGGACCCCGGGAACCACGTGGTGGATGTGCAGCCCGCCCGCCTTGACGTTGCCGAACGGGCCCTTGCCGGCCCGGATCAGACGGGTGATGACCCGGGTGACGACGAAGGTCAGCACGAAGGCGGCGAGGGCGAGCAGCAGCGGGAGTTTGCCCGGCTCGACGATGTTCCGCACCCACCAGTGCCCCATGTGCGCACTGTATCCCCGGCGCCGGTCGGTGGCCCTCCGGCCGCCCGGTACCCTGCGCCGGTGCAAAGATCCTCTGCCCTCGACGGTCTCCGGTTCGCCTTCGGCACCCTCACCGTGCTGCCCGTCCGGGTGCACCGCTGGGACCGGGTGGCCGCGCGCGGAGGCATGCTGTCGGCGCCGGTGGCCGGGCTGGTCGTCGGCGGCTGCGCGGCCGGGCTCGGTGTGCTGCTGCTCCTCCTCGGCGCGGGCCCGCTGCTCGCCGCCGTCGCCTCGGTCGCCGTACCGGCCGCGCTGACCCGGGGCCTGCACCTCGACGGGCTCGCCGACACCGCCGACGGACTGGGCAGCGGCAAGCCCGCCGAGGACGCGCTGCGGATCATGAAGCAGTCGGACATCGGGCCGTTCGGGGTGCTCACCCTCGTCCTGGTGCTGCTGGCCCAGGTCGCCGTGCTGGCGCAGCTCTACGACGACTCCTGGGGCCGGGGTGCGGTGGCGGCCGTGGCCTCGGCGGTCGCGGCCCGGCTGGCCCTCACCCTGGCCGCCCGCGCGGGGGTGCCGGCCGCCCGCCCGGAGGGGCTCGGGGCGGCGGTGGCCGGGGTGGTGCCGGGGGCTGTCGCCGTGGCAGTCGCGGTCGGGGTGGTGGCGGTGGCCGGGGTGGCGGGCCTCCGGGTCGCCGCGGCGGTGGGGGCGGGGGCCGGTGGGGCCGAGGTGTTGCTGCGGGTGTGCGTCCGCCGGTTCGGCGGGGTGACCGGAGATGTGTTCGGGGCGGTTGCCGAGACGGCCGCGACCGTGTCCCTCGTGGTGCTGGCCCTCGGCCGGTAGCGCCTTCCGTCCCGGGGCGTCCGGCCACGGGCGCCGGACCCGGCGGGAGACCCGACGAGCGAGGGACGAAGTGGACGCGACATCGCGCACGAGCGAACACCCGAAGGAATGAGCGAACGCACCCACGCGCGTAGTCTCGTCCCGGGTGTTCGCCGACAGGGTGAAGGCCCCGGTTGCCACCTGTCCCCAGGCATGGACCTAGGGTCGGCTCTCGGGCCCGGTCGACCCACCCCATTTCGGCCACTGCAACTTCACATCGGAAGCGAGATTTCACCACCGTGACTGCTCTGACTCTCAGCACCGCCGCGGCGCCCGGCCTGCGGGCCGACGCGATCGTGATCGGTGTCGCCAAGGGCGCCCAGGGGCCCGTCGTAGCGCCGGGCGCCGAGGCCGTGGACAAGGCGTACGACGGCAGGCTGGCCGGCGTCCTGGAGACCCTCGGCGCCTCCGGTGCCGAGGGCGAGCTGACGAAGCTGCCCGCACCGGCCGGCTTCAAGGCCCCGCTCGTGGTGGCGGTGGGCCTCGGCGCGGAGCCCGACGACAAGGACGGCGAGGACGGCTACGACGCCGAGGCGCTGCGCAGGGCCGCCGGCGTGGCCGCCCGCGCGCTCACCGGGTCCCGGAAGGCCGCGTTCGCGCTGCCCGTGGACGGCCCCGGCGCCGTCGGCGCGATCGGCGAGGGCATCCTGCTCGGCGCCTACTCCTTCGACACCTACAAGGGCGGCGCCCAGGACGCCAAGACCGCCAAGGCCAGGAACGGCAAGGCGCCGCTGGCCGAGGCCGCGCTGCTCGGGGGCAAGCCGCGCGACGCCGCCCACAAGGCCGCGCTCGCCCGCGCGGTCGCGGTCTGCGAGGAGCTGAACCGCGCCCGCGACCTGATCAACATGCCGCCGAACGACCTCACCCCCGCGATCTTCGCCGGCATCGCGCAGACCGCGGCCAAGGAGCACGGCCTCAAGGTGCAGGTGCTCGACGACAAGGCCCTGGCCAAGGGCGGCTACGGCGGCATCCTCGGCGTCGGCGGCGGTTCGACGGCCACCCCGCGCCTGGTGAAGCTGACGTACCGGCACCCGAAGGCGGAGAAGCACCTGGCCTTCGTCGGCAAGGGCATCACCTACGACTCGGGCGGCATCTCGCTGAAGCCGGCCGGCCACAACGAGACGATGAAGTGCGACATGAGCGGTGCCGCCGCCGTGTTCGCCGCGGTCGTCGCCGCCGCGCGCCTCGGGCTGGAGGTCAACGTGACCGGCTGGCTGGCGCTGGCCGAGAACATGCCGTCCGGCTCCGCCGTGCGCCCGGGTGACGTGCTGCGCATGTACAGCGGCAAGACGGTCGAGGTGCTCAACACGGACGCCGAGGGCCGGCTGGTGCTCGCCGACGCGCTGTGGGCGGCCTCGCAGGAGAGCCCGGACGCGATCGTGGACGTGGCCACGCTGACCGGCGCGATGATGCTGGCGCTGGGCAGCCGGACGTTCGGTGTCATGGCCAACGACGACGCGTTCCGCTCGGCGGTGTACGAGGCGGCGGAGGAGGTCGGCGAGCCGGCCTGGCCGATGCCGCTGCCGGAGCACCTGCGCAAGGGCATGGACTCGTCCGTGGCCGACATCGCGAACATGGGCGAGCGGATGGGCGGCGGTCTGGTCGCCGGTCTCTTCCTCCGCGAGTTCGTGGGCGAGGGCATCACGTGGGCGCACCTCGACATCGCCGGACCGGCGTTCAACGAGGGCGGGCCCTTCGGGTACACACCCAAGGGTGGTACCGGTTCCGCCGTGCGTACGCTGGTGCGGCTGGCCGAGCTGACCGCTGCGGGTGACCTGGGCTGAGTCGCCCGGCGGCTCGGTCCGGTCGGCAGTACGGCGTCCGCAGGGGCGTGGGGCTCGTCCGCGCAGTTCCCCGCGCCCCTGTCGCGGCGGGCCTTCGTTTTCCGGTGAACGTGGGACGTCTCACACACGGGCCCGGCGTCTCGATCCCCTCCGACAAGTGCAAAGATGGAGCCCGGCAGGACAGGGCCCCCACCGAAGGGCCGAAGCATCAAGCGGCCGGACACCAGCCGCCTGCCGGTCATCGGAGACCGGCGTACGGCGCACATGCATGGAGGACGTGACGTGGCGAACGACGCCAGCACCGTTTTCGACCTAGTGATCCTCGGCGGTGGTAGCGGTGGTTACGCCGCGGCCCTGCGCGGGGCGCAGCTGGGCCTGGACGTCGCCCTGATCGAGAAGGACAAGGTCGGCGGCACCTGCCTGCACCGGGGTTGCATCCCCACCAAGGCCCTGCTGCACGCGGGCGAGATCGCCGACCAGGCCCGCGAGAGCGAGCAGTTCGGTGTGAAGGCCACCTTCGAGGGCATCGACGTCCCGGCCGTCCACAAGTACAAGGACGACGTGATCTCGGGCCTGTACAAGGGTCTGCAGGGGCTCATCGCGTCCCGGAAGGTGACGTACATCGAGGGTGAGGGCCGGCTGTCCTCCCCCACCTCCGTGGACGTGAACGGCCGGCGCATCCAGGGCCGCCACGTCCTGCTGGCGACCGGCTCCGTGCCGAAGTCGCTGCCGGGCCTGGAGATCGACGGCAACCGCATCATCTCCTCCGACCACGCCCTCGTCCTGGACCGCGTGCCGAAGTCCGCGATCATCCTGGGCGGCGGTGTCATCGGTGTCGAGTTCGCCTCGGCGTGGAAGTCCTTCGGCTCGGACGTCACGGTCATCGAGGGCCTCAAGCACCTCGTCCCGGTCGAGGACGAGAACAGCTCGAAGCTTCTCGAGCGCGCGTTCCGCAAGCGCGGCATCAAGTTCAACCTGGGCACCTTCTTCCAGAAGGCCGAGTACACCCAGGACGGCGTGAAGGTCACCCTGGCCGACGGCAAGGAGTTCGAGGCCGAGGTCCTGCTGGTGGCGGTCGGCCGCGGCCCGGTCTCGCAGGGCCTGGGCTACGAGGAGGCCGGGGTCGCGATGGACCGCGGCTACGTCCTCGTCGACGAGTACATGCGCACGAACGTCCCGACCATCTCCGCCGTCGGTGACCTCGTCCCGACGCTCCAGCTCGCGCACGTCGGCTTCGCCGAGGGCATCCTGGTGGCGGAGCGTCTGGCCGGTCTGAAGGTCGTTCCGATCGACTACGACGGTGTCCCGCGGGTGACGTACTGCCACCCGGAGGTCGCCTCCGTCGGTATCACCGAGGCCAAGGCCAAGGAGATCTACGGCGCGGACAAGGTCGTCGCTCTGAAGTACAACCTGGCGGGCAACGGAAAGAGCAAGATCCTCAAGACCGCGGGCGAGATCAAGCTCGTCCAGGTCAAGGACGGTGCCGTCGTCGGCGTCCACATGGTCGGCGACCGCATGGGTGAGCAGGTCGGCGAGGCCCAGCTGATCTACAACTGGGAGGCGCTGCCTGCCGAGGTCGCCCAGCTCATCCACGCCCACCCGACGCAGAACGAGGCGCTCGGCGAGGCCCACCTGGCCCTGGCCGGCAAGCCGCTGCACTCCCACGACTGAGCCTTCGGTCAACGGGCGCGACGACACAGACTTCCGCAATTCGTTAGGAGCAACCGAAACCATGGCGGTTTCCGTAACCCTTCCGGCGCTCGGTGAGAGCGTCACCGAGGGCACTGTCACCCGCTGGCTGAAGGCCGAGGGCGAACGCGTCGAGGCCGACGAGCCGCTGCTCGAGGTCTCGACCGACAAGGTCGACACCGAGATCCCGGCCCCCGCCTCCGGCGTGCTTTCCTCCATCAAGGTCGCCGAGGACGAGACCGTCGAGGTCGGCGCCGAGCTGGCCCTGATCGACGACGGCTCGGGCGCGCCCGCCGCCGCGCCGGCCCCCGCCGCCGCCGAGGCCCCCGCCCCGGCTCCGGCCGCCGAGCCCGCCCCGGCCCCGGCCGCCGAGGCTCCGGCCGCCCCCGCTCCGGCCCCCGCCGCCGAGGCCGCTCCGGCCGCCCCGGCCGGTGGCGCCGAGGGCACGGACGTGGTCCTGCCCGCGCTCGGTGAGTCCGTCACCGAGGGCACCGTCACCCGCTGGCTGAAGTCGGTCGGCGACTCCGTCGAGGCCGACGAGCCGCTGCTCGAGGTCTCCACGGACAAGGTCGACACCGAGATCCCGGCGCCCACCTCCGGTGTGCTGCTGGAGATCACGGTCGGCGAGGACGAGACCGCCGAGGTCGGCGCCAAGCTCGCCGTCATCGGCGCCCCGGGTGCCGCTCCGGCTCCGGCCGCCCCGGCCGCGGCCCCGGCTCCCGCTCCGGCCCCGGCCCCGGCTCCCGCTCCGGCTCCGGCTCCGGCCCCGGCCCCGGCTCCGGCGCCCACCGCCGCTGCCCCGGCCCCGGCGCCCGCTCCGGCGCCCGCGCCGGCTCCGGCTCCGGCTCCGGTCACCCCGGCCACCGCGCCCACCTCCCCGACCGCCACCCAGGCGACGGACGAGGGCGCGTACGTGACCCCGCTGGTGCGCAAGCTCGCCGCCGAGAACGGTGTCGACCTGTCCGCCGTCAAGGGCACCGGCGTCGGCGGCCGTATCCGCAAGCAGGACGTCATCGCCGCCGCCGAGGCCGCGAAGGCGGCCGCCGCCGCTCCGGCTCCGGCCGCCGCCCCGGCCGCCGCCAGGAAGGCCCCGGCGCTGGAGGTCTCCCCGCTGCGCGGCCAGACCGTCAAGATGCCGCGCATCCGCAAGGTCATCGGCGACAACATGGTCAAGGCGCTGCACGAGCAGGCGCAGCTGTCGTCGGTCGTGGAGGTCGACGTCACCCGCCTGATGAAGCTGCGCGCCAAGGCGAAGGACTCCTTCGCGGCCCGCGAGGGCGTCAAGCTCTCCCCGATGCCGTTCTTCGTCAAGGCCGCCGCGCAGGCGCTGAAGGCCCACCCGGTCATCAACGCCAAGATCAACGAGGCCGAGGGGACCATCACCTACTTCGACACCGAGAACATCGGTATCGCGGTGGACTCCGAGAAGGGCCTGATGACCCCGGTCATCAAGAACGCCGGCGACCTCAACATCGCGGGCATCGCCAAGGCCACGGCCGAGCTGGCGGGCAAGGTCCGGGCCAACAAGATCACGCCCGACGAGCTGTCCGGCGCGACCTTCACCATCTCCAACACCGGTTCGCGCGGCGCGCTCTTCGACACGATCATCGTGCCGCCGGGCCAGGTCGCGATCCTCGGCATCGGTGCCACGGTCAAGCGTCCGGCCGTCATCGAGACCGAGGAGGGCACGGTCATCGGCGTCCGCGACATGACCTACCTGACCCTCTCCTACGACCACCGCCTGGTCGACGGCGCCGACGCGGCCCGTTACCTGACGGCGGTCAAGGCGATCCTGGAGGCGGGCGAGTTCGAGGTCGAGCTGGGCCTGTAGCCCTTCGGTCCCGTCCTGTACGAGCACCCCGTCCGGAGCCTCTCCGGGCGGGGTGTTCGTGTTTGTCTGCACGGGGCGCGTGTAAGCCTTGTCTCACCTGCGCAAAAGCACCCCCACGCGCCCTACCCGCGGAGCGGACCGGCCTTATTGTCTAAACGTCAGCCCTCCCTAAGGAGCCCTCATGACCGCGCCCGTCGTCCACTCGCTGCGCGAGCAGATCCGCGAGCACATCGTGGAGGGGATCGTCAGCGGGCGCTGGCAGCCGGGTGAGCGCATCGTGGAGCGCCGGATCGCCACCGAGCTGGAGGTCAGCCAGACCCCGGTCCGTGAGGCCCTGCGCGAGCTGGAGTCCCTGCGCCTGATCGAGTCGGCCCCCAACAAGGGCGTACGCGTGCGCAACCTGACCGCGGCCGACCTGGAGGAGAGCTACCCGGTCCGGGCCGGTCTGGAGGCCATCGCGGCCGAGCTGGCGGCGGAGCGCCTCGCGGGGGACTGCTCGGCGCTGGAGCCGCACGTCCTGGCCCTGTACGAGGCCGACCGGAACGCGGACGGCACGGCCCAGGTGCGCCACACGGTCGGCTTCCACCGCGAACTGGTCCGCGCGGCGCACAACTCGGTGCTGCTGCACACCTGGGAGGGCCTGGGCATCGAGGTGTTCACGGCGCTGTCGATCCGCTGGCTGGGCACGGTGCAGCAGTCGTACGCGGAGGAGCACGAGGAGCTGGTGCAGGCGTTCAAGCGGCGGGATCCGCGCATCGCGGAGCTGGTGAAGTCGCACGTCCTCGGCTGCGCGCCGCGCGCCTGACGCGCCTGGT
Organism: Streptomyces cyanogenus; assembly: GCF_017526105.1. Classification (NCBI taxonomy): domain Bacteria; kingdom Bacillati; phylum Actinomycetota; class Actinomycetes; order Kitasatosporales; family Streptomycetaceae; genus Streptomyces; species Streptomyces cyanogenus. The sequence goes on from NZ_CP071839.1 coordinate 2,686,023, forward strand.
ACAGCCGAGCAGACCCTCGCTCAAACGCCGCCCCACCTGCGAAAACAAGGCGTTTTCGCGTCACCCGGTGCCATCGCTGAAGGCACCGGGTGCCTACTTTCTCGGAATCAAGACTTTTTGGCCCTCAACCCTTTGATCGATCATCGATCAGGGAGTTACAGTCGCCGACGGACTTCCACCGAGGTCCGCTGCCCTGTCCTGCCAAAGACCAAGGGCACCCCCGAACCCTTACCGATGAGGGAACCCCCTTCGACTGAGGAAGGCGGCGACATGACCGACCCCAACGCCATCCAGCCGAGCGCGCTCGACCAGCTACCGGACCGCGACCCGGAGGAGACCGCCGAGTGGCAGGCCTCCCTGGACGCCGTCGCCAGGGAGGCCGGGCCGCACCGCGCCGCGTACCTGATGCGCCGCACGCTGGAGCGCGCCGAGGCGGGCGGCATCGCGCTGCCGAAGCTCCTCGAGACCGACTACGTCAACACCATCCCGACCGCCGCCGAGCCGGCCGTGCCCGGCGACCCGGAGATGGAAGCCCGGATCACCGCCTGGAACCGCTGGAACGCGGCCGCGATGGTGACCCGCGGCTCGAAGTACGGCGTCGGCGGCCACATCGCCACCTTCGCCTCGGCGGCCTGGCTGTACGAGACCGGCTTCAACCACTTCTTCAAGGGCAAGGAGGGCGACGGCTCCGGCGACCAGCTGTACATCCAGGGCCACGCCTCCCCCGGCATCTACGCCCGCGCCTTCCTGGACGGCCGCCTGAACGAGGCGCACCTGGACAACTTCCGCCAGGAGGCCGGCGGCAACGGCCTGCCCTCCTACCCGCACCCGCGCCGCCTGCCCTGGCTGTGGGAGTTCCCGACGGTGTCGATGGGTCTCGGCCCGCTCTCCGCGATCTACCAGGCGCGCTTCAACCGCTACCTCACCAACCGCGGCATCAAGGACGTCTCCGCCTCCCACGTCTGGGCCTTCCTGGGCGACGGCGAGATGGACGAGCCGGAGTCGACCGCTGCTCTCGCGCTCGCCGCGCGTGAGGAGCTGGACAACCTCACCTTCGTCATCAACTGCAACCTGCAGCGCCTCGACGGCCCGGTCCGCGCCAACTTCAAGATCGTGCAGGAGCTGGAGGCCCAGTTCCGCGGCGCCGGCTGGAACGTCGTCAAGACGCTGTGGGGCACCGCCTGGGACGAGCTGTTCCAGCTCGACACCACCGGCGCGCTGGTACGCCGCCTGCGCGAGGTGCCGGACGCGCAGATCCAGACGTACCAGACCCGCGACGCCGCCTACATCCGCCAGGACTTCTTCGGCAAGGACCCGGCGCTGGTGGAGATGGCGAAGCTGCTGAGCGACGACAAGATCCTGGAGTGCTTCCACCTCTCCCGCGGTGGTCACGAGGCCCGCAAGGTCTACGCGGCGTACAAGGCGGCCGTCGAGCACAAGGGCGCGCCGACCGTGATCCTGGCCCAGACGGTCAAGGGCCACACCCTCGGCGAGGGCTTCGCGTCGAAGAACGCCAACCACCAGATGAAGAAGCTGACGGTGGACGAGTTCAAGGCGATGCGCGACCTGCTGGAGCTGCCGATCAAGGACAGCGACTTCGTCGACGGCGTGGTGCCCTACGGCCACCCGGGCGCCGACTCGCCCGAGGTCCGCTACCTCCAGGAACGCCGCGCGGCCCTCGGCGGCCCGGCCCCGGCCCGCCGTACGCACGCGCTGCCCGCGCTGCCCGCGCCCGCGGAGAAGGCCTTCGCCTCCTTCGACAAGGGCTCCGGCTCGCAGAACGTGGCCACCACCATGGCCTTCGTCCGCCTCGTCAAGGACCTGGTCCGCGACAAGGAGACGGGCAGGCGCTGGGTGCCGATCGTCCCGGACGAGGCGCGCACCTTCGGCATGGAGTCGCTGTTCCCGTCCCTCGGGATCTACTCTCCCAAGGGCCAGACGTACGAGCCGGTCGACCGCGACCAGCTGATGTACTACAAGGAGGCCAAGAACGGCCAGATCCTCAACGAGGGGATCACCGAGGCCGGTTCGATGGCCGACTTCATCGCCGCTTCGACGTCGTACGCGACGCACGGCGAGGCGATGATCCCGTTCTACATCTTCTACTCGATGTTCGGCTGGCAGCGCACGGCCGACCAGATGTGGCAGCTCGGCGACCAGCTCGGCCGCGGCTTCCTCGTCGGCGCGACGGCCGGCCGTACCACCCTCACCGGTGAGGGCCTGCAGCACGCCGACGGCCACTCCCCGGTGATCGCCGCGACCAACCCGGCCGCGCTGACGTACGACCCGGCGTTCGCCTACGAGATCGCGGTGATCGTCCGCGAGGGCCTGCGCCGGATGTACGGCGAGGCGAAGCCGGGCGAGGACCAGAACGTCTTCTACTACCTGACGGTCTACAACGAGCCGCTGCCGCAGCCCGCGAAGCCGCAGGGCCTCGGCATCGACGAGGGCATCGTCAAGGGCCTGTACCGCTTCAACACGGCGGAGTCCGCGGGCGTGTCCGCCCCGGCCAACGCCCCGCGCATCCAGCTGCTCGGCTCCGGCACGGCGATCCACTGGGCGCTTCAGGCCCAGAAGCTGCTCGCCGAGGAGTGGGGCGTGGCCGCCGACGTGTGGTCCGCGACCTCCTGGTCGGAGCTGCGCCGGGACGCGATGGAGGCCGACGCGGCGCTGCTGCGCGGCGAGGAGCGGGTCCCGTACGTCCGCCAGGCGCTGCAGGGCGCCGAGGGCCCGGTGCTGGCCGTGTCCGACTACATGCGCCAGGTTCCGGACCAGATCGCGCAGTGGGTGGAGCAGGACTGGTCCTCGCTGGGCGCCGACGGCTTCGGTCTGTCGGACACCCGTGAGGCCGCCCGCCGCCACTTCGGCGTCGACGCCCCGTCGATCGTCGTCGCGGCCCTGGCCCAGCTCGCCCGGCGCGGCGAGGTGAAGGCCACGGCGGTCAAGGAGGCCCGGGAGAAGTACGGGCTGTAGTCACCGCGGTCCTGGAAGGGGTACGGCTGCTGCCGTACCCCTTCTGTGCCGTTTCCCTGTCGGTGGCCCCCGGCATCATGAACGCATGCGTGCCGCACGTCTGATCAAGATGGTCCTCCTGCTCCAGTCCCGGACCACCATGACCGCCGCCGAACTCGCGCGCGAGCTGGAGGTGTCGGAGCGGACCGTGACGCGGGACGCCCAGGCGCTGTCGGAGGCGGGGGTGCCGGTGTACGCCGACCGGGGGCGGGCCGGGGGGTACCGGCTGGTCGGCGGGTACCGGACGCGGCTGACCGGGCTGGCCCGGAGCGAGGCCGAGGCGCTGTTCCTGAGCGGGGTGCCGGGCGCGCTGCGGGAGATGGGTCTGCAGGACGCGGCCTCGGCGGCCCGGCTGAAGGTGTCGGCGGCGCTGCTGCCCTCCCTGCGGGACGCCCCGGACACCGCCGCACAGCGCTTCCACCTGGACGCCCCGGCCTGGTTCCGGGAGCCGGAGCCGCCCGCGTTGCTGCCCGCGGTCGCGGAGGCGGTGTGGGACGACCGCCGTCTCAGGGCGCGTTACCGGCGCGGGGACGGCGAGGTCGAGCGGACGCTGGAGCCGTACGGGCTCGTGCTGAAGGCGGGTGTCTGGTACCTGTGCGCGCGGGTCGCCGGCAGCGGCTCCTTCCGGACGTACCGGATCGACCGGTTCGAGGCCGTCGACGCCCTCGCCGAGCGTTTCCTGCGGGCGGCGGACTTCGACCTGCCCGCCCACTGGGCGGAGCAGGCCGAGCGGTTCGCCCGGTCGATCCTGCGCGCGGAGGTGGTCGTACGGCTCTCCCCGGACGGCGTGCGCCGGCTGCCGTACGCCGTCGATCCGCTCGCCGCGCGGGAGGCGCTGGGCGGGGCGGGCGCCCCGGACGCGGAGGGCTGGGTGACGGTGACGCTGCCCGTGGAGTCGGAGGAGGTCGCGCACGGCCAGCTGACGGCGCTCGGGCCGGAGGCGGAGGTGCTGGCCCCGGCGAGCCTGCGGGAGCGGTGCGCGGCGGACGCGGCCCGGCTCGCGGCGCGGTACGCCCGCCGGGACGCCGGTTGACGTTCCGCCGTACCGCGCGGTACTCCGCGTGCGGCCCACCGGCCGAGGCCCGATGCTGGTGACCGTGATGGACGAGACGGAGTTCTGGGAGCTGATCGACTCCACCCGCGAGGCCGCCGAGGGCGACCCCGAGGAGCAGGCCGACCTGCTCGTGGAGCGGCTGCTCCAGCTGGATCCGGAGCTGGTCCTGGACTTCGCCCGTCACTTCGAGGCGCGCTACAACCGGGCCTACCGCTGGGATCTGTGGGGCGCCGCCTGGCTGCTGCTGGACGGGTGCAGCGACGACGCGTTCGACTTCTTCCGGTGCTGGCTGATCGGCCAGGGCCGGGAGGTGTTCGAGGGCGCGCTGCACGATCCGGACGCGCTGGCCGGACTGCTGGGCGAGTTCGACGAGGAGATCGACGGCGACGGGGAGGAGCTGGGGTACGCGGCGGACGAGGCGTACGAGCAGCTGACCGGCACCGTCGCGCCCGACCTGGGCATCGCCCCGGCGCCCGCGGAGCCGCAGGGCACGCCCCTGGACCTGGAGAGCGACCGGGTGCTGGCCGAGCGGTATCCCCGCCTGTGGGAGCGGTTCAGGGGGTGACGCCGGCTCCTGCGTGGCGCCTGTGGCGTCCCCGGGGAGGTGTGCGCTGCCCGTGATGTGCGCTGTGCCACCTGGTGGAACCATCGTCCAGGTCCGGGTCGTTCCTGGGGGTACACACGTACGTGACCGGTTCCACCGTCCGGTGGCCGTCTCCCGTGCGCGTGCTGATCAGCGGACCGGCCCGGTCCGTACTGAGGGGTCCGAGAGAAAGGCGGCTCCGTGGATCTGCTCGACCTGGTGCTGGTGCTGGTGATCGTCGTCTACGCGGTGTCCGGGTACCGGCGCGGCCTGGTGGCCGGATGCGTCTCGCTGGCCGGGTTCGTGGGCGGCGCGGTCATCGGCGTGTGGCTGCTGCCCTGGGTGACGGGCCAGGTGGAGCGGGGCTCGTCGACGGCGACGGTGCTCGCGGTGCTGACGGTGCTGGTGCCGGCGGTGGTGGGGCACGAGCTGGCGGGGCGGCTGGCGTTGCGGCTGCGCGGGGAGCTGGACCGGGGCCCGCTGCGGGTGGCGGACGGGCTGGGGGGTGCCGCGGCGAACTCGGTCGCGGTGCTGATCGTGGCCTGGGTGGCGGCGAGCGTGCTGAGCGCGGCCCCGTCGCAGCCCCTGACGACGGCGATACGGAACTCGACGCTGCTGGGCGCGGTGCAGGAGGCGATGCCGCAGACCACGCCGGCGTGGTTCTCGCGGGCCACGTCCGCGCTGACCGAGGCGGGCTTCCCCCAGGTCTTCAACCCGTTCGAGAACGAGTCGACGGCCCGGGTGGCCCGGCCGACCGGGGACAGCGTCACACCGGCCGCGACGAGTGCCGCCAAGCGCAGCTCGGTGAAGATCGAGGGAGCCGCGGGCGTGGAGGGCCGTGAGGGCAGCGGGTTCGTGTACGCGCCGCACCGGGTGATGACCAACGCGCACGTGGTGGCCGGCATCGACGACCCGAGCGTGCGGGTCGGCGGGGTGGGGCCGTCGTACCGGGCGCGGGTGGTGCTGTTCGACCCGGACCGGGACGTGGCGGTCCTGTACGTGCCGGGGCTGCGGGCACCGGTGCTGCGGTTCGACCCGAGCGCCGCGCGCGGGGACGCGGCCGTGGTGGCGGGCTATCCGCAGGACGGGGCGCTGGACCTGCAGGCGGCGACGGTGGCCGGCCGGGTGCGGGCGACCGGCCAGAACATCTACAACGACCGCACGGTGACCCGGGAGATCTACTCGGTGCGCTCTACGGTCCGGCCGGGCAACTCCGGCGGCCCGCTGCTGACCACGGACGGCAGGGTGTTCGGGGTGGTCTTCGCCCGGTCCACCTCGGACGCCGAGACGGGGTACGCGCTGACGGTGGCGGAGGTGGCGGGCGACGCCCGCCGCGCGGCCACGGCGACGGCGCGGGTGGACACGGGCCAGCTGGTCGACTCGTAGGCCGCCGCGGCACGGGCCACCCGGCCACCTACAGGCTGCGGCCCATGCACACGTCGTCCACGTACCGGCCGTCGATGAGGAACTCCTCCGGCAGCACACCCTCGACGGCGAACCCCTCGGACGCGTACAGCGTCCGGGCGGGGGTGTTGTGCGCCAGTACGCGCAGGGTGAGGCGCCGTGCGCCCCGCCGGCGCGCCTCGGCGACGGCGGCCCGGATCAGGGCGCGCCCGACGCCCCGCCCGCGCGCCTCCACGGCGACGGCGAACCCCTGGACGGCCAGGACGTGCGCGTTGGAGGGCAGCGGGGTCGGGTGGATGAGGCGGATGTAGCCGAGGAGGCGCCCGTCGGCCTCGGCGACGAGGAAGTCGCCGGGGCGGTGCCGGTCGTCGAAGAACGGCGGGTAGGGCGGCTCCGGCCGGGGGGCCACCGCGTGCAGGGTGGACCAGGTGGCCCGGTCGAGGAGGGCCAGTTCCTCGTCGTCGGCGGGCCGGGCGGTGCGTATGTGCGGCTCGGGCATGACGGTCACCCTACGGCGGGCGGTACGGGCGTCCCACCGGGTTTCCGAGCGGCCGTACGGTCATGCTGGGGCCATGGAACGCTCACGTATCGCGGTGGCCGGCGCGTCCGGTCTCATCGGCAGCGCTCTGGTGCGGTCCCTGACCGCGGCCGGGCACGAGGTGGTACGGCTGGTGCGCCGGGCACCCCGGGGCGCGGACGAGGTCCGCTGGGACCCCGGTCGGCAGTACGTCGATGCGGCCGGGCTGGCCGGGTGCGACGCGGTGGTCAACCTGGCGGCGGCCGGGGTGGGCGACCGGCGCTGGACCCCGGAGTACAAGCGGCTGCTCCGGGACAGCCGGGTGCTGGGCACGGCCGCGCTGGCCGAGGCGGTGGCGTCGCTGCCGGGCCCGCCGCGGGTGTTCGTGAACGGCAGCGCGATCGGCTTCTACGGCGACACGGGCGACCGGGCGGTGGACGAGGACGCGCCGCCGGGCGACGGCTTCCTGGCCTCCCTGTGCGTGGAGTGGGAGGAGGCGGCGGCGCCCGCGCGGGAGGCGGGCGTACGGACGGTGCTCGCGCGCACGGGGCTGGTGGTGGCCCGGGGCGGCGGGGCCTGGGGGCGGCTGTTCCCGCTGTTCCGGGCGGGGCTCGGGGGACGGCTGGGTGACGGGCGGCAGTACTGGTCGTACATCGCGCTGCACGACGAGGTCGCCGCGCTCCGGCATCTCATCGACCACGACGACCTGTCGGGGCCGGTGAACCTGACCGCTCCGCAGCCGCTGACGAACAGTGAGATCACGGCGGCGATGGGGCGGGTGCTGCACCGGCCGGCGGTGTTCGCGGTGCCCGCTCCGGTGCTGCGCACGGTGCTCGGGGAGATGGCCGGGGATGTGCTGGGCAGCCAGCGCGTGGTGCCGAAACGGTTGCTGGGGTCGGGGTTCCGGTTCGCGTTTCCGGGCATCGAGGAAGCGATCCGTGCGGCCCTGTGAGCCGGCTGACCACAACGGCGAACGAAAGTGACCGTATGCGACCTCCATGCGACCGTGCCCTGTTGATGCGCGACTGTTTCTGACCGATCACCCCCCTACGCTCGACCCGAACTCGGGTATCCCTTGCGCCTGTTGGGGGCATGACGTCTCCACCGGTCGCGCAACCACAGGAGGGGCCTCGTGCTTGAGCCCGCGTACCAGGTGGACGTCGTCATCGTGGGAGCCGGAATCGCCGGCCTCTCGGCGGCTCATCGGCTGACCAGTGCAGGAATCACCACCGCGGTCCTGGAGGCCGCCCCCTGCGTGGGGGGCCGTATGTCGACCGAGAAGGTCGACGGCTTCCGGCTCGACCGCATCGGACAGCTGCTGTCCACGTCCTATCCCGAACTCCGCCTGACCCCGGGCCTGGACGCCCTGACCCTGCGCCGCTTCGCGCCGGGCGTCCTGCTGCACCGCGACGGCCGCACCCAGCGCGCGGGCGCGCCGGCGGCCGGCGGGAGCGCGAGGGGCGCACGGGGCGCACTCCATGTGGTGCGCGCCCTCGCCAGCGCCCCCAGGGGTACGGCGGCCACGCCCGGCGCGCCGGTGGGCGGCGCGGTGGACCAGGCCCGGCTGGGCGCCGCGCTCGGCCGGATCGCGGCGACCCCCGTCGAGCGCATGCTGGCCCGCCCGGAGATGCCGGCCGCGCAGGCACTCGCGCGGCGCGGGGTGCCGGCGCGCACCATCGACGGCTTCCTGCGCCCGCTCCTCGCCGCGCTGCTGTGCGACCCGGAGCTGACCACCTCCAGCAGGTGCGCCGACCTCGCGCTGCGCGCCTTCGCGAGCGGGCGGCTGTGCGTGCCGGAGGGCGGCGCGGACGTGCTGCCGGAGCTGCTGGCCCGGGCGCTGCCGCCGGGCACCGTGCACACCGGGGTGCGGGTCACCTCGGTGTCGACGACCTCGGTGGCCACCGCCGAGCACGGGGAGATCCGCTGCCGGGCGGTGCTGCTGGCGACCGACGCGCGGGCCGCGGCCGAGCTGCTGCCGGGGCTCAGGGTGCCGGAGTTCCACCCGGTGACGGTCGTCCACCACACCACGGACGACCCGGCGGCGGCCTTCTCGACGGGCGCCTCGCTGCTGCTGGACGCCGACCGGGGCGGGCCGGTGGCGCACACGGCGGTGCTCAGCAACGTGGACCCGAGCCGGGCACCGGCCGGCCGCGTGCTGATCTCGTCGACGGTGCTGGGCACCCCGCCCGAAGGGGTGGACACGGCGGTCCGCATCCACCTCTCCCGCCTCTACGGCACCTCCACGCGCCGCTGGGAGACCCTGGCCGTGCACCACACCGCCGAGGCGGTCCCCGCCATGCGCCCCCCGCACGACCTGCGCCGCCCGGTACGCCTCCTGGCCGGCCTCTACGTCTGCGGCGACCACCGCGACACCAGCACGGTCCAGGGCGCCCTCCACTCCTCCCACAGGGCCGCGTCGGCGATCCTGGCGGACCTGGGCGCGACGGGTTCGCTGCACTGCGCGGACCCGGTCCCGACGATGCCGAGGGCGGCGTAGGCGATCCCCCTGGGCGCGGGGAACCGCGCGGCAGGCCACAGCGAACCCGCACCCGGCACACGGCGTCGGAGGTACGGCGAGCCCCTACCCCAGTGCCGCCACCTTCTCCCGGTACACCCGCACCGGCGCCGCGTCCCGGTACGGCTCCAGCCGGCGCTCGAACTCCTTCACGTACTCCACGGCGCGAGCCGACCGCATCTCCGCGGCCTGCCCCGCCGCCTCCGCGGCGATCGCGCACGCCTGGTCGAGCTCCCCGAGGCCGAGGCGGGCGGTGGCGAGCACGACCCGGCAGAACAGGCGGCTGCGGGCATAGGTGGGCGCCCGCAGCTGCAGGGAGCGCTCGGCGTGCTGCGCGGCCGCCCGGAACTGCTGCAGGTCCCGGTGGCAGTGCCCGAACTCGTCGGCGAGCTGCGCCTCGTCGAAGAACGCGGCCCAGTACGGCACGTCGTCTCCGGGCCGGGCCGCCTCCAGGGCGCGCTCGGCCCGCACGAGCGCGGCGGTGGACGCCCGCACCTCCCCCAGCACGGCGTGCGCCCGCGCCTCGGACGCGTGCAGGAGCGCCTGCACGACCGGCGGCGCGCCCGTGCCGACGCCCTGCTGGGCGACCCGGGCCAGCTGCACCGCCTCCCGGCCGTGGCCGAGGTAGACGGCCTGGCGGCTCATGGTGACCAGGACGTACGAGCCGTAGGCCCGGTCGCCGGCCGCCTGGGCGAGCCGCAGGGCCTGCACGAAGTAGCGCTGGGCGAGCCCGTGCGCGGCGATGTCGTACGAGGTCCAGCCCGCGAGCCGGGTCAGGTCGGCGGCGGCGCCGAACAGGCGGCGGCCGGTCTGCTCGTCGTAGCTGCCGCGGAGCATCGGCTCGCACTCGTGCTCCAGATAGCGCACCAGCGCCTGCCGGGCGTGGCCGCCGCCGAACCGGTCGTCGAGGGTGCGGAACAGCTCGCCGACCGAGTGCAGCGCGGCGATGTCACCGCTGCCGACCCTGTGCCCGGGGCGGCGCTCGGCCTGCCCGCGCGAGCGCGGCGGGGCCGGCAGCTGGGGTTTGGCCGCGCCGGGCCGGCCCTGCGGGGGCACCCGGGGTGCCGGTTCGCGGGCCACCCGGTCGTCGGCCTTGCCGATCAGCCAGTCCCGGCTGGGCACGACGAGCCCCGCCGGGGTGAAGGCGATCTTGCGCAGCTCGGCGTGGCTGCCGGAGTCCTTGCGCCACAGCCCGCTGACGATGTCGACGGCCTCCTCCGGGGTGGCGGCGAACTCCAGCCCGGCGTAGACCGGCGCGCAGGCGTCCAGGCCGAGGTCCTGGGCGGTGAGCCGGCGGCCGAGCCGGCGGGTGAACACCTCGGCGATGAGGGCGGGGGTGGTACCGCGCGGCTGCTGGCCGCGCAGCCAGCGGGTGACCGAGGTCTTGTCGTATCTGAGGTCCAGCCCGTGTTCGAGGCCGAGCTGGTCGACGCGACGAGCCAGACCCGCGTTGGAGAACCCCGCCTCTGCGATGAGCGCGGCGAGCTGGCGGTTGGGGGTGCGCTGCGCGGGTCGGTCCGTCATCTGCGGTGCGGTCTCCTGCCTTCCGGGCCTATTGGTGCCCGGATTGCCTTTGAGCAGCCCTTATGGCCTCACGAACGGCGCGAATGTAGCGGAGAGTGAGCAGACGGTCGCACGCTTCGCCAGGCATTCATCCGATCGTGTGAGGAACGCCCGCAGGGCTGACGTACGCCGGTCGGACGTACAGTGGCGTGGGCGCGATACGTGCCTGACACAGCCATCGCCGAAGGAGGCGCTTGCCGTGAGTGAGCTGCGGTTCGTCCGCATGGGATTCGGTGCCGATGCCGTCGACTACCAGGAGGCCTGGGACGAGCAGCGCCGGGTGCACGCGGCCCGGTTCGCCGACGAGGTGCCGGACACCGTGATCCTGCTGGAGCACCCCCCGGTGTACACGGCGGGCCGGCGCACCGAGGACAGCGAGCGTCCGCTGGACGGCACCCCGGTCATCGACGTGGACCGCGGCGGCAAGATCACCTGGCACGGCCCGGGCCAGCTGGTGGGCTACCCCATCCAGAAGCTCCCCCGCCCGGTGGACGTGGTCGCGCACGTACGGCGGCTGGAGGAGGCGATCATCCGCTCCTGCGCCGAGTTCGGCCTGGAGACCACGCGGGTGGAGGGCCGCAGCGGCGTGTGGGTGCTCGGCGACCCGGTCGAGCAGCGGCCGGCGCTGGGAGGGCTGTCCCTGGACTTCGACCCGCGGCTGCAGGACGAGGAGTTCGACCCCCGGCTCAACGGCCCCGAGTACGCCCCGTCCAACGCGGGCCAGCGGCGCGAGGACCGCAAGATCGCGCAGATCGGCATCCGGGTGGCCAAGGGCGTCACCATGCACGGCTTCTCGTTCAACGTGAACCCGGACATGAAGTGGTTCGACCGGATCATCCCGTGCGGGATCCGGGACGCGGGGGTCGCCTCCCTCGCGAGCGAGCTGGGCCGGGACATCACGATCGAGGAGGTCCTGCCGGTGGTGGAGAAGCACCTGAAGGACGTCCTGGAGAACGCGGACCTGAAGCCGCGGGTGGTCGAGAAGGCGTCCGCCTGATCGTCGGCCGGGGGAATGCGCCCTGCGACAGCGGGGTTGGCCTCGACGGCAGGGCGCACAGAGCACGGGCGTACCCTGGGGTACGCCGAAGAATCGAAGTCACAGGGAGCCGGTCGTGTCCGCAGTCGCACCCGACGGACGCAAGATGCTGCGCCTGGAGGTCCGCAACAGCCAGACCCCCATCGAGCGCAAGCCCGAGTGGATCAAGACCCGGGCGAAAATGGGCCCCGAGTACACCGCGATGCAGAAGCTCGTGAAGAGCGAGGGGCTGCACACGGTCTGCCAGGAAGCCGGCTGCCCGAACATCTACGAGTGCTGGGAGGACCGCGAGGCGACCTTCCTCATCGGCGGCGACCAGTGCACCCGGCGCTGTGACTTCTGCCAGATCGACACCGGCAAGCCCGAGGCGCTCGACCGCGACGAGCCGCGCCGCGTGGGCGAGTCCGTGGTCACCATGGACCTGAACTACGCCACCATCACCGGCGTCGCCCGCGACGACCTGGCGGACGGCGGCGCCTGGCTGTACGCCGAGACCGTGCGCCAGATCCACCAGCAGACCGCGGACCGCGAGGCCGGCCGCACCAAGGTCGAGCTGCTGGCCCCCGACTTCAACGCCGTCCCCGAGCAGCTGGCCGAGGTCTTCTCCTCCCGGCCCGAGGTCTTCGCGCACAACGTCGAGACGGTCCCCCGGATCTTCAAGCGGATCCGTCCCGGCTTCCGCTACGAGCGCTCCCTGAAGGTCATCACCGAGGCCCGCGACTTCGGCCTGGTCACCAAGTCGAACCTGATCCTCGGCATGGGCGAGACCCGCGAGGAGGTCAGCGAGGCGCTGCAGCAGCTGCACGACGCGGGCTGCGAGCTGGTCACCATCACCCAGTACCTGCGCCCCTCCGTCCGGCACCACCCGGTGGAACGCTGGGTGAAGCCGCAGGAGTTCGTGGAGCTGAAGGAGGAGGCCGAGCAGATCGGCTTCTCCGGTGTGATGTCCGGCCCGCTGGTGCGGTCGTCCTACCGCGCCGGACGGCTGTACCAGATGGCCGTGGAGAAGCGCGGCACCTACGTCGCCTCCCAGGCGGTGTGAGCCCGAGCGTGTGAATTCACGCACAAGCACTTACCAGCCAGTAATGGCCGGTACGACGCGGTCCTGACCGTCCTCGCTGATGAGGGCGGGCGCCAGGGCCGCGTCGGCGTTCCCGCACCCTCCTTCGAGGCTTCACGGGCGTTTGACCGGTCGGTCACGCCCTGGTAACACCAATCAGTGACTCTGGCATCACGCCCCGTATCTCCACTGCTCCGAGGGGGGACCTCGATCATGCAGGCCGCACCCGTACGCGCCACCGCCATCCCGACCTTCACCGACGCCCTCCGGGCCGTCGAGTCCCTGCTCATGAGCGGCGGTCAGCGCACCGCCCGCCGCAACGCCTGGACCTCCGTCCTGGAGGACCGCCGCCGCGCCAAGGACCGGGTCGAGGCCCAGCGGGTCCTGGACCAGGCCGCGGCCGGCCGCTCCTGACGCCCCCGGGACCGTCCCCGGCCCTCACCCGATCCTCCCTGCCGGGCACTGCCGTCGAAGGCGGTCCTGGGGACACGTAGACTTCGTGGCATGGCGAGGAAGGAAACCGCGGCGGACGCCGCGAACGCAGGGCGACTGAAGCAGATCGCCCTCACGTACAAGATGACCCGCAAGGCCGACAAGACGATCGGCCTCGTACTCGCGGCCGTCGGCATCGGCACCCTCGGTGTCTTCCTCGCGATCGGCTTTCTGATCGGCCACCCGGTCTATCTGGGTATCTTCGGCCTGCTGATCGCCCTGCTGGCGACGGCGATCGTGTTCGGCCGCCGGGCCGAGCGGGCCGCCTTCGGCCAGATGGAGGGCCAGCCGGGCGCCGCCGCGGCCGTGCTGGACAACATCGGCCGGGGCTGGACGACGACTCCGGCGGTGGCGATGAACCGCAGCCAGGACGTGGTGCACCGGGCCGTCGGCAAGGCCGGCATCGTGCTGGTCGCCGAGGGCAACCCGAACCGGGTCAAGAGCCTGCTGGCCGCCGAGAAGAAGAAGATGAACCGCATCGTCGCGGACGTGCCGGTGCACGACCTGATCGTCGGCGACGGCGAGGGCCAGGTCGAGCTGAAGAAGCTGCGCACCACCATGCTGAAGCTCCCGCGCGTGCTCACCGGCCCCCAGGTGACGGCCACCAACGACCGGCTGCGGGCCCTGGGCGACCTGATGAGCAACATGCCGCTACCGAAGGGTCCGATGCCCAAGGGCATGAAGCTGCCGAAGGGCGGACCGCGGGGCCGCTAGGGCCTGTCGTCCGTATCATCTTGGCGCCGCGGGGCCTGACACGCCGCCGAACGGAGTATCCGGCCGGTAATCGGGTCGTACGCTCCTAGCCTTCGGAATGTGACAAAACGACACATTGCGTACCTCGCATGCGCCACGACCCTCGTCGGAGCGTTCGTCGGCGCCACCCCCGCGTCGGCCGCCCACCGGGTCCTCATGGTGCATCCGGGTGAGTCGATCCAGAAGGCGGTCAACGCCGCCAAAGCCGGCGACACCGTGCTCGTGCTCGCCGGCACGTACCGCGAGAGCGTCACGGTGAAGACGCCGGGTCTGACCCTGCGCGGTGTGGACCACCGCACCGTGATCCAGCCCCCCAAGAAGAAGACCAAGTCCGCGCCGCGCGGCAGCAAGGCCTCCGTCACCTGCCTCGCGGCCGGCAACGGCATCTGTGTGGTCGGGGCCAAGAACAAGCCGCTGAAGGACGTCACCGTCACCGACCTGAAGGTGACCGGCTTCGCCAAGAACGGCGTGTTCTCCATGGGGACCGACCGGCTGACCGTCGAGCACGTGACCGCCGACGACAACGGCCAGTGGGGCATCGCCCAGGAGCACTCCACCCGCGGGGTGTTCCGCGAGAACACCGCCCGGGGCAACGGGGACGCGGGCCTCTTCCTCGCCAACAGCGTCAAGGCCGAGCAGGGCGCCAAGGACAGCAAGGGCGCGGTGATCGAGCGCAACCACCTGGAGGACAACCGGATCGGCATCACCGTCCGCCGGCTGCGCAACCTCACCGTCACCGGCAACTACGCCGTCGGCAACTGCGCCGGGGTCTTCGTCGTCGGCGACGAGAACAAGCCGAGGGCCGGTGCCCTCACCATCAGCGACAACCGCGTCGAGCGGAACAACAAGTACTGCCCGAAGACCGCCCGGCTGCCCTATCTGAAGGGCTCCGGCATCGTTCTGACCGGCACCGAGAAGGCCCTGGTGACGCGGAACACGGTCACCGGTCACACCGGCAAGTCCCCGCTGTCGGGCGGCATCGTCCTGTTCAAGAGCTTCGTGGGTGCCGTGAGCGAGAAGAACCGGATCATCGACAACCGCCTGGAGAAGAACTCCCCGGCGGACCTCGTCAACCAGGAGCCCACCAAGCGGAACAACGTCTTCCAGGGGAACCGCTGCCGGGCCTCCAAGCCCGCGGGCCTGTGCTGACCGGACGGCCGTACCCGACCCACGCAAGGAAGGAAGGCGGCACATGACCGCACCATCCCGCGCGCTCTCGGCTCCCCCGGAGCCGGGGGCACCCCCCTCCCCTCCGCCGTCGATGCGGCTGCGCGAGCTCGCGTTCGGGGCGGCCTGCGCCGCCGCGGTCCGCGCCGCCGCCCGGCTGGGCGTGGCCGACGCGCTCGGCGACACTCCCATGACCGTGGAGACCCTGGCGACGGCCGTGCACACCGAGCCGGGGCCGCTGCGCCGGCTGCTGCGCGCCCTGTCCTGCCACGGCGTCTTCGCCGAGCGGCCCGACGGGACGTTCGCCCACACCGAGATGTCCCGGCTGCTGCGCGAGGACGACCCGAACAGCCTGCGGGCCATCACCCTGTGGTGCACCGAGCCGTGGACCTGGGACGCCTGGCCGCGGCTGGACCAGGCGGTGCGCACCGGCCGGAACGTCGTGGAGGACCTGTACGGCAAGGAGTTCTTCGCCTACCTCAACGAGGACGCCCCCGAGTCGGCGGACGTCTTCAACCGCGCGATGACCCGCTCCAGCGAGCAGTCGGCGCGGGAGGTGGCGGCCCTGCTGGACCTGTCCGGCAGCCGCTCGGTCGCGGACATCGGCGGCGGCCAGGGGCATGTGGTGGCCAGCCTGCTGGACAAGTACCCGGCGATGCGCGGCAGCCTGCTCGACCTGCCCCGGGTGGTCGAGAACGCCCTGCCGCGGCTGCGCGAGGGCGGTGACCTCGCCGACCGTGTGCAGATCGTGCCGGGCGACGTCCGGGACGCGGTCCCGGTCGAGGCCGACGTCTACATCATCAAGAACATCCTGGAGTGGGACGACGAGAGCACGGCCCGGCTGCTGCGCAACGTCGTCGAGGCGGGCGGCCCCGGCACCCGTGTCGTCGTCATCGAGAACCTGGTGGACGACACCCCCTCGATGCGCTTCAGCACCGCCATGGACCTGCTGCTGCTGCTGAACGTCGGCGGGGCCAAGCACACCACCGACAGCATGGTCGGCCGGCTTCAGGCGGCGGGCCTGGCCGTCGGCGAGATCCGCCCGGTCAACCCGTTCCTGCACGCGTTCGACTGCATGGTCCCCGCGTGAGCGAGTCCCCCCAGCACACCGGTGCCGGGTCCGCGTCGGACGCGGGCCCGGCACCGGTGGTCCGGCCGGAGGATCAGGCGCCGGCGTCCCGCTCCCAGAGGTAGAAGCGCTGTGCCATGGCGTCCTTCGGGGACCGCCAGGTCTCCGGGTCGTACGCACTGACGTACGCCGAAAGCCGCTCGCTGACCTCCCTGAACTCGGGGTGCGAGGTGATCTTGGCGATGGCCGGCCCGGGTTCGCGGTCGGACTCGATGAGGTGCATGTACACATCGCCGAACTGGAAGAGGCTGCGCCGGACGACGCCGACGAGGTGCGGCAGCTCTCCCCGGTCGGACTCCGCGAACACCTTGGCGATGTCGGGGGCGGAGCCCGGGGCCATACGGGCGACGATCAGGGCCTGGTGCACGGTCGTCTCCTGTCGTCCGGCTCAGTCGGCCAGGGCCGGGGCGGGCCGCTCACCGGCGGCCGCCTTCTCGATCTTCTCCCGGATCAGCTCCATCTGGACCTTGGAGTTCTTGTTGATGTTGTCGGTCATCCAGTCGTCGTCGACCGGCGCGTCCGGCTTCATCTCGAAGTCCTGGGTCCACACCATCCGGGTGCCGGCGGGGACCTCCTCGTATTGCCAGTGGATGTTCATGTAGGCGAAGGGACCGGTCTCCACCCGGCGTGCCTTCACGGTGCGGGAGGCGCGGTCCGGCTCGCGCTCGGAGACCCAGCTCCAGACGGTGCCGTTCTCGTCCGGGTGCATGGTGAGCCGGAAGGTCGTCTTCTCGCCCTCCCGCTTGAGGACCTCGACCGACGCGTACTCGCTGAACAGCTGCGGCCAGCGTTCCAGGTCGTTGGTCATGTCCCAGACCAGGTCCAGCGGCGCGGCGATGGTGATCTCGTTCCGGGTGTGTCCTGCCATGTCAGGCTCCTGCCATCAGGGTGCTGTTGACGAGGTTGAGGAACTGCTGCGGCGTCTTGCAGCGTTCCGCGTCGACCGGCATCGGGGTGCCGTGCGTGTTCTCCAGTTCGCCGACGATGCCGAGCAGGCCGAGCGAGTCGACGCCGAGGACGTCGAAACCCATGTCCGGCTGCTCCTTGAGCTGCTCCGGGCTGACGGTGACCCCGGCGGCCTTCTTCATCAGTGCGGCGAGTTCTTCCACGGTGATCTGGGGCATGTGCTCCTCCTTTGCTTCCTCACTGCGCGGTGCCGCGTCGCAGCACCAGCGCCGAGTTCGACCCCATGAGTCCGCGGCTGAGGACCAGCGCCGTCCGCAGTTCGGCGGCACGGGCGTGGCCCGTCACGAGGTCGAGGTCGTGGCAGACGTCGAAGACGTTCGGCGTCGGCGGGATCAGGCCGTGTTCCATCGCGAGCACGGCCGCCGCGGTGTCCAGCACCGGGGCCGCGCAGTACCCCCGGCCGATCCCGGCCTTCGGGGCGGTGACCGGCACCCGGGTGCCGTGCTCGCCGAGGGCGTCGGCGATGGCCAGGGCCTCGGCGCGGTCCGCCGCCGGGACCCCGAGGGCGTCGGCGAAGACGACGTCGACCTCCTCGGGGGCGCAGTCGGCCTCCTGCAGCGCCTGCCGGACGGCCTGCGCGAGCCCCTCCCGGGACTCCGCCCAGCGGGAGGCGCCGGTGAAGGTGGCCCCGTGGCCCGCCACCACGGCCCGGATCCGGGCGCCGCGGGCGCGGGCGGTGCCCGAGGCCTCCACCACGAGCATCGCGCCGCCCTCGGCCGGCACGAACCCGCATGCCCCGTCCGTGAACGGGCGGTACGCCCTGGACGGGTCCGGCTCGCGGCTCAGTTCGTCGTAGCCGAGCTGGCAGACCATCGAGTACGGCGCGAGGGGGGCCTCGGTGGAGCCGGCCACGATCACGTCGGTGCCGCGCCGCACCGCCCGTGCCGCGTGGGCGAGGGCGTCCAGGCCGCCGGCCTCGTCGGAGGCGACGACCGAGCAGGGTCCCTTGAAGCCGCGGCGGATCGAGACCTGGCCGGTGCTCGCGGCGTAGAACCAGGCGATGGACTGGTACGGCCCGACGAACCGGCTGCCCTTGCCCCACAGCTGCTGCAGTTCGCGCTGGCCGAACTCGCCGCCACCGGACCCGGCCGCGGTGACCACGCCGATGGAGTAGGGCGCGTCGGGAACGCTGCCCGGCCCGAGCCGGGCGTCGTCCAGCGCGAAGTCGGCCGCGGCCATGGCGTAGTGCGTGAACCGGTCGGTCTGGACGAGGAAGCGCTCCTCGATCGTCGCCGCCGGGTCGAAGGCGCGGACCTCACCGGCCACCTTGAGGGGAAGGTGCTCGCAGCCCTCGCGGGTGACCCGGTCGAGGACGCTCAGGCCCTCCTGGGTGGACTTCCAGAAGGTGCCGGTGGTGGTGCCGTTGGGCGCGACCACACCGATGCCGGTGATGGCCGCGTGCCGGTCCTGCGGTTCGCTCATCGTGTCCTCACTCCCTCGGCCGGGTCAGGATCACCGCGGACTGGAAACCGCCGAACCCGCTGCCCACGGACAGCACGCTGGTCAGCTTCCGTTCGCGGGCGACACGCGGGACGTAGTCCAGGTCGCACTCGGGGTCGGGGATCTCGTAGTTCGCGGTCGGCGGTACGACCTGCTTGACGAGGGCCAGCACGCAGGCGACCAGCTCGATGGCGCCGATCGCCCCGAGGGAGTGCCCCACCATGGACTTGATGGAGCTCATCGGGGTGTCGTAGGCGTGGTGGCCGAGCGCCCGCTTCACGGCCGCCGTCTCGTGGCGGTCGTTCTGCCGGGTGCCGGAGCCGTGCGCGTTGACGTAGTCGATCGCCGTGGGGTCGAGCCGCGCCTGGTCGAGGGCGGTGTCTATGGCCCGCGCCATCTCCAGGCCCTCCTTGGTCAGGCCGGTCATGTGGTAGGCGTTGCCGAAGGTGGAGTAGCCGCCGAACTCGCAGTACACGTGGGCACCGCGGGCCCGGGCGTGCTCCAGTTCCTCCAGGACGAGCACCGCGCCGCCCTCGCCCATGACGAAGCCGTCACGGTTGTTGTCGAAGGGCCGGGAGGCGTGCGCGGGGTCGTCGTTGTTCGGGGACGTGGCCTTGATCGCGTCGAAGCAGGCCATGGTGATCGGGGAGATCGGGGAGTCCGACGCCCCCGCGATGCATATGTCGGCCCGGCCTTCCTGGACGGTGTGGAAGGCGTACCCGACGGCGTCCAGGCCGGAGGTGCAGCCGGTGGACACGGTCTGCACCGGACCCTGGGCGCCGAAACGTTCCGCCACCGCGGAGGCCACGGTGCTCGGCGAGAACGCCCGGTGCAGCTGCGGCTCCGCCTCGGTGGGGTCGACGTCCCAGCGCTGCCCGCGATGGCTGACCAGGACGTAGTCGTGCTCCAGCCGGGTGGTGCCGCCGACGGCGGTGCCCAGGGAGACACCGACCCGCCAGGGGTCCTCCTGGGCGAGGTCGAGACCGGAGTCCCGGACCGCCTCCTCGCCGGCGACCAGCGCGAACTGTATGTACCGGTCCGCCCGCTGGATCTGCTCGGCGTCCAGGCCGTGTGCGGCGGGATCGAAGTCGCACTCGGCGGCGATCCGGGACCGCAGCCCGGTCGGGTCGAAGAACGTGATGCCCCGCGTCGCGGTACGGCCTTCGGCGAGCAGCTCCCAGAACGCCGGTACGCCGATCCCGCCCGGGGCCACGACGCCTATGCCGGTGACCGCCACGCGCCGGTTCATGAGCGGACCTGCGCCCGGTCGGCCGGCGCGGCGGCGACGGTTTCCGACCCCTCGGTGTCGACGTGGCCGAGGGCCGGCCGGGGGGCCAGCGGGCCCAGGTGGAAGACGATCCGCGCCTCCACGTTGCCGACGTTGCGGAAGCGGTGGCGCATGTTCATGGGGATCATCAGCCCCTGCTCGGGCCGCAGCGGGTGCGGCTCGCCGTCCAGGTCCACCTCCAGGTCGCCGCAGACGACGTAGACGAACTCCTCGGAGTAGGGGTGGTAGTGCTCCCCGATGCGGTCGCCGGGCTGCACGATGGCCACGCCCATGAAGCCGCTGGTGGAGCCCACCGTCGCCGGGGTGAGCATGGCGCGCAGGTCGCCGCCGCGCCGGGTGTTGGGCTCGACCTCGCTGAGGTCCACGATCTTCGGAAGGGGTTTGATCACGGCGTTCCTCCGTTGTGTGCTGGGCCTGCCGGGTCAGGCGTCGGGCGAGCGGCGGTCGGTGACGAGGTCCATGCCGACGGGCTCCCCGTCCAGCAGGCTGCCGAGCGCGGCCTGCCGTCCGGGCTCCGGCAGGACGGACCGGGCGCCAAGGCCGGGGCGGAGGTCGACCAGCCGGACGACGACGTCGTCGCGCTGGAAGATCGTGCTGCGCAGGACCGGGCTGTCCGGGTCCTCCGCCGCCGCCTCGTCCTGCTGGGCGAGCAGCTCCGCCAGCCGCATCCCGCAGTCCGGCCGGGCCGGGTAGTACAGCGCCTGCCGCTCGCCCTCGGTGAGTTCGTCCGCGGTGACGTGGTGCACGGCGGGCAGCGCCGCCCTGGTGAAGAACACCCGCGCGGACTCCTGGTCGTTGAGGTCCCGCTCCTGCTCCAGGTAGGGGTTGATGGCCTCCTCGACGGCCCGCACCTCGGGCTGCCGGGCGACGTGGCGCAGCGCCGCGAGCAGGTCGCCGCGCACCTCGATGGCCCGCACGACCCGGTTGCCGTGCATGAACAGGGAGGTACGGCACAGCCGGGTCGTCTCGTCGACCCGCGCCTGGGGCGAGGCGTAGTCGGAGAGGATCCGCTTGACCTCCCGCTCGCTGCCGGGCTTGACCGTGAAGGTCAGCGCGTGCCGGATCACGCCGTCGCCGATCCGCGGCGACGTCTGGAGCCGGCGCCGCGACGCGGCCCCGGCCGGCTCGCCGCCGGTCTCGCGGACGATGTGGAACCGCAGCGACCGGGTGTCCCGGACGCAGCTGTGCAGCGGTTCCACCATCCGCACGTGCTCCTCGCTGTTCACCCAGGTGAGGAACGGCGGGGCGCTCTCCCACTCGCTGGTGATGAGCCATTGGGAGGGATTCTCGATCGACTGGCACAGCTGGTCGCTGACGTGGCCGGGCACCTGCGCCACCTGGTTGCACAGTTGCTCGTAGGCCTCCAGGAACTGCTGCTGGGCGCCGTCGTGGACGTCCACGAGCAGGACGACCCGGAGACGGGAGCCGTCGAACACGGACTGGGAGACCCTCTTCGACATCTGGCGCGTCGACTGGTCCGAGATCTTTTCCGACAGGGTGGTCATGCTGCGCATCTCCTTCACGGGGGCAGAGGCGAACGCCGGCCGCCGATGACGCGACGTCAGCGCTTCTTGATCCTGTGCCGCTTCCCGCGGTGCGCGCGACTCGCGTGAACCACGTGGGTGATTGCGCACGCGAAAGCCGTCCCAGAGGGCACAGAAAACAGCAACGCGCCTTCACCTCCCGACCCAGCCTCTGGAGACTCGATGCAGCAGAAAGCGGATCACCAGGTGCCCGTCCTCGTCGTGGGCGGCTCTCTGGTGGGCCTGTCCCTCTCCCTGTTCCTGGGCCGTCTCGGCGTACCGCACATGCTCGTCGAGCGGCACTCCGGGACCTCGATCCACCCGCGTGGCCGCGGGAACAACCTGCGCACGATGGAGCTGTTCCGGGTGGCCGGCATCGAGCCGGACATCAAGGCGGCGGCCTCGCTCCTCGCGGCCAATCACGGCATCCTCCAAACGCCGACACTGGTCGGCGACGCCGGCGAATGGCTGTTCAGACACATCGACCCGGGTGGCGGACTGGCGAGGTTCAGCCCGACGACGTGGTGTCTGTGCAGCCAGAACGACCTGGAACCGGTGCTGCTGAAGGGGGCCCGCGCCCTCGGCGGCGATCTGCGGTACTTCCACGAGCTGGAAGCCTTCGAGGAGGGCCCCGAAGGGGTGACGGCGTTCGTCCGGGACCGTGACAGCGACGCGCTGTACACCGTCCGGGCGGACTACCTGGTCGCGTGCGACGGCCCGCGCAGCCCCGTCCGGCGCCGGCTCGGCATCGGGCAGAGCGGGCCCGGCGACCTCTTCGCCAACGTGAGCGTCACCTTCCGGTCCAAGCTGCTCGCGGAGACGGTCGGCGACCGGCACTTCATCTGCTGCTACCTCACGAACCCCGAGGCCGACGGCGCCCTGCTGCCCGTCGACAACAAGGAGCACTGGGTCTTCCACGCGCCCTGGCACCCCGAGCACGGCGAGACCCTGGAGGAGTTCACCGAGGAGCGGCTCCAGCGGCACATCCGGCTGGCCGTCGGCGTCCCCGACCTCGACGTCGAGATCACCGGCAAGGCGTCCTGGCGCGCCGCGGAACGCGTCGCCGAGCGGTACACGGCCGGCAGGGTCCTGCTCGCCGGCGACTCCGCCCACGAGATGTCCCCGACCGGCGCCTTCGGTTCGAACACCGGCATCCAGGACGCCCACAACCTGGCCTGGAAGCTGGCCGCCGTCCTCGACGGCTGGGCCGGACCCGGCCTGCTGGAGACCTACGACACCGAGCGCCGGCCCGTCGCCCTGGCCACCAGTGCCCGCGCCTCCGCCCGCTCGGTGGAACACAGCCACCCCGGTTTCGCGCCCACGCCCGGCGTCGGCGGCGGGCCGCGCAGCGGCATCCTCCCGGTGGTCCTGTGCTACCGCTACCTGGAGGGCGCCGTGCTGGACGCCGACCCCGCCCAGCCGGTCGTACCCGAGGAGGTGCGGCTGACCGGGGACCCGGGCAGCCGGTCCCCGCACCTGTGGCTGCGCCGCGCGAGCGCCCGGCTGTCCACGGTCGACCTGTACGAGCGGTCCATGGTGCTGCTCTGCGACGCCGGGTCTGCGGCGGGTGCCGCCTGGCACGAGGCCGCCCGGCGCATCGCCGGCACGGACGGCGTACGGCTGGAGGCGTACCGGATCGGCGCGGGACCGGACGCCGACCTGACGTACGACGGAGAGGGACCCGGCGGCGGCACCGACTGGGCCGCGGCGCACGGCACGACGGCCGACGGGGCGGTGCTGGTACGGCCGGACGGGTTCGTGGCCTGGCGCGCGTCCGGCGCGGTGGCGGATCCGGAGGCGGAGCTGCGGAGGGTGCTGACGGCGGTGCTGCGGAGGGGCTGAGCGCAGGGGTGATCCCGGTGGCCGCCGGCCACCGGGATCACCTGATCATCAGATCCGGACCTCGACCGTCCTGGCGAGCCGGTCGTGCAGGCCGCGGCCGTCGCGGTCCCAGACCAGGGCGGGGACGGCGAGGCAGAGCAGGACCGTGCGCACCAGGGCGCGCCCCGGGCTGACCGTGCCGGTTTCCAGGGCCACGACCCGGACGCCGAAGAGGCGCTTGCCCGGGGTGAAGCCGACCGTACCGACGGTCAGGGCGCTCAGGACGAAGAAGACGCCGAGCGCCCAGTTGCTCGTAGCGGGGCTGTAGCCGTGCGTGATCAGGCCGTATGCGATCAGGACGCACAGCGCCCAGTCCACGGCGAGGGCGCCGAGCCGCCTGCCGGGCCGTGCGATCGAGTTCGGTCCGTGCTCCGGGAGACCGAGCTGCTCCCCCCGGTAACCGAAGTCGGCACCCGCCTCTTCCATGGCCGCGCGCGGTCCCGAGAGCCACGACCCGATTGCCTGCCTGTTGTCCACGCGTCCACGGTACTGCGCCCGGTTTCGGGCACTACGCACAGGGGTGTGCCGGAGCTACCGTGGACGGGTGGCCGGTTAACTTCTGCGAAACAAACGAGTCACGCCCGAGAAATCACCCGTACCTAGGGTCGAGACCAGCGTGTGCCACCGCACTGGCCGCACGAACGATCTACCACCCCGGCGAGGACGGTCGGGAGTAGGAGGAGCTGGATGTTCCAGAACGCCGACGAGGCCAAGAAGTTCATCGCGGACGAGGACGTCAAGTTCGTCGACGTCCGCTTCTGCGACCTGCCGGGCGTCATGCAGCACTTCACGGTGCCCGTTGAGGCGTTCGACCCGGACGAGGAGCTGGCCTTCGACGGATCGTCGATCCGTGGTTTCCAGGCCATCCACGAGTCCGACATGGCTCTGCGCGCCGACCTGTCCACCGCCCGTGTGGACCCGTTCCGGCGCGACAAGACCCTCAACATCAACTTCTTCATCCACGACCCGATCACGGGCGAGCAGTACTCCCGTGACCCGCGGAACGTGGCGAAGAAGGCGGAGGCGTACCTGGCGTCGACGGGTATCGCCGACACCGCGTACTTCGGCCCCGAGGCCGAGTTCTACGTCTTCGACAGCGTGCGCTTCGCCACCTCGGCGAACGAGTCCTTCTACCACATCGACTCCGAGGCGGGCGCCTGGAACACCGGCGCCCTGGAGAACAACCGTGGGTACAAGGTCCGCTACAAGGGCGGTTACTTCCCGGTCGCCCCGGTCGACCACTTCGCCGACCTGCGCGCCGAGATCTCCCTGGAGCTGGAGCGGTCCGGCCTGAAGGTCGAGCGCCAGCACCACGAGGTCGGCACCGCCGGCCAGGCGGAGATCAACTACAAGTTCAACACCCTGCTCGCCGCCGCCGACGACCTGCAGCTCTTCAAGTACATCGTGAAGAACGTCGCCTGGCGCAACGGCAAGACCGCGACCTTCATGCCGAAGCCGATCTTCGGTGACAACGGCTCGGGCATGCACGTGCACCAGTCGCTGTGGAGCAACGGCGACCCGCTGTTCTACGACGAGGCCGGTTACGCGGGCCTGTCGGACACCGCCCGCTACTACATCGGCGGCATCCTCAAGCACGCCCCGTCGCTGCTGGCCTTCACCAACCCGACGGTGAACTCGTACCACCGTCTGGTGCCGGGCTTCGAGGCGCCGATCAACCTGGTGTACTCGCAGCGCAACCGCTCCGCCGCGATGCGTATCCCGATCACGGGCTCCAACCCGAAGGCCAAGCGCGTCGAGTTCCGCGCGCCCGACTCCTCCGGCAACCCGTACCTGGCCTTCTCGGCCCTGCTCCTCGCGGGCCTGGACGGCATCAAGAACAAGATCGAGCCGGCCGAGCCGATCGACAAGGACCTGTACGAGCTGGCTCCGGAGGAGCACGCGAACGTCGCCCAGGTCCCGACGTCGCTGAACGCCGTCCTCGACGCGCTGGAGGCCGACCACGAGTTCCTCCTCCAGGGCGACGTGTTCACGTCCGACCTGATCGAGACGTGGATCGACTTCAAGCGCACCAACGAGATCGCCCCGCTCCAGCTGCGTCCGCACCCGCACGAGTTCGAGCTCTACTTCGACGTGTGATATCGCCCCAGGTCAGAGCGGGTAACCGCTCCCCTGGGCCGCCTGCGGGCCGTCGGCCGGCTCTCCCCGCGCGGGAGAGCCGGCCGACGGCTTTTCGGCTCCGGGCCCCGGGTCCGCTCAGGCTGCGTGGTCCCTGGCGCGGCGGTCGTGCGGGAGTGCACAGCGACGAACGCCGAGTGACTCCCCGCACTCCGACTGCCGGCGCAAGGGCCTCGCCGCGCCGAGGGGCGGGCGGCGAGTGGAGGCGTGGGCTCCGGCAAGGCAGGCTGAAAGCATGCAGGCGCTCCTGCGGTCGTTCCCTCGGCTAGGAGCAGGCGGCCATGGCCGGGTCCTCTTCGCCCTGATGCACTGTGTGCCCTTCCTGATCGGGCTGGCCGTGCTGGTCATCGAGCTCACGCCGGCCCACTTCATCTACACCGGGCCCCTTCTCACCGCGATCCCGGCGCTGGCGGCGGTGACGTTGGGCCCCAAGGGGACCACCGCGGCGGCCGCTCTCGCGCTGGTGGTCGGCGTGACCACGGCTACCTACAACCAGGCGTGGGGCACCTTGCAGGTCTACACCAACTTTCTGGCCTTGGCGCTGGTGTCCGTGGCCGGCTTCCTCACGAGCAGCGCCGTGCAGACGCGCCGGCAGAGGGAGCTCGATCAAGTTCGCCAGATCGCCCTGGCGGCGCAGGAGGTCGTGCTGAGACCCGTACCCGCGCGACTGGGCCCCGTGTGGGCGGCCAGCCTGTGCCTTGCCGCCGGGACGGGCGCACAGGTCGGCGGTGATCTGTACGAGGCCGTCCAGACCCGGTACGGCGTCCGGATGATGGTCGGGGACGTCCGGGGCAAGGGGCTTGCCGCGGTACGAGCCGTCGCAGTGGCTGCGGGCGCGTTCCGGGAGGCCGTGCACTACGAGGACGACTTGGTGGAGGTGATGAACCACTGTGCGGCTGCGTTGCGACGGGAACTCGCCGTGCCGGGCGCCTACGACGAGGACGTCCTGCTGGAAGGGTTCACCACGGTGCTGATCGCACAGGTGCCGGAGGAACCCGTGGTGCAGCTGGTCAACCGTGGGCATCCGCCGCCGCTGCTGCTGCACCAGGGCAGGGTCAGGGCGTTGACGCCGGCCTCGCCCCTGCCGCCCGTCGGCATGGAAGACCTCGTCACCGGCCCTCCCCCGGAAGCCGAGAGCTATACGTTCCTCCCCGGTGACCGCCTGCTGCTGTACACCGACGGCGTCATAGAGGCCCGCAACCGCGACAGCGAGTTCTTCGCCCTGCCGGAGGCCATGGAGGGGATACGCCCCGGCACCACCCCGCCGGAGTTCCTGGACCACCTGCACGAGGCATTGGTCCGCCACGCCGAGGGCGACCTGGCGGACGACGTGGCGATGCTCGTCGCCGACAGGCTCGACGGCGGACCGGAGCCGCCTCCCGGTGGGGCGGACGCGGGGCGGCGGTCGCTGTGAGCCGCGCGTCCGCAGCTCACGTGGCCCTCCGCGCGGTCTGTGCGTCCGCCGGCCCCGTCCTGCCCGCTTGAGGCCCTCACCCAGGGGCGAGGCCCTTGGGTGAGGGGGGCGGGACCTCGGCGTTCGCGGGCTCGGTTCAGCGCGGACGCCGACGGTACGACGACGCCGTAGAGGTCGGCGACGGTGACGAGGGCGCTGTGGTGGAGCTGGTCCGCGGGCACCTCGGCGAGCGGCGACCGCAGGGGGCGGGTCGCGCGGGCGTCGGCCACCACGGTGGCGCGGTTGCCGCGCGGGAAGGCGCCCCGGGTGGTGAACAGGACACAGATGTGGGTCATGAAACCGGTGATCACGACGTCCTTGTGGCCCGCGGCGTCCAGGTGCTCGGCGAGCTCGGTGCCGTGGCCGAGTCCGGGGCGCCCTTCACGACGACGGGTTCGCCGTCGACGGGGGCGACGCGGTGGTGGATGCCGCCGATCTCGGCGCGGACGTCGTACCGGGTGCCCTCGCCGCCGTCGTGGACGACGTGCACGACCCGCTCGCCCGCGGCCCGCGCCCTGGCGGGCAGGCCGGCCGCGGCGTCGAGGGCGGTCTGGCCGCCCGGAACCGGCTCGAAACCACGGACGACACACTCGACCGGGTCGCGTCCGCGTGCGGTTTCGGTACGACCGGCACCCTCATCCGGGCGTTCCGCCGCAAGCTCGACACCACACCCACCGAGTACCGCGCCCGTTTCCGCCATTCCGGCTGACCGGGCGCGCCGCCGTGCAACCTTTTCCGCTTCTCAAACTTCCTATTGTCGGGGGATCATCCCTCCGGGTTCTTTCGGACGAGAGAGGTTGAACGGGGATGCCGGAACAGGACGACTGGGAGCGCGAGTTCGATCACAGATGGGCGAACTCGGCCGAGCACAAGGAGCCCTCCGCCCGGGCCCGTATGCTCGCCGCCCGCTGGAAGGAGAACCCCCCGGACCCGACCCCCTTCCGCGCCGACCCGGACCCGGCCCCCCGCCGCTCGTCCTGGGTCTCGACCGCCGTGGTCCTCGGCTGCGTGGCGGTGGTCATCGTGCTGCTGGGGTACGCCCAGATGCGCTCGCCGTACTAGGAGCCGAGCCGGCGCGAGCGGACGACACGAGCGGGAGACGGACATGTGGGAGGGAGTCGCCGCGGCACTCCGGCTCGCCGGGGGCGCGGCGCTGCCGGACGCGCTCGACACCGGCGACCCGGCGGCCTGGCTGGAACTGGACGAGGGCGTGCGGGCGGTGGAGTGGTACCGGCCGCCGGACGCCGGCGCCGACCGGGAGCGGTGGGCCGGCGAGCGTGCCCTGCTCACCGCCCTGGCCGCCGGCGATCCGCTGAGCGACGCCCGGCTCGCCCTCGCCCTGTGCCACCGCGACGGCAGGGTCCGGCACCGTGCGCTGAGCCGGGTCGCCGGCCGGCCGGCGCTGCTTCCCCTCGTGGTCGTGCGGTGCACCGACTGGGCGGAACCGGTGCGGGCACGGGCCCGTGACCGGCTCACCGAGGCGCTGGACGCCGTGACCGCCGCGCCGCTCGCCCCGCTGATCCGGCGCCTGGGCGACCGCCACCGCGGTGACTTCGCCCTGGCGTTGCTCGGCGACGTCCTGCGGCGGGCGCCCCGGGAGCGGCTGGCCCCGCTCCTGGCGTCCGGTGACCGTGCGGTACGCCGGTTCGCGTACGGCCTGGCCGTCGAGGAGGGCTTCCTCTCCCCCGCCGAACTGGCCCGTGCCGCCGCCCGGGACGACGACGCCGTCGTACGGACACGGTGCGCGGACGCGGCGCTCACCGCCGTCACGCACGACACCGCGGCCGAGGTGCTGGACGCTCTGCTCGGCGCCCGCAACCCGCAGGCCCGGTCGGCCGGCGTGACCGCGCTGCGGCGGCTGGGCCGGCCGGACCGGGCGGTGGACTTCCTCGCGGACCGGTCGGCACTGGTGCGGGCCTGCGCCCGCTATGTCCTGCGGCAGCACGGGACCGATCCGGTGCCCTGGTACCGGGCGCGCTGTGCCGAGGCCGCCGACCCGCTCCTGCCGCCCGGTGCCGTGATCGGGCTCGCGGAGTGCGGGACGCGCGCCGACGCCGCCCTGCTGTGGCCGCTGCTGGATCACCCGGCACCGGGGGTGCGGGCACGGGCCGTGGCCGGACTGCGGACGCTGGACGTGACGGACGTACGGCGGATGTGGCGCATGCTGGACGACCCGGCACCCGGCGTGGTGCGCGAGGCCACGCTCGCCCTGCTGCCGTCGGCCGCCAGGCTGCCGGAACAGGAACTGGTGCGGCGGCTGGACCCGGAACGCCCCCGATGGGAGCGGGTGTCGGCGTGGCGGCTGCTGCACGCGCACGGCGAGGTCGTACGCCTGCGGGCGGCCGTGACGCTGCTCGGCGGTCCCGACGAGCGGCTGCGGACGCGGGCCGCGGCGGTGGTGCGGCGCGCACTGCGGTGGGGAGCACGGACCCAGTCGGAAGCGGAGGTTGCCCGGCTGCTGGCCCGGGGCCGCTCCCTGCTGGGCTGACCCACGGCAGCGCACCGGTGACGCACCGGGACCTTTTGCTGCTCCTGGGGTCTTTCGGGACCAGCTCATGGGAGTCCGCAGGTGCACACTGGACAGCGGGACGAGTGCCTGACTGCGGGGTGATGCAAGATGCGGAGCCGGTTCCGGAGTGATCGGCGGCTGACCGTGCGGATGGGTCTCACGATGTTCCTGCTCGGGCTGCTGTACGTGGGGTTCGTCGCCGCGCTGATCGTGCTGCTGAAGTCCTGGCTGCTGGTCGCCGTCCTGATCGGGGCGATGTTCGTGGCGCAGTTCTGGTTCTCGGACCGGATCGCGATGTTCGCGATGCGCGGGCGGCCCGTGGAGCGGGAGGAGTATCCCGAGCTGCATGCCGTGGTCGACCGGCTGTGCGCGATCGCCGACCTGCCCAAGCCGGTGCTCGCCGTGTCCGCGATGGACATGCCGAACGCGTTCGCGACCGGGCGCAGCGCCGATCACGCGGTGGTCTGCGTGACGACCGGGCTGCTGCGCCGCCTGGAGCCCGCGGAGCTGGAGGGCGTACTGGCGCACGAGCTGTCGCACGTACGGAACAAGGACGTCGCCGTGATCACGATCGCGTCGTTCCTGGGGGTGGTCGCGGGTCTGGTCGTACGGTTCGCCTTCTACTCCCAGGTCCTGGGCGGCGGCCGCCGGGACCAGAACACCGCAGCCGTGTTCGCCGCGGTGCTGGGCGTCTCCGCGGCCGTGTACGCGATCAGCTTCCTGCTGATCCGGGCACTGTCGCGGTACCGGGAGCTGGCTGCCGACCGTGCGGCGGCGCTGCTGACCGGCCGGCCCTCGGCGCTGGCGGCGGCACTCACCAAGGTGTCCGGGGAGATCGCGCGGATCCCGACCAAGGATCTGCGGACCGCCCAGGCGTTCAACGCGTTCTACTTCACCCCGGCGACCGGCCGGGAGCCCGGCATCGAGCGGTTCTTCTCCACGCACCCGAGCCTGGAGCAGCGGCTGGAGCAGCTGGGCCGGATCTCGGCGGAGCTGGGCGAGGCCGCAACCCCGGGGAAGGCGGGCTGACCGTGGGGCTGCTGGACATCCTGCTGGGCCGTTCGAAGCCGGTCGCGCCCGATCTGGACCAGCTGTTCGCGCTGCCGTCGGCGGCCGTGACGCTGGAGGTGGCGGCCGGTTTCACGCCGACCGGGTCCGGGGCGGTGTGCTTCGCCACGGTCGAGGGGGCGGCCTTCGAGCAGATGCACCGTGAGGTGCAGGCGCTGCTGGACGCGGACACCGACCGCGCCGGCCCGCCGGTGGAGCTGCGCAGGGACGGCTACGGCTACTCCTGGCTGGTGTCCCGGCGCGCTCCCGGCGAGCTGACCGAGCTGG
This sequence comes from Streptomyces cyanogenus, assembly GCF_017526105.1. NCBI lineage: Bacteria > Bacillati > Actinomycetota > Actinomycetes > Kitasatosporales > Streptomycetaceae > Streptomyces > Streptomyces cyanogenus. Next base: position 2,716,839 of record NZ_CP071839.1, read on the forward strand.
TCAACGACCTGCACGCGGTGAACACCTCCCTGGAGGCCAACGGCTTCGGCCCGCAACTGCTGTGCTCCCTGGCCGGTTTCACGGACGGGACGGACCGGACGCTGGCGCTCGTCTACCTCTACAAGCGCGGCACGTTCTATCCGTTCGCCCCGCTGCCCGGTGCCGCCGAGCGGCGGGACACCGCGCTGGAGCTGCAGCTGAAGTCGGTGCTCGGGGACGACCTGCGGATCGAGCCGGACCTTGGCCGCTGGTTCCCGGTGTGGGGCGCCCCCGGTCTGTGACGGCCGGGGACGCCCCCGTTCACCGCGTGCTCCCGCCCCGCTCCTGCCGCCGGGCCTCGAAGGGCCGCTCACGGCGGTAGCGGCGTTCCCACTTGGCCTGCCGGTCCCGGCGCTCCCGGTACGCCCGGTAGCTGTCGGGCGGGGCGCCGGAGCCCGCGGGCGGGGCCGTACCGGGCGAGCCGCGCCCGTGTGTGGCGTACAGGTACAGCAGGGCGACGGCGGCGAGCCACCAGAGATGGTCTCCGATTCCGAGGATCACCAGGACGACGGTCCCGGTCGCGAGCACTTCACGCATGACGGACCTCCGGGTGAGGGGATTCGAGGGGAGGGGAGCGGCGGGGTGTGTCTGTTTCGCCGCCGTTTGTTCAGAGTAGGGAGGGCGTGACAGCCGCTGCACCCCGTTTTCCGGCTGCGGGCACGGCCGTGAGTGAATGGCCGGTATGGACGAACTCACCGCTTTCAGCTGCCCGTACGACGGCGAACGGCTCAGCGGGGTGAGCGCGGGCCCGCCCGGCCGGGCCACGGTGGTCCTGCTGCACGGCGCGGGCAACGGCAGCAAGGAACGGCTGCTGCCGCTCGTCACCGACTTCGCCGACCAGGGCTGCCGAGCCCTGGCGTTCGACTTCTCCGGCCACGGCGAGAGCACCGGCGCCCTCGCGGAGCTGAGCCTGCGCCGGCGGTTCGAGCAGGCGGTGGCGGTGCTCGACGCGCACGCCCCGGCCGGCGATCCCCTGGTGTTGGTCGGCTTCAGCATGAGCGGACAGACCGTGGCGGATCTGGTACGGCACTACGGGCGCCGGGTGGCGGCGGTGGGGCTCTGCGCGCCCGCCGTGTACACGCCCGAGGCCTGGGAGGTCCCGTTCGGCACCGGCGAGGGCCGCTTCTCCACGCTGATCCGCACCCCGGACAGCTGGCGGCGCTCCCCCGCCCTGGAGGCGTTCGGCTCGTACGAGGGCCGGGCGGTGCTGGTGGTGCCGGGCACCGACACGGTCATCCCGCCGGCGGTGACGGCGGCCCTGCAGGAGGCGCTGTCGGTCCGCAGCCGGTTCACCCGCTTCGAACTCCCCGAGGCCGGCCACATCCTGGGGCTGTGGTTCCGCGACCACGCCGAGGACCGGAAGGCGTTCGTGACGGCCCTGTTGGACGGGCGTCCCCGGGCGCAGGACCCGGTCGCCGGCGGCATCGGCGACCATGGCGGCGCGGGATCGTGAGCCGCGGTGAGGCCGGGCGGCCGGGGGCCGTCCGGGTCGTCCCGTGCGCTTCCATGCGGCGAACGAACGGGAGTTGAGGCATGACAGCCGGGTGCCGGGTGCCCCGCACCGGTGGGGGCACCCGGTACCGGCTCAGCGCGAGTAGCGCATCAGCGCCCGCACCATGTGGCACGTGGTGTCCGACGGGGGGCGCATCCCGATCCGCTCGGCCGTGCTGCGGATCGTCTCGTTCCGGGCCTGGTCCGGCAGGTAGACGCCGGAGTCGAGCAGGGCTATGGCGAGGCGCATGGCCTTCAGGCGCCGGTTGTGCGTGACGTACCACTCGCGCGGCCGCCCGGCCGGCAGCGGTCGCTTGGCCATGGGCTCGTAGGGCGAGTCGAACAGCACGGCACGCTGGGCGGTGGACTGGGTCGGCAACGGCTTGGGCTTCAGGGCGGCAGCGGGCACAGGCATCCTCCTGTCGCGGTCAGGCGGCCCCCGGGGGTTCCGGCGACCTCCTCGAACACTGCTTCCAGTCTACCGGCGGGCACTGACAATCGGGGGTCCGCGCGGGCGGGCAAAGGTGCAGGTCGAGCAGGAAATTGACCGGCTGTCACGGATGGGGGCGACGGGGCTGCCGAGGTGTCGCGAAATCGAACAGAGCCGCCGCCGAGTACCGTGTCCCGCATGGAGATCTGGATCAACCCGGCCTGTTCCAAGTGCCGGAGCGCGCTCAGCCTGCTCGACGCCGAGGAGGCCGACTACACCGTCCGCCGCTACCTCGAGGACGTCCCGAGCGAGGACGAGATCAGGGCCGTACTGGAGCGGCTGAACCTGGAGCCGTGGGACATCACCCGCACCCAGGAGGCGGTCGCCGTGGAACTGGGGCTCAAGGAGTGGCCGCGGGACGAGAGCGCGCGGGACCGGTGGATCACCGCGCTCGCCGAGCACCCGAAGCTCATCCAGCGCCCGATCATCACCGCCGACGACGGGACGACGCTGGTGGCACGCACCGAGGAGGCCGTACGGGAGGCCCTCGCACACAGCAAGAGCTGACGGTTACTCATCTTCACTGTGACGCAGGTTACTCAGCCGACCGCTGAAACCGCTGAGTAACCTCGTTCGGTATCTCGTACATAGCGGCGTACGCTCCCCTACCTCTCAGGAGGCGCGGATGTCGCGCAGGAGAACTCTCGGTACGAAGAAGAAGATCGCGCTGCTCGTCAGCGCCGCGGCGGTGGCGGGCGGCGGGGCCTTCGCACTGGCGTCCACCTCGAACGCCGCACAGAGCCCGCAGCACGCCAAGACGCTGTCCGCCGGGGACTCCAACGTGTGCAAGGGGCTGGCCACGGCCCTCGGCAACAACCAGAAGTTCATCGCGGACCAGAAGGCGAAACCGGACGCGCAGTCGGCGGCCCGGATCGCCAACCGCGAGGCCGTCATCAAGCAGATCGAGGTCCAGCAGAAGGCGGCCGGCTGCACCGTTGGGGAGTCGGCTCAGGACTCCCAGGCGGCGCAGGGCGGCAACGGCCAGCAGGGCAACGGTCAGGGCAACGGCGAGCAGGGCAACGGTCAGGGCGCCGGCCAGGGCGCCGATCAGCAGGCGGGCGGCGCCGAGCAGAGCGCGCAGCCCTCGGAGACGGCCGCCGCGGGAGACAACGGCGCCGGTGGCGCCGCGGCCTCCGGCGAGCAGGTGTGCAAGGGCTCCACGGTGACCCTGTCCGGCGAGGGCGGCGCCCCGGCCGCGTCCAGCAACCAGTTCCCGGCGGGCACCACCCTGAAGGTCACCAACCTGGACAACAACAAGTCCACCACGGTGAAGGTGACGTCCGTCTCCGGCAGTTGTGTGCTGCTCAACAACGCGGCCTTCGAACAGGTCCGGGAACCGGGCAAGTTCCTCATCCGCCGCGCTGTGATCGAGAAGGTGGGGTGAGGCTCAGGGACTGACACGAACCCGGTGGGGGTCCTGCTGTTCGCGGCCACGAGCAGCAGGACCCGCGGGGCGCGGAGCGGGGTACGCCGCCTTGGACCCGGCGCGGCAGCGGGCCGGGGTCCAGGAGGAACAGGCGGCGTGCCCCGGCACACGCGCGTAGCCGGCCGGGCGCTGCGCGGCGCCCGGCCGGGCCGGGCCGGCGACCGCACGGGGGTGGCGGTCGCCGGCCCGGCCCGGTCCCTGCCCGGCTCGCCCCCCCCCGGGGCGCCGGGCGGGGCCACGGCCTGGACAGCCCCTCCGCCCGCCCCGGCATGTCCGTCGCCCCTGTCGGTCGTGCCGCCCCCTGTCGTCCCTGTCGTACGCAACCAGGAGCGGGTCACCGTCGTCTCCGGCCCTGACGCCGGCCGCGGAACCCGGCCGTATCCCCTTCGGGCGCGCCCGCACCCCGCGCGACGGGACCTCACCAGGTGAGCCCGGCCACATGAAGACCAGGTAACACGGGGTTCACATACGAGCAATGGATGGGAAACGGCCTGTTGACAGGCTGCCCGGCAGATCGAGCGGCGCCCCAGTGCCGCAGCGCCGCAGCACCCGTGAGTGCCCGACCCACCCCCCGAAGGATGTGGCCCCCGTGACCTTCAAGGCTGAGTACATCTGGATCGACGGCACCGCGCCGACAGCCAAGCTGCGTTCCAAGACGAAGATCATCACGGGTGCTCCGGCCGGTCTCGACGCGCTGCCGATCTGGGGCTTCGACGGGTCGTCGACCAACCAGGCCGAGGGCCACTCCTCGGACTGCGTGCTCAAGCCGGTCTTCACCTGTCCGGACCCGATCCGCGGTGGCGACGACATCCTGGTGCTGTGCGAGGTGCTCGACACCGACATGCAGCCGCACCCGTCGAACACGCGGGCCGCGCTGGCCGAGGTCGCGGAGAAGTTCGCCGCCCAGGAGCCGATCTTCGGCATCGAGCAGGAGTACACCTTCTTCGACGGCTCCCGCCCGCTGGGCTTCCCCGAGGGCGGTTTCCCGGCCCCGCAGGGCGGCTACTACTGCGGCGTCGGCGCCGACGAGATCTTCGGCCGCGAGATCGTCGAGGCCCACCTCGACAACTGCCTGACGGCCGGTCTCGGCATCTCCGGCATCAACGCCGAGGTCATGCCGGGCCAGTGGGAGTTCCAGGTCGGCCCGCTCGCCCCGCTGGAGGTCTCCGACCAGCTGTGGGTGGCCCGCTGGCTGCTGTACCGCACCGCCGAGGACTTCGGCGTCTCCGCGACCCTGGACCCCAAGCCGGTCAAGGGCGACTGGAACGGCGCGGGCGCGCACACCAACTTCTCCACCAAGGCGATGCGCGAGGGCTACGACGCGATCGTCACCGCGTGCGAGTCGCTCGGCGAGGGCTCCAAGCCGCTGGACCACGTGAAGAACTACGGCGCCGGCATCGACGAGCGCCTGACGGGTCTGCACGAGACCGCTCCGTGGGACAAGTACTCCTACGGCGTCTCCGACCGCGGCGCCTCGGTCCGCATCCCGTGGCAGGTCGAGAAGGACGGCAAGGGCTACATCGAGGACCGCCGCCCGAACGCCAACGTCGACCCGTACGTGGTGACCCGCCTGCTGGTGGACACCTGCTGCTCCGCGCTGGAGAAGGCCGGCCAGGTCTGATCCGCCTTCACTGCACCGAGGGGCGCCCGCTGTCACAGCGGGCGCCCCTCGCGCATGTCGCGCCCCGGTTCACGCCGGTCCCCGCACCGCCGGGCCGCCGCCGTCCCGAGGAGTGAGACGGCATTCCGGACACGGCCGACCGTCATCACGCCCCTGACCAGGGCAGAACGCCGGGGAACCCGGGGGCTGCCCGGTCTGTTTCAGGCCAGGGAAGCGTCCAAGCAGTGAGAGGAGACTCCTGCACGCCGCGCGCCTCTGCTTCAATGGGTCCATGGTCGGCTTCCATCAGATCACCGCGACGGGTCGCCACGACCTCGAGCCGTTCTGGCCTTCCCGTCAGCACCACGACTTCGACCGTGTGTGTTGCCGCGCGATGAACGCGCGGGCCCTCTAAAGCCGTACACCCCCGGCCTTCGGCCAGCGCGAAACGACGTACGTCCTCCAGGCGCGCCCGACCACGAATCGCGGCCGCCGCTCCTCCCGACGAACTCCTCGCGCGAAAGAGCTGACCTCATGGCGACCTCTCGTTCCGTCTCCGCCACCCTGACCACCCCCGCCCCGACCGGCTCCCGGCACCGGCTCCGCGCCGTCGACCGGGACGAGGTGGTCGACGTCGCGGACTTCCTGCCGCCAGGCGCCACCTGGCTGCCCGCGCCGCAGCACACCCTGCCGAGCCTGCCGGGCCGGCCGCCGATGGTCGGGTACCTGGTGCTGGTCCCGGCCGACCAGCGGCCCCCGTTCCTGCCGGTCGCCGTCCCGGACCAGCCGGAGCCCGTGGCGGACTCCGCCGACGCCGAGCCGCTGGTGCGGATCGACACCGTGCAGCGCACCGCCGAAGTCGACGGCCGGGAACTCGACCTCACCTACCTGGAGTTCGAGCTGCTCGCCCACCTCGTGGCGCACCCGCACCGGGTGCACACCCGCGACCAGCTGGTCACCACGGTGTGGGGATACGGCCACGTCGGCGACGGCCGCACCGTCGACGTGCACATCGCCCGGCTGCGCCGCAAGCTGGGCGCCCGGCACCGCCAGGCGATCCAGACGGTGCGCCGGGTCGGCTACAAGTACACGCCGCCGACCGGCCGCTGACCGTTCTGCCGTCGGCAGAGCCACGTGCCGGCACGGCCCCGGGCCGGGCACGATCCCGGCATGAGACTTCTGGTGCTGGGCGGTACGGAGTTCGTGGGGCGGGCCGTGGTGGAGGCCGCGCTCGGCCGCGGCTGGGAGGTGACCGTCTTCCACCGGGGACGGCACCGGCCCCCGGCCGGGGTGCGGTCGTTGCACGGCGACCGCACCGCGCCCGGCGGGCTCGCCGCGCTCGCGGCGGCCGGGGACGGCTGGGACGCCGTGGTCGACACCTGGTCGGCCGCCCCGCGGGCCGTGCACGAGGCGGCCCGGCTGCTGCGCGGCCGGGCCGGCCGGTACGCGTACGTCTCCAGCCGGTCGGTGTACGTGTGGCCGTGGCCGCGCGCGGGGGCCGAGGACGCCCCGCTGGTCGGGGGCGCCGCCGACGCGGGGCAGACGGACTACGCGGCGGACAAGCGCGGCGGCGAACTGGCCGCCGTCGGGGCCTTCGGTACGAAGGACTCGCTGCTGGTCCGGGCCGGTCTGATCCTCGGCCCGTACGAGAACGTGGGCCGGCTGCCCTGGTGGCTGACCCGGATCGCCCGCGGCGGCCCGGTCCTGGCCCCCGGACCGCGCGAACTGCCCTTGCAGTACGTGGACGCGCGCGACCTCGCCGAGTGGCTGCTCGGCGCGCTGGAGCGCGGTCTGTCCGGGCCGTACAACCTGGTGAGCCCGCCCGGTCACACCACGATGGGCGAGCTGCTGGAGGCGTGCGTGCGGGTCACGGGCGCGGACGCGGAGCTGCGCTGGACCGACCCGGAGCCGATCCTGGACGCCGGGATCGAGCCGTGGACCGAGCTGCCGGTGTGGGTGCCGCCGGGCGGTGAGATGTTCGACGCCGTGCACTGCGCGGACGTGTCGCGGGCGCTGGCGACGGGACTGGTGTGCCGGCCGGTGGGCGAGACCGTCGCGGACACCTGGCGCTGGCTGACGGAGATCGGCGGCAGCGCGCCCCAGCGGCCGGACCGCACCCGTAAGGGCCTCGACGCGGAGGTGGAGGCGAGGGTGCTGGCGCGGGCCGGGGGTGTACCTGGCACCACCCCCCGGGAGGGGGCCTCGGACGACTGACCCGGCCGCGGCCGTCGGCAAGACTGACCGCATGAACACCGACAAAGACAGAACCGCCTTCCGCACCCGGGCCAGGGAGGCGCTGCTGGCCGCCGTGCAGGGGCTGGTGCTGGCCGTCGTGGTGCTGCCGTGCGGTGTGGCGTTCCTCGCCCTGACCCTCGTCTCCGTCGCCCTGGTACCGCTCGGCATCGGCCTCGTCACCACTCCGGCGGTCCTCACCGGCGTACGGGCACTGGCGGACGCCCGCAGGAGGCTCGCGGCCCAGTGGTGCGGGATCCGGATCCCGGCGGTGTACCGGCCGCTCCCGCGGAGCGCCAACCCCTGGACGCGCACGGTGGCGCTGTTCCGGGACCCGCAGGTGCGGCGGGACGTGCTCTGGCTGCCGGTGGACATGACCGCCGGCTTCGTCACCGCGCTGGTGCCGGCCGTGCTGGTGTTCTACCCCGTCCAGGGGTTCCTGGTGGGCGCCGGGCTGTGGCGGGCCTACGTCCGGGAACCGGGCGACACCTACTGGTACGGCTTCGTGCCGGTCACCGGCCCGGTGACGGCCCTCGGCGCGGCCGCGCTCGGCGCCCTGGTCCTCGCCCTCACCTGGCGCCTCACCCCGCGCCTGCTCACCGCCCACTTCCGGCTGGCCCGGGCCGTGCTGGGGGGCCGTCGGGGGGAACTCGCCGAGCGGGTCCGAGTGCTGACCGAGACCCGGCGGGACGCGGTCGACACCTCGGCCGCCGAACTGCGCCGCATCGAACGGGACCTGCACGACGGCGCCCAGGCCCGGCTGGTCGCCATGGGCATGGACCTGGGCACCATCGAGATGCTGGTCGAACGGGACCCGGCGCAGGCGAAGCAACTGCTCGCCCAGGCCCGGCGGAACTCCGCCGAGGCCCTGGCGGAGCTGCGCGACCTGGTGCGCGGCATCCACCCGCCGGTGCTCGCCGAGCGCGGACTCGGCGACGCCGTACGGGCGCTGGCGCTCCGGCTGCCCATGGCCACGGAGGTCACCGTGGAACTGCCCGGCCGCGCGGACGCCCCGGTCGAGTCGGCCGCCTACTTCGCGGTCAGCGAGGTGCTCACCAACGCCGTCAAGCACTCCGGTGCCGACCGGATCCTGGTCGACATGCACCACACCGACGGCCGGCTGCGGATCACCGTCACCGACGACGGCCGGGGCGGCGCGGCGGCCGGGGCGGGTTCGGGGCTCGCCGGGATCGAGCGCCGGCTCGGTACCTTCGACGGAGTCCTGGCCGTCAGCAGCCCCGCCGGCGGTCCCACCATGGTGACCCTGGAGATCCCGTGCGTGTTGTCCTAGCCGAAGACCTCTTCCTGCTGCGCGACGGGCTGGTGCGGATGCTGGAGGCCTACGGCTTCGAGATGGCCGCCGCCGTCGAGTCCGGGCCCGAACTCACCCGCGCGCTGGCCGAGCTGACGCCGGACGTGGCGGTGGTGGACGTCCGCCTGCCGCCGACGCACACCGACGAGGGTCTGCAGTGCGCGCTCGCGGCCCGGCGGGCGCGGCCCGGGCTTCCGGTGCTGGTCCTCTCCCAGCACGTGGAGCAGCTGTACGCGCGCGAGCTGCTCGCCGACGGCACGGGCGGGGTCGGCTATCTGCTGAAGGACCGGGTGTTCGACGCGGACCAGTTCGTGGACGCCGTACGGCGGGTCGCGGCCGGCGGTACGGCGATGGACCCGCAGGTGATCCGGCAGCTGCTGTCCCGGCGGTCGGCCGGCGACCAGCCGCTCGCCCGGCTCACCCCGCGCGAGCGGGAGGTGCTGGAGCTGATGGCGCAGGGCCGGTCCAACGCGGGGATCGCGGCCCAGCTCGTGGTGACGGAGCGGGCGGTCGCCAAGCACACCTCCAACATCTTCGCCAAGCTGGGTCTGGAGGTGTCGGACGACGACAACCGGCGCGTGCTGGCGGTGCTCGCCCATCTGGACCGTGACCGGTGACCTGCCAACTCTGTTGTTCCTGAGGGGAATTTGTGAGACCGGTGAACACCTCTGGGGCGGCGTCCGTATGGAAGGGCGCCGCTTCACTCCTGTCGGGCGCCTCGATGCTGCCCCGCAAGGAAGTCAGAGGAGTTCCATGGGACGCAACACACGAAAACGCCGTACGCCGCTGGCCACCAAGGCCATAGCCGCATCGGCGGCCCTAGCGCTCGGTGGGGGCGGGCTGATCTGGGCGAACTTCTATGCCTCGGCGCACGAGTCGAACAACCAGTCGTGGGGAGGCAACCAGACCAAGGCCGCGACGGCGCAGGTCGCGACGATCTCCTGCCCGGACGTCCAGCAGAAGCTGACGAACGTGCCGAACGCGGCGCGCTACGGCGTGGCGAAGGAGTTGTCCAACCTCGACCGGCAGATCACCGAGGCCTACAACCGGCTCGCCTCCACCCGGGACGCCCAGACGAAGGACGCGAGCTTCGTACAGAACTCGATCGTCGGCCCCCTCAAGGAGAAGCGGGCGGCGACGATCGACCGGATCCGCATCGACATCCAGCGGGTGGGCGGTTCCTTCGACAACGCGCTCAAGCAGCTCGCCGCCTGCACGACGCAGACCGCGAACCAGACGACCGCCGGGGGCCAGCAGCAGGGCGGCCAGCAACAGAACGGCGGCCAGCAGCAGGGTGGTCAGCAGCAAGGCGGCCAGCAGCAAGGCGGCCAGCAGCAGGGCGGCCAGCAACAGAACGGCGGCCAGCAGCAGGGCGGCCAGCAGGGCAACATCGGCGGGCAGGCCGGCAACGGCCCGGTCGCGGCGGACTTCGTCGACATCACCAAGGTGGCGCCGAACGTCCAGGGCAAGCCCCGCAAGACCGGCAACGCCTCGACCGGTACGTTCACCACGCGCTGCGGCGTGAACGCGAACAAGAACTTCAACACCGACAACGTGATCGTGGCGCCCGGCGTGACCAACGGCGCGCACCACCTGCACGACTACGTCGGCAACCAGAAGGTCAACGCGTTCTCCAGCAACAACACGTTCCTGCAGGGCGGCACCAGCTGCCAGAACCGCAACGACCTGTCGTCGTACTACTGGCCGGTGGTCCGCATCCAGGACGGCACGCAGGACTTCGACCAGAACAAGGACGGCGGCGGCAAGGAAGGCAACGTCGGCCGCATCCTGACCCCGGCCCAGGCCGAGATCAAGTACGTGGGCAGCCCGGCCTCCAAGGTCGTCGCGATGCCGCAGTTCCTGCGCATCATCACCGGTGACGCCAAGACCACCACCAACGGTCTGGCGAACGCCAACGCGCACTGGAGCTGCACCGGCTTCGAGAACAAGGTGCAGCTGACGCAGCAGTACCCGATCTGCCCGCAGGGCAGCAAGGTGGTCCGCTCGTTCGCCTTCCAGAGCTGCTGGGACGGACAGAACGCCGACAGCGCCAACCACCGCACCCACGTGGCGTTCGCCGACCCGGCGAGCGGTGTCTGCCCGAACGGGTTCAAGGCGATCCCGCAGCTGACCATGCGGCTCGTCTACAACATCAACCCGCCGACCATCCAGAACGGCCAGGTGAAGAACGCCTACGCCGTGGACGGTTTCCCGGAGCAGCTGCACAAGGCGGCCACGGACCACGACGACTTCATCAGCGTCACGAAGAACGGTCTGGCCAACAAGATCGCCAACTGCATCAACAACGGTCAGAACTGCGGATGATCCCCTAGCGGGCGCAGGACAGAAGGCCGGTGACGAATCCCCCCCGTCACCGGCCTTCGTCATGCCCCGGCATCCGGTCAGCCGCTGTGCGCGTGGTGGTCGGTGCCCTCCTCCAGGTCGCCGCCGAGCGTGCCGCGCAGTGCCTTGACCACCCCGTCGTCGCCGACGGCGACCCACTTGCGGCCGACCAGGTAGTGACCGCCGTAGTCCTTCGCGTCGTTGATCCACTCGCGCTGGCCGCGGTCGGTGGCGAAGGTGGCCAGGATGAACCTGCCGTCGTCGTTGCGGCAGATGGCCTGGCGGATCTCGTCGGCGTCGGTCTGCATGTTCGGCTTGCACTTCACCTCGGCGGCCAGACGCTCCAGACTGCCGGTCGCGGTGGGCGGCACCGACTCCGTCCGCCCGCCCGAGCCGCAGCCCGCCAGCGTCACCACGGCCGCCGCGCCGAGCAGCAGTCCTGTCAACCTCATCTGTTCCTCCGGTCCTGGTGTGCCAAGCATGCCCCAGCTCCTTCGGATACGGCTCCCGCTCGCGCTGCGCTCAAATCCGGTGACGGGCGCGCACGGGTGTGCGAGGGTGAGGCGGTGAACCAGAACTGGGAAGACCGTGTGGCCGCCGCCTGGGCCTCCTTCGACGACTATCCGGAAGAGCGCGCGCACGAGTTCCGCGCGCTGATCGACGCGCTCGTGGCCGAGCTGCCGGACGACAGCCCGCTGGGCCCCTTCGAGCGGGCCTGTGCCTGGGACTCCACCGGGCACTCCGACAAGGCTGTGCCGCTGTACCGGGAGGCGCTGGCCCGCGGACTCGACGGCTACAAGGGCCGCCGGGCGAAGATCCAGCTGTCGAGTTCGCTGCGGAACACCGGGCACGCCGAGGAGGGCGTCAAGCTCCTCACCCCCGAACTGGACGCCCCGTCCGACGAGTTGGACGACGCGGTACGGGCCTGTCTCGCCCTGTGCCTGTCCAGCCTCGGCCGTGACCGCGAGGGCCTGTCCCTCGTGCTCGGCGCGCTCGCCCCGCATCTGCCGCGCTACCAGCGGTCGATGGCGAACTACGCGCGCGCCCTGGTCGAACCGCAGGTGTGACTCACCCGTCCGGCGGTGACCAACCGCCGGCTCGCTCGTTCTCCCGGACGTGCAGTCACAGGATGTATCCCCGCGTCCCCTCTCCGCCGGCGGCACCGGCCCGGTCGACGTCGAGCAGGCCGAGGCCGCGCTCGTCGAGCACTACCCCCGGCTGGTCCGGCTGGCCTACCTGGTGCTGCCGCCGGGCCTCGGCCGCAGCCGCCGCGTGCTGACCGCACACGCCCTCGCCCAGCGCGCGCTGCCCCGGGGCCGCAAGCAGCCGTCCGCGATCCCGGTCCAGGCCTCCGGCCGGGCGGACGGTCCCGGGTACGCCTACCTGCGCGAGCGGGTGCTGCGGACGGCCCTGGAGGCGGCCCGCCCCCGCACGGGCCTCCCCCGGCTCGCCCAGCTGCCGCCGCTGCTCCCGCAGGTGTGGGGCCTCAGGCTGTTCCCGCGCTCGGGCGGCGCCGACGAACTCGCCCTGGACCAGCGACTGTCGGCCCTGACCGGACCGGCCCGCGCCGCCTACGTCCTGCGCGGCCTGGAGAAGCTGCCCGACCCGGACGTCCGCGCACTCCTGGAGGCCGCCGGCGTGGCCGACCCGGACGGCGCGCTGGCCTCGGCGAACAGCGTGCCCGCCCAGCCGGGGCTGCTGTCCTCCGCCGAGTTCGACCCGTGTGCGCTGCAGGCCCGGCCCACCGACCTGATGCGCCGCCGCCAGCACGCCAAGGCCGCCCTGGCCGCCGCCGCGGCGCTCGCGGTGTGCGGTGCGCTGGTCGCCGTGCCGGGCGACGGCTGGGGCCCCGACGGCGCCGCGGCCCCCGTCTACGCCGAGAACCCCGCCGCCGAGGCCGCCCTCGACCCCGGCCGTCTGACCCGGGTCTCCCCCGCCGTCTGGCGCACCTCGGCCCGCACCGACTTCTCCGTGTGGCCCGCCCGCGGCCCGCTCACCGGTGACGAGGACCTGCTGCGCCGCGCCCTCGCGGTCTGGGCCCGCCCCGGGGAGACGGTCCGGGTCTCGGCGACCCCCGGCACCCAGACCGGCGGCCCGGCCGGCCCGCCCCAGCTGCTGTACGCGGGCGAGGTCGACGCCGCCCGGGTGGTGGTCCTCTACGACGGTCTGCGCATCGCCCGGTACGCCGAGCCGAAGACCGGCACGGAGGGCGCGGCCCTGGACTTCGCCCGGGTCGACGGCGCTTCGGGTGCCGGGGCGAGCGCGCTGGTGCTGGGCCGCTCCGACGGCAACGTCCGCTATCTGACCGCCCCCTGGGTCACGAAGGCGGCGCAGCGGGACCTGACGAAGCCGGACGCGGCCGCCACGCCGCTCGCCCTCACCGACGGTGTCACCACACCGCTGGCCAGCCCCGCCATGCAGCCCGGTGCCTGCTCCTCGTGGACCGTGCTCCAGCTGACCGACGCCTCCGGCACGCACCTCGCCACCGACCTCGGCGAGCTGGTCCCGGCCCGGCTCACGGCCGGCCGGCCCGGCAGGCCCGGGGAGGCGTCCGGGCCGGAGGGGCTGCGGACCTGGGCGCCGTTCGCCTGTTCCCTGGCGGTCGAGCGGTCGGCGGGCGTCCGGAGCGTCAACGCCTGGGCGTACGCCGAGCAGCCGCTGCCCGACGGCAGCGGGTCCGGCACCTGGGTGTGCACCCGGGCGGAGACCTGGCGCGGCGACGGCACGGCCGCGCTGGCGCAGTTCCGTACGCCGGGCGGGGCGGCCGGGGCGGTCGTCGCCAAGGGCACGGACGTGCCGGCCTGCGGGCCGCGTGACCCGCACGTGCTGGCCGGGGTGCTGTGGAAGTCGGCGGCGGGCTCCTGGTACCTGCTGGCGGCGGGCAGCGGGGACACGGCGTCGATCGGGGCGTCGGGCGGGGTCACCGCGTCCGGGCAGGGGCCGTTGCTGGCGGTGAAGGCCGGGCACGGGGCACGGGCGGACCTGACGGGGACGCTGGCGGACGGGCGGCGGATCAGCGGACTGCGCTAGCTGACGCTGGCGTCAACAAGGTGCCGCACAGGGGTTCTCAGGCACCTTACCCACCAGTACATTGACGCCATGTCCAACAAGCAGGCCCGGGTGCCGCTCACGGCGCGCAAGGTGTCCTTCTCCTGGGAGGGCACGCCGCTGCACTGGGTGCCGGGGGATCCCGTCACCACGCACACCATCAATGTGCTGCATCTGCTGCTGCCGGCCGGCGAGCGCTGGTTCGTGCACGTGTACAAGCAGGTGCTGCCGTACATCCGGGACGAGCGGCTCCGTGCGGACGTCATCGGATTCATCGGCCAGGAGGCGATGCACTCCCAGGCCCACGACGAGGTGCTGCCCCGCCTCCGGGAACTGGGGCTGGATCCGACGCCGTACACCGCGCAGGTCGACTGGTTCTTCGAGAAGCTGCTCGGCGACCGGACCCTGCCGCCGGGCAGGCCGCGCAGGTGGTGGCTGATGGAGCGGGTCGCCCTCATCGCGGCCATCGAGCACTACACGGCGTTCCTCGGGAACTGGGTCCTCAACGCCGAGGCACTCGACCGGCACGGCGCCGACCCGACCATGCTGGACCTGCTGCGCTGGCACGGCGCGGAGGAGGTCGAGCACCGCTCGGTCGCCTTCGAGCTGTTCATGCACGTCGACGGCGGTTACCGCCGACGGGTGCGGACCTGGGCCACCGCCCTCGCGGCGATGGTGTTCCTGTGGCAGCGCGGGACGCGCTTCTTCATGGCGAACGACCCGACCCTCGTCGACGGCAGGGCCACGTTCGGGGACCTGTACGTCCGCGGCAGGCAGGGCCTGCTGCCCGCGACCGGGGACATGCTCAGATCCGTCCCGCGCTATCTGCGCCGCGACTACCACCCCTCGCAGGAGGGCGACACCGAGCAGGCCGTCGCCTACCTGGCCGCCTCGCCCGCGGCCACGGCGGCGGAGAAGAGGGCCGCGTGATGCCGAAGCCGGGTACCGTCGCGCTCGTCGCGGGCGCCGCCCTGCTCACCCGGCGGGCCCTGCGCCGCCGCGTCCGGGCCTCCCCGCTGTGGCCGCTGCCCGCCCTGGACCCGCCGCTCTCCGGCCGGCCGCGCCCGCGGGCCCTGCGGCTGCTGCTCACCGCGCGCGAGACCGTCGCCGAGGGGGTCGTACAACTCCGCCTCGAAGGCGCGGACCTGCCGCGCTGGGAGCCGGGGGCGCACCTGGACCTGGTGCTGCCGTCCGGGCTCGTACGGCAGTACTCCCTGTGCGGGGACCCCGGGGACACCTCCTCCTACACGGTGGCCGTGCGGCTCGTGCCGGACGGCCGGGGCGGCTCGCGCGAGGTGCACGAGCAGCTCGCCGAGGGCATGGAGCTGGAGGTGCGCGGCCCCCGGAACGGCTTCCCGCTGGCCGGCGCTTCCTCGTACGTCTTCGTCGCCGGCGGCATCGGCATCACCCCGATCCTGCCGATGCTGCGGTCCCTGCCGGACGGCACCGACTGGCGGCTGCTGTACGGCGGGCGGACCCGGGCGTCGATGCCGTACCTGGAGGAGGTGCGGCAGCTGGCCGGGAACCGGCTGACGGTGGTCGCCGGGGACGAGGACGGGCGGCCGGATCCGGCCGCGCTGTTCGCGGACACGGCCGCGGGTGCGGCGGTGTACTGCTGCGGTCCGGAGGGCCTGACGGCGGCGGTGGAGGAGGCGCTGCCCGCGGGGACCGCCCTGCACCTGGAGCGGTTCGCGCCCCGCGCCACGGCCGGCGGGGACACCGGGTTCGAGCTGGAACTGCGGCGCAGCGGCCGGACACTGACGGTGCCGGCCGGCTCGACGGTGCTGGCCGCCGTACGCCGGGAGCTGCCGGACACCGCCTACTCGTGCGAGCAGGGATTCTGCGGGACCTGCCGGCAGCGGGTGCTGGAAGGGGAGATCGATCACCGGGACGAGTTGCTGACGGACGCGGAACGGGAGGACTCGATGCTGATCTGCGTGTCCCGGGCGCGGAGCGATCGTTTGGTGCTCGACATGTGAACACAGACGGCCGGATCTGATCGGTAAAGTGTTCGCATGAGTACCGGGGTTCGCCGCAGGATGGGCGTCGAGGAGCGGCGGCAGCAGCTGATCGGTGTCGCCCTCGACCTGTTCAGCCGACGCTCGCCCGACGAGGTCTCCATCGACGAGATCGCCACGGCGGCGGGCATCTCACGCCCGCTCGTCTACCACTACTTCCCCGGCAAACTCAGCCTGTACGAGGCCGCGTTGAAGCGTGCCTCGGAGGATCTCGCGAGCCGTTTCGCCGAGCCGCGCGAGGGCCCGCTCGGCGCCCGGCTGCTGCGGGTGATGAGCCGCTACTTCGACTTCGTCGACGAACACGGCCCCGGTTTCTCGGCCCTGATGCGCGGCGGCCCGGCCGTCGGCTCCTCCACCACGAACGCGCTCATCGACTCCGTACGGCAGGCCGCGTACGACCAGATGTTGTCGCACCTGGGCGTCACCGAGGCGTCCCCGCGCCTGGAGCTGGTGGTCCGCTCCTGGATATCGCTCGCCGAGTCCACGGCGCTGCTCTGGCTGGACGGCCGGCGCGTGCCCCGCGCCGAACTGGAGCTCCAGCTCGTGCACGACTTCGCCGCGCTGGCCGCCGTCGGCGCTGCCCACGACGCGGACATGGCCGAGCTGCTGCGCACGATGGCGAAGGACGAACCGGCCGACGGCCCCTTCGCGGAGCTCGTCGGCCGGCTGGTCGCCCTGGGTTACTGACCCTCGTACGTGCGGTAGGACGGGTCGAGGTCGCGGACCTCGGCCGAGGCGTGCAGGGTGACCCCGTCCTGGGGTGCCACACACGCGCGGAGCAGTTCCAGCGTCCTCTCCGTCAGCCTCGCCTTCGTCTCGTCGCTGCGTCCGGCGAGGAGCCCGACGGTCACGTGGAAGACGGCGTGCCGCTCGGCGTCCTCGTAACCGAACGCGCGCCCGTCGCTGTACCGGAACAGCGTCTTGCACGCCTCGGGCCTCGCCCCGGCGATCTCGACGGTCGCCCCGTGCAGCGCCCGCGCGAAGCCCTCCCGGTCGAAGCCGTCCTCCACGGGCGACGAGTAGTCGACGGTGATCTGCGGCATGGGAACTCCCGTTCTACGACAACGGCTCCGACCCTACTTCCCCTCCCGTGTGAACACCGCGACGGTCCGTGCCGGGACGGTGAACGTGCCCGAGCCGGCCGCGTAGGCGGAGGTCTTCACCACCGTGTCGGCACCGGCGGCCTGTACGGGGTGCAGCCGGTAGTGCGTGCCGGCGAGGGCGGCGATCTTCTGTTCCTGCTGCTCGGGGGTGGCGTTGAAGACGACGACCAGGTCGCCGAGCTTCATCGTGATCACGCCGGGCGTCTCGTCCGTGCCGGACAGCGGGAAGGACATCCGGTCCTGCACCCGCGCGGCCGTGCCGAGCGAGAACGCCTTCTCGGTCGTGCGGATCCTCAGCAGGTCCCGGTAGGCGGCCGAGGCCCCGGTGATCTGCGGGCAGCCCACCTCGACCGTGCTCAGCAGCGGCCTGGCGTAGTCCCACTTGGACCCGTTGTCCGCTTTCGGCGGCAACCCGCGCCCGAAGCCGTTGCCGTCGGCGCAGTTCCAGTGGATGGCGTTGAACCAGTCCCCGCTGTCGAAGGAGTTGCGGTCCAGGGACTTCGAGCGCAGCAGGTCGGTGCCGGCCTGGGAGAGGGCCGGCCCCTGCGAGAGGGCGGCGGTGGCCATCGCCAGGACCTGCATCCGGGACCGGTCGGACGCGGAGGTGTCCTTCGGCAGCTTGTAGGCCAGCGCGTCGAACAGCGACTCGTTGTCGTGCGCGTCCACGTAGGCGAGGGCGTCGCCGGGCGCGTCCGCGTAGCCGGCGGGCGAGCCGTTGTAGTCGATCTCGGCGCCGGTGACCTCCTTGCCGTCGGTGGCGGTGAAGCGGTACTTGGCGAGGTTGCCGGTGAGACCGACCTTGATCAGGTCCTGGTAGTGCAGGAGGCGGGCCTTCTGCTCCTCCTTCGTGCCGTTGGCCGTGGAGGAGTTGGGGTCGGTGTAGAGCCCGGACGCGAAGCCCTGGACGCCGGGGTCCTCGTCGAAGGGGCCGCCGCCGCGCACCGCGTCACGGGCCCGGTCGGAGAAGGTGGCGATGCCGGTGCCGGCCATGTTCGCCTGCGTGGCCTGCACGAACCGGGCGTCGTTCGCGACCTCGCCGAAGTTCCAGCCCTCGCCGTACAGGATGATCTTCTTGCCGTCGACGCCGTCCTTCTCCGGGGTCAGCGCGTCCAGCGCCTTGCGCACGGCCAGGATGTTGGCCTTCGGGTGGTGGCCCATGAGGTCGAAGCGGAACCCGTCGACCTTGTACTGCTTCGCCCAGGTGACGATCGAGTCCACGACCAGCTTGCCCATCATCGCGTTCTCGGGCGCGGTGTTGGCGCAGCAGGTGCTGTTGGCCACCGAGCCGTCGGCGAGGAGCCGCTGGTAGTAGCCGGGCACGATCCGGTCGAGGACGGAGGTGTCCGCCTGACCGGCGGCCGCCGTGTGGTTGTAGACGACGTCCATGACGACCCTGAGGCCGTCCTGGTTCAGCGCCTGCACCATCCTGCGGAACTGGACCGTACGGGCGGTGCCGTCCGGGTCGGTGGCGTAGGAGCCCTCGGGGACCGTGTAGTGGTACGGGTCGTAGCCCCAGTTGTAGGCGTCCTTGGCGGCGATCTTCGCCACGCACTCCTGCTGCCGGTCGGAGTCGGCCGGGTAGGAGGCCAGGTCGCAGTCCGTGGTCGCCTGGTCGGCCTTCTTCTCGGGGATCGTGGCGATGTCGAAGGCGGGCAGCAGGTGGACGTACGACGTCCCGGCCCCGGCCAGCGCGCGCAGGTGCCTGGAGCCGTCGCTGTTCCTGTCGGCGAACGCCAGGTAGGTGCCCGGGTGCCGGGAGGTGCGGTCCGCGACCGAGAAGTCCCGGACGTGCAGCTCCTGGATCTGCGCGTCCTTCAGCGGTACGGCCTTGGGCTTGCGCAGCGTGGTCCAGCCGGCCGGTGCGAGGGACCGGTCGTTCAGGTCCACGACCAGGCTGCGCCCGGAGTTCGCGGTGAGGGCGACCGAGTACGGGTCGGTGACCTTGTTGGTGACCACCTTGCGGACGCTGGGCGCCCACACCTTCACGACGTACCGGTAGGGCTTGCCCGTCCAGGACGCGGGGCCGGTGACGGACCAGACGCCGGTGGTGTCGTCGCGGTGCATCGCCACGGTCGAGCCGTTCAGCTCCAGCGCGACGCTCTGGGCCGTGGGCGCCCAGACGGCCAGCGTGGGCTTGCCGTCGTGGAACACCGGGCCGAGCTTCGCCCTGGTCGCGCCGGGGTAGAGGTCGTCGAGCACGCCGGCGATCTGCACGCCGGTCGCGGCCAGCACGGCTCCGTTGGCGGCGCGCTGCGAGGCGACCAGCTGGCCCTTGAGCGCCGCCCGCACCCGGTCCCGGTCGCGCGGGTCGACGGACCAGGCGGTGTAGTCCTTCAGGTGCGGGAACCGCGCCTTCTGCGCATCGGTCAGGGTCGTCTTCGCGAGCCGGATCCAGCGCTCGTCGTCGCTGGTCAGCGTCCCGTCCTTGACGGTGATCGAACCGTCGCGGGAGGACAGCAGCTGCGTGGAGGCGGCGCCTTCGACGCCGTTCCAGACGAGGGTGTTCCGGTCGATCCAGACCGCCTTGGAGGTGGCCGGGTCGAGGGCGGCGGCGCTGCCGGCCGGCTGGGGCAGCAGGTGCTCCTCCTCGCCGTTCACCAGCCACACCTCGTGGCCGTCTGCCTTGAGGTCCAGGGACTGGTCGGCCGGGAGGTCCTTCTCGTCGCCCTTGTGGAGGATGTAGCTGAGACTGGTGGCACCCGCGGTGAGCGGCACCTCGAAGACCGCGCCATACGTGTCAGTCTTCACCGGCTTCAGCGGGTTCGGCCAGTCGGTGGGGTTCGCGGCACCCGTCCAGACGTGCAGGCCCCAGCCGTCGTAGTTCCCGTCGGCCCGGTGGTAGTGCAGGACCGCCTTGGTCGTGTCCTGGGCGGGGTGGTCGGGCCGTTCCGTCCGTACGTCGGCCTTGCCCTGCTCGATCCACACCTCACCCGTCCGGGTGACGTCGATCGACCGGTCGGCGGAGACGTCCTTGGTGCCGTCCTTGTCGATGACCAGGAAGCCGACGTTCGAGGCGCCGGGCCTGAGCTTGACGTAGGCGAAGGCGCCGTAGGCGTCGCGGCCGGTGAAGGGGTGGCTGGCGGGCCAGTTCGTGGCCTCGCCGTCGGCGAGGTCGCCCCAGGCGTACAGGCCCCAGTCGGCGTAGTCGCCGTCGGTGCGCTTGTAGTGGACGACCGCGTAGTCCCGGGAGGAGGCCGTGGGCACCTCGGGCGCGGGCGGGGTGCCGGTGGTGCTGCTCGCCGTGGCGCTCGCGGTGTGCCCGGCGGAGTCGACGACGACGGCCTTGTAGCGCAGGGCGGTGCCGGCGGGTACGTCCCGGCCGAGGGTCTGGGTGACCTGGTAGGGGGCGTGGTCGGCGGAGCCGAGCGTCTGCCACGTGCCGTTGCCCACCTGGGCGGCGAAGACGACCCGGTTGAGCTGTCCGCCGTCGACGCCGGCCTTGACGACGGCCGTGCCGGTGGCTCCGGCGGGCGGCGCGGTCAGGGTGATCCGCGGCTCGGCAGCGGGCGCGGCGAGGGTGCCGGCGGCCTTGTAGACGACGGCGGAGCCGGCCGGGACGGTGACGGTGACCTTCTTGTCGCCGTCGGACCGCACGGTGCCGCCGGCCCCGTAGACGCCCCGGTAGGCCATGTCCGCCGATCCGGTCGCGAAGGTCGCCGTCCTCTCCTCGCCGGCGTTGTTGAAGGCGACGACGTACTCCTGGCCACTGCGGGCGTCGGTGCGGGTGACGGCGTAGATCCCGGCGCCGTCGGCCGCGTACCGCTCGGTCTGCACTCCGTCGGTCAGGGCCGGGTTGGCCCTGCGCAGCGCGGCGAGCGCGGCGATCTGCCGGTACAGCGGGGCCCCGGTGTCGTAGGCGGCGTCGGCGTGGGTGCGGTCGGTGCCGATCTCGTCGTCGTCCAGGTAGTCGGCGACCTTGGAGGCGAACATGGTCTGGCGGGCGTCCTTGTCGCCGCCGGAGCCGGTGAAGCCCTGTTCGTCGCCGTAGTAGACGACCGGGTTGCCGCGGTTGAGGAACATCAGCTCGTTGGCGAGCCTGTCCTTGCGCAGGATCTCGGCATCGGTGGCCTTCGGGTCGTCCTGCTTCAGGAAGTACCCGATGCGGCCCATGTCGTGGTTGCCGAGGAAGGTGACCTGCTCGTACGCGTTGGCCTTGTCGGTGGTGTACCGGTAGTCGTCACCGAAGACGCTCGCCAGTTTCCGCGCGCTGCCGCCCTGGGAGGCGTAGGCGCGGGCCGCGTCCTGGAAGGGGAAGTCGAGGGTCGCGTCGAGCCGGCCCCGGGTGACGTACGGGGAGGTGACGGCGGTGTCGGCGGAGTAGACCTCGCCGAACATGAAGAAGTTCTTCCGCCCGCGCCCGGCCGCGTACCGGTCCAGTGCGGTCGCCCACTGGGTCCAGAACTCCATGTTCACGTGCTTGACGGTGTCGATCCGGAAGCCGTCGACGGCGAAGTCCCTCACCCACCGCTCGTAGATCTTCTCCATGCCGTGCACGACCTCGGGACGCTCGGTCCACAGGTCGTCCAGTCCGGAGAAGTCGCCGTAGGTCGTGGACTCGCCGGCGTACGTCGAGTCGCCCCGGTTGTGGTACATCGTCGGGTCGTTGAGCCAGGCCGGGACCTTGTTCCTGCCGGCGGCCTTCGGGGTGTACGGGAAGGAGCCGGCGTCGACGGCCGGGAACGCGCGGCCGCCGTCCGCGTAGTCGGCGTCGTCGAAGGGCCTGCCGTCCTTCGTCAGGTACGGGAAGGCGCCCTTGGACAGGTAGTCGTAGGACTTCTCCTCGTAGTCGACGACGTCGGCGGTGTGGTTGGTGATGACGTCGAAGAAGACCTTCATGCCCTTGGCGTGCGCCTTGGAGATGAGGGTCCTGAGGTCCTGGTTGGTACCGAAGTGCGGGTCGACCTGGGTGAAGTCGGTGATCCAGTAACCGTGGTAGCCGGCGGAGGCGTTGCTGCCGGTGCCCTGCACGGGGCGGTTCCTGAAGATGGGGGCCAGCCAGATGGCCGTGGTGCCGAGCCCCTTGATGTAGTCGAGCTTCCCGGTCAGGCCCTTGAGGTCGCCGCCCTGGTAGAAGCCCTTGTCGGTGGGGTCGTAGCCGGTGCTGAGCCGGGAGCCGGTCAGTCCGCCCCGGTCGTTCGAGGTGTCCCCGTTGGCGAACCGGTCCGGCAGAACGAAGTAGAACTGCTCGCGGGTGTCGTCGTGCCGGGCGGGCACGGCGGCGAGCTTCGCGTCCGAGGGGGGTGCGGGCGGGGTGGCGGCCCGGGCCGCCGGTACCTGGATCAGGGCGCCGGCGAGGGCCAGGCCGGTGAGGGCGGCGGCCCTTCTTCTGCGATGCGGCGTACGGCGCGTGCGCGGCGCCGGCCATCTCGGTATCACGGGTCGTGACTCCTAGGGATTGCGGCTGGAACTTGCAGCAAGGGCGTGAAACCCCCGGACGAGGTTTCACGCTCCGTCAGGAAGGCCGTTCAGCAGCTCGACTTGCCGGCGTAGAGCGCCAGGGCGGTGTTCGAGCCGAGGGTGGCGGTGAACTGTCCGCTGGAGTTCACGGTCACCGTGGTGTTGTTCTGGACGTTGCAGTACGTCCCGGCGGACAGGGACGTCTGGTAGGTGCGGGTCAGCGACGAGGACTCGTGGTTGATCGCCACGTAGCCCTTGCCGCCCCGGCCGAACGCGATCGCGTCGTTGCCGTTGTCCCACCAGTTGGTGACCGCCTGCCCCCGGGTGGCGTTGCGGAAGGCGACCATGGACCTGATCTCCGGCCAGGCGTGCTGGCACTTCCAGCCCTCCTGCCAGCAGGCGTTCACCTGGCCGCCGCCCGGCGGTCCGGCGTCGGGGTCCGACCACTCGTAGCCGGAGTTGACGTCGGGGGCACCGTAGGGCCAGGCCAGCATGAAGACGTTGGCCAGCGTGTAGTCGGCGCCGCTCTTGTAGTTCAGCGTGCTGCCGTTGCGCTCGGTGTCGTGGTTGTCCACGAAGACACCGGCGACCGAGCCGTTCAGGTAGCCCCAGCCCTCGCCGTAGTTGGTGAGGTACGCGAGCTTCTCGCTGGTGAAGACGCGCTTGAGGTCGTAGGCGTAGCGGAACTCCTGGACGTCTCCGTCGCCGGTGTACTCGGAGGGCTGCACGGCCTCGCCCGCGCCGTAGATCATCTCCTGCTTCCAGTAGACCGACGGGTTGGTCAGGCGGCTCTTGATGTTGGCGAGGTCGTCGGCGGGGATGTGCTTGGCCGCGTCGATGCGGAAGCCGTCGACACCGAGGCTGAGCAGGTCGTTCATGTAGCCGGCGATCGTCTTGCGGACGTACTCCTCGCCGGTGTCCAGGTCGGCGAGGCCGACGAGTTCGCAGTGCTGCACGTTCCAGCGGTCGGAGTAGTTCGACACCTGGGAGGTGCAGTCGTCGAAGTCGTAGGAGGAGTACAGGCCCGGGTAGTCGTACTTCGTGTACGACGAGCCGCCGGTGCCGGTGCCGCTGCCCGCCGACATGTGGTTGACCACCGTGTCGGCGACGACCTTCACACCGGCCGCGTGGCAGGCGTTCACCATGTTCCGGAACGCCGTGCGGTCGCCGAGGCGGCCCGCGATCCTGTACGACACCGGCTGGTACGACGTCCACCACTGGGAGCCCTGTATGTGCTCGGCGGGTGGGGAGACCTGGACGTAGCCGTACCCGGCGGGGCCGAGGGTGTTGGTGCACTCCTTGGCCACCGAGGCGTAGTTCCACTCGAAGAGAACGGCGGTGACGTCCTTGGTGCCGGGCGGGGAGGCCTCGGCGGTAGTCGGGGTCATGCCAACCAGAGCGGCGGCCGTGAGGGCGGCCGCCATGGGGAGGGTTCTGCGTGCCATGTGGGGTTCCTTCGACGTTGAAGGCAAGGACCGCTGCAGGCGCTTGCTGAAATCTTTCAGCAAACTTGCGGTGACGCAGATGTTAAAGGCCCGCTGCCCGAAAGGCAGCGGGCCGTTGTGAAGTTGATGCAAGAACTTTCAGACGAGGCCTCAGTCCGGTGGTAGCCCGGGTCTCAGTCCGCCGTCGTCCACCACACGGTGGTGTCGGCGGGCACCTTCGCCTCGCCGCCGGTCTCGGCGATCTCCTCGCTGGTGAGCAGCACACGGCCGTACGCCGGGGTCGTCACCGACTCGCCCGTGGTGTTCGCGACACACACGAAGCCGCCGCGCCGGAAGGCCAGCACGCCCTCGGGAGAGCGCAGCCACTCCACCGCGTCACCGGCGCCCAGGTCCGGGTGCGCGCGGCGCGCCCGCAGCGCGGCCCGGTACAGCTCCAGCGTCGAGCCGGCCACGCCCGTCTGCGCCTCCACGCTCAGCTCGGCCCAGCCCGCCGGCTGCGGGAGCCAGCTGCCGCCGCTGCCGAAGCCGTAGGACGAGCCCTCGCGGGTCCACGGGATCGGCACCCGGCAGCCGTCGCGGAAGCCGTCCTGACCGGCGCCCCGGAAGTACGCCGGGTCCTGGCGCACCTCGTCGGGCAGGTCCACGACGTCCGGCAGGCCGAGTTCCTCGCCCTGGTAGACGTACG
Organism: Streptomyces cyanogenus; assembly: GCF_017526105.1. Classification (NCBI taxonomy): domain Bacteria; kingdom Bacillati; phylum Actinomycetota; class Actinomycetes; order Kitasatosporales; family Streptomycetaceae; genus Streptomyces; species Streptomyces cyanogenus. The sequence continues at coordinate 2,741,468 of NZ_CP071839.1, forward strand.
CCGAGCCGGGCAGCGCCAGCATCAGCAGGGTGGCCGCCCGGGCGCGGCGCAGGCCCAGTTCCCGGTCGCCCGCCGTGCGGATCTGGGTGCCGAGGCCGGGCGGGTTGGCGAAGCGGGTGGCGTGCCGGGTGACGTCGTGGTTGGACAGCACCCAGGTGGCGGGGGCACCGACCGGGCGCATGGCCTCCAGGGTGCGGTCGATCACCCCGCGCAGCTCGGCCGCGTCCCACTCCGTGGCCAGGTACTGGAAGTTGAAGGCCTGGTGGAGCTCGTCGGGGCGGACGTAGTTGGCGGTGCGCTCGACGGTCGGGGTCCAGGCCTCGGCCACAAAGATGCGCTCGCCCGCATACTCGTCGAGGATCGTGCGCCACTGGCGGTAGATCGCGTGCACGCCGTCCTGGTCGAAGAACGGCATGACATCGTTGCCCAGCAGCTTGAGCTGGTCGTGGGAGCCGAGGTCGGGCAGGCCCTCGGCCTTGACCAGTCCGTGGGCGACGTCGATGCGGAAGCCGTCCACGCCCATGTCCAGCCAGAACCGCAGGATGGAGCGGAACTCGTCGCCGACGGCCGGGTGTTCCCAGTTGAAGTCGGGCTGCTCGGGGGCGAAGAGGTGCAGGTACCACTCGCCGGGCGTGCCGTCGGGTTCCGTGACCCTGGTCCAGGCCGGGCCGCCGAAGATGGACTCCCAGTCGTTGGGCGGGAGTTGGCCGTTCTTCCCCTTGCCGGGGCGGAAGTGGTAGCGCTCGCGCAGCGGGGAGCCGGGGCCCTCCGCGAGGGCGCGCTTGAACCACTCGTGCTGGTCGGAGGAGTGGTTGGGGACGAGGTCCACGATGATGCGCAGGCCGTGCGCGTGGGCGTCCCGGATCAGCGCGTCGGCGTCCAGCAGGGAGCCGAACATCGGGTCCACGGCACGGTAGTCGGCGACGTCGTAGCCGGCGTCGGCCTGCGGGGAGGCGTAGAAGGGGCTGAGCCACACGGCGTCGACGCCGAGGTCACGCAGGTAGGGCAGGCGGGAGCGGACACCCTCCAGGTCGCCCATGCCGTCGCCGTTGCTGTCGGCGAAGCTGCGCGGATAGACCTGGTAGATGACCGCGTCCCGCCACCAGTCGCGGCGGTCGGCGACGGTGGCGACGGCGGAGTGGCGGGCCGGTGCGGCGGAGTGCTGCTGGCTCATGGCGTCCTTGGTACGTAACTGGGGCATGGTGGTCAGGCGGTGGGTACGGCGACGGCCGGGGGGACTTGAGGCGGGCCGCGGTGACAGCGGAGTCTGGGGGTCCCCCCGGCTCGAGCGAAGCCGAGAGCTGGGGGAGGGCACGGCGGCCCGCCTGGTCTGGGTCGGGCCTCAGCCCTTGGTGCCGCCGGCGGTGAGACCGGTGACGAGGTTCTTCTGCACGAGGTAGAAGAACACCGTCACGGGTATCGCGATCAGCACCGCGGTGGCGGCCATGTAGTTCCACTGGGCGTCGTGCTCGCTCACGAAGGTCTGCAGGCCGACGGCGAAGGTGTACTTGGAGTCGTCCAGCAGGAAGGTGGTCGCGAAGGCGACCTCGCCGACGGCGGTGATGAAGTTGTAGAACGCGGCCACCGCCAGGCCCGGGCGGGCCAGCGGGAGGATGAGCCGGAAAAAGGTGCCGAAGGGGCTCAGCCCGTCCACGCGTCCGGCCTCGTCGATCTCGAAGGGGATGGTGTCGAAGTACCCCTTGAGCAGCCAGGCGCTGTACGGCACGGCGGTGGTGCAGTTGACGAGGATCAGCGCCCAGTAGGTGTCGATGAGGCCGAGTTCGCTGAAGATCTCGTACATCGGCACGATCAGGACGGCGATCGGGAAGGCCTGGGTGAGCAGCAGGACCCACATCAGCTGCTTGTAGCCGGGGAAGCGCATGCGGGAGACCGCGTAGCCGGTGGTGGCGGCGACCAGGACACCGACGAGGGTGGTGCCGAGGGCCACGATCATCGTCGACTTGAACCAGTCGAGGAACCCGGTGTGCTCCAGCACGAAGCTGTAGTTGGAGAACGTCGCCTTGCCCGCGATCCCGCCCGGGTGCAGGTAGTCCTCCTTGTCCGGGCCGAGGGACAGGTAGAACAGCCAGGCCACCGGGGCCAGGGCGATCAGGCTCGCCAGGACGAGGCCGCCGTGCAGCAGGGCGGCGCCGGCCGGGCCTCGCTCGCCGCGCCGGCGGACGCGGCGCCGGGGCGCGGGTGCGGGGGCCGGGGCGGTCTCGGTCTTGTCCAGGGTCGTGGTGCTCATGGCGGCGGCTCCTGCGGCGTCAGACGGCGAGCTGGTCATTGCGCTTCAGCCAGCGGAAGTAGAAGGAGGTGAAGACGGTCAGGATCGACAGCAGCAGCACGCCGTACGCGGCGGACTGGGCGAAGTCGCGCGGCTGCTGGCCGAAGCCCAGTGCGTAGGCCCAGGTGACGAGGATCTGGGCGTCCGGCGCGGAGTTCTTGCCGAACAGCAGGAAGATGATCACGAACTGGTTGAAGGTCCAGATGATGCCGAGCAGCACGACGGTGGAGCTGACCGAACGCAGCCCGGGCAGGGTGACGTGCCGGAACCGCTGCCAGGCGGTGGCGCCGTCCATCTCGGCCGCCTCGTAGAGCGAGGAGTCGATGGACTGCAGGCCGCCGAGCAGGGACAGCATCATGAACGGCACACCGCACCAGGTGTTGACCATGATCGCGGAGAACCGCTGCCAGAAGGTGTCCTCCAGCCACTCCGGCTGGGGCAGGTGGAGGCTGCCGAGCATCTGGTTGAGGACGCCGGAGTCGGCGAGCATGATCCGCCAGGAGAAGACGGTGACGAAGGTCGGCACGGCCCAGGGCAGGACGAGCAGCAGCCGGTAGACGGTACGGCCGCGCAGCTTCTGGTTGAGCATGAGCGCGAGGCCGAGGCCGATGGCGTAGTGCAGGGCCACACAGGCCACCGTCCAGAACACGGTCCACAGGAAGTGCGACCAGAACCGGTCGTACGCCGTCGGGCCGAACAGGATGTCCTGGTAGTTGTCCAGACCGATGAACTTGTAGGTGGCGTCGATGTGGTTGACGCCGATCGTGCGCGCCGAGTTGAGGCTGTTGGCGTCGGTGAGGGTGAGGTAGAAGCCCCGCACCAGCGGGTAGCCCACGAGGACGCCGAGCACGACGACCACCGGGGCGATCATCGCGTAGGCGTACCAGTACTTCTGGAGGCCGTTTCGGACGCGCTGCCCCAGCCCGGGACGAGGCGCGCGGTCACCGCGGCGCTTGCCGGTCGCGCGGTCGATGGCGACTGTCATGGTTCGACACCTTCAAACGATCAAGGGGTTGGGCTGGGCACAGGCGGTGGCCGCCGGATCCTTCCCCCCCCTGCTCACACAGGGAGGATCCGACGGCCACGCGGACTCACTTGCTGAAGCCGTCGACCAGCTTGGAGATGGCCAGCTCGGCGTTGCCCAGGCCCTTGTCCAGCGACTCCTTGCCACTGGCGATCTTGGGCAGCTCGGTGTCGAGCGGGCCCCACAGGGAGCTGTACTCGGGCAGCGCCGGGCGGGGCTGCGCGGCGGCCAGGACGCCCTGGTAGCCGGCGATGCCCGGGTCGGCCTTGACCTTGCCGGTGTAGGCGTCGGAGCGGGTGGGCAGGGTGGAGTTCTTCAGCGCGATGGTCTCCTGGGCCTGCGCCGAGGTCATGAAGTTCACGAACTTCAGGGCCGCCTGCTGGTGGGCCTTGTCGGATCCGGCGTAGACCGAGAGGTTGTGGCCGCCGGTCGGGGCGCCCGCCTTGCCGCTGGAGCCGGCCGGGACGGTGGCGATGCCGAGGTTCGACTTGTCCTTGAAGGCGCTGCCCTTGTAGAAGTTCGTGATCTCCCAGGGGCCCTGGATGATCGCGGCGACCTTGCCGTTGACGAACGCGTCCTGGATGTGGGCGTACGCGTCGGCGGTGGCGTCGGCCTTGTGCAGGCCCTTGCCGGAGAACAGGCTCAGCCAGGTGCCGTAGGCCTTCTTGGCGGCGGCCGAGTTCACGGTGATCTTCTTGGCGGCGACGTCGACGGTGTCGGTGCCCTCGCCGTAGAGGAAGGTCTGGGCGTAGTAGGCCTGGGTGGAGCCCCAGTAGCCGTCGACCTTGGCCTTGTCCTTGATCTTGGCGGCGTCCGCCTTCAGCTCGCCCCAGGTCCTGGGAGCCTCGGTGATGCCGGCCTTCTTGAACAGGGCCTTGTTGTAGACCAGCGCGAGGGTGTCGGTGACGAACGGCACGCCGTAGGTCTTGCCCTCGTACTGCGCCTGCTTGATCAGGTTCGGCTGGAAACTGCCCTGCTCGGCGAGGGCCTCGGTGCCGTCCAGCGGCAGGAAGTAGCCCTTCTTGGCGAAGGCCGGGGTCCAGCCGACCTCGGAGCGCAGCACGTCCGGCGCGCCCGTGGCGCCGGCCGCGGTGTCGAACTTGTTCTGCGCCTGGTCGAAGGGGACGTTGACGTACTTGACCTTGATGTTCTTGTTGGCGGCCTCGAACTGCTGGACCAGGGCCTTGTACGTCGGCGCCTCATTGGTGGCGTTGGAGGTGTCCCACCAGGTGATGGTGACCGGGCCGTCCGACTTCCCGCTGTCGCTGTCGCTCCCGCCGCACGCCGTCGCCGTCAGGGCGAGGGACGCCACCAGCGCGGAGGCCGCTATGCCACGCCGCATGAGTTCTCCTTGAGGGTTAAGCCCGAGTGGTACAGAGGGCGGTCCCGTCCGCCTCTGCGACTTGCCGACTGCGCCGTTGCCGCGGCCGGGCGACAGGGAACGTAACAGCGATGTAAGCGTTGCGAAAGACCTTGCAGAAAAAAAGTGCAAGGCGCCACGATGGTTACCCGGCCGTGACCGGTCGTCGACCGCCCCGCAACCCGGCAGTGGACGCGTTGAGCGGCAAGTACGACACTTGTGCAAGACTCTGCAAGCTCTTGCCATCAGATTTCCGAGGGAGCGCGATGACGCAGCAACCCACGGCAGGCCGTACGCCCGCCCGCGCCCGGCGTCCGGCCGGTGTGCAAGGGGAGATACGACCGGTACAGTCCGGTGCCGTGACCACACGGCTTGCCGACATCGCTGCGCAGGCGGGGGTGAGCGAAGCGACCGTCAGCCGGGTCCTCAACGGGAAGCCGGGCGTCGCCGCCACCACCCGCCAGTCCGTGCTGGCCGCGCTGGACGTGCTCGGCTACGAGCGCCCGGTGCGGCTGCGGCAGCGCAGCGAGGGCCTGGTGGGGCTGATCACGCCGGAGCTGGAGAACCCGATATTCCCGGCCCTGGCCCAGGTCATCGGCCAGGCGCTGACCCGCCAGGGCTACACGCCGGTGCTCGCCACGCAGACCCCGGGCGGGTCCACGGAGGACGAGCTGACCGAGATGCTGGTGGACCGCGGGGTCGCCGGGATCATCTACGTCTCCGGGCTGCACGCGGACACCACCGCCGACATGCAGCGCTACGAGCGGCTGCGCGCCCAGGGCGTGCCGTTCGTGCTGGTGGACGGCTTCTCGCCGAAGGTGCAGGCGCCGTTCATCTCCCCCGACGACCGGGCGGCGATGGCACTCGCGGTGACCCACCTGGTGTCGCTGGGGCACACCCGGATCGGGCTCGCGCTGGGCCCGAAGCGCTTCGTGCCCGTCCAGCGCAAGATCGAGGGCTTCGTCCGGGCCGTCCACGACCAGCTGGGGCTGCCCCCGCAGACCATCGAGACGGAACTGGTGCAGCACTCCCTGTACACGCTGGAGGGGGGCCAGGCGGCGGCGGCGGCGCTGATCGAGCGGGACTGCACGGCCGTGGTCTGCGCCAGCGACATGATGGCGCTGGGCGCGATACGAGCGGCCCGGCAGCGGGGCCTGGAGGTCCCCCGGGACGTGTCCGTCGTCGGGTTCGACGACTCCCCGCTGATCGCCTTCACCGACCCGCCGCTGACGACGGTCCGCAAGCCGGTTCCGGCGATGGGGCAGGCCGCGGTGCGCACCCTGCTGGAGGAGATCGGCGGGACGCCGGCCCCGCACAGCGAGTTCGTGTTCATGCCGGAGCTGGTGGTGCGCGGTTCCACCGCTTCCGCCCCACATGTCCTCCGTGCGTCGTAGAAGGTGCGCTACGGACCCAACCTTGGGATGATCGGCCGAGGAAGCCGCATCTGGCAGACTCTGTGCCTATGAGTGACTCGACCGTGACAGGGCCGGAAGGGCGCGAGGAGGTGGCCGTTCCGCGGACCGTCACGGGCGAGGACCGACCCGGTCCGCTGATCCGCTTGCGCCGCCCGCGACGCCCTCGTCTGTGGTTCGAGATCCTTCTGATCGCGGTGAGTTACTGGACGTACTCACTGATCCGCAACGCCGTACCGGAGCAGCGGGGCAAGGCGCTGCGCAACGCGGACTGGATCTGGCGCACCGAGCACACGCTCGGCGTCGCCGTCGAGCAGTCCGTCAACCACGCCGTCAACTCGTTGTCTTGGCTGATCGTGGGGATGAACTACTACTACGCCACCCTGCACTTCGTCGTCACCATCGGGGTGCTGGTGTGGCTGTACCGGTGGCATCCCGGCCGGTACGCGGCCACCCGGTTGGTGCTGTTCGCGACCACGGGTGTGGCCCTGGCCGGCTACTACCTGTTCCCGCTCGCGCCGCCCCGGCTGATGCGCGGCGGGTACTTCGTGGACACCGTGACGGTGCACCACACCTGGGGCTCGATGGCCTCGGGCGACCTCAAGCACATGTCGAACCAGTACGCGGCGATGCCGTCGATGCACATCGGCTGGTCGCTGTGGTGCGGGCTGACGATCTTCGCGCTGGCCTCGGTGCCGTGGGTGCGGGTGCTGGGGCTGCTGTACCCGGCCGCCACCCTGCTGGTGATCGTCGCCACCGCCAACCACTTCTGGCTGGACGCGGTGGGCGGGGTGCTCTGCCTGGGCTTCGGCTTCGCGGTGGCCCGGGTGTGGTACGGCAGCCTGCCGCACGCGCTGCCCCGGCGGGTACCGGCGCGGACGCCCGCGCCGGCTCAGGCCCTGTCCTCGTAGAACAGCTCCTCCACCACCGTGCGCGCCCGGCGGGTGGTACGGCGGTAGGCGTCCAGCATGTCCCCGGCGTGCCCGGCGCCGTGGCCCAGGTAGCGGCCGACGGCGGCCAGCTCGCGCGGCTCGGTCGGGAAGGTGTCCCCGGCCCGGCCACGGACCAGCATCACCGCGTTGCGCACCCGGGTGGCCAGCACCCACGCCTCGTCCAGGATCTCCGTGTCCTCCCCGGTCAGCAGCCCGGCCTCGCGGGCGGCGGCCAGGGCCTGCCGGGTGCGGGTGGTGCGCAGGCCGGGGACGCGGTGGCCGTGCCGGAGCTGGAGCAGCTGCACGGTCCACTCGACGTCGGACAGGCCGCCGGGGCCGAGCTTGGTGTGCAGCTTGGGGTCGGCGCCGCGGGGCAGCCGCTCGGACTCCATGCGGGCCTTCAGCCGGCGGATCTCGCGGACCGCGTCCTCGCCGAGGCCCTTGGCCGGGTAGCGCAGCGGGTCGATCAGTTCCACGAACCGCCGGCCCAGGTCCTCGTCGCCGGCGACCGGCTCGGCGCGCAGCAGCGCCTGGGACTCCCAGACCAGGGACCAGCGGCGGTAGTAGGCGTCGTACGACTTCAGGGTGCGCACCAGCGGGCCCGACTTGCCCTCCGGGCGCAGGTCGGCGTCGATGAGCAGCGGCGGGTCGGCGCTGGGCAGCTGGAGCAGCCGGCGCATCTCGGCGACGACCTTGTTCGCCGCCGCGGCCGCCTCGTGCTCGTCGACGCCGTCCCGGGGTTCGTGCACGAACAGCACGTCCGCGTCGGAGCCGTACCCCAGCTCGTGCCCGCCGAAGCGGCCCATCCCGATGATCGCGAACCGGGTGGGCAGGGTGTCGCCCCAGCCGTCCCGGACGACCGCGCGCAGGGTGCCGGCGAGGGTGGCCGCGGTCAGGTCGGAGACGGCCGCGCCGACCCGGTCCACCAGGGCGCCCTGGTCGGCCTCGGCGGGGCTGGTCTCGGTGCCGTAGGAGCCGACGATGTCGGCGGCGGCGGTGCGGAACAGCTCGCGGCGGCGGACGCCACGGGCCGCGGTGACGCCCTGTGCGGCGTTCCCGGCGCGGCCCACGGCCGCCAGGATCTCCTGCTCCAGCTGGGCCCGGTCGCGGGGGGCCAGACCGCCGCCGACGGCCGCCGGGCCGGCGCCGGTGCCGTCGCCGAGGAGGGCGACCGCCTCGGGGGCGCGCATCAGCAGGTCGGGGGCGAGGCGGCCCGCCGACAGCACGCGGGCCAGGTTCTCGGCCGCCGCGCCCTCGTCGCGCAGCAGGCGCAGGTACCAGGGGGTCTTGCCGAGCGCGTCGGAGACCTTGCGGAAGTTCAGCAGGCCGGCGTCCGGGTCGGCGCTGTCGGCGAACCAGCCGAGCAGCACCGGGAGCAGGGTGCGCTGGATGGCCGCCTTGCGGGTCACGCCGGAGGCGAGGGCCTCCAGGTGGCGCAGGGCGGCGGCCGGGTCGGCGTAGCCGAGCGCCTCCAGCCGTTCGCGGGCCGCCTCGGGGCGCAGCCGGGCCTCGCCGGGGGCGAGCTGGGCGACCGCGTCGAGCAGCGGACGGTAGAAGAGCTTCTCGTGCAGCCGGCGTACGACGCCGGTGTGCCGCTTCCACTCGCGGTTCAGCTCGGCCACCGGGTCGGTGCGCAGGCCCAGGGAGCGACCGAGGCGGCGCTGGTCCGGCTCGGCCTCGGGGACGAGGTGGGTGCGGCGCAGCCGGTACAGCTGGATGCGGTGCTCCATGGAGCGCAGGAAGCGGTACGCCTCGTCCAGGCGGGCGGCGTCCTCGCGGCCGACGTAGCCGCCGGCGGCGAGGGCCTGGAGGGCGTCCAGGGTGGTTCCGCTGCGCAGGCTCGGGTCGGTGCGGCCGTGCACCAGCTGCAGGAGCTGGACGGCGAACTCGACGTCGCGGAGGCCGCCGGGGCCCAGCTTGAGTTCTCTCTCGATCTCGGCGGCGGGGATGTTCTCGACCACGCGGCGGCGCATCTTCTGGACGTCCGTCACGAAGTTCTCGCGCTCGGCCGCCTTCCAGACCAGGGGTTCGAGCGCGTCGACGTAGGCCTCGCCGAGCGCGGTGTCGCCGGCCACCGGGCGGGCCTTGAGGAGGGCCTGGAACTCCCAGGTCTTCGCCCAGCGCTGGTAGTAGGCGAGGTGACTGCTCAGGGTGCGCACGAGGGGGCCGTTGCGGCCCTCGGGGCGGAGGTTGGCGTCCACCGGCCAGATGGAGCCCTCGACGGTCGTCTCGGAGCAGATCCGCATGAGGTGGGAGGCGAGTTTCGTGGCGGACCGCAGGGCCTTGTGCTCGGGGACGCCCTCCGCCGGCTCCGCCACGAAGATGACGTCCACGTCGGAGACGTAGTTCAGCTCGTGGCCGCCGCACTTGCCCATCGCGATCACCGCGAGACGGCAGGCGGCGGCGTCCTCGGGGGCGGCGCGTGCGGCCAGGGACAGGGCGGTGCGCAGGGTGGCGGTGGCCAGGTCGGCGAGTTCCGCGGCGGTCTCGGCGACGTCCGTGGTGCCGCAGACGTCGCGGGCGGCGATGGAGAGCAGGCAGCGGCGGTAGGCGACGCGGAGGGAGACCGGGTCGGTGGCCGCGGCCAGGCCGCGCTCGAACTCCGCGACGCCGGGGTGGAGGTCGTGCGGCTCGTACGTGACCAGGGCGTGCCAGTCGCCGGGGTGGCGGGCCAGGTGGTCGGCCAGGGCGGCGGAGGCGCCGAGGACGCCGAGGAGGCGGTCGCGCAGCGGTTTGGCCGCGATGAGGGTGTCCAGCAGTTCGCGGTGGGCGGTGGGCCCCTGCTGGGCCTCCAGGAGGCGGACCAGGCCGTGCAGGGCGAGGTCGGGGTCGGCGGTGGCGCCGAGGGCTTCCAGGAGGACGGGGTCGTCGCGGACGGGGGCCAGCTCGGGGCCGTCGAGGAGGCGCTCGGCGGCGGAGGGGTCGGTGAAGCCGTGTCGCAGCAGACGGGTGAAGGTGCTGCTCCTGCGCCCCGGCGTCATGTCCGTGACCTCCCCTTGCGTACGTCTCGGATCGGGCTCGTCCTGGCCAGAGCCTAACCGGAGGGGGCGGGGGTGGCTTCGTCCGCGGGCCGGTGGTCGTTGCCCGAGCGGCCTGCGGCGGCCTGCGCGGGCGGGTGGGTCGCGGCCGCGCCGGGCGGTGTCCGTCCTCCGTCCTCCGTCCTCCGTCCGGCGCCCGGTCCGCGGTGCGTCGCCGGAGTGCTCGCCGGCCCGGCGCGCCCCCTTCCCGCCGTACGCGGTCCCGGGTCAGGTCGCGGCCCGGCCGGTGGTGCCGCGCTGGTGCGGGAGCCTCGACTGCAGGAGGTCGTGGAGCGTCCGGGCCGCTGTGGGCGCCGCGTCTGCGCAGCAGTTGTTGAACAGGACGTGCAGTTCGTCGGTGGCCTCGGCCAGGGCCTCGATGCGGGGCAGCCACTCGGTCAGCTCCCGCTCGGTGTAGGCGTGGCGGAAGCGGTCCTCCTTCGTGCCCTTTCCCCAGTGGGGGCTGCGGCCGTGGAAGCGGATCACGGTCAGGTGAGGGTTCGTCACGGGGGCGGGCCCCGCGCCCTCGTGGGTGTCCGTGGCCACGGCGGTCGCGCGCAGGTCCCGGAGGAAGGCGGTCGTACGGTCCGCCTGGTCGGGGTGCCACCAGGCGGGGTTGCGGAACTCCACGGCGAACGGCCAGTCGTGGGCGCGTTCGCGGGCGGTGCGGACGAAGGCCTCGGCCTCCGGACCGGGCGTGAGGGAGGGCGGGTACTGGAAGAGGAGGGTGCCCAGACGGCCGGACCGGTGCAGCGGGGCCACCGCTTCGGCGTAGCGGGCCCAGACCTCGGCGCGCAGGTCCTCGTCCCGGGGGTGGCCGCGCAGGTCCGGCGGGAGGGCGGCGGGGCGGGTGGGGTGGCCGGTGAGGAGGGAGAACGCCTTGACGTCGAAGCGGAAGCCGGGGGGCGTACGGTCGGCCCAGAGGGTGGTGGTACGGGCGCTCGGCAGGGCGTAGTACGGGGAGTCGGCCTCGACCAGGGGGAAGCGGGTCGCGTAGTGCCGCAGGCGCTTCTCGGCGTCGCGGTGGCCGGGTGGGTACCAGCCGCTCCTGAGCAGGTCCGGGTCGGTCCAGCCGCAGGTGCCGATGAGGATCTTCGCCATGGCACCCAAGTACCCGGCGTTCATCGGGTCTTCACCCGCGAGGTTGGCTTGCGTGGGCCGCGGGAATGTCGGCGTGGACATGCTCTGTCCGCACCGCCAGCCGTCCATCCCGTCCCGGAGGTTGATGTGTCCGGCAGTTCTGCTCGTTCGGCGTATCGCCGTGCCCGTGCCGTCGTGGCGTCCGCCGCGGCCCTCGCCGCAGCCGCGGTCGGGCTGTGGACCGGGCTCGGCAGCGAGTCCGCGCATGCCGCGGGCGCCGTGCCCAGCCCGGACCACGTGGTCGTCGTGGTCTTCGAGAACCATGCCTACAGCCAGGTCATCGGATCCTCCAGCGCGCCGTACATCAACTCGCTGAAGACGGGGGGTGCCAACCTCACCCAGTCGTACGCGGAGACCCACCCGAGCCAGCCCAACTACTTCGCGATGTTCTCCGGTTCGACCCAGGGGATCACCGACGACAGCTGCTACACCCCGGGCTTCTCGTCGGCGCCCAACCTGGCCTCCGAACTGATCGCCGCCGGCCGCACCTGGGCCAGCTACAACGAGTCGCTGCCGAGCCAGGGATCCACCACGTGCAGCAGCGGCAACTACGCCCGCAAGCACAATCCCTGGTTCGGGTTCAGCAACGTGCCGGTCTCGACCGCGAAGACCTTCGCCCAGTTCCCCACCGACTACACGACGCTCCCCCAGCTGTCGTTCGTGGTGCCGAACCTGTGCAGCGACATGCACGACTGCTCGGTGTCCACCGGTGACACCTGGCTGAAGAACAAGCTGGGCGCCTACGCGACATGGGCCAAGACCCACAACAGCCTGCTCGTCGTCACCTTCGACGAGGACAACCGGCTGAGCGGGAACCGGATCCCGACCGTGTTCTACGGGCAGCCGGTGACCGCCGGGTCCAGCTCCGCCACCACGTACAACCACTACGACCTGCTGCGCACCCTGGAGGACACCCAGGGCCTGACCACGCACGCGGGCAACGCGGCCTCCGCCAGGGACATCACCGGCATCTGGGCGTCCTGACGTGTACGTGGCGGACAGCCGTGCCAGTACGTCCGCTCAGGGTGCCGTCCGGTCTTCCGCCGGGCGGCGCCGTGCGGCCCTCGCCCCGACCGTGCTCGCGCTGGGGACGGTGAGTCTGGTCACCGACGTCTCGTCGGAGATGGTGACGGCGGTGCTGCCGTTGTACCTGGTGACCGGGCTGGGTCTGTCACCGCTGGGCTTCGGGCTGCTGGACGGCATCTACAACGGGTTCTCGGCGCTCGTGCGCCTGGTGGGCGGGCACTTCGCCGACCGGGGCGGCGGGCGGCACAAGTGGGTCGCCGGACTCGGGTACGGCATCTCGGCCGTGTGCAAGCCGCTGCTGCTGGCGGCGCACGCGCTGACCCCGATCGGGCTGGTGCTCGCCGCCGACCGGACCGGGAAGGGGCTGCGCACGGCGCCCCGGGACGCGCTGATCTCGCTGGCCAGTACGCCGGAGACCCGCGGGCGGGCCTTCGGGGTGCACCGGGCCATGGACACCGCCGGGGCCCTGCTCGGGCCGCTGGTGGCGTTCCTGATCCTGCGGGCCACCGTCGACGGGTACGACGCGGTGTTCACCGTCAGCTTCTGCGTCGCCGTGCTGGGCGTCCTGGTGCTGGTGCTCTTCGTGCCGGGCGGAAGGGGTCGCGCGGTCCCGGCCGAGCGGCCGACGGTCCGGGCGGCCCTCGCCCTGCTGCGCGGCCGTGACCTGCGCCGGATCACCGTGTGCGCGCTGCTGCTGGGCCTCGCCACGGTCAGCGACTCCTTCGTCTACCTGCTGCTCCAGCGCCGCCTCGGCGTCCCCGACCGCTGGTTCGCGCTGCTGCCGCTGGGCACGGCCGCCGCGTTCCTGCTGCTGGCGGTGCCGCTGGGCCGGCTCGCGGACCGGGTGGGCCGCTGGGCGGTCTTCCTGGCCGGCCACGGCGCCCTGCTCGTGGTGTACGCGCTGCTGCTCACCTCCTGGCACGGCACGGGTCTGCCGTATCTCGTGCTCGCCCTGCACGGCTGCTTCTACGCGGCCACCGACGGGGTGCTGATGGCCGCCGCCTCGGACAGCGTGCCGGAAGGGCTGCGCTCCTCCGGGCTGGCCGTCGTACAGACCGGGCAGGCGCTGACCCGGTTCGCCTGCTCGCTGCTGTTCGGCGCGGCCTGGACGCTGTGGGGCGACCGGGCGGCGCTGGCGGGCGCGGCGGTGGCGCTGGCCGCGTGTGCCGCGTTCTCCCTCACCCTGCGCCCGAAGGGAACGGTGCCCGCATGACCGTACGCACCCGCGTCCTGATCCTGGTCTCGGCCGTCGCCGTGCTGGCGGCGGTCGGGCTGGCGTCGGTGCTGCACGCCTCCGCGCGGGCGGACCGCCGCAACCACACGCAGGCGGGCGGGCCCGGCGTCACGCCGGGAACGGTGACGCTGCGCCGGCCGGGGCGGCTCGTGTTCCGGAACATGGCGTGGGGGCCGCACCGCGACGAGCTGACCAGTGTCCCGGCCTCCGCACCGGACGCGGCGCGCACCGCGTCCGGTCTCAAGTGCCTGCGGTTCCACGCCGCTTCCGGCACCGGTGTGTGCCTCCAGGCCGTGCACGGGCCCGTCTCGGACACCTACCGCGCGCTGGTCCTGGACGCCCGGCTGCGGACCGTGGACCGCTACGACGTGCCGGGCATCCCCTCCCGCGCCCGGGTCTCCCCCACCGGGCACTTCGCCGCCTGGACGGCGTTCGTGGGCGGCGACTCGTACGCCGGGACCGACTTCTCCACCCGAGCGGCGATCGTGGACACCCGCAGCGGGGAGCTGATCCCGTCCCTTGAGGCGTTCCGGATCGTCAGGGACGGGCGTCCGTACCGGGCGGCGGACGTCAACTTCTGGGGGGTGACGTTCGCGGCCGACGACCGCACGTTCTACGCGACGCTGGCCACCAAGGGGCGGACGTACCTGGTCCGCGGCGACCTGCGCCGCCGTACGGTCACCACGCTGCACGCCAACGTGGAGTGCCCGTCCCTGTCGCCGGACGGCACCCGGGTCGCGTACAAGAAGCGGGCCGCGGGGCTGCCGAAGGACGCCCCCTGGCGGCTGTACGTCCTGGACCTGCGGACCATGCGGGAGACCCCGCTCGCCGAGCCGCGCAGCGTGGACGACCAGGCGGTGTGGAAGGACGCCCGCACGGTCGTGTACGCGCTGCCCGGGGACTACGGCGCCGATCTCCACGAGGTCCCGGCGGACGGTTCGGGGCGGGCCCGGCGGATCAGCTCGGCGGCGGTGTCACCGGCGTACCTGCCCTGAGGTCCGGCGGTCGGGTGTACAGCAGCACCGTCGAGGGAGGCGGTTCGGCGGCGCCCCGGACCCGGACCCGGCCGATCGGCCGGGACACGGACGAGCCGCAGCCCGGACAGAGCCGCGAGCGGCGCGACGTCGATGTCCCCTGGCCGAGGCGTACGGCGTCGAGGTCGGTGAAGGTGAGGTCGCCCAGAGCGTGCAGGGTGAGGAGCAGGGCCTCGGTGACGGCCTCCCGCTCGTCGTCGGGGATCGCCGGTGCACCGGTGCGCAGGGCCTGCTCGACCAGCCTGGCGGCGAGGCCGCGCAGGTCCGGCGCGGTGAGACGGCGTTTCTCTCCCCCCGGAAGGAGACGTACCCGGAGAGCCGGTGTGCCGACCGGGTGCCGATGGTCGCCGGTTCCCCAGGGGCCCTTCTGTTCACAACTGCCGTTCGTCACGGTGATCGTAAGGCGTGCCGACCGTGGCCGGGGACCGGTCGGGTCAAGCGGCGGGCGGGGGTTTTCCGTCGTCACGGTGGTTTGCCCGCGGGGGTGGCCGGGGCCCCGGCCACCGCCCCGGAGACTTTCCGCGGCGGTGGCCGCGTGGCCGCCGGGAGAGAACGAGGGCACGGGATGGCCGACAGCAGGATCCTGGTCGCGGTACCGGAGCAGCCGCGTGCCGAGGGCGCCGGGGCCGAGCAGCTGCGCAGGATCCGGGAGGCGGTGGAGGCGAACGGCTTCCAGGTGCGCTGGGCGGTCAGCGCCGAGGACGCGGACGCGGTGCTGCGGACCGAGGCGGGTCTGGCCGCGGCCCTGGTCGCCTGGGACCTGCCCGGCGGGCGGGCCGCCGGAGACGGTCCGGGAGCCGCGCTGGCCTCGCCGGACGGTGCCGTCGAGGCGGTCCCGGGCGGGGCCGCCGTACTGCGCCGGATCGGGCGGCGGTACCGGAACCTGCCGGTGTTCCTGGTCATGGCCGAGGAGGGCGTGCGGGAGCTGCCGTTGTGGGTGTCGGAGACGGTCGTCGGGTACGTGTGGCCGCTGGAGGACACCCCCGGGTTCATCGCGGGCCGGATCACCAGCGCCGCCCGCGCCTACCGGGAGGACGTACTGCCGCCGTTCTTCCGGGCGTTGCGCCGCTTCGACGACGCCCACGAGTACTCCTGGCACACCCCCGCCCACTCCGGTGGCGTCGCGTTCCTGAAGTCACCCGCGGGACGCGCCTTCCACGACTACTTCGGCGAACGGCTGCTCCGCTCCGACCTGTCGATCTCGGTGGAGGAGCTGGGCTCGCTGTTCGAGCACACCGGCCCGATCGGCGAGGCCGAGCGCAACGCGGCCCGCGTCTTCGGCGCCGACCTCAGCTACTTCGTGCTGCACGGCGACTCCACCTGCAACCGGCTGGTGGGCCACTTCAGCGTCACCCGCGACGAACTCGCCCTCGTGGACCGCAACTGCCACAAGTCGGTGCTGCACGGCCTGGTGGTCTCCGGCGCCCGGCCCGTCTACCTGGTGCCCACCCGCAACGGCTACGGTCTCGCCGGTCCGCTGCCGCCGGCCGAGCTGGCGGCGGACTCGATCGCGGCCCGGATCGCCGCGCACCCGCTCGCCGAGGGCGCCGTCTCGCGCGACCCCCAGTACGCGGTGCTCACCAACTCCACCTACGACGGCCTGTGTTACGCCGCCGTACCGGTCGCGCGAGCGCTCGCGGCCAGCACGCCCCGGGTGCACTTCGACGAGGCGTGGTTCGCGTACGCCCGCTTCCATCCGCTGTACCGGGGCCGCTACGGCATGTCGGTGGACGCCGGGACCTTCCCCGGCCCGGACCGGCCGACGGTCTTCGCGACCCAGTCCACGCACAAGCTGCTGGCCGCGCTGTCCCAGTCGGCGATGGTGCACGTACGGCCGGCGCCCCGGGCACCCGTGGAGCACGACCGCTTCAACGAGGCGCTGATGATGCACGGCACCACCTCGCCCCTCTACCCGATGATCGCCTCGCTGGACGTGGCGACGGCCATGATGGACGGGCCGCAGGGCGAGTGGCTGGTGGACGAGGCGGTGACGGAGGCGATCCGCTTCCGGCAGGAGATGGTGCGGCTGGGGCAGCGGGTGGCGAGCGCCGGCGACCGGCCGCCGTGGTTCTTCGGCGTGTGGCAGCCGGAGGAGGTCACCGACCCGTCGACCGGGGAACGGCTGCCCTTCGCGGACGCCCCGCCCGAGCTGCTGCGCACCGAGCAGTCCTGCTGGCTGCTGGAGCCGGGCGCCGCCTGGCACGGCTTCCCCGGGCTGGCCGAGGGCCACTGCATGCTGGACCCGGTCAAGGTCACGCTGACCTGCCCGGGCATCACCGCCACCGGGGAGACGGCCGAGGAGGGTATCCCGGCGCGCGTCCTGACCGCGTATCTGGCCACCCGGAACATCGTGGTCGAGAAGACCGACGGCTACACCACGCTGATCCTCTTCTCGATGGGCATCACGAAGGGCAAGTGGGGCACGCTGCTGGACGCCCTGATGGACTTCAAGGCCCTGTACGACGCCGACGCCCCGCTCGACCGCGTCCTGCCGGCGGCGGTCGCCGCGCACCCTCGCCGCTACTCGGGCCTGACCCTGCGGGAGCTGTGCCGGCAGATGCACGAGCAGCTGCGCTCGGCACGCCTGGTGGAACTGCTGGACACCGCGTTCCAGCAGCTCCCGGAGCCGGTCCAGCCGCCCCAGCACTGCTACCAGCGGCTGGTGCGGGGCGG
Source organism: Streptomyces cyanogenus (assembly GCF_017526105.1). Lineage (NCBI taxonomy): Bacteria > Bacillati > Actinomycetota > Actinomycetes > Kitasatosporales > Streptomycetaceae > Streptomyces > Streptomyces cyanogenus. The sequence goes on from NZ_CP071839.1 coordinate 2,758,607, forward strand.
CACGGAACGCGTCCGCATCGCCGACGCGGCGCACCGGGTGGCGGCCGCGATGGTCACGGTCACCCCGCCCGGCATCCCGGTCCTCATGCCGGGCGAGTCCACCGGCGCCCCCGACGGCCCCCTCCTGCGCTACCTCACCGCCCTGGAGACCTTCGACCGACGCTTCCCGGGCTTCCGCAGCGAGACCCACGGCGTGACGATCGACGAGGACACCGGGGACTACGAGATCGAGTGCCTGGGGGACGCCCCGGAGGCGCGGACCTGCGCACGGCCGGAAGCCCCCTGGGTACCGCACTCCGGCAGGGATCCGCGCTGACCCCCTGGACAGCGGTGAGGGGCCGATCGTCTGAACCCGCCTTCGTCTTCCGGCACTCGGGCCGCGGCGGTGCCTGGATCTCCCGGGCCTGGCTGCCGGGTGAACACCGCGCGGTAGGCACTGGGGGTCAGCCCGGTCCGTCTCGTCAGGTGCCGGCGCAGGGAGTCGGTGGTGGCGAGCCCGCTGAGCCGGGCAACGTGATCCATGGGCAGGCCGGTCGTCTCCAGGAGCTCTTGCGCCCGGATCACGCGCTGGTGGAGGAGCCATTGGAGCGGGCTCAGGCCGGTCTCTGCGTGGAACCTCCGGGTCAGGGTGCGGACACTGGTCCGCGCGTGGGCGGCGAGGTCGGCACGTGTGAGCGGTTCATGGAGGCGGTCGAGCGCCCAGGCACGGGTCCCGGCGAGCGAGGTTCCGGTCTCGGGTGGCAGCGGCGTCTCGATGAACTGGGCCTGGCCGCCCGGCCGCACGGGTGCCGCCACCACCAGCCGGGCGACCGCGTTGGCGGTCGCGGCGCCGTAGTCGATGCGCACCAGGTGCAGGCACAGATCGATGCCGGCGGAGAGTCCGGCAGAGGTCAGGAGGTTGCCGTCCTGGACGTACAGCACGTCGGGGCGTAGCTCGACGGAGGGGAAGCGGCTGGAGAACTCCTCGGACTTGGCCCAGTAGGTGGTGGCGCTGCGCCCGTCGAGCAGTCCGGCCTGGGCGAGGACGAACGCTCCGGTGCAGATCGAGGCGACGCGTTTGCCCGCGGCGGCTGCGCGGCGCAGTGCCGCGAGGACGCGCGGTTCGATGTCGTCGCGGGCGCCGGTTCCGGCGACGATGACGGTGTCGGCGTCGTCGACGGCCTCCAGCCCGTGGGGGACGGTGACCTCAAGACTGCTGTTGGTGGCGATGGGCCCGGGACGGGCAGTGCAGACGCGCACCCGGTAGCCGGGGCGGCCGTCGACGGTCGTCTCACCGAGGACGAGCTCGGGAATCGACAGGTCGAAGGTGGTGGCAGGGGGAACAGCGACGACAGCGACCCGGCGCATGGCCCGAACCTCCTGGTGTTTGGCATTCGGGCCACTACCTTACGGATCACCCGTGCCGGAGGGTGAAGCCGTTGGGGCGGGCCAGTCCCAGCTCTTCGACCAAGGAGTGCACGGATGCCCTTGTACGTCATCGTTGGAGCCGGAGCCACGGGATCGGCCGCCGCACGGCTGCTGGCGGACGCCGGCGAGCGGGTCCGGCTCGTCACCCGCCGCGGCACCGGGCCGGCGCACGACCGGATCGAGCGGGTCGCCGCCGACGCCACCGACACCGCGCGGCTGATCGAGCTGACCCATGGGGCGGCGACCCTGTTCAACTGCGCCATGCCGGCCTACGACCGGTGGCCGTCGGAGTTCCCGCCGCTGGCCGCCTCGGTGCTGGCCGCGGCAGAACGCAGCGGAGCGGACTACGTCATGCTCGGGAACACCTACGGTTACGGGCCCGTCGACAGGCCCGCCACCGAGGACCTTCCGATGGCGCCGACCAGCGTCAAGGGCCGTGTCCGGGCCCGGATGTGGCAGGACGCGCTCGCCGCCCACGAGGCGGGCCGGGTGCGGGTCACCGAGGTCCGGGCCAGCGACTACCTCGGCGCGGGCGCCTACTCACCGTTCACGCTCATGGTGGGGTCACAGGTGCTGAGGAGCGCGCCCGTCTCCTACCCGGGAGATACCGACGCCCCGCACAGCTGGACCTACACCGGCGACGCGGCCCGCGCACTGATCGCCGCGGCCCGGAACGAGAAGTCCTGGGGCCGGGCCTGGCACGTGCCGTCCACCTCTGAGGCCACGGTCCGTGAGCTGGCCGCGCGTCTGGCCCTGGCGGCCGGCGTACCCGCCCCCGAGCTGACCCACATGACGAGGACCGAGCTGCGGGAGATCGGACGGGCCGATTCGGTCATGGCGGAGTTTCCGGAAATGCTGTACCTGTACGACCGTCCCCACATCCTCGACGCCTCGCTCACCGCGGCGGTCTTCAACCTCACCCCGACTGCGATCGACGCGGTCCTCGCCGAGATGGCCGCGGAGCACGGCTAGACACAGGTGACCGCCGCCCGACGGTGGGAAGCGCCGGTACGGTCAGCTGCAGTACGGTTCCCGGGGCGGCGATCCTGCCGGCGCCGGAAGCCGGCTGGAAGTACGGGGAAACCACGTGATGACGTGTTCGAACCTGCGGACGGCCCAGCTCGCCGGATGCTCCGTCCTGGTGTCGGCGTTCCTGCTCACCTCGTGCACGGTGTCCGCCGGCGGTGGCGACAGGGCAGATTCCTCGCAGTCGCCCGCACCGAGTCCGGCTCGAACCACGACCGAGCAGTCGGAGAAGGACCTCGGCGAGCAGGCCCGGGCGGCTCTTGCCGCCGTACGCAGCGGAACGCCTGTCGAGGCCGGCGCCGAACGCGTGACCGACGGCATCCACACCGAACCCACCCTGAGCAAGGGAAAGACGTACCGAATCAGTCTCGCGTGCGCCGGCAACGGCAACGCGCAGCTGACCTTCGTGCCCGCGAACGCCGGCAGGAAGACCGCGGTGCCGTGCGACTTGTCGGTGGTTCAGCAGCGGATCACCACGGCCAAGCCGGTCCGCGTCGACGTCGACGGCACCAGGGGATCGACCGGCGTGATCGCCTGGCAGATCAACGCGGTTCAGTCTATTGCAAGATCCCAAGCCGTATTTTTCTCCCCGAATTGACAATCTTTTCTCTCTTGTCCTGCTTCGCAGATGTACGCGGCAACGGTGAGGTGTTTATACCTGGAGCGCAAGAACGGGATCTTGAAGACTTTTTTTTCGACATTCCCGAATGAGTCAGGATTGATGTCTATATCCGCGATAAATTTACACTTATCCGGGCACGGCCATCTTTCCTTCGCCGAGCTTCCCCTCGGGGCACCGTAAACCTCAAGAGTGACATGCTCGTAGTCGCGCATCTTTGTGGCGGACACCGTCGCAGATGCCTCTCCAATGTCACCTTTGAGATCTGTGCTGACTTCCAGTTGAGGAAAGGTCGCTACCGCCTGGTTCCTTGCTTCGACTCGCACGGCGGTGGTGGTCGCGGAGGAGAACAATATCGCAGAGGCGATCAATAGTGTGAACTGCAAGGAAATTGCCGGTCGCGCAGGTCGACGAATTACCCATGCGGCTATCCCGGCAGCTGCGAGCGCCGCTAGGAGCAGACTGCATCCTAGAGTCCAGCCCCGTCCCCAAGTTGCTGTTTTCGGTATCCTGACTGCATAGACTGCGAATAAGGCGATGGCTAGCAAGCCGGATACGACGGCGCCAGCAATCCAAAGGTGTATGCGATAGCCTCTTTCTACAAAGATGCTGGAAATTGCAGAGATCAACGCACCGAGTAGCAAAAATGACGCAAACCCTACCAATATTCCTTGATTGCGCAGGATTGTCGTCAGCTCAGCGTGGCTCAGGCCAACCAGATTCAGTGCTCCCGCAAAGCCCGCAAGCAGCAATCCGAGGAGATTTCCAACATCACCGAGGCGTTCGGCTGAATTGGGGCGGGGTGGCTGCACTTCATTCTTCGATGGATCCACATTTGCTCCCGAGAAGCGTGGTCAGCTCATGACGAAATGATCACACTTCTCTTCGCAACTTGCTCTTTCACTAGGCCAAACGAGTGTGAGCATCGCTAACGGCCGTGAATGTAGCAAGGATCCCGCGGCAATTCTGTGCACCCAGAACAAGGTCACGGGCGCAACCGAAGATCACGCGTGGCCAGACACAGAGCATCATGCCGACCAGGACAGTCCGTCTGTGTTGCGCATGCCCTCAGGCCTCAGACGCGTACTCCATCAGGTCCCAGTTGGTGGCCGTCTCCCCGTCGTGCTCGCCGATCTGGTCGGACGCAGCACCGACTGGCTGGCGAAGATCGAGACCGGTCGACGGAAGCCCCCACGGATCGACATGCTCGGGGCGCTCTCACGCGTCCTGCAGAACGGGTCGTTGCCGCATCGTCGTATCGGCGCGTGATCTACAACAACCTCTCGTCCACCCTCAACGCAGCCGTCGATGACGGTCACCTGCCGAAGAATCCATGTCGGGCTCAGTCCGTCCGCTCCCCTCCGGCAGGCGTCGGCCGAGTCGTCCCTGGGCCGTGGATCGAGTCTTCGCCGTGCGTGCGGCTCTGCCGATGCGCTACCGCACGACCGTTGACCTGAGGGGCGGATCCGGCTTTCGCCAGGGGGAGATCTTCGGGATTGCCGTGGATGCCATCGGCTTCGACTCAGAATGACTTCATGTCGGCAACCAGGTGAAGGTGACCAGGGGGCGTCTCGTGTTGTCGCCGCCGAAGCGGAACAAGATGCGCGACGTACCTCTGCCCGACCGAGTGGCGCACGTCCTCAAGAGGCACATGGAGGCATTCTCTCCGGTCGAGGTCGCTCTTCCGTGGCTCCGTCCGGACGGCCCCCTCATCACGAAACGGCTGCTGTTCAGTTCAAGGGAGAACCGAGGAAGTGCAGAGTCTGGTGGATTCTCTGCTGCCGCGAGCGAGTAATCTCCGACAGAACATCTTGCTCGCTGGCACGGCCGAGGCCGCGACACCATCTCTGGTAGTTAGCCTCAATCCGCAGTTCATTCACTTGATCCGTTTTCACGGAGGCGGTGAGGCAGGGGGCCTGGAGTCGGCAGTTCACGAGCTGGAAGATCCTGACGCCGGGCCCACCGATCGCCTTACCGCCCGCCAGCGCTTGAAATCGTTCCTTGGAAAGATCGGAACGGCAGTTGAAAGCACCGCAATCAGCGCCCCACAGAAGTATCTGGAGTCCAAGATGAGTCTCTGAAATTGGCGCCAGCCGAGCTAGCTTCGACGGAAGGTAGCTGTGAGTGGGTCCGGCCTCAGGGCGGTGGAGGATTCGTGGCTCCGCGGTCAGGGTTGCAACAGCTCGCCGGTAAGCAGCGCACTGGAGCACCGCAAGAGCCAGCTCCAAGGATGGCGCAGGGGCTCCGGAGATGTGCTCAGACGGCCCAGAGGTCGCGAGACGCCCTGGAGCCGGCGGTCAGCGACCGCCAGCCCCAAGGGATCGTTTCCGCTAAAGCCGCCCTGACCTGCCCCTACAGCACCGGAAGGTTCTTGCGCAGCTCGAAGGCGGTCACCTCGGAGCGGTACTCCTCCCACTCGCTCTTCTTGTTGCGCAGGAAGAAGTCGAAGACGTGTTCGCCGAGGGTTTCGGCGACGAGGTCGCTGCCCTCCATGAGGGTCAGGGCCTCGCCGAGGTTCTGCGGCAGGGGCTCGATGCCCATGGCGCGGCGTTCGGCGTTGGACAGGGCCCAGACGTCGTCCTCGGCGCCCGGCGGGAGCTCGTAGCCCTCCTCGATGCCCTTGAGGCCGGCGGCCAGCAGGACGGCGTACGCCAGGTACGGGTTCGCGCCCGAGTCCAGGGAGCGGACCTCGACGCGGGCCGAGCCGGTCTTGCCGGGCTTGTACATCGGGACGCGGACCAGGGCGCTGCGGTTGTTGTGGCCCCAGCAGATGTACGAGGGTGCCTCGCCGCCCGCGCCGGCCGTGCGCTCGGAGCCGCCCCAGATGCGCTTGTAGGAGTTCACCCACTGGTTGGTGACCGCGGAGATCTCCGCCGCGTGCCGCAGCAGGCCCGCGATGAAGGAACGGCCGACCTTGGAGAGCTGGTACTCCGCGCCGGACTCGTAGAAGGCGTTGCGGTCGCCCTCGAAGAGGGACAGGTGCGTGTGCATGCCGGAGCCGGGGTGCTCCGAGAAGGGCTTCGGCATGAACGTCGCCTGGACGCCCTGCTCCAGCGCCACCTGCTTCATGACCAGCCGGAACGTCATGATGTTGTCGGCCGTGGAGAGGGCGTCGGCGTAGCGCAGGTCGATCTCCTGCTGGCCCGGCGCGCCCTCGTGGTGGGAGAACTCCACCGAGATGCCCATCGACTCCAGCATGGTGATCGCCTGGCGCCGGAAGTCCATGCCGACGTTGGTGGGCGTGTGGTCGAAGTAGCCCGAGTTGTCCGCGGGGGTCGGGCGGGAGCCGTCCAGCGGGCGGTCCTTCAGCAGGAAGAACTCGATCTCCGGGTGGGTGTAGAAGGTGAAGCCCAGGTCGGAGGTGCGGGCGAGGGCACGCTTGAGGACGTAGCGCGGGTCGGCGAAGGACGGGGAGCCGTCCGGCATGAGGATGTCGCAGAACATGCGGGCCGTGCCGGGGGTCTCCGCGCGCCAGGGCAGGACCTGGAACGTGGACGGGTCCGGCTTGGCGATCATGTCTGACTCGTAGACCCGGGCGAAGCCCTCGATCGCGGAGCCGTCGAAACCGATGCCCTCGTCGAAGGCCTGCTCGAGTTCCGCGGGGGCCACGGCGACAGACTTGAGGAAGCCCAGCACGTCCGTGAACCACAGGCGTACGAACCGGATGTCGCGCTCCTCCAAGGTCCGGAGCACGAACTCCTGCTGCTTGTCCATCTTCCGCTTCCCCATCCTTGCTGGTCAGGCCGCCTGTCCCCCGTACCACGGGAGGCGGTCGGGCACCTGAGCATCCCACCACAACACCATTTCACGCGCGTTGCGGACCTTGATCGCCCGAGCGTCTTCGGCCTGAACGCCTGTCGTACGGCAGGTGTCCTTCTCTGCCGCCCATCTTGCCTGCTCGCACCGACATCCGTAATGGCCGATCCCGCTTCCTCCGTGACCGACACCACGCTCGTTAAATTTGCATCCAAGATGCAAGTTTTCATAGCGTGCCGGTCAGCCGAGTTCTCCGAGGAGTCCCGATGCTGACCGAGCAGTCCGCAGCCACCGTCCGTGCCACCCTGCCCGCCGTCGGCGCGGCGATCGGCGAGATCACCGAGCGCTTCTACACGCGCCTCTTCGCCGCCCACCCCGACCTGCTGCGCAACCTCTTCAACCGCGGCAACCAGGCGGCCGGCACCCAGAGGCAGGCCCTCGCCGGCTCGATCGCCGCCTTCGCCACGCATCTGCTGGACCACCCGGACCAGCGGCCGGACGCGATGCTCGCCCGCATCGCCCACAAGCACGCCTCCCTCGGCGTGGCCCCCGAGCAGTACGACGTCGTCCACGAGCACCTCTTCGCCGCCATCGCCGAGGTGCTCGGTGAGGCCGTCACGCCCGAGGTGGCCGCCGCCTGGGACGAGGTGTACTGGCTGATGGCGAACGCGCTGATCACGAGCGAGAAGCGGCTGTACGAGGAGAGCGGCGGCCCCGGCCTGCGCGCGTGGGAGGTCGTCGAGCGGGTCGAGGAGACCCCGGACGTCGTCACCTTCCGGCTGCGCCCGGCCGACGGCGGCCCGGTGGCCGGCTTCCGCGCCGGGCAGTACGTCTCCGTCGGCGTCACCCTGCCCGACGGGGCCCGGCAGATCCGGCAGTACAGCCTGTCCGGGGCGCCCGGCGAGGCGGTGCGCCAGATCAGCGTCAAGCGCGTACACGGCGCGGCCACGCCCGACGGCGAGGTCTCGAACCACCTCCACGCGCGCGTGCGCCCCGGCGACGTCCTGGAGCTGTCCGAGCCGTACGGCGACCTCGTCCTCTCCGACGAACCGGACACGCCCCTGCTGCTCGCCTCGGCCGGCATCGGCGTGACCCCGATGGTCGCGATGCTGGCCGACCTCGCGGCCGGCGGCCACCGCGGCCCGGTCACCGTCGTGCACGGCGACCGCTCCCCCGCCGAGCACGCCCTGCGCGCCGACCACACGGCCTACGCAGGCAAGCTGCCCGACGCCTCCGTCCACCTCTTCTACGAGAAGGGCGCCGAGCCGGGCACCCGGACCGGCCTGGTCGACCTGGCGGACGTCCCCGTCCGCCCCGGCACGCACGCGTACCTGTGCGGCCCGCTCCCCTTCATGCGCGCGGTCCGCACCCAGCTGATCGAGAAGGGCGTCGCCCCGGCCGACATCCACTACGAGGTGTTCGGCCCGGACCTGTGGCTGGCCCAGGGCTGAGCACCGGCGCCCCGTGAGGGGCTCGGGGCCGCGTCCTCCATGCGGCCACCGCCGCGTGGGCGCGAAGTGCCACGACGGCGCCACACACGCCAGGCGGCCCGTCGTGGCACTTCGCCATGCGCTCAGAGCGGCCCCGGCCCCCGGGAGATCCCGAGCAGCAAGGGCCCCGTCGGCTCGGCCACGAGGTCGGCGATCGTGACGGAGTCCAACGCGGCGAAGAACGCTTCCTGAGCCCCCCGCAGCGCGCCCCGCAGGCGGCAGCCGGCGCGCAGGGGGCAAGCCGGCGTCCCCTGCGTCCCCTCGCAGTCCACCACGTCGCCCTCGCCCTCGAAGGTCCGCACGACCGCGCCCACCGACGCGGTACGGCCCCGCTCCGTGAGCGCCAGTCCCCCGCCCCGCCCGCGCCGGGCGTCGACCAGGCCCAGGTGCTGGAGTTCGGCGACGACCTTCGCGGCATGCGTGTAGGGAACGTCCATGTCGGCGGCGACCTGGCGGGTCGTGGGGGTGGCGTCGGCGACGGCCAGTCGCATCAGGACGCGCAGGGCCAGGTCGGTGGAGCGCAGCAGCCGCATACCGCGAGCGTAGGTAATGCGCATCGGCGCTTCAAATTATCCGGTCCCGAACCCTCCCCTACGGAAGTGCCGCCCCCGCGCACTACGATCAGCGGGCCCCACCGTCCACGTCCCCTTCTGAAGAAGGACAAGCCTCATGGGTTCCGGCAAGAACAGCAGCACCGCGGCGCGCAAGGCGCGCATAGAGGAGATGCGGCGCGCGGAGCGTGCCCGCGAGCGCCGTAACCGGGTGCTCACGATCGCCGCCAGCGCGGTGGTCGTCGTCGGCCTCGTCGTCGGCGGTGTGGTCCTGGTGAACTCGCAGCGCGACTCCGGCAAGGACACGGCGAAGCCGAGCGGCGACGCCAAGGGCTCCGGGGACTCCGGGCACTTCACCACCGGCAAGGACGGGGTGAGGACCTGGTCGGGCAAGCTGGCGCGGACACACGTGACGACGAAGGTGTCGTACCCGATGCACCCGCCGGTCGGCGGCAACCACAACCCGGTCTGGCTGAACTGCAACGGTGACGTCTACATCGAGCCGGTGGCGGACGAGAACGCCGTGCACGCGCTGGAGCACGGCGCGGTCTGGGTGACGTACACCGGCAAGGCGGCCAAGGCCGACGTCGACGCGCTCGCGGCCAAGGTGAAGAAGACCCCGTACTCGCTGATGAGCCCGTACGAGAACCAGGACGCTCCGCTGATCCTGTCGGCGTGGGGCCACCAGGTCGCGGTGAAGAGCGCCAAGGACCCGGAAGTGGACAAGTTCTTCGCCACCTATGTGCAGGGGCAGCAGACGCCCGAGCCGGGCGCCTCCTGCACCGGCGGGGTCATGAAGTGAGGCGACAGCACATCGGCTGGGTCGCGGGGACCGCGGCGGCGGTGCTCGTCGCGGCCGGCGCGATCACGTACTCCGTGGCCGAGGACACCGGCGGATCGGATACGACGACACCGGGCGCACAGTCCGCCGACGCCGGGTTCGCCCGGGACATGGCCGTCCACCACCAGCAGGCCGTCGAGATGTCGTACATCGTGCGGGACCGCACGAAGAACGAGGAGGTACGGCGGCTCGCGTACGACATCGCGCAGACGCAGGCCAACCAGCGCGGGATGCTGCTGGGCTGGCTGGACCTGTGGGAGCTGCCGAAGGTGTCGGCCGATCCGCCGATGACCTGGATGGGCATGGGGGACATGGCCTCCGGCAAGGACGGCGCGCTGATGCCGGGCATGGCCACGAACACCGAGCTGAAGAAGCTCCGGACGCTCAGCGGCAGGCAGGCCGAGATCCTGTACCTCCAGCTGATGACGGACCATCACAAGGGCGGTGTGCACATGGCCGAGGGCTGTGTCGCCAAGTGCACCGTCGGCGTGGAGAAGCGGCTCGCGCAGGGCATGGTCGACGCGCAGCGGTCGGAGATCGAGCTGATGGCCGGGATGCTCAAGGAGCGGGGCGCGCAAGCCCGTTCGTAACACCGCCGTAAGGATCAATGGTGCAAACCGCCCTCGATGGCGGTTACTTGAGCTTCTCTTGACTTTCACCTTCCCCTGGCATGAACGGTTCATCGAAAGAGTGGCCCCCATCGTGTGATCCACTCGCCGGCCGACACCGCCGCGGGCCGGGGCGCGGAAGCGCGACGTACCGACCACGACATGCATGCGAACCGCATCGCAGGGGGTTCTATGAGATCCAACCGCGCCACCGTGCGCGCAGGCGTGAGCATGGCAGCGACACTGCCGATGATCGCCGGCGCGCTGGCGCTGGGCATACCCGCGGCGCACGCCGCGGACAGCCCCGCTCGCGACGTCCTGAAGGGCACCAAGCCGCTGTGGGCCACGGCCAAGGCGGACAAGGGCGCCACTTCGGACAGCGCCCGGGTGAAGGCCCGCGTCTATCTCGCGGGGCGGGACCGGGCCGGCCTGGCCGCCTACGCCAAGGCGGTGTCCGACCCCGGCTCGCCGCTGTACGGCAAGTACCTGAGCGGCAAGAAGGCGCAGGCCCGCTTCGGGGCCACCAAGGCCCAGGTGGCCGCCGTCACGTCCTGGCTGAAGTCGGCCGGTCTGACCGTCACCGCGGTCACCCCGCACTACGTCGCCGTCTCCGGTGACGTGGCCGCCGCCGAGAAGGCGTTCGGCACCCAGCTGCACAACTTCGCCAAGGGCTCGAAGACCTACCGCGCCCCGGCGCGCACGGTCTCCGTCCCGGCCGCCCTGAAGGGCGCCGTCCTGACCGTCACCGGCCTGGACAACGCCCCGCACAAGGCGAGCCACGACGACCAGCTGCCGCCGCCGGACGCGGTGTTCAGGAACTCCGGGCCGTTCTCCTCGTACTTCGGCTCGAACATCGCGACCACGCTCCCGGACGCGTACGGCCAGAAGGTCCCGTACGCGATCAAGGGCTACACCGGCAAGCAGCTGCGCGCCGCGTACGGCGCGGGCACGTACACCGGCAAGAACGTCCGGATCGCCATCACCGACGCGTACGCCTCCCCGACGATCGCCTACGACGCGGGCAGGTACGCGCTGAAGAACGGTGACGCGGCCTGGAAGACCGGCCAGCTGCACCAGGTGCTGCCGAAGAGCTACACCAGGACCAAGGAGTGCGGCGCGGCCGGCTGGTACGGCGAGGAGACCCTCGACGTCGAGGCGGTCCACGCGGTAGCCCCGAACGCCGACGTCACCTACGTCGGCGCGGCCTCCTGCTACGACGACGACCTGCTGGACTCGCTCGGCAAGATCGTCGACAACCACCTGGCCGACATCGTCTCCAACTCCTGGGGCGACATCGAGGCCAACCAGACGCCGGACCTCGCGGCCGCCTACGACCAGGTCTTCCAGCTGGGCGCGGTCCAGGGCATCGGCTTCTACTTCTCCTCCGGCGACAACGGCGACGAGGTCGCCAACACCGGGACGAAGCAGGTCGACACCCCGGCCAACTCGGCGTGGGTGACCGCGGTGGGCGGCACCTCGCTGGCCGTCGGCAAGGGCGACACGTACCAGTGGGAGACCGGCTGGGGCACCGAGAAGGCCTCGCTGTCGGCCGACGGCAAGAGCTGGACGAACTTCCCCGGCACGTTCAGCTCCGGCGCGGGCGGCGGCACCAGCAGGACCGTCGCCGAGCCGTACTACCAGAAGGGCGTCGTCCCGGACTCGCTCGCCAAGGCCAACAGCGCCGACGGCAACCGCGTCGTCCCGGACATCGCGGCCATCGCCGACCCGAACACCGGCTTCCTCGTCGGCCAGACCCAGACGTTCCCGGACGGCACCGAGCAGTACAGCGAGTACCGCATCGGCGGCACCTCGCTGGCCGCCCCGGTCATCGCGGCCGTCCAGGCGCTGGCGCAGGAGGCCCGCGGCGGCAAGGCCCTCGGCTTCGCCAACCCGGCGATCTACGCCAAGTACGGCAAGAAGGGCGTCTACCACGACGTCACGGACAACCCGACGGGCTCCGGCCTGGCGGTGGCCCGTATCGACTTCGTCAACGGCCTCGACGCCTCCGGCGGCCTCGCGACCTCGGTCCGCAGCCTCGGCAAGGACAGCTCGCTGTCCGCGGTGAAGGGCTACGACGACGTCACGGGCGTCGGTTCCCCGGCGAACGGATACGTCCAGTCGTTCCGCCGGCGCTGATCCTCCGGATCGCCCGAGGGGGCGTGGGGTCCTGGTGACCTCACGCCCCCTTTCGCGTCACCGGGACGCGGCGGGGCCGTCCGAGGGTGTGGCGGGTTTCGTGTGGAGGATCTCGCGCGCCTGCTCCGCCGCGCGGGCGAGGCTCTCGGCGACGAAGTCGAGGAAGCGGGCGGTGTTCTCCAGGCGGGCACCGGCCGGGGTGCCGGGGCCGAGGACGCCGACGCCCTGCCGTGCGGTCTCGGCGACCTGGGCGGTCGACCGGGCACTGGCCATCATCGCCTGGTACATGACCTCGTCGTCGACGGCGTAGCGCTCGCGGCGGCCTTCGCCGCGTTCCCGGCGGACGAGGTCCTGGCTCTCCAGGAAGGCGATGGCCTTGGAGACGGACGCCGGGCTGACCTGGAGGCGCTGGACGAGTTCGGACGCGGTGAGGCTGCCCGCGTCGCTGATGGTGAGGCAGGCCATCACCCGCGCCATCATCTGGGGCGTGCCCGACTGCATGAAGACGGTGGTGAGCGTCTCCTCGTACGCGCGCACGGCCTCGGGATCGCGGCCGTAGCCCGGCGCAGGCGCCTCCGCGCCGCGGGGCGCGGCCTGCCTGCGCCGGTGGGCACGGCGTTCGGTGGCGCGGTGGGCGAGGTCGGCGCGGTAGGCGGTGGGGCCGCCGTTGCGCATGACCTCACGCGTGATGGTCGAGGTCGGACGGTCGAGCCGTCTGGCGATCTCCGCGTAGGCGAGGCCGTCGGCCAGTCCCAGCGCGATCTGCTGACGTTCCTGCTGGGTGAGCCTGCCTCCCGGCATCAGGGCCTCCTTCATCGTCCTGCGGTGCCTCCAGCTTAGCGTTCACGCACAATCCATTGCAACGAAGCAGGGTCGGATTGTTGCATTACTGTCAGGACCGTTGCAACGATTTCTCTGCTTTGACCTGCATCTTTGGTAATACAGCGCAACGGAATCGTTGCCGGTACTTCGAATGCAACGTAGCGTTTCCCTCATCGGAAACAACAAGCCGAAGGAGCGCACGATGCAGAAGTTCGACACTCCCGCCCCGGTCACCGCCGTCCTGGACATCCCTGCGGGACGCATCCAGTTCATCGCCGCCGACCGGGCCGACACCACGGTCGAGGTCCTGCCCGCGGATGCCTCGAAGAGCCGCGACGTGAAGGCTGCGGAGGAGATCGAGGTCGCCTACCGCGACGGCGTCCTGCGGATCGCGGCCCCGGCGGCGAAGAACCGGCTCCTGGGCACCTCCGGATCCGTCGAGGTGACCGTCCAGCTGCCCGCCGGCTCCCGCGTCGAGGCCACGGCGTCCGCCTGCGAGCTGCGCGGTGTCGGCCGCCTCGGCGACGTCACCTTCGACGGTGCCTACCGCCACATCAAGATCGACGAAGCCGCGAGCGTCCGCCTCACCGCGGTCGACGGCGACGTCGAGGTCGGCCGGCTGGGCGGCCCGGCGGAGATCAGCACCGCACGGGGCGACATCCGCATCGCCGAGGCCGGGCGCGGCACGGTCGTCCTGCGCACCGAGTCCGGCGACATCTCGATCGCCGCGGCCCGCGGGGTCTCCGCCGCCCTGGACGCCGGCACCGGCCACGGCCGCATCGGCAACGCCCTCAGGAACGACGGCACCGCCGAGCTCGACATCCGCGCCACCACCTCCCACGGCGACATCACCGCCCGCAGCCTCTGAACAGGAGCACCCCCATGACCGACCTGGCCATCGCGGCGACCGGGCTGCGCAAGTCCTACGGCGACAAGACCGTCCTCGACGGCGTCGACCTGGCCGTACCGCACGGCACGGTCTTCTCCCTGCTCGGCCCGAACGGCGCCGGCAAGACCACCGCCGTCAAGATCCTCTCCACGCTCGTCTCCCCCGATCCCGCCTCCGGCGGGATCCGCGTCGGCGGCCACGACCTCGCCGCCGACCCGCAGGCCGTGCGCGCCGCGATCGGCGTCACCGGACAGTTCTCCGCCGTCGACGGCCTGATCACCGGCGAGGAGAACATGCTGCTCATGGCGGACCTGCACCACCTCTCCCGGCGCGAGGGACGGCGGGTGACCGCCGAGCTGCTGGAGCGCTTCGACCTCGCCGAGGCCGCCAAGAAGCCCGCCTCCACCTACTCCGGCGGCATGAAGCGCCGCCTCGACATCGCCATGACCCTGGTCGGAGACCCGCGGATCATCTTCCTGGACGAGCCGACCACCGGCCTCGACCCGCGCAGCCGTCACACCATGTGGCAGATCGTCCGCGAACTGGTCTCCGACGGCGTCACCGTGTTCCTCACCACGCAGTACCTGGAGGAGGCCGACCAGCTCGCCGACCGCATCGCCGTGCTGCACGACGGCACGATCGCCGCGGAGGGCACCGCCGAGGAGCTGAAGCGGATCGTCCCCGGCGGCCACGTCCGGCTCCGCTTCACCGACCCGGCCGCGTACCGGAGCGCCGCCGACGCGCTGCGCGAGGCCTCCCGGGACGACGAATCCCTCGCACTGCAGATCCCGAGCGAGGGCAGCCAGCGCGAACTGCGTTCCCTCCTCGACCGGCTGGACGCCGCCGGCATCACGGCGGACGGGCTCACCGTGCACACCCCCGACCTCGACGACGTCTTCTTCGCGCTGACCGGCGGCGCGAAGGTTCCCCACCAGCCGCACCAGCGCAAGGAGACCGCCCGATGACCACTTCCCCGGCAACCGCCCGCCCGGCCCGGATCTCCCTGGCCGTACGCGACTGCTCCACGATGCTGCGCCGCAACCTCCTGCACGCCCGGCGCTACCCGTCGCTCACGCTGAACCTGCTGCTGACCCCGATCATGCTGCTGCTGCTCTTCGTCTACATCTTCGGCGACACCATGAGCGCGGGCATCGGCGGCGGCGCTCCGGACCGCGCCAGGTACGTCGCCTACATCGTCCCGGGCCTGCTGCTGATGACCATCGGCAGCACCACGATCGGCACCGCGGTCTCCGTCTCGACCGACATGGCCGAGGGCATCATCGCCCGCTTCCGCACGATGGCGATCCACCGCGGCTCGGTGATCGTCGGGCATGTCATCGGCAGCGTGCTGCAGTCGGTCGTCAGCGTGGTCCTCGTCGGTGCCGTCGCGGTGGCGATCGGCTTCCGCTCCACCGGTGCCACCGCACTGGAGTGGCTCGCGGCGTTCGGGCTGCTCGTGCTCTTCGCCACGGCGCTCACCTGGATCGCGGTCGGCATGGGCCTGGTCAGCCCGAACGCCGAGGCGGCGAGCAACAACGCGATGCCGCTGATCCTGCTGCCGCTCCTGTCCAGCGCCTTCGTGCCGCTGCACGCCCTGCCCGGCTGGTTCCGGCCGATCGCCGAGTACCAGCCGTTCACCCCGGCCATCGAGACCCTGCGAGGCCTCCTCCTCGGCACCGGGATCGGCTCCAACGGCTGGCTGGCGGTGGCCTGGTGCCTGGGCCTGACGGCACTCGGCCACGCGTGGTCGACCTCGAAGTTCAAGAAGGACCCGAAGTAACCGCGAAGCCCGGCCGTCCCCCGTCCACCCCACCCGGCGACGGGCAGGTCCCTTCCAGCCGAGCCCCCCGAAGACGCAGGTCAGCGAGCGGAGTGGCCGCCACGGCCGAGCGTGATCCGCCCACCGCTCCCGCAGCGCCTCAGTGGTGCTGCGGCTCCGTTTTCCGGGGGACGTGCACGGTCACCACGCGGGCCGGCGACGGGGTCTCGCGGCGGCGGTCCACCGCGTACGCCACGCTCGCCACGCCCAGGCCCAGCACCGCCAGGACCGCGCCCGCGAGGGCCGGGGAGGTCGTACCGAAGCCGGCTGCCAGGGCGACGCCGCCGATCCAGGCGCCGCCGGCGTTGGCCAGGTTGAAGGCCGCCTGGTTGGCGGAGGAGGCGAGGGAGGGGGCCGCGGCGGCCTTCTCCATCACCATCAGCTGAAGCGGGGAACCCGTGATGAACGCCGCCGTGCCCAGCAGGGTCACCGCGAGGGCCGCGCTCCACTCCGCCCGCATCAGCAGGGGGAACAGCAGCAGGACGACGCCCAGCGAGGCCAGACCGCCGAACAGGGTGCCGCGCAGCGAGTGGTCCGCCAGCCGGCCGCCCAGCAGGTTGCCGGCCGTGGCGCCGACACCGAAGAGGGCCAGCAGCAGGGTCACGTCGGTCTCGGCGTAACCGGCGGTGTCGGTCAGCATCGGGGTGATGTAGCTGTAGGCCGCGAAGAGCGCGCCGAAGCCCGCCACCGTCGTACCAAGGGCCAGCCAGACGGGCAGGGACCGCAGGGCGGCCAGTTCGCCGCGCAGGCCCGCCGACGCGGCCGCGTGCTCCCGGTCGTGCGGGACGAGGAGGGCGAGGGAGGCTATGGCGGCCAGGCCGATCGCGCCGACCGCGAGGAACGTCGCCCGCCAGCCGAGGTGCTGGCCCATGAGGGTGGCGGCGGGGACGCCGGCGACGTTGGCGACGGTCAGGCCGAGGAACATCAGGGACACCGAGCGCGCCTTGCGCTCCGGCGGGACCATCCCGGTGGCGACGACCGCGCCGACGCCGAAGAAGGCGCCGTGCGGCAGGCCGCTCAGGAAGCGGGCGGCCAGCAGGGAGCCGTTGCCGGGGGCGAACGCGGACAGGGTGTTGCCCGCCACGAACAGCGCCATCAGGGAGATGAGCACGGTCCGGCGGGACATGCGCGCGGTCAGGGCGGCCAGCAGCGGGGCGCCGATGACGACGCCCAGCGCGTACGCCGAGACCAGGTGCCCGGCGGTGGGGATCGAGATGTGCAGGTCGTCCGCCACATCGGGCAGCAGACCCATCATCACGAACTCGGTCGTGCCGATGCCGAAGGCGCCCACGGCGAGGGCGAGCAGGGCCAGGGGCATGAAGGACCTTTCAGAGCGGAGTGCCGTACGGTTCGAGTCTCGCAGTATGTTCCCGTACGGAACAAACTCGTCGGGGCCTGGATTCCAGCGGTTCAGGACTCTGTGTCGAGCTTCACACGGGCCGCGACGGGCAGGTGGTCGCTGTTCGTGCGCGGCAGCGTCCAGCTGCTCTGCGGCTCGGCGCCCCGGACCATGATCTGGTCGATGCGTGCCATCGGGAACGACGCCGGCCAGCTGAACCCGAAGCCGCTGCCCGCCGCGCCCTGGGTCGAACGCAGCTGGGAGGTGACGGCGTTGAGCGAGCGGTCGTTCATCGTGCCGTTGAGGTCGCCGAGCAGCACGACCCGCTTCAGGGGTTCGTCGGCGATCGCCTCGCCGAGCGCGTCGGCGCTCTTGTCCCGCTGCCGGGCGGTGAACCCGGCCTCCATCTTCACCCGCACCGAGGGCAGGTGGGCGACGTAGACCGCGACCGGGCCGCGGGGCGTGGCGACGGTGGCCCGCATCGCCCGCTTCCAGCCCAGCTTGATGTCGACGGCCTCCACCCCGGTCATCGGGTACTTGCTCCACAGACCGACCGTGCCGACCACCGCGTGGTACTTGTACGTCGGCGCCAGCGCCTTGTCGTAGACGGGCACGGCGGAGGCGGGCAGCTCCTCCAGGGCCAGGATGTCGGCGCCGGACGCGGCCACGTCGGTGGCGGTCGCGGCCGGGTCGGGGTTGTCGGCGTTGACGTTGTGGGTGGCCACCATGAGGTCGCCGCCGCCGCCCGCCTTGTCGCCGAGCAGCCCGCCGAAGAGGTTCAGCCAGACGGTCGCCGGGAGGACGAGCGCGATCAGCGCGGTCGCCGACCTGCGGATCAGGGCGAGCACCAGGAGCACCGGGACCGCCAGGCCCAGCCAGGGCAGAAACGTCTCGGTGAGCGAGCCGAGATTGCCCACCGCGTTGGGGATGTGGGCGTGCACCAGCATCACCAGGGCGAGCAGCAGGGCCAGTGCGGCGAGGACGAGGCCCCGCCGCCAGATCCGCGGATCGTTCCGCCAGCCGGAGAACAGGCGGTGCGTGAGGCGCCGAAACCGGGATCCCGGCCGCTCGGGCCCCGAACCGTCGCCCGCCGTCTCCGTCATGTACGCCTGCTGCGCCATACCGTCTGCCTCACTGCCTGCCGTGCACACCGTTCGCCCCCGTGCTGTTGACGACCCTAGGGGATGATCGGTTCGTTCCCGCCGTCCCATGACGGCCGTACGGAAGACGAGGACGAGCGAGCCGGTGCCGCGAGTTCCGGTTCTGCCGCAGACGGCGCGGTCTGTGACAAAACGCGCACACGAGTGCTACGAGGCTGTCGACCTGACGGGGCGTAGGCCCTCCAGGACCGCGTCGACGATCTGCTCCGCCAGGCCCTCGGGCAGGTCGGCGTCGGGGCGCATGACGGAGCGGACGAGCATGGGGCCGACGAACATGTCGTTGGCCAGCTCCAGGTCGACGTCCGCCCGGATCTCGCCGTTCTCCCGCGCCCGGCGCAGCACTTCCAGGGCGAGGGCGCGCCGGGGCGCTATGACGCTCGCGTGGTACGCCGCCCAGACCCTCGGGGCGGACTTCATCTGCGCGTACACGTTGTGCAGGATCGCCGAGGAGCGGCTCATCAGGCCGCGCTGGCGCAGGGACTCCAGCAGCACCACGAGGTCGTCGCGCAGGCAGGTGCCGGGGAGTTCGGGGTCGGGGGGTTCGGCGGCGCGTACGACGTCGACGAACAGCTCCTCCTTGCCGCTCCAGCGGCGGTAGATGGTGGCCTTGCCGACCCCGGCCGTGCGCGCGACCCGCTCGATGGACAGCTCGGCGAGGGGCACGCCCTCCTCCAGGAGCTTCATCACCCCTTCCAGGATGGCCCGTTCCACGGCTTCGCTGCGCGGCCGGCCCCGGGCGGGTCCGTCCGGCCGCGGCCGGCTGTCGGCAAGGGTCACGTCGTTCCGTCCTCTCACTGCACTGCGGGGATTGTCCCGCAGCACCCTCCTTCCCCCGTGGACCCGACCGCCAGGGCGGGTCCGGTCATTCCGCGGCCGCGACCAACTCCGGTTCGGCGTCGTCGCGCTGACCGGCCGGCGGCCTGCCCGGCAGGAACAGTGCGGTCACCACGGCACCGATCAGCGCGACGCCCGTACCGCACAGGGCGGTCACGTGCATGGCGTGCAGGAAGGCGTCGTTCGCCGGCGCGACCAGGGCCTCGCCCCGCGGGCCGAGCTTCTCGGCGATGCCGAGGGTGGCCTCGACGGACTCGGCGGCGGTGTCGCGCAGGCCGGGCGGCAGCAGGCCGAGCTTGTCCTCGATGCCGTCGCGGTACGTGGCGGCGAGCACCGAGCCGAGCACGGCGATGCCGAGGGCGCCGCCGACCTGGCGGAAGGTGTTGCTGAGCGCGGAGGCGGAGCCGGCCTTCTCACGGGGCAGGGCCTGCATGATGACGACGGAGGTCGGCGTCATGATGTGGGCCATGCCGGTGCCCATGAGGAAGAAGACGACCTCCAGCAGCCAGATCGGGGTGTCCGCCTCGAAGGTGGCGAAGACGGCCAGGGTCGCCGCGATCAGCACCAGGCCGGCGGTGGTGGTGGCCCTGTTGCCGAACCGCTCGACGACCAGCCGGGCACGGGGCGCGAAGATCATCTGGGCGGCGGCCAGCGGCAGCATCAGCAGACCGGACTGCAGCGGCGAGTAGCCGCGCACGCTCTGCGTGTAGAAGACGCTGAAGAACGTGACGCCCATCAGCGCGAAGAAGACCAGCGCGATGGCGCTCATGGCGGCCGAGAAGACCTTGTTGCGGAAGTAGGTGACGTCCAGCGACGGGTGGTCGCTGCGCTTCTCGAAGACGACGAAGCCGGTCAGCACGGCGAGCCCGGCGAGGATGGTGGCCAGCACCTTGGTGTCGGTGAAGTCGGCCAGCTCGCCGCCCTTGATGATGCCGTAGACCAGCAGCACCAGGCCGACGACGGACAGGACCACGCCGACCGGGTCGAGGCGGCCGGGGCGCGGGTCGCGGGAGTCGGGCACCAGCCAGGCCATCAGGACCAGCGCGATGATCACGATGGGCACGTTGACGAAGAAGACCGAGCCCCACCAGAAGTGGTCCAGGAGCGCGCCGCCGGTGATCGGGCCGATGGCGATGGCGAGGCCGACGCCGCCGGCCCAGATGCCGATGGCCTTGGGCTGCTCCTCGCGCTCGAAGACGTTCATGAGGACGGCGAGGGTGGCCGGCATGACGAAGGCGGCACCCAGGGCCATCAGCGCGCGGTAGGCGATCAGCTGGGTCGGCGAGCCGGACTCGGCGGCGAGCGCTGAGCCGATGCCGAACACGGCGATGCCGCCGAGGAGCACCTTCTTGCGGCCGAGCCGGTCGCCGACGAGGCCGGCGGTGAACAGCAGACCCGCGAAGACCAGGGTGTAGGCGTTGATCGCCCACTCGATCTCGCTCTGGGTGGCGCCGAGGCCGGTCGGCGCGGGGGTGGCGATGGTCTTGATGGCGACGTTCAGGATCGAGTTGTCGAGCACCACGATGAGCAGGCTCAGCATCAGCACGCCGAGGATCGCCCAGCGACGCCGGTGCACCGCTTCCGGTATTCGGGGGGCAGGGACGGGACTTGTCATGTGTCCGAGACTACGATCATTCCGATACGGAACGGTCTCGTATCTTATTTCTTTACCAAGGTCTTACGCGGCTCGACTCACAGGGGGACACCTCTGGCCCCGACTGGCACGAGGTGCCACCATGGAGTCGATCCGGGGACGCCGTCAGGGCGCCTCGAGATGACTGAAGGAGCCGTTGCCATGACGCAGCTTTCGGCTGCCCAGACCAAGCCTTCCGACGGCAGCAAGGCGCTGTACGGGGGGAAGGGCACCCGCCGCATCACCGTCCGCGACATCGCCCTCGCCAAGGAGCGGGGCGAGAAGTGGCCCATGCTCACCGCCTACGACGCGATGACCGCGTCCGTCTTCGACGAGGCCGGGATCCCGGTGATCCTGGTCGGCGACTCGGCGGGCAACTGTCACCTCGGGTACGAGACCACCGTGCCCGTCACCCTCGACGAGATGACCATGCTGTCGGCCGCCGTCGTCCGCGGCACGCAGCGCGCCCTGATCGTCGGCGACCTGCCCTTCGGCTCCTACCAGGAGGGTCCGGTGCAGGCGCTGCGCTCGGCGACCCGGCTGGTGAAGGAGGCCGGGGTCGGCGCGGTCAAGCTGGAGGGCGGCGAGCGCTCCCACGAGCAGATCCGGCTCCTGGTGGAGTCCGGCATCCCGGTCATGGCCCACATCGGCCTGACCCCGCAGTCCGTCAACGCGATGGGCTACCGCGTGCAGGGGCGCGGCGAGGAGGCCGCGCAGCAGTTGCTGCGCGACGCCAAGGCCGTGCAGGACGCGGGGGCGTTCGCGGTGGTGCTGGAGCTGGTTCCGGCGGAGCTGGCGGCCGAGGTGACGCGGGTGCTGCACATTCCGACCGTCGGGATCGGGGCGGGGCCGGAGACGGACGCGCAGGTGCTGGTGTGGACCGACATGCTGGGGCTGACGTCCGGGCGGGTGCCGAAGTTCGTCAAGAAGTACGCCGACCTGCGTGAGGTCATGGGCAACGCGGCCAAGGCGTTCGCGGAGGACGTCGTCGGCGGGGCGTTCCCGCTGGAGGAGCACTCCGTCCACTGAACCATCGCGGCACCACCGGGCAGCCCGCCGATCATCCCCCGTCGGCGGGCTGCTGCCGTGTCCGCCCGAACCGGCACCGCCCTCGCGGACGCAGCTGCCCGCCGTCGGCGTTCCTCAATTGATGGTGGCGGTGCTCGTTGGGGTGCGTAGGTGGTGCCGGTGTCGGTGGTCCGTCGGCCGGTGTCGGTCGGGTGTCGGTGGTTTGTCGGTGGGGGCTGGCACCGTCGTCGGCATGACACGCATCGACGACAACCCCGCCGGCGGCCGCTCCGCCGTGACCGTACGGGGACTGGTCAAGCACTACGGCGAGACCAGGGCACTGGACGGCGTCGACCTGGACGTGCGCGAGGGCACCGTGATGGGTGTGCTCGGGCCGAACGGCGCCGGCAAGACCACCCTCGTACGGATCCTGTCCACCCTGATCACCCCCGACGCCGGGCAGGCCACCGTGGCCGGCTACGACGTCGTACGCCAGCCCCGCCAGCTGCGCCGGGTGATCGGCCTCACCGGCCAGTACGCCTCGGTGGACGAGAAGCTCCCGGGCTGGGAGAACCTGTACCTGATCGGCCGCCTGCTGGACCTGTCCCGCAAGGACGCCCGCGCCCGCGCCGACGAGCTGCTGGAGCGGTTCTCGCTGACGGAGGCGGCCCGGCGGCCCGCGAGCACGTACTCCGGCGGCATGCGGCGGCGACTGGACCTGGCCGCCTCCATGATCGGCCGCCCGGCCGTGCTGTACCTGGACGAGCCCACCACCGGCCTCGACCCCCGCACCCGCAACGAGGTGTGGGACGAGGTCAAGGCGATGGTCGGCGACGGCGTCACCGTGCTGCTCACCACCCAGTACATGGAGGAGGCCGAGCAGCTCGCCTCCGAGCTGACCGTGGTGGACCGGGGCAAGGTCATCGCGAACGGCGGGATCGAGGAGCTGAAGGCCCGCGTCGGTGGTCGCACCCTGCGGGTGCGCCCGGTCGACCCGCTGGAGCTGCGCCCGCTCGCCACGATGCTGGACGACCTGGGCATCACCGGGCTCGCGGCCACCACCGTGGACAGCGAGACCGGCACCCTGCTGGTGCCGATCCTGAGCGACGAGCAGCTGACCGCCGTGGTCGGCGCGGTCACCGCGCGCGGCATCACGATCTCCTCCATCACCACCGAACTGCCCAGCCTGGACGAGGTGTTCCTGTCCCTCACCGGCCACCGCGCCAGTGCCCCGCAGGACACCGTGCCCGCCGACGACCGCCAGGAGGTCGCCGTATGAGTTCCGCCACCCTCTCCCCCGCCGCCGCGCGGTCCGACACCCCGATCCCGCTGCGGGCCCACCTGCGGCACACCGGCGCGCTGATCCGCCGCAACCTGCTGTGGATCCGGCAGGACCCGGAGTCGATGTTCGACGCGATCCTGTTCCCGGTGGTCTTCACCCTGCTGTTCGTGTACGTCTTCGGCGGCTCCATCGGGCAGTCGCTGGGCGGCGGGCAGGACCAGTACGTGCAGTACGTGGTGCCCGGGCTCATGGCCATGATGGGCATGAACATGGCCCAGGGTGTGGGCACCGGTTTCAACCAGGACTTCAACTCCGGTGTCATGGACCGCTTCCGGTCCCTGCCGATCGGGCGGGGCTCCGTCCTGTTCGCGAAGATCGCGGTGGAACTGATGCGGATGCTGTTCGCGACCGTGGTGCTGATGGTGGTGGCCCTCCTCGTGGGCTACGACATCAACAGCTGGAGCGGTCTGCTGGCCTCCGTGGGTCTCTCGGCGGTGTTCGGCTCGGCACTGATGTGGGTGTTCCTGACCCTCGGCGTGGTGATGAAGAGCGCGCAGTCGGTGCAGGCGATGGGCTTCCTGGTGCTGATGCCGCTGCAGTTCGGCTCGTCGATCTTCGCGCCGACCGCGTCGATGCCGGGCTGGCTCCAGTCGTTCACCGACTACAACCCGCTCTCCGCGCTGGCCGACACGGCGCGCGGTCTGATGCAGGGCGGCCCGGTCGCGCACGACCTGTGGGTGACGCTGATCTGGTCGGTCGGCCTGACCGCGGTCATGGCCCCGGTGGCGATCCACAAGTTCCGCACCAAGAGCTGACGTCCGGGACGGTCAGAACAGGGCGGTGGCCTCCGCGAGGGAGAGGCCGCCGCCCTCGGCGTACGCGGCCTCGTACGACCGTGCGTCGAGCCCCTCCCGGATCCGCGCCTCGGTCATGTCGCGGGTCCGCCGCTCCATACCGGACAGGACATGGCCGGCCGGCAGCAGCGCTCGGGCGGCGCCCAGGCAGCGGGCGGCGTCGGCGGCGCGCCCGTCGGCGCGGGCCAGGGCCATCGCGACGACGGTGAGGATGACGGAGTGCAGGTGCGGGGTGATGGCCCGGGTCAGCGGGTCGGTGGCGAGGCGCAGCGCCCCGCGGGCCTGCCCGAGGGCCTCCTCGGTGCGTTCGTCCACGGCGTTCAGCCAGGCCTCCTGGCAGAGGATCACGGCGTCGAAGACGACGAACCGCGCGATGCGGACCTCCTCGCGCAGCAGCCGCAGGTGGTCGCGGGCCTCCGCGGTGCGGCCGGTCAGGCCGAGCCAGCCGGCCAGGAAGAGCCGGGCGGCGGGCATGGCCTCGTTGAGGGTGCTGTCCTTGCTGGCGATGACGTCCCGGAGCATCCGTTCGCCGCGTTCGCTCTCGCCGGTCTCCAGCAGGGTGCCGCCGAGCCGGGCGCGGAGCACGGCCACCTGGGCGCGGGCGCCGAGGCGCTCGGCGTGTTCGATGGCGGCCCGGTAGTCGGCGGCGGCCTGCCGGTGGTCGCCCTTGCGTTCCCGGGCCTCGCCGCGGGCGGACAGCGCCTCGGTGCTGCCCCAGGCGTCGCCGAGGCGGCGGTAGATCTCCAGGGCCTCGTCGGCGTCGCGGGTGGCGTCGCCGGCCCAGTCGGCGCGGTTGGCGAGGAGGTTGGCGCGCAGCTGGAGGGCGCCGGCCAGCTCCCACTCGTAACCGGGGGTGTCCCGGCAGGTCTGCACGCAGGCGTTCGCGATGGTGCGCAGCCGGTCGGCGCCGCCGGTCAGCAGTTCGGCGAAGAACCACAGGATGCCCGGGGGCCGGCAGATCTGCGGCAGGCCGGGCTCGTAGGCCCGGGCGACCGCGCGGAGCTTCGCCTGCGCCTCGGGGGTCTGCCAGACGTCGATCTCGGTGTCCATGCAGGCCAGGTGGGCCAGGTGGACCCCGCGCCGGGCCTCGGCGAGGACCTCGCCGGTGTACGGCGGCGGGGTGTCGGTGCAGCGCTGCCACACCGGTTCGGCGGGGCGGACCGGTTCGGCGAACGGGTCGGGGCCGAGCGCCATGGCCTCCCGGCACCAGGTGCGGGTCTCGATGCGCTGGTCGCGTATCTGCCAGAACCACAGCAGGGAGAGGATCAGGCAGAGCGCCTCCTGCTCGTCGCGTTCGGCGACGGCGTGCCGGAAGGCGGTGCGCAGGTTCTCGTACTCCAGCTGGAACCGGTCGATGGCGGCGAGCTGCCCGGGGCCGCGCAGCAACGGGTCCGTAGCGCGGGCCAGTTCGCGGTAGTAGGTCAGGTGGGCGCGCTCGGCCTCGCCGCGGCGGCCGGTCTCGGCGAGGCGTTCGGCGGCGTACTCGGCGACGGTCTCCAGCAGCCGGTAGCGCATGCCTCCGTCGGCCGCGGGGGCGGCCACCACCAGGGACTTGTCGACCAGGGAGCCGAGCGCCTCCAGGGCGGCCGGCCCGCACACGGCCTCGGCGGCGGCCAGGGCGCAGCCGCCGGCGAAGACCGACAGCCGGGCGAGGACGTCCCGTTCGCCGGCGTCCAGCAGGTCCCAGGACCAGTCCACGACGGCCCTGAGGGTCTGCTGGCGGGGCAGCAGGGTGCGGCTGCCGGAGGTGAGCAGCCGGAAGCGGTCGTCCAGCCGGTCCGCTATCTGGCGGGGCGTCAGCATGCGCAGCCGGGCCGCCGCCAGCTCGATGGCGAGGGGCAGTCCGTCCAGGCGGCGGCAGATCTCGGCGCACGCCTCGGGGTCGTCCTCGACCCGGAAGCCGGGCCGGGCCGCCGCGCCCCGGTCGGCGAGCAGCCGCAGCGCGACCGGTTCGGGCAGCGGCTCCACGGGCCGCAGCAACTCGCCCGGCACGCCGAGGGGTTCGCGGCTGGTGGCGAGGATCGTCAGCTCCGGGCAGTGGGCCAGCAGCCGCGCGGTGAGGTGGGCGGCGGCGTCCACGACGTGCTCGCAGTTGTCCAGGACGATCAGCATGCGGCGCCGGGCGCAGTGCTCCACGAGCCGTTCGAGGGGGTTGTCGTGCCGGTCGGCGACCGCGCGCATGCCGTCCACGCCGGTGCCGTGCAGCACGGTCTCGCGGGCACCGATCGCGGTGAGCACGGCCTGCGGTACGGCGTCGGGGTCGTCGACGGGGGCCAGCTCGGCGAGCCAGACCCCGTCCCGGACGGTGTGCCGTACCGCCTCGGCGGCCTCCTGGGACAGCCGGGTCTTCCCGGCGCCGCCGGGTCCCAGCAGGGTGACCAGGCGGGCCGCGCCGAGGTCGGCGCCGATGGCCCGGATGTCGGCTTCCCGGCCGACGAAGGAGGTCAGCCGGGCGGGCAGGTTGCCGGAGCGGGCCGCGGGCGGCTGCCCGGCCGGTTCCTCGCGCAGCAGCTCGGTGTGCAGGGCGCGCAGTTCGGGGCCGGGGTCGGAGCCGAGCCGGTCCGCGAGCAGACCGCGTACGTCCTCGTAGGCGGCGAGCGCCTGGGCGGGGCGGCCGGTGTCGCGCAGAGCGCGCAGCCGCAGCGCCTGCAGCGGTTCGTCCAGCGGATGGCTGTCGCACAGTGCGGTCAGCTCGGGCAGCGCCCGCTCGGCCTCGCCGAGGGCGAGGGCGGCGGTGTGCCGGGCGCGCAGCGCGTCGAGCCGGCGGGTCTCCCAGCGGGCCGCCTCGGCGGTGCGGTCGGGCAGGTCGGCGAGGGCGGGTCCGCGCCACAGGGCCAGGGCGTCGTCGAGGACGGCGGCGGCCTTGGCGGGGTCGCCGTCGGCGAGGGCGCGCAGGCCGTCGCCGGTCAGCCGGTCGAAGCGGGCGAGGTCGACGTCGTCGGGTGCGGCGGCGAGCCGGTAGCCGCCGTCGGCGGAGGCGACGGCGTCGGCGCCCAGGGTCCGCCGCAGCCGGCCGACGAGCGCCTGGAGGGCGCCGGTGGCGTCGGCGGGCGGGTCGGCGCCCCACACCTCGTCCACGAGGACGCCCGCGGGCACGGTCCGGCCGGCCCGGAGCGCGAGCACGCTCAGCAGGGCACGCAGCCGCGCCCCGCCGACGGGGACGGCCGTGCCGTCGGGGCGGATCGCCTGGGTGGGGCCGAGCAGCGAGAAGCGCACGGGGTTCATTGTCTCCGGAGTGGTCGGCGGCGGTCACCGGGTTCGGTCGGCGTGCCGTCCGGGACGTCCGGGGCGGTCTCCAGGGTCACCAGCACGCCGACGGCACGGCGGACCCGGTACGGGACCCGCCGTGGCGGCTGTTCCTCCTGCTCGAAGGCGTCGAACCAGCGGGGGCAGGCGTCGACGGGCTCCGGTGCGGGGGCGCCGGGCACCGGCTCCAGGCCGCGTCCGGCCGCGACGAGGATCACCTCGCCGGGTTCCGCGGCGGGCGGCGCGACGGCGCGCGGGTCGTGGTGGGCCAGGAACTCCTGGTGCACCAGGTCGATGCCGAGGACCCGGCCGGTGGTCGGGTCGGGGCCGCCGTGGTTCTCCACCCGGGCGGCGGCGCCGTAGTGGTCGTCCTCGTGGCCGGTGGGGACCAGCCGCCAGGAGACCTCGTCCCCGACGGCGAACGGCGTGCCGCAGCATTCCATCTGCCAGTGCGCGTAGAACACCCTCGTCCGTTCCATCGCTTCACCTTCCAGGAACCGGACGGCCACCGCGAGACGTTTTCCCCGCGTGGCCGCGGCCGGTACGGTCGCAGTTCCCGACCGTCACCGGCCCGTACAGGAGCTCGCCCATGACCACCGCCACCACCCGCCACGGGGACCGGCAGATCAGTCCCGTGTTCGTCGGCATCCTGGCCGTGACGGCGGTGACCGGCTGGGCCACCTGGACCGGGTTCGCCGCACGGCCGGGCATCGCGGTGTTCCTGTTCGTGACCGCGGCCTGGATCGTCTCCCTGTGCCTGCACGAGTACGCGCACGCGCGCACCGCCCTGCACGGCGGGGACATCACGGTCGGCGCGAAGGGCTACCTCACGCTGAACCCGCTGAAGTACACGCACGCGCTGCTGAGCATCGTGCTCCCCGTGCTGTTCGTGATCATGGGCGGGATCGGTCTGCCCGGCGGTGCGGTGTTCATCGAGCGGAGCCGGATCCGGGGCCGCTGGCGGCACAGCCTGATCTCGGCGGCGGGCCCGCTGACGAACGTGCTGTTCGCCGCGGTGTGCACGGCCCCGTTCTGGCTGGACGCGCTGGACGGCGTGCCCGCGGACTTCCGGTTCGCGCTGGCGTTCCTGGCGCTGCTCCAGGTGACGGCGGCCCTGCTGAACTTCCTGCCGGTGCCGGGCCTGGACGGCTACGGCGTGATCGAGCCCTGGCTGTCGTACAACGTGAAGCGGCAGGTGGAGCCGTTCGCGCCGTTCGGCCTGCTGTTCGTGTTCGCGCTGCTGTGGCTGCCGTCGGTCAACAACGCGTTCTTCGACGTGATCGACTCGATCATGCGGGCGCTGAACGTCGACGACTTCTCCCGCTTCTGCGGCGAGGCGGACTACCGCTTCTGGCAGGACACCCCGGAGATCTGCTCGTTCAGCTCGTGACCGAGCGGTCCTGCCCGGCGGCCCGGCCCCGCTTGACGTAGTACCAGGTCATGTTGGAGGACAGGCCCGCCAGCAGCACCCAGACGATCCCCAGCCAGCTGCCCTGGACGAAGGAGACGACGGCGGCGGCCACGGCGAGGACGCAGACGACGAGGGTGTAGAGGGCGATGCGGGGCATGGTCGGTCGGCTCCTGTCGGGGACACTGCTCGAAAAGCGCTTCGCCGACCAGTGTCCCCCATGGCGCCCGCCGGTCCCCGCCCGGCTCACACGTCGGTGACGCGCAGCCCGGCGTGGGCCTTGTACCGCCGGTTGACGGAGATCAGGTTCGCGACCAGCGACTCGACCTGGTGGGCGTTGCGCAGCCGGCCGGCGAAGACGCCGCGCATGCCGGGGATGCGCCCGGCCAGCGCCTGCACGATCTCCACGTCGGCGCGCTCCTCGCCGAGGACCATCACATCGGTGTCGATCTGCTCGATCTCAGGGTCCTGGAGCAGGACGGCCGACAGGTGGTGGAAGGCGGCGGCGACCCGGGAGTCCGGCAGCAGGGCGGCGGCCTGCTCGGCGGCGCTGCCCTCCTCCGGCTTGAGCGCGTAGGCGCCCTTCTTGTCGAAGCCGAGCGGGTTGACGCAGTCCACGACGAGCTTGCCGGCCAGTTCGTCGCGCAGGGCCTTCAGGGTGTCGCCGTGGCCCTCCCACGGCACGGCGACGATCACGATGTCGCTGCGGCGCGCGGTCTCGGCGTTGTCGGCGCCCTCGATGCCGTGGCCGAGTTCCCCGGCGGCGGCCTGCGCGCGCTCGGCGGCGCGGGAGCCGATGATCACCTTCTGGCCGGCCCGGGCGAGCCGGTAGGCGAGGCCCTTGCCCTGCGGCCCGGTGCCGCCGAGCACGCCGACGACGTACCCGGAGACGTCGGGCAGGTCCCAGGGGTCCTTGGCGGGGGCCTTGGCAGGGGTCTGTGCGCTGTCGGTAGAGGTCATGGGCCGACTCTACGTCCGCCGCCGGGCATGTACCGGCTCAGGTCAGCCGGTGCACGGGCACCCGGCGGAAGGTGATCGTCTCGTAGGCGCCGAAGTCGCCGGTCTCGTAGAGCAGCCCGACGGTGTGCGGATCGACGCGGACCAGGTCGCTGTAGGCGGCGGGCAGTCCGTCGACCGTGAACGCCGGGCGCCAGGTGGTGCCGCCGTCGGCGGAGGCGCGGATCGTCATCAGGGCGCGGGCGCCGCCGGGGTCGGCCGGGCCGGAGAAGAGCAGCAGGTCGGGGTCGCGGAGCTGGAGGACGGATGCCTCGCAGACCGGCGCGGTCAGCCCGGCCTGCGGGCGGAAGGGCTTCACGAGGGTCTTCCCGCCGTCTCCGGAGTGGGCGTCGGCGCGGTTGCCGGGTGACGGGGAGTCGTTGCGGGTGTTGAGGTAGACGCGGCCGTCGGGGAGTTCGGCGGCGGTGGTCTCGTTGACGTTGACGTACCCGTCGGTGTTCTCGTCCAGGTAGCCGAGGTACCAGCTCTCGCCGCGGTCGTCGCTCAGCAGGCAGTGCCCGCTGTTGTACTTGGCCTCGGCACCGGTGTCGGTTCCGGTGGGCGGCAGGGTGTGGTTGGCCGGGACGAGGACGCGGCCGGAGGTGAGCTGGAGGGCGTGTCCGGGGGTGGTGGCGTACCAGCGCCAGCCGGGGCGCTTCACCTGCAGGGTGATCTCCCTGGGCGGGGACCATGTCACGCCGTCGTCGTCGCTGTGCTGCACCCACACCCGCCGCCCGTCGGCGTCCGCGACCTGGCCGCGCAGGACGGCGGCCTCGGTGGCGGAGGCGGCGGCCCGGATGTGCACGAGCAGGATCCGGCCGGTGTCCAGCACGACGGGGGCGGGGTTGCCGGCGAGGTCCGTCCCGTTGTGCGCGGCGGCCCGGAGCGGCCCCCAGGTCCGGCCGCCGTCCGTGGACCGCTTCAGCACGATGTCGATGTGCCCGTGGTCGGCGGCGGAGTCGACACGGCCCTCGCAGAAGGCGAGCAGCGTGCCGGACCTGGTGGCGACGACGGCCGGGATACGGAAACTGGCGTACCCCTCGTGGCCCGCGCGGAAGGGGACGGTCACGTCGGTCATCCCGGCACCGTCCCCACGTCGGGCGAATTCGGGGTGAACTCCGCGTCACAAGTGACCGGTTGCGGCAGTATGCGGTCGCATGGACGCCGTACGGGTCGCGTTGCTGCGCGAAGTGCTCGCCGGGACCGAGTGGCTGGGGGCCACCCGGAGGTTCGCCGGGGTGCTGCGCGGGTCGGTGGTGGCGCACGGGGGCGGGCTGCTGCTCGTCGGCACACCGGAGTACGAGCCCTGGCACCTGGCCGCGCATCTGGTGGACGAGGCCGCGTGGTCGGGCACGCCCGAACTGGCGCCGACGCTGGTCCGGCATCGGGTGCGCCCCTCGGACCCGCCCCACCTGGCCGTCGGCCCGGGCCGGATCGCGGCGGCGCGGCGCGGTGAGACCCTGCTGGTCGTGGCGCCGCGGGAGCCCGCGCCGCTGCTGGAGCGGGTGCACGACGCCCGGCGGGCCGGGGTGACG
Organism: Streptomyces cyanogenus; assembly: GCF_017526105.1. Taxonomy (NCBI): domain Bacteria; kingdom Bacillati; phylum Actinomycetota; class Actinomycetes; order Kitasatosporales; family Streptomycetaceae; genus Streptomyces; species Streptomyces cyanogenus. Next base: position 2,789,866 of record NZ_CP071839.1, read on the forward strand.
GTGCTGGCGCTGGGCGCGGGCGGGACCGACCTGGCCGCGATGGCGCACGACACGCTGGCCGTGCCGGAGGGGGCGGAGCTGGACCTGGACACCGTCCAGCACCTGGTCAGCGCGGCGGCCGGCGAGAACGGCGGCTCCCCGAGGGCGCGCCGGGGCTTCCGGGACAGGCTGACCCGCCTGACGGAAGCGCTGACGGCACCCCCGCCGGCCCCTTGGTGATCAGTCCTCGTCGGTCGTGCCGCCGGACGGCGCGTCGTGCCAGCGCGGGTCGTTCTCCCACTGGAGGTTGCGCTCGGCGGCGGTCTCCATCGCGTGACGGGCCTCCTCGCGGGAGGCGTACGGCCCGAAGCGGTCCTTGCCCGGGCAGTCCGGGCCCTCCTCGACCTTCTTGTGCTCCAGGCAGTAGTACCACTCCCCCGGCTTGCCGGCGGTGCGCTTCTTGAACAGGGCCATGAACAGCTCCTCTCGCCACCGACATGTTCCCCCATGTCCGCTGGTTAGACTCGCTGGCATGTCTGGCCAGTCGCTGCTCGTCCCAGGGGAGCTGTCTCCCACCCGTTCGGTTCCCGGAAACATCCGCCGCCCCGAGTACGTCGGCAAGCCCGCGCCGGCGCCGTACACCGGGCCGGAGGTGCAGACCCCCGAGACCATCGAGGCGATGCGGACCGCCGGCCGTATCGCCGCGCAGGCGATGGCGGAGGCCGCGAAGATCATCGCGCCCGGGGTCACCACCGACCAGCTGGACAAGGTCGCCCACGAGTACATGTGCGACCACGGGGCGTACCCGTCCACACTCGGCTACCGCGGCTTCCCGAAGTCGCTGTGCACGTCGGTCAACGAGGTCATCTGCCACGGCATCCCGGACTCGACGGTCCTCAGGGACGGCGACATCGTCAACCTGGACGTGACGGCGTACATCGGCGGGGTGCACGGCGACAACAACGCCACCTACCTGGTCGGCGACGTGGACGAGGAGTCCCGGCTGCTGGTGGAGCGCACCCGTGAGGCGCTCCACCGGGCGATCAAGGCCGTGAAGCCCGGCCGGCAGATCAACGTCATCGGCCGGGTCATCGAGTCGTACGCCAAGCGCTTCGGCTACGGCGTCGTCCGGGACTTCACCGGGCACGGCATCAGCACGTCGTTCCACTCCGGGCTGATCATCCCGCACTACGACAGCCCGCACGCGACGACCGTGATGCAGCCGGGGATGACGTTCACGATCGAGCCGATGCTGACGCTCGGCACCCATGAGTACGACATGTGGGACGACGGCTGGACGGTCGTGACGAAGGACCGCAAGCGGACCGCCCAGTTCGAGCACACCCTGGTGGTCACGGACACCGGCGCGGAGATCCTGACCCTGCCCTGACGCGCCGCCCCGGCCGCGCCCCGGCCCGCTCCCCGACGGGGGCGGGCTTTCTCTTGTAGAGTTTTACCGACAGCCTGTCGGCAAAGGATGTGTGCATGGACGCCTTCTCCGCGGACTCCTTCTCGTCCCTCATCCGGAGCGCCTCGCACGAACAGCACGTGGAGGCGGAGACCTCGACGTTCATGAGCGATCTGCTCGGCGGCCGGCTCGGCGTCGCGGCCTACGCGCGGTACACCGAGCAACTGTGGTTCGTCTACGAGGCCTTGGAGAGCGCGGCCGAGCGGCTGGCGGCGGATCCGGTGGCCGGGCCGTTCATCCGGCCGGAGCTGTTCCGGCTGCCCGCGCTGGAGCGGGATCTGGCGTATCTGCGGGGCCCCGGCCGGCGGGCGGCCCCGAGCGCGCTGCCCGCCACCCGGGCGTACGCGGACCGGGTGCGGGAGTGTGCCGAGCACTGGCCCGGCGGGTACGTCGCCCACCACTACACCCGCTACCTCGGCGACCTCTCCGGCGGCCAGATCATCCGGGACAGGGCGGAGCGGACGTGGGGCTTCGCCAGAAAGGGCGACGGGGTCCGGTTCTACGTCTTCGACGCGATCCCCAACCCGGTCGCGTTCAAGCGGGGGTACCGGCGGCTGCTGGACCGGATAGGGGTGGACGACCTGGAGAAGCAGCGGGTCGTCGCGGAGTGCAGGCGGGCGTTCGCGCTGAACACGGCGGTCCTCCGGGCCCTCGGCGAGGAGTTCCCGCTGTCGGCGTGAGCCTGGCCGGCCGGGTCCCCGGCAGGCGGCTGGCGCTCCTCCCGGGGCGTGGGGTGGCCACGGCCGGAGGTCCCCGTCCGTCTTCGCCCGCGCACGCGGATCCACCCGGACGGGGACGCCCACCCCGGCGCTCGCAGGCGTCAGCGCTCCAGGTGGACCCGGCCGCCGACCTCGACCCACCCGTGCGGCTGGGGAGCGGTGAGGATCTGCGAGCCCCGGCCCTGGGTGATGTTCAGGGCCCGGCCGAGCCGGTCGGTGAGGAGCAGGGCCGCCGTGCCGGTGGCCTCGTCCTCCTCGATGCCGGCGTCGGGGCCGGGGAAGGCGCGGGCCCGCACCCGCCCGGCGGCCTCGTCCTCCCAGGCCCAGGCGTAGATCCTCCCCCGGACCTCGTCCGAGGGGACCCCCACCTCGCCTCGCTCCCCGAGCGGCGGCGCCTCCAGCGCGTCCACCTCGGCGGCGCTGGGGTACTGGCGCAGGGTGTGCGCGGGCGCCCACTCGGCGCGGGCCTCGATCCAGCTGAACTCGCCGTCCAGCCGGGCCCCGACGGCCCCGGCGGGGGTGACCAGTTCGGGCACGTCGAGCAGCCAGGCCGTGCCCACGCAGGGGTGACCGGCGAAGGGCAGGCGCTGGGTGGGCGTGTAGATGTCGATCACCCCGCGCTCGGGGTCGTCCACGAACACGGTCTCGCCGAAGCCGAGTTTGGCCGCCAGCTCCTGCCGGTCGCCCGGCCCGGGCAGCACCGAACCGTCACGGACGACGCCCAGCTCCTTGCCGTAGCCGCCGTTCGGCCCGCAGAAGACGCGGAGTACGTCGTAGTCAGTCACCGGGGAATTGAAACATCGCGGCACCGGCGACCGCCTCCCAGGCGGGGACACCGCCGGGCAGGGGCCAGGACCGGGTGCGGGCCTCCGCGTACGGCAGCCCGGAGACGACCTCGGCGAGGGCCCGCGCCCACGTCTCGCGCCACCGTTCGGTGCCCGGAGCGGCCGACCGGATCCGATGGGCCTCGGTGGCCTCGCGGACCTCCCGCCGCCAGTCCTCCTCGTCCGGCACCCGGGCGAGCACCACGCACGGCGGGGACCGCCCCTCCGCGAGCGCCGCGACGGCCCGGTCGTGGCCGTCGAGCAGCAGCCAGCCGTCGAGGGCGGTGACCCACCAGAGCAGCACCGGCGCCAGGGTGCCGTCGCGGGCGTGTTTGCGGCAGGCCCGCACCCGGGGCGCGTCCTCGGGGGAGAGCGGACGCAGGGGAACGACTCCGTGCCAGCCGTACCCGGACCAGTCCAGGTGGCAGTGGGGCCACGTGCGGACGAAGTCGGCGGCGTGCCAGACGTACGGGGGGAACACCGTGCGCACCCTCAGGTGCCAACGGGAGTCGTGCAGGGGGCCGTGGCACGCCTCCTCCAGCCATCGGGCGTAGGCGTGCACCCAGTTGCCCGGATCTCGCATCAGCGCGGAGCGCATCGGCGGAAGGGGGGAGCGGTAGCCGGCGTACCGGCTGACGTGGACGCCCTGGTTCGCCCGTTCCACCCGGGCCAGGAGCAGTACCCGCTCGTCCTGCCGCAGCAGCATGCGACCACCGTCGGCCGTCTCGAAGCGCAACGGCGGCGGTCCGGGCCGGTCTCGTACGTCCAGCACCAGGCCGCCGGACCCCAGCAGTTCCCTGCACCCCCTCCCCATGGCCGCCAGCCTGCCACGGCTTGGTGACGCCTTTGCCGCTCGTTGCCATCTCTTTTGAGACATCGAGATCAAGCCGTGTCTGTGCTCTTCCTGTGAGAGCTGAATCACCACCCCGGCGGATATCGGTGAGGTTAGCCTCATGTAAGTTAGGGCAGCCTCACCAGACCAGATCCGCTTGGAGCCTGCATGCGCGCCGTCCGACTGACCGTCACCGCCGCCGCCACCGCGGCGGCTCTGACCGCCCTCTCGGCCTGCACCGCGAAAAGCGACGCCAAGGACGGCGACGCCATCCAGGTCACGGCCGCCGACTCCACGTGCAAGACCTCCAGCACGTCCGTGCCGGCCGGCCAGGTCACGCTGAAGATCGAGAACAAGGGCTCGAAGGCCACCGAGGTCGAGATCCTGTTCCCGGACGACCGGATCGTCTCCGAGAAGGAGAACATCGGCCCCGGCACCAGGTACACGCTCACCGCCGAGGTGAAGGCCGGCTCGTACGAGATCGCCTGCCGGCCCGGCATGAAGGGCCACGGCGTCCGGCAGAAGCTCACCGTGACCGGCGGCGGCAGCACCGCCAAGCGCGACCCGCAGCTGGACACGGCCGTCGCCCAGTACCGCACGTACGCCCAGGACCAGGCCGACGAGACGCTGCCGAAGGCCGAGGCCTTCGTGAAGGCGGTCAAGGACGGCGACCTGGACGCCGCGAAGAAGGCCTACGGCCTGTCCCGCCTCGGCTGGGAGCGCACCGAGCCGGTCGCCGAGTCCTTCGGTGACATCGACCCCAAGGTGGACGTGCGCGAGGACGGCCTGGACGCCGGCCAGAAGTGGACCGGCTGGCACCGGCTGGAGAAGGCGCTCTGGCACGACAAGAAGATCGGCGCCGAGGAGAAGGCCCTCGCCGACCAGCTGCTGAAGGACCTCAAGGACTGGCAGGGCCGGGTCGGCAAGGCCGAGATCACCCCGACCTCCATGGCCAACGGTGCCAAGGAGCTGCTGGACGAGGTCGCCACCGGCAAGGTCACCGGCGAGGAGGACCGCTACGCCCACACCGACCTGGTCGACTTCAAGGGCAACGTCGAGGGCGCCCAGAAGGCGTACGAGCTGCTGAGGCCGGTCGCCGCGAAGAACGACCCGGCGCTCACCAAGGAACTGGACAAGCAGTTCGCGGCGCTGGACACGCTGCTGGACAAGTACCGCTCGGACAAGGCCACGTACGACTTCGTCTCCTACGACAAGGTCACCGAGGACCAGCGCAAGGAGCTGTCGGACGCGGTGAACGCGCTCGCCGAGCCGCTGTCCAAGCTCGCCGCCGCGGTCGTGAAGTAAGCAGGGGGAACAGGGCGATGACCGAGACCCAGGGCACTCAGACCACTCCTTCGCGTCGTGCGCTGATCGGCTGGGGCGGTGCCGGGCTCGCGCTCGGGGCCGCCGCGGCCGGCGGGGCCGTGGCGATGGCCAGGGCGGGCAACGACATGGACCCGGCCGCCGCCGAGACCGGCGGTGCGGTGGAGTTCCACGGCGCCCACCAGGCCGGCATCGCCACCCCGGTGCAGGACCGGCTGCACTTCGCCGCGTTCGACGTGAAGACCGAGGACCGCGACGAGTTCGTCCAGATGCTCAAGGACTGGACCGAGGCGGCCCGCCGGATGACCGCGGGCAAGGCGGTCGGCGAGGGCGCCTACGGCGGACTCGCCGAGGCCCCGCCGGACGACACCGGCGAGGCGCTCGGGCTCAAGCCGTCCCGGCTGACCCTGACCATCGGGTTCGGTCCGTCGCTGTTCGACAAGTTCGGGCTCGCGGACCAGCGGCCCGAGGCCCTGGTCGACCTGCCCAAGTTCCCCGGCGACAACCTGGACCGGTTCCGCACCGGCGGCGACCTGTGCGTCCAGGCCTGCTCCGACGACCCGCAGGTCGCCGTGCACGCCATCCGCAACCTGGCCCGCATCGGCTTCGGCAAGGTCGCCATCCGCTGGTCCCAGCTCGGCTTCGGCAAGACCTCCTCCACCACCCCGGACGCGCAGACCCCGCGCAACCTGATGGGCTTCAAGGACGGCACCCGCAACATCGCGGGCACCGAGACCGACCGGCTGAAGAAGTTCGTGTGGGTCGGCGGCGAGGACGGGCCGGACTGGATGACCGGCGGGTCGTACCTGGTCGCCCGGCGCATCCGCATGCACATCGAGACCTGGGACCGGACCCCGCTGCAGGAGCAGGAGGACATCTTCGGCCGGGACAAGGGCGAGGGCGCGCCGGTCGGCAAGGCCAAGGAGCACGACGAGCCGTTCCTGAAGGCGATGAAGCCGGACGCACACGTACGCCTCGCGCACCCCGACTCCAACAACGGGATCACCATCCTGCGCCGCGGCTACTCCTTCACCGACGGCACCGACGGCATGGGCCGCCTGGACGCGGGCCTGTTCTTCCTCGCCTACCAGCGGGACGTGCGCAAGGGGTTCATCCCGCTCCAGCGCAACCTCGCCGCCCACGACGCGCTCAACGAGTACATCCAGCACGTGGGTTCGGCGGTCTTCGCGATCCCGCCCGGCGTCCGGGACTCCGATGACTGGTGGGGCCGCACGCTGTTCTCGAAGGAGGCGTAGCCCGTGTTCTCCAACTACCTGATCGGTCTGCGCGAGGGCCTGGAGGCGTCGCTCGTCGTCTGCATCCTGATCGCCTACCTGGTCAAGACGGGCCGCAAGGACGCACTGCGGCCGATCTGGATCGGCATCGGCATCGCGATCGCCATCGCCATGGGCTTCGGCTGCGCCCTGGAGTTCGGCTCGCAGGAGCTGACCTTCCAGGCGCAGGAGGCCCTCGGCGGCTCCCTGTCGATCGTCGCCGTGGGCCTGGTGACCTGGATGGTGTTCTGGATGCGGCGCACCGCCCGGCACCTGAAGTCGGAGCTGCACGGCAAGCTGGACGCGGCCCTCGCGCTCGGCACGGGCGCGCTGGTCGCCACCGCGTTCCTCGCGGTCGGCCGGGAGGGCCTGGAGACCGCGCTGTTCGTGTGGGCGTCGGTGCACGCGGCCTCCGACGGCACCCCGCGCCCGCTGGTCGGGGTCGCCCTCGGCCTCGCCACCGCGGTGTTCCTGGGCTGGCTGTTCTACCGCGGCGCCCTGCGGATCAACCTGGCCAAGTTCTTCACCTGGACCGGCGGCATGCTGGTCGTGGTCGCGGCGGGCGTGCTCGCGTACGGCTTCCACGACCTGCAGGAGGCCGACTGGATCCCGGGCATCAACCACCTGGCCTTCGACATCAGCGCCGCCATCCCGCCGGACAGCTGGTACGGCACCCTGCTCAAGGGCGTCTTCAACTTCCAGCCGGACCCGACGGTCGTTCAGATCTCGGTGTGGGCGCTGTACCTGGTCCCGGTGCTCGCGCTGTTCCTCTCCCCGGTAGGGTTCGCCTCCGGGAAGGGGAAGGTGAAGGAGCCCGATGACCAGGGAACGCAGCCGTCAGCGGCTTCGCAGGCGTGACCGGAACGCACTCATAGCGGCCTCGCTGACCGCTTTGTCGCTGACCGCGAGCGGATGCGTGGTGGTGCACGGGGAGCGTGTCGTGCTGCCCGCGACCACACGCGCGGAGGCCGCCAAGGCGCTCACCGCGTTCACGACGGCGTACAACAAGGCCGACAAGGCCTACGACAGTTCCCTGGACGCTCCCCATGTCACCGGGGCCGTCGCCGACATCGACTCCGCCCGGCTGCAGGCCGGGCACGTCAACAGCCCGTCCGGGAACCGGGACCACACCCCGCTGACCCTGACGGACGTGAAGTACACGATCCCGAAGAAGGCCGGCTGGCCGCGCTGGTTCGTCGCCGACGGCCGGGGCAACAAGGGCGGGAACTTCCGCTGGGTGCTGGTGTTCACCCGCAACGGCCTCGGCGAGCGGTGGCAGGTGAGCTATCTGACGCTGATGGCGCCCGGCACCGTACCGGAGTTCAAGAAGGACGCCGACGGCTGGGCCGAGGCCGTGCCGGCCGGCAGCCCGGGGCTGGCCGTCCGGCCCGACGAGCTGAGCAAGGCGTACGCCGCCTATCTGAAGAGCGGCGGGCAGACCTTCGCCGACGGCCGCGACACCAGCGGGCTGCGCGCGGACCGCGAGAAGGCGGCCAAGAAGCCGGGCCTGGTCCGGCAGTTCATCGACGAACCCCTCACCCACGGCGACTACGCGCCGCTCGCGCTGCGCACGGCGGACGGCGGGGCGCTGGTGTTCTTCACCACACACCACTACGAGAAGCAGACCGCCTACACCGGCGGCACCGTGTCGGTCCCGAACAAGGACGTGCAGGCCCTGGTCAAGGGCGAGGTGAAGCAGTCCCTCACGCTGGAGTCGATCGCCAACGAGGCCGTGCTCGACCCGGCCGGCAGCGGCCCGGTGCGGATGCTGGGGCGCGTGCAGGGCCTGACGGCCGCGCAGGGCGAGTAGGCCGCCGGGCGGTGCGTCAGTGGTGCAGGGGCCAGGCCGCGCCCGCGTGGCCGGCCTCGGTGCCCACGTGCCGGGCGCAGGCGTCGGTGAGCGCCTCCAGCAGGCTGAGCGGGTCGGGCAGCGGATGCTCCGTGCCGCGCAGCCAGCGCACCTGCTGGCCCTCGTCGCCGGGCAGCCGGGCGGGCGGTACGAGGACGTAGGAGCCCCGGCAGTGCCAGCGCAGGCCGGGATGCTCGTCCATCGTCTCCGGGTGGCAGTCCAGCTCGCACGGCCACCACTCGTCCTCGTCCTCGGGGGTGCCCCGGGTGAGGGTGAAGAACAGCATGCGGCCGTCGTCGCTCTCGGCGACCGGTCCGACCTCGACACCGGATCCGAGCAGCCGCTCCATGGCCTCCCGGCCGGCCTCCAGGGGCACGTCCAGCACGTCGTGGACCATGCCGGTGGCGGTGATGAAGTTCGCCTGCGGCTGGTGCCGGGCCCAACGCTCGATCTGGGCGCGGTCGGTGGTGGACTGCGTCTGCCAGGCGAACGACACCGGGTGCCGGGCCGGGGTGGGACAGCCCACGCGGTCGCAGGAACAGCGGTAGCCGTCGGCGGGGTGCGCGGCGGGGGCGAGGGGCAGTCCCGCCGCGGCGGCGGCGAGCAGCAGGGCCTCACGGCCGCCTTCGTCGGCGGCCTCCTTCGGGCGGCGTCCGAGCAGCCACTGGGAGAGTTTGCCCTGCCGGCCGGTCCGGCCGCCGAACGTCGCGCTCATCTATCCCCTCGCCTCGCTGTTGTGCGGACAGCATGCCCTATCGTCCCATCTTCGCGTACTTCGGGGGTCTGAAAGCCGACGAGACGGGCGGCCCGCGGTCAGCGGGGGGCGATCCCGTGCAGGGCGTAGTCGACGAGGGTGTCGGTGTAGGCGTACGTGATCGGCCCGGTCCGTTGCAGCCAGCGTTGCGCGAGCGGGGAGACGAACAGCTCCAGGGCGATCCGCGGATCGACGTCGTGCCGTACGTGCCCGGCGTCCTGCGCCGAGCGCAGGCGGGCCACGTACAACTGGAGCTGGGGTTCGAGGAGTGTGGTCACGAACTCGCGGCCGAGCTGCTCGTTGACGAGGCCTTCCGCGGCCAGCGCCCGGGAGGGCACCTCGAAGCGCGGGTCGAGCAACTGGTCCACCGTGATCCGCAGCACGGTCCTGAGGTCGGCGGCGAGGTCCCCGGTGTCCGGGACGGCGTACGGCTCCTGTCCCGCTTCCCGGGCCGCCTGCCGGGACAGGTCGAGGAACGCCTCCAGCAGGACGTCCGCCTTGGAGGACCACCAGCGGTAGATCGTCTGCTTGCCGACGCCGGCGCGGGCGGCGATCCCCTCGACGGTGGTCTTGGGATAGCCGACCTCGCCGACCAGGGCGAGGGCGGCGGCGTAGATCGCTCTGCGGGACTTCTCGCTGCGGCGGGTGGCGTCGGGGGCGGGCTTGTCGACCATGGGGTGAAAGTAACAAGCCACGGCCGCGGGCTACGACGCGGAGCCGTACGGGGGCCAGGCGTCACCCCAGTCGGCGTCCCGGGCCGCCTTGTACAGGTCGCCGTGGCGCTTGGTGACCGTCGTACGGCGCAGCCGCTCCTCGGTCTCGCACAGGTCGAGCAGCACCTGGCCCTTGCGGATCTGCGGGCGCCGGACCACCCGGGCGGGGGCGGGCTCGGCGGGCAGCCGGGTCGCGGCGACGTACGAGAACTTCTCGTCCTCGTAGGCCAGCGAGCCGCCCTTGACCTGGCGGTGCAGGGAGGAACGGCCGACCCGGGCGGAGAAGTGGCACCAGTCCGTGCCGGGCGCGATGGGGCAGGCGGCGCTGTGCGGGCAGGGGGCGGCGACGCGGAAGCCGGCCCGGATCAGCCGGTCGCGTGCCTCGATGATCCGCTGGTAGCCGGCCGGGGTGCCGGCCTCGACGATCACGACGGTCCGCGCGGCGCCGGCGGCGGCGTCGACGAGGGCGGCGCGGTCGGGTGCGGCGAGTTCGTTGAGGACGTACGACACCGTGACCAGGTCGGTGTCGTCCAGGGTGAGGTCCGCGCCGATCCGGGCGCGCCGCCAGTCGGCGTCCTTCAGGTCCGGGTGGGCGGCGGCGAGTTGCCGGCCGAGGGCGAGGGCGGGTTCCGCCCAGTCCAGCACGGTGACGCTGCGCTCGCCGGGCCAGGTCTCCGCCACGGCCCAGGTGGCCGCGCCGGTGCCGCCGCCGATGTCGACGTGGCTGCCGGGGGTCCAGTCGGGGGCGGTCGCCGCGAACGCCTCCAGCGCGGAACGGACGGCTTCGAAGGTGGCCGGCATGCGGTAGGCGGCGTACGCGGCGACGTCGGCGCGGTCGCGGAGGATCGGTGCGTGGGTGGGGGTGTCGCCGCGGTAGTGGGTGATCAGGCGGTCCACGGCGGCGGTCACCTCCGTGGGGGGCAGACCGTCCAGCAGCTCGGCCAGCGCGGTGCGGAGGGGGTCGTTCACCCGCTGATTCTACGGCGCCGGGCGGCGCCGCCGGCCCTCCCGGGGATCCGCCCCCGGACCCCCGGCCCCGTGCCCGCCCGCCTCCCGGCGCGGTCGGCCGGGAGGACCGCCACGGGACCGCACGCGGGCGGCCGAGAAGGCACCGGCAGGGAGTGGTCGGTCCGGTGCGGGCAGTCGGGTCAGATGACTGCCTTGGCCAGGTGGGTTGCCAGGGTTGCCCGGGGGACGTTGTCCGGGTGGCGGCGTCTGGGGTGGACCGTGTTGGCCAGCAGGACCAGGAAGGTGTCCGTGTCCGGGTCGAGGACCAGGGACGTGCCGGTGAAGCCGGTGTGGCCCGCCGCGCCCCGGCCCGCCAGCTCGCCCATGAACCACGGCTGGTCCAGGGCGAAGCCCAGCCCGGGCGGGGTGAACAGCAGCTCCACGAAGTCGGGGCCGAGGATGCGCGCGGGGCCGTAGGAGCCGCCGGCGAGCAGGGTGCGGCAGAAGACGGCCAGGTCGGGCGCGGTGGAGAACAGGCCGGCGTGGCCGGCGACCCCGCCGAGCGCCCAGGCGTTCTCGTCGTGGACCACGCCCCGCAGCATCCCCCGGTCGGCCTTGGCCCACGGCCGCCGCTGGTCCTCGGTGGCCGCGGCACCCGGGCAGGGCCCGAAGGCGGTGGCGGTCATGCCGAGCGGCCGGGTGATGCCGTCCCGGACGAGGACGTCGAGGGTGCGGCCGGTGATCCGCTCCAGGACGAACTGGAGCAGGAGCATGTTGAGGTCCGAGTAGAGATAGCGGCCCGGGCCGGCGGACGGGGCCTCGGCGCGCAGCAGGTCCAGGCGGGTGGCGTCGTCGGGGCAGTCGTACAGGGGGAGTTCGGGGCGCAGCCCGGAGGTGTGGGTGAGCAGCTGCCGTACCGTGACGCCGTGCGCGGCGGCGGCGTGGAAGTCGGGCAGGTAGTCGCCGACCCGGGCGTCCATGCCGAGCGTGCCGCGCTCGATCTGCTGCACGGCGGCGACGGACGTGAACAGCTTGGTGAGGGAGGCCAGGTCGAAGGGGGTGTCGAGGGTGGCCGGGACCCGGGCGGCGGGCGGCAGCTCGACGCCGGTGCCGGTCTCGGGGTCGTAGGCGGCGTAGCGCACCGCCCAGCCCGCGGCCTCGGCGACGGCGATCACGGGCCCGCGGCCGGCCAGCACGACGGCTCCGGCCGCCCAGGGGCGTTCGCCGACGGTGAGGGCGTGCACCTCTTCGACCAGATGCCCGAGTACGACGGGGTCGAACCCGGCTCGTTCCGGTGTGCCGGTGCGCAGTCTCGGTGCGCTCAGCTCTCGTCTCCCTCCGACCCGGCACGGGGGGTCTCCCGTGCCGCCCAGGGACGGCACAGTCCCACGAAGCAGGCCGTCGCTACCAGTGCGCCCGCCAACTGGACGACGGCCATGGGGACGGCGGTGCGCTCCCCGGCGACGCCGACGAGCGGGGACGCGATCGCGCCGACGAGGAACGAGGAGGAGCCGAGCAGCGCGGAGGCGGAGCCGGCGGCGTGCCGGGTGCGCAGCAGGGCGAGGGACTGGGCGTTGGGCAGCGTGACGCCCATGGCGGACATCAGGACGAACAGGGCGGCGGCGACGGGCACCAGCCCGGTGTCGCCGAGCGCGCCCGTGGCCATCAGCAGCAGGGCGGTCGCGGCGAGCACGATCACGGTCAGCCCGGCGGCGAGCACCTTGTCCAGGCTGACCCGGCCGACCAGCACCTTGCCGTTGATCTGTCCGGCGGCCACCAGGCCGACGGAGTTGAGGCCGAACAGCAGGCTGAAGGTCTGCGGGGAGGCGCCGTAGATCTCCTGGATCACGAACGGGGAGGCGCTGACGTAGGCGAACAGCGCGGCGAACGCGAAGCCGCCGGCGAGCATGTAGCCGGTGAAGGGCCGGTCGGCGAGGAGGCCGCGCATCGCGCGCAGGGCCTCGCCCACTCCGCCGCGGTGCCTGCCCCGCTCCCGGCCCGGCTGGGGCGGGGGGACGCGCTGGGCGGGCGGCAGGGTCTCGGGCAGCCGGACCCAGACCAGGGCGGTGAGCAGCGCGCCGACCGCCGTGAGGGCGACGAAGACGCCCCGCCAGTCCGTCACCCGGAGGATCTGCCCGCCGACGAGCGGCGCCACGATGGGCGCGGCGCCGGAGATCAGCATCAGGGTGGAGAAGAAGCGGGCCATGGCGACCCCGTCGTACAGGTCGCGGACCACGGCCCGGGCGATGACCACCCCGGCCGCGCCGGCGAGGCCCTGCACCAGCCGGAAGGCGATCAGTGTCTCGACGGTGGGCGCGAGGGCGCACAGGGCGGTGGCGGCGAGGTAGACGGCGAGTCCGGTGAGCAGCGGGCGGCGCCGGCCCCAGCGGTCGCTCATGGGGCCCACGACCAGCTGGCCGAGCGCGAGTCCGGCCATGCAGGCGGTGAGGGTGAGCTGGACGGTGACGGCGGGGGCGTGCAGGGAGCGGGTGACCTGCGGCAGGGACGGGAGGTACATGTCCATGGCCAGCGGGGTGGTCGCGGTGAGGCCGCCCAGCAGGAAGGTGACGAGGGGGCCGGTGCGGCGCGGGACGCGGGCCGGTGCGGAGGGGGACTGGTGGTCCCGTTCCGGTGTCGGTGCCGCGGCGTGCTCCGGCATGTGCCCCTCCCTGCTGCTCCGTGCTGCTTGTGACATCGGTGTCGCTGACACGACCGGCACCTATGCTCTCAGCTCGTACACACTGCCGAGGCACACATGAGCGAGGGCGGGTCTGCGATGGCGGAGCGGAACGTGCGGTGGGGGATCCTGGCGACCGGCGGGATCGCGGCGGCGTTCGCGGCGGATCTGGTCGATCTGCGGGACGCGGAGATCACGGCGGTGGCGTCGCGCCGGCGGGACTCGGCGGAGGCGTTCGCGGAGCGGTTCGGGGTGGAGCGGGCGTACGGCGACTGGGAGTCGCTGGCCGCGGACCCGGACATCGATGTCGTGTACGTCGCCACCCCGCACTCGGCGCACCGGGCGGCGGCCGGGCTGTGCCTGGAGGCGGGCCGCAACGTGCTCTGCGAGAAGCCGTTCACGCTGAACGTGCGCGAGGCGGAGGAACTCGTGGCGCTGGCACGGGAGCACGACCGCTTCCTGATGGAGGCGATGTGGATGCACTGCAATCCGCTGGTGCGGCGGCTGAAGGCACTGGTGGACGACGGGGCGATCGGTGAAGTGCGCACCGTGCAGGCGGACTTCGGGCTGGCTGGTCCGTTCCCGCCGGCGCACCGGCTGCGGGACCGGACGCTGGGCGGCGGGGCCCTGCTCGACCTCGGGGTGTACCCGGTGTCGTTCGCGCAGCTGCTGCTGGGCGAACCGGACGGGATCGCCGCACGCGCGGTGCTGTCGGAGGAGGGCGTGGACCTGCAGACGGGCGCGCTGCTGTCCTGGGACGGCGGGGCGCTGGCCTCGGTGCACTGCTCGATCGTCGGCGGTACGGGGGTCACCGCGTCGGTGACCGGCACGCGCGGCCGGATCGACGTCCCGTCCGGGTTCTTCCATCCCGACCGCTTCGTGCTGCACCGCGACGGCCGTGACCCCGAGGAGTTCGCCGCCGACCCCGCCGACGGGCCGCGCACCAGCCTGCGGCACGAGGCGGAGGAGGTCATGCGGGCGCTGCGGGCGGGTGAGAAGGAGTCGCCGCTGGTGCCGTTGGAGGGGACGCTCGCGGTGATGCGCACGCTGGACGCGGTGCGGGAGCGGATCGGGGTGCGGTACCCCGGGGAAGCGGTCACGACGGCCGCTTGACCGTATGGCGGACACCAACTCGAAGATCGCGGTGGTGACCGGCGCCGGTCCCGGCATCGGGCGGGCCGTCGCCGTGGAGCTGCTGCGCGCCGGCTGGTCCGTGGCACTGGCCGGCCGGCGGACGTGGACGCGCTGTTCACGGCGACCGTGGAGCGGTTCGGGCGGGTGGACCTGCTGTTCAACAACGCGGGGATCAACGGGCCGCGCGAGGTCCCCGTCGAGGAGCTGCCGTACGAGGACTGGCGAAACGTGGTGGACGTCGACCTCGGCGGGGCGTTCCTGTGCGCGCAGGCGGCCTACCGGCGGATGAAGGAGCAGGACCCTCTCCCACGGCGGCCGGATCATCGACAACGGTTCCGTCTCGGCGCACACGCCCCGCCCGCACTCGGTCGCCTGCACAGCGACCAAGTACGCGCTGACCGGCCTGACCAAGTCGCTGTCCCCGGACGGGCGGCCGTACCGGATCGCGGTCGGGCAGGTGGACATCGGCAACGCGGCCACCGGCATGACGGCCCGGATGCGGGCGGGCGCGCCCCAGGCGACGCCGTACATCGGGCGAGGCTGAGCCGCACTCCCCCGCCCGCACAAGTGGAATTTGAACATCCGCGCTATTGCGGCCGGTCATGGACGTGTGCTCAACTTTTCTCCACGAGAGCTTCACAGTTGGCGCACGAAAGCTTCGCAGCCACTGAGAGGGGGGAGGCGGCGGACGTTCCACCGGACCGGAGTTGGGGGTGGACCTCGCGGCGGACCGCGGGTACACGCCGGCCGGTGGAACGCCCGCCGCACGACGTCTCAGGTCGTACGACAGCTCAGGCCGTACGACAGCTCAGGAGCGGCGGCACGGCCGCATCAAGATCGGCGCCTGCCCCTGGTGCCGCCCTCACGCCGGGCGCCGCGAGTCCCCGCTTCGTCCTCCTCCAGGGCCGTCGCCGGCCGGGTCCGGCGCCTCCGCACGATCCAGGCGCCCAGGCCCAGCAGCGCGAGCGCCCCGGCGGCGCCCTCCGTGACCTGCCACGCGGAGGCGCTCCCGGAGGCCGCGCCGGGCGCGCCGGCCGCCGCCTGCACGGTCTTGCGCGAAGGTGCCGGGCTCGCGCTCGCCCCGCCCTCGCTGAGCGGTTCGACCAGCATGCCGACGGGCTGCGCCGAACGCCCGTGGGTGAAGCCCCAGTCGAGCAGCGCGGCGGTGTGCTCGTAGACGGCGTTGCCGCCGGAGTCGGGGTGCATCACGGTGACCAGCAGGGTGCGCCCGCCCCGGGTGGCCGCGCCGGTGAAGGTGTTGCCGGCGTGGCTGGTGTAGCCGTTCTTGACACCGATCAGGCCGTCGTATGTCTTCAGCCCCCATGCCCCGGTCAGCAGGCGGTCCGTGTTCTGGATCTGGAAGGTCTTCTTGCCGCCCGCCGGGAAGTCGGCGGTCCGCGTGCCGCAGTAGCCGCGGAAGTCGGCGTCCTTCAGGCCGTGGCGGGCGAAGAGCGTGAGGTCGTACGCCGAGGAGAGCTGCCCCTTGTGGTCGAAGCCGTCCGGGCTGACCACACGGGTGTCCAGGGCCTGCAGGTCCTGGGCCTTGGCCTGCATCTCGGCGACGGTCTTCGCGATGCCGCCGTTCATGTGGGACAACACGTGCACGGCGTCGTTGCCGGAACGCAGGAACACGCCCTGCCACAACTGCTCGACGGTGTAGGTGATGCCGGGCTTGATGCCGACGAGGCTGGAGCCGGCCGGGACGTCGGCGAGGTCGGCCTCGGTGACCTCGTACCGCTGGGCGCGGTCGAACTTCTTCAGGACGGTGTCCGCGAACAGCATCTTCAGCGTGGACGCGGGCGCGAGCCGCAGGTGTGCGCCGAACGAGGCGAGCACCTCCCCGCTCGTGCAGTCGGCGACCAGCCAGGAGCGGGCGGTGAGCTTCTTCGGCAGTCCGGTCGCGCCGCGCACCTGGACGCCGGTGCGGGCCAGCCGTTCGCCGCCGATGACAGGGGTCGCGGCGGTGGCCTCGGCGGCCGTGGACAGGGGAAGGGCGGCGGCCGTCAGCCCAAGGACGGCACGCCGGCTGAACCGGGAACAATCGCGCACCCGGGGACCGTACACCGCTTCGAGCAGGGGATTCGCGAGCGGAGGCCGATACGGCGCGAAATTTGCCGCGTTATGAAAATCCGATGGACTACCCCGCATTCTCGGGGCTTACACATCCTTTACCCGGGGCCGGGTCACGCCCAGGTCGAGCCCGGCCGAGCGCGCTCACCTCGATGCCGCTGCGTCCCGACGTCCATGTCGTCATGGCCCGGGCGCCAGGGGTTGAAGTGCACGCGAACACAAGCCCTTGCCGGGCCCGTTACGCCTGCCCGGTCTCGAACCGTGAGATCCGCCCGTCGTCGTCGACGGTGAAGCGCCACTTGGTGCGCATCTCGCCCCAGGCGTCGTTGCTGTAGCGGGCCAGCAGGACCCGGCCGCCACCGGACTCGTTGTCGACCTCCATGTGGCCGTGGGAGGAGAAGATCTCCCGGTCGATCCACTCGGCGAGGTCCTGGTCGGAGCCGTCGTCGGCCATCGTCGCGCCGGGCGCGAGCAGGGCCATGAATCCCTCGCGGTCGTGCGAGTTGACGGCGTGCACGAACGCCCGGACGGCCGGGTCGCTGAGCTTGGCTGGCTGAATCGTCATGGCGTCAGGCTCACACCGCTCCCCCGGGCCCGCCACCCGAACGCCGCCCCTCGGGCCCGCCACCCGAACGGCAGCCAGGGCGAGCCGGATGGCGTCGGCGGTGCGAGGGTGGGAGCGCGGGAGGGGACCTGTCCGCCTGTCTGCTGGGGAGTCACCGTGACCTGCTACGACCGACGTGATCTGGGCCTGCTGCTGCTGCGGCTGGGCACCGGCGGAGTACTCGCGGCGCACGGCGCGCAGAAGCTGTTCGGCTGGTTCGGCGGGCACGGCATCGAGGGCACCGGCCAGTTCATGGAGTCCGTCGGCTACACGCCCGGCAAGGCCAGCGCGACGGCCGCCGGCCTGGCGGAGGCGGGCGGCGGCGTGCTGCTGGCCCTGGGCCTCGCCACCCCGGCGGCGGGCGCGTCGGCGGCCGGCGCCATGGCGGGGGCCTCGGCGGTCCACATGCCGAACGGTTTCTTCGCCCAGGAGGGCGGCTACGAGCACGCGGCGAGCCTGGGCCTGTCCGCGGCCGCACTCGCCGTCACCGGTCCCGGCCGCCTCTCCCTCGACCACGCCCTCGGGCACGTCCTCGACCGCGGCTGGATGGTCCCGGCCGCCCTCGGTGCGACGGCGGCGGCGACGGCTCTGGTGGTCGGGGCACGGAACCGGCGGGTGCGGCAGCAGCGGGAGGGCGAGCAGGAGGTCCTGTTCGAGGAGTGACGCGACGCCGGGTGTCCTGGTGCCCGGGACCGGGCGGCGCCCGGACCTCGGCGAGCGCCGACGGTCTCATGGACATGGCGGTTTCCGGCATCGATGGCAGCGAGGATGCCGCCGGTCTACTGGCCCACCGCGCCGTCGATGCCCTGACGCAGCAGATCCGCGTGCCCGTTGTGCCGGGCGTACTCCTCGATCATGTGGATCAGGACGAACCGCGGTGACACCTCGCCCCGCCACGGATCGCCGCCGGCGATGCCGAGGCTCTCGGCCTTCGTGACGAACTGCTCGGCATACCCGACCTCGGCCCGCCAGGCCTGCCATGCCTCCTCGACCAGCCGTGGACCGGGCGCGACATGGCCGAAGGCGCCGTCGGGTTCGGCCCGGCCGGAGAAGAGTCCGGGGGTGTCCTCGCCCGCCGTCCGCCGGCGGAACCACTGACGTGCGGCATCGGCCATCTGCCGTACGAGACCGAGCGGGGAGAGCCCGGAGAACCCGACCGAACGGCGGCTGAGCTCGGCGGCTCGGTACGCGGGTCCGACTCCGGCGGCAGGAACACGTCAGCGCACTTCGGCACTGTTCGGTCATCGGCCGGGCGAGGGTGGACCGCCACCCCCCTCGTGTCCCATCGGCCACTGTGCCCACCGTCGTCCGCCGACGATGTGACATACCGTCACTTCCGAGACTCCGGCCGCCCGTTGACGGTTCCCGAGCCCTCACACGCCTCCCCGCAGGCGACCGCCCGGCCCTGTGGCCGGACGTGCCTCACCGGCCGTCACGCACCAACCCGCCACTGCACGGCATCGGCCCTTCAGGCCGGCCCCGTCTCCGTCCCGGTCGCCGCGGCCCCGGCCTCCGGCATGCTCAGGGCCTTGCGGACGACATCGTCGTGGAAGCCGCGGATGTGCTGCTCCACCAGGTCACCGGCGCGCTCCACGTCGCCCGCCGCGATGGCGTCGTAGATCGCGTGGTGGTCCGCCCGCAGCCGGGCGGCGATCGGCTCCCAGTCGGCGATCCTGTGGAACGCGGTGAGCAGGGTGCGCCGTACGGCGTTGCGGACGGCGACGGTCATGTCCGCCATCAGCCGGTTGCCCCCGGCCTCGGCGATGGCGACGTGGAAAGCGGTGTCGTGGTCGTTGAACAGCTCGCGGGTCAGGGCCTCGTCGTCCATGCGGATGAGCGGTTCCCGGATCCGGGCGAGGTCCTCCTGGCTGGCGTGGCCGGCGGCGAGACGGGCGCTGGAGCGTTCGAGCGTGGCGCGGGCCTCCACCACGTCGTCGAGGGGGAAGTTCGCCAGCGCCATGTGCAGGCGGAGCAACTGGGTGAGGCCGTCGCTCGGCATGGCGGTGATCACGCTGCCGGAATCCGGCCCGGTGCCCACGCGGGAGCGCAGTACCCCCTGCGCCTCCAGGATCCGCAGGGCCTCCCGGACGGCCGCCCGGCTCACTCCGAGCAGCTCGACGAGCTCACGCTCCGGCGGCAGCCGGTCGCCGACGCTCAGGTTGCCCGCCAGGATCTGGTCCTCGATCCGGGCCAGCACGAGCTCGAAAGTGCGGGAACGCGGTACCGGCTCCCAGGCCGCACTCGGCTCCGCCATGGAAAGCCCTTTCATCCCGTTGAGGCAACACCTTTCCTTCTGATCATAGCTTGGGACACCCGATCTTTGGTCTGACCACAGCAATTTCTCTCTCCCGCCCTCTGGACACCGGCGACGGGAAGGTGTCAGCGTGGAAGAGCCAAAGCATGGTCTGACCAAGCTCCGATGTTGCGAGGACTGCATGTACCAGCCGGATCTCTCCCCTCTCATGGACAGCCTGGCGCTCTCCGCTCTCGTCGCCGCCCTGCCCCTGCTCACCCTGTTCCTGCTCCTCGGCGGGCTGCGACTCAAGGCGCACTGGGCCGGACTCGCCTCCCTGGCCGTGGCGCTCATCGTCGCCGTGGCGTGCTACGGCATGCCCGTCAAGCTCGCGCTGCTGTCGACCGGTGAGGGCGCGGCCTTCGGTCTCTTCCCCATCATGTGGATCGTGGTCGCGGCGATCTGGCTCTACCAACTCACCGTCGTCACCGGCCGTTTCGAGGACCTGCGCCGGGCCTTCGGACTGATCAGCGACGATCCCCGGGTCCAGGCCGTCATCATCGCCTTCTGCTTCGGCGCCCTGCTCGAAGCCCTGGCGGGATTCGGCGCCCCCGTGGCGATCACCGGCGTCATGCTCATGGCCGTCGGCTTCGCGCCCGTACGGGCTGCGCTCACCGTGCTGGTCGCCAACACCGCGCCCGTCGCCTTCGGCGCGATCGCCATTCCCATCATCACGGCGGGAAACCTCACCAAGATCCCCTACACGGACATCGGTGCCTACGTCGGCCGTCAGACCCCCGTCGTCGCCCTGTTCGTGCCGCTGCTGCTCGTCCTGCTCGTCGACGGCCGCCGCGGACTGCGCCAGACCTGGCCCGTGGCGCTGGTGTGCGGCGCGGTCTTCGCAGCCACCCAGTTCGTCACCTCGAACTACATCTCGGTGGAGCTGACCGACATCATCGCCTCGCTCGCGGCCCTGGCGGCGGTCGTCCTCTTCCTGCGCGTATGGCAGCCCGCCGGTGGCGAGCAGGCCAGAGCCGCCCTGCTGCGGGAGCGCGACGCGGAGCGGGGCGACGGCGCAGGCCCGGACGGCGCCGTGCCGTCGGGCGCCCCGCGGGAGGAGGGCGGGGCCGGCGCCACGCGTCCGGTGCCCACCGCCACGGCCACCATCGAGCGACCGGACAGCGGAGCCCGGGTGGTCATGGCCTTCCTGCCCTACCTGATCGTGATCGCGGTCTTCTCCCTGGCGAAGCTGTGGACCCGCGCCAAGGAGTACCTGGCCACGACCGATCTCAAGCTCGGCTGGCCGGGTCTGGACGGGCACGTCCTCACGGCGGCGGGGCAGCCCTCCACCGCCACCGTCTACACCTTCCCCTGGCTGTCCTCCCCGGGCACGCTGCTGCTGCTGTCCGGTGTGCTGGTCGCCGCCGTGTACCGGGTGAGCCCCCTCGTCGCGGTCCGGGAGTTCGGCGCCACCGTGGTCAGGCTGCGCTGGGCCCTGCTCACCGTCGCCTCCGTGCTGGCCCTCGCCTACGTGATGAACCTGTCCGGCCAGACCATCACGATCGGCACCTGGATCGCCGGCGCGGGCGCCGCCTTCGCCTTCCTCTCGCCGATCCTGGGCTGGCTGGGCACCGCCGTCACCGGCTCGGACACCTCGGCCAACGCGCTGTTCGCCACGCTCCAGCAGACCGCCGGGCACAAGGCCGGGCTCGACCCGACCCTGCTCGTCGCGGCCAACACCTCCGGCGGGGTCGTCGGCAAGATGATCAGCCCGCAGAACCTCACCATCGCGGCCACCGCGGTCGGCCTCGTCGGCCGGGAGTCGGTGCTGTTCCGGGCCGCCATCAAGTGGAGCCTGCTGCTCCTGCTGGCCCTGTGCGTCCTGGTCCTGCTGCAGTCCAGCCTGCTCGCCGGGATGCTCCCGTGAGCGCCGCCGCGCCCTCGTCGACCGGAGGAACCATGCGGATCGCCCTGTTCGTCACCTGCCTGACCGACACGCTCTATCCGGAGACCGGCCAGGCGGTCGTGAGGCTGCTGGAGCGCCTGGGCTGCGCGGTGGAGTTCCCCGCCGGCCAGACCTGCTGCGGCCAGATGCACTTCAACACCGGCTACCAGCGGGAGTGCGTGCCTCTCGTGCGCCGCTTCGCCGAAACCTTCGCCGGCTACGACGCGGTCGTCACCCCCTCGGGCTCCTGCGCGGCCATGGTGCGCGAGTACCACGGGCGGGTCGCCGAGGTGGCCGGGGACACCGGGCTGGCCGCGGCGGTGCGGGACACGCCGGCCGTCCACGAGCTGTCGGAGTTCATCGTCGACGTCCTCGGCGTCACCGATGTCGGCGCCTACTTCCCGCACCGGGTCACCTTCCATCCGACGTGCCACTCACAGCGCATGCTCGGCGTGGGCGACAGGCCGCTCAGGCTGTTGCGGGCGGTACGCGGCATCGATCTGGTCGAGCTGCCGGCCGCCGAGCAGTGCTGCGGGTTCGGCGGCACCTTCGCCCTGAAGAACCACGACACCTCGGTGGCCATGTGCGCGGACAAGGCGCGGCATGTGCTGAGCACCGGAGCCGAGGTGCTGTGCGCGGGCGACAACTCCTGCCTCATGCACATCGGCGGCGTCCTGTCCCGGCTGCGTACCGGCGTACGCACCCTGCACCTGGCCGAGATTCTCGCCGCCACCGAGGAGGACCAGGCACCGGCCGCCCCCTCCCGGTCGCGGCCCGCCCCGCACTCCGGGAAG
Organism: Streptomyces cyanogenus; assembly: GCF_017526105.1. Classification (NCBI taxonomy): domain Bacteria; kingdom Bacillati; phylum Actinomycetota; class Actinomycetes; order Kitasatosporales; family Streptomycetaceae; genus Streptomyces; species Streptomyces cyanogenus. The sequence continues at coordinate 2,812,006 of NZ_CP071839.1, forward strand.
CCCCGGCAGTCCCCTCGCACCGCGGAAAGGAACACCCCATGAGCGGCCCCACCTTCCTGGGCACGCCCGCCTTCCCGTCGGCGGCACGCACCGCGCTCGCCGACACCCGGCTGCGGCACAACCTCGCCCACGCCACCACCACCATCCGCCACAAGCGCGAGGAGGCGGTGACCGAGGTGGACGACTGGGAGGCGCTGCGCGAGGCCGGACGTGCCGTCAAGGAGCGCACCCTGCGCCACCTGGACCACTACCTGCTGCAGTTGGAGGAGCGGGTCACCGCGGCGGGCGGCCAGGTGCACTGGGCGCGCGACGGCCAGGAGGCGGCACGGATCGTCGTCGACCTCGTCCAGGCCACGGGCGAACGGGAGGTCGTCAAGGTCAAGTCGATGGCCACGCAGGAGATCGGCCTGAACGAGGCACTGGCCGACGCGGGCATCGCCGCGTACGAGACCGACCTGGCCGAACTGGTCGTCCAGCTGGGCGAGGACCGGCCCTCACACATCCTGGTGCCGGCCATCCACCGCAACCGGGCGGAGATCAGGGAGATCTTCCTGCGCACCATGGGGGATCACGGCCGTGCGGCGCCGGCCGATCTGGGCGACGATCCGCGGGAGCTGGCCGAGGCGGCCCGCCGGCATCTGCGGGAGAAGTTCCTGCGCGCCAAGGTCGGGGTGTCCGGGGCGAACTTCCTGGTGGCCGAGACCGGCACCGCGGTCGTCGTGGAGTCCGAGGGCAACGGGCGGATGTGCCTCACCCTGCCCGAAACCCTCATCTCCGTCGTCGGCATCGAGAAGGTCGTTCCCACCTGGCAGGACCTGGAGGTCTTCCTCCAGCTGCTGCCCCGCTCCTCCACCGGCGAGCGGATGAACCCCTACACCTCGTCGTGGACCGGCACCACCGCGGACGACGGGCCGCGCGCCTTCCACCTGGTGCTCCTGGACGGCGGCCGTACCGACACGCTCGCCGACCCCGTCGGACGCCAGACGCTCAACTGCATCCGCTGCTCGGCCTGTCTGAACGTCTGCCCCGTCTACGAACGCGTCGGCGGGCACGCCTACGGCTCGGTCTACCCCGGCCCGATCGGTGCCATCCTCACCCCGCAACTGCGCGGCACCGCGGCCGAGGCCGACCGCTCGCTGCCGTACGCCTCGACGCTGTGCGGAGCCTGCTACGAGGTCTGCCCCGTCAAGATCAACATTCCGGAGGTCCTGGTTCACCTGCGGGCCCGGGTGGTCGACGAGGGCCGTACCCGAAAGGTGCCGAGTCCCGAGCGGCTGGCCATGGCGGCGGCGCGCTCGGTGCTCTCCAGCCCGTCCCGGCTGGCGGCGGCGCAGCGCGCCGCGGCCGCGGCCGGGCGGCTGGCCGGCCGCGACGGCCGGATCAGCCGGCTGCCCGGCCCGGCCTCGGCGTGGACCGAGGCACGTGACGTACCGGCTCCGGCCCGGGAGAGCTTTCGGGCCTGGTGGAGGAGGACACACCCGTGAACGCGCGGACAGAAGTGCTCAGTCGTATCCGGCGGGCGCTCGCGGACGTCCCCGAAGGGGAGCGCCCCGAGGACGTACCCGTCACCCGTACCTACGCGCGAGGCGGTACGGCGGCCGCCGGTTCCCCGGAGGTGCTGGAACTGCTCACCACGCGGCTCGCCGACTACGGCGCCTCGGTGCGCCTGGTGACCGAAGAGGAGGCCCCCACGGCCATCGCCCAGACGCTGAGCGCCCGCGGTGCCGCATGCGTCGTGGTGCCACAGGGCTTCCCCCCTGCCTGGCTGGCCGCACTCGACCCGCACCGGGTGCTGGACGACCGTCCGCAGGTGCCCGTCCGCGAACTGGACCGGGTCGACAGTGTGGTCACGACCGCAGCCGTCGCGATCGCCGAGACCGGCACCCTCGTCCTGGACGGCGGTCCCGGACAGGGACGACGCGCTCTGACCCTGGTGCCCGACCACCATGTGTGCGTGCTGCGGGCCGAACAGGTCGTGGCCTGCGTTCCCGAGGCGCTGGCCCGCCTGGATCCCGTCCGGCCGCTGACGTTCGTCTCCGGACCCTCGGCGACCAGCGACATCGAACTCGACCGGGTGGAAGGCGTGCACGGACCGCGCACGCTCCACGCCCTCGTCGTCGTGTGACCCTGCGTCCGTCATGACAGGAGTTGTCATGCCTGCCCGAAACCGAGAACCGCGCCCCCACGCGGCAGTGCCGTCCGACGTCACGGAGCCGCGCCCGCAGCACCCCAGCGCCCTCGCCGTCTGTGCGCTGCCGGCCGAAGAGGAGGCGGTGTCGCAGGCGAGAGCCTTCGTGGGGGTGCAGTTGACGGCATGGCGGATCGGCGAGGAGGTGGTCGACGCGGCACGCCTCGTCGTCTCCGAGTTCGTGACCAACACGGTCCGGCACAGCCCCTCCGCCGACGTCAGCCTCCGGCTCACGCGTTCCCGGGCCGGCGTGTGGATCGAGGTCTTCGACAGCGGCACATGGCGCCCTCCCGCCACCGGTGGCCCGTACGACGATCTGTCGGAGGGCGGCCGGGGACTGATGCTGGTGCAGGCGCTGAGCCGGCAGTGCGGTGTGCACCGTACGGCGTACGGCACCTGCGCCTGGGCGACCATGCCGGAGCATCCGCCGGGGGGACGGCGGGCCCGCACGGCAGGTCGCCGCGCGCCGCGCACCACACCGGCACCACCACCGCCCCGGACGACCGCCCGGCCGTGACGTCCACCGCTCCAGATGCGGGTCGACTACTGGAATGCCCGCGGCAAGGCCGTTGCGCGTTCAGGCCGAGCCGGATCACGGCGGGTGGCACCCAGGCCACGGACGGCAGCGACTGCAGTCCGGTAAGGATGGGGCCGATGGCCACCCGGACGAATCCCACGCGGGCGACCAGCAGGCCGAGCGGCGTACCGATGGCGAGCGCCCACACGTCGGACGGCGAGGGCAGCTGGTAATCGGGGGTGACGTTCCCCCACACCAGCACCTGTCAGAGTCTCGCGCAGTGGCGTACGGCCCGGCCCGCACCGAGTCCAGGGCGTCGAGGCCGGATGGCCGCCGAGATCATCGCCTCCTCGCCCGATCCGGCGTCGGCCTCGGCCAGTTGCCGGAGAACGGGCGCAACAACTCCGGCATGGCGCAGGTGTTCCTGGCCGTCTTCGGTGGGTGCTGCGCAGCCGCGGTCTGCTGGTCACCCGCTGAAGGAGCGCTCAGAGGACACGGTCAGGGATTTGTCCAGGCCTCGGGATCCTTTGTGAGGCTCAGGACGTCGTCGGGCAGCTTGGCCGCGGCCACGTGGGCCAGGGTGACCTCGCCGAGGATCTTGCGGACGTTGGCGCGTACGGCGATCCACAGCGGCAGCAGCGACTCCGCCGGCCCGCAGTAGGAGAGCTCGGGCGGCCGCATGCCCCGCACCGACACCAAGGGTCCGTCCGCCACGCGGATGACGTCCGCGATGGCGATCGAGTCCGCCGGGCGGGCGAGCCGGTAGCCACCCTTGCCGCCCCGCTGGCTGACCACGAGACCGCCTCGGCGCAGGTCGCCGAGGATGCCCTCCAGGAACTTGTGCGGGATGCCCTGCGCCGCGGCGATCGCCTCGGCCTTGAGCGAGGTCTCGTCCCCTGCCGCGGCCAGCTCCAGTGCCGCCCGCACCGCATAGTCCGCCCTCGCCGAGATCCGCATGCCGCGATTATCCCTTACTGCCGTGTCCACCCCTCACCGCCCGCGCCGTCAGGCAGGAAGGGTGAAGGGCGGGTGCGCGCCGTTGAGGAAGTAGTCCCCTATCTCACGCAGCCTGGGGGCGGCCGGCTCGCGCAGGGTGTGCGTCCGGGCGTTGCGCCAGAAGCGGTCGAACCCGTGCCGCACGGATGCGGCGTCGGCACCGACGACGTCCAGGGCGCGGGTGGTGATCTCCTGCGCGGCCCGGGAGGCTGCGGCCTCGGCCGCGCTCGCGAGGACAGCGATCTCCGCGCACTTCTCGTCGTCGAGATCCTCGCCCTGGGCGAGGCCGCGCATCAGGGCGTCCACCGCCTGGTCGGCGAGGGCGGACGCGGCACGGGCGACCACGGCGAGTTCGCCGTACGCGGTCAGCGCCGACGGATCCTGCGGCGGGCCGCCCGGCCAGGGCTGGGTGGAGAAGGGCTGCCAGGAGGACCGTACGGCCCTTCCGTGCTCGCGGACCTCGGCCAGCAGTCCCTCGGCGACGCCGAGACAGAAATGGGCGGAGACCAGCCGCGCGGTCGGTGCGGCCAGCGAGGCGGAGGGTGACAGGTCGCCCTCGTCCGGCGAGAGGGATCCGAGCACGTCGTCGGCCGCGACCGGCACGGAGTCGAACTCGACGCCGCCGCCGGCCGCCAGCCGCAGACCGAAGGTGTCCCCGCCGCCGTCGCTGACGACGCCCGGGCGGGCGGGGTCGACGAGGACGGCCAGCGGCTCACCGGTGCCGTATCCGGCGGCCCGTACGACCAGCCGGTCGGCGACGCCGACTCCTGCGGTGTGCCTCTGGTGGCCGTGCAGCAGAAAGCCGTCCACCGAGGGGGTCAGGATGAGCGGTGGTTCGTGTGAGGCGATGCCGCCACCCCAGCACCACCGTCCCGCTGTGGAGTCCCGCTCGATGCGGGCGGCACGGCCGGGGTCGGCGAAGAAGCCGGCGCTGCGGGACAGGACGTAGTGGTGGCCCAGCAGGTGGCCGATGGCCCCGTCGGCCGCGGCGACGGTCCGGACGACCGCGTAGGCCGTGCGCCAGTCGCCGCCCCCTCCGCCGAGTTCGGCCGGTGCCAGCAGGGTCAGCAGTCCCGATTCGCGCAGCCGCGCCACCTCGTCGAGCGGTGTCTTGCCGGCCTGTTCGCGCTCGGCCGCGTCCGTGGCCAGGTCGTCCGCCATCTCGCGGGCTGTGTGCAGCCAGTCGACCTGCCACGCTCCCGCGTCGGTCACCTCGTCGGCCGTCACCGTCATGTCCGCACCCGCTTCGTGCGACTGCGGCCGTCGCTGCGGCTCAGTGCTGTGGTCATGACGCGTCTTCCTTCACGGTCGAGGACGACGCGGTGCCCGGCGAGGCAGCGTGGGAGTGCAGCGGTGCGCGGAGACGCGTCGGCTTCGTCATCCTCGCTGTCCTCTTCGGCTGCGGTCAACACTTCCCTAGTAATTCGATAGGAAAACTAGGGATACTGCTGCGCTCTGGCTGGTTCACGCCTCGGGGATGGCGAGTTCGCGATGTCGTCGGCCTTCCCGCCCCTGGTCTCCGCCGCGATCACGTGGGTCAACTCGGGTTCCCGGTGCCGGCGAAGGGCACCTGGGCCGAGGGGGCCGCCCGCTGCCCGTACGGGGGCTGCCACAGACCCTGCGCCTGAAGCTTCGGCAGGACGCCCTCGCCGAACCAGTAGGCCTCCTCCAGGTGCGGATAGCCGGAGAGGATGAACTCCTCGATCCCCAGCGCGGCGTACTCCTGGATCCGCTCGGCGACTTCGTCGTGGCTGCCGACCAGGGCGGTGCCCGCCCCACCCCGCACCAACCCGATGCCCGCCCACAGGTTGGGGTGGATCTCCAGCCCGTCCCGGCTCCCGCCTTTGTGCAGGGCCAGCATCCGCCGCTGTCCCTGTGACTCGCTGCGGGCGAGGCCGGCCTGGACGGCCCGAACGGTCTCCGGGTCGAAGCCCGCCAGAAGGCGGCCGGCCTCCGCCCAGGCCTGCTCGGAGGTGTCGCGGGTGATGACGTGCAGGCGGATGCCGAAGCGCAGCGTGCGCCCCTCCTGCGCGGCGAGCTTCCTGATCCAGGCGATCTTCTCGGCCACCTGCGCGGGCGGCTCCCCCCAGGTGAGGTAGACGTCGACGTGCCGTGCCGCGACCTCGCCCGCGATCGGAGAGGATCCGCCGAAATACACCTCGGGGATCGGATCGGGCAGGCGCGCCAGCTTCGCGTCCTCGATCCGCAGGTGCTCGCCGTGCAGATTGACGGTCTTGCCTTCCCACAATCCCCGCACGATTTCCAGGAATTCACCGGTACGGCGGTACCGCGCGTCCTTGTCGAGGAAGTCGCCGTAGGCCCGCTGCTCATGGCTTTCGCCGCCCGTGACGACGTTGAGCAGGAGCCGTCCGCCGGTCTGCCGCTGGAAGGTGGAGGCCATCTGCGCCGCGAGCGTGGGCGAGACGAAGCCGGGGCGGAAGGCGACGAGGAACTTCAGCCGCTCGGTGTGCCGGCTGACCATGGCGGTGGTCAGCCACGCGTCCTCGCACCACGCCCCGGTCGGGGTGAGCGCTCCGACGAAGCCGAGGTCTTCGGCGGCGCGGGCGATCTGGCTCAGGTAGGCGACCGTGGGCGGCCGGTCCCGGCCGGAGGCGGTGGCCGGGGTGCCGTGGCCGCCGCCGACGACGTGGCGGCTGTCTCCGTTGGTGGGCAGGAACCAGTGGAAGATGAGGGACACGCGGCGTCTCCGATCAGGAGTGCGGTCAGGTGGGTGGTCAGAGGAGGCCGTGACGGGGCGGCCTGGTGCCGTTGAGCACATAGCGGCCGATGTGCTGGACCTTCCAGCGGGCCGGGTCGTGCAGGGTGTGGGTGCGCGCGTCCCGCCAGTGGCGGTGCAGGTTCAGGGAGTCGAGCGCGGAGCGGGTGCCGGAGACCTCGAAGAGGGCGCCGGAGACCTCGACGGCGGCCTGGGCGGCGGTCACCTTGGCCGTGGCCACCGCGATCGAGGCCTCGGCGGCCGAGTCGTCGGTCAGTTCGGCGCGGGCGGCGTCGACCGCGCGGGAGGCCTCGCGCAGCAGTGCTTCGGCGGCCCGTACTCTGATCGCCAGTTCGCCGAACCGCTGGATCAGCAACGGATCCTCCGCGGCGCTCCCGTGCCCTTCGGCGGCGCTCTCGAACCAGGGGCGGCTCTTCGTGCGGACGAACTCCACCGCCTCGGCCAGTGCCCCGGCGGCGATCCCTGCGTCGATGGCCGCGTGCAGCAACTGGGCGATGGCACCGTGGAGTTGGGGGCCCTGGAAGGTGAGGTGGTGCGGCACGACCCGGTCGGCGGGGACGGGCACCGACTCCAGGCGGACGGTTCCGCTGGCGGTGGTGCGCTGACCCATGCCGTCCCAGTCGTCCACGACCGTGAGGCCGGACGCGTCGCGTGGGACGTACGCCACGTGCAGGGTGTCGTCCTCGGTACGGGCGAGGACCGGGATCCAGTGGGCGAACAGCGCGCCGGTGGAGTAGTGCTTGACGCCGTCGAGGGCGTACGACCCGTCCGGGAGCCGGGCGAGGCGGGTGCGGATGTCCTGGACGTGCCGGGTGCCCGCCTCGGACTGGGCGTTGCCGAACCGCTTGCCGGCCAGTACCTCGCCGAAGAAGAACTCCTGCTGCTCGTCGGTCCCCTGCCGGCGCAGCACGCCCACGTACACGAAGTGGCTCTGCGGGATCTGGGCCAGGCTGGCGTCGGCGGCGGCCAACAGCCGGAAGATCTCGGCGAGCGTCTCCGCACGGACGTCCGCCCCGCCGAACTCGGCAGGCACTGTCACGGCGAGCAGCCCGGAGGCGGACAGCCGCTCCAGCTCCGTGTGCGGGAGCCTGCGCCGCGCGTCCCGCTCGGCGGCGCCCTTGCGGAAGTCCGCGGCCAGCTCCGCGGCCACGACCAGGGCCTCGGCGTCATCCGCGATGACGTCCGCGACGCTCATCCGGCAGCCGCCAGCAGCGTCGTACGGCCGCCCAGCGCGGCCGAGAACTGGTCGGTGACCTGTGCCAGGGCCTCGGCCGCACCGGGCGCGACGGTCAGCGTGCCGTCGTCGCCCACCGTGAGGTCCTTGTCGAGCGTGAACCAGCCCGGCGTGATGTGCGCGGGGCCCATGGAGGCCAGCACCGGGCGCAGGGCGTAGTCGATGGCCAGGACGTGAGCGGTGGTGCCGCCGGTGGCCAGCGGGAGGACCGTCCTGCCCGCCAGGGCGTACTGCGGGAGCAGGTCGAGCAGGGACTTCAGCAGTCCGGAGTAGGCGGCCTTGTAGACGGGGGTGCCGATCACGACCCCGTCCGCCTGCTCGAACAGGGCGGTGGCCCGGACGATCGCCGGGTGAGCGAAGTCGGCCCCGAGCAGTGCTTCGGCGGGGAGGGTTCGAACGTCCAGCGGGATCACCTGGTGCCCCTGCGCGATGAGCCGTTCGTCCAGGTGGCGCAGCAGCCGGGCAGTGCGGGAGGTGGCGGAGGGGCTTCCGGAGACGGACAGGACAGTGGCCATGGGAGGACCTTTCGGTTCGTCGTTTCGTGTGCGGGGCGCGGTCAGGCGTGGGCGGCGGCGGGCTCGGACGCGGCTTCCTGGGCCTCCAGTTCACGCACCAGGGGCAGCACCCGCTTGCCGAAGTACTCGACCTCCTCCAGGTAGTGCAGGAAGCCGAGGAGGAAGAGGTCGACGCCGAGCCGCTTGTAGGCGACGATGCGCTCGGCGATCTGCTCGGGGGTGCCGATCAGGCCCGTGCGGAAGCCGTCGTTGTACTGGACGAGGTCCTCGAAGCCGGAGTCCTGCCACATGCCCTTGCCGTCGACGGTGGACGGACCGGCCTGCTGGACCGCGTCGCGGAAACCGTGCACGGCCTGGGTGTCGGCCTTGGCGACGATCTCGCGGAGCGTCTCGCGGGCCTCGGCCTCGGTGTCGCGGGCGATGAGGAATCCGTTGAGACCGAACTTCGGTGCCGAACGTCCGGCTTCGGCGGCAGACCTGCGGACGTCGTCGATCTGTTCGGTGACGCCGTCGAAGTCCTTGCCGTTGCTGAAGTACCAGTCGGAGACGCGGCCCGCCATGGCGCGGGCGGCGGTGGAGTTGCCTCCTTGGAAGATCTCCGGGTGCGGGCGGTCCGGAGTGTTCAGCGGCTTGGGCTTGAGGGAGAAGTCACGCAACCGGTAGAAATCGCCGGCCAGTGCGGCGTGGTCTTCCGTCCAGATCTTCCGCAGGGCGCGGATGAACTCCTCGGAGCGCCGGTAGCGTTCGTCGTGCTCCAGCCAGGGCTCGCCCAGGGCGGTGAACTCGCCCTTGAACCATCCGCTGACGACGTTGACGGCGAAGCGGCCGTTCGACAGGTGGTCGGCGGTTGCGCCGAGTTTGGCGAGGACGCCCGGGTGCCACAGGCCGGGATGCACGGCGGCGATGACCTTCAGCCGCTGGGTGGCGAGCAGCAGGGCGAGGCTGAAGCTGGTGGACTCGTGTTGGTACTCGGCGCCGTAGCTGGCCATGTAGCGGACCTGGCTGAGGGCGTAGTCGAAGCCGTTGTTCTCGGCGAGGACGGCGAGTTCGCGGTTGTAGTCGTAGCCCCAGTCGGTGCGCTGCTCGATGGTGCTGGTGACCAGGCCGCCGCTGACGTTCGGGACCCAGTAGGCGAAGCGGACGGGATCGGATCCGCGGGACACGGAGGACACGGGGGTTTCGGGCATGGAGAACTCCTGGCAGGAGAATGCTGCGCGTGCAGGACGAACGAGCTCCGCGGAATTCGGACGCGCGGGAGCGGCTTTTCCGGGAAGGCCGTCATCACGACGGAACTGAGGCGGGACCGGAATGCACGGAACGAAGTCGTGGAGGGGGGCGTGGTGGGAGGGTTTCCCTCAGCCGCGCTCAGCCCCGGCAGCGACAGAAGGCGCTGGAGACACGCGCAAGGTCGACGTGGCGTCGCCGCGTGAGGTCCTGTCGCTTCATGCCACCGATCGAACCAGGGGAGCGTCCGGCCGGTCAAGAATGCCCGGCTGTGATTCCACATGGTGAGCGTCGGTATTCACGAGGTTGTGACAGGGATTCCCTTGAACGCAGTGCCGGGGAACGCGCAGTCTCCTGTTCGTGCGTATCGAACAGCTCGAATACATCGCCGCCGTCACACGTTTCGGTTCACTGCGGCGCGCCGCCGAGGAACTGCATCTGTCCCAGCCGGCGCTCAGCGAGACCGTACGCAATCTGGAACGCGAACTCGGTGTGGACGTCCTGGAGCGCAAGCGGTCCGGGGCGAAGATCAGCGACGAGGGCAGGGAGTTGCTGCCGCACATCATGAGCGTGCTGGACTCGGTCGACCGGTTGCGCGGTGCGGCCGGCGACCAGCACCGCATCAGCCGCATGGTCCGGCTGGGCACGGTGAACACGGCTACCGTGCCGCTGGTCATCCCAACCGTGCGGGAGTTCCGGGCCGCGCATCCGGTCACCCAGGTGGAGTTGGTCGGTGCGCAGCAGGCCGACATTCACCGCGGCCTGCTGGACGGCGCCTTCGACCTGGGACTGGTGAACTACCTGCGAGGCGACGACATGCCGCCCGGCTTCGAGACGACGGAGTTGCTGTGCGGCCGACCGGTGGTGTGTGTGCGTCCGGACAGTCCGCTGGCGGCGCTGGACGCGGTGGACGCGGATCACCTCCTGACCGAGCCGCTGGTGGTGATGCGGTCCGGCTATGTCATGCACCGTTTCGTGCACCGGCTGCTGCGCGGCCGGACACCCTCCTTCTCGTACTCCACCGACGGCGCGGAGATGGGTAAGCTGATGGTGGCCGAGGGACTGGGAGCCACGGTGCTGCCCGACTTCAGCGTCGTCGGCGATCCGCTGGAACGCCGGGGCGTGATCACGGTGCGGCCCCTTGCGGGGACCGCGACCGACGTACTGCTGGTCCTGCAGCGCCGCCATTCCGGCTCCGTTCCGCGGGCGGTCCGCGACCTGCACGAGCTCTTCGTGCGCAACGCCCAGGCCTATGGCGCCTCTTCACGACGGCTGTCGGAGGAGTGATTCCCGGTGCGGTACACCTGCGGGTCCCCACCACCGATATGCGCCGGCCGAGGACCGTCTCCGGCAGTGGCTGACCGTTCGGATCCGGCGGAGCACCGGCGCCGTTTGGCCTCGCGGTCGGTCGACGTTCCAGCTCTGCCGCTGCCCCGGGAGTACGAGCCTTGGGACCGCGAGCACATCGTCGTCGACACGGTGGGGCAGAGCCCGTCGCAGCCACTGGCTCTGCTCCTCCGTGGCCTGGCACCGGCCTGACCTGCCCCGGACGTGCGTCCGACGAGCCGGCGCTCCAGCACGCCCGGCGTCCGGAGTGCCGCGTCGCGCTCCGCCTGCCCGCCGTCAGCCGAACCGGCACGCCGAGCTGCCTCGTCCATGCCCTGCGCGCACATCCGCTCGACGGCCTCGATCTCCGAGTCGGCGCCGCACGGGTGGAGCGAGAGGCCGCCGGTGCCGAAGCGGCGGGCCGGATCACCCATGATGTCCGGGCCGTGAGTGCTCACGATCCGGACCAGCAGTCGCTGAGGACCGGAGCGACGGCCGGGCCGATGTACCGGTGTGCACTCGCCTCGTACAGCGGACGCAGGGCGCGGTGACCACCCTCGGGACAGTCGGGCACGGCCGGCAGGACAGTCGCCGGACAGACGGTGTCCGGACCGAGCAGAATTCCGATCAGCCAGGGGAAGCTGGTCGCCCCGGAAAACCGGTCAGCCATGGAACCGGTTCGCGGGGACCGCAAGCCCGTAGTGCTCGCGCAGGGTCGTGCCCTCGTAGTCCTCACGGAACAGCCCCTTGCCGCGCAGGATCGGCAGCACGTGCTCCACGAAGGCCGCCAGGCCCGACGGCAGGGCCGGGGCCATGATGTTGAACCCGTCTGCCGCGCCGCCCTCGAACCAGGTGATGATCGTGTCCGCGACCTGCTCGGGGGTGCCGACGAACTCGAAGTGGCCGCGTCCGCCCCCGAGCCGGGAAATGATCTGCCGGACCGTCAGCTTCTCGCGCACCGCGAGGTCGATGATCAGGTCGGAGCGGCTCTGCGAGCCTTCCAGCTTCGGTCGGGCGAGGATGAAGTCCGGCAGTGGCTCGTCGAGCCGGAAGACCGACGGATCCGTTTCGAACACGGCGGCCAGCTGGCGCAGCCCGTACCCGGGGACGCGCAGCTCGTCGAACTGCCGGGCAAGCGCCCGGGCCTCCTCTTCGGTCGACCCGATGTACGGGACGATGCCCGGCAGGACGATCACGCCGTCGGGATCACGCCCCGCGGCTCGGGTCCGTGCCTTGATGTCGGCGTAGAAGGCGGCGGCGCGCTCGTACGTCGTGTGCGCCGTGAAGATCGCTTCGGCGTGGCGGGCCGCGAAGTCCTTGCCGTCTTCGGAGGAGCCGGCCTGGACAAGCAGCGGATGGCCCTGCGGTGGACGCTGGACGTTGAGCGGGCCGGCCACCTTGAAGTACCCGCCCTGGTGGCCGAGCCGGTGCAGGCGGGCGGGGTCGGCGTAGCGTCCGGTGGTCTTGTCCGCGAGGACGGCCTCGGACTCCCAGCTGTCCCACAGCGCCTTGGCGACCGTCAGGAACTCGTCGGCGCGGGCGTAGCGTTCGGCGTGGCCGGGGCGGTCGTCGAGGCCGAAGTTGGCGGCCTCGTCGGCCCCTGCCGAGGTGACGATGTTCCAGCCGGCGCGGCCGCCGCTGACGTGGTCGACGGACGCGAGCCTGCGGGCGAGGTTGTACGGCTCGTTGTACGTCGACGAGACGGTGGCGATGAGGCCGATCCTGCTGGTGGCCTGGGACAGCGCGGTCAGCAGCGTCAGCGGCTCCAGCTGGCCCGGCGGCCGGAACTCGCCAGTGCCGATGAGGGCGGGGCCGTCCGCGAGGAACAGCGAGTCGAACTTGGCGCTCTCGGCGAGTTGTGCCAGCTCGATCCAGTGCCGCAGGTCGAAGTCGGCCCGGGGGTTGCTGTGCGGGAGCCGCCAGGCCGCCTCGTGGTGGCCCGCTTCCATCAGGAAGGCGTTGAGGTGGAGCTGCCGTCCGGCGCTCATGAGGTGACCTTCAGCCTGGAGCTGTCGTAACCGGCCGGCAGCAGGTTGTCGGTGATCGACTTGACGTCCACCTTCTTGGTGATCTGCCCCGCCTCCAGGAAGGCGTCGGCGAGCTTCTGTTCCAGCTCGATGTCCGACTGCTCCACGGGGGTCACCCGGTTGGAGTAGGCGGCCAGGGATGCCTTGGCGTCGTCCAGCGGGATGCCCTGCTCCTTCGAGAGCGCCCGCGCGTACTTGTCGGGGTTCTTGACGGCCCAGGCGAATTCCCGCGACAGCCTCTTCAGGACGTCCGTGAGAGCGGCACGCTTGGTCCTGTCCTTCAGCGAGGTGTCACTGGCGACGTAGTAGCTGCTCGTCTGGTCGATCGGCGGGAGACCCTTCACCAGGATCCGCGCGCCGTTCTTGACCGCGATCGCGGACTGCGGGTTCCAGATCGACCAGGCGTCCACCTTGCCGGTGTTGAACGCCGTGGCGGCGGCCGCCGGGTCGAGGAAGACCAGCTTCGTGTCCTTGGGGGTGAGGCCGACGCTCTTCAGCGCGTTCAGGGCCAGTCCGTGGGCCGAACTGCCCTGCGAAACGGCGATTTTCCTGCCCTTCAGGTCGGCGGCTTTCCTCAGCGTCGAACCCTTGGGCACGATGATGTTCTCCACCGCCTGGTCGGGCGTGAGCGACCGGTTGACGGCGACGACCTTGAAGCCGTACTCCTTCGCGGCACCGGTGATCGGCGGTACGTCACCGACGCTGCCGAGGTCGATGTCGCCCGAGGCTGCGGCCTGCACGAGCGGGGGGCCATAGGTGAAGCGGGCGAACTTCACCTTGTAGGGCGCGTTGTCGAACACGCCGGTGATCTTCGCCAGTTCCTGGCTGCCGTCACCGCCGTTGTCACCGATGGTGAACGTGTACTTGCTCCACTCGGGGTGCTTGGCGTCGCTCGCGTCGACGGCGTCGCTCAGCGGCCCCGTGGTGTCCGAGTCCGATCCGCAGGCGGTGAGGGTGGTCGCCAGGGCGAGCGAGCCGACGGCGGCGATGAGTCTGCTGGTTCTCTTTGGCATGGGTTGTCGTGCTTTCTGTGCTGGATGAGGGTTTTTCCGGGGAGGTCAGTGCTGGCCGGCGGGGCCGAGGTCTTCCAGGAGCCGGGCGCGGAGTTCCTCGCGTGCGACGCTCGCTTCGCGGTCCGCGGCGCCGAGGTGCACCTCGTGCGACGCGCCGATGCGGCCGTTGCTCATGACGACGATGCGGTCCGCGAGGGCGATCGCCTCGTCGACGTCGTGGGTGACGAGCAGCATGGCGGCGTGGTGCCTGGTCCGCAGGGCGCGCACGAGGTCGTGCATGCGCAGCCGTGTGATGGCGTCGAGCGCCGCGAACGGCTCGTCGAGGAGAACGAGTTCGGGTTCCGAGACCAGAGCGCGGGCGAGCGACACACGCTGGGCCTCACCGCCGGAGAGCTCCTTGGGCCATGCCTTCTCGCGGCCCGCGAGTCCGACCTCGGCGAGCACGTCACGGGCCCGCTGCTCCGCGTCGGGCCCGTGCAGGCCGAGCGTGACGTTGCGCAGGACACGCTGCCAGGGCAGCAGCCGGTCGGCCTGGAAGACGATCGCACGCCGTGCCGGGACCTCCACGCGCCCGCCGTCGGGCCGGTCCAGTCCGGCGAGCAGACGCAGCAGGGTGCTCTTGCCGCAGCCCGAGGGGCCGAGCAGGATCACCAGTTCCTCGTCGCCGATGGTGAGGTCGAGGCGGTCGAGCACCACCCGGTCGCCGAACTGACGGACCACCTGCTCGACGACGGCCCCGGTCTGCCGACGCGGCTCAGTCGCAACCGTGCTGCTCATGATGCCTCATAACTGGGTCGCCACCGCAGCAGCACCCGCTCCAGAGCCCGGACGAACTGGTCGGCGAGCAGACCGAGGAGCGAGTAGATCACCAGCCCCACGAAGACCTGGTTGGTCTGGAGGTACGTCTGCCCCTGAGTGATGAGGAAGCCGAGTCCCTCGTCGGCGTTGATCGTTTCGGCTGCGACGAGGCCCAGGACGCTGTACGCGAGGGAGAACCGCAGGCCGACCAGGAATCCGGGCAGGGCTCCCGGCACCAGCACCCGCGTCACCAGGCGCCAGGTGCCCGCGCCCGTGGTCCGTGCCATCTCGATCAGGCGCTGGTCGACGCCCCGGATCGCGGCGAACAAATTGAGATACATCGGCACGCCGGCCCCGAAGGAGATCAGCAGCACCTTCGTGAGCTCGTCGATGCCGAACCACACGATCATCAGCGGCAGCACGGCAAGCAGCGGGATCGTGTTGAGCACCTGCACCACGCCGTTGAACAGGTACTCACCACTGCGCAGCAGGCCGCCGAGCACGCCGGTGACGATGCCCACCGTCAGACCGATCGCGAGGCCGATGCCGGCCCGCTGCAGCGAGACGGCCAGGTCCGGGCCGAGGACGCCCTGCTGCCACAGATCGGCGGCGGACTTCACGATCGACGTCGGCGCCGGAGCGTACGTCTTCGAGACCACTCCCGTCCGGGCGAGTACCTCCCAGGCGAGGAGGATCACGACCGGGGTCGTGTAGACCCCCAGTGGCCAGCGCAGGCGCTCGCGGAGTGTGCTGAGCGGCGTCCGGCGGCGGGCGTGGCGCGGCAGGAACACCTCGCGTTCCCGCGCGCCCGTCGTCCCGGCGTCCGAGCGCTCGGTAACGGCCGGTGCCTTGAGGCCGAGCTCGGTCATGCCGCCACCGCCGGCACACTGCTGTAGTGCGAGGCGTCGCCGACGAGTTGCTCGCTGCGGCGCCCGTCGACGCCGGTTGGCACCTCTCCGGCGACCGTCACCCGGTTGAGGCGGCGCGGGTGATCGTCGTAGTTGTCCACCCCGTAGTGCTGGGTGATCCGGTTGTCGAAGATCAGCAGCTGGTTCCGGGACCAGGTCCAGCGCAGGGTGTTCTCCGGACGCGTCACGTACGACTGGAGGATGCGGAGCAGATCGGCCGAGTCCGTGCTGGACAGGCCGACGATCCGCTTGGCGAATCCCCCGATGAACAGGCCGCGTTCGCCGGTCAGCGGGTGCACCCGCACGACCGGGTGCTCCGCCTCGTAGGGCGTCGAGACGAAGACGCGGTCGTACTCCTGACGCTGCGCGGTCAAGGCTGCGGGGCGCGCGTAGTCGTACTGGTTGGTGTGCACGACGCGCAACGTGTCGGCGAGAGCGCGCAGCGGTTCGGGCAGGTCGCGGTACGCCGCAGCGGCGTTGGCGATGAGCGTCTCGCCGCCGTACGGCGGGACCACGACGGACCGGAGCGTGGTGAGCTGCGGCGGGTTGACCACGAAGGTGACGTCCGTGTGCCACTCGTTGGCCTTGGACGTCTCACCGTCGACGGCGAGCACGTTCGTCGTGCCGTCGGCAGCCGGCACGTTCGGGTGGGCGGTCGTCAGCTCGCCGAACCACCCGGCCACCCGTTCCTGGCCGGCGTTGTCGAGCTGCACGCCGTCGAACACGATCGCTTTGTGCTCGTTGAGTGCCTGTCTGAGCGTGGTGACCGTCGAGAGGTCGGGCGGCGCCGTGAGGTCGACGCCCTCGACGACGGCGCCGATGCGGCCGGTGAGCTTACGGATGGACACAGGCATGAGGGGTCCCTCCCGGGCAGTCGGGCACACCTAGGGGTGCGGTGGATCGGAGAGCTGGGTGAAAGGGCTGGTACTGCGCACGACTGATCGGTCGCACACCGAAGTCCAGGTCGACCGGAGAAGAGTGGTCGCAGGGCAGCCGCTGCCGCCGCGTTCTCAGCGACCGCGTCGGCGTGCGCGAACAGGCTCCTGCCTCATACGAGAAGGGCAGGAGACGGAGAGCCCTCAGGAAGTGGATACGACGGTTCCGGGGGGAGGCATCGCAGCGCGGGCGGTTTCACACCGCCTCAGTTCGGCGCGCAGCGCCTGCGACACCGACTGCTGCCGGGAACCGATCGGCCGGTCAGCGACAACAAAACGCGCTGGAGACGTGCGCCAGATCGATGTGGCGCCGCCGAGTCAGGTCCACGCGCGGGTTCATGGAACGGGAGTTCAGCAGACACCCGCCGCGTCGGTCAATGCTTTCCCCGACAGGTCTTGCATCGCGGACACGGAGAGACTCTCCGTCTCTTCGGGACACTTCCCCACGACGGAAAACGATCACGTCGGCACGTCGCCTGCTTCGGCGCTCTCGGCGTCGCGGGGCCGGTTCGCCCAGCCGATCGCACCATGTCCCCTTCTTCATACGAGAGGTCGGCCTGCGAGGCGTCGGCGACGGGCTCGCCGACGACAGGTCAGATGCGGCCCACCGAGCGCCCGATATGCCGCGTACGTCGACCCCAAGGTCAAGGCGATCTGGGAGCTGCACCTGAACATGGAGCTGGAGCACCTGCACACCGCTTGCGACCTGATGCGCCGCGGGTGAATCCTGCTCGCGAGGACCTGCTGAGACGGCACCCCGCCAGCAGGTCCTCGCCGAGCTTGTCGGCGGCGGGTGATGGTTTACCGGGAAGTGGGTGCGGCACTCGGGCACCGTGAGTGACTCCTTCGACGAGTCCTCGGCGTGCGCTGCACCGGCCAGGCGCATCGGGAGCCAGTCCGGCAGCACGGCCGGGAGGAACAGAAGGCGATCGATGACGACGATCGGTGTCGAAGAGGAGTACCTGCTGCTCGACCCGGTCACGGGTCTGCCGGTACCGGTGGCGGACAAGGTGCGTGCCGCGGCCGGCCTGGGGCGTCTTGTGGCCGACCAGGAGGTGCACTGCGAGCTGCTGCAGGCGCAGGTCGAGGTGGCCACCCCGGTGTGCAGCACACTGGAGGAGATCGGCGGACACCTGCTCCGGCTGCGGCACGCCGTGGGCGCGGCCGCCGAGGAGTACGGCTGCCGGATCGCGGCCTGCGCGACACCCCCGCTGCGCCACGGCCACCCTGTGGCCGTCACCGACCAGGCCCGGTACCGGGCCATGCTCACCCAGGCGCCGCAGCTGGTGGCGGAGCAGCTGGTCAACGGCATGCACGTCCACGTGGGCGTGCCCAGCCGGGAGACGGGCATCCAGGTCCTGAACCGGATCCGGGTGTGGCTGCCGACCCTCACCGCCCTGTCCACGAACTCTCCGCTGTGGGACGGCCACGACACCGGATTCGCCAGCTGGCGCACCGTGATCTTCAGCCGCTGGCCGGTCAGCGGCATGCCCCCGCACTTCGCCGACATCGCCGACCACGACCGGCGCGTGCAGCAACTGCTCGACAGCGGTCTGATCTCGGACACGGGTCAGCTGTACTGGCAGGCCCGGCTCTCGGCCCGGTACCCCACCATCGAGGTGCGCTGCCTGGACGTGCAGCTGCGCGCGGACGAGGCGGTGATGCTGACAGGACTGGTCCGGGCCCTGGTGGAGACCGCGCTGGCGGAGGCCGCCGCCGGCGCTCCCGCGCTCGACTGCGACCAGGAACTGCTGCAGGCGAGCATGTGGCACGCCGCCCGCCATGGACTGAGCAGTACCCTGATCGATCCCGCCGGCCGACCACGCCGGGCCGGCGAGATGCTGTACGAGCTGCTGCGCCACGTCGCTCCCGCGCTGGACGCGTCCGGCGACGGCCGGGAGGTGACGGCCCTGGTCCACCGGCTCCTGCAGGACGGCACGGGAGCCGACCGGCAGCGCGCCGCCCTGGCCCGAGGCGGCCTGCCCGTCGTCACCGACCTGATCATCGGCAGGGGCACCATGCCCTGACCTGCCGCGGCCTTTGATCCCCTCAGGTGCGGGCCCGTGCGTCTTCCTCGATCGTGTGACTCACCGCCTGTGGTGGCATACGAAGCGGAACAGCGGGTGAGCCTGCCGACGTTGCGGGCCGGCAGGCTCACGCAGACGTTCGTCCACTGGCCCTTCCGGCCGGAGGCGGTACAGCCGCTGCTGCGTGCTGCTGTCGGGCTCGTTCGAGCAGCTCATGGAGCCGGGGGGGCGCTCGTCCGTCGAGCAGAGCCGACGCATGGTCTGCATCCGGCCTTGCCCTCCGCCATCCCGGGTATCGCGGTATCGGTCTGAGATGTCAGGGTGGCGCGGCATCCAGGGAGGGGTAGCTGTCGAGTACCTGGTCGACGCCGGTGAGCAGCAGCATCTTCTGCACCTGCGGGCTCGGTGCGATCAGCGCGAGGCGGACACCGGTGCTCCTGGCGGTGCGGTAGGCGGTGATCAGACATGTCAGACCGGTGGAGTCGAGGAAGGTGACGCCGGACAGGTCCACCAGCACCGTACGGCCGTCGTGACCCAGCAGCGGTTGCAGCGCGTCGGCGAGATGGTGGGCGGTGTGCAGGTCCACATGGCCGGTGACCGTCACCAGCGAGCGGTCGGGGGCTGACGTGCGCACCTGTACGTCCACGGGAGCGGCCTGTCGCCGGTCGGGGACGGGCGAGTCGGGGCTCATGCGGACCTCCTGTCCCGGGCTGGTGCGCCTCACGGGGTGAGCTCGTCCTGGTGCCCGCCGCGCCACTCGGCGAGCAGGACGGTGGCGTCGTCGGCGAGCCGCCCGGCGTTGTGTTCCATGACAGCCGCCATGAGCCGGCGCAGGGTCTCGTGCAGGGTGTGCCGACCCGCGTGGTGACGGCGGATGAAGCTGACGAACCGGTCCCGGCCGAACGCGTCACCGCAGGCGTCGCGGGCTTCGGTGATTCCGTCGGTGTACAGCAGCAGGCGGTCACCGGGTTGCAGGTGTTCGGTGCGCTGGGTCACCGGCAGGCCCAGATCGCTGCCCATGGGACCGGCCGGCGGGCAGGCCAGCTCGATGGTCCAGCGGTTGTCGCGGATGAGGATGGGGAGGTGATGACCGCGGTTGATCCAGGTCAGCCGCCCGCTGACCATGTCGAGGTCGGCCAGGATGGCGGTGACGTAGCGGCTGGTGCTGAACTGCTCCAGCAGCACCTGCTCCACATGCTCGCTGGTCTCGGCCAGCGACGCGCCCTGGCGGCGGGCGTTGCGGCAGGCGGCCACGGCGACGTTCGCGGTGATACCGGCTGTCGTGTCATGACCCATGGCGTCGAAGACGCCCAGATGCAGCGTCGTGTCGGCAACGGCGTAGTCGAAGGCGTCACCGCCGACCTGGTACGCCGGTTCCATCACCGCCCCCACGGTGACGTCATGTCCGGCATAAGCGGGCGGCGGCGTGAGGTTCCACTGCATCTCGGCGGCGACGTTCATCGGCTCGGTGCGCACCAGCCGCGCGTAGGAATCACTGAAGGAACGCTTGCTGAGCAGCAGCAATGCCGTGGTCGACGCCAGATCGCGCAGGACGTCACGGGTCTGCTCGTCATCCGTGTCGCTGTCGGCGCGGAGCACACCCAGACGCTCCACGCCGTCGGTGACAGCCACCCACCACCGCCGCCGCCCGCCCGGTGAACCGGCCGATGCGGATTCGGCGAGCACATCCACACGCTGGTACGCCTGGCCCGGCAGACTGCCCTGGACGGTGAACTCCTGCCCTCCCCCGGCGGCATCACGTCCCTTGCCGGTGAGCCGACGCAGTACCGTCTCACGGATGTCGACGACGTAGACGGCCACGTCGTGCAGCCCGGCCTCTGCGGCGTGCGCGGCGACCAGATCCGGAAGCTGCTCCAGCGTGACGGCGTGACCGGCCTGGAGCATCCGCACCAGTGCCAGAGCGGCCGCGGCCCTGTCAGCCACGACACACCCTCTTCGGCCGCCGGGGTCCGGTCGAAGCGATGGCGACCTGCACCGGGCCACGGCAAGGACATCGCATTGGACGACCCCTTTCCGGCCCTTCCACGAGTAGTGATCACTCACCGCGGACGGCGCCGCCCGGCGCCGCCGAGACACGCCACCGACGGGTCACGGCCCGAAAACCACTCTCAACATACTCGGTCGGCTCCGTCGGCGCCGAAGGATGGGCCATCGGCACCGCCTGGGCGCCGCCTCTCCCACGCCGCGCATCCGGGATGCCGGGCGAGTCCCCGAGTCGCTGTCATGCGCGCCAGGTCCCGTCGGTCGGCCACCCGGGGCAGACGGACAGCGGGCAGGGGCGCCGCGCCAGACAGCGTCGATTTTTCTGCTCGCCCCGCCCCCGCCTGATGTGAATCGGGGGCCGCCGCGCGTGGCGGTGCACGCGTCCATCAGCGAACGTACCGTGGGTGCCCGACAGGCGCATGATCCGTGCGAGCGAGCACGGGACGGCGCACAGCCGCAGGTCCACGCCGTGATGGCGGGCGGTGCGAGCCGACGCCAGGAACACGGTCAGGTCCGTGAGTCACCGAAGCAAAGGGCACTCAGGTCGATCACCGCGCGCCGGTGGTCGGCCATCGCGCGCCGCGCAAGGCCGCACGGACCTCCGGCGCGGTGGCGCCGTCCAGTTCCCCGGCCACTGCCACCCGGCGACTGCCAGGCTCAGTGGTCCGCACTGCCACAGTGAGCGCATCCACCGGCGTCCTCTTCGCTCGGGAACCCTCCCTCCAGGAGAACCCCAACCGCCCCGCCGCGTCCACGCACGCCCAGCACTGCCGCTTCGACCACCCACAGCGGCAACACGCCCTCCCACCCCAGAAGACGCATCCCGGCAGCACCGTCCACACGGACCTGCAACCCCGCGATGCTGGTCTCAGACCACCCACGGCCCTCGTCGCACTCCATGCCTCATCATCCACGCGGCCGGCCGGACCGGCTCCGGGACACTCCGGACAGCGGCCCGCCCGCGGGCCCGCGATCGCGCCCCAGGTGCCCCGCGGGTCATGTGGAGCCATGAGCGAGACATATCGGCCCGGGGAGCGGGTGCCGTAGAGCGGTATCTACGACTCCCCGGCACCCCTCGGCAGCCGTAGGTGCCTGGGGGTCGGCACGAGCGGTCGCCGCGGCGGCCGTCAGCGGCGCCGGGCGGCTTCGGCGATGAGAGCGGCGGTGAGCCCGCCGCGCTGGTAGGGGAAGTTGTGGGCGCCGGGAACCGTCGCCCACCGTCCGCGCGGCGCGCGAGCGGCCAACTCGCTCACCCACGGCTCCGGGGACAAGGCGTCGTGTTCACCCCGCAAGATGAGCGTCGGGCAGGTCACCCGGTCCATCACCCGCTCCGGAACATCCTGGAGCGCCGCACGCAGGTACCGGTGGAGTTCTCGTCCGGCGCGCAGGTAGTAAGGCGCCGTCACACGGATCTCGCCGGGCGATTCGTGCGCCAGCGTGCCGGGCAGGGCCCGCAGCAGGCCGGTCACCCGGCGTGCCCCGGGCGCGAAGGTCGGGCCCATCAGCACCAGCGAGCACACCGTCTCGGGATGGTCCGCGGCCACTCGGCAGGCGACCTGAGCACCGGTGGAATGACCCGCGAGCACGACCGGTTCTCGGGCAACCGCGGCGAGCCAGGCGGACACCGTCTCCGCGAGGGCGGGAATGCGCGGGGGACAGACGGCGCGGGGCCGTCGATGGCCGAATCCTGGCACGTCCAGGAGAAACGAGTGCGACCACGCGCCGCACCCTTCCAGGGTGTCGATCAGGTAACCCAGGGCCCCCAGCCCAGGGACCAGGACCACGGGGGGCGCCCCCGGACGGCCGCCCGTCTGCAGACTCCGTACCCAGTGCCCTGCTACCTGGTCCCAGCGGGCAGTGGACCGCTCCCGCCCGGCTGTGCGCATGCGCTACGCGTTCCCCTCCGGGTCCCTCGGACGCCACAGCCGGAGTTCGCTCGCCTGAACCGGCCGCACCGTTTGCCTCACCCAGGCTCTCTCCAGCTCTGCGCCGCACCCGCGCCGTATGGCCGTCCGACACCGACTGGACAGCTCCGGTGATCCACGTCCTGCTGCGTCCGGGCGCGCCGGCACTGGGCGCCTGCGCCGCCTGCACTTCGGCCATGTCGGGGACTCGCCTGAGCCGGGGACATGAGTACTCACTGTTGCCGGCTCTGGTCGCTGAGGTGCTCAGCGGAGTCGCGGGCCTGGTCGGCGACCGTGCCGGCCTGCTCGCGGGCTTCGTACTGGGTGGCGCGGGCGGCCTCGCCTGCGGTGTCCTTCACTTCCTCGGCCGCGCTCTGTGCTGCCTCCTGGGCGCCTTCCTTCAGGTTCTGCGCGGACTCGAGTGCGGCCTGTTTCACGGGTTCCAGGGCTTCTCGCCCCTGTTCCATCAGGCCGGAGGCGGCCTGCTGTTCGCTCTGCGAGGCCGGCAGCAGGGAGGAGGCCAGCACACCGGTACCGAAGGCGATCAGACCGGCTGCCAGCGGATGCCCTTGTGTCTGTCGGACGGCCTCTTCGGGGGCCTGCCTGACCGCTTCACCGGCCTGCTGGGCCGTGTCGCGGGCGGCACCCGTGGCCTGCCCGGCGCTTTCCTGCAGGGAACCGGCCGCTGACCGCGCGGTGCCGGCGAGGCTTTGCGCGGTGTCCGAGGCGGAGCCCATGACCCACTCCCGCAGGCCGGTGACCTTACCGCGCACCCGGTCCGTGCGGCGCCGGACCATCTGACGAGGGCTGGCCCGGTGGACGAGCCGGTTGACATCGGTGGACAGGCGGTCGCGGGTGGCGTCGATGTCCGCTCTCATCTGGTCGGGTGACGTGCCCATTGCGCGTTCTCCTTCATCGTTTCGACGGTTTTCTCGGGCGTGGGGGACACGGTGCGCATCCGGGCACGGCCCCGCGCATAGAGCACGGCTGCCACCACGGCCCATACGGCGGTGACGATCAGCGCGGCCCAGCCGCCGTCCATCACGTTGGCCAGGCCCAGGACGGCGGCCAGGGACAGAAACAGCAGGGTCATGTAGCCGGCGAACCCGGCCCCGCCGTACATGCCGGCCGCCTTACCGGCCTTGGTCGCTTCCTGCCTGACCTCGGTCTTGGCCAGCTCGACCTCCTGACGGAACAGGGTCTGAACGTCGGAGGTCACCTGAGACAGCAGCTCGCCCACGGATTGGTCCCGACCGTAGGAGTCGCCCCGGTTCGATTGGACCGAGGACATCTCACACCCCCGATTGCGGAGGCGTCGGCATGTCAGCGGCAGCCGGACTTGTGGGCGGCACGGGCGGCGGTGTGTACGGCGCGGCCGGTGGTGACACCGGCTGCGGTGGTGTCCACTGACCGGCACCCGGAGGTGGCGTCGGCATGTCAGGCTCGACCGAGTACTGCGGCCGCACCGCTCCCGCGGACTGCTCCTGCCCGCCGTCGCCGGACTGCGCGGCCTTGCCCGCCACCTTCCCCAGACGTCCCACGGCCAGTCCCGCCAGCAACGCCCCGCCCAGGAACAGCCCGGGGCGCCGACGGGCGAACCTCTGAAGGTCGCCGACGATGCCTTCGACTCCCTGCTTGTCCACGTAGTCGGCCGCCCGGTGTCCGCGGTCGGCCATCTGGGCCGCCACGCTGCGGGCGGGCGAGTCGCCCGGAGCGTTCTCCGCCAGCTCGGTCAGGTCCTGTGCCCACTGCCGCAACACTCCCGCGGCCCGCCGGGTCTGTCCTTCGGCTTCGTCCATGGCACGGCTGCGCAGCTCCTGGACGACTGAGCCGGCCTGCTGCCGCGCCTCGTCCACGACCTCCTTCGCCTGCTGAACGGCCGTGGATGCCACCTGGCCCGCGGCCTGTCTGGCCTGATCGGCCGTCGCCGACGTCTCTGTCTTGACTGCTTGCCCGGCCTGCTGCAGCTTGCCGCCCCCGTCAGATACGGACTCACTCATCAGCACTCTCCTCGGCGAGCCGGCCCCATGGCTCTCATGGGTCGCTTCACCCGAGTGACTACTCAGAGGGGATTCACACCTTTTTACGAGAAGAACGGTGTTCCTCCAGGAATGTCCTTGATTTTGAGAACCGGGGGCCGCACAAGGTGGCGACTGAGTTGCGCTGGACGGTCGCGCGGGAAGGGGAGTCAGAGCGCTGCCACCGCGAGGGCATACCGTCGGCGACATGTCGGAAAAGAGCCGCTGACCTGCGGAAGAAATGAGCGGCAGACGAGTCGGGCTGTACGCCGGGTTCTGTTCCCCGGTGCCCTCGCGGGCGCCGGGGCGACGGCCATCCATCTAGGGCCGGCGTTGCCGCCGGCCTCGTGCGGTCTACCCGCGGACTCGGGCGGGCAGCCCTCGGTCGTCCGCGCAGGGACACCGGGGTGTCCCCTCTTGACCTTGCTCCGGGTGGGGTTTACCTAGCTGCCCAGGTCACCCTGGGCACTGGTGGTCTCTTACACCACCGTTTCACCCTTACCAGGGGCCTAAGCCCCGGGCGGTCTGCTTTCTGTGGCACTGTCCCGCGGGTCACCCCGGGTGGCCGTTAGCCACCACCCTGCCCTGTGGAGCCCGGACGTTCCTCGGGAAGCCCCCTAGGGGGACTCCACGCGGCCGTCCGCCCGGCTCGTCTGCCGTGCCGACCATGGTACCCGGCGGGAGCCGGGCCGCGGACCGGCGGCCGTGGCCAGGACCGAGCCGGCCAGGATGAGCGCGAACGCGGCCAGCACCGGGAGGGTCAGCGGCTCGTGCAGGAACAGCGCGCCCGCGGCCACCGCGACCGCCGGGTTGACGTACGTGATCACCGTGGCCCGGGTGGGACCGGCCTCCCTGATCAGTTCCAGGAACGCCACGAAGGCCACCGCGGTGCAGATCACGCCCAGTCCGGCCAGCGCGGCCAGCACGGTGGGCGCGGGCACGGCGGACGGTCGGGTCAGCGCGGCGGCGGGGGCGTAGACCAGGGCGGCCAGGGCCAGGCAGGCGGCGGTCAGGTGGAGGGACGGGACCTCCTTGAGGCGGCGGGCCGCGATCAGGGGCGCGGTGGCGTAGCCCAGGACCGTCAGCAGGACCTCCAGCAGGGAGCGGGCGTCGCCGCCGGTGAGGTGCGGCAGGGTGAGGACCGCGACCCCGGCGAGGCCCAGGGCCAGGCCCGTCACGCGGCGGACGCCGAGGTGTTCGGTGTCGCCGAGGAGCCGGGCCAGGACCACGCCGACGATCGGCACGCCCGCGATCAGCAGGCCCGCCGTCGAGCTGGACAGGTGCCGTTCGGCGTCGGTGAGGGTGAACCAGGGGATCATGATCTCCAGGACCGCGAAGGCCAGCAGGGGGCGCCAGTGGGTCCGTACCGCCGTCACGAAGCCGCCTTGGCGCAGGGCGAACGGGAGCAGCAGGAGCGCGCCGAGCGCGCACCGCGTGAACACCACCACCGGCGGGGACACCGCGTCCACCGCCACCTTGATCATCAGATAGGGGATGCCCCAGACCACTCCCATCAGGGAGAACAGGAACCAGCCGCGTGCAGTCATGCGGCCGAGTGTCGGCCCCCCGGTCCGGGCCTGTCTTGAACGCTGTTGCGATAGGCCGCCGGGGTCACCCCGAGCACCCGGCGGAACCAGCGGGTCAGGTGCGCCTGGTCGGCGAAGCCGACGAGAGGGGCCACCTCGGCGGGGCGCAGGCCGCTCTCCAGCAGGACCCGCGCCTTGGTCACCCGGTGCTGGGCGAGCCAGGCGTAGGGGGGTATGCCCATCGTCGTACGGAAGGCGCGCAGCAGCTGGTAGCGGGAGAGGCCGAGGTCGGTGGCGAGCAGGGCGAGGGAGGGCGGGTCGGTGAGTTCGTCGGCGAGGCGGTCGCGGACCGTGCGGGCCACGGCGTCGGCGCCGGGGACGCGGTCGGGGGCCGGTCTCGCGGTGGAGTGGCGCCGGGCGAGCGCGGTCAGCAGCCAGGGCAGGACGGACTCGGCCTCCAGGGCGTCGGGGCAGGCGCTCAGTTCCGTGTGGGCGGTGCGCAGGGCCGTGGCCAGCGCGGGGTCGTCGACGAGGGGTTCGCGGAAGTGCGGCAGGCCGCCGAGGGTGCCGTCGGCCAGCAGGGACGGCTCGGCGTACAGGGCTCGGTAGGCGTAGCCGTCGGTGCTGTTGCCGGGCCCGCCGGTGTGCATCTCGCCGGGCTCTAGGACGACGATCGTGCCCGGGCCGGTGCGGATGTGCCCGCCCCGGTAGTCGATGATCTCGGAGCCGCCGACGCACACCCCGACGGTGTACTCGTCGTGGGCGTGCGGTGCGTAGACGTGCCGGCGGAAGCTCGCGGTGAGCAGGTCGAGCGGGGGCCCGCAGCGGCCCAGCCGGGCCCGTGTCCACCGTGCCTGTTCCCCCATCGGACCCTCTCCTTCGCGACGCCTCCTGCCAAGGGTGCAACGCCGCCCGGCCCCGTTTCCATGCCGTTTCCGGGGGCCGGAGCGCCGGCGTCGGCCCTCCGGCCCCGCTCCCGTGCCGTCGCCGGGCCGCCGCTTGACCCCGACGCGACGTCAACGTCTGTACTGGGCCCATGCGAATCGGAGAACTCGCCGCCGTCGTCGGTGTCACGACGCGCACGGTGCGGCACTACCACCATCTGGGTCTGCTGCCCGAGCCCGAGCGCCGGCCCAACGGCTACCGGCGCTACACCCTGCGCCACGCCGTCGTCCTCGCCCGCATCCGGCGCCTGACCGAGCTGGGCCTGGGTCTCACGGAGGTGCGGGACGTGCTCGCCGACGACGCCGGCAAGGACCTCGCCGAGGTGCTGACCGAGCTGGAGGAGGACCTGGCCCGGCAGGAGGCGGAGATCCGGGAGCGCCGGCAGCGGCTGCATGTCCTGCTGGACGCCGGGGAGCTGCCCGCCGAGGGCCCCGTCTCGCCGCAACTGGCCGCTCTGCTGGCCGCGCTGCCCGCCGGGGACTCCCCCATGGCCGCCAGGGACCGGGAGTTCCTGGCCCTGGTCGACGGTGCGGCGCCACCGCGGGAGCGGGAGCGGCTGCTCTCCGCGCTGCGCGGCGCCCTGGAGGATCCGGACACGGTGGCGCGCTCCCGGCAGGCGTACGCCCTGCTGGACTCGCTGGCGGACGCCGGCCCGGACGACCCGCGCGTGGCAGGGGCGGCGCGCGCCCTGGCCGACTGCGTACCGCGCGAACTGCTGACACCTGGCCAACCCGTCGCGGCCAACGCCCTGTTGAACGCCTTGTACGCCGACCTCCGCCCGGCCCAGGCCGAGGTGGTCCGACGTGCGCTGAAGATCCTGACGGAGGAGACGGAGGAGGAGGGATGACGACGGTGTACCGGCTGGCCCGGCACGAGCTGCGGCTGCTCGCCGGCCTGGCGCTGTGGCTGACCCGGCGCACCCACGGCACCGCCGGCGGGCGGGCCTTCGGGTACGCGCGCGGGCAGGGTGCGACGATGCCGGCGCTGGCCTTCGTCTGCCTGATCGAGACGGCCGGTGTCGCGGTCATGCTCCGCGACCAGCCCGTGGCGCACGACGTGATGCTCGTCCTGGACGGCTACACGGTGCTGTTCGTGGTCGCCCTGCACGCGGCCTGTGCGGTCCGCCCGCACGTACTCACCCCGGACGCGCTGCGCGTGCGGTACGGCGCCCACGTCGACCTGCGGATCCCGCTGACCGCGATCGCCGCCGTACGGCGCGAGAGCCGGGCCACGCACGAGCCGGCCGAGGGCACGCTCGACCTGGCCGTCGGCTCCCGGACCACGGTGACGCTCGAACTCGCCGAGCCGGTGGTGCACACGAACCTGCTCGGCCGCGGCAGGCAGGTGGGCGTGGTGCGGCTGTACGCGGACGACACCGACGGGCTGGTCCGGGCGCTCACCCCCCGGTGACCAGCGCCTTCGCCGTCCCCGGTCCGGTTGCGGTGACATGTGTCCCACGGCGGGGCTGCCGGCGGGCGCGGGCGAGGCCGGGCGGGCGGGCGGTACGCCGTACCCTGGCGCGGAGGTCTACGTAAGGAGTACGTGTTGCTGGTCCTGCTGCCGCCCTCCGAAGGCAAGGCGAACCCGGGCGAGGGCGCCCCGCTGGAGCCCCTGTCGCTGTCCCTGCCGGGGCTGACCGCCGCCCGGGAGGCCGTGCTCGGGGAGCTGGTGGAGCTGTGCTCCGGCGACGAGGAGAAGGCCCGCGAGGTGCTCGGGCTGAGCGAGGGCCTGCGGGGCGAGGTCGCGAAGAACGCGGGGCTGCGCACGGCCGGCACCCGGCCCGCCGGGGAGATCTACACCGGTGTGCTCTACGACGCCCTGGGCCTGGCCACGCTGGACGCGGACGCCCGTCGGCGCGCGGCGGACTCGCTGCTGGTGTTCTCCGGGCTGTGGGGCGCCGTGCGGGTGACGGACCGGATCCCCTCCTACCGCTGCTCGATGGGCGTCAAGCTGCCCGGGCTCGGCGCGCTGGCCGGGCACTGGCGGGCGCCGATGGCCGAGGTGCTGCCGGAGGCGGCCGGAGCGGGACTGGTCCTGGACCTCAGGTCCTCGGCGTACGCGGCGGCCTGGCGGCCCAGGGGCGAGGTGGCCGGGCGGACGGCGACGGTACGGGTGCTGCACGCGCCGACCCGGAAGGTCGTCAGCCACTTCAACAAGGCGACCAAGGGCCGGATCGTCCGCAGCCTGCTGACCGCCGGGACCGCGCCGAAGGACCCCGCCGAGCTGGTGACGGCGCTGCGGGACCTGGGGTACGCCGTGGAGGCGGAGGCTCCCGGGAAGCCGGGCAAGGCGTGGGCGCTGGACGTGCTGGTGGAGGAGATCCACTGAGCCCCTCGCCCATTCATTGCAGCATGCGCAACGCTCATTGCGGGTGATGCAGACCCTGTGCACGATGAGGGCATGACCTCGCCGCTGCCCTCCTCCCCGGCTGCCTCCGTACTGGATCTCGCCCCCGTCGTGCCCGTCGTGGTCCTCACCGACGCCACCGACGCCGTACCGCTCGCGCGGGCGCTGGTGGCGGGCGGGCTGCCCGCGATCGAGGTGACCCTGCGGACCCCGGCGGCCCTGGACGCGATCCGGGCGATCGCCGGGGAGGTTCCGCAGGCCGTGGTCGGGGCGGGCACGGTGATCACACCGGAGCAGGTGGACGCCTGTACGGCGGCCGGGGCGCGGTTCCTGGTCAGTCCCGGCTGGACGGAGGCGCTGCTGGCGGCGATGCGCGGGTCCGGGGTGCCGTTCCTGCCCGGGGTGTCGACCACCTCGGAGGTGGTCGCCCTGCTGGAGCGCGGGGTGCGGGAGTTGAAGTTCTTCCCGGCACAGGCGGCGGGCGGTACGGCGTATCTGAGGTCGCTCGCGGGGCCGTTGCCGCAGGCCCGGTTCTGCCCCACGGGCGGGATCGGCCCGCAGACCGCGCCGGACTACCTGGCCCTGCCCAACGTCGGCTGCGTGGGCGGGAGCTGGATGCTCCCGGCGGAGGCGGTGGCCGCCGGGGACTGGGGCCGGATCGAGCGGCTGGCGCGGGCGGCGGCCGGGCTCAGGGACGCAGGTGAGAGGTGTCGTTGAACAGCCGTACGCTCGCGTTGCCGTCCGCGTAGTACGCCACCGCCGACAGCGAGGCCGCCGAGAGCTCCATCCGGAACAGCGACTCCGGCGGGGCGCCGAGGGCGAGCCGGACGAGGGTCTTGATCGGGGTCACGTGCGTGACCAATAGGACGGTACGGCCCGCGTGGGCCGCGACCAGCTTGTCCCGGGTGGCGGCGATGCGGGCGGCCGTCTCGGCGAAGCTCTCGCCGCCGCCGGTGGGGTGGGCCTCCGGGTCGGCGAGCCAGGCGTTCAGGTCGTCCGGGTGGCGCTCGCGGACCTCGCCGAAGGTCAGGCCCTCCCACGCGCCGAAGTCCGTCTCGCGCAGACCGTCCTCCAGCGTGACGTCCAGGTCCAGCCGGGCGGCGACGATGCCGGCGGTCTCGCGGGTGCGGGCGAGGGGGGAGGCGACGACGGCCTGGATCGTGCCGCGCCGGGCGAGCGCCTCCGCGACCCGGTGCGCCTGTTCCCGGCCGGCGACCGAGAGCGAGGGGTCGCTGCCGCCGCTGCCGGAGAAACGCTTCTGGGGGGTCAGCGGGGTCTCGCCGTGCCGGAGGAGGACGAGCGTGGCGGGGGCGCCGAGGTCGGGGGCGGCGCTCCAGCCGGGGGTGCTGGGGAGGCGCTGCTCGCCGCGGGGTGCCGCTGCGGCGGCCTCCGTCTGCCGTACCGCCTCCGCTTCGACGTCGTCCCCGGCCGGAGCCGCCACCGGCCTCCCCTGACCGTCGGTCCGGCCCTCCGCCAGCGCCGCGCGGGCCTTCGCCGCACCCGCCGCCGCGTCCCCGGGCGGGCCCGACGGCTCGGGGACGGCGGGCGGGGTGTCCAAGGCCGCGCGGGACTCGGACGGGGACCACTGCCGGCCCTTCGCCCCCGCGTCCATGGCCTCGTTCGCCAGGCGGTCCGCGTGCTTGTTCTGCTCGCGCGGGATCCACTCGTACGTGACCTGGTCCGGCGGGAAGACCGACCTCGCCTCCATGGCCAGCGGCTTCATGTCGGGGTGCTTGATCTTCCAGCGGCCCGACATCTGCTCGACGACGAGCTTGGAGTCCATGCGGACGTGGACCCGCGCGGCGGGGTCGAGCGCGTGGGCGGCGCGGAGGCCGGCCAGCAGGCCGCGGTACTCGGCGACGTTGTTCGTGGCGACGCCGAGGTACTCGGCCGCCTCCGTCAGGGTCTGCCCCGTCGCCGCGTCGCGGACCACGGCCCCGTAGCCGGCGGGCCCGGGGTTGCCCCGCGATCCCCCGTCGGCCTCGACGATGAACTCCCGCACCCGCCCCACCCCTTGACTACAGACCCGACTCCGCCGTACGCACCAGGATGCGGCGGCAGTTCTCGCAGCGGACCACCGTGTCCGGGGCCGCCGCGCGGATCTCGTTCAGCTCGGTGATGGCCAGCTCCTGCCGGCAGCCCTGGCAGGTGCGGGCGTACAGCTTGGCCGCGCCGATGCCGCCCTGCTGGGCGCGCAGCTTGTCGTACAGCTTGAGCAGGTCGGCGGGGACGGACGCGGCGATGACCTCGCGCTCCTTCGTCACCGAGGCCGCCTCGCCGTCGATCTCCTCGAACGCCGCGTCCCGGCGGCCGGTCGCGTCGTCGATCTTCGACTGCACGGAGGCGACCCGCCCGGTCAGCTCGTTCACCCGCTCCTGCGCGGCCTCGCGGCGCTCCATGACCTCCAGGACGACGTCCTCCAGGTCGCCCTGCCGCTTGGCGAGGGAGGCGATCTCGTGCTGGAGGTTGGACAGGTCCTTGGGCGAGGTGACCGCGCCGGAGTCCAGGCGCTGCTGGTCGCGGGTGGCGCGCTGGCGCACCTGGTCCACGTCCTGCTCGGCCTTGGTCTGCTCGCGGGCGCAGTCGCTCTCCTCGGTCTGCGCGGCCACCAGCAGGTCGCGCAGCTGCGTCAGGTCCTTCGTCAGCGACTCGATCTCGGCGTGCTCGGGCAGGGACCTCCGCTTGTGCGCGAGCTGCTGCAGGCGGACGTCGAGGGCCTGGACGTCGAGGAGGCGGATCTGGTCGGCGGGCGCGGCGTTCAGTTGGGGGCTCCTGTTAGCTAGAGGGGGCGATGGACGCCGCGTGGGCGGTCCAGGGGTCGGTGACCGTCCTGGAGACGTGGACACGCAGGTCCCAGCCGTGGCGGTCGGAGATCTCGTCGAGCTGGCTCGCGGCCAGCTCGCACCAGGGCCACTCGGTGGCCCAGTGCGCCGCGTCGAGCAGCGCGAGGGGACTGTGCGCCACCGCCTCGGACGCCGGGTGGTGGCGCAGGTCGGCGGTGAGGAAGGCGTCGACGCCGGACGCGCGGACCTGGTCGAAGAGGCTGTCGCCGGAGCCGCCGCTGACGGCGACCGTACGGACGACGGCGTCGGGGTCGCCGGCCACCCGGATGCCCTGCGCGGTGGCGGGCAGCCGCTCGGCGACGCGGGCGGCCAGTTCGCGGACGGTGAGGGGGTGGTCGAGTTCGCAGACGCGGCCGAGGCCCCGGCACCCGTGCGGGTCGGTGGGGTCCGGCACGAGGGGCCGTACGACGCGGAGGTCGAGGGCTCCCGCGAGGGCGTCGGAGACACCCGGGTCGGCGGTGTCGGCGTTGGTGTGGGCGACGTGCAGCGCGATGTCGTTCTTGATGAGGGTGTGCACGACCCGGCCCTTGAAGTGCGTGGCCGCGACCGTGGTCGTCCCGCGCAGGTAGAGCGGGTGGTGGGTGACGAGCAGGTCGGCGCCGAGCTTCACGGCCTCGTCGACGATCTCCTGCACGGGGTCGACGGCGAACAGGACCCGGCCGACCTCCTGGTCGGGGTCGCCCACCACCGTGCCGACCGCGTCCCAGGACTCGGCCCGCTCGGCGGGCCACAGGTTCTCCAGCGCGGCGATGACTTCAGACAGACGGGGCACGGCCCAAGGCTACCTGGCTGCTCGGCGGGGCTGTACCGCAAGCGTCCGGTCTGTCCAGGGTCAGCACACACGCCCCGGTTTCCTCAGGTGAATCGCTTCTGCGCCACCCGTACGTGTGAAGCGGGAGGCAGGAGGCCCCCGCCCTTCCGTACGAAAACTAGCTTCGTCGCCGGAGGTGACCGAACGATGACGGTCTGTGCTATCGAACCGCCGTCCACGGACGGGGCCGACGGCGCGCCGGGAGCGGGGTGCGCGATCACGGCGGACGGCGCGTACGCCGCCCGGCTCGCCCGGGACGGGGACTCCTGGTTCCCGGAGCGCTGGACCCTGGACGGCCCGGAACCGTACGCGGTACCGCTGCCCGGCAACCAGCCGGAGGAGCCCGGCACCGAGGTGCAGCCGATGGGGGACGGGCGGGTGCTGATCCACCGGCTGGTGGAGCGGCGGCACGCCTTCGCGCTGCTGTACCCGACCGGGCCCGGCACCGGCGAGCTGCCGCTGGGCGCGGTGGAGTGCCCCGAGCCCGGCACCCGGCTCACCCTGCTGCCGCCGGCGCCGGGGGGCGTGCGCGCGTACGCCCTCGCCGTCGGGCCGCGCTCCGCCGCGGTGTGGCGGGTGGCGGGCGGGGCGTCCGGCCCCGAGCGGCTCGCCGAGGTGCCGGGGCGCTGCTCGGGCGGGGTCTGGCTGGACGGCACCGGGCGGCTGCTGGCGCTCGACCGGGAGCTGGGCGGGCGCACCAAGACCGTGGTGGTGGACCTCGAGCGCGGGGAGGTCTCGCCGCTGCTGCAGATCACGGAGGGCAGTGACGACCGGCTGCTGCTCGCCGACCCGGACAGCGGCCTGGTGCTGATCTCCTCCGACGCGCCCTGCCCCGGGCAGGAACGATTGGGCTGGGGTGTGCTCGGCAGCACCCTGCCGGTGCGGTTCCCGGAGTGTCTGCGGCTGCCGGAGTGCGCGGTGACCCCGTTCGCGATCCAGCCGGGGCAGGCGCTGATGCCGGAGAACTGCGCGGTGGGCCTAAGGGTCGACGGCGCGTTCGGCACCTGGGTGGGCACCTGGCGGCCGGCCGAGCGCCGGGTCCGGCACCTTCCGGCACCCCAGGGCTGGCTGGCGGGGGCCGGGGTGTGGACCCGGGAGGGGGTGCTGCGGCTGCCGTACGCGACGGAGGCGACGCCGTGCGGGGTGGCGGACCTGACGGCACCGGCGGGTCCCGCCCGGGAGAGCGACGCCGACCGGGCACCCGAGCCGGCCCCGCCGGCTGCGGAACCGGAGCCTCCGGTACGGTCCGCGACCCGGCCGGTGCCCTTGCAACAAGCCCCTCTGGGACGTCTTGTAACGAACTAGTGCCGGTCGGCGTGTGCGCCTGGATTCGGGCCGTGGTGTGCCGGTTAGACTCGCCCGGCTGTACGAAAGATCATGGTTGACGGGGTGAATACGTCCGATGAGCGACACCAGCACGACTGAGCAGCTGTCTGCCGACTCTTCCCAGGCCGCCGGCCACGGCCGGCACCGCGGCCCGGTCGCGGCCCAGGAGAGCGACACGACTCCGCACGGCCGGCACCGCAAGCCGGTCCAGGAGAAGGTCGAGGCGGCTGCCTGACAGCAGTGAAGACGAGGGGGCGCCCGCCCGGCGGGCGCCCCCTTTGCCTTGCCCCCCCTGCGTCTTGCGGCCGGGGTGCCTTGCGCCTTGCCCCCTTCGCCTAATCCCCTTCGTCTCGCCCCCGCCTGAGCCCCAGCACCTCCGCCGCCGCGAAGGTCTCCCCCGGCGGCCGGTCCGCGTAGTGCGGGGTGAGCAGCGCGTCCAGTTCGTCGTGGGTGAAGGCCTCCTGCTTGCTGTCGAACCGGGCCCGCACCCGCGGCCGTTCCATCACGGCCACCATGCCGCCGTGGACGACGAGCAGCTGGCCGTTGACCGAGGCGGCGGCCGGTGAGGCCAGGTAGCCGACGAGCGGGGCGACATGCTCGGGAGCGAGCGGGTCCAGCCCCTCCTCCGGTTTTCGCAGGCCCGCGAAGACGTCCTCGGTCATCCGGGTCCGGGCGCGCGGGCAGATGGCGTTGGCCGTGACGCCGTACTTGGCGAGGGCCAGGGCGGTGGAGGTGGTCAGGCCGACGATTCCGCCTTTCGCCGCCGCGTAGTTGGGCTGGCCGGCGGACCCGGCCAGGAACGCCTCCGAGGAGGTGTTCACGATCCGTCCGTACACCGTTCCCCCGGCCGCCTTGGCCCGATCCCGCCAGTGCGCGGCGGCGAAGCGGGTGGTGTTGAAGTGGCCTTTGAGGTGGACACGGATCACCGCGTCCCACTCGTCCTCCGTCATGGAGAAGACCATGCGGTCGCGCAGGATGCCGGCGTTGTTGACGAGGATGTCCAGCTTGCCGAACTCGGCGATCGCCGACTCGACCAGTTCCCCTGCCTGCCGGAAGTCGGAGACGTCGCCGGTGTGCGGTACGGCGGTGCCGCCGGCCTTCCGGATCTGCGCCACGACCTGTTCGGCGGGCCCCGCCGACGCGGCACCGGAGCCGTCCCGGCCGGGCTGCCCGTGGTCGTTGACGACGACCGCCGCGCCGAGCCGGGCGAGTTCCAGGGCCTCGGCCCGGCCGAGCCCGCGTCCGGCGCCGGTGACGATCGCGGAGAGGCCCGCGAGTGGCAGTGACATGAGGCTTCCTCAGATCTCGATGCAGGTGCGCAGGGCGGTCCCGGTGCGCATCTGGTCCAGTGCCTCGTTGATCCCGGAGAGCGGCACCCGGTGGGTGATGAGGTTCGCGAGATCGACGCGGCCGGCCCGCCACAGGGCGATCGTGCGCTCGTAGGAGCGCAGCACGTCCCCGCCGCCGTACATGGACGGCAGGATGCGCTTCTCGTCGAAGAACAGCTCGAACATGTTGAGCTGGAGGAAGTCGTCCATGGCGCCGGCGCCGACCACGACGAGGGTGCCGCCGCGCCGGGTGTTGTCGTAGGCGGTGCGGGCGGTGGCGGACCTGCCGACGACCTCGAAGACGTAGTCGAAGCCCTCGCCGCCGGTCACCTGCTGCTTGGCGTCGGCCAGTTCCTCGGGCGAGACAGCCCTGGTGGCACCGAACGTGAGAGCCGACTCGCGCCGGGAGGCGACCGGGTCGACGGCGACGATCTCGGCGGCTCCCTTCAGCCGCGCCCCCTGTACGGCGGAGATGCCGACGCCTCCGCACCCGATGACGGCGACCGACGAACCGGGGGCCACGTCGGCGGTGTTGAGGGCGGCGCCGAGGCCGGTGGTCACCCCGCAGCCGATCAGGGCGGCGATGTCGAAGGGCACGTCCTCGGGGATCGGCACGGCGCAGCCCGCGTCGACCACGACCTCCTCGGCGAAGGTGCCGGTGCCCGCGAAACCGAACAGGTCGCCGCCGGCGCGCCGGAAGTTGGGGGTGCCCGCGTTCACGAACCCGGCCAGGCAGAGCTGGGTCTGCCCGCGCTTGCAGGCGGGACAGGCACCGCAGGCCGGCAGCCAGCACAGGACGACCCGGTCCCCGGGCTTCAGGTGCCGTACGCCGTCGCCCACGTCGAGGACCTCGCCGGCGCCCTCGTGGCCGGGCACGAAGGGGGCCGGCTGGGGCAGCACGCCGTTCATCGCGGACAGGTCCGAGTGGCACAGTCCGGTGGCGCGCACCCGGACCCTCACCTTGCCGGGGCCGAAGCCCACCGCCTCGACGTCGTCGAGGACCTCCAGCTTCTCCCGGCCGATCTCGTGCAGTACGGCTGCGCGCATGGTGCGGCTCCCCTCACAGGCTTCTCAGGAGTGCTGAACGATGGTGTCGGCGAGCACCGGAGCGTCCCCGCGCTCCACGGCCCCCACCGTGACCCGCACCCGCCCCTCCTCGCGCCACATCCGGACGCGCAGGGTCTCCCCCGGGAACACGACCCCGGCGAACCGGGTGCTGTAGCCGCGCACCCGGGTCACGTCGCCGCCGAACAGCGTGTCCACGACCGCCTTGAGGGTGATGCCGTAGGTGCACAGGCCGTGCAGGATCGGCTTGTCGAAACCGGCGAGCTTGGCGAACTCGGGGTCGGCGTGCAGGGGGTT
Source organism: Streptomyces cyanogenus (assembly GCF_017526105.1). Classification (NCBI taxonomy): domain Bacteria; kingdom Bacillati; phylum Actinomycetota; class Actinomycetes; order Kitasatosporales; family Streptomycetaceae; genus Streptomyces; species Streptomyces cyanogenus. Next base: position 2,848,864 of record NZ_CP071839.1, read on the forward strand.
GTAGTCGCCGGAGAGGCGGTAGAGGAGGGCCTGGTCGGCGCGGACGGGCCGGTCGACGGTCCGGTCGGGGTCGCCGGTGGGCGGGTCCAGGCGGGCGGAGGGTCCGCGGTCGCCGCCCCAGCCGCCCTCGCCGCGTACGAAGATCTGGGCGTCGTTGGTCCACAACGGGCCGTCGGCGTCGGCGACTTCCGTCCGCATGACCAGGACGGCGGCCTTGCCCTTGTCGTACACGGCGGCGATCCGGCCGGTGGCGGTGGCGGTGCCGGCGACCGGGAGCGGCCGGTGCAGGGTCAGGCTCTGGCCGCCGTGCAGGACCCTGGCCAGGTCGACGTCGACCCCCGGCATGGACAGTCCGCCGGTCACCCCGGGCTTGCCGCCGCCCGCGACGGTGGCGAAGCTCGGCAGGACGTGCAGCCGGGTTTCCAGGGTGTAGCGCAGTTCGTCCGGGTCGGTGGCGGGGCTGTCCTTGTCCGGGTTGGCACCCGCGCCGATGCCGAGGTGGTAGAGCTGGACGTCCTTGGCGGTCCAGCCGATCTCACCGGAGCGGGGTTCGGCGGCGAGGGCCTGGGCTGCGTCGATGGGCATGGGGCTCCTGACGGGTCTCAAGACCTCGGTGCGGACGTCCGCACCGTCGGCCGCACCGAGGTCGTCCACGTGCGGACCTAGAACGCGTTCCAGTCCGGCGCCCTCTGTATAGCCCAGCGCTCCGCAGTTGTGAAGGCTCCTGACGCCGTGTCAGCTTCGGCGGCGGGGCTGTGACATGTGTCCCGTCCGGTTCCGTACATGTGTGCCTGCCGGGGGCGGGGCCCGGTTTCGTACCGTTCGACTCGTAGGCTGTGCTGCCCTCCCGCCGCCGGGCGGGGGCGTTCGAACGGGGGATCGAGATGACACGGGGGAACACCGGGACGCCGTGGTGGCGGAGACTGCGCTGCCAGGCGGCGGCCGGGCAGCGGGAACGGCCGGCCTGGCGGGCGGAGATGCGACGGTTCCGGGCCGCCCGGCGGGGCGGCGCGGACCCCGCCGCCACGGACCATCCGGGCCCGCCGCCGACCGGGTTCTCCCTGCTGCCCTGGCTGCTGATGGGCATGGGCTCCTTCTCCCACCTGCTCCAGGGCAGAACCCCGAACCCGTGGTTCGGCGGCCTGGGCCTGCTGGCCTTCAACTCCCTCTACGTCTACGTCATCTTCCGTGCCTTCGACCGGGCCAAGCGGGAGTCGGCGGCCACCCGGGTGGCGCTCGCCCTGCTCGCCCTGCTCACCACGGGCCTCGCCCTCGGCTACGGCGGCAGCTGGCTGATGTTCTTCCCGCTGCTGGGCCTGGCCACCGGCGCGGTCCTGCGCGGGCCGTGGCTGGGCCGCACCGGCACCCTGCTGGCGGTGCACGCGGGTGCCGTCTCCGCCCTGCGCGACGACTGGGCGAACGCGACGACCATGGCCTACGGCACCTTCATCTCCACCATGGTGACCGCGGCGATCCTCAGCCTGTCCGAGGCCGTACGGGAACTGCGGGCCGCCCGCGAGGAACTGGCCCGCCGCGCGGTGGAGCAGGAGCGGCTGCGCTTCTCCCGCGATCTGCACGATCTGCTCGGGCACACGCTGTCGGTGGTCGTGGTGAAGTCGGAGGCGGCCCGTCGGCTGGCCCCGCGTGATCTGGCCGCGGCGCTGGCGCAGATCTCGGACATCGAGTCGGTGGGCCGGCAGGCGCTCACCGAGATCCGGGAGGCGGTGACCGGGTACCGCGAGGGCAGCCTGGCCACCGAGCTGACCCGGGCCCGGTCGGCGCTGTCCGCGGCGAGCGTGCAGCCGGTGGTCCGCCAGTCCGGGGCGCCGCTCGCCCCGCAGACGGAGGCGCTGCTCGGCTGGGTGGTGCGCGAGGCGGTCACCAACGTCGTCCGGCACAGCCGCGCGAGCCGCTGCGAGATCACCGTGGAGGGGGCCGCCGAACGGGTCCGGCTCACGGTCACGGACGACGGCAGGGGAACCGGCACCGGCGGGGGTGCCGGCGGTACCGGGCTGAAGGGGCTGACCGAGCGCCTCGCGGCGGCGGGCGGCTCCCTCACGGCCGGCCCGGCGCCGCGCGGCGGCTTCACCGTCATCGCCGACCTCCCGGCCGGCGGTGCGGAGCCGGTGTCACCGGCGGCTACGGCGCCCGGGGCGAACCGACCGCCAGGCTGACATCGTTCGCCCGGGACGTGGCCCTGTCGAAGGCGCCGGATCCGCCGTTGCTCGCTGCACAGCTCGTGGTCGTAGTGGCGCAGGTACCTCGTCGGGTGGTGGTACGAGGCGAACGAGGTGCCGGTGCCACTGCTGCCGGTCTGCGGGCGACGGCGTCGGCCCCGCCGCACCGGGCCATGCCGAGTCCTTACGGCCGGCTCCTCACGGCCAGGCCCTCACAGGCCGGCGAGCAGTCCGTCGAGCGGAGCCGGGACGCGGGCGGGGTCGAGCGCCTCGACCAGGACGCGGCCGTAGTGGATCTTGCGCCCCTTCTTCGTGCCGAGGAAGCGCCGCACCTGCTGCTGGGGGCTGCGGCCCTGCTGCGCGGGCTGGCGCAGGAAGGTCTCCAGGGCGCGCAGGTCGCCCTCGGCCCGGACCAGCTCGGCCACCCGGGTCACGCCCAGCGCCCGGATCAGCTCGTCCTCCAGGTCGGCGGCGCAGACGAAGACCCCGTGCGGTGCCGCACCGGCCCGCTCCCAGCCGCGGGCGTAGTAGCCGCGCTCACGCTCGTCGCACAGCCCCGTGAGGCGCAGGTCCAGCCCGGGCGGCCCGAGGAGGCGGGCGAAACGCCCGACGTTCATCGCCCCGCCCATCGACAGGACGCAGACCCCCTCGGCCGCCAGGTCCCGGCCGCGCCGTGCGGCCAGCGCGCCGATCGCCGCGGCGTCGCTCGGCCCTTCCAGCAGGACGACCGTCCGGACCGACAGCCGCGCGGCCAGCTCCCGCGCGGGGTGCTCGGGCCCCCCGGCCGCCCACGCGGTGACCGCTTCCCGGAACCCCGTCATGTCAGCCATGGGACGAGTCTCCGCCTCCCCCGGCCGCGCGGACAGCGAATTTCCACCGGCCGTGCGGTGCCCCGGGCAACGGCGGGGAGCAGCCCGCCTCTTCCGGCAGCAGCCGGACGTGCTCCGGGCGGCCCGGCAGCAGCCCCCGAACGCGATGACCGCCTGCTCACCGGCCGGCTCCCCCGCCTGCGCGCCGCCGTAATCTGGCTCCATGAACGAGATGCCCCGGGACCGCCGGCCCGCCAAGTGCATCCGGGTGCTGCTCGCCGAGGACCAGGGCATGATGCGTGGCGCTCTCGCCCTGCTGCTCGGCATGGAGGAGGACATCGAGGTCGTGGCCCAGCTGGCGACGGGGGACGGCATCGTGGACGCCGTGTTCACGCACCGGCCGGACGTGGCCCTGCTGGACATCGAACTGCCGGGCAGGAGCGGGCTGGACGCGGCGGCCGAGCTGCGGGACCAGGCGCCCGACTGCCGGGTGCTGATCCTCACCACCTTCGGCCGGCCCGGCTATCTGCGCCGGGCCATGGAGGCCGGTGCGGCCGGCTTCCTCGTCAAGGACGGGCCGGTGGAGGAACTGGCCACGGCGATCCGGCGGGTGCTCACCGGGGAGACCGTGGTCGATCCGGCGCTGGCCGCCGCCGCGCTCAGCGCCGGGCCGAATCCGCTGACGGCCCGCGAGTGCGAGGTGCTCCAGGCGTCGGTGGACGGGGCGACCGTCGCCGACATCGCCGGGAAGCTCCACCTGTCGGAGTCCACCGTCCGCAACTACCTCTCCTCCGCGATCGGAAAGACCGGCACCCGCAACCGGGCGGAGGCGGTCCGGGAGGCCCGGCAGCAGGGCTGGCTGTGAGCCGGGCCGCGCCCGCGGCGGGTCACTTCGTCACCTCGGCGTCCTTGAAGCTCGTCCCCTCGGGGCCGAGGCACACGAACCAGTTCCCGCCCGGATAGCCGGCCACCGGGCGGATCAGCGAGGTGCCGTCATGGGCGGCGGGCGCGGGGCCCTCCAGCGGGGCCACGGTGGATCTGCCGTCCTTCCAGCGGCAGGTGACCTCCCGGGCGGTCTTCGCCACATGCCCGACCACCAGCCGTTCGGGAGCCGTGGGGCTGACCTCATCCAAGCTGACGGCTGCGGACTGGAGGTCGGTGCCCGAGAGGCGGTCGATCCTCTTGTGCGTGTCGAACATGACCACCAGGGACAGGCCGTCGCCGTAGGACCGCATCGAGAAGTACGAGGTCTTGCCGACCAGGTCGGCGGCCTTGTCCACCGACGGCCCCAGACCCATCCGCTTCATGGCGTCGAACTGCCCGTCCGCCTCCTTCCTGTCACGCGGCGCGCCCCACACCTGGACCCAGACCTGCCACTCCTTGCCGTGCTCGGTCCCCCGCGCCAGCTCGGTCTGCTGCGGGTGGTACACGTGTCTCTCCTCGGCGGACGCCGGGCCGGGCGCCATCGGCGTCGTCCGGCCGGCGCGCTCCCCGGGCAGCCCGCCGAAGGCCAGCGTCGCCCCCGTCGAGCCCGCCAGCACCAGGGCCGTGGCCGCCGCCACCGCCCAGCGCCGCGCCTTGCGGCGCCGGCCACCGCGGATGACGGCCTGGACCGGGGGTATGCCGATCTCGACCTCGTCCGCCGCGTCGGCGAGCAGGAGCGCGATGTCCGCGTGTGTCATGTCGTGCTTCTCCTGGTCCGCGCTCATCACTTCCGCCCTCCGTACGTCACCATGTCGGCCAGTCCCGGTATGGCGCGGAGTTTCGCGATCCCCTTGGCCGCGTTGCTCTTCACCGTGCCCACCGAGCAGCCCATCGCCTCCGCCGCCTGCGTCTCCGTCAGGTCCTCCCAGTAGCGCAGGACGACCGCCTCCCGCTGCCGCAGGGGAAGTTGGGCGAGCGCCTGGAGCAGGGCGCTGCGGTCGTCGGCCTGGGCCATCCGGTCCCCCGTGTCGGCCACCTCGCGCACCAGGCCGGAGTCGTCCTTCGGCGCCAGGAACTCCCGGAGCCTCCGTCGGTGTCTGCGCGCATGCGCGTTGATCATCACCCGCCGTACGTACGCCTCCGGGTCGTCGGCGGCGCCGACCCGGCGCCAGGCCGCGTAGACCCGTTCGAGCGTCGACTGGACCAGGTCCTCCGCGGCGTGCTGCTCCCCCGTGAGGAGAAATGCCGTACGCATCAACCGCGGCCAGCGGCCGACCACGAAGCTCTGGAACTCATCGTTCCGAGTCTGCTTCCCGTCCCCCATGGGCACCTCCTAGATATTCAAAGGAGTCCATGGGCCGCCCGGACCGTTGCCCCGGCCGGCGGATTCGGCGAACTTTTTCGAGACAGCAGCCGGCAGGAACCTGTTCCATGCCGATGCAGGCGAGGTCTGTGCCCTCCAGCGCGGTGTTCCACCCGGCACCATGACGCACCCGACTGGAACGTGTTCCATCAAGTCCCCGCTCCTGACGCCACGTCAGAATCTCATGAAAGGGTCAAGGATTCGTTAGAGGCCCGAAGCAACGGAATAGTTGCCTGTGCATACGAGGTTTACCCGGCACTTATGACACGCGGAAGGCCTCACCCCATGCCAGACACGACGACCGACCAGCCCAACCGGAGAGCGGGCGGCGCCGTCGTCCCCGTGCTCGCCTTCGCGGGCATCGTGGTCGCGGTGATGCAGACGCTGCTCGTGCCGGTCATCAAGGACCTGCCGCAGCTCCTGGACACCGCCCCCACCAACGCCACCTGGGTGCTCACCTCGACCCTGCTGTCCGGCGCCGTCGCCACCCCGATCATGGGCCGGCTCGGCGACCTCTACGGCAAGCGCCGCATGCTGATCCTCAGCCTCGCCGTGATGGTGGCCGGCGCCCTGGTCAGCGCGGTCACCAGCCAGCTGCTCACCATGATCGTGGGCCGTACCCTGCAGGGCTTCGCCATGGGCGCGATCCCGCTCGGCATCGGCCTGATGCGCGACATGCTGCCCCGCGAGAAGCTCGGCTCGGCCATGGCCCTGATGAGCTCCTCGATCGGCGTCGGCGGCGGCCTCGCGCTGCCCGCCGCGGCCCTGGTCGCCCAGCACACGGACTGGCACGCCCTGTTCTACGGCGCCGCCGGCCTCGGCGCGCTCGCCATCGTCCTCACCCTCCTCACCGTGCCGGAGTCCCCGATGCGCGCCGAGGGCTCCTTCGACCTGCTCGGCGCGCTGGGCCTGTCCACCGGCCTGGTCCTGCTCCTGCTGCCCATCACCAAGGGCAGCGACTGGGGCTGGTCGTCGGGCACCACGCTCGGCCTGTTCGCCGGGGCCGCCGTCGTCCTGCTGCTGTGGGGCGTGTTCGAGCTGCGCGTCCAGGCGCCCCTGGTCGACCTGCGCACCACCGCGCGCCGCGAGGTGCTGCTCACCAACCTCGCCTCGATCATGGTCGGCGTCAGCTTCTACGTCGTCTCCCTCGTCCTGCCCCAGCTACTCCAGCTGCCCACCGCCACCGGCTACGGCCTCGGCCAGTCGATGGTCGTCGCGGGCCTGTGCGTGGCCCCGCTGGGCCTGACGATGATGTTCACGGCGCCGGTCTACGCCCGGCTGTCCGCCCGCTACGGCCCCAAGGTCACCCTGATCGTCGGCCTGCTGATCATCGCGATCGGCTACGGCGGCGGCCTCGGCCTGATGGACGCCGCCTGGCAGACGGTCGTCACCTCCGTGGTCCTCGGCGCGGGCATCGGCCTCGCCTACTCCTCGCTGCCCGCGCTGATCGTCGGCGCGGTCCCGGCCTCGGAGACCGGCGCGGCCAACGGCCTGAACACCCTGATGCGGTCCATCGGTACGTCGGTGTCCAGCGCCGTCATCGGCATGGTGCTGGCCAACACCGCGAACGACGTGGGCGGCGTCGCGGTCCCGACCATGCACGGCTTCCGGGTCTCCTTCCTGATCGCCACGGCCGCCGTCGCGGTGGGCCTGCTGCTCGCGCTGTGCCTGCCCAGGGCCGCCCGGCCGGCCCCGCAGCACACGCAGCTGCGGGCGAGCAGCGAGGAGGACGCCAACCTGGAGCGGGCCGAGGAGGCGCTGCGCGGGTTCCGGGGACGGATCCTCGACGCCGGCGGCGCGCCCGTCGCCCGGGCCAAGGTCACCCTGATCGACCGCCGGGGGCGGCAGGCCGGCGCGACCCTCTCCGCGGCGGACGGCAGCTATGTGCTGGCGGTGCCGGGTGAGGGGGCGTACGTGCTGGCCGCGAAGGCCTCCGGCCATGGGCCGCTGGCCTCCTCGGTGACGCATTCCGGTGCGGAGCGGGCTGTCGACCTGGATCTTTCGCTGCCGGGGGAGACGGTGAGCGCCTAGCGCCGCACCCCGGGACGCCGTCTCGCGGCGGCTCGCCGTCGCCGCTCGACGCGCCCACGGGGCGGAGCCGCAAGTCCGGCAGAGCCCCGCGCCCCTCGCTCACGCACCCCCTGTCATCCAGTCGGCGGGGGGGTGCGGCAGCATGGGCGGTCGGACCGACGTACGACCGAAAGGCGCCCCATGCCCGCCGCTCCCAAGCCCGAGATCCTGGCCGCGTTCGAGGCGGCGAAGGGGTTCATGCCCCTCGACGAGGGGCTCGCCCTGTACGACGCCGCCGTCACCGCCGGCCGGCTCGGGCTGCCGGTGCTGGAGGTGGGGACCTACTGCGGGCGGTCCACGATCCTGGTGGCCGACGCGGCCCGCGCGGCCGGGGTCACGGCGCTGACCGTCGACCACCACCGGGGCAGCGAGGAGCAGCAGCCCGGCTGGGACTACCACGACCCGGAGACGGTCGACCCCGAGATCGGCCTCATGGACACGCTCCCGGCCTTCCGGCGCACGCTGTTCCGGGCGGGCCTGGAGGAGCACGTGGTCGCCCTCGTCGGCCGGTCCCCGCAGATCGCCGCGGTCTGGAACTCCCCGCTCGGGTTCGTGTTCATCGACGGCGGCCACACCGACGAGCACGCCACCGCCGACTACGAGGGCTGGGCGCCGCACGTCGCCGAGGGCGGGCTGCTGGCCGTCCACGACGTCTTCCCCCATCCGGAGGACGAGTTCACCGGCCAGGCGCCGTACCGGGTCTACCTGCGGGCCCTTCGTTCCGGGGCGTTCACGGAGGTGTCGGCGACCGGCTCCCTGCGTGTCCTGCGGCGAACGGGAGCGGGGATCTGACGCCCCGGTTAGAGTCGCAGACGTGTCGTACACAGGACCGGACTTCGATCCCCCGCAGCAGCGCCGGCCCCGGCGCGGCCCGCTGACCGTGGCGCTCGCCGCGCTGGTGCCCGGCGCGCTGCTCGGCTGGTTGGTGTACGAGGCGGTGGGCGGCGGCCCGGACGGCAAGGACCGTACGGCCTCCCCCGCGCCCGTCCCGCGCAGCGCCACGGTGTCCCCCGCGACGCCGGCCGCCTCCCCGGGGGACGACGCCAAGGCGTCCGCCTCGCCCTCCGCCCGGCCCGGCGGCACCGGCCCGCTCAAGGGCAAGGTCGTCGTCGTCGACCCGGGACACAACCCCGGCAACTTCCGGCACACGGCCGAGATCAACCGCCAGGTGGACATCGGAACCAACCGCAAGGAGTGCGACACCACCGGGACGTCCACCAACGACGGCTACACCGAGGCGGAGTTCACGCTCGACGTGGCGCACCGGCTGCGGACGCTGCTGGAACGGCAAGGCGCCACGGTGAAGCTCACCCGCGACGGCGACAGCCCGGCGTGGGGCCCGTGCGTGGACGAGCGGGCCCGGATCGGCAACACCGCGCGCGCGGACGCGGCGATCTCGATCCACGCCGACGGCTCGGCCGATGGGAACCGCGGCTTCCACGTCATCCTGCCGGGCTCGGTGCACGCCGGTGCCGCCGACACCCGCCCCATCGTGGGCCCGTCCCACGACCTCGGGGTGCGCATCGCGGGCAACTTCCTCCGCGAGACGGGCGAGCCGCCCTCCAACTACCTCGGCGACGGTACCGGTTTCGTCACGCGGACGGACCTGGGTGGTCTCAATCTGTCAACGGTTCCCAAGGTGTTCATCGAGTGCGGCAACATGCGCGATAGCAAGGACGCGGCACTGCTGACCAGCGGCGCCTGGCGGCAGCGGGCGGCGCAGGGGATCTCTGAGGGAATCGTGAGTTTCCTGCGCGAGTCGTGACCGGTAGGCGGAACCGGCCGGACAGCCGGATCTTGCGGGCGATAGTGTCTACCGACGACGAGACGACCTACGAAGGACCTGAAGTGAATATCCGCTCCCTCACTAGAGGCGACGGCGTGGTGATCGGAGCAGCGGTGGTGCTGTTCATCGCGTCGTTCCTCAATTTCTACACCTTCTCCGGCTACGGCACCGAAGTCGGCAAGAACGCGTGGGAAAACCTGGGCACAGGCCTGGGCACCTACATGGGCGCGGTCATCGGTGCCGTTCTCATCGTCGCCAACCGCTGCCTGCCGCAGCCGCGCAAGGTGGCCGGGCTCGACCTCGCCGCCGTCGGCACCGCGTTCGCGATCCTGACCGCCTGGACGCTGCTGTGGACGCTGATCGACCTCGACAACCTGGACGCCGGTGCCGGCCTGATCCTCGGGTTCATCGCGGCTCTTGTCCTGTCGGCCGCGGCCATCGCCACCCCCCTGGTCCCTGCCCTCCAGGCCCCCCTGCTCCCGGCCGCCAAGCCGGCCGCGCCGCAGCCCTACGGCGCCCAGCCGCCCGGTGGTTACGGCTACCCGGGCGCCCAGCCGCAGCAGCCGTACGGCGCGCAGCCGCAGCCGGGGCAGCCGTACGGGCAGCAGCCGCCGGCCGCTCCGGCCGCGCAGGCCGCCCCGGCGCCGCAGCCGGCCACCGCGGACTTCTCGCCGTTCTGGTTCGCCGTACCGGTGACCCGCCCGCTGTTCGCGGAGGACGGCTCGCCGACGCCGATCGCCGAACTGGCCCCGGGCACCTGGTACCTGGCCGTCGAGCAGCGCGGTGCCGCGCTCGTCGCGCAGACCCAGGACGGCCGCCGTGGCGTGCTCCAGGACACCTCCGGCATCCAGCGCGGCTGAACCGCCCGCCGTGCCGCACCGGCCCCTCGCCCTTCCGGGCGGGGGGCCGTTGTCGTACAGTCGGCTCCCGGCTGGTGTCTGACGGTTCGTCAGGAGGCAGGCGCATGCGGCTCGGTCTCGCACTCGGGTACTGGGGGCGCGGTCCCGACGCCCGTCATGTGCCGCTCGCCCGGGAGGCGGAACGGCTCGGCTACGACTCGGTGTGGACGGCGGAGTCCTGGGGCTCCGACGCCTTCACCCCGCTCACCTGGATCGCCGCGCAGACCTCGACGATCAGGCTGGGTACGGCCGTTGCGCAGATGGCCGCCCGCTCACCGGCCGCCACCGCGATGCACGCGCTCACCCTGGACCACCTCTCCGGCGGACGCGTGCTCCTCGGGCTCGGCCTCTCCGGGCCGCAGGTGGTCGAGGGCTGGTACGGCCGCCCGTTCCCTGCATCGCCGCTGACCGCGACCCGGGAGTACGTCGACGTCGTACGGCAGGTGCTGCGCCGGGAGGCGCCGGTGGCCGTGGACGGGCGGTTCCACCCCCTCCCCTACCGGGGGCCGGACGGCACCGGCCTCGGCAGGCCGCTCAAGCCGATCACCCATCCCCTGCGCCGCGACCTCCCCCTCCTCCTCGGCGCCGAGGGACCGCGCAACGTCGCCCAGACGGCCCGCATCGCCGACGGCTGGCTGCCGCTGTACTGGGCGCCGAGCCGCCCCGAGGTGTACGGGGACGTGGTGCGCACCTTGCCCGCGGGGTTCCTGGTGGCGCCGATGGCCCGGGTGCAGGTGTGCGACGACGTGGCCGAAGGACTGCTGCCCGTGAAGGCCATGCTCGGCTTCTACATCGGCGGGATGGGACACGCGGCCCGCAACTTCCACGCCGACCTGATGGCCCGCATGGGGTACGAGGCCGAGGCCCGGCGGATCCAGGAGCTGTTCCTCGCCGGACGCCGTGAGGAGGCCGTGCTGGCCGTGCCGGACGCCTTCGCCGACGAGATCTCCCTGGTCGGCCCGCGCGAACGCATCGCCGAACGCCTGCAGTTGTGGCGCGCGGGCCCGGTGACGGACCTGCTGGCCCTGTCCCCGGACCCGCACAGCCTGCGGGTGCTGGCGGAGCTGAACTCCTAGCCCTTGGCCAGCTGGGAGCCGGAGGGCACCTGGTCCTGGACCGGGGCGCCGGCGCTCTTGCCCGCGTCCTTGACGTCACCGATGACGTCGTTGAACAGGCTCGCCGCGTTCCCGTCGCCGCTGCGGAGCTTGGACGGCAGGCTCTTCAGGGATTCGATGGCGGCGGTGAGCGGCGCGAGCGCCTTGGAGAGGGTCGGGTCGGCCTGGGCGTTCTTCTGGGCCGCCTTGAGCCGGTTGTAGGCGAAGGCACCGGCGAGACCGGCCTTGATCAGGGTCGTTCTGCGGCCCTTGGCGCCCTTCTTGAACTTGCCGGCCTTCCAGGGCTTCACGATCCACTGGTAGGTCGCGCCGGCGGCGAGGCCCGCGTTCGCCACGAACCGGGTCTTGGCGAACTTCTGGCGTTCGACGGACGTGGTCGGGCTGGGGGTGTCGGCGGCGGGCTCGGCCCGCACCTCCCCCGACGGCTGCGCACTGCTCTTCGTGCTGCTCCTGGTACTCGCCTGCTCGCCACCGCAGGCGGTGGCACCGGCCACCAGTGCACAGCACAGGGTGAGCGCCACGACGAGGCGCCGTATCGGTACGGGCACGAGGTCCTCCGTACGTGTCCTCCCCGAGCGGTCTGCTTCCTCCGGCAGCCTCACCCGGACCCGCCGGATCCGCCACCCGGGGGACGCCGTACGGGTGCCTTCCGGGGGCCGTCCGGGTGCCGTCCTGGTTTCACCGGCCGTCGCCCGGCAATCCGGAAGGTATGTCCCCTCGATATCGCAACGGTGCGAATCAGGCCGGGACGGTCATCGCGATCGTCGCCGACATCATGGCGCTCATACTCGGCCTGTGGATCCTGATGTACCTGCTGGACGCCAACCGGGCCAACAGCCTGGTCCAGTTCGTCCACGACGCGGCTTCCTGGCTGGCCGGGTGGTCGCACGACCTGTTCACCTTCGACGAGGCATGGGCGCGGGTGGTCGCCGGCTACGGCCTCGCCGCCGTGGTCTACCTGTTCGTGGGCCACGCGGTAGCCAACCGGATGCACCGGCACTGACCGCTCAGCGGCAGCAGTCGGGATCGAGCCCCGCCGGCAGGTGGCCGCCGCCGAACACCGCGCAGGTGGCGTCGTGGCCGCCCAGTGCGGCCACGGCCAGCAGCAGGGAGCCCGCCGTCCAGGTGGTCAGCTCGCGGGGCCAGATCGCGTCGTCCTCGAAGACGTAGCCCGTCCAGTACAGGCCGCTCTCCGGGTCCCGCAGGTGCTGGATGGACTGGAGGATCTCCAGAGCCCGGTCGGACTCGCCCATCGCCCACAGGGCCAGGGCGAGTTCGGCGGACTCGCCGCCGGTCACCCACGGGTTGGGCACCACGCAGCGCACCCCGAGCCCGGGGACGACGAACCGGTCCCAGTCGGCCTCGATGCGGGTCTTGGCCTCCGCTCCGGTGAGCGCGCCGCCGAGGACCGGGTAGTACCAGTCCATCGAGTAGCGGTCCTTGTCCAGGAAGCGCTCGGGGTGGCAACGGATGGCGTGCCGCAGCGCCCCGGCGGCCAACTCCCAGTCGGGCTGCGGCTCCTCCCGCTCCTCGGCGATGGCGAGGGCGCAGCGCAGGGCGTGGTGGATCGAGGAGCTGCCGGTCAGCAGGGCGTCCGCGGTGGGCGTGCCGTCGTCCTCGCGGCGCCAGCCGATCTGCCCGCCCGCCTGCTGGAGGCGCAGCACCCACTCGACGGCCGCGTACACGGTCGGCCACATCCGGTCCAGGAACGTGTCGTCGCCCGTGGACAGGTAGTGGTGCCAGACGCCGACGGCTATGTAGGCGACGAAGTTGGACTCGCGGGCGCGGTCGGTGACCTCGTCGTGGGCGCCGTCGGCGTAGGCGGCGTACCAGGAGCCGTCCTCGTTCTGGTGCCGGGCGAGCCAGTCGTAGGCCCGCTCGGCGGCCTCGTGTTCGCCGGCCGCGTCCAGGGCCATGGCGGCCTCGGTGTGGTCCCACGGGTCGAGGTGGTGCCCGCGGAACCACGGGATCGCGCCGTCCTCCCGCTGCACGGCGAGGATGCCGCGGACGGTCGCGGCGGCCTGCTCGGCGGTGAGGACCCCGGGCAGGACGAGGTGTTCCGTCCGGGGGGTGGTCACTTGGCGGCCACCCCGTCGGTCTCGGCGAGCCCGGGCAGGTGCGGCTTGGTCGCGTAGACCACGAAGCTCTTGCCGATCAGCGGGTTCAGCGCCTGCTCGGCGAGCCGGGTGGCGAGCGGCTTCTTCATGATGTCCCAGACCAGCAGCTTGTGGTACGCCCGCACCGGCAGCGCCTTGTCGTTGTCGACGCCGAACGCGCACTTCAGCCACCAGTACGGCGAGTGCAGCGCGTGCGCGTGGTGGGTGCCGTACGGCTTCAGGCCCGCCTCGCGGATCTTCCCGACCAGTTCGTCGGCCTTGTAGATGCGGATGTGGCCGCCCTCGACCTCGTGGTAGGCGTCGGACAGCGTCCAGCAGACCTTCTCGGGGCCGTAGCGCGGCACGGTGACCGCGATGCGGCCGCCCGGCTTGAGCACGCGGACCATCTCCGCGAGCACGCCCTTGTCGTCGGGGATGTGCTCCATCACCTCGGAGATGATGACGACGTCGAAGGAGTCGTCGGGGAAGGGCAGGGCGAGCGCGTCGCCCTCCATCGCGGTGGCGGTCGCGCCCTCCGGGGCCTCCCCGGCCTCCTTCATCGCCGCGAACCACTTGGCGACCTCGCGGATCTCCTCGCCGTTCTGGTCCAGCGCCACGACCCGGGCGCCGCGCCGGTAGCACTCGAAGGCGTGCCGGCCGGCCCCGCAGCCGAGGTCCAGGACACGGTCGCCGGGGGCGAGCGGGAACCGGGAGAAGTCGACGGTCAGCACGTGGCCCTGCTTTCGGAGGAGACGCCTGCAACACTTGCCGGGGCCGCGGAGCGGCCGTTGGTCGGGGCCGCGGGACGGCTGTGGCCGGCCGCGGGGCGGTGGGGGCCCGCGGAGCGGGCGATGGCCTCGCGGTAGTGGGCGACCGTGCCCTCGGCGGCGCGGGCCCAGGTGAAGTTGCGCAGCACCCGTTCGCGGCCCGCCCGGCCCAGCCGCACCCGCAGCTCCGCATCGCCGAGCAGCCGGACGAGCCCGGCGGCCAGCGCGCCCGCGTCGCCGGGCGGTACGGCCAGACAGGTCTCCCCGTCCGGGCCGGCGACCTCGGGGATCGCGCCGCCGGTGGTGGCGAGCAGCGGGGTGCCGGTGGCCATGGCCTCGGCGGCGGGCAGCGAGAAGCCCTCGTACAGGGAGGGCACGCAGGCCACCTGGGCGGAGCGGATCAGGTCGACCAGTTCGGCGTCGGAGATGCCCTTGACGAAGTCGACGGCGCCCGCGAGGCCGTACCGCTCGATCGCCTGCGCGACCGGGCCCTCCTGCGGGCGTTTGCCGACGACGACGAGGTGCGCGGCCGGGTGCTCGGTGCGCACCTTGGCGAGCGCCTCCACGAGGAACACCAGGCCCTTCAGCGGGACGTCCGCGCTGGAGGTGGTGACGATCCGGCCCGGTACCTCGGGGACGGCCGGATTCGGCGCGAACAGGTCGGTGTCGGCGCCGATGTGGACGACGTGGACGCGGTCGTCGCGGACGCCGAGGTGGTCCACGATCTCCTGGCGGGAGCTGCCGGAGACGGTGAGGACCGAGGGCAGCCGGCGGGCGACGCGCTTCTGCATGCGGGTGAAGGCGTACCAGCGGCGCACCGAGTAGCGGCGCTGCCAGGTGCCGGCGGCGTCCAGCTCCAGCTGCCGGTCCACGGTGATGGGGTGGTGGACCGTGGTGACCAGGGGGGCGCCGATGTCGCCCAACAGGCCGTAGCCGAGGGTCTGGTTGTCGTGGACGACGTCGAACTCGCCGCGCCGGGCGCGCAGGTGCCGGCGCGCGCGCAGCGAGAAGGTCAGCGGCTCGGGGAAGCCGCCGGTCCACATGGTCCCGACCTCGAGGGCGTCGATCCAGTCCCGGTACTCGTTCCGCTTCGGGGTGCGGAAGGGATCGGGCTGGCGGTAGAGGTCCAGGCTGGGCAGCTCGGTGAGGGTGAGACCGGGGAAGCCCTCGTCGAGGACGGGGTACGGCTGCGAGCCGATGACCTCGACGCGGTGGCCGAGCCGGGCCAGCTCGCGCGAGAGGTGCCGCACGTAGACGCCCTGGCCCCCGCAGAACGGGTTCCCCTTATAGGTGAGGAGCGCGATGTCGAGCGGTCGCTCGCCGTCGGCAGCGGGTTCCTGATCGGGACCCGCTTCCCGGGCCTCAGCGGTCACTCCGTGCCCCCTTCTGCCTGCACTGTCCCGCGAGACTACGACGGGACGCTAATCTAGAACAAGTTTCAGACTTGATCGTTCAAGAGGCTCTGAATCTACCGGCAGGTAGGGGCGCTGTGAGCAGTGGATCAGGTGATTCACGCCACGACCCGCGACCCTGCCGTCCTGTCTGATCACGAGCCCTGCCGACACCCTCACCGACTGTCACGGAACGGGACCCATGCCTGCGGAAGCCAGCACCTCGCGCCCGGCCTCGTCACCCCTCACCGAGCGGCAGGAGGCCCGCCGGCGCAGGATCCTGCACGCCAGCGCGCAGCTGGCCAGCCGGGGCGGGTTCGACGCGGTGCAGATGCGCGAGGTCGCCGAGTCCTCCCAGGTGGCCCTCGGCACGCTGTACCGCTACTTCCCGTCCAAGGTGCACCTGCTGGTGGCCACCATGCAGGACCAGCTGGAGCACATGCACGGCACCCTGCGCAAGAAGCCGCCCGCGGGTGACACGGCGGCCGAGCGGGTCGCCGAGACCCTGATGCGCGCGTTCCGGGCCCTGCAGCGCGAGCCGCACCTGGCCGACGCGATGGTCCGCGCGCTCACCTTCGCCGACCGCAGCGTCTCGCCCGAGGTCGACCAGGTCTCCCGCCAGACCACCGCGATCATCCTGGACGCGATGGGCCTGGCGGACCCGACCCCCGAGCAGCTGTCCGCCGTCCGGGTCATCGAGCACACCTGGCACTCGGCCCTCATCACCTGGCTGTCGGGCCGGGCCTCCATCGCCCAGGTGAAGATCGACATCGAGACGGTGTGCCGCCTGATCGACCTGACCGAGCCGGCCCCCCGCACCTGACCGGCCGCACGGGTCCGCCCCCGCATCGACCGCACTTCACGGGTCCGCCCCCGCACCGACCGGCCGCACGGGTCCGCCCCGCGTCCGATCACCCCCGCCGCCGGCGCCGCAGCGACCCCAGGAGCCGGTCGAGCGCCGCGAGCGCCGCGGTGCGCCCGGCCGGCCGGCGCGACCATACGGCGGGCAGGACGACCCCGGCGTAGACGGCGAGGAAGACGAGCGCGGCGAGCAGGACGGGCAGCTGAACGGTGACCGGCAGTCCCCCCGGACTCCGGGCGAAACCCGCAGGGCCCCCGGGACGCGCACGCAAAAGACCTACGAGACGGGTTCCCTTCGCCGGCATGGTCCGGATCAGGTTCTGGGGGTCGCCGTACGGCCTGACTGCTGCCTTCCGGCCTCTCAGCCCTACCGTCGCTGTCGGCCCGGGCGGATGCTTGTGCGTCTCGCCCAAGTCGGCTACTCCGGTGGGACTCCCTCACTCGCCTCGTAGGCTGATTCCAGGATAGAACGGGACACCGCTGACGGAACCGTCCAATTCCCACCATTTGCCAACATGCGGAAACCGGCGCCTCAGCCGACCGGCTCCAGCCCGGTCCAGCTCCGTCCGCTCCCGGTCCGTCCGGCCCACTCCTCCAGCAGCCGGCGGGCCTCCCGCTCGGGGGCGGCCAGGAGCACCTGCTGGCCGCCCGCGTGGACCCGCCGCTCCCGCTCGTGCGTGCCCTCGCTGCAGCAGGCGCACAGCAGCTCGAAGCTGCTCGCGGGTTCGGCGCCGTAGTCGTGGCCGGAGAACAGGTCGACCAGCGCCTCGACGTCGCCGGCCTCGGCCGCGTGCACCGTCACCGTGAGAGTCGGCAGGTCGGAGGACTCGAAGAGGAGGAGTTCGTCGAAGACCGGGTACTCCCGGCCGTCGACGACCCGGCGGCCCTTCGGCTCGCCGTCGTGTACGACGATCTCGCCGAACCTGCGGCCGGCGCTTCCCGGCACGTTCATGACCCGGCCGCGGGTGGGGCAGAGCCGGTCGATCCAGACGACCTCCCGCTCCCCGCCCGTGTCCAGCCGGACGCAGGCGGCACCGAAACGTCCCTCGATCTCGCCCTCCCCCTCCGGCAGCCGGATGCCGAAGCCCTCCCACGCCTGGCGCGCGGTGGCCCAGTCGCGCTGGACGGTGGCCGCTATGCCCAGGTTCCAGTACGCCGGATCGCCTTCGCCGCGCGGGGCCCGGGCGGCGGCCTCGCGGCCCAGCTCGTACGCCTTCGCCCAGTTGCGCAGGAACTTGTGGGCGAGCGCGGCGTCGTACCACCACACCGGGCTCTTCGGCGCGTCCGGGTGATGCGCGAGCACGCGCTCCAGGAGCCCGGCCGCGACCGCCCAGTCCTGGGCGTCCCAGGCCCTGTAGGCCTCCTCGACCAGCCGCTCGGCCTCGAACTCGTGCACGTCACTCCCGCCCGCCGTCCCATCGAACCGCAGGAGCCTACCCCGCGGGGGCCGTGCGGGCGCGGACGGCCTGGCGGCCCCCAAACCCGGGCCCGGGGGGGCCGCACGGGTGACGACGACCCGGCGGCCGCCGGAGGACCTGGTGCCACGCATCCTCGCTGATCAGCGGCCGCACACCCCACCCACCGGATGGCCCCACCCACCGGATGGCCGCGACCGCCGGCGAGGAGGCCGACACGGCGCGGGTCCGCTCAGTCCTCCGGCGGAAACACCGCCTCCCCGCTGTCCCGCAGGGTGATCGCGATCGCCTCCACCGGGCAGTTCTCGGCCGCTGCCAGGATCCGTTCGTTGGCGTCCGTGTCCGAGGCGGTCGGGTGGGACTGGCGGGCGGGGTCGAGGCGGAAGCCCGCCGGGGCGTGGTGGAGGCACTGGGCCGAGCCGATGCACACCGACCGGTCGACCTCCACGTGCCAGCGGTCGCCCATCGGCTACGCCCCCGCCGGGAGGTGGATCATCTTGTGCTCCAGGTAGGCGCCGTACCCCTCCGGGCCGAACTCCCGCCCCAGGCCCGAGTTCTTGTAGCCGCCGAACGGGCCGAGCATGTCGAGGCTGAAGGTGTTGACGGAGTAGGTGCCGGTGCGGACCTGCCGGGCGATGTCGACACCGTGCTCGGTGTCCGCCGTCCACACGCTGCCCGAGAGGCCGTAGTCGGAGTCGTTGGCGATCTTCACGGCCTCGGCCTCGTCGCCGTACGGCAGCAGGCAGATGACCGGGCCGAAGATCTCCTCGCGGGCGATGCGCATGGAGTTGTCGACGTCGCCGAAGAGGGTGGGTTCGACGTACCAGCCGCGCTCCAGACCGTCCGGACGGCCGCCGCCGGTGAGGATCTTGGCACCCTCCTCCTGGCCGATGCGGATGTAGTCCAGGTTCCGCTGCTGCTGGCGCCGGGCGACCAGCGGGCCGACCTGGGTGGCCGGGTCGAGCGGATCCCCGACGACGAGGGCGCGCGCCGCCTGTGCGAAGGCGTCGGCGAACTCGTCGTAGCGGGCGCGCGGGACGAGGATGCGGGTCTGCGCCACGCAGGCCTGCCCGTTGTTCATCCACGCCGCCGGGACGATCCCGGAGACGGCCGCCTCCAGGTCCGCGTCCGGCAGCACCAGCGCCGCCGACTTCCCGCCCAGCTCCAGCGTCACCCGGGTGAGATGGCGGGCGGCGACCTCCATCACGCGCTTGCCGGCCGCGACCGAGCCGGTGAAGGAGACCTTGTCGACGCCGGGGTGGCCGACCAGGTACTCGCTGACCTCGCGGTCGGCGGGGAGGATGGACAGCACGCCCTCGGGGAGGCCGGCGTCGCGCGCGATCTCGCCGAGGAGGTAGGCGTCCAGCGGGGACTCCGGGGACGGCTTGAGGACGACCGTGCAGCCGGCCAGCAGCGCGGGCGCCAGCTTGGCGGCGGCGACGAACTGCGGGACGTTCCAGGGCACGACGGCGGCGACCACGCCCACCGGTTCCCGCCGGACCAGGATCGGACCCAGCACGCCGTCCCTGCGTTCCTCGTGGGCGAAGTCCCGGGCGACCCGGATCGCCGCGTCCCACACCATCATCGCGCCGAGCGCCTGGGCGAGGACGCTCCAGGAGTAGGGGGAGCCGTTCTCCGAGGAGATCACCCGGGCGATCTCCTCGTGCCGGGCGGCGATGCCGTCCTTGATGCGGGTGACGACCGCGATCCGCTCCTCCAGCGCGGCCCGGGACCAGGGCCCTTCGTCGAAGGCACGGCGCGCGACGGCCACGGCCCGGTCGACGTCCGCCCGCGACGCGTGCGGCACCCGGCCGACGACCTCCTCGGTGTGCGGGGAGATCACCTCGATCACGTCCCGGCCCAGCGGGTCGGTCAACTCCCCGCCGATGAACAGCTGTCCGTGTTCCACGAGCTCGGTCATGGCCGACTGCCTCCCGCCGCACCGCACCGCATCCGCCGATTCTGACGGCGTGTCAGAACTGATACCAGTTCCAGTTGAAGTAGTCCACGGACATGGCGGTTCATCAGAAGATCACTCCGCGGCCCGGCAGGTCACTTCGTCCGCCCGCGGGCCTGCTTCACCTCACGGTCGATGGCCCAGGCGTCGGCGACCGGCCCGAGGTGGCCGAGCTTGTCGGGATTGATCACGGAGCGAATGGTCTGGATCCGCCCGTCGAGCACCTCCAGGGCCAGGATGTGGAGCACCTTGCCGTCCCGGTCGCGGAAGATCGCGCCGGGCTGCCCGTTGATCTCCTGCGGCGCGAACGTCACGTCGATCCGGGCCAACAGGGGGAAGACGGAGGCGAGCAGCCGGGCCACGTTCTCGGTTCCGCTGACGGCCCTGGCGAGCTGCGGGGCCTTGCCGCCGCCGTCCCCGACCAGCTGGACGTCGGCGGCCAGCAGATTCCGCAGGCCGCCGACGTCACCGTTCTTCAGCGCGTCGAAGAACCGCTTCGCCAGCTCCTGCCGCTCCCGACGGTCCGCTTCGAACCGTGGCCGTCCGGCCTGCATGTGCCGCCGGGCCCGTACCAGCAGCTGCCGGCACGCCGCCTCCGACCGCCCCACCGCCGCGGCGACCTCGTCGAACCCGAAGCCGAACACCTCTCGCAGGACGAACACCGACCGCTCCAGCGGGCTGAGCCGCTCCAGGAGCAGCAGCGCCGCCATCGACACCGAGTCGGCCAGCTCCGCCGAACGCGCCGGATCCTGATACGGATCGCTGAGCAGCGGCTCGGGGAACCAAGGGCCCACGTACTCCTCCCGCCTCACCCGCGCGGAGCGCAGCACGTCGATCGAGATCCGCGTCACCGTGGCCGACAGAAACGCCTTGGCCGACGCGACCCGGGTCGCCGAACCGTCGAAGCGCAGCCACGTTTCCTGCACCGCGTCCTCGGCCTCACCCACGCTGCCCAGAATGCGGTAGGCGATCGAGAACAGCAGCGGCCGCAGCTCCTCGAACTCCTCGACCTTGGTCACGACGAAACCCCTCCCCACGTTCCCCGCCGGCCGCACTCGCCGGCGCAGACATCTTCTGTGATCACCTGGGCCACCGGTGGCCACGCCGGCGCCACCGAGCCCGGGGCCCGCAGCCGGACCCCGGGCCGGTCGCCGATGCCGTTCAGTGGAACTGTCCGGGCTCGTAGTGGCCGGCCGGCTGCCGGGTGATGATGTTCAGCCGGTTCGCCGCGTTCATGAAGGAGACCAGGACCACGAGGGCGGAGAGCTGCTCCTCGTCGTAGTGCTTGGCGGCGTACGCCCACACCGCGTCACTGACGCCCCCGGCCGCATCCGCGACCCGGGTCCCTTCCTCCGCCAGCTCCAGCGCGGCACGCTCGGCCTCGGTGAAGACCGTGGCCTCCCGCCACGCCGCGACCAGGTTCAGCCGCACCGGGGTCTCGCCGGCAGCGGCGGCCTCCTTGGTGTGCATGTCGATGCAGGCGGCGCAGCCGTTGATCTGGCTCACGCGCAGCGCCACCAGCTCCTGCGTCGCGGCCGGCAGCGGCGAGTCCTTGAGCGCCTTGCCCGCCGACATGAAGTGCTTCAGGACCCTGCCTGCGCTCGGGCTGGCGAAGTAGTCCAGTCGCGCGTCCATGGTGTGCTCCTCTGTGGTCGTCAGTGGCTACACCCCTGAGACGAGGTGGCCCGACGTCCTGTGACACGACGGAAGCACGTGGATCGGCCGGGTCGCGGTAGCCGATCTCGGCGAACCCCAGCGGAGGCCTTGCGAAGAAACCCTCTCCGCCCTCCATCGCCATATCTCTGCCTTAAGCGACGTGTAATGAAGCCTTAGAAACCCAACTTCCATACGGGCCATAACTGTTACCGAAAGTAATCTGCTGTACAACGGTACGGCGGCTTCCGCAGCCGACCCGTTTCATCCTGAACGGCCCGTCGAAAGGACTCTTATGCGCTCACATCCGAAGTTATCAGTCGCCGTCACGGCGGCGACACTCGCCACGGCCCTCGCCGCCCCTGTTGCCTCAGCACACGCCGTCTCCGCCGTCGTCCAGCGTTCGGGCAGTCACGAAATGCGGCCGTCGGACAGCCGGAGCATCAACGTCCATGTGACGTCCTACGGCTACAACGACAACGACGACGGCAATGGCAACTACGGCACCGCGCAGATCGCCTATCCCCAGATACACGACGAGGCGACCGAAGACCTGGGTACATACGACCACCCCGCCACCTTCGCCACCGACCCCGGCGAATTCGCGCCCGGCACGCGCATCTACGTCCCGTACCTCCAGAAGTACTTCATCATGGAGGACGGCTGTGCGGAGTGCAGTTCGGACTGGAAGAACGGCGTGTACCACGTCGATCTGTGGATGGGCCCCGCCGGCACGCAGCCGGAGCCGGCCCTCGGCAACTGCGAAGGTTCGGTCACCCAGGACTCCGGCATCATCGTCGACCCTGACCCCGGCCTGCCGGTCGACACCACCCCGATGTTCTCCGACGGACAGTGCACGGTCGTCCACCACTGAGCCGCCCCTGAGCGGCCCGGCTCGTCGGCGTTCGGTCCCTTCCGGCGGCCGACGCACGTACATGCCCTCGCATCCGCGCACCAGGTCGGGCACACCGTGCCGGAGCACGCCGCCCCTCCCAGACCCTGGCCGGCGCGGACGGCGATCCATTCCCTTCAATTCCCAGTGCGACAAGGCAACCATGAACACTCGCATCCCCAGGACCGCTCTCGCCGCGCTTCTGCCGCTCACCGCCACCGCCATGCTGGTCGGCAACGGACAGCCGGCCAACGCCGCCGCGGCGACGTCGACGTGGCCCGCGCACTTCGCGGCCCCCTACCTCCAGATCGGTCCCGGCACAGTCGGTGACATGGCCGACGACATGGCCACCACCGGTCTGAAGCACTACACGCTGGCATTCCTCATCCCCCAGAACGGCTGTACTGCCAAATGGGAGTTCAACGGTGACCCCGTCGGCGCCTTCAGTTCGGAAATCAACGCGCTCAAGGCCAACGGTGGAGACGTCATCATCTCCTTCGGCGGAGCCGCCGGTGGCGAACTCGCCCAGACCTGCACCTCCGTCTCCGACCTGACCGCCGCCTACGCCGACATCGTCAACACCTACGGCGTCACCCGGCTTGACTTCGACATCGAAGGCGCGACCCTCGACGACACCGCAGCCAACACCCGCCGCAACCAGGCGCTCGCCGCGCTTCAGGCACAGAACCCCTCGGTACAGGTGGACTACACGCTCGCGGTCGCCCCCGACGGCCTGCCCTCCGCACAGACCCAACTCCTCCAGGACGCCAAGGACAACGGTGTCAACGTCAGCACCGTCAACCTCATGACCATGGACTTCGGCGACGGACACAACCCGCTCGCCGACGCGGAATCGGCCGCAGAGGCAACCGCCCGCCAACTCGCCGATATCTACGGCGTTTCCACCTCGCAGGCGTACCAGATGATGGGCCTGACGCCGATCGCCGGCAAGAACGACGACGACGAAGTCTTCTCCCAGGCCGACGCCGCCACGCTGGAGAACTTCGCCGCCTCCAACGGAGTCCAGGAGCTGTCCTTCTGGGAGGTCGACGGGTACGACAAGCCCACCGGCTACGCCTACTCCAACACCTTCAACCAGATCACCACCGCCCAGGCACCCCACGCGAGCGCACGGACACCACGCACCGCACACTGACACCGCCTCGGCAAGGAGGAGAGGGGCTCAACGCTCCGCATCCGGGACCACCGCGCACCCCTTTCCACCCGGTTGCCTACTTCCGCTAGGCCGGATCAAGGCCCGAGGGCCGCGCCGCCTCACTTGTCTTCGCCACCGGCCGCACGGCAGCGGCCACATTCCAACACGGGCACGGCGGCGAACGGTGATCCCGGCCGGTGCAGGTCAAAGACACTTGGTGCCACCGCCCGGACAACGGGCGCAGCCACAAGAGGAGAACACTCGCTGTGGCTGGGGCGGTCGGCTCCGCGACTTTAGCCAGCCACTTTGCGTGAGACTCGAAGATCATGGCCCCAACGTCGTGCTTTACGGGGCAGGTCCACAGACTGCCCGACGCGCCGGAAGCTTACGGGGCCATGATCACTCGCGCCGAAGCAGCTCCCGGCCACAGTCGCTACACCGACCGCGTGCCCTGTCTGCTGGCCGGCAGAGGCGCCCCGTTCGGAAGGCGGCAACCGGAGGATCGAGACGGAACGATCACACACTCGGCGCAATCCGGCAGGCGCTGTGCTTTGAAACCGGCAACCATGGCGGGGACAAGGCTCTGAAAGGGTGGCCGTGATGACACTCGACGAGGTTATTCAGCAGCTGCAATCTGTCCGCGACGACAGCTCCGCAGGGCTCCCAGTGGTCATGGAAGCACCAGACATGAGCAAGTACGAGGTCCTGGAGGTCCTGCCTCCCATGTACTTGCGGCACGACTATGAATGTATCCAGATGCAGGTCAACCCCAGCCGGGTGGCGGCCGGATAACGCAACCGCCCAGCCGAGTTGCTTCGGGTCGAAGTTCCCCAGCAGGTAGACGCGACACTCAGCCTCCTGGGCGCACCCAACTCAGGCAGCCCTTCGGGTCGACCTCCTCAGGCGGTGGTCGACAGCCTGGCTGTACAGCAACGGAGTACAGCAACCGCGGCGGCCCGAGATACCCGTCAACGTGCGCTAGGAGCCGGTCCGCCTGTCTGGCAGACCTCAGCAACCATGCCCCCCATAGTTCGCATCGAGAGGGCCAGGAGGTCCCCGCCTGGAAGCCCGTTTCCAGCATCGGGAGCGGGCTTCCTGTAGCGCGTACCGCGGCGGCGAGGATCCCCCGATCGTGCTCATGGACGAACGCCCTCCCGGGCCGTCCTCGGGCCGTGGAAGGGCGCTCAATGTTGCCAACGTCGAAACTCCCCACCGCTCGACGGCGGATCAGAGCGTTGATCGGATAGGTGGCCGCAGGTCACCACGGCTGAAGATCAGTTGTGGCTGTGCAGCAGCACAACGGGTTCATCATGAAGCGTGGGGATCGATCTGGAGCTGCGCTCATCACGGCCGACCCGGAACTGGCGCAAGTCCCGCGCAACACTTCTGCGGAGATCGGCACCCACCGCGACCGCAACGGCCGCCGACCGACTCGGCACCGACGCCAATCACGTCTGGACCGCCTTCGGGCCGACGAACGTCGCCATTCACCGGGTGGCCACGGCGGCCGAGCTGGGTGACATACAGGTAGCGGTCGACCTCGGCCCGCAGATCGATACGACAGGACTGCCGACGGAACGCCGTACACGGCACAACCTCGAAGTAGCCCGGGCCCTCAGCGCCCACAACCGGATGGACGACGCGCTCGCCAAGGTCCTCGAAGCAGAGAGCTGGGCACCGGAGCAGGTGCGGAGCCACTACCTGGCGCGGGAGCTGGTACTCACCTGGGTTCGAGGGCAGCGCGGCCGGCCGAGCCGGAACCTGGCGGACCTGGCCGACAGGCTGCGCGTGGTCTGACCTGGGTACCCTCGGCTGCATGGCGCCGAATGCACACGAAGCGAAGATGGCGCACCCGCGTATGGCAGCGGGTGTGCTCTTCTTTGATGCCGCCGGGCGGGTCCTCATGGTGGAGCCCTCCTACAAGGACTACTGGGAGATCCCCGGCGGGTACGTCGAGACCGGCGAGTCCCCGCTGCACGCCGCCATCCGCGAGGTCCAGGAGGAGCTGGGAATCACCCCGCCCATCGGACGCCTGCTCGCGGTCGACTGGGCTCCGAACGAGGCCGAGGGCGACAAGGTGCTGTACCTGTTCGACGGCGGCCAGCTCAGCCAGGACCGGTTGGCGAGCATCAAGCTCCAGCCGGACGAGCTAAAGAGCTTTGCCTTTGTCTCTGCGGACCAGCTGGCCGAGCGGACGATCCCACGACTGGCCCGACGCATCAGGGCGGCTGTCGAGGCGAGGGGAAGCTCTGCTCCGGTTTACTTGGAGCACGGCGAGGAGCCGAAGAGCCGGGCTGCATGATCGATTCCTCGATGCCAGGTCACTAGCGCGGTAAGACTTTCTCTACATCATCAAGGGCTCGCTTCGCTCGCCGTTGCCCCGGCCTCCTGAACTGCAAGCAGTCCGATCACAGATCGGAGGTGCCGCGCACAGCGCGGCGGCGCCGGCCGGTCGCCGTCGCGCCGCCCCTCCTTGCCTTCGTCACCGGGGCCGCGCGCCGTCGCCCGTCCGCGCCCACAAGGGGCGAAGACCAGGCCGGGGTAAGGGTAAGACGGCCCAGCCGAGGTCAGAACACGTCGTGGCTGGGGCGGTCGGCTCCACGGCTTTAGGCAGCCACTTTGGCGCGAGCCTCGAAGATCATGGCCCCAACGTCGTGCTTCACCGGGCAGGTCCACAGACTGCCCGACGCGCCGGAAGCTTACGGGGCCATGATCACTCGCGCCAAAGCAGCTCCAGCCCAAAGCCGCTCCGTAAGGTGTTTGGCGGTCCGGAAGAGTGGGGTGTGGCTCTAAAGTCGCTAGCCCCCGGTGGCTCCGGTGGAGTGGCCGCCCCGCTCTTCGGGACGCCCGGGCCGCTGATTGAGATGTGCGAATCGGTCGCTGTTTACGGAGCTGACGGCGGGGTGTCCTCGGACCGGAACGGCACGCTGTCCGAGGCCGAGGAGACGCACATGACCACACAGGTGCCCTGCTTATGGGTCGGTATCGACGCCAGCAAGGCCCACCACTGGTGGGTCGCCATCGACGACACCGGAACCACCGTCTGGAGCCGAAAGGTCGGCAACGACGAGGCCGCCATCCTCGCCGGCCTGAGCGAGATCCTTGCACTGGCCCGTGAGGTCCGCTGGGCAGTGGACCTCACCGGCACCGCGCCCGCCTTGCTGCTGGCCCTGCTAGCCGACCACGGCCAACGAGTCGTCTACGTACCAGGCCGGACGGTCAACCGCATGGCCGGCGCCTACCGGGGCGAGGCCAAGACCGATGCCCGCGACGCCTACATCATCGCCGAGACAGCCCGCCTGAGGAGGGACTTCGCCCCCGTCGAGGCGCCCACGAACCTGGGTGCTGACCTGGCTCTGCTCACGACCCACCGCTCCGACCTGATCGCCGACCGGGTGCGTCTTCTCAACCGTCTCCACGACGTGCTCACCGGCATCAGTCCTGCCCTGGAAGCAGCCTTCGACTACGCCGACCACAAGGGCGCCCTGGTCCTGCTCACCGGCTACCAGACCCCCGCCACCCTGCGCCGCTGCGGCCAGGCCCGTCTGACCCGCTGGCTCGCCGCACGAGGCGTGCGCCACGCCGAAACGGTCGCCGCCACCGCCCTCACCGCAGCGCACGCCCAGCACATCCAACTGCCCGGCCAGGACACGGCCGCAGGCATCACCGCAGACCTCGCCACGCAAGTGCTGGCCCTGGACGAACGGCTCAAGCAGCTCGACCGGCAGATCAGCGACGCCTTCCACACCCACCCGCAAGCCACCGTCATCGAGTCGATGCCGGGGATCGGCCCCATCCTCGGCGCCGAGTTCCTTGTCACCGCGGGTGATCTGGCTTCCTACCCCGACGCCGGTCACCTCGCCTCCGCCGCCGGCCTGGTCCCCGTCGCCAAAGACTCCGGACGCCGCACCGGCAACCTCCACCGGCCCCAGCGCTACAGCCGCCGCCTGCGCAGAGTTTTCCACCTCTCCGCGCAGACCAGCATCATCCGCGACGGCCCCAACCGGACCTACTACCTCAAGAAACGAGCCCAAGGACACAAGCACATACCCGCCGTCATCGCCCTCGCCCGCCGCCGCGTCGACGTCCTCTGGGCCCTACTGCGGGACGACCGCCCCTTCACCACCAGCCCGCCAGCCAGGACACCGGCCGCTACAGCAGCTTGACTCGGTCATTAAGACTCCGCCGACCTCCGACTCAACGCGCGGCGACGTTCAACGTGTTACCGGCAACGGTGCATCCAAATGCTTATCCGACTCCCGAAGGAATTCCGAGCGTAGAGCTAAAGAGATCTCACGCATTCGTGCTACGTGCACCTCAAAATAAGGGATCACGCCTGACGCGTAATTGAAAACGATCCCTCCCACTTCCCGCTGATCGAATATTCGACATTCTTGGAGTTTTCGTGTCGCATGAACGAAAAGCTCGGGAGTGGCAGTCATCGCGCTTGCGGCTATTGCGGCTACCCCCTGAGCAATCATCGTTAGGGATTCACGATGCTCTCTACCTCCGCTTTGAATGAAGGGGGAAAAAACCATCATGGCAAGTTCCATGATGTCATTTGACGGTGGCGTTGCGGCTATCGCGGGCCGCTCATTAGAAAGGTTCTCCAGGGTTTGATGCGCTTCTATAACACGCAGAGCCCCAACCGGCGGCTCCCCTGATATTGCGATAGCCACTTCCTGTCGAGACCTTGCAAGCGCTTCGTCGAAACGCTTCTGAACGCCAACAAATGACCCCAAGGTCGCTGAAAAAATCAGCTGCCCGAATAGGGCGTTGCGAAGTCTTTCACCGCAGGCAGCGATTGTCGCCGGTCCCTCAAACTCAACGTCTGCTAGCTTGATGTCGAGGTCCGCTATGGCGTCGTGTAGCGCGGCGTCATATGACGCCGTCCCTCTAGCCAACCTGGCGGCCGCACGGTCCAGCTCATCCGCTGAACGAATAAAGGCGAGCCAGGCCGAACGCCGTGTCCCGTCGCGCCACTGCTTATGACTGCCGTCGACTTGCGCGTGGGCAGCGGAGATCGTAGCCACAGCCTGGTGACGTCCAACGGCGTAAGCCGCAGCTGCGGCCGGCAGCGCCACGGCGGCACCGATGAGTGCAGACACAATCTCTACTTGCACGCCAATCTCTCTTACACGCGACGAAGAATAAGGAGCGACTAGGAGGTGCCTGAAGTTCAATCGGAGGCAGGATAGGCCTTGACGCCAAGCGCAATCACCCACAAATCAAGAGGCATACTTGGCTGCGAGATGTTCCATCAGGTACACCAGCCGCAAAAGCTGTTCAGTGAAAATTAGTGTACCGACGGCTCGCCCCTCATCCGTGGCGGGGATTTCGTGTACTGCGACGTTGCCGTTTTTCCGAATCGCATCCACCCATGGCGTCATGGGCGGCGTGACGTACCCATTGTCGCTCAGATATTGAATATAGAAGGCGAAAGACTTATTCTCTTCAGCTCCCTTATCCACAGCAACGTGCATAAGGATCTTACGACACATCACCTCTGCTGCGGTGAAGGCATTTACTGACGCGCAAGCCCTGGCTTCTTCGTAGGCGCGATGCACATCTTCCGGCAACCCTGCGACATCACCACCAATCTTTGGCCCGGGATATTGGGCTCCCTGGTAAATAACGCTCCCTGCGCCACAGGAGGGGCATCTAATCCACTTGGTGGCGGAAAATTTGTAGTGAGCGGCGATTACGCAGCCAACAACTTTTTCCCGGCAGTGTCCACAGGTGATGGATTCATAGGAGCTTCCATCACTAATTTCGACTATCCGGTTGTCGGGGCCTCTGTAATGAACGATGTCGCTGTGTCCAGCCATGTTGGAATCCTAGGGGTTGCGGCTCGATGTTGACATGGGTTTCCCGACACTCCAGGCCACCGGATGGCACAAGTGCCGACTTGACTCGGTACTCCGCCAGGCCAGCAACAAGAAGCACCGCACCGTGGGCTGGGCCGTCCCTGGGCCGTCCGACACCGACCAGCGTCGACAAGCGACGACAGGTAGCGCACACATCAGTGCAGGTCATCCCAACCCCCCTACACTTCGGTCGACTTGAGCGCCCACTGAAACCAGTTCTAGTTATAGTGGGTCGCGGGGGCGGAGGGTGGAGGGCTGATGGTGTCGGCGTTCGATCATGGTGGGGGCGTACGGTCCGTCCGGGTGCCCATTCCGGACAACCCCCTCGGGCACACGCTGGTGTACGTGGTGGACACGGACCGGGGGCCGGTGCTGGTCGACACCGGGTGGGACGACCCGGGGTCCTGGGACGCGCTCAGAGCAGGGCTGGCGGCCTGCGGTACGGCGGTCGGGGAGGTGTACGGCGTCGTGATCACCCACCACCACCCGGACCACCACGGCCTCTCGGCGCGGGTACGGGAGGCCTCCGGTGCCTGGGTGGCGCTGCACGCGGCCGACGCGGCGATCGTGCGCCGGACCCGGGAGACCCGGCCGGAGCGGTGGTTCTCGTACATGGCGGCCAAGCTGACGGCCGCCGGGGCGCCCGAGGCGCACGTGGCGCCGCTGCGGACGCCCCGCGCGCGGACCCTGCCCGGTCTCTCCCCGGCCCTGCCCGACCGGGAGATCGTCCCCGGCGAACTCCTCGACCTGCCCGGCCGCCGGCTGCGCGCGGTCTGGACGCCGGGGCACACGCCGGGCCATGTCTGCCTGCACCTGGAGGAGGAGCACCCGGCCCGTCTCCCGGGCCACGGGCGCCTGTTCAGCGGGGACCACCTGCTGCCCGGGATCACCCCGCACATCGGCCTGTACGAGGACCCCGACGACGCGACGGTCACCGATCCCCTCGGGGACTACCTGGACTCCCTGGAGCGGATCGGCCGGCTCTCCCCCGCCGAGGTCCTCCCGGCCCACCAGCACGCCTTCGCCGACGCGCCGGGGCGTGTCCGCGCCCTGCTCGACCACCACGAGAGCCGCCTGGCCGGCCTCCTCGCCCTCCTCGCCGAGCCCCTCACGCCCTGGCAGCTCGCCGAACGCATGGAGTGGAACCGCCCCTGGACCGACATCCCCTACGGCTCGCGCAACATCGCGGTCTCGGAGGCGGAGTCCCATCTGCGCCGCCTGGTGAAACTGGGCCGGGCGGAACCGGTACCGGGCAGCGACCCGGTGACGTACACGGCGGTGTAGCCCGACTGCCCCAACCGCCCCCGGCCACCCTCAGCCCCCCGGCCACTCTCAGCCCCCCAGCCGCCCCAGCCACCCCCGCTCCCCTCACTCCAGCCCCGCCGACTCCCGCTCCGTCTCCGTCAGTGGCGGACCGGTCAGCGGGCCCTTGCGGGGGCCGAAGCAGACGTTCCACAGCATGTCCGGGGCGAACAGGCGGGCCGCCGGGGTGCGCAGGCTCATCACGTCCAGCAGTCCGCGCAGGGCGCGCGGGTTCTCCGAGCCGGCGGCCACGGCCTTGTCGACGTAGGCGGTGAGGAGGCGTTCGACGAAGGTCGGCGGCTGGGGCGCGGCGCCGGGATAGTAGGCGTCCTGGCCGACCGCGAGGTTCCACGCGTTGCCGACCGGCCGGGCCACCGCGCGCTGCACGCGGCGGGCGGTGCCGGGGGCGGTGGGGCCGTACCGGTCGAGGGTCCGGCCGAGGGCGAGGGCGCTCTGCGCGGCGACGGACAGGCCGTGGCCGTAGACCGGGTTGTAGCCGGCGACGGCGTCACCGAGGACCGCGAACCCCTCCGGCCAGGCCGCGGCCTTCTCGTAGAAGCGGCGGCGGTTGGCCGTACTGCGGGTGATCACCGGGTCGGTCAGCGGCTTGGCCTGGGTGAGGAGCCGGCCGATCACCGGGTCCTTCAGGCCGGTGAGCGCGAAGTGCTCGAACGCGTCGGGGTCGGCGGTGGGTTCGCCGCCCCGGGTGCCGGAGAGCGTGACCAGCCAGCGGTCGCCCTCGATCGGTACGACGACCCCGCCCCGGCCGGGCGCGTCGCGCGGGTCGGCCTGCACGTTGACCACCGGGTAGCGCAGCGTCGCCGTGGCGTCGGGTGCCGCGTAGACCCGGCTGGCGTAGGTGACGCCCGCGTCGACCACCCGCTCCTCGACCGGGGCGTGGCCCAGTGCCTGCAGCCAGTTGTCCGCCTGGGAGCCGCGCCCGCCGGCGTCAATCACCAAGTCGGCGTGCAGGGTGGTGAGTCGGCCGTCGGCCGCGGGCGCACGGACGCCGGTCACCCGGTGGCGGTCGCCGGCCAGGCCCGCCACCCGGGTCCCGTCGCGCAGTGTGATCCGGCGCCGGGCGAGGACGTCGGCGCGGATCACGGCGTCCAGCAGGTCCCGGCTGCACACGATCATGTGGTGCCGGGAGTCGGTGAACCGCCGGAACCACTGCCCGGACGGCGCCTTGCTGACCAGGTCGCGCATCACGCCGATGAGGCCGGCGCCCTGCGCGGTCAGCTCCCCGGTGATGCCCGGCAGCAGCTGCTCCAGCGCGGTGACCCCGCCGGACCACAGCAGATGGGCGTGCCGCGCCTGGGGCAGGCCCTTGCGCGGCTCGGGGCCCGCCGGCAGCCGGTCGGCCTCCACGATCGTCACCTCGTGGAAGCGGCTGGCGAGCACGGACGCGGCGAGCATGCCGGCCGTACTGCCGCCGATGACGAGCGCGCTTCGGCGGGCGGTGGGTATGTCAGGCATGCGAGGTGAGACCTTCCATGGCGACCGCCTGCCGGCGGAACCTCTCGACGGCCACCGCGTGGTGCCGCAGGGCGTGGGCGACGGACTCCAGTTCGCTGTCCGGGACGGAGACGAACCCGGCGTCCCCGTCCGGCGGCGGACGGTCGCGGTCCGCGGGCGCGTGCAGCGTGTCGGCCGCGACGAGGATGTCCACCGCGGCCGCGATGCCCCGGGCGGCGGACTCCGGGTACCCCGCCGCGGTCGCCGCCTGCCGCGTCCGCTCCCGCCGGTTCGCGCACAGGTGCGGGGCCAGCTTGAGCAGCCCGTCGTTGATGGCGGCCCGGCGCAGCTCCAGACGGAGCGCGGCACCGCTGACCCGGCCGGTCGCGGGCGCCGCCGGCGCGGTGACGGTCAGCATGGTCTGCCACAGCGGCTTCAGGCGCCGGTGGGTGCGCACCAGCCGCCGGTGCTCCGCCGCCCACGGCCCGGCCTGCCCGGCGATGAAGCCGACGGCCACCAGGACCGCCTCGGCGATGGCGAACGGCGGGGCGACGTGCGTGGACAGCCAGTCCCAGTCCCGGCCGCTCCAGCGGGCGCCGATCGCGGCGAGCTTGGCCAGGTCGAAGATGAGCCCGAGCGCGTAGGCCTCCTGGAGGAAGGTCACCGCCCGGCGCAGCCAGGTGTCCTCGATCTCCCGGAACCAGGCCCACAGCATGCCCGCCGCGACCAGCGCGGACACCAGGTGGGCGACGAGGTAGAGCAGCACGAACTCGCGCATCCAGGGGGTGCCGGCGTAGTAGGTGTCGAGGTCGCGGGTGCGTTCCACGTGGTGGTCGCCGAGCAGGAACGTCGTCCACAGGCCGACGATGATGACGGTGTACGCCACCCAGACCAGCCGGGTGCGCCGGCGGCGGACGGCGGACGGCGGCTCCCGCCAGGTGATGATGAGCCACAGGCAGGCGCCGCAGTACGCGGTCAGCAGCGAGTACACCCACAGGCCGGCGAAGTTGGGGATGCCGGCGAGTACGTTGATGCGGTGCAGGTTGGCCGGCGGCAGCGAGGCGAAGACGATCGCGCCGATGCCGAGCAGCAGCGCGGTGGCCCGCAGGATCGGGTCCTGCCAGGCCCGCCGCAGCAGCGGCACCTTGATGACGAAGGCCACGGCGAGCAGGGCGGCCGGGACCACGTAGGCGGCGAAGGAGCCGGCGATGTCCCAGCGCATCACGGCCCGCCGATGTTGCCCAGGGAGGACGACAGCCGGTCGGTGAGGGTGTCCTGGGTCATCCGGCCGGCCGCGCCCGGACCGACGACCTTGGAGAACTTCGCCGCGAGGCGCAGCCCGCACTCCTCGGCCTCCCACTCGGCCTCGGCCGCCGCGGCGGCGGGCGAGCGGGTGGCCATGGCCGCCACCCGGTCCCAGGGGACGTCGTCCTCGGCGCGGGACAGCAGCCGGCGGGCGGCGGCGGGCAGCCCGGCCGGGTAGTGCACGTCCAGCGTGCCGTAGTGGATGTGGCCGATCTCGTGGCCGGCGATGACGAACTTGTGCGGGTCCGGGGCCCGTTCCTCGACCACGACGATGTAGTCCTCGTCCCGTGCGAGGGTGATCCCGGAGACGTCCAGACCCGGCGGGAAGGCGACGAACTTCAGCCGGACCGGGCGGTCCAGCTGGGGGCTGAGCGTGGCGCACAGCGCGTGCAGGAAGGCCTCCGGGGCGGTCGGCGGGGTGAGGCCGCGGACGGTGTCGCGCACGAGCCGGTCGAGGAAGCGCCTCGGGGACCTGGCGTGCTTCGGGGCAGCCGCCGGCCGAGGGCGCCTGGCCCGCTTCGGGGCCCCGGCGGTCGGTTCAGGCACGCCCGGTGCCCTCCGCCCGCTCCGACGCGATGATCATCTCGGCCAGGTCGGCCAGGGTGGCGAGCTGGCGGGCGTTCATCTGCGGGGCCCGGGCGGCCAGCCGTACCAGCCCGCTCTCGCGCAGCCGCAGCAGCGGGTCCGCCTCGGCCTCCAGGCCCTGCAGCACCGGTTGCAGCGCCTCGTGCAGGGCCTCGGGCTCGTCGGCCGTGAAGAAGCCCGCGGGCAGGCCGAAGAAGCGGCGCAGCCGGTCGGCGTGTTCCAGGCTCGGCATCCCGCTCTTGCGCCACTCGCTCAGCCACTGCCGGCTGGTTCCGGCGATCCTGGCCAGTTCGTCCAGCGAGTACCGCTTGCCGTCCGGGCGGCGCCGGCTCTCGCGGATGAAGTCGAGCCGCTGGCGCACGCGATGGGCCAGGCAGGTCTCCGGGGCCCGGCCGCCGGAGAGCAGTTCGACGACGACGCCGACGGGGATGCCGGTGCGGTAGGAGAGGCCGGCCACGTCGAGGGTCTCCGGCAGTCGTCCGGGGCGGCCGGTCAACTCGCCGAGTCGGTCCAGGACATCGGCCAGCGAGGCGTAGGCGTCACTCACCGAGGTCCCCCCTGGGCGTGTCGTCCGTTCGGTGGCTGGGCTGACGGCGAGGCTACCCGTTCGCCCGTTCGGCGACCAGACGTGACAACGCTCCCTGCCAAATTCCGCAGCTATCGTTGACAGTTAGGGGCGCCGTGGGTGAGGATCACTGCACGGAGAGCAAGATCCGACCCGCCCCGGGTGCCGCCTATGGGGGAGCGGCACCCGGGGTGTTTCTTGTCCGCCCTCTCCCTGAGGAAGGTCCAGGACCATGGCGCAGCCCGTCGTGCTCCTCGGGGCCGGACGCCGCGAGACGTGCGACGAGTTCTCGCTGGCGCGGATCGCCGCGCTGCACCCGGTCGTCCTGGTCGACCCGGACCCGCCCGCCTGGGCGCGCCCGTACGTCGCGGCGCACCTCCCGGCCGACCCGGCCCGGGAGACCCAGGCGGCGGAGGCGGTCCTGGCCTACGCGGCCATGCATCCGGTCGCCGGCGTACTGACCTGGTGCACCGGGCACTTGGCCACCGCCGCGCGGATCACCGGCCGGCTGGGCCTGCCGGGCCTGCCGTACGAGACGGCCGCGGTCTGCGCCGACCCGGTGGCGTTACAGGCCCTCCTCCTGCGGCACCGGCTGCCCACGGCCGGTGCCGGCGACCGGGAGGACACAGCCGGCCCACTGGTGTCCGCCGAGACGGTCGTCCTGGACGACGAGGTCCGCATCGTCGCGCTCACCCGTACGACCCCGGGCCCGCCGCCCGCCCGGGTCGCGCTGCGGCACGGCGTCCACGCCCACGACGGCCTCCTACACAACCGTTTCCTGCGCCAGTGCGTCGAGCGGACCGTCCACGCCCTGGGCCTGACCCACACGGTCGCGCACATCGTCCTGAGGCTGACGGACCGCGGCCCGCGCGTCCTCGACGTCGCCCCGCACCTCCCCGGCGACCTGATCCCGCTGCTGGTGGAGCGCGCCACCGGCGTCGACCTGACCGGGGCCGCCGCCGCCCTCGCCACGGGCCGGCACCCGGAACTGGCCCCCACCAGCCAGCGCGCCGCCGCCGTCCAGTTCGCCTACCCGACCGTGACCGGCCGCCTGGCCCACCTCCACCTGGACCCCGCCGCCGACCACGACCCGGCCGCCGACCGCATGCTCCTCACCCACCGCCCCGGCGCCCCGGTGACAGCGGCCCCCCACGCGAACACCGGCGACCGCCTGGCCCACTGGGTGGTCACGGCCGAGGACCCCACGGACTGCGAAACGGCCCTGCGCCGCCTGGCCCACCACCTGACGGCGACGGTCCTGCCGACACCCGACGTGTACGCGGCCTAGGGCCGCCTTTCCGCGCTCCCGCGCCCGTGACCCCGGTCACCAACCCCCTGTGCCGACAGCCACCCCTCGGCCCTGGCAGGGCGGCCGGTAAAGTGGCGGGGTCGTCATCACACCCGTACGGGGAGAAGCCGGTGCAATTCCGGCGCTGACCCT
This sequence comes from Streptomyces cyanogenus, assembly GCF_017526105.1. Lineage (NCBI taxonomy): Bacteria > Bacillati > Actinomycetota > Actinomycetes > Kitasatosporales > Streptomycetaceae > Streptomyces > Streptomyces cyanogenus. The sequence goes on from NZ_CP071839.1 coordinate 2,884,715, forward strand.
CCCCAGCTCTCGGCTGCGCTCGCGCCGGGGGCGCCCCCAGCCGTGTGCCGCCGGAAGGGGCGGTGAGCCGGACTGCCCCGGGCGGGACGTTGACCGGCTCGCGTGCGCCGGCGGTCCGCCGCGCACGGCACCGTCGAGGTCTACGGAGCCGAGCCGCCCGGGGTGTCTCCCGTGCGCTGCCCGGCTCCCCACAGGAGAGGCAGTCGCCGACCATGAACGTCCGCCGCAGTGCCGCGGCTCTCGCCGCCATAGGCGTGCTGGCCGCCGCCGCGCCCGCCACGGCCGCCGACCCGTCCCCGTCCGCCAAGGCGACGGTCCAGCCCGGCCTGTACGGCAAGAGCGACCCGACGTACGACGGCGTGTGGCGGCAGTCGCTCACGCTGCTCGCCCAGCGCACGCTGGGCTACCGGCCCGCCGCCAGGGCCGTCGACTGGCTCACCGGACAGCAGTGCGCCAACGGCTCCTTCGCCGCCTTCCGCGCCGACCCCGCCAAGCCCTGCGACGCCAAGACCAAGCCCGACACCAACAGCACGGCCGCCGCCGTCCAGGCGCTGGCCGCGACCGGCGGGCACGGCGGTGCCGTCGGCAAGGCCGTGGACTGGCTGAAGTCCGTGCAGAACAAGGACGGCGGCTGGGGCTACTACCCGGGCAGCCCCAGCGACACCAACTCCACCTCGGTCGTCATCGGCGCGCTCACCGCGGCCGGCACCGACCCGGCGAACGTCCACACGTCCGGCAAGTCCCCGTACGACGCGCTGCCCGCCTGGTCCATCCCGTGCGACCAGGACGGCGGCGGCGCCCTCGCCTACCAGCCGGACAAGAAGGGCAAGCTGCTCGCCAACGCGGACGCGACGGCGGCCGGTGTGCTCGGCGCGCTCGGCAAGGGGTTCGTGGCGGAGGCCGGCAAGTCCCCGGCGCAGGACGCCTGTGCCGCGGCCGAGCACCCGACCCGGGAGCAGGTCGCCGACAACGCCGGCGCGTACCTGGCGACGGCGCTCGCGAAGAGCGGCCACCTCCGGTCGGCCCTGCCCGGTGCCAAGGACCAGCCCGACTACGGCAACACGGCGGACGCCGTCGTCGCGCTCGCCGCGGACGGCCGGACCGAGCCGGCGAAGAAGGCGTACGCCTGGCTGGAGAAGAACGCCGGCCCGTGGGCGGTGCAGAGCGGCCCGGCCGCGTACGCCCAGCTGATCCTCGCCGCCCACGCGATCGGGGAGCAGCCGGGCGACTTCAACGGCACCAGCCTGGTCAGCTCCCTCAACGCGCTCGGCCCGGCCCCGTACATGGACTCCGCCACGGGGCACACCGAGAACGCGGAGGAGTCCGACGACTCGGGCACCGGTGTCTGGTGGATCGTCGGCGCCGGGCTCGTCGCCGGTATCGGCATCGGCTTCCTGCTGAGCGGCCGGAAGCAGCGCCGGCCGTGACCGTGTACCGCCGTGCCGTGCCGGTGCTCGCCGCCGGGCTCGCCGCGCTGCTGCTCCTCGCCTCCGCCGGGCCGGCGGGGGCCGCCGGCTACCGTTACTGGTCGTTCTGGGAACGCACCGGCGGGCACTGGACGTACGCCACCCAGGGGCCGGCGACCGTCCGCCCGGACGACGGCGCGGTGCAGGGCTTCCGGTTCGCGGTGAGCGCGGACTCGGCGGACGCGAGCCGGCCGCGCGGTGCGGCGGACTTCACCTCCATCTGCGCCGACACGCCCGCCGCTTCCGGTACGAAGCGTGTCGGCCTCGTCCTCGACTTCGGCACCCGCGCGGACGGTCCGTCCGGTGAGACGCCGCCGGGCCGCCGGACGGCCTGCGCGCGGGTGCCGGCCGACGCGACGACCGCGGATGCGCTGGCCGCTGTGGCCAAGCCGCTCCGGTACGACACCAACGCCCTGCTGTGCGCGATCGCCGGGTATCCGGGGAAGGGGTGCGGCGAGCAGGTCTCCGCCGAGGGCGAGCAGAGCGGGGACACGACCGACGGCGGGCCTTCCCTGGGGCTGCCGATCGGTGTGGGAGTGATCGCCCTGCTGGCCGGTGCGGCGGTGTGGCAGTCACGACGGCGGCGCGATGAGTCCCGGTGAGTGCGACCCGGCCCCCGCCCGGCGCCGAGCGGTCGTGCATCCCGGCGCCTGGTGGGTCTGGGCGATATCCCTCGGTACCGCCGCCACCCGCACCACCAACCCCCTCCTCCTCGGCCTCCTCACGGCCGCCTCCGCCTACGTCGTGGCCACGCACCGCTCCCCCACCCCCTGGGCCCGCTCCTACACCGCCTTCGTCAGGCTGGCCCTCGCCGTCGTCCTCGTCCGCGTCCTGTTCGCGGTGGCCCTCGGCTCCCCCATCCCGGGCACCCACACCCTGCTCACGCTGCCCGAAGTCCCGCTCCCGCACTGGGCGCAGGGCATCCGGCTGGGCGGCCGGGTCACCGCCGAGGCGGTCGTCTTCGCCGCCTACGACGGGCTGAAGCTCGCCACCCTGCTCGTCTGCGTCGGCGCGGCGAACGCCCTCGCCGGCCCCACCCGCCTGCTCAAGTCGCTGCCGGGCGCGCTGTACGAGACGGGCGTGGCCGTGGTCGTCGCCCTCACCTTCGCCCCGCACCTGGTCGCCGACGTGCAGCGGCTGCGCGCCGCCCGCCGGCTGCGCGGCCGGCCGGACCGGGGCCTGCGGGGGCTGCTCCAGGTCGGACTGCCGGTGCTGGAGGGCGCGCTGGAGCGCTCGGTCGCGCTCGCCGCCGCGATGGAGTCCCGCGGCTACGGCCGTACCGCCGAGGTCCCCGCCCGGGTCCGCCGTACGACGACCGCGCTCACCCTCGGCGGCCTGCTGGGGGTGTGCGCGGGAACGTACGGGCTGCTGACGGCGGAAGGGGGCGCGTACGGGCTTCCCTTGCTGCTCGCCGGAGTCGTCGCCGCGCTCGCGGGGCTGCGGCTGGGCGGCCGGCGTTCGCTGCGGACGCGGTACCGCCCGGATCCGTGGGGACCGCGTGCCTGGCTGGTCTCGGGCTCCGGTGCCGCGGTGGCCGCGCTGCTCACGCTCGCCTCCGTCCGCGATCCGCAGGCCCTGCACCCGGGGGTCGTCCCCCTCGTCGCGCCCGCCCTCCCGCTCTGGCCGGCCGCGGCCGTCCTGCTCGCCCTGCTGCCCGCCTTCCTCCCCAAGGAGCATCCGTGATCCGCTTCGAGGATGTCAGCGTGACGTACGAGGGTGCCGCCGAACCCACCGTCGACGGCGTGGACTTCGAGGTGCCCGAGGGTGAACTGGTGCTGCTCGCCGGTCCGTCCGGGGTCGGCAAGTCGACCGTGCTGGGCGCGGTCAGCGGACTGGTCCCGCACTTCACCGGCGGCACCCTGCGCGGCCGCGTGACGGTGGCCGGCCGGGACACCCGTACCCACCAGCCGCGACAACTCGCCGACGTGGTCGGCACGGTGGGCCAGGACCCGCTGGCGCACTTCGTGACGGACACCGTGGAGGAGGAACTCGCCTACGGCATGGAGTCGCTGGGCCTCGCCCCGGAGGTGATGCGCCGCCGGGTCGAGGAGACCCTGGACCTGCTGGGCCTCGCCGGACTGCGGGACCGCCCGATCGCCACCCTGTCCGGCGGGCAGCGGCAGCGTGTCGCGATCGGCTCCGTGCTCACCCCGCACCCGCAGGTCCTGGTCCTGGACGAGCCGACCTCGGCGCTGGACCCGGCCGCCGCCGAGGAGGTGCTGGCCGTGCTGCAACGGCTGGTGCACGACCTGGGGACGACGGTCCTGATGGCCGAACACCGCCTGGAGCGGGTGATCCAGTACGCCGACCGCGTCGTCCTCCTCCCCGCGCCGGGCGCGACCCCGGTCGTGGGCCCCCCGGCCGAGGTCATGGCCGTCTCCCCGGTCCACCCCCCGGTGGTCGCCCTCGGCCGCCTGGCCGGCTGGTCCCCCCTCCCCCTCACCGTCCGCAACGCCCGCCGCCAGGCCGGGGCCCTCCGGGACCGCCTGGCCACCCGCACCCCTTCGACGGCCACGGGCAACCAGTCCTCCCGCAGCCATTCCCCTGCCACCGCAGCCGCAGGCAGCCCTCCTCCGGGCGCCCCGGCTGCGGGCGGCCGGGCCGCCGGGGCGGCACGGGTGGGGGCAGTCGGCACCCTGCCCGAGCCGGCGAGCGGCCCCCCGCCCGCCCCGCAGCGGCAGGCCGCCCCTGACCGACCCCGCCGCTCCCTGTTCCGGCGCCGCCCCGGTCCCACCGGGGTACCTCCGCGTACGCACATCGCCGAGGTCCACGCCCTCTCCGTCCGCCGTGACCGCGTCCAGGCCCTCCGCCACGTGGACCTGACCGTCACCCCCGGGGAAACCGTCGCCCTCATGGGCCGCAACGGCGCCGGCAAGTCCACCCTGCTCGGCTCACTCGTCGGCCTCCTGGCGCCCACCTCCGGAACCGTCGCCGTCGGCGGGGTCGCCCCCCACCGCACCGCGCCCAGGGACCTCGTGCGCCACGTCGGTCTCGTCCCCCAGGACCCGCGCGACCTGCTGTACGCGGACACGGTCGCCGCCGAGTGCGCGGCGGCCGACCGGGACGCCGGCGCCGAGCCCGGCACCTGCCGGTCGCTGGTGTCCGGGCTGCTGCCGGACATCGCGGACGACACGCACCCGAGGGACCTGTCGGAGGGCCAGTGCCTGGCGCTCGCGCTGGCCGTGGTCCTGACCGCCCGCCCTCCCCTGCTCCTGCTGGACGAGCCGACCCGCGGGCTGGACTACGCGGCCAAGGCCCGCCTGGTGGCCGTGCTGCGCGGGCTGGCGGCCGAGGGACACGCGATCGTGCTGGCCACGCACGACGTGGAGCTGGCCGCCGAGCTGGCCCACCGGGTGGTGCTGCTCGCCGAGGGCGAGGTCATCGCGGACGGACCGACGGCCGAGATCGTGGTGTCCTCCCCCTCCTTCGCGCCGCAGGTGACGAAGATCCTGGCCCCGCAGCGGTGGCTGACGGTGGCCGAGGTCCGGGAGGCCCTGGCATGAGCCGCACCCCACCGACCGCACCCGCTCCACCGCCCGCACCCCCCGGTGCGGGTGCCCGGGACGCGGTGACCCCGTCGGCCGCGCCCCCCGCCCGCGTCCACGCCGTCCGCCTCGGCCCCCGCTCACTGGCCGCGCTCGCGCTGACCAGCGCGGTGGGGATGGCCGCCCTGTTCTGGCCCTTCCTCGCCCCACCCGCCTCGCACCTGAGCGCCCACGCCCAGGACGCGCCGTGGCTCTTCGCGGGCCTGCTGATCCTGCTGGTGGCGGTCGTGGCGGCGGCGATCTCGGAGTCGGACCTCGGACCGAAGGCCGTGGCCATGCTGGGGGTGCTGGCCGCGACGGGGGCGGCGCTGCGGCCGATCGGCGCGGGTACGGCCGGGATCGAGCCGATGTTCTTCCTGATGGTGCTGAGCGGGCGGGTGCTCGGCCCCGGCTTCGGGTTCGCGCTGGGCTCGGTGACGATGTTCGCGTCGGCGCTGCTCACGGGCGGGGTCGGGCCGTGGCTGCCGTTCCAGATGCTGTCGATGGGCTGGTTCACCATGGGCGCGGGCCTGCTGCCCGGCCCGGTGCGGCTGCGCGGCCGGGTCGAGCTGCTGATGCTCGCCGCGTACGGCTTCCTGGCGGCCTTCGCCTACGGCACGGTGATGAACCTGGCCGGCTGGACCTTCCTGGACAGCGCCGCCTCGAACATCTCCTTCGCCGCCGGGGCCCCGGTCGCCGTGAACCTGGCCCACTTCGTGGCGTACTGCGTGGCCACCTCGCTCGGCTGGGACCTGGGCCGGGCGGTCTGCACGGTGGTGCTGACCCTCGCGCTCGGCCCGGCGGTGCTGCGGGCGCTGCGCCGGGCGACACGGCGGGCCGCTTTCGAGACGGCGGTCACATTCGACGGTCCCGGCGGGTGAGGACTCGTGTCGCGTCCGTGAGCGAGACGGTGAAGCACCCCACATGACGCACGTCACCTACGAGGCGGGGCCGTAGTCCTATTTGTCCGATACATCCTTTGGTGCACCCCTCCTGACCTGCGGATTGCGAGCCACGTCACAGAGTGGACGTTTCCCTTCCATCCGGCCACAACTAGTAAAAGGGGTCATTGCGGACACCTTCCGGGCCTGCTTCTCTGGACGACGTCGCCAGGCACCACGAGCCCGACCGGGCCGCGGTGCCGACGCATACGGCCACAGCGCGTGGTCCTTCCCTGCGGGCGACCCCCTGTCCCCGACGTAAGAGGTTCTCCGTGTCCGTCTCCTTCATTCGCCGCATCGCTTCCCCGAAGAAGGCCCTCACCACCGCCGCCGTGGCCGCCGCCACCGCCGGCCTGGCTCTGACCGCGGCGCCCGCCCACGCCGCCACCTCCTCCGCCTCCTCCGCCCAGGCGATCGCGCACCGGATGATCCCGGACGCCGCACAGTTCAACGCCTTCAGCAAGATCGTCGAGCACGAGAGCGGCTGGAACCCCAGCGCCACCAACAGCTCCTCCGGCGCCTACGGCCTGGTCCAGGCCCTGCCGGCTTCGAAGATGGCCTCGGCCGGCTCCGACTGGAAGACCAACCCGGCCACGCAGATCAAGTGGGGCCTGGACTACATGAACTCCCGCTACGGCAGCCCGGTCAAGGCCTGGAACTTCTGGCAGGCCAACGGCTGGTACTGAGCCGCCGTCCCCCGGCAGCACCCCGGCTGACCCGGCACCCGCACCCTCGCCTCCGCCCGGCGAGGGTGCGCGCGCATGTCCGGGCACGCGCACGGGCCGCTGTTCCCTACCGTGTCCCGTGGTGCAACCCCGGAGGACCGCGGAGGAACGATGACGACGCCGACGCCACCGGTGGAACGGGACCCGGAGAGGCGCGGGCTGCGGCTGGTGGCCGTACTCCTGACGCTCACCGTGGTCAGCGGCCTGATCGACGCCGTCAGCTACCTGGGCCTTGGCCGGGTCTTCACCGCCAACATGACCGGCAACGTGGTCGTCCTCGGCTTCGCCGCGGCCGGCGCCCCCGGCTTCTCCGTCCCGCACACGGCCACGTCCCTGGTCTGCTTCCTGCTCGGCACGGTGGCGGGCGGCCGGACGGCGGCCCGCTTCGGCCGGGGCTCCCGCCGCCGCTGGGCGCGGCTGATCCTGTCGGCCGAGGCGGTGCTGGTCGGCGGGTCGGCGGCGGTGGCCTTCGCCTGGCCGGGCTCCACCGGGACCCGGTACGCCCTGATCGCCCTCACCGCCTTCGCGATGGGCCTGCGCAACGCGACGGTCCGCAAACTGGGCGTGCCCGACCTGACCACCACGGTCCAGACGATGACCCTCACCGCCCTCGCCTCCGAGTCCCGCCTCGGCGACGCCACGGGCCACCGCTCGCCGCGCCGCTCGGCCTCGGTCCTCGCCATGGCCGGCGGTGCCTGCCTGGGCGCCTGGCTGGTCCTGCACCACGGCCTGGGCGTCGCGCTGCTGCTCGCGGCACTGGCGTCCGGACTCATGGCGGTGCTCGCGTCGGGCCGGGAGTGACTCGGCCGAACGGAGCAGCCCCGGCGGCCCGCCGGACCCCGCGGCACGAGCATGGCGCCATGGAACCCACACCCCCTGCCCTGAGCCGTGGACGGATATCCGGTGGATTCACGGCCGCCGGCCTGGTCGCGGCCGCCGCCTTGCTCGTCTACCTGGGCCATGCGGACACCACCCATGCGCTGTCCTACGCCGGTCGCCTCGCCGGCGGGATCCTCGTCGTCGCGGGACTGGCGGCCTTCGCCGGGGCGATCTGCGTCGTCGTGGACCGATTCGCGGGGCGCGGATCGAAATACACGACCGCGATCACCCTGTTCGGAGTGCTGGCCGTACTGGGCGCCGGTCTGATGCTGCTGGTGATCCAGACAGAGGAGTACACGCGTTGGCTGTGGGCCTGGCTGGGTCTCGTCGTGTGGTCGGCCTGGGCGCTGTGGGACCTCCTCCACCGCCGCCGGGCTTGGCGGCAGATCACCTTCCGCCGCAACTTCGCGGCGATCGCCTCCGCCACCGCGCTGATCACCGTCGCGAACTTCGTCTACACGCAGATCTACACGCCCTACGCCTCACCCATGACGGTGGTGCTCTCCGCGAAGATCGGCAACGTACGCAAGGACAAGGAGACCACGTACGTGCCGCTGACGTTCCAGTTGGAGAACACCGGGACGGTGGCCGCGTACGTCGTGGGGGCGAGTTACTCGCTCACCGGGGTCAACTGGAAGTCGACGTACCAGACCTCCAGAAGCGTCAAGGAGTGGGAGAAGGACATCGACAGCGACGGGCTGACCGACCTGAACGCCTTCGCCGACAAGCCGGAAGCCTTCACGGTCAGCCTCGGACTGCTCCTGGCGCCCTTCGACTACAAACTGGACCCGGGCGAGAAGTACGTGCAGGAGAAGACCATCGAACTGCCGACCCAGGCGTACCGGGCGGTCCAGGTCCAAAGCGATGCGTATCTGCTGAGGAAGGACAGGATGCTCCAGCAAGCACCCGTGGGGGAATACCACTCCTGGGCCGAAAAGGGAGAGAAAGCCCCCGAATGGGTGACGAGGTTGCTGGGGGTCCCCGCGGATTCCGCCTACGTCAAGTACAGCGTCCCGGTCAGTTACAGCAACCAGATCCTGAACTTCACGAGGAAGCGCAGGCACATCACCCTGTGGTGGATGCTGGGCACCGAGAACACGAACCCGCTCAGCCCCCTGGCCGCTTCCCTGGTGTCCGACGGGGAGGAGAAGGAACCGTCCTACTCCGAATCGCAGCAGGAACTGGACAAGTACGGGTTCACGTACCTGAGCAACGGAGGGGCGATGGCAGTCCTGTAGCCGGTCAACCGGCCCTCACCCGCAGTTCCTTCACCCCGTTGATCCACGCGGAGCGCAGGCGGCGCGGGGGGTCGGTCAGGCGCAGGCCGGGCATCGCGTCGGCCACGGCGTTGAAGATGAGGTCGATCTCCAGGACCGCGAGGGACTTGCCGAGGCAGTAGTGGGGACCGCCTCCGCCGAAGCCCAGGTGCGGGTTGGGATCGCGGGTGATGTCGAAGGTGTCGGGGTCGGTGAAGACCTCCGGGTCGTGGTTGGCGGAGGCGTAGAAGAGCCCGACCCGGTCGCCCTTCCTGACGAGGACCCCGCCCAGCTCCGTGTCCTGGGTCGCCGTCCGCTGGAAGGAGTTGACCGGAGTCGCCCAGCGGACGATCTCCTCGGCCGTGGTCGACGGGCGCTCGCGGCGGAAGAGGTCCCACTGGCCGGGGTGGGTGAGGAAGGCGTGCATGCCGTGGGTGATGGCGTTACGGGTCGTCTCGTTGCCGGCCACCGCCAGCATCAGCACGAAGAAACCGAACTCGTCGGAGTTCAGGTTGCCCTCGTCCTCGGCCGCCACCAGGGTCGTCACGATGTCGTGCGCCGGGCAGCGCTTGCGCTCGGCGGCCATGTTCATGGCGTACGCGATGATCTCGGCGGCCGACTGGGCGCCGACCTCCTCGGTGATCGCGTACTCGGGGTCGTCGTAGGCGATCATCTTGTTGGACCAGTCGAAGATCTTGGACCGGTCGTCCTGCGGGACCCCGATCAGCTCGGCGATCGCCTGGAGCGGCAGCTCGCACGCGACCTCGGTGACGAAGTCGAAGGGCCCGGAGCGGGCACGGGCGGCGGCGGCGATCGCCTCGGCGCGGGCCCGCAGCCGGTCCTCCAGCGCACGGATGGAGCGTGGCGTGAACCCGCGCTGCACTATCTGCCGGACCCGCGTATGTTCCGGTGGATCCATGTTGAGCAGGATCAGCCGCTGCGCCTCGATCGCGTCGCGTTCGATGTGCTCGTTGAAGCGGATGATCGCGGTGTTGAGGGAGGAGGAGAACAGTTCCGGGTGCGTCGAGACGTACTTGACGTCGGCGTGCCTGGTCACGGCCCAGTAGCCGGCGTCGGCGAAGCCCGCGATGCCGTGCGGCTGCGGGATCCAGCGGACCGGCTCGGTACGGCGCAGCTCGGCGAACTCCGGGAGGGGCACACGGTGGTGCAGCAGATCGGGGTCGGTGAGGTCGAACCCGTCGGGCAGCGCTGGACAGGGCATCGGCGACTCCAGCCATCTGACGGTCCATCAGCGGGTGCCGTGAAGGTAGTAACGGGTTCTACAAGAGGCAAGGGGCACGACACCCCCAATCGGTGCGGAACGCGTGCAGATCGCACCCTCGGCACCTGCAAGACCCTTGCGGTGATGGACGTCACGTCAGCAGACTGCTGAACAGAACTAGAACGCGTACTAGTTCTGGAGGAGAGCCCTCTCGGAGAGGACCCGCACCCATGGCCGCCGAACCCGTGATCGTCGAAGCCGTCCGCACCCCGATCGGCAAGCGCGGCGGCGCGCTCGCCAACCTGCACCCCGCCTACCTCCTGGGCGAGACCTACCGTGAACTCCTCGGCCGCACCGGCATCCCCGCCGACGCCGTCGAGCAGATCGTCGGCGGCACGGTGACCCACGCCGGCGAGCAGTCCATGAACCCCGCGCGCACGGCCTGGCTGACCATGGGACTGCCGTACGAGACGGCGGCCACGACGGTCGACTGCCAGTGCGGGTCCTCGCAGCAGGCCTCGCACATGGTGGCCAACATGGTCGCGGCCGGCGTGATCGACGTCGGCATCAGCTGCGGCGTCGAGGCGATGTCCCGGGTCCCGCTGGGCTCGGGCTCCAAGCACGGCCCCGGAAAGCCGTTCCCCGACGAGTGGAACGTCGACCTGCCCAACCAGTTCGAGGCGGCCGAGCGGATCGCCCGCCACCGGGGCCTGACCCGCGAGAACGTCGACGCGCTGGGACTGCTGTCGCAGGAGCGGGCGGCCCACGCCTGGGCGGAGGAACGTTTCAAGCGGGAGACCTTCGCCGTACAGGTGCCCACGACCGAGGAGGAGCAGTACGCCGGACAGGGCATGTGGCGCCTGGTCGACAAGGACGAGGGCCTTCGGGACACCACCCCGCAGGCGCTGGCGGGCCTCAAGCCGGTCATGCCGACGGCCGTCCACACCGCCGGCAACTCCTCCCAGATCTCCGACGGCGCGGCGGCGATCATGTGGGCGAGCAAACGGATGGCCCGCGCCCTCAAGCTGAAACCCCGGGCCCGCATCGTCGCCCAGGCCCTGGTCGGCGCCGACCCCCACTTCCACCTCGACGGCCCGATCGACGCCACACGCGCGGTGCTGGGCAAGGCCGGGATGTCCCTGAAGGACATCGACCTCGTGGAGATCAACGAGGCGTTCGCCTCGGTGGTCCTGAGCTGGGCCCAGGTCTTCGAGCAGGACCTGGAGAAGGTCAACGTCAACGGCGGAGCGATCGCCCTGGGCCACCCGGTGGGCGCGACGGGCGCCCGCCTCATCGCCACCGCCCTGCACGAACTGGAGCGCCTCGACAAGGAGTTCGCGCTGATCACGATGTGCGCGGGCGGCGGCCTGGCCACCGGGACGATCATCCAGCGGCTGTAGCCGACGCCCAGGCGACGAAGCGGGTGAACGCGGCGGGGGCGACGGTGAGGATCGGCCCCGCCGGGGTCTTGGAGTCGCGGATGGCCAGGGTGGTGGGGGTTGCGGCGACTTCCAGGCACTGGCCGCCCTGGTCGCTGCTGTACGAGGACTTCTGCCAGGTCAGGCCGCCGAGGGGGGCGCATTCGACGCACGAGCCGCCCTGGTCGCCGCTGTAGCTCGACTTACGCCACTTGCTCTCCATAGCGGTCCTCCATCACGCGTCGGATCAGCTCCGCCGAGTCTTTGAGGGAGAGCGCGGCGGCCTGAAGATGATCGTAACGGAGCGAGCAGTCTTTGACCGTCTCCGGGTTTGCTGTGGGATGCCCACTGCCGTAGGTCTCGGTATAGAGGATGGTCGGATCACTGGCAAAGCGATAGAGGTCGAATGCGCCGGTGAGCCCAGCGTGTGAACCGACAGAGAACGGCAACACCTGGATGTTGATCCGGGGGTTGTCCTCGAAGGTCAACAGGTGGGCCAGTTGACCCCGCATGGTCTCCCTGTCGCCGATCTCCAAGTGCAGCGCAGCCTCGCTGAGGACCGCCCAGAAGACGGGCGGCTCCTCCTTCTCGAAGACCTGCTGACGTGCCAGACGAACGGCGGTGCGGTCATCGAGCTTGCTCCGATTCACTGCTCCGAGCACGGCGCGTGCGTATGCCGGAGTCTGGAGCAAGCCAAGGACCATGTGCGTCTGGAAGGAGCAGATTTCTACGGCCCTCACCTCCAACTCGGCAACTTCCCGGAACCACGTCGGAAGTTGGCTCCGCATCACCAGCGGAACAAGTCGAGTCAGTAGCCCACCCGTCCCCAGCGCGACATCCACCCGCTCGCTGAATTCCAGAGATGGCAGCTTCCGTGCCGTTTCGATCTGGCCGATCAGCGACCCGGTGTAGTTGACGATCTCGCCGAGCTGCCGCTGCGTAAGCCCCGCCGCCTCCCGGCACCGGCGCAACTCGAAGCCGTAGTAGTCGAGCGGCGAGGCGCCGGGGTCGAGGGTGTTGATGTTCACCACGGCAAGTCCCCTCTCGGACAGGTTGTGTTCACCCGGTAGCCCAGCGTAGTGATGCGCCGTCAGCCTCGTCCTGTGAACCTCGACTTTCCCCACACTCCCCAGTACCGCATGCAGCTCACCGTGGGCGAGCACTCGGTACGCCACATCCGCCGCATCGTCCGCTCGCTGCTGGACGAGTGGCAGTTGCAGGAGCTGACGTTCGCCGTCGAGCTGGGCGTGAGCGAGTTGGTGACGAACGTCGTACGGCATGTGCCGGACCGGCGTTGCACGCTCGTGGTGGCACGGCAGACCGCGGGCGTCCGGGCAGAAGTGACCGACGGTTTCACCGGGCGGCCCCGACTGGAGCCGGACGCGGACCGGGACGCGGAGAGCGGGCGGGGTCTGGCGCTGCTCGACGCCGTCGTGGACAAGTGGGGGGTGTCGACGGGGGCCGGGGGCGGAAAGACGGTCTGGTTCGAGTGCGGCTTCCAGGACGTTTCCGCGGGGCCCGACTGAAACCGGTGCCGGTCGGGGCCAGTGCCCGAGAACCCCTCGGTTGCACGTCAGGCGCGCGACAAGGATCACAGTGAGCAGGTGGAATGCCACTGCGTGAGCGGGCAGACGTACCTGCGTATCCCTGCTTTCGATGCCCTATGCACCCAAACGCATACGGCATGTAAAGGGCAGAACTCCCCCTATGGTCGTTTTTCGGCCCGTCGCACGTCACCGCCGCCGTCCGGGCCCGTCCCCGTCCCCGTCGAAAGGTAGGCGAGCCCCGTTTTGGCGACCGCCGCAGCCGCTCTCCCGCATCAGAAGACCCGCCGGGCCTCGAAGGCCCACGACGTCACCGTCACCGACCCCGCGCTCGTCAGGCGCGCCGTGAAGGCGGCCGCGCTCGGCAACGCCATGGAATGGTTCGACTTCGGTGTCTACAGCTACATCGCCGTCACCCTGGGCAAGGTCTTCTTCCCGTCCGGCAACCCGACCGCGCAGCTGCTGTCGACGTTCGGCGCCTTCGCGGCGGCCTTCCTGGTCCGCCCGCTCGGCGGCCTCGTCTTCGGTCCGCTGGGCGACCGCGTGGGCCGGCAGAAGGTCCTCGCCGTCACCATGATCATGATGGCGGTCGGTACGTTCGCGATCGGCCTCATCCCGTCCTACGCCACCATCGGCGTCGGCGCGCCGCTGCTGCTGCTCGCCGCCCGGCTGGTGCAGGGCTTCTCCACCGGCGGGGAGTACGCGGGCGCCACGACGTTCATCGCCGAGTACGCGCCCGACAAGAAGCGCGGCTTCCTCGGCAGCTGGCTGGAGTTCGGCACCCTCGCCGGCTACATCGGCGGCGCGGGCCTGGTCACGCTGATGACCGCCCTGCTGTCCTCGGACGACCTGACGGCCTGGGGCTGGCGCATCCCGTTCCTGATCGCGGGCCCGATGGGCATCATCGGTCTGTACCTGCGGATGCGGCTGGAGGAGACCCCGGCGTTCGCGGCGGAGGTCGCCAAGGCCGAGGCCGCCCGGCCGAAGGTGCCGCTGCGCGAGATGATCACCGGTCAGTGGAAGTCCCTGTTGCTGTGCATGGCCCTGGTCCTGGTCTACAACGTCACCGACTACATGCTGCTGTCGTACATGCCGAGCTACTTCACCAGCGAGCTGAAGTACGACGAGACGCACGGGCTGCTGGTCGTGCTCGCGGTGATGGTCCTGATGATGGTCGTCCAGCCGTTCGCCGGCGCGCTGACCGACCGGATCGGGCGGCGACCGGTGATCGCGGCGGGCTGCGCCGGCTTCCTGTTCCTGTCGGTCCCGGCCCTGCTGCTGATCCGCCAGGGCAGCCTGCTGGCCGTCGGCCTGGGCATGGGCGCGCTGGGCCTGCTCCTGGTGTGCTTCACGGCGGCCATGCCGGCCGCGCTGCCCGCGCTCTTCCCGACCCGGGTGCGCTACGGGTCCCTGTCCGTCGGGTTCAACGTGTCCGTGTCGCTGTTCGGCGGGACGACTCCGCTGGTCGTGACCGCGCTGATCAGGGCGACGGGCAACATGATGATGCCCGCGTACTACATGATGGCCGCGGCCGTCGTGGGCGGTGTCGCCGTGTGGCGGATGTCGGAGTGCGCGGGACGGCCGCTGCCCGGTTCCGCCCCGTCCGTGGAAGGCCGCTAGGCCGCTGGGCCGGGACTGTCTCAGCCGCTGGGCCTGAAGACCGCCTCACCCCTCGGCGGGTGCGCCCGGACCCCCGGTCCGGGCGCGCCCGCCCGTGCATGCCCTGGCCCGTGTCGCCCGACTACGCCGGAGCCTTGGCCCCTGCGCTGGGGGCGAACCCGCTCCCCTGCTCGGCGAACACCTTGATCGCGGCGCCCATGAACTCTGCCATCCCGGGGTGGTAGGAATCGTGGAACGCCCTCATGGCCTCGTCCTCGGCATAGAAGAGCGACATGCCGACGTAAGCCTCCCTGGAGGGGGTGTAGAACCGGCAGACGATGTCGAAGTGTCTGCGGACGAGCTCCTGGATCTGCTGGTCCCCGGGCAGGGAGCCGCCCTCCAGGAAAGCCGTGATCTCCCGGTACAGGACGTCCCAGTCCCGGTGGACCCGCTCCCTGTCCACATGTTCCCAGCCGTTGGTCCCGGCAAGGCTCTTCGCCTGCTCCTGGGCCAACGACCGGCGGCACTCGTCCTCGTAACTGTTCCCCACGGCACCGGTTCCCCTCGTTCGCCACCTCTCAGGTGGATCCCCGGGAGGCCGCCGGCATGTCGACATCGGCCGGCCGCCGATGATCAATTGCCGGTCCAGGCCGAACGGTGACACACAGCCACCGGGTCGGCAAACCATTTCTCGGGCTCTCCGGCGCTCCGTCCCGGTCAGCCGGCGACGGAAAGGCGCAGCTCGGCCGGCACCGGGTCCGGCTCCATGACGGCCGACCGGTCGACACACCGTCCCGCACCCCGGCGCCGCCCGCTGGTCCTGCGCGATCCGAAGGGGAGGGCCTGGGCCGCAGGGGTGCGGGTCGTCCGCCGGGTACGGGTCCGTCCTGCCCGGCGCGCGGTGCCCCGCACCCCCGAGGAGCGGCGGGGCCGTCGGCTTCCAGGCGCCGCCCCGGCCCGCTGATTGTCCTGCCGGAGACGGTGCTCTGCTGCGATCATCGAATCAGGACACTCGGGAAAGGCAGCAGACGCTATGAGCGGGTCGCAGCTCTGGGACGACGTCGACGACTACTTCATCAGCAATCTCTCACCGGACGACGAGGCCCTGTGCGCGGCCCTGCGCGACAGTGACGCCGCCGGGCTGCCCGCCATCGCGGTCACGGCCGCGCAGGGCAAGTTCCTCCAGCTGCTCGCCCAGGTGCAGGGCGCGCGGCACATCCTGGAGATCGGCACGCTCGGCGGGTACAGCACGATCTGGCTGGCCCGCGCCCTGCCCGAGGACGGCAGGCTGATCTCGCTGGAGTACAGCGCCAAGCACGCCGAGGTGGCCGTGCGGAACATCGCCCGCGCGGGCCTGGACCGGATCGCGGAGGTGCGGGTGGGGCCGGCGCTGGAGTCGCTGCCCAAGCTCGCCGACGAGAACCCGGCCCCCTTCGACCTGGTCTTCATCGACGCGGACAAGGTCAACAACCCGCACTACGTGGAGTGGGCGATCAGGCTCACCCGGGCGGGCAGCCTGATCGTGCTGGACAACGTGGTGCGCGGCGGCCGGGTGGCCGACCCGGGCAGCACCGAGCCGGACGTCGTCGGCACCCGCGCCGCGATCGAACTGATCGCCGGCCACCCCCGGCTGACCGGTACGGCGATCCAGACGGTCGGCAGCAAGGGCTACGACGGTTTCGCGCTGGCCCGGGTGCTGGGCTGAGGGCACCGGCTCGCGGTGGGCCGGCTCACAGGTCGTGGTAGAAGCCGACGTTGACGCTGCGCGGCGCGGTGCGGTCCTGGATGACGATCTCGCCGGACCCGCCGTGCGGCAGCGGCACGGTCGCGCCGTAGCCGACGGGCTGCACCTGCGGTCCGACGGTGAGATGCACCTCGGACGCCGGGTCGGGCTGGGAGCCGCGCAGCCAGGTCAGCTGCCAGGTGCCGTCCGGGCCGCACAGGAACTCCAGGTGGACGCGGGAGACGAACAGCCAGTCCTCGGGGGTGGCCAGCCGGCACAGCGCCCCGTCGCGGCCGACCCGCAGGACGGCGCCGGGCTCGCTGGGGGCCTCGGCCATCATCATGCCGGCGGTGGCGCCCGTGTCGGCCCCGGAGACGGCGGCCATGGTGAGTTCGAGCACGAGCGTTCCCCCTGAAACGTCCTTGTGCGGTGCTGGGTTGCGGCGGGCGCTGTGCGTCACCGCCGCCGAATGATAAAACGCCCGGCGGGGCCGCGTCCGGCACAATGGGTTCATGACCGAGCGAAAGCCACCGGGTGTGCCGTTCGAGTCGTGGGTGGACAAGCAGATCCGCGACGCGCAGGGGCGCGGGGAGTTCGACCGGCTGCCGGGGGCGGGCGCGCCGCTGCCTTCGGAGGTCGACTCCACGTACGACGAACTGTGGTGGGTCAAGCGGAAGTTGGTGCGTGAGGGGCTGGCCGTGCTGCCGCCCGCGCTCGCGTTGCGCAAGGAGGCGGAGGACGCGCTGGAGGCGGCGTACGCGGCGCCCTCGGAGCGGATCGCCCGGAAGATCATCGAGGATGTGAACGTCCGGATCCGGGACATGATGTTCAAGCCGCCGCCCGGTCCGCCGCTGGGCAGGAAGCCGTACGACGTCGAGGAGGTCGTACGGGAATGGCGGCAGCGCAGGGCTGCCGCCAGGGGTGACGACGGGGGCGTGGCCGGCTCAGCCGTGTAGCAGCCGCCCGGCCAGTTCCCGGTAGTCGCGCAGGGCGAGCCGCAGCTGCTCGGTGTCGGCCTCGGCGCCGGGGTCGCGCGCCTCGGTTTCCTGCCAGGACATCCGCAGGGTACGGCGGCGGCGCGTCACGGCCTCGGTGAACCGCGCGGTGATCTCCTCCAGGGCTCGGTCGGCCTCTTCGACGGCCTCCCTGGGGTCGTCCACGAACCCGACGGCCACCTCGCGCAGCCGGTGCTCCCACTGATCCGTCTCCTCGTGCGGCAGGAGCGGGGCGCCGGTGCCGGAGGGTGCGGTGGCGGTCGCTGGCGCCGTCGGCCAGGAGTCCGTTCCCCGCCCGTTGGCCGTACGGGCCTCGCGCCCGCTGGCCGCACCGACGGCGGGCGCACCGAGCCCGTCGTCCGGCATGATCCCGTCCTCGTCCACCGAGCCCGCACCGGCGATCCGGCCGCCCTGCCCGCCGGGCTCCGCCGACGCGTCCGGCCCCCGCCGACCGCTGCCGGGCGTCTGCGACGCCAGGTCCTCCGTGCCGGGCCGCAGCCCCTCCGAGCCGTGCTCGTGCCTCGGGGCCGGTTCGCTCTCCGGGCGCCGGCCGCCCTCCGGGGCCCCCGCCGGCCCCGGAGGCGGCGGAGTCTCCTCGGGCGCGCGATCGTCCCCGGTGAGCCCTTCCTTCCCGGGTCCGGCCGCCCACGCGGGCCGACCACCGCCGTCCGCGCCCTGGGCCGTACCACTCGCTTCCGTCCCCAGGTCCCGACCGCGTGCGGCCTCCTCGGCCGCCGGCCGGTCGCCGGTGCTCCCGCCGGGAGCCCCGCCGCTCGGGTCCGCACCGGTGAGCCGTCCGCCCGTGCCCTCGGCCGAGCCGCGGGCCGGGCTCGTACGGGGTGCCGGTTCGCCGGGGAGGCGTTCGTCCGGGCGGGGCTCTCTCGGGGTGCGGTGGGCCGGGAACGCGTCGCCCGGGGACCACTCGTCCCTGTCCGGCGACTCCTGCTCCGGCGTCCACTCGTCCCCCTGGGGACGGGTGAAGCGCTCGGTGCGGTGCCGGTCGCCGCCGGGGCCGCTCGTCCTGTCCGTCATGGCGTTCAGCTCTCCTTCGGTCGGCTCCGGTGCAGAGCCCACGACGTGTGGGAGCGGGCGTGGGAGCGGTTCGCAGCGGGCGGCGCCGTGCGCTCCGCACCGGCCGGGGCCCGGTGCCGGCCGGACTCGGCGCTGGTCAGCTCCTCGAAGAGGGCGCGTGCGCCGAGCAGCGCCGACCGCAGCTCCTCGGTCGCCGCGCCGGACCCGCCCGCCCCGTCGCCGGCGCCCGTGCGGGCGGCCCGGTGCACCTGCCGGTATCCGTCGACGTGTTCGGGGTGGTGCACGGACAGCGCGGCGAGCTGCTCCTCGTACCGCCCGCCGTCCGGGTAGCCCCGCACGGCGGCGAGTTCCGCGAGCAGCCGGTCGGCCTCGGCCACCGCCTCCCGGGGCGATTCGACGAAGTGTTCCTGCACGGCGGTCCAGCGGTCCGCGTACCGCTGCCGCTCGGCGCCGTCCAGCGGCCGCTCCCGCAGCTCACCATGGCGTTCGACGCGCTCGGCAAGCTCTCGTTCGGCGGCCTTGGTGTCCCCGTCGTGCAGGGCCAGGACCCGCTCGTACTCGGGCCCGAAGCGCCGCTTCAGGCTGCCGCCGTGCCTGCCGCGGCTGCGCACGACCAGGGTGGCCGCACCGACGACCACGACCGCTGCGATCACGATCAACAGAATGATCAAGCCTGTGGACATGGTTGCCTTCCGCTCGGACCGGCCCCGCTGGCCGGTTCTCCCTTCGGGTGACCCGGAAGCAGGCCCACAAACGGCTCCCGGCCCCGCCACGGCGGCGCCCATATCCGGTTGCGGAGGGCACGGGGCGGCTCCCGACAATGGCCGGCATGACATGGACGATCGCTCCGGAACCGTACGGCTCCCCGGCCGCCGCCGCGCTGTGGCGGGCGTACTACACCGAGGTCAGCGACCGCTGGTACCTGCTGCACGAGGGGCACCGCACCGACCCGGACGAGCTGGAGCGGGAGATCGCCGCGCACTCGGGGGCCGATCTCGCGCCGCCGGGCGGGCAGTTGCTCGTCGGGCGGTACGACGGCACGCCGGCCGGCTCGGCGGGCGTACGGCTGCTGGATCCGGACACCGCCGAACTGACCCGCGTGTTCGTGCTGCCGGAGCGGCGCGGCCGGGGCGGGGCCCCGCTGCTGGTGGCCGCCGCCGAAGCTGCCGCGCGGGCTCTCGGCGCCGGGCGGATCGTCCTCGACACCCGCAGCGATCTGGTCGAGGCCCGCGCCCTGTACGCCCGGCTCGGCTACACCGAGACCGGCCCGCACAACACCGACCCGTACGCCGAACACTGGTTCCGCAAGGAGCTGGTGCCGGCCGGGTCCGTCAACTGACCACCGTCACCGTGCCGTTGTGCGGGCGTTCCCGTTCGGCCCCGCACAGTTCGCCGGTGAGGTCGTGGACCAGCCGGGTCAGGTCGGTCTCGCGGCCGGGCTGCCACCAGTCGCCGAGCAGTTCGGCCAGGGACTCCTCGCGGGCCGTGGCGAGCCGTTCGGCGGCCTCGCGGCCGGTGCCGGTCAGGACGAGGTCCAGGCCCCGGCGTTCGGCGAGCCGCCGTTCCTCGACCTGGCGGGCGGCGGCCATGACCGCCCTCAGCGGGACCGGGCTGCGCTCGGCCAGCACCGCCGGTTCGACGGAGCCGTAGCGGCGCATGCGCAGCAGCATCCAGCTGGCGGCGGGCAGCAGGTCGTACCCGGCCCGTTCGGTGATCTCCCGGTAGACCTCGCGGCGGCCCTCCCGGGTGCCGAGCACCGACAGGGCGCGGCACACCTCGTCGTAGGAGGAGCGCTCGACGGGGTTGGGCGGGATGGTCTCGGAGACGTCGGGTGCGGTGACCGAGCCGCGCAGCCGGTCCTCCTTCAGGAACCAGGCCAGCACGAAGCCGAGCAGGGCGACGGGGGCGGCGTAGAGGAAGACGTCGGTGATGGCGGACGCGTACGCGTGCAGGGCCGCCGGGCGCAGCGCGGGCGGCAGGGCGGCGATGCCCCGCGGGTCGGCCTTCAGGGCGTCGGCACTGGCGCCGGCCGGCAGGCGTACGCCCCGGAAGGCGTCGGCGAGTTCGTCGCCGAGGCGGCTCGCGAAGACCGTGCCGAAGACGGCCACGCCGAAGGAGGCGCCGATGGAGCGGAAGAACGTGGCGCCGGAGGTGGCCACGCCCAGGTCCTCGTAGGAGACGGCGTTCTGCACGATGAGCACCAGGACCTGCATGACCAGGCCGAGGCCGAGGCCGAAGACGAAGAAGTAGACGCTCATCTCGGCGGTCGAGCTGTGCTCGTCGAGCCGGTGCAGGAGCAGCAGGCCGAGGGTGGTGACGGCGGTGCCGGCTGTCGGGAAGACCTTCCAGCGGCCGGTGCGGCTGACGATCTGCCCGGAGACCGTGGACGACAGCAGCAGACCGGCCACCATGGGCAGCATGTGCACCCCGGACAGGGTCGGGGAGATGCCGTGCACGACCTGGAGGAAGGTCGGCAGGTAGGTCATCGCGCCGAACATGGCGAAGCCGACGATGAAGCTGATCACGGCGGCGAGGCCGAAGGTGCGGATGCGGAAGAGTTTCAGGGGCAGCACGGGTTCGGCGGCGCGCCGCTCCACGGCGACGAACGCCACGGCCAGCAGCACGCCCAGCACGGCGAGCCCGACGATCTGCGCCGAGCCCCACGCCCAGGTGGTACCGCCGAGCGAGGCGACGAGCACCAGGCAGGTGGCGACGGCGGCGATCAGGAAGGTCCCCAGGTAGTCGATGACGTGCTGGGCGGTGCGGCGCGGGATGCGCAGGGCGGCGGCGATCACGGCGAGCGCGACCACGCCGACGGGCAGGTTGACGTAGAACACCCAGCGCCAGCTGAGCTGCTCGGTGAACAGGCCGCCGAGCAGCGGTCCGAGCACGCTGGTCGCCCCGAACACGGCCCCGAACAGGCCCTGGTAGCGGCCGCGTTCGCGGGGCGGCACGAGGTCGCCGACGATCGCCATGGACAGCACCATCAGCCCGCCGCCGCCCAGGCCCTGGAGCGCCCGGAAGGCGATGAGCTGCGGCATGTTCTGCGCCATGCCGCACAGCGCCGACCCGATCAGGAAGATCACGATGGCCGTCTGGAACAGCCGCTTGCGGCCGTACTGGTCGCCGAGCTTGCCCCACAGCGGGGTCGCGGCGGTCGCGGCCAGCAGATAGGCGGTGACGACCCAGGAGAGGTGCTCCAGCCCGCCGAGGTCGCTCACGATGGTGGGCAGCGCGGTCGCCACGATGGTCTGGTCGAGGGCGGCGAGCAGGAGTCCGAGCAGGAGCGCGCCGATCGGGACCAGCACGCTGCCCGGAACGTGTTCGCCGCTGCTCACGTCCTTCGCCGTGCCGTGCGTGTCCAGGGCCATGGAGACCTCCCGGAGTTCGGGGTGCACCTCTTCCATCGTGGTGGGTGTCACCACTTATGGCCTGTCGAGTCCTGGGGAGGTGGAGGGGATCCGCATAATCTCTGAAGTTCCCGAGGGGAGGGGAATCAGGCGTGACGGGAGAACAAGGCACCAGGTGCCCGGAGTGCGGGGCTCCGAGGGGGGCGGACAACACACCGTCGTGCGACTGCACCGAGCGGGCCGCCGAGGCGCTGCGCGAGGCACGCACGGCCGAGGCGGCAGCGGCGGAGGACTTCGATCCGCTGCGGATACGGCCGTACGTGGAGGTCCCGGACGCGGCACCGCCGGGCCCTGCAGCACCGCCGCTCGCGAACACCGGCGGTGAGGTGTCCCGCCCCGCCCCACCGGAAGCACCGACCGAACCGCTTCCCGGCGTCGCCCCCGAGCCCGCCCCGCCCCGGCGCCGCTCCCGCCTGCTGCCGGCCGCCGCGGGCGCGGGGACGGTGATCGTCACGGCCACCGCGTTCGCCCTGTTCTCCTACCACGCTCCGGCCCGCGACCGAGGGGCTCAGGAGATCAGGGAACGCATCCCGACGGCACCCACACAGGCGCCCGCGTCGGCGAAGACCCCGCCGCCCCCGCCCGCACCCGTCCCGCCGGCGCCCTCCGCTTCGCCGACGCCCACGCCGACCCCGTCCCCGGCGTCACCGTCGCCGTCCGCCACTCCCTCCCCCACCCTCTCCCGCACCACCTCGCCAACCCCCTCCACGACGGTGTCCGGCACCCCACGGGCCACGCCCGCCGTGGCTCCGGTCCTGCGCCTCGGCGACACCGGCCCCCAGGTCACCGAACTCCAGCAGCGACTCCGCCAACTGAACCTCTACGGCGACCGGGTCGACGGCGTCTTCACCCGCACCGTGCAGGACGCGGTACGCAACTACCAACTGGCACGGGGGATCATGGGCGACGTGCTGGGCGAGTACGGCCCGGCGACGCGGAAGAGCCTGGAAGGCGAAACGACGAAGCCGTAGCGAGCCGGCAGCGCGGGTGCGAGCACTCACGACGCCGCCCACCGGACCGCCCCAGGGCGCCGGACCGCAACGAACACACGGCCCTCCCACGCGAACACAAGCGCCCTGACAACGCCGCCCACCAGACCGCCCCAGGGCGCCAGACCGCAACGAACACACGGCTCCCCCACGCGAACACAAGCGCCCTGACAACGCCGCCCACCGGACCGGCCCAAGGGGTGTGGGGCCGTGTCTGCATGCGGCTGCGCGGCACGGGCGCGAGCGGCCACCGCGCGCCGACACCCGGCGAACCGGCTTGCCCTACCCGCGTCAGCCGATCCGCAGCCGGATCACACCGTCCGCCGTGGCCTCGACCGCCACCTCGGTGAGGTCCCGCACCACCACGTCCGGCTCATGGGGAACCGCTCGCGGCCCCACTCCCACCACGGTCATCCCAGCGGAGCGCCCCGCCGCGATCCCCGCCCCCGAGTCCTCGAAGACCACACAGTCGGCGGGGTCGACACCCAGTTCGGCGGCGCCCTTGAGGAAGCCCTCGGGGTCCGGCTTGCTCGCGCCGACCGACTCGGCGGTGACGCGCACGGCCGGCAGCGGCAGCCCGGCGGCGTGCATGCGGGCGGTGGACAGGGCGACGTCGGCGGAGGTCACCAGCGCGTGCGGGAGCCTCTCCAGCGCGGCGAGAAAGGCGCCGGCACCGGGGACCTCGACGACGCCGTCGGTGTCGGCGGTCTCCTCGGCGAGCATGCGGGCGTTGTCGGCGAGGTTCTCCTCCACGGGCCGGTCGGGCAGCAGCACGGCCATGGAGGCGTGGCCCTGCCGCCCGTGCACGACCTTCATCACCTCGTCGCCGTCCAGCCCGTGCCGCTCGGCCCAGCGCCGCCAGATGCGCTCGACCACGGCGTCCGAGTTGACGAGGGTGCCGTCCATGTCGAGCAGGAGGGCGCGGGCGGTGAGGACGGTGGGCGTGGCGGTGGCCGGCATCGGCAGCTCCAGGAGGGAAACAGGCCCTGTGCGGGCAGGGACAAGGCGGCCCCGCCCGCCGGTCAGGGAAAACGGGCGGGAGCCACTTTGTTCCTCCACGGTACAAAACATGGCGTGGTCCCGCCATCACCCCCGGCGGGCATTCATCCGGCGTCCGGCTCAGCCGCTCACGGCCTCCCACAGGCTCCACACGCCGAGCGCCAGCATCAGCAGCGCCGCGATCTGCGTGATCAGCCGCAGCGGCACCCGCCTCATCAGGGCCTTTCCGCCGACGATGCCGAGTCCGGCGACGGCCCACAGGCCCAGCACCGCACCGAGGCCGACGGAGACCGGGTCGTCGTAACGGGCGGCCAGGTTGGCGGTCATGATCTGGGTGAGGTCACCGAACTCGGCGACCAGGATGAGCGTGAAGCCCGTACCGGCGACCTTCCAGAAGGACTGGTCGGCGGGCTTCTTGACCTCCTCGTCGCCCTCGTCCTTCTTCAGCAGCAGCATCGCGGCGCCGCCGAGGAAGAGGACGCCGGTGAGGGCGTGCACGATCTGCCGCGGGAGCAGGGTGAGCACGCTGCCGGCCGCGACGGCGAGCACGACGTGCAGCAGGAAGGCGGCGGCGACGCCCGCGAAGACGTACGAGGCGCGGTAGCGGGTGCCGAGGACGAGGCCGGCGAGCGCGGTCTTGTCCGGCAGTTCGGCGAGGAAGATGACGCCGAAGACGAGCGCCGTCACGGTGATGCTGATCAAGGTTCCTCAATCGGTCGGGCTGCCCCGCCGAGAGTGCGGTACGTCACGCGATGACACCTCGGCACGGCAGCGCACTCGGCGCCCGTACCGGGAGGGCACGGGCGTGCACTGCTTGCCGAAGGTCTCGCTGGCGGACCTCGATGGAACGAGGCGGTCCGCCTCCGGGCGCCGGCTCAGGCTCGCTGAGCAGTGTGTCGACGGTCCGGCGAAGAGCTACTCCCCTTCTGCGCTCCCCATCGTACGGGATGTGAAAGTTCCGCAGTCAAGCTTGTCGTGACATGCACACGTCACTAACTTCTTACCGAGCGCTCACCCCCCGGCAAGACGGAACCGCGAACATTCTCTCGCTCGCGGTCCAACACCCCAACCCCACAAGGGAGTTCACGCATGTCCAGGTTCTACGCGCGTCGACGGACGAGCATACTCGCGGCCCTCACCGGCCTGATAGCCTCCGTCGCCCTGTTCAACTCCCCGAGCGCCTCCGCCGCCCTCCCCACGCCGGTCAGCGCCGCCACCGCCCGCAGCTACCTCTCCCAGCTCACCGTGGCCACCGAGAACCGCACCGGCTACAGCCGTGACCTCTTCCCGCACTGGATCACCGTCAGCGGCGCCTGCAACACCCGCGAGACGGTCCTCAAGCGGGACGGTACGAACGTCGTGACCGACTCCTCCTGCGCCGCGACCAGCGGGAGCTGGTACTCCCCGTACGACGGCGCCACCTGGACCGCCGCGGCCGACCTCGACATCGACCACCTCGTGCCGCTGGCCGAGGCCTGGGACTCCGGCGCGAGCAAGTGGACCACCGCGCAGCGGCAGGCGTTCGCCAACGATCTGACCCGGCCGCAGCTGATCGCCGTGACCGACGACGTCAACCAGGCCAAGGGGGACCAGGACCCGGCGACGTGGATGCCGTCGCGGTCGGCGTACCGGTGCACGTACGTGCGGGCGTGGGTGCAGGTGAAGTACTACTACAACCTGTCGGTGGACTCGGCCGAGAAGAGCGCGCTGACCAACTACCTGGCCGGCTGCTGAGTTTCCCGGTCGCACCAGGGGGCTTCCGGCCGTACCGCGGCTGCCGGTCCGTCGTGGCCGGTAGCGCGGCCTCCCGCGCCCCCTCGGGGCGCTCAGGAGACCGGGCGGCGGCGCACCAGGAAGCCCGCCGCCGCTCCCGCGCCGAACAGGGCGGCCACGGAGACACCCGCGGCCAGCCAGGTGGCACCGAGCCACTGGGCGCCGTAGTAGCCGAGGGCGACGCTGTAGCCGGCCCAGGACAGGCCGGCCAGGGCCGACCAGGGCACGAAGTCGCGGGCGCGGCGGTGGGCGGCGCCCGCGCAGAAGGAGACGATCGAGCGGCCGGCGGGGGCGAAGCGGGCGAGGACGACCAGCGCGCCCCCGCCCCGGGCGAGGGCCTCGCCGAGACGTGCCTGTGCGGTGGTGAGGCGCCGGGAGCGGGCTATCGCCCGGTCCAGGCGTGCCCCGCCGCGCCAGGCCAGCCGGTAGGCGACCAGGTCGCCGAGGACGGAGGCGGTCGCGGCGCACAGGATCAGGGCCAGGATGTCCGGCACCTCGTGCGGGACCCGGCCCGCCGCCGCGCCGGAGCCCGCAGCCGCCGCCGTGGCGGCCGTGATGACGAGGACACCGCTCGGGAGCACCGGCAGGAACACGTCGAACAGCACCGACAGGGCCACCACGGCATAGATCCATGGTCCGGCCGCCGGCAACCCCACGCTCTCCAACACCACGACTCCTGTCACTCCCCCGTTGACAGCCGTACAGCGTACGCGGCGGGTGTGACAGGAGGATCGCGGGGGGTTCGCGGGGCGATCACGGAGGGCTCACACGGCGGCGACCCGCTCCCGCGTACCGACGGACAGGTCAGGCCGCCAGCGGGCTCCGGTCCGCCGCGGGCTCGCCGTCCGCCGCGGTGCGCCGGCCGAGGAGCCGGTCCACGCCGAAGGCGCCGGAGCCGGTGAAGACCAGCAGGAAGAAGCCCCAGCAGAACAGCACGGACAGCTCGCCGCCGTTCTGGATGGGCCACAGGGCCGCCTGCTGGTGGACGTCGAAGTAGGCGTACGCCATCGAGCCGGAGGCGATCAGCGCGGCACCGCGGGTGCCGAGGCCGAGCAGCACCAGGCCGCCGGCGACGAGCTGGATCACGGCCGCGTACCAGCCGGGCCAGGTGCCGGCCGCGATCGTGCCGCCGCCGGTACCGGCGGCGCCGCCGAGGACGCCGAACAGGGAGGCGGCGCCGTGCACGGCGAAGAGCAGGCCGAGGACGATGCGGAAGAGCCCGATGACGTAGGGCTGAGCGGAGTCGAGACGTGCGGACATGTGGGGGTTCTCCTCTTCGGTTTCGGTCGGGCCGGCCGGCCGGGGACTGAGCAGGCCGGTCGTGGGGGCGGCGGCACCGAACGGGAGACCCAGGTTAGGGGAACCTAATCAATGCTTGCAAGTTCAACATCCGGCCACGGTCACCCGCTGGAAGAAGAAATGCCCGGTACGGGGCGCCCGGCGACCCTCGGGCGACACGGAGCCACCCGTGAGGGCCAACGCCCGTACGTGTGAGCGGAGTTGCCCGTCAGCGGAGGCGCACAGCCCCGCGCCCCCCGGGCACGCCCCCGGCCCTACCCCTCCCGTCCGGCCGACCGCCCCCGCACCTCCAGTCCCCCGAGGAGTTCCGCCGTGGCCTCGGCCACCGCGGCCACCGCCCGGTCGAAGACCTCGCGGTTGTGGGCGGCCGGGGCGCGGAACCCCGAGACCTTGCGTACGTACTGCAACGCGGCCGCGTGGATGTCCTCGTCCGTGGCCTCACCGGGCAGCACGGGCGGGCGCAGCGTCTTGATGCTTCGGCACATGCGCCCAGTCTCGCGCGCCGCACCGTTCGCTGCGATGATCACTGCCTAGGCGGCCACCGGCACCCGGGGCCGACCACCGAAGGGAACAACTCCATGACGCACCCGCTCACCGTGGCCGTCCTCGGCCCCGGCGGCACCGGCGGCCTGCTCGCCGCCCTGCTCTCCCGCTCCGGTCACCGTGTGATCTGCCTGGCCGGCGAGGCCACGGCCGACACCCTGCGCCGCACCGGCATCACGGTGGGCAGCCGGCAGTTCGGCGACTTCACGGCGGCCGTCGACGCGGACACCGAGCTGCGCGAACCGGTGGACGTCTGTCTGGTCACCGTGAAGCACACCGCGCTCGACGCCGCCCTCACCCGGGTCCCGCCCGCCGTCCTCGGCGACGCGCTGCTCGTCCCGCTCCTGAACGGCATCGAACACCCCGCGACCCTCCGCGCCCGCTACCGCCCCGACCGGGTGGCCCCGGCGGTGATCCGCGTGGAGTCCACCCGGACCGCCCCGGGCGTGATCGAACACGGCAGCCCGTTCACCGAGATCGACCTGGCCGGGGACGCCGTACCGCGCGCCCGTCTCGACGCGCTGGCCGGTCACCTCTCCGCCTCCGGTGCGACCGCCCGCGTGGCCGGGGACGAGACGGCGGCCCTGTGGGCCAAGATGGCCTTCCTCGCCCCCTTCGCCCTGCTCACCACGCGGTACGGCGTCCCCCTCGGCACGGCCCGCACCCGGCACCGGGACGAGCTGGAGGCGCTGGTCGCCGAGACCGCCGCGGTCAGCCGCGCCTGCGGCGCCCCCGCGGACCCGGCCCGGGCCCTGGCCCGGTACGACACCTTCCCGCCCGCCACCAGGTCCTCCATGCAACGGGACGCCGAGGCGGGCCGTCCGCTCGAACTGGACGCGATCGGCGGGGCGTTGCTGCGCGCGGCCGTGCGGCACGGGGTGGCGGTTCCGGTGACGGAACGGCTGGTGCGGGAGCTGCGGGCGGGCGGCCACTCGTTCGGCTGAACCCCCGCCCGGAGCGGCCGTCCACCCTCGCACCCCAAAATCGAACAGGCGTAGCATTGCCCCGTGGCTACGACCTATGAATTCCCCAGTGACCTCCTCGCCGGTCAGGAGGAGCTGCATCAGGTCCGGGCCGAGCTGTCGGCCCTGCTCAAGCGGCTGCCCTGGTCGGTCGAGCCGATGGACGGATTCAGTGACGACACCGGCTGGCGCAAGGTGGAGCGGCCCGCGTCCCCGGGCTGGACGGAGGACGAGCAGGCCGAGGTGGAGAAGCTGCGGCGGCGCGAACACGAACTCGCGGTGTTCGTCAGCACCCACCGCTTCTGGGCCGAGCTCGCGGCAGCGGACCGCGTGGAGGCCCGCACCCTCCTGAAGCACGCCCACGAACAGAAGGAGCAGGAGTAAGACACGGAAAAGCCCCTCGGAGACATCTCCGAGGGGCCGGTTCGGTGGGCGCGGACGGTTTCGAACCGCCGACATCCTGCTTGTA
The DNA here is from genome assembly GCF_017526105.1 of Streptomyces cyanogenus. Classification (NCBI taxonomy): domain Bacteria; kingdom Bacillati; phylum Actinomycetota; class Actinomycetes; order Kitasatosporales; family Streptomycetaceae; genus Streptomyces; species Streptomyces cyanogenus. Next base: position 2,913,483 of record NZ_CP071839.1, read on the forward strand.
AGGCAGGCGCTCTACCCCTGAGCTACGCACCCGTTGCCCCAGCGCTACGCACCCGGGGCAGGCCGACAGCGTACCTTGCCCGGGCGGCTGTGCTGCAAACCGGAGAGCGCCCGGCGCCCGCGGGGACCGAGGTCTGCGCTGCCCGCGGGCGGAAAGTCACGGTCGTACAGCGAACTGACCGGCCCGTGTGTTCGTCTTCCACGGGTGGGAGAATGGCACCACCCAGCGCGGACCACGGCACGGGAGAGGGATGTGACGGCGACACCGGGCACGCCAGCGACACAACCGTACCCGCCGTCGTCCGCCGCCCGGGTCCGGCGTGGGCTCGCGCCGCTGCGGGACGCCCTGGTCCTGATGGGGCTGCCCGTGCTGGCCGCCCTCGCGCTGCCCGCCGCGTTCGCCGGCGGCGGCACCCGGCGCTGGTTCGGCGGCCGGGCCGAGAGCCAGCGGGCCGACGCGCAGGCCGCCAAGGACGCGGCGGCGACCGCGTTCTACGAACTCGACACCGCGCAGCGGGATCTGCGGATCTCGGTCGAGACCATCGCGGCGGTGGACGACTCCCCCGCCGCCCGGCGTGCCGTCTCCGACTTCGAGGCGCTCGGCCGCCGGATCGACGAGGTCAGCCGGCGGTACATCCAGGCCGTCGACGCCCACGACCTGGACCGGGACGGTCTGGAGGCCGGCACCGCCGCCCGGGCGCGGGCGGAGCTGACCGCGGCCAAGGACGAGTTGGTGGGGGTCCGGCAGGAGCTGGACCGGTTCGGCGACTCGCTCGGGCCGCTGCTGGGCAAGGCGGAGACGCAGCTGGCCCGGCTGGCGCCCGCCGTGGAGCGGGCCCGGCAGTCGCTGCTGGCCGCGAGCAACGCCCTGGACGCCGTACGGGAGAAGAGGCTGCGGGCCGACGAGCTGGCCGCGCGGCTGGCGGCCCTGTCGCCGGAGCTGACCAGGCTGAACCAGGGTGCCGGCCGGCACGGGGTGCAGGCGACGCTGGAGCGGGCCGAGCGGGTGCAGCGGGAGGCCGGGGCGATCAGGGCCGAGGCCGAGCGGCTGCCGGAGCGGGCGGCGGAGATCGATCACCGGCTGGTCAGCCTGCGTACCCGGGCCGAGGCGCTGACCACGCGGGCCGGGCAGGTGGAGCCGGTACTGAGCGAGCTGCGCCGCCGGTTCGCCGCCGCCTGCTGGCAGGACCTGCAGCAGGTGCCCGGGCAGGCCGCGGAGAACGTGCGGCAGGCCGAGCTGAAGCTCCGCGAGGCGCAGGCGGCGCGGGACGCCCAGCGCTGGGCGGACGCGACCTCGCTGCTGTCCACGGTCCGGGCGCTGCTGAACGCGACCGACGAGGCGGTGTCGGCTGCGGGTGACCGGCTGAACAGGCTGAACGCGGTGCAGAAGGATCCGCAGGCGGAGATCGAGCGGACCCGGTTCGCGATCCGGGACGCCCAGCGGCTGGCCATGACGGGGCGTACGACCCCCGATCCGCGGCACGCCGGGCCGCTGGACGACGCGGTGGCCCGGCTGGAGCGGGCGATCGGGACGCTGGAGGGGCGGCACCCGGACTACTGGCACTTCCTGACCGAGACGGAAGGGGTGCGGCGGGCCGTGGCGCGGGTGGTGGCGCAGATCCGCGAGGAGCGCGGCGCCGGACACTGACGGGCGCCGGACACCGACGGGCGTGTTGCCGGGCTGTGCGGGGCAGCGGATATTAAGAGGACGGATGGCCTCCGCTAGCGCCCGAGGAGGCGGACATGGCCACACACGCAGTGCACTCGAGGAACGACCGGCGGCGGATCCGGCTGGACGACCACCTGCCCGTCGACCACCGGCTCAACCTGGTCTATCGGATCGGCGCGGGGCTGATCGGTGCCTTCCTGGTCGTCTTCGGCATTCTGGGCCTGGTCAACCACATCGGCTTCTTCAGCATCGGCGGTGACACGGTCACCGGGCTGAACAGCAACGGCGCGCTGAGTGTGCTGTCGATCTGCATCGGCGCGGTGCTGCTGGCCGGCATGGTGATCGGCGGGAACGTAGCGTCGACCCTGAACATGGTCCTCGGCGTGCTGTTCCTGCTGAACGGCTTCCTGTTCCTCGGCCTGCTGGACACCGACTACAACTTCCTGGCCTTCAAGATCCAGAACGTTTTGTTCAGCTTCATCGTGGGCCTGTTGCTGATGACGTTCGGCATGTACGGCCGGGTCGGCCATGCCCTGCCGCACGACAACCCGTACTGGCGGGCCCGCCACCCCGAGGCCTCCCCGCAGGAGCAGCGCACGCGGCCGGAGCAGCCTGCGCGGCGGGAACAGCGGGAGGTGCAGGGGCGGCAGGGCCCGCGGCAGCCGGGACCGGGTCAGGTCCTGTAGGCGTAGAACGCCGCGGTCGGGTACGAGGCGACGAGGCTGGCCACCGACCTGTTGAAGGTGTTGGTCGAGTGGTAGCTCACGTACGGCAGGCCCCGGCGGTCCCGGTAGGTGACGATCATCGAGTGGTCCTTGGACCCGTCCCGGTTGAAGTCCATCTGCAGCACGTCGCCGAGGTCCAGCTGGTAGACGTTGGCGAGGCTGGTGGCCCGCTTGGAGGACAGGGCGAACCAGGAGAACTCGTTGACACCCACGAAGGAGTCCGACTGGATCTCCGAGTTGCCGAACCACTTGTGGAAGTCGTACGTGTAGCCGGGTACGTGCTTCCAGCCGCCCGCCTTCAGGGCCTGGCTGACGAAGTTGGTGCAGTCACCGCCGGCGCCGTGCCCGTTGAAGTCCGGGTAGTCCGGGTTGTAGTTGTTCCAGTACTTCTGCGCGTACGCGACCATGGCCTTGTAGTCGTAGCCGGTCGCGGAGAAGTTCTTCGCGTTGGCCGGTGCGGGCCAGGTGGTGGCCGAGCGGGTCGCCGAGGGCGGGCCGTCGTCCTCGCCGGTGGTCTTCACCGAGGTGACGGCGGGCTTGGCGACCTGGTTCACCGCGAGGTAGCCGTCGTCGGTGTCCCGGATGCCGGTGAGCTGCCAGGTGCCGTGGCGGTCGGCCTGGAAGGTCAGCTCGTGGTGGGCCTGGAAGCCGGTGGACTTCGGGCCCTTGGCGGGAGCCTTGTCGTAGGCCAGCGTCGTGGTCTCGGTGACGGCGACCTTGGCGCGCCGGCCCTTCACCTCGGTGGCGTCGAGCGTGACCTTGGTGCTGCCCCCGCGGTAGGTCTCGCCCAGCCGGGCGAGCCGGCTGCGGCGGTCGCGCAGCGTGTCCAGTGCGGACTTCTCCTCGCGGGTCTGCCCGCCGGACAGGCGCACGGATCCGGAGAAGCCGGACGCGTGCCGGGTGTCGGCCGTGCCGGCACCCTCCACGAGGGCCTGGGTGCGGTCGGTGAACACCGCGTCGGCCAGCCGCTGGAAGGTCGCCTTGGTGGCCGCGTCCACCGTCGGGTCGTCGGTCACGGCCGCGCCCGCGCTCCAGTTGGGCACCAGGGCCACGCCCGCGACCACGGAGGCGGCCGCGGCGGTCACTATGGCCGTACGGCGCCGGCCACGGCTCAGTCTTCTAGATTTCAATGATGTTCCCCTCTACGCCGGTACACCTACCGGGCGAGGGCATCTTGCCACGACGGGTGTGGCGGTTGTGAAGGGGGTTGCACAAGTGGAATCCCCAGCGCGTACTTGTCACTTGACGACCGCGGACCAGTCCGGCGACTGGGCGGGGTCGAGGGTGCGCAGGGCGGCCAGGGTCTGCGGCTTCTGCGCGTCGAGCCAGTCGGCCAGTTCCTTGAAGGACACGCACTTGACGCCCTTCTTGGTGCAGACGTTCTTGACCACCTGGTCGATGGACTTCATGTAGATGCCGCCGTTCCAGTCCTCGAAGTGGTTGCCGATGAACAGCGGGGCGCGGCTGCCGTAGTAGACACGGTTGAAGCCGGCCATGTAGGAGTCGACGGTCTGCTGCTCCCACTGCGGGAACTTGGCCGGGTCGCCCTGGGTCTCACCGTCGGACTGGTTGTAGAGGAAGTTGAAGTCCATGGACAGGCCCTGGTACTTGCCGCTCTCGTACGGCAGCATCTGCAGCGGGAAGTCCCATATGCCGTTCTTCTTCGACGGCCATATCTGGAAGTCGCCCGGCGAACTGGCGTCGTAGCGCCAGCCGTAGTCCTTGATGGCCTTCAGCAGGTTCGGCTGGCCCTCCAGGCAGGGCGCCCGGCCGCCGGCGACCTCCTTCTTGAAGTCGAAGGGCAGCGGCGGGAGGTCCTTGAAGCCGGTGTTGGTCTTCCAGCGCTCCACGAAGGAGAAGAACTGGTCGATCTCGCTCTTTCACTCCTTCACGCTCCAGTCGCCGCCGCCCTTGGCCCCGCAGAAGTGGCCGTTGAAGTGGGTGCCGATCTCGTTGCCGTCCTCGTAGGCCTTGCCCAGCTGCTCCACGGTGGTGCGGATGTGGTCGTCGGTGGCGTAGTCGATCGCCGCGTCGCCCGGGGAGTGCATGGGGCCGTGGTACAGCGCCTTCTTGCTCTTGGGCAACAGGTAGATGCCGGTGAGGAAGAAGGTCATGTGGGCGTTGTACTGCTCGGCCAGCTCGCGGTAGTGCGAGAACAGGTGGTCGCTGCCCTCCAGCGCGCCGTCCCAGGAGAAGACCACGAACTGGGGCGGCTTCTCACCGGGCTTGAGCGGCACCGCCTTCAGCTGGCCCTTCTGCGGCCCGGTGTAGGAGGTGGAGCCGTCACCGAGGACCTTGGTCCTGCCGTCCCATTCCGGGGTCGGGCTGGCCTTCGGCGCGGTCGTGGGCTTCTTGCGCGCCGCGGCGGCCGGGGTGCCGCTGCCGTCCGTGCCGGACAGCGCCAGGAACCCGGCCACCAGCGAGGCCACGACGAGGAGGGCGGCCAGCGTCAGGACCTGCGGCCGGGTGGCACGGGGCGCACTGCGGCGGCGGGAGGCTCGACGGCGGCCTGAGGACGACATCTTGCGGGACATGCGCGGCTCATTCTGCGGGAGGGAAGGGTGCACGGGACCGGCTCAGCCGATGCCCGACGCTGCCGACCAGAGGGCATACGGGACGCTGTGGGCGGACGTGCCGGCCAGGCCCTTGAGCGGCAGTGGCTCCAGGGACTTGGCCAGGTCGATCCGGTAGACGACGATCGCGGTGGACACGGAGTCGGCCGTGCCGACGTACCAGGCGGCGGTGTCCTTCTCGGTGGTGCCGGCCTTCCCGGACACCCCCGGCCGGCCGGCCGCCTCGGGATGGGCGGTGCGGAAGGAGTCGGTGAGCGCCTCGGTGACCTGCTCGGCCACCGTCCCGCCGATCGCGCGCTTGGGGTGCGGGGTGGCCAGCGGGACCGGGGATCCGTTGCGGGTGATCCGGCGCACCGAGTACGGCTCGGTGTGGGTGCCGCCGGCGGCGAAGGTGGCGTAGCCGCTGGCCATCCGGATCGCGCTGGGCGTGGAGTTCCCCATGGACAGGGCGGGCACCTGGGGGCCGATGCTGGAGGACAGCAGTCCGGACGCCTCGGCGGTCTGGCGCACCGTCTCCAGGCCGGTGTCCATGCCGAGCTGCATGAACGGGGTGTTCACCGACTTCGCGAGCGCCTCGCGCAGCGTGATCTGCCCGTAGGACCTGCCGCCGTCGTTGTGCGCGGAGACCTTCTTGCCGCTGCGGTCCCAGTACGGCCCCTCGGGCGTGGTGACGGGCACGCCGTCGTCGCCGTTGTAGACGCTGTCCGGGGTGACGGGGGTGGCGGGTCCGCCGCGCGTCTTGTGCACACCGTGTTCGAGTCCGGCGGCGTAGACGAACGGCGTGAACGCGGTGCCGGCCGGGACGGTGGTCGCGTTGGACTCGTTGTAGCCCTGCTTGCGGTGGTCGGGGCCGCCGTAGACGGCGAGGATCCGGCCGTCGGGTGCCACCGAGGCGGCGCCGTAGTGGCCGTCCTTCGCGGTCGCCGGGTCGTCCTGCCTGGCCTGCTTGCGGGCCTTGGTGACGGCGTCGGTGAGCGCCTTCTCCCGCTTGCGGTCGAAGGTCGTGTAGATCTGGTATCCGCCCAGGTCGAACTGCTTGTCCGTCAGGTGTCCGGCCTTCTTGGCGTACTGCGAGGCCAGCTCCACCAGGTAGTCGCTCTGCGCACCGGTGTTGTACAGCGGGTTGCTCTTGAGCGGCTCGGGGAACCGGGTGTACTCGGCCCGTTCCTGCGGCGACAGCTTGCCGATCTTGACCATGCGGTCGAGGATCCAGGACCAGCGCTCGACGGCCCGCGCGTGGTTGGCCTTGCCGAGCGTGGGGTCGTACAGGCCGGCGCCCTTGAGGAGTCCGGCGAGCATGGCCGCCTCGGAGGCGTTGAGCTTGCCGACGTCCTTGCCGTAGTAGGCCTGGGCGGCGCGCTGGATGCCGTAGCTGCCGCGGCCGAACCAGCTGGTGTTGAGATAGCCCTCCAGGATCTGGTCCTTGCTCATCTTGTTGTCGAGCTTGAGGGCGATCATCGCCTCGGTGAACTTGCGGCTGACCGTCTGGTTCTGCGTCAGGTAAACGTTTTTCACGTATTGCTGGGTTATGGTCGATCCGCCCTCGGTGTCCCCCTGGCCCAGCGTGCGGAACACCGCGCGGGTGATGCCCTTGGCCGATATGCCCGGGTCCGAGTAGAAACTCTCGTTCTCGGCGGCGAGCACCGCCCAGCGGACGTCCTCGGGTATGTCCTTCAGCGGCATCGCCTGCCGCTGCACCCAGCCGGTCCGGGCCATGGGCGTGCCGTCGGACCAGAAGTAGACGTTGTCCTGCTGGGTGGCGTACGAGTTGAGGTTGTCCGGTATGTCCGTCATGGCGTACGCGGTGACGAGGAACGCGCTCAGCAGACCGAACGAGGTCAGGGTGGCGCCGACCCACTGGCGCCAGGAGGGTATCCAGCGGCGCCAGCCGACGCGGCCGGGGCGCGGGTAGACCGGCTTCAGACGCCGTGCGTACGGGGCCACGCGGCGCGCGTACGGGGCCAGCGGGCTCAGCACGCGGCCGACCGCCTGCGCGGCCGCGCTCACGGTCTGCTCCCGCCCGGCGGAGCGCGCGCTGCGCCGGCGCTCGGCCCGGCCGCCGCCCGGAGCGGGTGGCTCCGGTGGTGGCGGGACGCGCAGCTGCACGGTCTCGTCCGCCCTGAGGGCGTCGACTCTCAGGTGCAAGGTCTCGTCGGCGCGCGACGGCTTCTCGCCCCGGCCACCCCCCATGGGGCCGTCCTCCCCCTGCGACGCATCGGTCACGCCTGCGTCTCCCTCCGCACTAGGTCTTGCTCGCGCGGGTGAGCTGAGCATCCTCGCAACGGCGTTCACAAATTATCAGTAACGTTTTCGAATGCCCTGCACATATGCCGGATAGAAAGCAACACTCATGAAACATTGAGACGTCCCCGGCGGGGCCTTGACGGTTAACCTGGGGCCATGCCTCGCTATGAGTACCGCTGCCGGACCTGCGGCGACACCTTCGAACTGAACCGTCCGATGGCGGAGTCCGCCGCCCCGGCGAGCTGCCCCGCGGGCCACGACGACACGGTGAAGCTCCTGTCGACGGTGGCCATGGGAGGCGTGTCGCGCGGCTCCGCCCCGGCGCCCGCGCCCCAGGGCGGGGGCGGCGGGTGCTGCGGCGGAGGGTGCTGCGGCTGAGCGGGGCCGGATCTGCACGGGGCCGGCCCGCACGGGACCTATCTGCACGGAGCGGGGTCTGCACGTGTTGATCTACGGGTGCCGGCGTGCGGGTGTTCACCCACGGCGGTCGGCCGGCGCCCGTCGCCCGGCAGCCGCCGGCCTACGCCCCTCGCCCCACGGTCGTCGACCCCCGCGCCGCCTCCAGGAACTCCCGCACGATCCGCTCCCCCGCCAGCACCCCGCGCTCCGGCAGCGCGGCGATGCCCGGCGCGGACCAGTCGCTGTCGGCCAGTTCGCCGTGGCCCGGGCGCCAGCCGCGGTCCGCGGCCAGCAGCAGGTCGGCGTCGAGCAGGGAGTCGCCGGCGGCCAGTGTCAGCTCCGCGCCGGAGCGCCGGGCGACCTCGCGGACGGCCGCGCTCTTGGTGAGCGGCTTCGGTACGGCGTAGATCTTGCGGCCCTGGAGGGACACCGTCCAGCCCCGGTTCTCCGCCCACACCGCCAGCTCCTTCACCCAGTCCCCGGGCAGCAGCTCGCGCTCCACCACCAGGTAGGCGAACAGATCCTCGGCGATCCGGTGCTTGCGCACCCAGACCGGGTCGGCGGACCGCAGCAGATGCTCGCTCACCTCGGTCAGCGGCGCGCACTCGTCGGCGAGCCGCGCCTGGACGCGCGCGTGCCAGTCGGCGTCGGTGACCCCGTCGACCAGCAGATGCCCGCCGTTGGCGCAGATCGCGTACGCCGGCGGCGGACCCGGCAGGTTGATGCGCTGGTACTGCTTGCGCGTCCGGGTCGTCGTCGGCACGAACACGGCCGCGTCCCCGAGGTCGGTCAGCAACCGTGCCGCGGTCTCCGTCATGTAGGACAGCGGCTTGGCCTCGTGCACCTCCACGCACAGCAGCCGGGGCGCCCGCGCGTCGGGCATGGTCAGCGCGAGGGCCGCCGAGGAGTAGATCAGCGTACGGTCGAGGTCGCTCGCCACCAGCACCGGCATCAGACGTTCACCGCCCTGCCGTCGGCGCCCGTGGCGCCCGGCGTGTACTTGGGGTGGATCAGGCCGACGCAGGTGTACGGCAGGTCGCCGACCTCCTCGACCGGCACCCCGCGCTGCCCGGCGAGCAGCCGCACATGGTCCAGGTCGGCGCCCGCCCCCGCGCGGGCCAGGATCTTCCACGGCACCCGGCGCAGCAGCACCCGGGTGGTCTCGCCGACGCCCGGCTTGACCAGGTTGACGTCGTGGATGCCGTACTCCTCGCTGATCCGCTCGACCGCCCGCCAGCCCGCCCAGGTCGGGGTGCGGTCCGCGGCCAGCAGCTCCTTCACCGCGCTGTCGACGGCGTCGCCGACCTCCGGGAAGCGGGCGGAGACGGCGTCGAGGAAGGCCACGGAGACGTCCGCGCCGGCGAGTTCCCGGTAGAACTTGGCGCCGTGGAAGTCGTGCGGGCCGACCAGGTCGGCGCGCAGGACCGTACGCGAGATCAGGCCGGAGACGGTCGAGTTGAGGCAGGCGGAGGGGATGAGGAAGTCCTCGCGGGTGCCGTAGGTGCGCACGCAGGACCCGGGGTCGGCGAGCACGGCGATCTCCGGGTCGAACCCGGTGACGCCCTCGGCGGCCTCGAACTCCTCGACGGCCTCGGCGAGTTCGCGGGTGATCGCGCCCTTGCCGGTCCAGCCGTCGACGAAGACGACGTCCCGGGGGTCGTGCCGGTCGGCGAGCCAGCGCAGGGCGTTCGCGTCGATGCCCCGGCCGCGCACGATCGACACGGCGTAGTGCGGAAGCTCCAGGCCGTGCCGGAACTGCGCCCAGCGGCGCATCAGGATGCCGACCGGGGTGCCGGCGCGGGCCAGGGAGACCAGCACCGGACGGGGCGACCGCTCGGTGATGACCGTCTCGGTGACGACGCCGACGGCCTGCGCGAGCCGGGCGGCCGACGCGTCGAGCGCCGCGTGGAACAGCTCCTGGTACTGCTCGCTGGGCTGGTACTCCACCGGCAGCGACTCGGCGTAGTGCGCGCCGCCGCTCTGGATGGCCTCCTCCCGCTCCTCCGTCGGCGCCTCCAGGGTCACGTCGGACAGGTCCTGGAGCAGCCAGCCGACCTCCTCCGGCGCGTACGAGGAGAATGCGGGGCCACGGAGGGGCTCGGGCAGCATGACCGGCCTTTCGGGAGCGTGCGGGACGTACGACGGTACGACCGCGAGCAGGACGTGCGGGACGTGCGCGGCGAGGCGGGCGAGCAGGCCGTCGGGCGCGTGCAGGGCGGGGGTGTCGGCGGCGGAGTCGACCACGGCGACGACGGCGTCGAAGCCGGCGCCGGCCACGTTGTACGCGTACCGCTCGCCGGGGCCGTCGGCCGGGTCGTCGTGGGCGGGGAAGACCAGGCGGGTGCGGATCGCGTAACCGGGGTCGTCCACCGCGAGCACCGGCGAGCGGGTGGTGGTGGAGAACCGCACCTCGGCGTCCACTCCCTGCTCCAGCTCGCGGGCGAGCCGCAGCGGGGCGTACATCAGCTCCTCGAAGCCGAGGACGAGGACACGCCGGGCGCCGGCGGGGAGGGCGTCGCGTATGCGGCCGGCCATGGCGGGAAGGGCCGCTTCGAGGCGGACGCGGTGGGCGGGGGTGAAACCGTGCCGGCCGCCGTCGGGGAGACCGGTGGGCCAGCGCAGGCCGACCCTGGTGACGGAACCCGGCTGCGGCGCCCCGCCAGGGGCCACCACGGCACCGCACCCGGCGGACTCGCGTTCCGCGACCAGTCGCTGCCCCTTCTCCAGCACCCCCTCCGGCAGCCGCACGGTCCCGGACGCGGCGGCGACGAGCTCCACCCTCGCCCCGATCTCCTGCGCGAACCGCTCCAGCCGGCCGGCGTCCTCCGCCGACCGCATGTCGACCAGGGCCACCACCACGTACCGCTCGCGCGGATACCGCTCGTGCAGATCGCGGATGGTGTTCAGCACGGTGTTACCGGTGGAGAACTCGTCGTCCACCAGGACGAGAGGCCCTCGACCGGCCAGCAGCCCGGGATCCTCGGGAAGCAGCAAGTGCGACGTCGCGTGGGAGTGCGACTCCTCGAAGCCGCCCGCCGGGGCGACCCCGGGGACCGGCCGCCGGGTGGAGTGCAGATACGGCACCGCACCGATCCCGTCGGCCACCGCGTGCCCCAGCCCCGTCGCGGTCTCCGCATACCCGAGGACGACCGCGGCTTCCGCCTCCTCGCCGAGCAGCGCGGCGACCCGCCGGCCCAGCTGGAGCCCGTGGTCGTAGACCACGGCCGGCGACTGCGGCACGTGCTTGCCGAGGACGTTCGAGACCAGCAGGTGGGCCCGCTTGGGGTTGCGCCGCAGGGCGAGCCCGAGCAGCCCCGGCAGCGCGTCGTCGCCCACGAGTCCGACCCCGAGCCGCTCGGCGACCCAGCTGCCGGACCAGACCCCGTCGTTCACTGCGTTGTTCATGCGTTCCTTGGAGAGGTGGCGAAAGGTTCAGCCGGGTATGCCGGCGGCGAGCAGTTCCACGAAGCCGACGTCCTCGTTGGCGACGCCGAACACCTCGGCGCGCAGGAGGGTCCGCTCCGCCCAGGCTCGGTGCGGTTTCACTTCGTTCATCTTGTTCGTGTAGGCCGACCGGAGTACACCCCCGCCGCCGCGTTCCGGCCGCAGGATGTCCTGGGCGTCGCTGAACTCCTCGTGGCTGACCACGGAGAGCGCGTGCACGGGCAGGACGTGGGAGGGGTGGATGCAGGTCTTGCCGAGCAGACCGTTGGCCTGGTCGAGGGAGATCTCCCGGAGCAGTCCGTCCATGGCGTGTTCGATCAGCTTCTCGCGCAGTTCGACGGCCTGCATCTGGAGGAAGGGGCTCTGCCGGAGCTGCGGCTTGAACATGCGTTCGGGTGCGCGGAAGTACTCCCAGACCGGGCCGGTGACGGTGAAGCCGGTGCCGTCGGCGCGGCCGAGCATGTTCACGACGTCGGCGATCACGGAGGCGACGACCTGGACGTCGTACGCCGTCATGTCGGGGGCGCGGCGCAGGCCGTAGGAGGAGCAGAAGTCGGTCACGCCGAGGCGGAGGGCCAGTACCCGGTCGCGGTACTTGTCGACCGCGCGGAAGATGCCCTCCAGGGTCTCCACCCGCGACTCGCGGTAGAGCAGCTCGGGGGACTCCAGGACGGGCATGGCGAAAAGCCGCCGACCGCAGGCCCTCTCGGTGGTGGTGAGGGCTTCCAGGAAGGGGATGCCGCGTTCCTCGGTGAACTTGGGCAGCACGAATCCGGACAGCAGGCGCACGGACGGGCCCAGGCGGTGGACCAGGTCCGGTATCTGCTCGGGGGTGCGGACCCGAATGAACAGCAGGGGCGGCTCCGCCCCGGGCCGGGCGGCGAGATCGGCGAACTGCCGGACGAGGTTGTCCTCGCCGGCCCCGACGTCCGCGTCGTCGATGGAGTCCTCCAGGCACAGCACCATCGAGACCACGCCGCTGCCTGCCTGCTTGACGATGTCGTCGGCGAGCCGGGGCCGGGTGGCCGGGCTGTACAGCGTGGCGCCCAGGGCCGCGGAGAGCAGCCGGGCCGGGGAGTCGGCGGTGAACGCGCACGGCTCCTGATGGAAGAGGCGCTGCCGCACCTCGGGGGCGATGTGCCCGAAATGACGCATAGGACTCCCTCGGGGTGCGAGTCAAGTCTTTGGGTTGGGTAAAGGGTGGCCGGTAATAGTACGTAGGGATCCATGTCGTGGGTTCCCTGCGGGGCATGAATTTCCGGTTACCCGCCCATGTCGGCGGCATCGCCCCCCGCATTGTCGTGACCAGGACCGAGAGGGCAGGATGACCGCATGACGCACGCGATGCTGAAGGGGTCGAACGTCCCGCTGGAGGCCACCACGGTGCGCGCCGTGCTGCGCTGGACGCCGGGGCAGGGCGTCCCGGACGTGGACGTGTCGGCGCTGCTGCTGGGCCCAGACGGCCGCGTGCGCTCCGACGAGGACTTCGTCTTCTACAACCAGCCCCGGCACCCCTCCGGGAAGGTCTGGCGGCTCGGCAAGAAGCGGATCGCCGAGGGACTGACCGACGCGATCCAGACGGACCTTTCCGGTGTGGAGCCGGGGGTCGGCCGGATCCTGCTGGTCGCCTCCGCGGACGGGATCGCCTTCGACCGGGTGCCGGCGCTGTGCATCCTGCTGTACGACGCGGCGGTCGCCGACGGGGAGCCGCTGGCCCGGTTCGAGATCAAGCCGGAGACCGGCGCGGAGACGGCGCTGATCTGCGGTGAGCTGTACCGGCGCGGGGAGGGCTGGAAGTTCCGGGCGCTGGGCGAGGGCTATTCGAACGGGCTGAAGGGGCTCGCCACGGACTTCGGTATCTCGGTGGACGAGTCGGAGGGGGCCGAGCCCGAGGCCGAGCCCACGTCGTCCCGGCCCTTGCCTCCGGAGCTGCCGTCGCCTCCGGAGCAGCGGACGCCGCCGGAGCCGCCGACGGCTTCGGTGCCGGCCCAGCCGCCCGCCTACGGCTATCCGCAGTCGATGCAGGTGCCGGCGGCCGCGATGGGGGACGCGTACTTCCGGCTGCCGCCGCAGGGACCGCAGTTCATCGGGCGGTAGGCACCCGAGGGGGCGGGGGACCGGGTGGTACGGCGGGTGCGGGATGTGGCCGGCTGATCACGCGGTTCCCCGCGCCCCCGCGCCTCACAGGTCCGCCTTCGTCTTGTAGCCCCTGCCCCACTGGAGGCCCCAGCCGTAGAGGCGGTCGAGTTCGCCCTGGAAGCCGTAAACGAACTTGACCTCGCGGCGGACGACCAGTTCGCCCTTGACGTTCTCGATCATGACGACGGCGCAGGAGCGGGCCTGCGGATGGCGTTCGTCGAGGCCTATCTCGATGCGCGGGCCGTTGCTCGGGTAGAGGGTGACGACGGCGTGGGTACGGTCGAAGGCGGGGGTCTGGTCGTAGATGTAGACGAAGACCAGCAGCCGCTTCAGGGCGTCGCGGTGGTCGAGGTTGACGTACATCGTCTCGCCGGACGCCGAGCCGAACCGGTCGTCTCCGCTGAGTTTGATGTACGGCGGCGCGTTGACGTCGCCGAGGTAGCCGCCGAGGGGCTGTACGACCCCCTTGGTGCCGTCCGCCAGCTCGTACAGGCAGCCGAGGTCGAGGTCGACGTTGACCATGCTCTGGCCGTGGCCGAGGATCTCCGGCGGCTTCAGGGCCCTGAAGGGGTGCCGGAACAGGCTGGTGCGCTGGGTTCCGTCGAAGTCGGAGGTCCGCATCCGCCAGGAGAGGTTCACGCGCAGGTGGCCGGTGGCGGCTTCCTGCTTGGTGAGGGACACCGTCTGGTGCCGCCTGGTCAGTTCGATGGCGTTGGTCGACGCGTTGCCCGAGTCGAAGTCGGCGGCGCGCCCGCCCAGCAGTCCGTCGAAGAAACCCATTCCCGCCCCCAGGTACCTGTTGTGACGCCGACGGGGCGGCCGACCGTGTCGGCCGCCCCGCTCAGAGCGTTCCTCACCGTCCGGGCCGTCACACCCCGGAGGACACCTCGGCCTTCTCGTCGGTGCCCTCCTCCCCCGCCGCGGCCAGGGCGCGGTTGCGGCGGACGGAGGAGAAGAAGGACCAGGCGATCAGGACGACGCCGACGAGACCGGTGACGACCTCGTTGATCTCGTACTGGATGGTGACCAGGAGGATCACGGCGAGGGCGCCGATGGCGTAGTGGGCGCCGTGCTCCAGGTAGACGTAGTCGTCGAGGGTGCCCTGGCGGACCAGGTAGACCGTGAGCGACCGGACGTACATGGCGCCGATGCCGAGGCCGAGGGCCATCAGGACGATGTCGTTGGTGATGGCGAAGGCGCCGATCACGCCGTCGAAGGAGAAGGACGCGTCCAGGACCTCCAGGTAGAGGAACATGAAGAACGCGGCCTGGCCGGCCAGCACGATCGCGGGCTTCTGCTTGCCGCTGCGGGCGGCCTCTTCCTCCTCCTCGTGCTCGCGCTCCTCCTCTTCCTCCAGCTTGTCCTCGAAGTAGCCGGAGAGACCGCCGACGACCATGTAGGTGATCAGGCCGGCGATCCCGGCGATCAGGACCGTCTGCGCCTTGTCCACGTGGGCGCCGCCGTGCTGGTGGGCGTGGGTGGCGAAGGTGAAGGACGTGATCAGCAGGGCGATCAGGGCGATGCAGACCGACAGCATGTCGACCTTGCCCAGCTTGGCCAGCGGCCGCTCGATCCAGCGCAGCCACTGGATGTCCCGGTCCTCGAAGATGAAGTCGAGGAAGATCATCAGCAGGAACATGCCACCGAAGGCGGCGATCGCCGGGTGGGCGTCGGTGACCAGCTGCTGGTAGCGGTCCTTGTTGTTGAGCGCGAGGTCGACCGCTTCGATCGGGCCCATCTTGGCGCTGATCGCGACGATGACGACGGGGAACACCAGCCGCATGCCGAAGACCGCGATGAGGACGCCGACCGTGAGGAAGATCTTCTGCCAGAAGGCGTTCATCTTCTTCAGGATCCCGGCGTTCACGACCGCGTTGTCGAAGGACAGCGAGATCTCCAGGATGGCGAGGATCGCCACGATGCCGAAGGCGGTCCACCCCCCGTAGAACGCCGCCGCGACCAGGCCGAGCGCGGTGACCGCGAACGACCAGCCGAAGGTTTTCAAAAGCACTGGCTACCCCATCGTGTGTGGGGGGCACCTCCCAGACGGAGTCTGGGGGAGGATCTCCCCGGAGTCGTACCGAGTTTTACGAAACGTTGACTCCGAAGTCTAGAGCGATGCCTCGGAGGCCCGACGCGTACCCCTGACCGACCGCACGGAACTTCCACTCGCCCTGATACCGGTAGAGCTCACCGAAGATCATCGCGGTCTCGGTGGAGGCGTCCTCGCTCAGGTCGTAGCGCGCCAGTTCCTGGCCGTCGGCCTGGTTGACGACGCGGATGAAGGCGTTGGAGACCTGGCCGAAGGTCTGGCCGCGCTCGTCCGCCATGTGGATGGACACCGGGAAGATGATCTTCTCGCACTGCGGGGGCACCTTGGCGAGGTCGACCAGGATCGACTCGTCGTCGCCCTCACCCTCACCGGTGAGGTTGTCACCGGTGTGCTCCACGGAGCCGTCGGGGCTCTTGAGCTGGTTGTAGAAGACGAACCACTCGTCACCCATGACCCGGTTCCCGGCGCCGCACAGCAGGGCGCTGGCGTCCAGGTCGAAGGGGGCGCCGGTGGTGGACCGGGCGTCCCAGCCGAGTCCGATCATGACGTTGGTGAGGTTCGGTGCGGCCTTGGAGAGGGAGACATTGCCCCCCTTGGCGAGTGTGACGCCCATGATGCTTGTCCTCCCCTGGTGGTGCTTCCCTGGTGGTCCTGCGCGTCCGGCGCCGCCCGTAAACGGTGCGGCGCCGGATGGTGCAGGGGTCGTGACTCTGCCGGGATCAGACGTTGACGCCGAAGTCCTGCGCGATGCCGCGCAGCCCGGAGGCGTAGCCCTGGCCGATGGCGCGGAACTTCCACTCCGCTCCGTGCCGGTACAGCTCGCCGAAGACCATGGCCGTCTCGGTGGAGGCGTCCTCGCTCAGGTCGTAGCGAGCGATCTCCTGGCCGCCGGCCTGGTTCACGACGCGGATGAAGGCGTTGCGGACCTGGCCGAAGGACTGCTGGCGGTTCTCGGCGTCGTAGATCGACACCGGGAACACGATCTTGTCGACGTCGGCCGGTACGCCGGCCAGGTCGACCTTGATCTGCTCGTCGTCGCCCTCGCCCTCACCGGTGAGGTTGTCACCGGTGTGCTCGACCGAGCCGTCGGGGCTCTTGAGGTTGTTGAAGAAGACGAAGTGCTGGTCGCTGATGACCTTGCCGGAGTTGTTCAGCAGCAGCGCGCTCGCGTCGAGGTCGAAGTCCGTGCCGGTCGTCGTGCGCACGTCCCACCCCAGGCCGACGATGACGGCGGTCAGGCCCGGGGCCTCCTTCGTCAGCGATACGTTGCCGCCCTTGCTGAGGCTGACTCCCACGGGTCCTCCATGTGGTGTTCAGGGGCGGGGAGCCCCGTCGTGCTTCGGATATGGGATCAACGTGCCGATCCTAGTGACGGGTTCCCGCCCTCCGCAGACCCTGGAGCCGAAGATTCACAGGTGTCGGCCCGCGGGCCGGTCACAGGGTGTCGAGCGCCTGCACGTAGTCGTTCAGGTCACGGGCGTCCGGCAGGCCGTTGACCACGGTCCACCGCACGACGCCCTCCCTGTCGATGATGAAGGTGCCCCGGACGGCGCAGCCCTTGTCCTCGTCGAAGACGCCGTACGCGCGCGAGACGTTGCCGTGCGGCCAGAAGTCGCTCAGCAGGGGGTATTCCAGGCCCTCCTGCTCGGCGAAGACGCGCAGGGTGTGGATGGAGTCGTTGGAGACGGCGAGCAGCTGGGTGTCGCGGTCGGCGAACTTCGGCAGGTTGTCGCGCAGCTCGCACAGCTCGCCGGTGCACACGCCGGTGAAGGCGAAGGGGTAGAAGAGCAGGACCACGTTCTTCTCGCCGTGGAAGTCGGAGAGCCTCACGGTCCGGCCGTGGTTGTCCTTCAGCTCGAAGTCGGGCGCCTTGTCGCCGACCTGGATCGCCATCGTCCTGCATCCCTTCGGTGGGCTGTTCGGGTGGGAGCGCGCAAACGCTCGGGTCCACCCTACGCAGCGGGCACCGGGATCCACCGGACGGGCCTGGCCTGCTCGGCCCGTCCGGGGGACGAGGACGGTCACCTCTTGGACTTGGCCGCCTTCGGCGTCGCCAGCCGGCTGCCGCTCCAGTCCTTGCCGACGCTGACGCTCTTCGAAGCGGTCAGGCCGGCCGTCGTGGCGGCGTCCTGGATGTCGCTCGGCTCCACATACCCCGCACGGCCGGTCTTCGGCGTGAGGAGCAGGATCGCGCCGCCCTCTTCGATGTACGTGGTGGCATCCACCAGCGCATCCGTCAGGTCGCCGTCGTCGTCACGGAACCACAGCACAACGGCGTCGGCCACGTCGTCGTAGTCCTCGTCCATGAGGTCGCCTGCGATGGTTTCCTCGATGGCCTCGCGGAGCTCCTGATCGACGTCGTCGTCGTAGCCGATCTCCTGGACCACCTGCCCGGGCTGGAACCCCAGCCTGGCGGCAGGGTTCGTCCGCTCCTCCGCGTGGTCCGCGGTCGCGCTCACGGGTTGCCTCCTGATCATGTCTTGGTGAGTATCTCAGCCACGCGCGTGCGCGAAGCATTGGCCGTAGTCCACACGGGCGGGGCGGATCGCGCAAGTACCCGGCCCTCGGGACCGCCGAAACGGTGACGATCCCGGCCGTGTCGCCCCAACCCCTGGCACCGTATCCCGATTCCGCGGAACCCACATCACACCGATGTGCCCGGTTTGTACGGTTCGGAATCATCCAGTGTTACGTCGCTCGAACAACTTTGCCAAGCACGTCACACCCCGGGCGTATCGTTGCGTTTTGACCGGTGCAGGTGACGTACGCCTTCCCCAGGTACACGATGGGGAACGGTGTAGGCAGGCAGAAACTGGCCCTCCGACAGGTAAGGAACAGCGTGGCTTCCGGATCCGATCGCAACCCGATCATCATTGGCGGCCTTCCGAGTCAGGTTCCTGACTTCGATCCCGAGGAAACCCAGGAGTGGCTCGACTCCCTGGACGCCGCCGTCGACGAGCGCGGGCGGGAGCGAGCCCGCTATCTCATGCTGCGCCTCATCGAGCGGGCCCGCGAGAAGCGGGTGGCCGTGCCCGAGATGCGCAGCACGGACTACGTCAACACGATCCCCACCAAGAGCGAGCCGTTCTTCCCGGGCAACGAGGAGATCGAGCGCAGGATCCTGAACGCGACCCGCTGGAACGCGGCCGTGATGGTCTCGCGCGCCCAGCGCCCGGGCATCGGCGTCGGCGGCCACATCGCCACCTTCGCCTCCTCCGCCTCGCTCTACGACGTCGGCTTCAACCACTTCTTCCGCGGCAAGGACGAGGGCGACGGCGGCGACCAGGTCTTCTTCCAGGGCCACGCCTCCCCCGGCATCTACGCGCGCGCGTACCTGCTCGACCGGCTCACCGAGGAGCAGCTGGACGGCTTCCGCCAGGAGAAGTCGAAGTACCCGAACGGCCTGTCCAGCTACCCGCACCCGCGGTCGATGCCGGACTTCTGGGAGTTCCCGACGGTCTCCATGGGCCTCGGCCCGCTCGGCGCGATCTACCAGGCGCGGATGAACCGCTACATGCAGGCGCGCGGTATCGCGGACACCTCCAAGTCGCACGTATGGGCGTTCCTCGGCGACGGCGAGATGGACGAGCCGGAGTCGCTGGGCCAGCTGTCCATCGCGGCCCGGGAGGGCCTGGACAACCTGACCTTCGTGGTCAACTGCAACCTCCAGCGCCTCGACGGCCCGGTGCGCGGCAACGGCAAGATCATCCAGGAGCTGGAGTCGATCTTCCGGGGCGCCGGCTGGAACGTGATCAAGCTGATCTGGGACCGCACCTGGGACCCGCTGCTCGCGCAGGACCGGGACGGCATCCTCGTCAACAAGATGAACATCACGCCGGACGGCCAGTTCCAGACGTACGCCACCGAGACCGGCGCCTACATCCGCGAGCACTTCTTCGGCGACGACCACCGGCTGCGCGCGATGGTCGAGAACATGACCGACGACCAGATCCTGCACCTGGGCCGCGGCGGCCACGACCACCGCAAGATCTACGCGGCGTTCAAGGCGGCCAAGGAGCACAAGGGCCAGCCGACGGTCATCCTGGCCAAGACGATCAAGGGCTGGACGCTGGGCCCGAACTTCGAGGGCCGCAACGCCACGCACCAGATGAAGAAGCTGACGGTCGACGACCTCAAGCGCTTCCGCGACCGGCTGCACCTGCCGATCTCCGACAAGGAGCTGGAGTCCGGCGCGCCGCCGTACTACCACCCGGGCCGGAACTCGGAGGAGATCCAGTACATGCACGACCGCCGCAAGGGCCTCGGCGGTTACGTCCCGACCCGAGTGGTCCGCTCCCAGCCGCTCGCCCTGCCGGACGACAAGGCGTACGCGACCGTGAAGAAGGGCACGGGTCAGCAGTCCATCGCGACGACCATGGCCTTTGTGCGCCTCCTGAAGGACCTCATGCGGGACAAGGAGATCGGCAGGCGGTTCGTACTGATCGCGCCGGACGAGTACCGCACCTTCGGCATGGACTCCTTCTTCCCGAGTGCGAAGATCTACAACCCGCTCGGCCAGCAGTACGAGGCGGTGGACCGCGACCTGCTGCTCGCCTACAAGGAGTCGCCGACCGGCCAGATGCTGCACGACGGCATCTCCGAGGCGGGCTGCACGGCCTCGCTGATCGCCGCGGGCTCGGCGTACGCCACGCACGGCGAGCCGCTGATCCCGGTGTACGTCTTCTACTCGATGTTCGGTTTCCAGCGCACCGGCGACCAGTTCTGGCAGATGGCCGACCAGCTGTCGCGCGGTTTCGTCCTGGGTGCGACCGCGGGCCGTACGACCCTGACCGGTGAGGGCCTGCAGCACGCCGACGGCCACTCCCAGCTGCTGGCCTCCACCAACCCGGCCTGCGTGGCCTACGACCCGGCGTACGCGTACGAGATCGCGCACATCGTGCAGGACGGTCTGCGCCGGATGTACGGCGGCTCGCCCGAGCACCCGCACGGCGAGGACGTCTTCTACTACCTGACCGTCTACAACGAGCCCATCCAGCACCCGGCCGAGCCGGCGGACGTGGACGTCGAGGGCATCGTCAAGGGCGTCCACAAGCTGAGCGAGGGCACGAGCGGCTCGGTCCCGGCGCAGATCATGGCGTCGGGCGTGGCGGTCCCGTGGGCCCTGGAGGCCCAGCGGATCCTCGCCGAGGAGTGGAACGTCAAGGCGGACGTGTGGTCCGCGACCTCCTGGAACGAGCTGCGCCGCGAGGCCGTGGAGTGCGAGGAGCACAACCTGCTGCATCCGGAGGAGGAGCAGCGGGTGCCGTACGTGACGCGGAAGCTGAGCGGCGCCGAGGGTCCGTTCGTGGCCGTGTCCGACTGGATGCGGTCGGTTCCGGACCAGATCGCGCGCTGGGTGCCCGGAACCTACCAGTCGCTCGGCGCGGACGGCTTCGGCTTCGCCGACACCCGGGGTGCCGCGCGCCGCTTCTTCCACATCGACGCGCAGTCGATCGTGGTCGCGGTACTGACCGAGCTGGCCCGCGAGGGGAAGGTCGACCGGTCCGCGCTGAAGCAGGCCATCGACCGGTACCGGCTGCTGGACGTCTCCGCGGCGGATCCGGGGGTGGCGGGCGGCGACGCGTAGCCGCTGCGCTGGGCTTCGGCCGGACGGCCACCCGGGGGGAGGCTGCCGGTTCGTTGCCGGGTGCGGGCCCATGGGGGCTGGTCGCGCGGTTCCCCGCGCCCCTTCGGGCGCGGGGAACTTACGGTTTCTTTACTATGCGGGGCATGGAGCAGAGTTCGGCGCAGGCTCGGTGGGAGCGGTATACGCAGCGGCCGCTGCTGGCGCTTGCCGTGGCGTTCGCGGTGGCGTACGCCGTGCCGATCGTGGAGGCCTCCGCCGCCCGCTCCCTGACGGCCGTGTGCACGGCAGTGGAATGGGTGGTGTGGGGGGCGTTCGCCGTCGACTACCTGGTCCGGCTGGCTCTCTCCCCGCGCCGGAAGGACTTCGTACGACGGCACTGGCTCGACCTGTGCGCGGTCGTGCTGCCGCTGCTGCAACCGCTGCGGCTGCTACGCCTGGTGTCCACGCTGATGCTGGTGGGCCGGCGGGCCCGGATGGCTCCGCAGATCCGGCTGACCACGTATGTCGTCGGGGCCGTGATCGGCCTGCTGATGTTCGGGTCGCTGGCGGTGCTGTCCGTGGAGCGGGAGTCGCCGCACGGGAACATCCGCACGCTGGGTGACGCGGTGTGGTGGTCGTTCACGACGATGACGACCGTGGGATACGGGGATCACGCGCCGACCACCGGGCTCGGGCGGATGATCGCGGTCGGGCTGATGCTGTCCGGGATCGCCCTGCTCGGTGTGGTCACAGCGAACATCGCCGCCTGGTTCATCTCGCGCTTCGAGAAGGACGACGTGGAGGAGCGGCGCCAGACGGAGGCGATCGCGGCCCTGACCGAGGAGGTCCGCCTGCTGCGGGCGGAGGTGGCTCGCCTGGCCGAGCGCCCCGAGGACGGGTGGGCGGCTGCGCGGTCAGCCACCGCGCAGCCGCAGCCACGAGCGCACCCTCCGCTCGACGGCGCGGGGCTGTCGGCTACAGGAGACCGTGGCCCCAGGTCGCCGCGCCCGCCAGGGCGATGATGGCCAGCAGCGTGTCGATCGCACCCAGGATCAGAGCCACCAGGGCGGGGACGTTGCCGTCGTTCGACCACTTGCGGCCCATCGCCTGCCAACCGCAGAACATCGCCACCGGACCGAGCACGATGCCCAGTGCGAAGAAGCCGGCCACCGCGCAGATCGTGCCGATGATCGCGAGCGTCGCACGGTCCGGCCCTGTCCGTCGCCACGTCCGGCCACGTGACCGGGGGTACCCGCGCGTTCCGTGCCCGAAGCCTGCCATCATCAACTCCCTGAGGTCTGCGGACAGTTCGGCTTCGGACTGCGGGTACCCCGGTTCCGCCGGCACAGACCTGCGCGCGCTGCCCCCCTCCAGCAGCGCGCGCCGCGGCCCGTCCGTCCTCCCATGCCCTGCGGAGGACTTGACCCACTGTGACCTGCGGCGCGGGCCGAGTGCGAGGGATCTTTAGCGGAGTCACCCTGATAGGGGAACTCCGCTCAGATGTGGCCCACGCCCGCGCCCGCCTCCGCGTTCGTGCCCCGCTTGGTGAGCAGCGCGACGAGGACGGCGACCACCGCCACGCCCGCCGCGACCAGCGACGCGAGGCTCATGCCGGAGATGAAGGTGTCGTGGGCGACCGCGGTGACCTTCGCGGCGACCGGTTCCGGCATGCCCTTCGCCACCGGGGCCACGCCGACCTGGACCGCCTCGGAGGCCTTGTCCAGCTGGTCGGGGGTCAGCTTCGGCAGCCCCGCGCGGGCCCAGTTGCCCGGCAGTTCGCCGTCGACCCTGGAGGCCATCACGGCACCCAGCACCGCCGTACCCAGGCTGCTGCCGATCTGCATGGCCGCCTGCTGGAGGCCGCCCGCCACACCGGACAGCTCCAGGGGAGCGTTGCCGACGATGACCTCGGTGGCGCCGACCATGACCGGCGCGAGCCCGAGGCCGAGCAGGGCGAACCAGAGGGACATCACACCGCTGCCGGTGTCGCTCTCCAGCGTCGACATGCCGTACAGGGCGACCGCGGTCACGGCCATGCCGAAGGCCAGCGGGATGCGCGGGCCGAGCTTGGTGATCGCGGTGCCGGCGAGCGGCGAGCCGATGATCATCATGCCGGTGAGCGGCAGCAGGTGCGCGCCGGCCTTGACGGGACTCATCCCGTGGACGTTCTGCAGGTAGAACGTCACGAAGAACAGGCCGCCCATGAAGGCGATGGCCATCAGGACCATCAGGACGACACCCGCCGACAGCGCCACCGAGCGGAACAGGCCCAGCGGGATCAGCGGTTCGGCGACCTTCGTCTCCCAGAAGGAGAACAGGGCGAAGAGCACCGCGGACCCGGCGATGAACAGCCACGTCCTGCCGTCGCCCCAGCCCCAGGTCGGGGCCTTGATGAGCGCCCAGACCAGGCAGAACATCGCACCGGACAGCAGGGCGATGCCGAGCAGGTCGAAGGAGCGGGGGGCGTTCTCGGCGCGGTGGTCGAGCAGGATCAGCGTGCCGAGGAGCAGGGCGAGGACACCGACCGGCACGTTGATGAAGAACACCGACTGCCAGTTGACGTGTTCGACGAGGACACCGCCGAGGATCGGGCCGCCCGCGGTGGACGCGCCGATCACCATGCCCCATACGCCGATGGCCATGTTCAGCTTCTCGGCCGGGAAGGTGGCCCGCAGCACGCCGAGCGCGGCCGGCATCAGCAGCGCGCCGAACAGGCCCTGGAAGACCCGGAAGACGATGACCGCGGTGATGCTGCCGGACAGCCCGATGGCGCCGGAGGCGGCGGCGAAGCCGGTCACGCCGATGAGGAAGGTCTGCCGGTGACCGAAGCGGTCGCCGAGCTTGCCCGCGGTGATCAGGGTCACCGCGAGGGCGAGGAAGTAGGCGTTCGAGACCCACTGCACGTCGGCGAAGGACGCGTTCAGGTCGTCACGGATGGCCGGGTTGGCGATGGCCACGATGGTGCCGTCGAGGGCCACCATCATGACCCCTACGGCGACGGTGATGAGGGTGAGCCACGGATGGCCGCGCAGGCCGGCGGCCGGCTGCGGCCCCGACGGGGTTGCGGGTGCTTTGTCCCCCGGCCCCGTGGCGTCGACGGTCGTCTGACTAGTCATACCGCTCAGGCTAGTGACAGCCACTGACACTTGACAAACTGATTCACTCGTCGGTTACTGACACGACATCGGCGCATAGTCTTCAGGGGCCGGCCGGACGGACGTACACAGGGGAGAGAGGCCATGGAGACGCTGCGGGAGCGCAAGAAGCGGCGTACGCGGGAATCGCTGCTGCGGGCCGCTCTCGAACTGTTCACCAGCCAGGGCTACGAGCGGACCACCATCGACGAGATCGCCGAGGCCGTCGACGTCTCGCAGCGCACCTTCTTCCGTTACTTCGCGGGCAAGGAGGACGTGGCCTTCGCGGTGCAGAAGATGACGGAGGCCGCCTTCCTGGCGGCCGTGCGCGCGCGCCCTGCGCACGAGACGCCGATGACGGCCCTGCGGCAGGCGTTCCTGGAGGGCTGGGACACGATCCGCGAGACCGTCGAGTCGGTGGTGCCGGTCGAGCTGTATCTGCGCATGTACCGGACGATCGAGTCCACGCCCGCGCTGCTCGCCGCCCATCTGCGCCGGTCGGCGGCGACGGAGGAGACCCTCGCGCGCATGCTGGCCGAGCGGGAGGGCGTCGACGTGGACACCGACCCGCGGCCCCGGCTGGCGGTGGCCGTGTTCGGCGGGGTGATCCGGGTCAGCGAACGGCAGTGGTGCACGAGCGAGGACTTCGGCCTGGAATCCATCCGCGCGCTCACCGCGTCCTACCTCGACCAGGTGGGCTCGGCGCTCACCGGGCACTGGCGCACCACCTGAGATCACCGGCGGATCGCGGGCGGACCGACCGCAGATCACCGGGGCCGTGTTCGGTAACCGACGAAACGTGATCCCTGTCACTCGGTTACCGCGAGACCCTCTCGTTCTCCTAGTGTGTCCTCCCAGTGACTTCCTTCGGCACCTCCCCGCAATTGAACGTCTGGCGCGCACTGCTGGCGCTGGCCGTCGTGTTCGTGATGCTCGCGACCACCGGCTGGACCGCCCTGCGCAGCCACCGGGAGTCGACGGCGCTGCAGGCCTCGCTCACCAAGTGGGAGCACGGCAGCCTCCACGGTCTGGACCTGCCGGACCCCGAGGCCGCCCCGGCCCGCCTCGCCCGCTTCTTCGCCTCGCTCACCCCGCACGAGCGCGACCGTCTCGCCCACCGTTACCCGCTCGCGGTCGGCAACATGAACGGTGCCCCCGTCTCCCTGCGCTACCGGGCCAACCGGATCGCGCTGGACCAGGCCCGCAAGGTCGAGCACGGACGCATGCACGACAGCCGGCTCAGCTCGGCGGGCCAGCAGGACGCGGCCCGCCGGATGGAGCGCTACGCGTCCCTGCTGGATGCGGACCGGCACATCCTGGCCTTCGACCCCGAGGGCTCGGGCCGGGTCGCCGAGGTGTTCGGCAACCTCGACAAGGCCGAGCGGATCTCGGTCGTCGTCCCCGGGGTCGACACCGATCTGCTCACCTTCCAGCGGACGTACCGCAAGTACAGCGCCCCGGTCGGCATGGCCAAGGCCCTGTACGCGGCCGAGCGCGCGGCCGACCCCACGACCCGCACGGCGGTGATCGCCTGGGCCGACTACACCTCCCCCGACGGGCTCGGGGTGGACGCGGCCACCGGTCTGCGCGCCGAGGAGGGCGCGGTACGGCTGAACAGGCTGCTGAGCGCCCTGCCCGGCCGGGCCCCGGTGTCGATGTTCTGTCACAGCTACGGCTCGGTGGTCTGCGGGGTCGCCGCGCACGGCATGCCCCGCCGGGTCGCCGACATAGCCGTGGCCGCGAGCCCCGGCATGCGCGTCACCAAGGCCTCCCGTCTGGGCACCACGGCCCGGGTGTGGGCCATGCGGGACGCCAGCGACTGGGTGCAGGACGTCCCTTACCTGGAGCTGGGCGGCCTCGGCCACGGTGCCGACCCGGTGTCCTCGGCGTTCGGGGCGCGGGTGCTGTCGGCCCGGGACGCCCAGGGCCACAGCGGGTACTTCCAGCCCGGCACGGACAGCCTGCGCAACCTCGCGGACATCGGCGTGGGTGCGTACGACGCGGTGACGTGCGCGCGGGAGAACGAGGCGTGCCGGTCCGGTCTGTCCGGCGCGACGACGGCCGGACGCGCGTAGAAACAGCAGGAAGTGCGGTCTGCGCGGGTGGCGACGGAGGAGCACGTGCCGCATACGATGAGCCGCATGGGTGACGTACTGGCGGGGTTTCATGCCGTCTGGGAGTTCGAGTCCGACTCCGTGCTCATCCGTTACGAACGGGGGATTCGGACACCGAAGCTGTTCCAGGCGCTCGGTGAGCGCCGGATTCCGTTGTCGGCGGTCCAGGGCGTGACCCTGGAGCCGGGCAAACGCGGCACGGTCGTCCTGCGCCTGGAGCCGCGCCCCGGCGCCGATCCGCTGATGGAGGCGGCCGACGGCCAGCTCAAGGAGGGCGCCGACCCCTACCGGCTGGTGCTGCCGGCCGAGCGGGAGACCCTCGCCGAGTACTACGCCGACGAGCTGAAGGGGCTGCTGACCGAGTCCGGGGCCGCCGAGCGGCACCTGGTGGCGGCGCCCGAGGCGCCGCTGCAGTTCAAGGCGTACGACGGGAAGGCGTCCTTCGACGGGACGTCCGTGCAGTTCCGCTGGTCCTGGACCGGGGCCTCCTCGGCGAAGTGGAAGGCCGGCGACCAGAGCTTTCCGGTGGCCGAGCTGAGCGGGGTGGAGTGGCGGTCACCGGAGATCTTCGAGGGGCATCTGCGGCTGGTGCCGCGCGACCCGGGCTCGGGGCGGTCCGCGCAGCCGGACCAGGATCCGGCGTCGGTGGTCTTCGGACTGGGGTACGGGCCGGTGCACGAGTCGCTGCCGTTCGCCGCCGCGGTCCTGGCCGCGGTCCGCTCGCGTGGGCCGGTGCCGGTGGCACCGGCCGTGTCCCGGCGGGACCCGGCGGACATCGCCGAGCGGATCCGGCACCTCGGGGAACTGCATCAGGCGGGCCTGGTCACCGACGAGGAGTTCTCGTCGAAGAAGGCCGAGCTGCTGGCCGAGCTGTAGTTACCGCTCCTGCCCGTAGAAGCTGATCTTCCGGTCCAGCACGCCGAGGGTGTCGTGGAGCTCCGCGATCCGCGACAGGACGTCCCTGCGGGTCGACTCCAGCAGCTGCCGGCGCTCCGCGAACGTGTGGTCGCCCTCCCTGACCAGCTCCGCGTACCGGACCATGTCGGCCACCGGCATGCCGGTCAGCCGCAGCTTGGTCACGAAGTCCAGCCAGTCCAGGTCGCGGTTGCTGTAGCGGCGCTGACCGGTGTGCGAGCGGTCGACGTGCGGCATCAGCCCGATCCGCTCGTACCAGCGCAGCGTGTGCGCGGTCAGGCCGGTGAACGCGACGACCTCGCTGATCGTGTAGCGGTCCTGGCCGTCGGGGCGGGGATGGCGCCGGGGTGGGGCGGAGCAGATGTCGGTGGGGGTGGCGTGCTCGGTGGCCGTCGGCGGGGTCTGCATCACCGTCATGGCCCCACGCTATGGCCTTGGAGTGCACTCCAAGCAAGCCGGTCGGGCAAGAAACCGGCACGATCCGGCCCGGGGCGGCCGTCCGGTGTGCGGCCCATGAGTCGTGCGCGCCGGGCCCAGCCCGAGGATGTGCCGGGGACGTGCTGGTCGACGCCTCGCCGCAGGCCGAGCGCGGTACGCCTGCCCAGGCTTCACGCGGGATCCCGACCCGTCGGTGCGGCTGCCGCCGGGAGCCGCATAGGCTCGGACGCATGTCGTTGCAGAGCCTGGCGCTGATCGAGAACTGGCCCGTCCCCACCGCCGCCGCGGGTGTCGTACGAGCCGACGGGACCGTCCTCGGGACGCACGGTCCCGTCGGGCACCGCTTTCCGCTCGCCTCCGTCACCAAGCCGCTGGCGGCCTACGCGGCGCTCGTCGCGTACGAGGAGGGGGCGGTCGAGCTGGACGAGCCGGCCGGTCCGCCCGGGTCGACGGTCCGGCACCTGCTCGCGCACACCTCCGGGCTGGCCTTCGACGAGCACCGGGTCACGGCCGCGCCCGGGGAGCGGCGGCTGTACTCCAACGCCGGGTTCGAGCAGCTCGGGGACCACATCGCCAAGGCGACGGACATTCCGTTCGCGGAGTACCTGCGGCAGGCGGTGCTGGAGCCGCTGGGCATGACGTCGACGTCGCTGGAGGGCTCGCCGGCGAAGGACGGTGTGTCGACGGTGGAGGACCTGCTGCGGTTCGCGGGCGAGGTGCAGGCGCCGAGGCTGCTGGACGCGCGGACCGTGGCGGCGGCGATGACGGTGCAGTACCCGGGGACGAAGGGGGTGCTGCCGGGGTACGGGCACCAGAACCCGAACGACTGGGGGCTGGGCTTCGAGATCCGCGACGGGAAGTCCCCGCACTGGACGGGGAGTTCTTCCTCGCCCCGCACCTTCGGGCACTTCGGGCAGTCCGGTACGTTCCTGTGGATCGACCCGGACGCCGGGGTGGCGGGCGTCGCCCTGACGGACCGGGCGTTCGGGCCCTGGGCGATCGAGGCGTGGCCGGCCTTCACGGACGCGGTGCTCGCGGAGCTGCGCGGCTAAGCCGTCATCTCCCAGAGCAGGAGCTCCGCCGGTGTCACCGCCACCGCCTCCAGGGACTCCGGGGCCTGTGCCCCGGTGATCCTCGCCGCGTCCCCGGGGTGGAGCTCCTCCCCCGCCAGCCGGACCTCGCCCCGCACGACGTGCAGGTACACGTACGCCGCGTCCGGGACCGCCGTCCGCCCGCCCGGCTCCAGGCGCCGTACGTGGAGCATCGCGCCCGCCGCCGGTACCGCGTACGGCGTGGAGTCGGCGATGCCCGGGACGAGGTGGTACGAGGGGTCGCCGCCGGGCTCGTGTGGCGTCAGCCACATCTGGACGAAGGTCAGCGGCGCGTCCCCGTCGTTGCGTTCCACGTGCCGTACGCCCGCCGCCGCGCTCAGGTGCTGGACGTCCCCGGGGCGGACCCGGGTCTCGTGGCCCGTGGAGTCGCGGTGGGTCAGCTCGCCCTCGACCACCCACGTGACGATCTCGGTGTGGCTGTGCGGGTGCTCCGCGAAGCCGGCGCCGGGGGCGAGCCGCTCCTCGTTGCAGGCGATCACCGCGCCGAAGCGCAGGTTGTCCGGGTCGTAGTGCGGGCCGAAGGAGAAGGCGTGCCGGGTGTCGATCCCGGCCCCGGGGTCCCCTCCGCGGTAGCGCTCACCGGCGCGCCGAACGTCCATCACGGTCATCACGGTAGCCCGGCCGGGCCCCGGGATCCGACCAGGGGCAAGGGCCCACCGACACCGCCTGTCCCCACGCGTCGGCCGCGAGGGAGTTCGGAGGAGGGCGCCCCCCGGAGGCGACCGAGCCGTCAAGCACAGCCCCGGCGGCGCACCTGCCCGGCCCGATAAGGCAGTCTTGTCCCCGTGCCCGAACCCGAATCCCACAACGGCGATCCCGCAGCCCACGACGTCCACCCGCACTCCGCGACCCTGAAGCGACTGGAGAAGTCCTCGGGGCGTCTCGCCGCGCAGGCGATCGCGCGCATGGACGAGTCCCTGCCGTGGTACCGGGCCATGCCCCCGGAGAACCGTTCCTGGATCGGCCTCGTCGCCCAGGCGGGCATCGCGGCCTTCACCGAGTGGTTCCGGCGCCCGGACGCACCCCAGGCGATCTCCACGGACGTCTTCGGGACCGCCCCGCGTGAGCTGACCCGGGCCATCACGCTGCGGCAGACCGTGGAGATGGTGCGGACCACCATCGAGGTCATGGAGAGCGCCATCGACGAGGTGGCCGCGCCCGGCGACGAGAGCGTGCTGCGCGAGGCGCTGCTGGTGTACGCCCGGGAGATCGCCTTCGCCACCGCCCAGGTGTACGCCCAGGCCGCCGAGGCACGCGGTGCCTGGGACGCGCGTCTGGAGTCGCTGGTGGTGAACGCCGTGCTGAGCGGGGAGGCGGACGAGGGCGCGGTCAGCCGGGCCGCCGCGCTGGGCTGGAACTCGCCCGAGCACGTGTGCGTGGTGCTCGGGACCGCGCCCGACGGCGACAGCGAGCTGACGGTGGAGGCGATCCGGCGGGCCGCGCGCCACGCCAAGCTCCAGGTGCTCACGGGGGTGCTCGGGGACCGGCTGGTCGTCATCGCCGGGGGCAGCCCCCATCCGCTGGCGGTCGCCAAGTCGCTGATCGGGCCGTTCGCCGCCGGGCCGGTGGTCGCGGGTCCGGTCGTCCCCGATCTGCTGGCCGCCACCCGGTCCGCGCAGGCCGCCGCCGCGGGGCTGAAGGCCTGTTCGGCCTGGCAGGACGCGCCGCGGCCGGTGCTCGCGGACGATCTGCTGCCGGAGCGGGCGATCGCGGGTGATCCGGGCGCGCGCGAGCAGCTGGTGGAGGAGATCTACAGACCGCTGGAGGAGGCCGGCTCCGCGCTCCTGGAAACCCTGAGTGTGTACCTGGAGCAGGCGAGCAGTCTGGAAGGCGCGGCGAGGATGCTCTTCGTTCACCCGAACACCGTGCGCTACCGGCTCCGACGTGTGACTGATGTCACCGGATGGTCGCCTTCGGATGTACGATCCGCGTTCACACTGCGGATCGCGCTCATCCTGGGGCGTCTGGCCGATGGTGAACCCCAGACATAGGGTTTTGTCGGAGGCCCACAAAAGCCCTTCGTGTTCTTCGTCCCTGTCCTCACGGGCGGCCGTGCCCGTCCCCAAGAGAGAGTGTGAGAGTGCTCGTACTCGTCGCTCCCGGCCAGGGCGCTCAGACGCCCGGCTTCCTGACCCCCTGGCTCGAACTGCCCGGTGCCGCGGACCGCGTCGCCGCCTGGTCGGACGCCATCGGACTGGACCTCGTCCACTACGGCACCCAGGCCGATGCCGACGCCATCCGTGACACCGCGGTGGCGCAGCCGCTGCTCGTGGCCGCCGGCATCCTGTCCGCCGCGGCACTCGGTGACATCTCCGAGATCGCCCCCGGCGCGGTCGCCGGTCACAGTGTGGGGGAGATCACCGCCGCCGCCTTCGCCGGCGTCCTGGACGACACGGCCGCCCTCGGCCTCGTCCGCACGCGGGGTCTGGCGATGGCCGACGCCGCCGCGGTCACCGAGACCGGCATGGCGGCGCTGCTCGGCGGCGACCCCGAGGTGACCCTCCCGCACCTGGAGAAGCTGGGCCTGACCCCGGCGAACATCAACGGCGCGGGCCAGATCGTCGCCGCCGGCACGCTGGAGCAGCTGGCCGCACTGGCCGAGGACAAGCCCGAGGGCGTGCGCAAGGTCGTCCCGCTGAAGGTGGCCGGCGCCTTCCACACCAGCCACATGGCGCCCGCGGTGGACACCCTGGCCAAGGCCGCGGCGGAGCTGTCGCCGGCCGACCCGAAGGTGCCGTACGTCTCCAACAAGGACGGCCGGGCCGTCGCCTCCGGCACGGAGGTGCTGGAGCGGCTGGTCGGCCAGGTCGCCAACCCGGTGCGCTGGGACCTGTGCATGGAGACGTTCAAGGAGCTGGGCGTCACCGCGCTCGTCGAGGTGTGCCCGGGCGGCACGCTGACCGGCCTGGCCAAGCGTGCTCTGCCCGGTGTCAGGACGCTGGCGCTGAAGACCCCCGACGACCTCGACGCGGCCCGCGCTCTGCTCGCAGAGCACACAGGCGCCTAAGGAGCCGTACATGGCGAAGATCAAGCCCAGCAAGGGTGCCCCGCACGCGCGCATCCTCGGCGTCGGCGGCTACCGGCCGACCCGGGTGGTGCCCAACGAGGTGATCCTGGAGCGGATCGACTCCTCCGACGAGTGGATCCGCTCGCGCTCCGGCATCGAGACCCGGCACTGGGCCGGTCCCGAGGAGACCGTGGCCGCGATGGCGATCGAGGCCTCCGGGAAGGCGATCGCGGACGCCGGGATCGACGCCGAGCAGATCGGCGCGGTGATCGTCTCGACCGTCTCGCACTTCACCCAGACCCCGGCCGTCGCCACGGAGATCGCCGACAGGCTGGGCACGGACAAGGCCGCCGCCTTCGACATCTCGGCCGGCTGCGCGGGCTTCGGCTACGGCCTGACACTCGCCAAGGGCCTGGTGGTGGAAGGTTCCGCCGACCACGTGCTCGTGATCGGCGTGGAGCGGCTGAGCGACCTGACCGACCTGGAGGACCGGGCGACCGCGTTCCTGTTCGGTGACGGCGCCGGCGCGGTCGTGGTCGGCCCCTCGACGGAGCCGGCGATCGGCCCGACGGTGTGGGGCTCGGAGGGCGACAAGTCCGAGACCATCAAGCAGACCGTCCCCTGGGACCGTTTCGCCCTCGGTGACGTCTCCCAGCTGCCCCTGGACAGCCAGGGCAACATCAAGTTCCCTGCGATCACGCAGGAGGGCCAGGCGGTCTTCCGCTGGGCCGTGTTCGAGATGGCGAAGGTCGCCCAGCAGGCGCTGGACGCGGCCGGAATCACCGCGGACGACCTGGACGTCTTCATCCCGCACCAGGCCAATGTGCGGATCATCGACTCGATGGTGAAGACACTGAAGCTGCCGGAGCACGTCACGGTCGCCCGTGACATCCGCACCACCGGCAACACCTCGGCCGCCTCGATCCCGCTCGCGATGGAGCGGCTCCTGGCGACCGGGGAGGCGAAGAGCGGCGACACCGCGCTCGTCATCGGATTCGGGGCGGGTCTCGTCTACGCCGCCACGGTCGTTACCCTCCCCTAGGCACTCCGTGCCGGATCATGCGATCCGGCAGGGGGAAAACTGCCACAAACCGTCTGGAATATCTAAGAAGGAGCGCCTGACATGGCCGCCACTCAGGAAGAGATCGTCGCCGGTCTCGCCGAAATCGTGAACGAGATCGCCGGCATCCCGGTTGAGGACGTCCAGCTGGACAAGTCCTTCACCGACGACCTGGACGTCGACTCGCTGTCCATGGTCGAGGTCGTCGTCGCCGCCGAGGAGCGCTTCGACGTGAAGATCCCGGACGAGGACGTCAAGAACCTCAAGACCGTCGGCGACGCGACCGACTACATCCTCAAGCACCAGGCCTGAGCCACCCCCTAGGCCGCAGGCTGCAAGGCCCCGCCACCCGGCGGTGGCGCCGTAATCCCCGCTGACGCGGGGGTAGTCCTCCCGTATCCGTTGGAGAAAGAATTCCCGTGAGCCCGACCAATCGCACCGTGGTCGTCACCGGTATCGGCGCAACCACACCGCTGGGTGGCGACGCAGCCTCGACCTGGGAGGCCCTGCTCGCCGGCACGTCCGGCGTCAGCCCCCTGGAGCAGGAGTGGGCGGCTCAGCTGCCGGTCCGTATCGCCGCGCAGATCGCCGTCGAACCGGGCGAGATCATCCCCCGCCCGCAGGCCCGCAAGCTGGACCGGTCCGCGCAGTTCGCGCTGATCGCCGCTCAGGAGGCCTGGAAGGACGCCGGTTTCACCGCCAAGGCCGGTGAGGACGCGTCCGTGAACCCCGATCGTCTCGGTGCGGTCATCGCCTCCGGCATCGGCGGCGTGACGACCCTGCTGGACCAGTACGACGTCCTGCGGGACAAGGGCGTACGCCGCGTCTCCCCGCACACCGTGCCGATGCTGATGCCCAACTCCCCGGCGGCCAACGTCGGGATCGAGCTGGGTGCCCGCGCCGGTGTGCACACCCCCGTCTCGGCCTGCGCCTCGGGCGCGGAGGCCATCGGGTACGCGATCGAGATGATCCGCACCGGACGTGCGGACGTGGTCGTGGCCGGTGGCACCGAGGCCGCCATCCACCCGCTGCCGATCGCCGCGTTCGGCAACATGATGGCGATGTCCAAGAACAACGACGACCCGCAGGGTGCCTCGCGTCCCTACGACGCCGGCCGGGACGGTTTCGTGCTCGGCGAGGGCGCCGGTGTGATCGTCCTGGAGTCCGAGGAGCACGCGAAGGCCCGCGGCGCCCGGATCTACGTGGAGGCGGTCGGCCAGGGCATCTCCGCCGACGCCCACCACATCACGCAGCCGGAGCCGTCCGGCAACGGCATCGCGCACGCGCTGCAGAACCTGCTGGACAACACCGACCTGAAGCCGGCCGAGGTCGTGCACGTGAACGCGCACGCCACGTCGACGCCGCAGGGTGACGTCGCCGAGATCAAGGCGCTGCGCAAGGTGTTCGGCGACGACGTCGACCACATGGCGATCTCCGCGACCAAGTCGATGACCGGTCACCTGCTCGGCGGTGCCGGTGGCATCGAGACCGTCGCGTCGATCCTGGCGCTGGTGAACCGTACGGCCCCGCCGACGATCAACGTGGAGAACCTCGACCCCGAGGTCAACGCGGACGTCGTCGTCGGTGAGGCGCGTCAGCTGCCCGAGGGCCGTATCGCCGCGCTGAACGACTCGTTCGGGTTCGGCGGGCACAACGTGGTGCTGGCGTTCCGGACGATCTGAGTCCCGTGACGTCGATGGCCCGGTCTCCTGTGATGGAGATCGGGCCATCGCCTTTGGTGGTGGCTCTTCGTCGCCGGATGCCGGTCCGTCGTGGTTGCCCGCGCGGGTCGCCGCGCCTCCTCGGGGCCCGCTACACCACTTGGTGCAGCCAGCGGACCGGGGCGCCCTCGCCGGCGTAGCGGAACGGCTCCAGTTCGTCGTCCCAGGGCTTGCCCAGGAGTTTGGCGATCTCTGCTTCCAGGTCGGTCTCGCCCCGCTGAGAGCGCGTCAGCGCCGCGCGCAGGCGGTCCTCGGGGATCAGGATGTCGCCGTGGATGCCGGTGACGGCGTGGAAGATGCCGAGGTCGGGGGTGCAGCTGTAGCGCTCACCCTCGGCGGTGGGGCAGGGCTCGGCGGTGACCTCGAAGCGCAGCAGGCGCCAGCCGCGCAGCGCGGAGGCGAGTTTGGAGGCGGTGCTGGCCTCGCCCTGCCAGGAGAACTCCGAGCGCCAGGTGCCGGGGGCCGCGGGCTGCCGGATCCAGTCGAGGTTGACGCGCGTGCCGAGCACCCCGGCGACGGCCCACTCGACGTGCGGGCACAGCGCGCGCGGCGCGGAGTGCACGTACAGAACTCCACGTGTCGTCACCGGAACCTCCGGGCAGAGCGGGACATCTTGCGGACTGGCTGGGCGGCAGTGGCGCGACGGCCGCGTTGATGGCGAGGCTACCCTGCGGCGGCGCAAGGAGTGTGACGTACCGTCGGTCCCGGTGCCAGGAAACCGCCGCCATTCACCCAGGGGGACGCTTGTACGGGGGTGCGCCGTTCCCGGAGGCGGGGACGGGAACCCCCGCACGTTGTCATGGGAGGGAAGTGCCGACCGTCGAGCGAGGGGAACAGCAGGGATGCGGAAGCGAACCCACCGTGTGCGGACCGTCCTCTGCGTCGTGGCGGCCGTGGTGCTGGGTGCCGCCGGCTGTGCCGGCGGGGACGGGCACGCGCCGGCCCCGAAGGGCACCAAGGCGCGCGCGGTCCGGCCTCCGGTGTGGGACCGCAGTCCCGGCTCCCTCGCCGCGGTGGGCGACTCCATCACGCGCGGCTTCGACGCGTGCACCGTGCTGTCGGACTGCCCTGAGGTGTCGTGGGCGACGGGCCGCGACGCCAGGGTGGACAGCCTGGCCGTACGGCTGCTGGGCGCGACGAGGGCGGCGACGCACAGCTGGAACTACGCGGTGACCGGCGCCCGCATGGCCGACCTGCCGGAGCAGATGGAGCAGGCGGCCGCCCGCGGCCCGGAGCTGGTGACGGTGATGGTGGGCGCGAACGACGCCTGCCGGTCCTCGGCCTCGGTGATGACCTCGGTGGCCGACTTCCGCGCGGACTTCGAGGAGGCGATGAGCACCCTGCGCTCGTCACTGCCGAAGACGCAGGTGTACGTGGCGAGCGTGCCGAACCTGAAGCGGCTGTGGTCCCAGGGCCGGGCGAACGTGCTGGGCAAGCAGGTGTGGAAGCTGGGCATCTGCCCCTCGATGCTGGCCGACGCGGACGATCTGACCAGTGCGGCGATGGTGCGCCGGGACAGCGTGCAGCAGCGGGTGGTGGAGTACAACAAGGTGTTGAAGGACGTCTGCGCGAAGGACCCACGCTGCCGCTTCGACGACAACGCCGTGTACGACTACCGCTTCGGCACGGACCAGCTCAGCCACTGGGACTGGTTCCATCCCAGCACGGACGGCCAGGCGCGGCTGGCGGAGATCGCGTACCGCAGGATCACGGCGAGCCAACCGTGACCTAGTGTTCCCCACATGAACGAACTTTTCGGCACACTTTCCGACGGCACCCCGGTGCACCGGTGGACGCTGGAGCGCGGCGGGGTGCGGGTTCGGGTGCTGTCGTACGGCGGGATCGTGCAGTCGGTCGAGGTACCGGAGGGGGCCGGGCGGACGGTGGACGTGGTGCTGGGTTTCCCCGGTCTCGACGGTTATCTGGCGCATCCCGAGCCGTATCTGGGTGCCGTGATCGGGCGGTACGCGAACCGGATCGCAGGCGGCCGGTTCTCACTGGACGACCGGACGTACGCGCTGGCGCGGAACAACGGCCCGAACTCGCTGCACGGCGGCGAGCGCGGGTTCGACAAGCGGGTGTGGGACGTGACGCCCGTCGCGCACGGGCTGCGCCTGAGCCGGGTCAGCCCGCACGGTGAGGAGGGCTTTCCGGGGCGGCTGGCGGTGACGGTGACGTACACGCTCGGCGAGTCGGGTGCGCTGCGGATCGGGTACGAGGC
This sequence comes from Streptomyces cyanogenus, assembly GCF_017526105.1. Taxonomy (NCBI): domain Bacteria; kingdom Bacillati; phylum Actinomycetota; class Actinomycetes; order Kitasatosporales; family Streptomycetaceae; genus Streptomyces; species Streptomyces cyanogenus. The sequence goes on from NZ_CP071839.1 coordinate 2,950,016, forward strand.
GGTCACCGACGCGCCGACGGTGGTGAACCTGACGAACCACACGTACTGGAACCTGAGCGGTTCCGGCCACGCCGACGGCCACGAGCTGCGGCTGGCCGCGTCCCGGTACACACCGGTGGACACGGACCTGATCCCCGCCGGGGAACCGGCGGACGTCACGGGCTCCCGCTTCGATTTCCGCACGGCCCGCAAGGTCGGCACCGGGTACGACCACAACTTCGTGCTCGACAAGGGGCCGACCGGGGCGGCCGAGGAGGTGGCCGAGCTGTACGACCCCGCGTCCGGGCGGACCCTGACGGTGGCGACGACCGAGCCGGGCCTCCAGCTGTACACCGCCGACCATCTGTCCGGCCCGTTCTCCCCCGGCGCCGGGATCGCCCTGGAGACGCAGCACTTCCCGGACTCCCCCAACCGGCCCGGCTTCCCGAGCACGGTCCTGCGTCCCGGGGAGGTCTTCCGGTCGGAGACGGTGTACGCCGTCTCGGCGCCCTAGGGTCATTCGGCTGCGTTCAGGCCGGACCAGGGAGCGGGGTCCGGTGCCGTGCGCCGCAAGGCGGAGAAGAGCGCCCCGGCGGAGCCACGGCAGCCGGCGGCAACGGGGTGAGGCGCGGTGCCGGGGCGTGCGAGCCCGGCGTGATCCGGACGACGGGCCCTGGCCTCCGGCCCCGGACAGCGCGGAGGCCTCCGGGCCGGCGAGGACGGAAGTCCCACCGGCCCGGAGGCCTCGACCGTGGCGGGAAGGGGAAACCTCACCGCCGGACCGGCCACTGCCCGACTCAGCCACCGGCACCAGCACCCGCACCGGCCCCGGCACCAGCACCCGCACCGGCACCGGCACCCGCGCCGGCACCAGCACCCGCACCCGCGCCCGCACCGGCTCCAGCACCGGCCCCAGCACCAGCACCCGCACCAGCACCCGCACCGGCTCCAGCCCCAGCACCCGCACCCGCACCCGCACCGGCTCCAGCACCGGCCCCAGCACCAGCACCCGCTCCAGCCCCGGCACCGGCACCCGCTCCAGCACCAGCACCCGCACCGGCTCCAGCACCGGCCCCAGCGCCGGCACCCGCTCCAGCCCCGGCACCCGCACCGGCTCCAGCCCCGGCACCCGCTCCAGCCCCGGCACCCGCACCAGCCCCAGCACCCGCACCCGCACCCGCACCGGCTCCAGCGCCGGCACCAGCACCAGCACCAGCACCAGCACCAGCACCAGCACCAGCACCCTTGCCCTTAACCGGCTTGTTGTGCTTGTTGTTGTGCTTGGACTTGTGGTCGTTGGAGTGCTTGGCCTTGTCGTGTACCTGGGTGTGCACCGTCTGCGGTGCGACCGTCGGTGCGGCGAAAGCAGTGGTGGGGAGCAGTACACCGCCGGCTGCCAGGGTGACCGTGGTGGCCAGCATCGCGAGCCGCTTCTTGTAGGTCTTGCGCTCGGTGTTCGTCATGGGAATCCGCCTCCGTGGGGGGTTGGTGCCCGAGCCGTTCTCGGGCTGCTTCAAATGAACCCCGGCGGCCACACCCCGGTCAGGTTCCGGGAAGTCGTAACTTGACGAACCGGACATAACGGTGTTAAACGCAGATGCCGAGCCCCGGCCCAGGGGTCAGGTCCCGGGCCGGGGCTGCTCATGCGGGAGGCTTGTCCCGGATCAGACGTTAATCGGCGCGGTCAGCCTGCGGTCGGCGATCGAGCGTCCGGCGGCGATCTCGTACGAACCCTTCACACATACCCACGCCTCCCCCGTCTCGTCCCAGACCTCGAAGGCGCGGCGCGGCAGCTCCACGGTGGCCTCGGCACTCTCCCCCGGCCCGGCCTCGACGGACGCGAAGCCCGCCAGCAGGCGCGCCGGGCGCTCCGGGCCGGGCCCGGCCGGGGAGACGTAGACCTGGACGACCTCCCGGCCGGCCCGCTCGCCGGTGTTGCGCACCCGCACCCGGACGGTGGTGCCCTCGACTTTCAGGGACTCGTAGGCCCAGTCGGTGTAGCCGAGGCCGTGGCCGAAGGGGTACGACGGGGTGCGGCCGGCCTGGTCCCAGGCCCGGTAGCCGATGAACACGCCCTCGCTGTACGGAAGTTCGCCGTCGACCGGGACGACCTGGGTGACCGGGGCGTCGGCGAGGGGGCCCCAGGTGGTGGGGAGCCGGCCGCCGGGCTCGTGCGCGCCGGTGAGGACGTCGGCGAGGGCGCCGCCGCCCTCCTGGCCGGGGAACCAGGTCAGCAGGACGGCGGCGACCTCGTCCCGCCAGGGCAGCTCCACCGGGGAGCCGGCGTTGACGACCACGACGGTGTTCGGGTTGGCGGCGGCGACCGCGCGAACGAGGTCGTCCTGGCGGCCGGGCAGGGTCAGGTCCCGGCGGTCGAAGCCCTCGGACTCCACGCGGTCGGTGGTGGCGACCACGACGACGGCCGTGCCGGCGGCGCGGGCGGCCTCGACGGCCTCGGCGATCAGCTCGTCCGGGTCGCGCTGCGGGCCGGAGTGGGCGAGCGCGAAGCCGACCACCTTCATCGGGAGGTCCTCGGGGAGCCGGACGACGTGGGTGAGGGCGACGTCGACCGGTTCGCCGGCGGTCAGCTCCACCTCGGCCCGGGGGACGGGGGCGCCCAAGAAGGCCTCGAACGGATCGTCCTTGTCGGGGCGCTGGACGTCGTCGTAGTACGTCGTGCCGTCGACGGTGAGGGTGAAGGGGCCCATGCCCTTGATCCCGAAGCGGTGCGGGCCGGACTCGCGGGGGGTGAAGGTGCCCGTCAGCTCGACGGTGTGGAGGTTGTCGTGGGTGACGCCGTCGGGGAGGTCGGAGCCCATCCACTGGATGAGGCCGCCGGGGGCGGAGCGGCTGCCGACGACCTCGCCGGCGGCGTCGCGGCAGACGGCGCGCAGGGTCAAGCCCTGGTCGGCGACGGCGAGTTCGGTGGCCGGGTCGGCGCCGACGGCGTAGGTGAGGGCGCCCTCGGGGAGGGCGGCGGTGAGGCCGTCGAGCGGGGAGACGATCCGGGCCGGGAAGACGGTGGCCGAGCCGCCGCCGAGCACGCGGGCGTCGCGGGCGGCGGCGCCGATCAGGGCCACGGTGCCGTGGGGCGGCAGCGGCAGGGCGCGGTTCTCGTTGCGCACCAGGACGAAGGAGCGGCGGGCGATCTCGCGGGCCAGGGCCTCGCCGTCGACCGGCGCGGGCGGTGCGGGGACCACCGGTTCGGCGCCGGCCAGGATGCCGACCCGGGCGGCGAGCCGCAGTACCCGGCGGACGGCCGCGTCGACCGCGGCCTCGCCCACCCTGCCGTCCCGCACGGCCCGGGCGAGCGCGGGGCCGTAGACGGTCCGGGGACCGGGCATGGCGACGTCCAGGCCGCCGTTGACGGCGCCGACGGTGTCCCGGGCGGCCGTCCAGTCGGAGACGTTGCAGCCGTCGAAGTCCCATTCGCCGCGCAGGACCTCGTTGACGAGGTGGTGGTGCTCGGTCATCGTCGTGCCGTTGACGCTGTTGTAGGCGGTCATGACGCCCCAGGGGCGGGCGTTCTCGACGATGGCCTCGAAGGGGGCCAGGTACAGCTCGCGCAGGGCGCGTTCGGGGACCAGGTTGTTCACCGTGAGGCGGTCGGTCTCGGCGTCGTTGGCGACGAAGTGCTTGACGGTGGTGCCGACTCCGCCGGACTGGACGCCGCGGACGTACCCGGTGCCGATGACGCCGGTCAGGTAGGGGTCCTCGCTGTAGCACTCGAAGTGGCGGCCGCCGAGCGGGGAGCGGTGCAGGTTGACCGTGGGGGCGAGCAGGACGTGGACGCCCTTGCGGCGGGCCTCCTGGGCGAGCAGGACGCCGGCGCGGCGGGCGAGTTCGGGGTCCCAGGTGGCGGCGAGCGCGGTCGGGGAGGGCAGGGCGACGGAGGGGTCGTCGGCACTCCAGCGCACGCCCCGGACGCCGATCGGGCCGTCCGACATCACCAGGGACTCCAGGCCGATCTCGGGCAGTGCGGGCAGGGTCCACATGTCCTGGCCGGCCAGCAGCCGCGCCTTGGCGTCGAGGTCGAGCGTGCCGAGGGCGGCCTCCACGACCGCCTCGCGGGCCTTGTCGGCCGGGGTGGGCTGGGCTCCCGCCATCGCGGTTCCTCCTCGTCGAGTCCGTTCAGGTGGGTCCATCGTGCCCGCGCGGCCTGTAGAGCGGTAGGTTTCGTCATCTTGCCGTTATGTTCGCGGTGGAGGGATGTCGTACGGTGTCGTCATGAGCGCGAGGGTCAGGAGCGAGGAGCGGCGCGCGGAGATCGTCGGGGCCGCGCTCGAGGTGATCGCCGAGCGGGGGTACCGGGGGGCGAGCCTGGCCGCGGTGGCCGAGCGCGTCGGGCTGACCCAGCAGGGGCTGCTGCACTACTTCCCCACCAAGGACGCCCTGCTGGTGGCCGTGCTCCAGGAGCGGGACCGGTGGGACGCGGTGCCGGACCCGCAGTGGCGGATGGATCTGCTGGCCTCGCTGGTCGAGTACAACGCGATGCGGCCGGCGATCATCCAGACCTTCTCGGCGCTGCTCGGCGAGAGCGTGACGGAGGGGCATCCGGCGCGGGAGTACTTCACCGAGCGGTATGCGCGTGTCCGCGCGGCCATGGCCGCGGTCCTGCGCACCGAGTACGGGGACCGGCTGCCCAACGGGCTCACCCCCGAGCGGACCGCCCCGCTGCTCGTGGCGGTGATGGACGGCCTCCAGTACCAGTGGCTCCTGGACCCGGAGTCGGTGGACATGCCGGGCGCCTTCCGTGACTTCCTGCGGCTGCTGGGCGAGCCGGTGGAGTAGGGCACCCCTGGAAGCGGGCGGCACCGCGGCCCCGAGGGCGCGCGCAGCCGGAGCCGCGCCGGGCCATGGCGGATGACCCCCCTCGGCGCCTACCGTGGGACGGCCCGCACCGACGGAAGGACACCAACTCCCGTGCTCCGCATACGCGTTCGCTCCGGCGTCCTCGGTCTGGCCCTGTTGGCCGGACTGGCCGTTCCCCCGGCCACCGCCTCCGCCGCACCGGCCACCGCCCCCTCCCCCACCGCCGAGGAGCAGCGGCTCGACGGCGCCGTGCCGCAGGAGATCCTCCGGCGGTCGGGATTCGACGGCGTGGCGGCGGAGTTCGGCCGTGCGCTGGAGGGGGCGCACGACTACGCGCAGGCCCGCCGCATCGTCGTACGGGAGGGATCCGCACTGTGGCGGCGGGCCGTGGACCGGGCGCAGGGGCGGGGGCCGGCGGGTGGTGACCTGAGCCGGGACGACGACCGGCCGCTGTACTGGGCGCGGCTGGGGATGAGCCGGCACGTGCGCACCTGGGAGCCCCGGTTCGGCCTCACCGGCGGACAACGGGACGCGTTGCTGGACCGGTTGGAGCGGACCTCGCGGGGGCAGACCGACATCCGCTACCCGGCGTCCGGCCGGCTGCGGCGCGTGCTGCTCACCGGTTTCGACCCGTTCACGCTCGACCGGGACATCCGTATCTCCAACCCCTCCGGGGCGACGGCGCTCGCGCTCGACGGCACGGTGGTCGAGACGGCGCGGGGGCCGGCCCGGATCGAGACCGCCGTGTTCCCGGTGCGCTGGGACGACTTCGCCGAGGGCACGGTGGAGCGGACGCTGCGGCCGTACCTGCCGAGGGTGGACCTGTTCACGACCGTGAGCCAGGGCCGCGTCGGCCGGTTCGACATCGAGCGCACCAACGGTGCCTGGCGCGGCGGCTTCCCGGACAACGACAACGTCTCCCGGACCGGGACCGTCCCGGTCGCCGACCCGTCGGCACAGCCGCAGTGGACGGGCACGACCCTGCCGTACGCCGCCGTCGTGGCCGCGCCGACGGGCCGCTTCCCGGTGTACGACCACACGGAGGTGACCGAGATCCCGGCGGGCGGCGGCGATCCCGTCGTACGGCCGGACGGACCGACCCCCGGCTCCACCGCGCGCGCCGGGGCCGGCGGGGACTACCTGTCCAACGAGATCGCCTACCGGGCCACCCTGCTGCGGGACCGGCTCGGGCTGCACGACACCCTGCCCGGCGGGCATGTGCACACCCCGGTGCTCCGGTTCGGGGCCGGGAACACCACGGAGGTGACCGACCCCGAGTTCGTGCGCAACCGGCTGGACATCGTGGGGCAGGTGCGGGCGATCGTGGCCGTGTCCGTGGGCGCGACGGCGAACGCCCCGGTCAGGAAGTGACGTTCTGTGCCGTCTCCTCGGCCTCACCGGCGATCTCCTCGCCGAGCAGGTCCCGGGCGAGGAGCGTGGCGCCCGCGACCGCGCCCGGCATCAGGAACACCGCGACGAACGGGACCAGGAAGGCCAGGCCCAGGGGCGTGCCGAAGCCCCAGACCAGGGCCTTGCGGGAGCGGAGCAGGGTGAGGCGGGCGCGCAGGTCGACGCCCCGGCGCTGCATCGCCACGGCGGCGAGTTCCTCGGTGAGGAAGAAGCCGGTGACGAAGAAGCCGATCACGGGTACGACGGTCTGCCCGACGAACGGCAGGAACCCGAGGGCGAAGAGCAGGACGCCCCACAGGCCGGCCCGGGCCAGGATGCGCACGCTGTCCCGGGCCGAGATCCACAGCTCGCGCCAGAGCGGGAGGCCGGACCGGGGAGCGATGCCGTCGGGCGAGACGTCGGCGTCGACCCTCTCCGAGAGGCTCTCGTAGAAGGGCTGGCCGACCAGCAGGGTGACGGCGGTGAACGTCAGCACGGCGAGCAGCAGGCCGAGGGCGAACAGGACGGCCGTCAGGAAGCCGCGGAAGAGGCCCTGCCAGGGGCTGGACCAGTCGTCCGCGAACGGGGTCGCCCAGCCGACCGCGTCGGCGCCCCACAGGGCGAGCGCGACCAGCGCGGCCGCGTACAGCACCAGTGTGATCAGGCCGGGCAGCAGTCCGAACCCGTACTGCCGTCCGTGCCGGGCCACCCAGCGCTGGCCTTTCAGCAGATAACCGAAACCCACCCCGAGATCGCGCATGACGAGGACTTTACTGGCTCGGCCGGACGGCTGTGGCTGCGGTTGCGGCTGCTCAGACGTCCAGCATGCGGCGGAGCAGGTCGCGCAGGGAGCCGCGCTCGTCGTCGGTGAGGGCGGCGAGCGGCTCGCGCGCGAAGTGCAGGCCCTCGCGCAGGTCCCGGGCCACCCGGCGGCCCTCCTCGGTGGCGGCGGCCACCTTCACCCGGCGGTCGGCCGGGTCCGGGCGGCGCTCCACCAGGCCGCGGGACTCCAGGCGGTCCACGATCCCGGTGACGTTCGACGGCTCGCACTTCAGCTTCTGCGCCAGCTTGCGCATGGGCAGCGGCTCCAGGGAGAGCAGGCTGAGCAGCCGGGCCTGCGGGCCGGTCAGCGTGTGCTCGCCCGCCGCCTTCTCGTAGTCCGCGTAGAAGCGGGCCACGACGTCACCGATCAGCTCCACGACTTCCAGGGTGAGGGCGTCGGGGCGATGACTCTTGGATGGGGTGGACATGGTCTGAAGGATACCCGGTTACTTGACATCATGAAATATTCAGGTGCAGGGTTGTTTAAGGTACTGAAGTAACAGGAAAGGCGCTGTCATGATCAACCGCGAGTGGCACCTGCTCAGCCGTCCCGTCGGCTGGCCGAAGCCCGAGGACTTCGCCCTGGTCGAGGCGCCGGTCCCGACCCCGGGCGAGGGTCAGGTGCTGGTGCGGAACAAGTACCTCTCCGTCGACCCGTACATGCGCGGCCGGATGAGCGAGGCGAAGTCGTACGTCGCCCCCTTCGAGCTGGGCAAGGTCATGCAGGGCGGCGCGGTCGGCGAGGTGATCGAGTCCCGCGCCGAGGGCATCGCGGTCGGTGACCACGTCCTGCACTTCCTCGGCTGGCGCGAGTACGCGGCCGTGGACGCCGGGCACGCCGTCAAGGTCGACGCCCAGGCCGCACCCCTGTCGACGTACCTGGGCGTCCTCGGCATGACCGGCCTGACCGCCTACGCCGGCCTGCTGCGCACCGCCTCCTTCAAGGAGGGCGACGCCGTGTTCGTGTCGGGCGCCGCGGGGGCCGTGGGCAGCCAGGTGGGCCAGATCGCCAAGCTCAAGGGCGCCTCCCGGGTCATCGGCTCGGCCGGCTCCGACGAGAAGGTCAGGCTGCTGGTGGAGGAGTACGGCTTCGACGCCGCGTTCAACTACAAGAGCGGCCCGGTCGCCGAGCAGTTGCGCGAGGCGGCACCCGACGGCATCGACGTCTACTTCGACAACGTCGGCGGGGACCACCTGGAGGCCGCCATCGGCTCCCTGAACGAGGGCGGCCGGATCGCGGTCTGCGGCATGATCTCGGTCTACAACAACACCGAGCCCGCCCCCGGCCCGAGGAACCTCGCCCGCCTCATCCAGACCCGGGGCCGCATCGAGGGCTTCCTGGTCGGCGACCACTACGACCTTCAGCCGCAGTTCGTCCAGGAGGTCGGCCCGTGGGTCGCCTCGGGCGCGCTGAAGTACCGGGAGACCGTGGTCGAGGGCATCGAGAACAACCTGGAGGCGTTCCTCGGGGTCCTGCGCGGCGACAACGTCGGCAAGATGGTCGTCAAGCTCTGACCTTCCCGTGATTTTCGGCATGCGGTAACTTCTTTCCGAAATCCGTCGGCGATCGTGGGCGCGAGTCGCGGCGGACCGAGGAGAAGGACAACCGCATGCCCATCACGCAGTCCGACGTCCTGTACACCGCCGTCGCCACCGCCGAGCACGGCCGCGACGGACGGGTCGCCACGGACGACGGCCGACTCGACGTCGTCGTCAGTCCGCCGAAGGAGATGGGCGGCAGCGGGTCCGGGACCAATCCGGAGCAGCTGTTCGCCGCCGGCTACAGCGCGTGCTTCCAGGGGGCCCTGGGCGTGGTCGCCCGGCAGGAGGGCGCCGACGTCTCCGGGTCGACCGTCACCGCGAAGGTCGGGCTCGGGAAGAACGACGACGGGTTCGGGATCATCGTGGAGATCTCGGCGAGCATCCCGAACATGGATGCGGCGACCGCGCGGGACCTGGTCGCGAAGGCTCACCAGGTGTGCCCCTATTCGAAGGCGACCCGGGGAGACATCACCGTGACGCTGGTCTGACCTTCGTCGTTTCCACATCGGCAGCCGCATCCTTGGACGTGGGGTGCGGCTGCTCTTTCGGCCGGGGGCGTCTGCCGGGTATCCGCCCCGCGCCCCTAGGGGGTTGCCAGGATCGCTCGCTGGACGGTGGCCGCAAGCCTGTTGTTCTCGGGGGCCGCCCCGCCCGGGAACGCGCACCTGCGCCTCGTGTAGCCGTAGGCCATGCCGCTGTGCGGGTCCGCGAAGGCCTGGACGCCGTTGGTGCCGCTGTGGCCCACGGTGGCGGCGCCCAGGAAGGGGTGCCAGGTGTCGGCGGTGGCCTGGAAGCCCAGGCCGAAGGACCTGTGGGCGCGGGCCACCAGGTCGTAGCCCGCGGAGTGGATCTGGCCGAACTCCGCCAGCGTGTCCTCCTTCAGCAGCGGAGCCCTCCCGTCCACCTCGCTGATCATCGCCGCGTACATGCCCGCCAGGCCGCGGGCCGAGCCGACGCCGCCGACCGAGGCGGGGCCCTTGGCGCGGATCAGCCGCTCGTTCGGCAGGCTCTCCAGGTCGGTGGGCTGCGCGCCGTGCCGGTTCAAGGCGATCGACGCGAGGGTGTGCGGGCCGGTCGGTACGGCGTCGAGCTGGGCCTGCTGCGTGGGCGTCGGCAGCATCGGCTGGACCGTGCGGAAGCGTGGCTCGTGCGCGGCGGGCAGGCCCAGGTGGAGGTCGAGGCCGTGGGGGGCACGGATCCGCTCCTCGTAGACCTCCTGGAGCGTACGGCCCGTCGCCCGGCGGACGATCTCGCCGGTCAGCGCGCCGATGACGAGCGCGTGGCAGCCGAAGGCCGTGCCCGGCCGCCAGAAGGGCCGCTGGTCGGCGAGGCGTTCGGCGATCACCCGGTCGTCGGCCAGCTCGGCGAGGGTGAACCCGGTGTCGGTGCCGACCAGTCCCGCGCGGTGCGCGAGCAGGTCCCGCAGGGTCAGCGCACCCTTGCCCTCGGCGGCGAACTCCGGCCAGTAGTACGTGACTTTCCGGTCCAGCTCCAGCGTGCCGTCCTGCACGAGCAGCGCCGCGACCAGATGGGCCGCGCCCTTCGTCGCCGAGTACACGGCGTACAGCGAGTCGCCCGTCACGCCGGGGCCCGCCCACAGGTCCACGACCCGGCGGCCGTGGACGTACGCGCACAACTGCCCCTCGTAGTCCTGACGTTCCTCGGCGACCAGGGCGGCGAACTCCTCGCGCACCGGCTCGAAGCCCTCGGTGACCGTGCCCTGGACGGTGATCTCCTGCGTCATCCGCACTCCTTGACCGATCCGCTCTTCACTGCTCCCCGTCGGCGCGACGCCCCTGCCGATCTCCGGGCGTGCCCGAGATCGGTACGGCGAGACGTGCCCGTTCGACTCAACCCCCGTACGGGCCGGTGGGTGTCAGGGATGCCCCGGACGGCGGATGGGACGGGACGGCGCGCGGTGCGGTGCGCCGGGGCGCGCCGCGGATGCGCTCAGGTGCACCACCACAGGAAGCGGTCGCAGGTCCTGGTGGGCGAGGGCTCCGGGGTGGGGGCGGCGGTCGTCGGGGCCGCGCTGGGGGTGCCGGCGGGCGCGCTGGCGGCCGGGGCGGTGGGGGTGGCCGCGGTCGTACCGGAACCGCTGCCGGCCGACTGCCGGGCCTCGCCGGTGTCGCTGGCGGAGGGGGAGGCGGAATCCTTCTCCCGCGGGGACTTCGAGGGGGACGCGGAGGCCGAGGCGTCCGGGGAGGCGGAGTCGCGCGCGCTCGCGGAGGCGCCGGAGGGGGCGTCGACCGGGTGGGCGGTGCTGCCCGGCGCGGTGGAGGCGGCGCCGCCGTCCGCCGTGGTGTCCCCGGCGGGTGCCGGGGTGTCGCCGGAGAACGGCGAGAAGGGCGCGTCGGTGCCGAGTTCGGCGAGGCTCAGTCCGCCGGCCGCGAGCACGAACCCGGCCGCGATCAGCACCGTGCGGCGACGGCGACGGCGGTGCACGGCGGCCTTGCGGTCCCGGCGGCTCGCCCCGGCGCGGGCGGCCCGCCGACCGCCGGCGGCGGCCTCCTCGGCGTTCTCACGGTCGGCGTACTCGTCCGAGTCCTCGTCCGCGTACTCGTCCGTGTCCTCCCCCGCGTACGCGCCGGCACGGCCGTCGGCGCGGTCGTCCTCGCCGGGCTCCCGCCACCGGTCCGGCTGGTCCGGGGCCTCGGGTGCGCCGAGCGGGTCGTACGGGGCGTCGTACGGGTTGTCGTACCCCGTCGTCGATGGCTGCGCGTACCCGTGCCCGTACGCGTGCGGATGCGCGGCCGAGACAGCCGTGGTGACGGCGAGGCGGTCGGCCGGCGTTCCGCACCCAGGGCAGGCCAGGGCGCCGTTGAGGTGCCGTTGGCACGGGGAGCAGTAGTCCATGACGCGGGAAGACTAGAGTCCGCGCGGGCCCCGTTCCAGGCGGGGCTGTGAAGGTTTGGTGCGAAGTCGAAAAAGTTCTCGAAAGCCTTGCCGAAACCGTTACCCGTTCGACCCATTGACACCCCTGCCGGACCATCCTTACTGTCACGCCAGCATTTCGAACGTGTGACGAAATCTCGAACAGCTGAGAGGCAACTGCCGTGCGCATCACCGGAATCAGCACGCACGTGGTCGGCACGCCGTGGCGCAACCTGACCTACGTCCAGGTGCACACCGACGAGGGCATCACGGGAGTCGGCGAGACCCGGATGCTCGGGCACACCGACGCGCTGATCGGCTACCTGCGGGAGGCCGAGGCCAACCACATTCTCGGATCCGACCCGTTGGCTGTCGAGGACCTGGTGCGCCGCATGAAGTACGGCGACTACGGCCGGGCCGGCGAGATCGTCATGTCCGGCATCGCGGTCGTCGAGATGGCGTGCTGGGACATCAAGGGCAAGGCACTGGGCGTGCCGGTGTGGCAGCTGCTCGGCGGGAAGGTGACCGACAAGGTCAAGGCGTACGCCAACGGCTGGTACACGACCGAGCGAACGCCGGAGGCGTACCACAAGGCCGCGCGGGGGGTGATGGAGCGCGGGTACAAGGCGCTGAAGATCGACCCGTTCGGCACCGGGCACTTCGAGCTGGACCACGAGCAGACCCTGTACGCGGTCTCGCTCATCGAGGCCGTGCGGGACGCCATCGGCCCGGAGGCCGAGCTGATGCTGGAGATGCACGGCCGGTTCTCCCCGGCCACCGCCGTCCGGCTGGCCAGGGAGATGGCGCCGTTCAAGCCGGCCTGGCTGGAGGAGCCGGTGCCGCCGGAGAACCTGAAGGCGCTGGAGAAGGTCGCCGCCAAGGTCGACATCCCGGTCGCCACCGGTGAGCGGATCCACGACCGGATCGAGTTCCGCGAGCTGTTCGACAGCCAGGCCGTGGACATCATCCAGCCGGACGTCGGCCACATCGGCGGCATCTGGGAGACCCGGAAGCTGGCCGCCACCGCCGAGACCCACTACATGCTCGTCGCCCCGCACAACGTGGGCGGGTCCGTGCTCACGGCCGCCTCCCTCCAGGTCGGGTTCACCTCCCCGAACTTCAAGGTCCTGGAGCACTTCAACGACTTCGCGGACGCGGAGATCAAGAAGGTGGTCAAGGGGGCGCCGCAGGTCGTGGACGGCTACTTCCACCTGTCCGACGCGCCCGGCCTCGGCGTCGAGCTGGACGTCGACGCGGCGGCCGAGTTCCCCCAGCAGCAGGCCCGGTTCGACCTGTGGGCCGAGGGCTGGGAGCAGCGCAAGCCGAAGGGTACGAAGTGAGTTCCCAGGTCCTGGTCGAGGCGCCGGGCGTGCACCGGGTCGAGGCCCACACGCCGCGCGAGCCCGGTGCCGGGGAGGCGCTGGTCGCGGTGCACGCGGCCGGAATCTGCGGCAGCGACCGCGAGGTGTACCAGGGCAACCGGCCCGAAGGGTACGTGCGGTATCCGCTCACGCCCGGGCACGAGTGGTCCGGGACCGTGCGGGCGGTGGGGGCCGGGGTGCCCGGCTCGCTCGTCGGCCGCAAGGTGGTCGGCGAGGGCTTCCGCAACTGCCAGGTCTGCGACCGCTGTCACGCGGGCGAGACCACGCTGTGCTCGGCCGGGTACGAGGAGACCGGGTTCACCCGGCCCGGCGCCATGGCGGCCACGCTGACCCTGCCCGCCCGGCTGCTGCACGTCCTGCCGGACGACGCCGACCTGACCGCGGCCGCGCTGCTGGAGCCGGCCGCCTGCATCGCCGCGGCCGCGCTGAAGGCGAACGCCCGGCCGGGCGAGCGGGTCGCGGTGGTCGGCACGGGCACGCTGGGCATGTTCGCGGTGCAGTTCCTGAAGGCCGTATCCCCGGTGGAACTGCTGGTGGTGGGCACGCGGGGCGACCGCGAGGCGCTGTCCCGGCGGTTCGGGGCGAGCGACTTCCGGCTGAGGGACCGGCAACTGCCCGACGACTTCGACGTGGTCATCGAGACCGCGGGTTCGGCGTCCGCCGCGCGCACCGCCGCCTCTCTGCTGCGGCGCGGCGGACGGCTGGTCCTCACCGGGATCCCGGCGCCGGGCGCGGACGGGCTCGACCCGACCGATCTCGTCGTACGGCAGCTGGAGGTGCACACCGTCTTCGGAGCACCGCCGGACGCCTGGGCGCACGCCGTGCGGGTGTTCGGCGCCGGGCTGCTGGATCCGCTGCCGCTGGTCACACACGAGTTGCCGCTGACCGAGTTCCCGCAGGCCATCGAGCTGGTGGGGGCCGGAGATCCGAAGGTGGGCAAGGTGCTGCTCCGCCCCTGACCGTACGCCGGCCGGGACGTGACCTGACGGCGCCCCGACCGGCGTACACCCGGCGCTTTTTCGTACCGAGAGCCCCGAACCTTGTCCGAAATACCGAACATGAAGGACAGCTTGTGACCGACGCTTCCGCTCCGGCAGCCCGCAGGCCCGGCGAGCAGGTGCTCGCCGCACTGGGCCTGGCCGCGCCCGCCCTCGACCCCGCCGACACCTCCGCCCACACCTTCCCGGGCGGCGGCCGCTGGCGGACCGAGATCCCCTCGTGCGAGGGACCCGAAGCGCTCGCGGTCGTCCTCAAGGAGGCCTCGCGCCTCGACGTGCCGGTCCACCGGATCAGCCAGGGCAGCGGCGTGTGGATGCTCACCGACGCCGAGATCACCGAGATGGTCGAGGCCACCGGCGAACGCGACATCGAACTCTGCCTGTTCACCGGCCCCCGCGGCACCTGGGACATCGGCGGCTCGGTGCGGTCCGACTCACGGGGGGCCGGACTGCGCGCCCGGGGCCACGACGCGGTCGCCGGCTGCGTCGAGGACGCCGTCCGGGCCACCGAACTGGGCGTCAAGTGCCTGCTCGTCGCGGACGAGGGCGTGCTGTGGACCCTGCACCGGGCCAGACAGGCCGGGATCATCCCGGCCGACACCACGCTGAAGGTCTCGGCGCTCATCGGTCCCGTCAACCCGGCCTCGTACGCCGTCTACGAGCGGCTCGGTGCCGACTCCGTCAACGTGCCCAGCGATCTGACGCTGGACCACCTCACCGAGATCCGCCGGGTCTCCGGCGCCCCCATGGACATGTACATCGAGGCCCCCGACGACCTCGGCGGCTACGTCCGGATGTACGAGGTCGCCGAGCTGATCCGGCGCGGCGCACCCCTCTACCTGAAGTTCGGGCTGTCCAAGGCGCCCGGCATCTACCCGTGGGGCACCCACCTCAGGGACGTCACCCTGGACACCGCCCGGGAGCGGGTACGGCGCGGCCGGCTCGCCCTGGACCTGCTCGCCCGGCACGGCGCGGACGGCGACATGGCGCCGCTCGGCTCCCGGCTGCCGGGAGCTTTGCACCGGTTCCCCTCCGAAGGTGCCACCGGATGACCGACGGGGGCTGCGGGCCGTGCGCGGCCGGTCACTCCCCCAGGTTCCCGACCCGCAGTCCCGCGCCCCTCCGGGGCGCTTCACCGACCTCGCTCAACAAGCTCTCCACGACGAGAAGAACAGGGACCGATCACCATGCGCACTCGTAGAAGCGCCCTCGCCGCCATAGCCGGAGCCGCCTCGCTCGCCCTCACCCTCACCGCCTGCGGCCAGAGCGGCGAGGGCGGCAGCAAGGAGAAGACGGGCGACGTCAAGGGCGCCACCATCGGCATCGCCATGCCGACCAAGTCCTCCGAGCGCTGGATCAACGACGGCAAGAACGTCGTCAAGGATCTGGAGGCCAAGGGCTACAAGACCAAGCTGGTCTACGGCGAGGACGACCCGGAGCAGCAGGTCTCCCAGATCGAGAACCTGATCACGCAGGGCGTCAAGGGCCTGGTCATCGCGGCCATCGACAACAAGTCGCTGAACAGCGTGCTCCAGCAGGCCGCGGACGCGCACATCCCGGTCATCTCCTACGACCGGCTGATCCTCGGCACCGAGAACGTCGACTACTACGCCTCGTTCGACAACGAGAAGGTCGGCACCCTCCAGGGCCAGTACATCGTGGACAGGCTCGGGCTGGGCAAGGGCAAGAAGGGCCCCTTCAACATCGAGCTGTTCGCCGGCTCCAACGACGACAACAACACCAAGTACTTCTTCGGCGGCGCCATGAAGGTGCTCCAGCCGTACATCGACAGCAAGCAGCTGGTGGTCAAGTCGGGGCAGACCAAGCTGACCCAGGTCACCACCCTGCGCTGGGACGGCACCACCGCGCAGAAGCGCATGGAGGACATCCTCACCTCGTCCTACCGGAGCGGCCGGGTCGACGCGGTCCTCTCGCCGTACGACGGCATCTCCATCGGCATCCTGTCCGCCCTGAAGTCGGACGGCTACGGCTCGGGCAGCAAGCCGCTGCCGGTCATCACCGGCCAGGACGCCGAGCTGGCCTCGGTGAAGTCGATCATCTCCGGTCAGCAGACGCAGACCGTCTACAAGGACCTCCGCAAGCTCGCCGAGGTCGCCGCCTCGATGATGGACGACTCCCTGAAGGGCAAGAAGCCCGAGGTCAACGACACCAAGACCTACGACAACGGGACGAAGGTCGTGCCCGCCTACCTGCTCCAGCCGGTGAGCGTCGACAAGAGCAACTACCGGCAGGTGCTGGTCGACGGCGGCTACTACACCGAGGCCGATCTCAAGTAACCCGCCCCTCTCCTACGGATTGAAAGGCACGACCATGGCGGGACCCGTCCTGGAAATGCGCTCGATCGTCAAGACCTTTCCCGGTGTCAAGGCGCTGTCGGACGTCACCCTGACCGTCCGGCAGGGCGAGGTCCACGCCATCTGCGGGGAGAACGGCGCCGGCAAGTCCACCCTCATGAAGGTGCTCTCCGGCGTCCACCCGCACGGTAGTTACGAGGGGGACGTCCTCTTCGAGGGGGAGGTCTGCCGGTTCCGGGACATCCGGGCGAGCGAGCAGCACGGCATCGTGATCATCCACCAGGAGCTGGCCCTGGTGCCGCACCTGTCCATCGCCGAGAACCTCTTCCTCGGCAACGAGCACGCCACGCGCGGACTCGTCAACTGGCGCGAGACCCTGCGCCACGCCACCGAACTGCTGCGCCGGGTCGGTCTGGACGAGCACCCCGAGACCCGGGTCGCCGACATCGGCGTGGGCAAGCAGCAGCTGGTGGAGATCGCCAAGGCGCTGTCCAAGCAGGTGAAGCTGCTGATCCTGGACGAGCCGACGGCGGCCCTGAACGACGAGGACAGCGACAAACTGCTCGATCTGATCCTGGAGCTGAGGAACCAGGGCATCACCTCGATCATCATCTCCCACAAGCTCAACGAGATCCGCAAGGTCGCCGACTCGGTGACGATCATCCGGGACGGCCGGTCCATCGAGACCCTCGATGTGAAGGCGCCGGAGACGACCGAGGAACGGATCATCGCCGGCATGGTCGGCCGCGACCTCGACCACCGCTTCCCCGAGCGCAGCCCGCACCAGCCGGAGGAGGGCGCGGCACCGGCGCTGGAGATCCGCGGCTGGACCGTGTTCCACCCGATCGACCAGCAGCGCAAGGTCGTCGACGACGTGTCGCTGACCGTGCGCCGCGGGGAGATCGTGGGCATCGCGGGCCTGATGGGCGCGGGCCGCACCGAACTCGCGATGAGCGTCTTCGGGCGGACCTACGGCCGGTACGCGGGCGGCACGGTCCTGAAGGACGGCACGGAGATCCGTACGAAGACCGTGGCGGAGGCGATCGGGCACGGCATCGCGTACGTCACCGAGGACCGCAAGCACTACGGCCTGAACCTCATCGACACCATCAACCGGAACATCTCGCTGACCGCGCTGGACAAGGTCGCCAGGCGGGGTGTGGTGGACGAGCACGAGGAGCGGCAGGTCGCCGAGGGCTTCCGGGCGTCCATGAACATCAAGGCACCCACGGTGTTCGAGCCGGTGGGCAAGCTCTCCGGCGGCAACCAGCAGAAGGTCGTCCTCAGCAAGTGGATCTTCGCCGGTCCGGACGTGCTGATCCTCGACGAACCGACCCGCGGCATCGACGTGGGCGCCAAGTACGAGATCTACACGGTCATCGACCAGCTCGCCGCCCAGGGCAAGGCGGTCGTCTTCATCTCCTCCGAGCTGCCCGAGCTGCTCGGCATGTGCGACCGCATCTACACGATGGCCGCCGGGCGGCTGACCGGCGAGGTGCCGCGGGCCGAGGCCACGCAGGAAGTGCTGATGCGCCATATGACGAAGGACAAAGAGGTAACGCGATGAGCACGGATGTGACCGCCAAGAGCCCGGCCCCCGCGCCGCCGGGCAGGAGCGGATCGGCTGCCGGCGAGGGGCTGCTCGGCCTGGTGCTGGCCGGACTGCGCCGCAACATGCGCCAGTACGGCATGCTGATCGCGCTCGGCCTGATCGTGGTCCTCTTCGCGATCTGGACCGGCGGGGACCTGCTGCTGCCGCGCAACGTCTCCAACCTGGTGCTGCAGAACAGCTACATCCTGATCCTCGCGATCGGCATGATGCTGGTGATCATCGCCGGGCACATCGACCTGTCGGTCGGCTCGCTCACGGCGTTCGTCGGTGCCTTCGCGGCCGTGCTGACCGTGCAGCACGGGGTGGCCTGGCCGGTCGCGCTGGTGCTGTGCCTGCTGGTCGGCGGGGTCGCCGGCTCGGTCCAGGGCTGTCTGATCGCCTATCTCGGCATACCGTCGTTCATCGTCACCCTCGCCGGGATGCTGCTCTTCCGCGGCCTCACCGAGATCCTCCTCAAGGGCCAGACCCTCGGCCCGTTCCCGGACGGCCTGCAGAAGCTCGGCAACGGCTTCCTGCCCGAGGCCGGCCCCGACACCAACTACCACAACCTGACCCTGTTGCTCGGGCTCGTCCTGATCGCGGCCGTGGTCCGGCAGGAGTTCCGGGACCGCCGCCGCCAGCAGGAGTTCTCCCTGGACGTCCTGCCCACCCGGCTGTTCCTGCTGAAGCTGACCGCCCTGGTCGCCGCGATCCTCGTGCTCACCCTGCTGCTCGCCAGCTACAAGGGCGCCCCGATCGTGCTGATCATCCTCGGCGTGCTGGTCGTCGGGTACGGCTACATGATGCGCAACGCGGTCTTCGGCCGGCACATCTACGCGATCGGCGGCAACCTGCCGGCGGCCAAGCTGTCCGGCGTGAAGGACAAGAAGGTCACCTTCTACGTCTTCCTGAACATGGGCGTGCTCGCGGCCCTGGCGGGCATGGTGGTCGCAGCCCGGCTGAACGCGGCCTCGCCGAAGGCGGGCGTCAACTTCGAACTGGAGGCGATCGCCTCCTCGTTCATCGGCGGCGCCTCCATGAGCGGCGGTGTCGGCACCGTCCTCGGCGCCATCATCGGCGGTCTCGTCCTCGGCGTGCTGAACAACGGCATGAACCTCCTCAGCGTCGGCACCGACTGGCAGCAGGTCATCAAGGGCCTCGCCCTGCTGGTGGCGGTCGGGTTCGACGTGTGGAACAAGCGCAAGTCCGGTTCGTAAGCGCCCAGACAACACGGAGCCGCACCATGGAACTGAACAGACGCACGGTCATGGCAGGAGCAGCGGCGGCGGGCCTCGCCGCCACCACCCTCGGCACGGGCAGCGCCCGGGCCGCCACCGGTCCGGCAGGCCGCAGGCCGGCGAAGGAACTCTTCGGCACGCTCGCCGACGGCACCAGGGTGTACCGCTGGTCGCTGGAGAACGGCGGCACCCGGCTGAAGGTGCTCTCCTACGGCGGCATCGTCCAGACCCTGGAGATCCCCGACCGGCACGGCCGCCACGCGAACGTCGTGGCCGGCTTCGACAACCTCGCCGACTACGTGGCGAAGAGCCCGTACTTCGGCGCCCTCATCGGCCGGTACGGCAACCGCATCGGCAAGGGGCGGTTCACGCTGGACGGCAAGGCGTACCAGCTCTCCGTGAACGACGGCGTCAACAGCCTGCACGGCGGGGCCAAGGGCTTCGACAAGCACGTGTGGCACGTCGAGCCGTTCACCAAGGGCTCGGACGTCGGACTGCACCTGCACTACACGAGCGTCGACGGCGAGATGGGCTACCCGGGCACGCTGCGGACGAAGGTGACGTACACCCTCACCCGGCACGGCGACTGGCGCATCGACTACGAGGCCACCACCGACAGGGCCACCGTGGTCAACCTCACCAGTCACGTCTACTGGAACCTGGCCGGCGAGGGCAGCGGCACGATCGAGGACCACGAGCTCTCGATCGCCGCGTCCCGCTACACCCCCACCGACCCGGGTCTGATCCCCACCGGTGAGCTGGCCCGGGTCGCGGGCACCCCGTTCGACTTCCGGCATGCCAAGCCGGTCGGCCGGGACATCCGGGCCGGCCACGAGCAGCAGGTGCAGGCCAAGGGCTACGACCACAACTGGGTCCTGGACAAGGGGATCACGGCGCGGCCCGAGCACGTCGCGACCCTGCGCGACCCGCGCTCCGGCCGCACCCTGAGGATCGCCACGAACGAGCCGGGCCTGCAGTTCTACTCCGGCAACTTCCTCGACGGCACGCTCGCCGGCACCGGTGGCCGCACCTACCGGCAGGGCGACGCCCTGTGCCTGGAGACGCAGCACTTCCCGGACTCGCCGAACCACGCGCACTTCCCGTCGACGGTGCTGCGGCCGGGGCAGACATACCGGACATCGACCATGCACGCCTTCGGGGCGTGAACCGGCTCACAGGTCCGGTGAGTTGAACGCCACTGCCGTCTCCTCCGTATCGAAGGGCGGCCCGTGCTCCCCCGCACGGGCCACCCCGAACGGAGGTCCCCTTGGCCGGCAACGTCACCTCGTTGTTCCGCGGCACCGCCGCGCACAGCCCCTCCATGGCGGCGCTGACGCGGGAGGGCGGCGACGGGACCGGCCCGGTGGACTTCTGCATCCCCTGCAATCCGTACTTCCCGACGCCCGCCATGTTCGAGGAGATGGCGGGCCGGCTGCGTGAAATCGTCACCTACTACCCGAGCAACGCCGACACCATCACCGGTGAACTGTGCTCGCTGCTCCAGCTGCCGCCGCAGTGCGTGGCGATGGGCAACGGCTCCACGGAGCTGATCACCTGGATCGACCACCTGCTGGTCCGTGAGTCCCTGGCCGTCCCGGTCCCCACCTTCGGCCGCTGGACCGACCAGCCGATGGAGACCGGCAAGCGGGTCGACATGTTCCCGCTCCAGGAGGCGAACGGCTTCGCCCTGGACCTCGCGCAGTACGCGGAGTTCATCCGCGCCCGCGGCACCCGGGTCGCCGTGATCTGCAACCCGAACAACCCCGACGGCGGCTTCCTGCGCCGGCAGCAGGTCGTGCAGTTCATGGACGCGATGACCGACCTGGATCTCGTCGTGGTCGACGAGTCGTTCCTGGAGTTCGCCGACGCGGAGGCCGAGCCCAGCGTCGTCCAGGAGGCCATGCTCCGCCCCAACGTGATCGTCCTGCGCAGCCTCGGCAAGAACTTCGGCCTGCACGGCATCCGTTTCGGCTACCTCGTCGCCAACCCGGCGCTCGCCGGCAAGGTCCGCTCGATGCTGCCGAAGTGGAACCTCAACTCCTTCGCCGAGCACGTGGTGTTCATGCTGAAGGAGCACGGGGCCGAGTACGCCCAGAGCCTCCAGCAGGTCCGCCGCGACCGGCTGGAGATGGCCAGCCACCTCTCCGCACTCCCCGGCCTCACCGTCTACCCCTCCCAGGGGAACTTCCTGTTCGTGCGCCTGCCCGTGGGCGCCGAGGGCACGGTGGTGCGGGACCGGATGCTCACCGAGCACCGGATCCTGGTCCGCGAGTGCGGCAACAAGATCGGATCCTCCAGCCGCTTCCTGCGGCTCGTGGTGCGCCCCCAGGTCGACGTGCGTCGCCTGGTGTCCGGCCTGGAGCAGGTGCTCTACGGGTCCAGGAGGGGAGCCGCCGTACCCGAGCTGGGCACCGGGACCAGCTACAGCTCGGGTACGGCGGCGGTCGACCGGCTGGTCAGCGAGACCAACGGGGCCGGAATGCGGCTCACCGCGGCCGGCCCCGCTCCGGCCGCCGGCACCGGCATGCCGCTCCCCGCCGCCGTTGCGCCGGCCGGCGGCGGGATGCCGATGCCGGCGGCAGCCCAGCCGGCCCCTGCACCAGTACCGGCCCCGGCACCCGCACCCGCACCCGCACCACAGCCCGCGTTCACCCCCGTTCCGGCACCGACCCCCATGCCGGCGCCCGCCCCGGCACCGCAGCCGGCGTTCACCCCCGTCCCGGCGCCGGCGCCGATGCCTGCCCCGCCCGCGCCGCCGGCCCCCGCACCCGTACCGGCCGCCGCCGTCGCCCCCACCCCGCCCGGGGTTCCGGCCCGGGGTGGGCTCACCGCGGCCCAGGTACGCGGAATGACGGCACCGGCCCCCGCCGCCGGCCTGACCCCGGCCCCCGCGACGGGCTGGCCCAACGCCCAGAGCTGGCCGAACGCGGCCGGGACGGGCCAAGCAGCAGGCTGACCCGCCACCCGACCGACGGGAACGACGGCACCCTCCCAGCCGACCGAGCCGCGGAGCCCCAGGGGGCGGGCGTCGGAGGACGGGGCGTCAGAGGACCAGCAGCAGCGTGGCCAGCGTGGTGCAGCCCGCGCACACCGCGAGGGCGATGCCCACGCAGCGCCGCCGCAGCTCCCGGTAACGCTGCTCGTACTCCGCCCGCAGCGACACACAGCGCGCCGCGACCCGTTCCAGGTCACCCCTGGCCCGCTGGAGGCTGTCGGCGACGTACCGCTGCTCGACCTGTTCCCGCTGTGCCGTCGTCAGCCAGTCCAGCGAGCCGGTGAACTCCCGGGCGCGCCGCTCCGCCTCCGCGACCCGGGCCTGCCACAGCAGGTAGCCCTCCACCTCGTTGCCGAGGTCCCCGCCGGCGCCTGCCCCCTGCATGGGCAGACCGCTCACCCGTGGCCCCGGTCGTCGGTGGCCGGAAGCGCGTACGCCTCTTGTTCCCGCATCGCGATGTCCGGGTGGTGCAGGTCGAACGCCGGGGACTCGCTGCGGATCCGCGGCAGGGTGACGAAGTTGTGCCGCGGCGGCGGGCAGGAGGTCGCCCACTCCAGCGAGCGGCCGTAGCCCCACGGGTCGTCCACGCCGACCGGCTTGCCGTACTTGGCCGTCTTCCACACGTTGTACAGGAACGGCAGCATGGACAGGCCGAGCAGGAAGGAGCTGATGGTCGAGACCGTGTTCAGCGCGGTGAAGCCGTCGACGGCGAGGTAGTCGGCGTACCGGCGCGGCATGCCCTCGGCGCCCAGCCAGTGCTGGACCAGGAAGGTGCCGTGGAAGCCGAGGAACAGCGTCCAGAAGGTGATCTTGCCGAGGCGCTCGTCCAGCATCTTGCCCGTGAACTTGGGCCACCAGAAGTGGAAGCCAGCGAACATCGCGAACACGACCGTGCCGAAGACCACGTAGTGGAAGTGCGCCACCACGAAGTACGAGTCGGTCACGTGGAAGTCCAGCGGCGGCGAGGCCAGGATGACGCCGGTCAGACCGCCGAAGAGGAAGGTGACGAGGAAGCCGGTGGCCCACAGCATCGGTGTCTCGAAGGAGAGCGAGCCCTTCCACATGGTGCCGATCCAGTTGAAGAACTTCACTCCGGTCGGCACCGCGATCAGGAAGGTCATGAAGGCGAAGAACGGCAGCAGTGCGCCCTGGGTGGGGTACATGTGGTGCGCCCACACGGTCGCGGACAGCCCCGCGATCGCGATGGTCGCGGCGACCAGGCCCATGTAGCCGAAGATCGGCTTGCGGGCGAAGACCGGGATCACCTCGGTGACGATGCCGAAGAACGGCAGGGCGATGATGTACACCTCGGGGTGGCCGAAGAACCAGAAGAGGTGCTGCCACAGCAGCGCGCCACCGTTGGCCGGATCGTACACGTGGGCGCCGAACTTGCGGTCCGCCTCCAGCGCGAACAGCGCGGCCGCCAGGACCGGGAAGGCGAGCAGGACCAGCACGGCGGTCAGCAGCACGTTCCAGGTGAAGATCGGCATGCGGAACATGGTCATGCCGGGGGCGCGCATGCAGATGATCGTGGTGATGAAGTTGACGGCGCCGAGGATGGTGCCGAAGCCGGAGAAGGCCAGACCCATGATCCACAGGTCCGAACCGATGTCCGGGCTGCGGATCAGGTCCGACAGGGGGGTGTAGGCGAACCAGCCGAAGTCGGCCGCGCCGTTCGGGGTGAGGAAACCGCCGACCGCGATGAGCGAGCCGAAGAGGTACAGCCAGTAGGCGAACATGTTCAGCCGCGGGAACGCCACGTCCGGTGCGCCGATCTGCAGCGGCATGATCCAGTTCGTGAAGCCGGCGAACAGCGGGGTGGCGAACATCAGCAGCATCACGGTGCCGTGCATCGTGAACAGCTGGTTGTACTGCTCGTTGGAGACCAGCTGCAGGCCCGGCCGGGCCAGTTCGGCCCGGATGATCAGGGCCATCACTCCACCGACCAGGAAGAACCCGAACGACGTGGTCAGATAGAGCGTGCCGATCGTCTTGTGGTCGGTGGTCGTCAGCCACTTCACCACGACGTTGCCGGGCTGCTTGCGCCGGACGGGCAGTTCGTTCTCGTACGAGTCCTCGGCCGCGGCTGCACCGCCCTGGGGTTCGTTCAGGATGCTCACAAGTCGTCCGTCTCCCGATGCTCGCCGACCGCCCAGGCGATGGCGTCGGTCATCCGCCCATCCTGGCCGCGCCGGGGCGGCGCGGGCAGCCCGAGCGGCCGAGGCGCAGCCGTTCGGATGACGGATGCACACGTTCGGAGCAGTGCGGGGGACGGACCGCCCCGCGCTCCGCGGCGCCCGGCGGTCGATGCCGGTCCGGTCGTCGGACCGGCCGGTGCTGACGGGGAGGGGACGCGCCGGCGCCCCCTCCTGCGCCGACTAGGAGTTCGGACAGGTCTTCCACGCCATGTGGTACACCGTGCTGATGTCGCCGTCCGTCGAGTCCATGGTCATGAAACTGACCTTGTCGGGGCTCGTGGTGCCGGCGTTGACGCGCAGCTCGGTGTTGATGTTGAAGTTGCGCAGGACCCCGCAGGGCGCCCAGACCAGTTGGGCCCAGTCGGTGGAGTCGGTGGCCTGCCAGTCGTCGTTGTAGGGGCCGCCGAACGGGTGGGTCCTGGGCACGGTGTTCGACGAGCCCTGGAAGTAGTACGACGCCTTCTGTGTGGCCGAGGCGCCGCGCTGGAGCGAGGCGAAGCCCCGGTAGTCGGCGCTTGCTACCGCGTAGGTGAAGCCCTGCGGGACGTGGACCATCAGGTTGAGCTGGCAGTTCTTGCGGAAGGCCGTGGGGTCGGAGTTGCCGCCGGCCTGGGCCAGGTAGGCGCTGTAGGTCACCGTGAAGGCGGTGTTGTCCGGCGACACCGCCACCGCGGCCGTGCCGGCCGGGCAGCCCGAGCCGTTCACCGTCGCGACGTCGATGACGATCTTGTCCGGGGGCGGGTTGTCGAACGGGGACGAGGCGTGCGCGGGCAGTGCGGTGGTGAGGAGAGCGGCCACTGCGCCGCTCATGAGGAGTCCACCAGCCATGGTCTCTCCCGGTTGTCGGGTGGGGGGTTGCGCCTCCCGTGGGCCCCTTCCAGCCCGTTCACCTTTGCAGAAGATGTGCGCCATCTGTGAAGGGGAGAGGGAGGCGTGGGTAGCGTAGGGAGCCCCGCCCGCACCCGGGAGAGCGAACTCAGGCCATTCACACCGGGCTTTTCACGTCCTGCCGGCACACTCCGGCGACCGCCGGCGGGTGCTCCTACGGGTTCTCCCAGGCCGCCGGCTCCGCCGCCAGGGCGCGTACCGGTTCGGGCAGCGCGTCCGCCGCGAGGTCGGCGAGGGTGACGCCCTCCAGGATGCGGCGGACGTTGGCGCGCAGGGCGATCCACAGCGGCAGCAGGGGCTGGGCGGTGCCGGTGTAGGACAGGCCGGTCGGGCGTTCGCCGCGCACCGACACGATCGGGCCGTCGACCGCCCGGATGACGTCGGCCACGGTGATCGAGGCAGCGGTCCGGGCCAGCCGGTAACCGCCGCCTCCGCCGCGCCGGCTGTCGACGATCCCGGCCCGGCGCAGGTCGCCGAGGATCCCTTCCAGGAACTTGTGCGGGATGTCCTGCACGGCGGCGATTTCCTCTGCCTTCACCGGGCCGTTACCCTGCCGTACGGCCAGCTCCAGTACCGCCCGTACCGCGTAATCCGCCCGTGCCGAGATCCTCATGGGTCCATTGTGGGGCGTGGGCGCGGGGAGAATGGCCGGACCGCGCCCCCGTAAGACCGCCCGGGAGGATCCACCTTGGCGCTCAGCAGACGTACCTTCAGTGCCCTGGCCGGCTCGGCCGCGCTCGGGCTCGCCCTGGGCGGCAGCGGCGGCCCCGGCGCGCCGTCCGCGTACGCGGGCGCCAGCGCGCCGACCGGTCCGGCGCCGGCCCCGCCGCGCGCGGACGGCCGGCGGCACACCATCGGGTACGACCGCTACTCGCTGCTCGTCGACGGGCGGCGGCTGGTGCTGTGGTCCGGCGAGATGCACCCGTTCCGGCTGCCCAGCCCGTCGCTGTGGCGGGACGTGCTGCAGAAGATGCGGGCGCACGGGTTCAACGCCGTCAGCATCTACGTGGCCTGGAACTACCACTCCCCCGCGCCCGGCCGGTACGACTTCACGGGCGTGCGGGACCTGGACCTGTTCCTGCGGACGGCCGCCGAGACCGGGCTGTACGTCGTCCTGCGGCCGGGTCCGTACATCAACGCCGAGGTGGACGGCGGCGGCTTCCCGGGCTGGCTGACCGCGACGAAGGGCACGGCCCGCACCGACGACCCGGCCTATCTGTCGCACGTCGACGAGTGGCTGACCCAGGTGAACCGGATCGCCGGCCGGCACCTGTTCACGCAGGGCACCGGCACGGTCCTGCTGTACCAGATCGAGAACGAGTACGACGCCCACGTGGGGGAGCCCACCGGGCGGAACTACATGGCCCACCTGTACCGGAAGGTGCGGGCCGACGGGATCGACGTACCGCTGTTCCACAACGACAAGGGCCGCAACGGGTACTGGACCCCCGGCTCGTTCGACACCGGCGGCGAGCGGGGCGGCTGGCTGTACGGGTTCGACGGGTACCCGTCCCCCTCCCAGACCCCGCCGGACTGGGGGCACTACGGCCCCGGCGGCGCGAAGGGCGGGGCCACCGCCTCCCCCACCACGCCCGGGTTCGTGCCCGAGTTCGGGGGCGGCTGGTTCGATCCGTGGGGCGGTGCCTGGTTCGACGGCAAGGGGTACGCAGAGTCGCGGCGCACCCGGGACGCCGCGTACGAGCGCCGGTTCTACCTGACCAACCTGGCCAACGGCCTCACCCTGCACAACGTGTACATGACCTTCGGCGGCACCTCGTGGGGCTGGCTGCCCGCGCCGGTCGTCTACACGTCGTACGACTACGGCGCCGCCATCGACGAGGCCCGTAACGTCACGGACAAGATGGCGCCGATGCACCAGCTGGGGCACCTGCTCCAGCGCGTGCCCGACTTCGCCAAGCTGGACCGGGCGGCGGACGTGACCGCCGAGGGGCTGAAGGTGTACCACCTGACCAACCCCGACACCGGCAGCCATGTGTACATCGCCCGCAACGACGGCACGGACCCGGTCACCACCGACCTGCCGACCGACGCCGGCGACCTGCCGATCACGGTGCCCGGCAAGGACGCCACGCTGCTCACCACCGGGCTGCCGCTGGGCGAGCGGACCCTGAAGTACGCCACCGCCTCGCCCATGACGCTCGTGACGGCGGGCCGGCAGGACGTCGCGGTGTTCGCGGGCCGGAGCGGCCAGATGGCCGAGCTGGTGCTGGACTGCCCGGACGAGCCGTTCGTGCAGCGGCTCGACGAGGAGGCCGGCTGGGCCTACGACCGCGGCGAACTCCATGTGAACGCGCCCCTCGGGCAGGGCGGCCTGACCCGGGTCCTGGTGCAGAACGGCGGGAGCGACACCCCGCTGCTGCTGCTCTTCGCCGACGACGCCACCGCCGTCCGCCTCTTCCCCCACGACACTCCGTCCGGGACGCTGCTCGTCTACGGCCCGGCGCTGCTGCGGCACGTGGAGCTGCGCGGCTCGGAGGTGCATCTGACCGGTGACGTCACCGAGCGGACCAGCATGGAGGTGTGGGGGCCGCGCGGGATCGACACCCTGGTGTGGAACGGGCAGCGGCTGGCCACCCGGGTCACCCTCTCCGGCAGCCTGATGACCACCGGGATGCTGCCGGACGTGCCCGAGGTCCGGCTGCCCGAGCTGGGCGGGTGGCGGATGCGGAGGGAGAACCCGGAGGCGGGCCCGAGCTTCGACGACTCCTCGTGGAAGGTGGCCGACAAGGCCTCCTCGTCCAGTACCACGGCCGTCCCGGACGGACAGCCGGTCCTCTTCGCCGACGACTACGGCTTCCACTACGGGGACGTCTGGTACCGGGGCACCTTCGACGACACCACCGGCGTCGAGGAGGTGTCGCTCGCCTACAGCACCGGCACGCAGGGCCTGCTGATGGCCTGGCTGGACGGCGAGCCGCTGGGCACGCACCGGATGCCGGTGCCGGACAAGACGGTGACCATCCGCAAGGGCAGCTGGGCGGAGACGGCGGTCTTCCCGGTGCGCGAGCAGCTGCGCTCCCCCGGCCGGCATGTGCTGTCGGTCCTGGTCCGGCGCATGCAGCACGACCAGGACGGCAAGGCGCTCGACACGCACAAGGCGGCGCGCGGGCTGACGGCGGTCACCTTCAAGGGCGCCGCGCCGAAGGTGCGCTGGCGCATCCAGGGCGCGGGCGCCGCCGACCCCGTGCGCGGGCCGATGAACAACGGCGGCCTGTACGGCGAGCGGGAGGGCTGGCACCTGCCCGGCTTCCGGGACCGGGACTGGGAGAAGGTGAGTTTCCCGCGCGCCGCGCGGTACCAGGGCGTGACCTGGTACCGGACCGAGTTCCGGCTGTCGGTGCCGGGCGGCGTCGACGCGTCGATCGGCCTGACCCTGGACGACGACCCGTACCGCGCCTACCGCGCCCAGCTCTTCCTCAACGGCTGGAACCTGGGCCAGTACATCAACAACGTCGGCCCGCAGCACACCTTCGTCCTGCCGAACGGCATCCTGCGCACCCGGGGCACCAACACCCTCGCGCTGGCGGTCCTCTCGGAGTTCACCACGCTGTCGGGCCCCGGGTCGGTACGGCTGACGCTGCTCGGCAAGGCGAGCGGCGGTGTGCCGGTCACACCGGTCTGATCACGCCAGCCTGATCACGTTCCAGGACAGCGGCTCCAGTACGGCGGTGAGGGTGCCGTCCGCCAGGGCGGTGCCCTCGACCGGGTGCGGGCCGACGCGTTCGGGGTCGGCCAGGGTGTTGCGGGCGTCGGGGTCGGCGTCCGCGAGCGCGCTGTGCTCGGTGACGGCCGTCAGCCCCAGCCCGTGGAGGGTCACCTCCAGGGGCAGTGGTTCGGTACGGCTGCGGTTGACCGCGAACACCGTGACCGTGCCGTCGTCCGCGCGGACGGCGGTGGCGTGCAGCAGGTCCGTCTCGCCGTACTTCTTCGTCTCGTAGGTCGGGGAGTCGACACGGACGTCCAGCACCCGGCCCCGGCCGTACCGGGAGGCCTGGGCGAACGGGAAGAACGTCGTCTGCCGCCAGGCCGGGCCGCCGGGCTCGGTCATGATCGGGGCGATGACGTTGACGAGCTGGGCGAGGCAGGCGACGGTGACGCGGTCGGCGTGCCGGAGCAGCGCGATGAGGAGCGAGCCGAGGACGACCGCGTCGGTGACGCTGTAGGTGTCCTCCAGCAGGCGGGGCGCCTCGGGCCAGTCTGAGGGGGCGACGGTCCTGGCGTACTCCTGCCACTTCGAGAGGTACCAGACGTTCCACTCGTCGAAGGAGAGGTTGATCTTCTTCTTCGACTTCAGCCGCGCGCCCACGTGGTCGGCCGTCGCGACCACGTTCTCGATGAAGGACTCCATGTCGACGGCCGAGGCGAGGAAGGAGTCCAGGTCGCCGTCGACGGGCTCGTAGTAGGCGTGCAGCGAGACGTGGTCGACCAGCTCGTAGGTCTCCGCCAGGACGGTCGCCTCCCACTCGGCGAAAGTGGGCATGGCCTGGCTGGAGGAGCCGCAGACGACCAGTTCCACCCCGGGGTCCTGCCGGCGCATGGCGCGGGCGGTCTCGGCGGCGATCCGCCCGTACTCGCGGGCCGTCCTGTGGCCGGTCTGCCAGGGGCCGTCCATCTCGTTGCCGAGGCACCAGAGCCGGATGCCGAAGGGCTCCTTGTCGCCGTGGGCGACGCGCAGGTCGGAGAGGGCCGTGCCGGCGGGGTGGTTGGCGTACTCCTGGAGCTGGAGGGCCTCGGCGACGCCTCTCGTCCCGAGGTTCACGGCCATCATGGGCTCGGCCCGGGGGCCGAGCTTCCTCAGGAACGCGATGTACTCCGAGAGGCCGAACCGGTTGGTCTCGGTGGAGTGCCAGGCCAGGTCCAGGCGCCGGGGGCGTTCCGCCCGCGGGCCGACCGAGTCCTCCCACCTGTAGCCCGACACGAAGTTGCCACCCGGGTAGCGGACGGCGGTGACGCCGAGTTCGCGGACCAGGTCGAGCACGTCGGTCCGCAGGCCTTCGGCGTCGGCCGTGGGGTGGCCGGGCTCGTAGATGCCGGTATAGACGCAGCGGCCGAGGTGTTCCACGAAGGAGCCGAAGAGGCGGGGGCCGGCGTCGCCGACGCCGAAGGCGGGGTCGAGGGTGAAGCGGGCGGTGCGCTTGCTCATGGAATCCTCCCGAGTCACGGGGAAACCGGCCGACCGGCGTGCCGCCGCAGCTCCTTGGCCCATACCTTGGCCCCCCAGTGTTCGATATGTCGGATGCCGCTCGTAAGTTCGAACGGGACCGTAGGTTCGAAGCGCTCCCGCGTCAATGGGTCCGGCACAGCCTCCGGTCGTTCCCCGTTGAACAACGGTCGCCGGATCGCATGACGTGGGCACATCCGGGCGCGTACGCTCGGACCAGCCGCAACCGGCGGTGGGAAGGGAGACAGATGAGCTTCGGGGGTGCGCGAGCCCAGGCGGTACGCCTGGCCGCACGGCTGCGGCGCTCCCGCCCCGGCTCGTCGATGCGCTCCCTGGCCGGCGACCTCGCCGCCGCCGTCCGCGCCCGTCCCGAACCACCCGAGGGCGTCCATGAGTTGTGCCGGGCACTGTGCGAGGAGATGAGCGCGCTGCGCGGCGGACGGCCGCTGGAGCTGCGCTTCGAGCGGTTCCCGGACGAGATCGAAGTCACCGGACTGTGGGTCGAGTTCACCGACTTCGACCTGGTCATCGTGGAGGAGCGGGCCGAGGCCGTGCAGCAACTGGTCATCCTGGGACACGAACTGTGGCACCTGCACGCCGGGCACCGGCACCACCAGCTCGCCGGCACGGCCGCCGCCCGGGCCCTCGCCGACGCGCCCGGCTGGCGGGACACGCCCCTCACCGTGGCCGCCCGCAACGGCTCGCGGGAGACCGACGAGGCCGAGGCCGACGACTTCGGGCACCGCCTGGCCACCGTGTTCCGGGGCCACCTCTGCGGGAACCGCCCCGCCCCGCTGGACCCCGTCCAGCGTTCCCTCGGCTATCGCGGACGTGGAGGAACGGCGCGGTGACGCTGCTGGCGCTGAACCCCTCGGGACTCCTCAGCGAGTTGTACATCTCCTTCTGGATCCCCACGGCCGTGCTCACCGCCGCCCTGGTGATCAAGCTGCCCACCATCATCCGGCTGTGGCGGGACCCGCTGCTGCGCGCCGTCGGCGGACTGCTGCTGCTGGCCTGCGCGGTGTTCGTGTTCTGCACCCCGTCCACCATCGCCGGGGTCAACCGGCTGACCGGCGTGCCCAACATCTCCGCGCCCTGGTGCTATTCGCTCATCACCGCGTTCTGCGGCTCCTGTCTGCTGCTGATCATCACCTGGCGCAACGGCCTGTCCGACCGCTCGGCCGCCACCCGCCGGGCGATGCGCTGGGTGATCTCGGTGTACTCCGGGGTGATCGCCGCCCTGTGGGCGCTGTTCCTGCTCGCCGACGCCCCCGAGGAACGGCTGCGGGATCTCGACACCTACTACGCCACCACGCCGTTCATGCGCGAGGAGATCCTGCTCTACCTCGTCGCGCACGCCGTGGCCTGCCTGATCACCTCCCGGCTGATCTGGAACTGGGTGCGCACCGAGGGCCTGGACGCCTGGCTGCGCTGGGCCCTGAAGCTGCTGGGCGCCGGCTACGTGCTGAACCTGATCTTCGACGCGGTCAAGCTGATCGCCGTGGTCGCGCGCTGGTTCGGCCAGGACCTGGACTGGCTGAGCACCAACCTGGCCCCGCCCGTGGCAGCCCTGTCCGCCATCCTCATCGCCGTCGGCTTCATCCTGCCGCACGCCGGCCAGTACCTGCACGACCGCTGGCGGGTCCGGCTCGCCCACCGCCAACTGCGGCCGCTGTACCGGCTGATGCGCACCGTGAGCGGCGAGGGCGTGCCGTTCGTGCTGCGGGCCACCCCCGAACTGCGGCTCACCCGGCGCGAGACGTTCATCCGGGACGTGCTGCTGCCGCTCGCCCGGCACATCGACACCGGCCTCGGCCGGCGCTCCCACGACGCCGCGCTCGCCCTCGGCCATCCGCCCGAGCGGGCCCGCGCGCTGGCCGCGGCGGTGAGCATCCTCGACGCGATCGAGACCAAGGCCCGTACCCCCGAGCCGGCCGAGCCGGCCGCCGGGCCCGACACGACCGACCTGCTCCAGGAGATCGGGGCCGTGTCCCGGGCCCTCCGCCGTCCCGACGACATCGAGGCGGTACGCGCGCGTGCGGCCGCCCCGGCAGAGAGCGTTGCCGTTCATGAGTGAGCACAGACCCACCGCCGTCGTACTCGGCGGCTCCCTCGCCGGCCTGCTCGCGGCCCGCGCCCTCGCCGACGGCGGCGCCCGGGTGACCGTGGTCGAGCGGGACGCCCTGCCCGACGCTCCCGTACCGCGCAAGGGGCTGCCGCAGGCCCGGCACGTGCACCAGCTGTGGTCGGGCGGGGCGCGGGCGCTGGAGGAGCTGGTGCCCGGGGCGATCGGGCGGCTGCGCGCGGCCGGGGTGAGCCGGGTGCCGATGACGACGGACATGGTGGCGCTGTCCCCGTACGGCTGGTACCGGCGCTGGGCCGAGTCCGCGTTCATGCTGCCCGCCAGCCGGGACCTGCTGGACTGGGTGGTACGGCGGCTGGTGCTGGCCGACGGGCGGATCGAGCTGGTGGAAGGGGCCGAGGCGACGGGGCTGACGGGCACGTGCGGCGCGGTGACGGGCGTGCGGATCCGCGCCCACGACGGCACCGAGCGCGCGCTGACGGCGGGCCTGGTGGTGGACGCGACCGGGCGCGGCTCGCGGGCCCCGCACTGGCTGGCCGGGCTGGGGCTGCCCGCCGCCGAGCGGCGGGACGTCGACTCCGGGCTGGTGTACGCCAGTCGCCTCTACCGGGCGCCGGAGGCGGCCCGGGCCGGCTTCCCGATCGTCAACATCGAACCCGACCCGCGGGGGGCGGGGTCGGGGCGCGGGGGCGTGCTCATGCCGGTGGAGGACGGCAAGTGGATCGTCACGCTGTTCGGCGGGCGCGGTGACGAACCGCCCGCCGGTGCCGGGGAGTTCGAGCGGTACGCCCGTCAGGAGCTGCGGCACCCGCTGATCGGGGAGCTGCTGGGCGGGGGCGCGGAGCCGCTGGGTGAGGTGGCGGTCACGCGGTCGACGGCGAACCGCCGCCACTTCTTCGAGCGGATGGCGGTGTGGCCGGAGAACTTCGTGGTCCTCGGCGACGCGGTGTGCGCGCTGAACCCGGTGTACGGCCACGGGATGGCGGTGGCCGCGCGGTCGGCGTCGGCCCTGCGGGACGTGGTGCGGCGCCGGGGGCTCGGGAGCCGGGGGCTGGCCCGGGAGGCGCAGAAGGCGGTCGGGCGGACGGTTCGGGCGGCGTGGGACCTCGCCGTCGGGGCGGACGTCTTCTACCCCGGTGCGACCGGGCAGGGGCCGACGGTGCGGGACCGGGTGCTGGCCGCGTACGTCGGCCGCCTGCTGCGGACCGCCACCGGCAACGGCCGCATCGCCCGCCGGGTCACCGACGTGACGGCG
Source organism: Streptomyces cyanogenus (assembly GCF_017526105.1). Lineage (NCBI taxonomy): Bacteria > Bacillati > Actinomycetota > Actinomycetes > Kitasatosporales > Streptomycetaceae > Streptomyces > Streptomyces cyanogenus. Next base: position 2,983,559 of record NZ_CP071839.1, read on the forward strand.
CTGGAGCGGGGGGCGGAGGCGCTGCTGGCACCGAGTGTGGTGGTGGCGGCGGTGGCGGGACCCCTGAAGCCGGCGCTGGCTGCGCCGCCGCTGACCGTGTCGGAGCGGAGGGCGGCGGGGCTGTAGGGGGCGGTGGGTGGCCTGCGCCGTCCGCCGGCTGCGGGGTCGTCGGGGTTGCTCGCGCCGTTCCCCGCGCCCCTGGGGAGTGGCCTGCGCCGTCCGTCGGCTGCGGGCGCGTCGGGGTTGCTCGCGCCGTTCCCCGCGCCCCTGGGGGGCCTGCGCCGTCCGCCGGCTGCGGGCGCGTCGGGGTGCTCGCGCCGTTCCCCGCGCCCCTGGGGTGTGTGCGCGCCGGTGCGGGGAGTCGGTGGCGGTCAGCCTGTGAAAGGTGGTTGGGGGAGGCCCTTGCCCGCGTTCGGGATCACCAGGAGGGAGCCCGACAGGGGGTGGGGGGACGTCAGGCCGGTGCGGGCCGTGGTGATGTAGAGGTCGGTCAGGTCGGGGCCGCCGAAGGCGCAGGCCGTGGTGCGGGGCGTCGGCAGGGTGACGACCCGGTCCAGCTCGCCGGCCGGCGTGTAGCGGCGTACCGCTCCGCCGTCCCACAGGGCGACCCACACACAGCCCTCCGCGTCGACCGTGAGGCCGTCCGGGAAGCCCGCGCCCTCCTCGATCTCCACCAGCGGACGGCGACCGCGGACGCCGTCGGCGTCGTGGTCGAAGACGTCCACGCGCCGGGTCGGGGAGTCGACGTAGTACATGAGGCGGCCGTCGGGGCTCCAGCCGGTGCCGTTGCTGACCGTGGCGTCGGGCAGCACGGTCACCACCGACCCGTCCCCGGTCAGACGGGACAGCGTGCCGCCGCCCGGCGCCTCGTCGTACCGCATCGTGCCCGCCCAGAGGGAGCCGTCGGGCGCCACGGCCGCGTCGTTCGCGCGTCGCCCGGGCACCGGCTCGTGGTGCAGCCAGCGGAACGTGTCGTCGGGGTCCAGCAGTGCGACGCCGTCCCGCAGGTTCAGCACCAGACCGCCGCCCGCGCGGGGCTTGGCCGCGCCGATGTGCTGGGGTGTCGTACGGACCGTGCGGCGACCGGACACCGGGTCGTAGGTGTGCAGCCGCATGCCCAGGATGTCCAGCCAGATCAGCCGGCCCGTCGCCGGGTCCCAGGTCGGCCCCTCGCCGAGCGTCGCCTCCGCCCGCACCGCGACCTCGTACGCGGTCATGCCCCGCCCCGGTGGCCCAGCCGCTCCGACAGCTCCGTCGCGCCCTTCGCGGCGAGCTGCTCCAGCTCGGCCCGGCGCTCCTCGCTCCAGCGGATCATGGGTACGGAGATGGACAGCGCGGCCACGACCTGCCCGGTGCGGTCGCGGACCGGCGCGGCAACGCAGGAGACGTCCGGGTTGGACTCGCGGTTCTCCACCGCGATCCCGCGCTGCCGGACGTCCGCCAGGGCCTCGCGCAGGGCGGCCGGGTCGGTGATGCTGTTCGGGGTCATCGCGGCCAGTGGCGTCCCGTCGGGGATCCGCGCGGCCAGCTCCGGCTCGGGCAGCGAGGCCAGCAGCATCTTGCCGACGGAGGTGCAGTGGGCGGGCAGCCGGCGGCCGGCGGCGGAGACCATGCGGACCGCGTGGGTGGAGTCGACCTTGGCGATGTAGATGACGTCGGTGCCTTCGAGGATGGCCACGTGTACCGTCTCGTCGCAGGTCTCGGCGACCGAGCGGGCCACCTGCTGGCCCTCGGCGGCGAGGTCGAGCTGCTCGGCGTAGCGGCTGCCGAGCTGGTACGGGCGTACGCCGAGCCGGTACCGTCCGGGCTGACCGGGCACCTGCGCGATGTACGACCGTGCGGCGAGCGTGGTGACCAGCTCGTGCACGGTGGTGCGCGGCAGCTGGAGCCTGCGCACGATGTCGGGGGCGGAGAGTGTCCCGTCCCCGTCGAGGAACAGCTCAAGAATGTCGAGAGCCCGGGTCACGGCAGGCACGAGGCGTCCCACGTCCGGCCCCCTCCCTTGGGTCTAAGCGTCTGTTCGAGATTTCAACAGACGATCGGCATGACGAACACAGGCTAGTCATGGCGGGGGGTGCGGGCAATGGGTCGGGAAGCACACCCGTGGTCACGGGCACCATGGGGCCATGGATCTCGACTTCCAGCTGGTGCTGCTGCGCCGCATGGCCGACCACAACCCGGACCTGGTCGAGGACGCCCGGCGGCGGCTCGGCGCATCGGCAGCGGACATGCGGGAGGCCAACAAGCGGTGGCAGGCCATGGTCCGTTCGCCGCGGGCCCGCGGTGCCGCCTCCCGGTACCGCTCGGTCCTCGGCGAGCCCGAGTCCGTCGTGCCCCGCCGCCTCGGCGACGTCGACTGCGAGGCCCGGCGGTGGGCGCTGCCGCTCTGGCCGGGGCTGCGCTTCGAGGTGCTCGTCGGGCCGGACGGCGGGGTGTGGAACGAGTGGCTGGTCCGGGCGCCCGGTGCGCCGGCGCCGCAGCTGCGCGCCCTGGAGGATCTGACGCCCTGGTCCTGCACGGTGGACGAGGCCGCCCGCGCCTTCCCGCCGGCCCGCCCGCTGGAGGGCACCGCACCCACCCGGTGGGGTCTGGCCCTCACCGCCCCCGACCGGGCGGGCGTGCGGCACGAGCTGGTCGCCGAGTTCACCTGGGGGCTGCTCCAGCGGACGGCCGTCGTCACCTGAGACCTCAGCCCGGCAGGGGACCCGCCGCCGTGAGGATCGCCTCCGTCACCCGCGGCAGCGAGTCCGGGTGCAGCCGCAGGAACAGGTTCGGTTCCACCAGTTCCAGTTCCATCAGGCGGGGTTCGCCGTCGTCGCCGTCGACCAGGTCGACGCGGGCGTACAGCAGACCGGGCGCACCGGGTACGGCCGTCAACGCCTTCTCGGCGACCGCGAGTTCGGCCTCGGTGGGCTGCCAGCGCTCCAGGTCCGGGTGGGGCACCTTGTCGGCGTCGTACGGGGTGCCGGGCGACAGGACGGCGCCCTTGCGGCTGGCGTGCAGCAGCCGACCGCCGAAGAACTGCAGCGCCCGCTCGCCGCGCACGTCGATGCCCGGCATGTACGGCTGCACCATCGCGGTGAAGCCTTCCGCGTGCATGCGCGCGAGGTGCCGTACCGCGGTGTCGCGTTCGGCGGGCGTGTAGCGGGCGGCGAACCGGGCGCCGGCGCCCGAGGTCGGCTTGATCACGAACTCGTGGCCGGCGGGCAGGCCGGCCGGTTCGCCCGGCGGTATGTAGTGGGTGGGGACGGTGGGGACACCGGCCGCCGCCAGCTCGCCGAGATAGCGCTTGTCGGCGTTCCAGCGCACGACGGGCGCCGGGTTGGCCAGCCGGGTCAGCGTGCCCACCCGGTCCACCCAGGCCCCGAACTCCGCGGCCCGCCAGCTGTAGTCCCAGGTCGAGCGGATGACGACCAGGTCGTACCCGCCCCAGTCCACCGCCGGGTCGTCCCAGTGCCGGGCCTCCGCCTCGGCACCGGCGTCCGTGAGCGCCCGCACCAGCACCGGCAGATCGGCGTCCCTGCTCGGCTCGGTTCCGGGGTCGTAGGTGGCGAGGGCTATCCGGGGCACGGCGGGGCTCCCTGTCGTACGACGGTTCGACGGTCGGTGCGGCTGTGAGGCTAACAAGCGCCGTGGCACGGGCGGCCGGGATCGGGCAGGATCACGGCCATGTCCCTTGCCGGAACGGACGCCCACACCGCCGAGCCCCGGCTGCCGCCGCTGGTGCGCACCGCCCTGTCGGCCGCCCGGGCCCAACGGTTCCCGCACTCGTGCCGGCCGGAACAGGGCCGTCTGCTGCACGCGTTGGCGGGCGGCGCGCGGCTGCGCATCGGGGAGACCGGGACCGGTCTGGGCGTCGGCCTGGCCTGGCTGGTGTCGGGGGCCTCGGCGGGCGTGCGGCTGTACAGCGTGGAGCGGGATCCGCAGCGGGCCCGGTGCGCGGCCGAGGTGTTCGCCGGCCGCCCCGAGGTCACCGTGCTCACCGGCGACTGGCGGCGGATCGAGGAGTACGGCCCCTTCGACCTGCTCGTCCTCGACGGCGGCGGGCAGGGCAAGGCGCCCGGGGACCCGCCCGCCGACGTCGAGCGGCTGCTGGTGCCGGGCGGGACGGTCGTCGTGGACGACTTCACGCCGGCGGCCGGCCGGCCCCCGCTGCACGAGGGCCGGATCGACCGGGCCCGGCTGCACTGGCTGGAGCATCCCGCGCTGCGGGCGGTCGAGCTGAGGCTCGCGGCCGATCTGAGCACGGTCGTCGGGACGCGGGTCCTGGTGTAGGAAGGGTGCTGTCGTCCCCGGCGGTCGGCACCGTCGACAGTAAGGAGTACGCCGCGTGTCCTCTCTCTTCCCCGCCCTGGCGGAAGGTCCGGCCGAGCGCAGCGAGACGGGGGTCCCCCCGGACGAAGTCCGGGGGAGGGTCGCCCTGCGGTTCGGGCCGCGGACCCTGACGTACGGCGAACTCGCGGGCGCAGCGGGCGCCGTGGCCGCCCGGATCGGCCGGGCCGGCCGGGTCGCGGTGTGGGCCACCCCGGAGCTGGAGACCGCCGTAGCGGTGACCGGCGCGCTGCTCGCGGGGGTGGCCGCGGTGCCGCTCAACCCGAAGTCGGGCGAGAAGGAGCTGGCGCACATCCTGTCCGACAGCGCGCCGTCGCTCGTCCTCGCCGCACCCGGCGCCGAACTGCCGCCCGCACTCGGCGACCTGCCCCGCGCCGACGTCGACGCGTCCGCCACCTGCGTCCTCCCCGAGGAGCGGGCAGCGGACGGCGACCCGGCGCTGATCGTCTACACCTCCGGCACCACGGGCCCGCCCAAGGGCGCGGTCCTCCCCCGCCGGGCCCTCGCCAGCACCCTGGACGCGCTCGCCGACGCCTGGCAGTGGACCGGCGACGACGTGCTGGTGCACGGGCTGCCGCTGTTCCACGTGCACGGGCTGGTGCTCGGCGTCCTCGGCCCGCTGCGGCGCGGCGGCTCGGTGCGGCACCTGGGGCGGTTCTCGCCCGAGGGCGTGGCCCGCGAGCTGAACGGCGGCGCGACCATGCTGTTCGGGGTGCCGACGATGTACCACCGGATAGCGGAGGCGCTGCCCGGCGACCCGGAGCTGGCCGAGGCGCTCGCCGGGGCCCGGTTGCTGGTCTCCGGCTCGGCCGCGCTGCCGGTGCACGACCACGAGCGGATCGCGGCGGCCACCGGGCGCCGGGTGATCGAGCGGTACGGCATGACGGAGACCCTCATGAACACCGCGGTGCGGGCCGACGGGGAGGCCCGGCCCGGCACGGTCGGGGTGCCGCTGCCGGGCGTGGAACTGCGGCTGGTGGAGGAGGACGGTACGGAGATCGGCGCGTACGACGGGGAGAGCGTCGGGGAGATCCAGGTGCGCGGGCCGAACCTGTTCAGCGAGTACCTGAACCGGCCCGACGCCACCGCCGCCGCGTTCACCGCCGACGGCTGGTTCCGCACCGGGGACATGGCCGTGCGCGAGCCCGACGGTTACGTCCGCATCGTCGGGCGCAAGGCCACCGACCTGATCAAGAGCGGTGGTTACAAGATCGGGGCCGGGGAGATCGAGAACGCGCTGCTGGAGCATCCGGGGGTGCGGGAGGCCGCGGTCACCGGGGAGCCGGACGCGGACCTCGGCGAGCGGATCGTGGCCTGGATCGTCCCGGCGGACCCGGGGACGCCGCCCGGCGCCGAGGAGTTGGCGGACCACGTGGCCCGGCGTCTCGCCCCGCACAAGCGCCCGCGCGTCGTCCGCTACCTGGAGGCACTCCCCCGCAACGACATGGGGAAGATCATGAAGCGGGCGCTCGCCGATGCCTGAGCGGCTGTCGGCGCGGCAGATGCTGGCGCTGGTCGCGGACGCGGACAGCTTCCGCGAACTCCCGGCCCCGGAGCGGGAGTCCGCGCCCGACGGCCCCCTCGGCTGGCAGGGCTACGACGCCTCCCGCGCCCGCGCCGCCGCGCGCACCGGCGAGCAGGAGTCGGTCGTCTGCGGCACCGCGAGCGTCGAGGGCACCCGGGCCGTACTGATCTCCTTCGAGTTCGGCTTCCTGGGCGGTTCGCTGGGCCGCAGCACCGGGGACCGGCTGGAGGCGGCGTACACCCACGCCCGCGAACACCGGCTGCCCGTCGTGCCGTTGATCGCGACCGGGGGCAGCCGCATGCAGGAGGGCATGCTCGCGCTCACCCAGCTCCAGCGGGTGGCCCGCCAGTCCGCGCTCACCCGCGAGGCCGGCCTGCCCCAGATCGCGGTCCTGCGCGACCCGACCACCGGCGGCGGCTGGGCCACCCTCGGCGCCGGCGCGGACGTCGTCCTGGCCCTCCCCGCCGCCCAGGTGGGCTTCGCCGGCTCCCGGGTCCGCCCACCCGACGCCGACCCGGCCGCGTACACGGCGGAATCCCAGGTGGCGGCCGGCTCGGTGGACGCGGTGGTGGAACCGGCCGAGCTGAAGCGGACGCTGGGGACGTGGCTCGGCCTGCTGGCGGGGCAGGGGGCCGGGGCGGGTGCCGATGCAGCGGCAGGTGTCCCCGCCCCGGAGCGCGTGCGCCGGCCCGAGCCCGCCCCCGTGCCGTTCGCGCTCGGGTCGGCGGGTGTGCCCCGTGGCGGGTGGGAGGCGGTGGTCCGGGCCCGGGCGGCCGAGCGGCCGAGGGCGCGGGCGTACCTGGACGCCTACTTCCGGCGGCGGGTGCTGATCAGCGGTGACCGGTGCGGCGGGGTCGATGCCGACGGGATGCTGTGCGGGTTCGGCGAGCGGGACGGCCGTACCGTGGCGTACGCGGCGCAGACCGGGGCGGCGACCCGGCCCGCCGGGTACCGGACCGCCGCCCGGCTGATCCGGCTGGCGGACCGGCTCGGCGTCCCCGTGCTGACGCTGGTGGACACCCCGGGGGCCGCGAACGACGCGGAGGCGGAACGGCAGGGCGTCGGCGCGGCGATCGCCGAGGTGTTCGGCGCGGTGGCCGCGGCTCGCGTGCCGGTCACCACCCTCGTCATCGGCGAGGGCGGCTCCGGTGGCGCCCTCGCGCTGGCCGCGCCGGGCAACACCTGGGCCACCCCGGACAGTTACTTCTCGGTGATCGCCCCGGAACTCGCCGCGGCCATCCTGAAGCGCCCGCCGCAGGAGGTCCGGTCGACCGCGGACCAGCTCCGCGTCCGCCCACAGGACCTGGTGGAGCTGGGCGTGGTCCGGGGCATCGTCTGAACGCCCTCGGCCGCACCCCCTCCGAGGGCGCTACCGGACGGCTGCCGCCCGCGTGATCTCCTGCGTCACCGAACCCCCCTTGTCGTCCTGGGCCGACGCCCGCAGGGACACGGAGGACGCGCCACGCGGCACGGTCACCGTGCCGCGCCAGGAGGCGCCCCGGCCGGCGCGCAGCGGGACCGTCCGCCAGGTCGTGCCGTCGTCGTACGACACCTCCAGCCGGCCGCCGCCGAGGGTCCCGGTCCCGGACGCCCCGGCCACGTACGCGGCGCTCAGCCCGACCGGTGTCCGCCGGCCGCCGCGCACCGCGCCGGCGAGGTCGGTACCGATGTCGTAGGCGAGGTTGATCAGCGGCAGGTACGTCCAGTGGTCCTCGGGGGTGGCCGCCGAGCGGAAGGTCCACTCGGTGCGGCCCCGGGTGGCGAGCGGCCACCGGGCGGCGTCCAGTGCGGTGTCGGTGACGACCCGGTACGTGTGCGCGTCGGCGGGCGCGTCCTCCACGTCGACGGCGGGACCCGTCCGCCGGTCGACCGGGGTGCCGTCCACGGAGACGGCCGTGGTCTGGCTCATGCCGCTGTCCTCGCTCCACACGTCGCCGAAGCCGGTGTGGTCGGGCCCGGAGTCGCCCCAGCCGGGCACGTTCAGCCGGATCCGGTTCCCGGCGCGTTGCTGGCCCCAGTCGAGCCCGGTGCCCAGCCAGGGGCGCCACACCGGGCGGAACCAGTTCAGCACCGGCCGGGTTCCGCCGGTGTAGCGGACCAGCCCGCCGCGTTCCTCCAGCGCGCCGCCGGCGGTGCTGACGGACTCGTGCCACAGCTGGCCGGGCCCGGTGGAGACGTGGTCCGTGCGCTCGGCGGGCAGGGCGACGCGCTCCTGGAAGCCGAGTCCGATCGGGAAGGAGTCGGTGACCGAGTACCGGAACTCGCCGCCGTCCTGCGGCCGGGGAGCGTGGAACCGGACGTGGACGGCGGCCAGTTCGCGGCCGCCGGGCGCGTAGGTGAGGTCGCGGTCCGGGACGGCGCCCCGGTGGCCGTCGGCGAGGTCGTACACGTACGGCGAGTCGGCGGTACCGGTCATGTCGACCCGGCCGGCCGCCCGCAGGCGTGCCGCGTCCGCGCCGTTCACGGTGGCGATCTGCAGCGGCCGGTCGGCGTTGTCGTCCGTGCCCCACCAGGCCATCAGCCGGCCGGGCACGTCGTCCGTCACGAACAGGGCCTCGGCACCCGCGTCCTGTGCGGCCCGGGCGAGCGCGGCCGGGTCGGCGCCGTCGGCGAGGCGGGCGAGCACGGCCTTGCCGGACACCCCGGTGACGGGTCCGTCGCCCACGTCCACCAGCGGGAGCCGCGTGCGGCCCTCGACGAGGGTGCCGCCGGGCTGGACGGTGGCCTCGCCGACGCCCCTGACCTCCAGCCGCGGCCGGGCCAGCCGCCACACGGTCCGGTACTCGAAGGTGCCGTGCGTGACCTTCGGGGTGGGCGCGGCGAAGACGCTGTCGTAGACGAGGGGCACCTGGACCGCGCCGAACAGGTCGGCGCCGCCGGCCTTCCGGTCGTACTCCATGAGGAGCTGGCGGGTCTCGGTGCGCCGGTCCACGCGGGCGCTGATCTCCCGCAGCGCCCGGCCGTCCAGGGTGACCTCGCGGTCCCGGTCGAGGGTGATCTCGGGCGCGGCGAGGAAGCCGAGGCCGAGGGAGTCGGCGCCGTGGCCGCCGCGCACGTCGAGGAAGGAGGCGAGGGCGTAGCTGCCCGGCCGCAGGCGCAGCGCGAGCGTGCCGGAGCCGCCGACGTGGACGGGCTGGGCGTCGGTGCCCGCGGCGAGCCGCTGCACGGTGACGTCGGCGGCGGCGGGCGCGCCCGACCGGTCCCTGACGTGGACGGTGAGGGTGTACCGCTCCTCCTCCTTGACCAGCCCGAACACGGTATGCGCGACGGTGTCCCCGGCCTGGTCGGTGGCCACGATCCGTCCGCTCGTCTCGCCCACCGGCGCCTTCGAGCCGTCACCGGTGACGGTGGTGGCGGCGGTGCCGTGGGCGGGGACGGTCAGGGTGTCGTCGGCGAGGGTCGCGACGCCGTCCGGGGCGCCCCGCACCGAGAGCTTCAACCGCACCGGCTCGTCGGACCGGTTGCTGTAGGTGACGGTCCGGATGACCGGCTGGTGCGCCTCGTACGGCCAGGCGAGGAAGCCGAGGTCGGCGCTGCCGGTGGCGGTGACCGTCGCGCGCACCGCGTCCGGCACGCTCACCCGGCCCGCGCCCAACCGGTAGGCGGAGGCGTCCAGTTGCCGCGAGGTGGACATCAGCGCGTCCTTCAGCCGGGCGCCGGTCCAGTCGGGGTGCTGCTCGGCGAGCAGTGCCGCGACGCCGGCGACCTGCGGGGTGGCCATGGACGTACCGCTCATGGAGGTGTAGGAGCCGGTGCCGGGCACGAGTCGGGAGCGGGCGGCGAGGATGTCGACGCCGGGGGCGGCCAGGTCGGGCTTCAGGGCGTTGTCGCCGTACCGGGGGCCCGTGGAACCGAAGGGGGCCGCCCGGTCGGCGGAGTCCACCGCGCCGACGGTGAGGGCGGCGTCGGCGGCGCCGGGCGAGCCGATGGAGGAGGGGGCGCCGGTGTTGCCGGCGGAGACGACGAACAGCGCGCCGGTCTCCGCGGAGAGGGTGTTCACCGCCTGCGCCATGGGGTCGGTGCCGTCGCTCGGCTCCGTCGACCCCAGGCTCATGGAGACGATCTGGGCGTGCACGTCCCGGGCCGCCCACTCCATCCCGGCGATGATCTGGGACTCGCTGCCCGAGCCCTGGTCGCTCAGCACCTTGCCGACGGCGAGGTCCGCACCGGGCGCCACGCCTTTCTCCGTGCCGCCGGAGGCGGCGCCGCTGCCGCCCACGGTGGACGTGACGTGGGTGCCGTGGCCGTTGCGGTCGGCGACCTCCTCCCCGTCGACGAAGCTGCGGCTGGTGCTCACCCGGTCCGCCAGGTCGGGGTGGCCGAGGTCGGCGCCGGTGTCCAGGACGGCGACCGTGACGCCCTTGCCGGTCAGCCCGGCGTCCCAGGCCGCCGCCGTGCCGATCTGGGCGTTGCTCGCCGCCAGGTCGGCCCGCACCCGTCCGTCGAGCCACACCTTGCCGATGCCGGACGTCCGGGTGAACCACCGCCAGAACGCACGGCCCTTGCCGGCCCGCACGGCGACCCCGCGCAGACCGGGCAGCGCGCGGGTCCGCTCGGCACCGGCCGGGGTCGCGGCCCGTACGCCCTTGTCGTAGGTCACGATCAGCGGCAGCGCGCCGGACCCGGCGTCGGTGAGCCCCTGCCGGATCAGCCCGCCGACGTCGAACAGCCGCCGGTCCAGGGTCCCCGCGCGCAGGTACGGCAGCGCCTCGTCCGGTACGACGGTGAGGTGGCCGCCGCTCTTCCGGGTCCGCACGGCCCCGGTGGCCCCGCGGGGCCGCTGCACGGTGACGGCCTGCCGGCCGCGCCCGAGGCCGGTGACGGTCACCTGGTCGCCGGTGACCAGGGTGACGGTGCTGGTGTCACCGCTGCCGGGGCCTGGACCGGGGCCGAAGGTGGGCGCCGCGGCCGCCGGGCCGGCCGGGAGCAGGGCGCTCACCAGCCCCGCCGCCAGCAGGGCCGCGCCGCGTCTGACCGGTCCTGTGCTCATCCACGCCTCTTCCCGTGTCGTGTCGAGTGCGTTGCCGGCACGAGTGCGATGTGCCTTCGCCTGTGCGGGAGTTGACCGATACCGACGGAAAAGCGCCAGGGCGGGTTTCCGCCAACCTCGGTGGAAGTCCCGCACCGCACCTTCGGATGTGTGACTCGCGTAGCACCGTCCGTAACATGGGAGGTGGTCACTGGTCGGTTACTACGGGGGAGCGAGCGCCACGATGGACGGGTTGGTCGAGTTCAGGACCGAGGACGGTGCGCTCGTCGTGGTGGAGGGCGTCGGCACCAGATCGGGGGCCCGCCTCGTCTCGCGTGGCGACGGACCGGCGCAGGCCGCGCGCACCTTCGAGGGCGCGCTGGACGGCGTGCGGGCGGCGGCGGCCGCCGCGCTGCGGGTCTTCCGGGACGGCAGTCTGCGGCCCGACGCGGTGGAGATCGAGTTCGGGGTGCGGCTCTCGGCGGAGGCCGGTGCGGTCATCGCGAAGGGCTCTGCGGAGGGCCATCTGGTCGTCAAGCTCAGCTGGTCCCCCGGACAGCAGCCGGAGCAGACCGCTCAGGGACCGCACGGGCGGGCCGTATCCGGGCAGGACGCGTCCGTGCTGAACGGGCAGGCGCCGGCCGTCCCCGGTCAGACGGCGCCCGGCGACACCGCGCCCGGACGGACGGCGCCCGGTGAGACCGCGCCCGGCCGGCCGGTGCCCGGTCAGACCATGCCCGGCCGGACCGCGCCGGAGGCGGCCGGTCCCGACCCGGAGCCCGCCGACCGGTGATGCACAGCGCCGCCTGGCACGCCCGCATCGCCTGTGGCGACGAGGTGGGGGCCGGATTCCTGGTCACCGGCCGCCGGGTGCTCACCTGTGCCCATGTCGTCAGGTGGAGCGACCGGGCGGCGGTGACCGTGAGCTTCCCGCACGCCCGGGAGCTGGGCGAGCTGCCCGCCTCGGTCGTCGCCCACGGCGGCTGGGCGGGCGAGGTCACCGACCCCGGCGACGTCGCCGTACTCGAACTGGACCGTGACGTCCCGCTCGCCCCGGCCGGTTTCGCGTCGCCCGACGCCGCGTACACCGAGCCGTACCCCAAACTGGTCGCGTACGGCTTCCCCGAGGGCTACGACGAGGGCACGCTCGCCGAATACCAGGCCGTCTCGGCCCAGTTGATCGCCGGCGAGTGGCTGGAACTGGTGGCCTGGAACGGGCACGGGCAGCCGCTCGTGGCCGGGTTCAGCGGTGCCGCGGCGGCGCTGCCGGACGGCAGGGTGGCCGGCATGATCACGGCGGCCTCGGGCTCCCCGGACGTGCGCAAGGGCCGGATGCTGCCGCTGGACGTGCTGGCCCGGTACTGGCCCGAGCTGGGCGAGCTGGTGCCCACCCCGGGCCACCGCGACGACGCCCGCCGGCGGCTGTACGCCCTGCTGCGCCGGGCCGCGGCCGGCACCGGGCCGGTGTGCGATCCGAACCGGCTGTACGTGGACGCGGTGGGCGCCTTCGGTCCGGCGCTGCCCGCGGGCGGCTTCCCCTCCCTGTGGGCGGCCGCCGCCTACGTGCAGTGGGAGGTCCCGGACCCGGAGGCGGTGAGCCGGTTCGCCGACCGGCTGCACGAACTGCTGGACGGAACCCCGGCGTTACGGCCCCCGGCGGCTCCCGTGCCGTCCGGCGCGGAGGCCCCGCCGGCCTGGTCCCCGGTGGTCGTCGAGATCGACCACAGCGGCGCCGGTCCCGACCAGGTGACCGTGGAGGTGTCCGCGTACCGCGACGGCCGGCGCCGGCCGGTGGGCGCCCGCCGGCTGCCGCGGACCGCGGTGCGGTCCTACGTCCAGCAGCGCATCGACGAGGCCGTCGCGCATCTCGCCCCGGACGCCGACGAACTGGTCACGTTCGTCCTGCCGCGCGAGTGGCTCAACGAGGCCGTGGCGCACTGGGAGTGCGGCGCGGACGACAGCACGCCCCTGGGCTGCGCCTATCCCCTGGTGGTGACCGACCGCGCGCGGCACCACAGCGGCCGGCTGCGCCACCAGCTGCGCAAGAAGTGGCAGAGGCTGGACTCCGGCCGGACGGTCGAGGTGCACCGCGTCGAGTGCGGCACCCGGGAGCGCCCCCCGAGCCTGCGCAAACGGCTGTGGGACGGCGACGCCGGACTGGCGGGCTACGCGGCCCCGCCCACGGTCGCCCGGCAGCACTTCGAGGTCGGGCTCACCGTGCCCGTCCCCGTCCTGCTGTGGCCCCGGAGCGGCTCTCCCTGCCCCGGGCACGAGGACGAGCCCTGCCCCGGCACCGTCTTCCTCGACCAGCTCACCACCGCGATCGCCGACGTCCCGCCCGCCGAACTCCCCCGGCACATCCTGTCGTTGCGGATGACCGCGGACGCCGCCGACGAGCCCGACCTGCACTGGGCGAGGGACCTCCAGCTGCTCTGGGACGACCCGCGCTGCTTCCCCGAGACCACCGCGAGCCTGCACTCCCCCGTCGCCTGACCGACCGCACGACCCCCACGGAGAAGAAGAGCCCATGCCCCTGTGGCCCGTCTACACCGGTACGAACGAGCCGCACGACGGCATCGCGAAGCTGCCCCCGCCGCCGCCCTGGCGGGCCTTCGACGGCGGGCCGGTGCTCCCCGCGCCGGACGCGGCCGCCGACACCTCCGCCGTCTCGCCCGACCGTACCCACCGCGCCGAGACGTACCAGGCCACGGAGGAGACGGTCCAGCTGGTCAACGCGGCCCTGTACCTGCGCCGTCCGCTGCTGGTCACCGGCCCGCCCGGCACCGGCAAGTCCTCCCTCGTGTACGCGGTCGCCCGCGAGCTGCGGCTCGGCCCGGTGCTGCGCTGGAACATCACCAGCCGCAGCACCCTCCACGACGGCCTCTACCAGTACGACCCGCTCTCCCGGCTGTACGCGGCCCGCCAGGACGCCGCCCGGCCGGAGGGCGCGGAGGGCACCGCCGACCGGTCGGGCATCGAGCACCATCTGCGCCTCGGCCCGCTCGGCACCGCCCTGCTGCCCTACGAACGTCCCCGCGCCCTGCTCATCGACGAGATCGACAAGAGCGACCTCGACCTGCCCAACGACCTGCTGAACGTGCTGGAGGAGGGCCAGTACGAGATTCCCGAACTGGTGCGCGCCGCACGGCTCACCCCGGACGGCGTCGCCGAGGTGCTGGCCGACGGCACCGACGAGCGGGTCCCGGTGGCCCGCGGCCGGGTCCGCTGCCGCGCCTTCCCCTTCGTCGTCCTCACCAGCAACGGCGAGCGCGAGTTCCCGCCCGCCTTCCTGCGCCGCTGCGTCACCCTGCACCTGCGGCAGCCGGACGACCGGCACCTCGCCGAGATCGTCCGCGCCCACCTGGGCGAACCGGACGCCTACGCGCGCACCCTGATCGAGCGTTTCCTGTCCCGGTCGGGCGTCGGCGACCTGGCCACCGACCAGCTCCTCAACGCGATCTACCTGGCCCGCTCCGCCGACCTGGACGCCGAGTCCCTCGACCGGCTGGCCGAGCAGCTGATGCCCTACCTGGGGCAGACCGCGCAGACCGATGTCTTCTGAACCCGCCGAGGTCGCCGCGCCCGCCGCGCCCTCGGGTGCCCCCGATCCCCTGGTCCGCCTGGCCGACGTCCTGGCCGAGGCGGCCCACGGCGTGCGCCCGACCCCCCGGGAACTGGCCGAAGTGCTGTGGCTGGCCCGGCACATGGGTCCCGACGCCGGCGAGCCCGACGCCACCGGGTACGACAGCACCCCCGGGCAGGCGGCCCCGGCGCCCGAAGCAGCCCTGCCCCCGCCACCCCGGGAGACGGCACCGGAGCCGGCCCCGCCGCCCGAGCCGCGCCGCGCCGCCCGGCCGCCCTCGCGCGTCCCCCTGCACCTGCCCTCCCGCCGCCCCGCCGCGGCGGCGGACCGGTCCCACACCGCGCTGCTGGCCCCGGCGCCCCCGATGCTGCGCCACCGGCTCGCGCTGCAACGCGCCCTGCGCCCGCTGGCCCGCCGTATCGACGCGCCCGTGGGTCACGAGCTGGACGAGCCGGCCACCGCCGACCGCATCGCCCGGCTGGGCGCCGACCCCACGTGGTGGCTGCCGGTGCTGCGCCCCGCCCGGGAGCGCTGGCTGCGGCTGAACCTGGTGTACGACGCCGGCCCCACCATGCCGGTGTGGCGTCCCCTGATCCGCGAACTGCACACGGTGCTGGCCCAGTCGGGCGCGTTCCGCACGGTCACCCTGTACCGGGCCGCCGCCGACGGCACCGTGCACGGCCCCGACGCCCACGAGCCCGCCGACGGCCGCACGGTCACGCTCCTGATCAGCGACTGCATGGGCCCGCAGTGGCGGGAGGGCCCCGCGGGCACCCTGTGGTACGCCACCCTGCACCGCTGGGCCCGCCGGATGCCCCTGGCCGTCGTCCAGCCGCTCCCGGAACGCCTGTGGCGGGACACCGCCCTGCCCACCACTCCCGGCACCCTGTCCGCCCCGCACCCCGCCGCCCCCACGGCCACGCTCACGTTCACCCCGTACGAGCGCCACGAGCCGCACGAAGGACATGAGGAGCAGGTGGCCGAGGTGCCCGCCGGTGTCGTTCCGCTCCCGGTGCTGGAGCCGGGGCCGGGGTGGCTGGCGCACTGGGCCGCGCTGCTGACCACGCAGGGCGGCACGGGCGTCCCCGGCGCGGTCGCCGGGCTGGTCCGTCCGCTGCCTGCGGACGCCGAGGACCGGACGGACGTCGGACGGCTGTCCGCCGAGGAGCTGGTGCTGCGGTTCCGGGCGACCGCCTCGCCCGAGGCGTTCCGGCTGGCCGGCCATCTCGCGGTGGGCCGCCCCGACCTGCCGGTCATGCGGCTGGTCCAGGCGGCGGTCGAACCGGATCCGCGCCCGCAGCACCTGGCCGAGGTGATCGTGAGCGGCATGCTCACCGCCGTCCCGGGCGGCCCGCCCGGCTCCTACGCCTTCCGGGACGGCGTACGGGAGCTGCTCCTGCTCGGCCTGCCCCGCACGGACCGCAACCGCACCAGCGAACTCCTGGAGCGCATGGGCGAGTTCATCGACCGCAGGGCGGGCCGGGCGCCGGGCGAGTTCCGTGCGGCGGTCCCGGCGGCCCGCGGCGCGGGAACGGGCGCGGAGGACGACCCGTTCGCCACGGTCAGCGAGGACAGCGTGCGGCGGCTGTCGACGGCGGATGCCGGGGGTCTGTTCGCGGGGCGGTACCTGCCGGTGCGGCGGATCGAGGGCACCGGCTGGTTCGCCCGGGACGCGCAGCAGGGAGACGCCCTCGTCGTGCTGCACCGGTACCCGGCGCAACGCTCCCCCGCCGCCTTCACGGACCTGTGCCGGCGGCTGGCCGAGGTGCGTCACCCCCGGATCGCGCGGATCCTCGACCACGGCTTCGGCGACGGGGTCCCCTACCTGGTGCGGGAGTACGTCGACGGTCAGACGCTGCACCGGCGCCTGGCGGAGGCCGGGGGCAGCCTGCCCGCCGGCGAAGTCGCCGCCCTGCTGCCGAAGCTGGCCGAGGCGGCCCTCGCGCTGTACACGGCCAGGACGCCGCTGGGAGTGTTCGGCACCCGCTCGGTGGTCCTCACGCCCGACGGGCCGGTCCTGACCTGTCTGGACTCGGCACCGCTGGACCACGGCAGCCGTGAGAAGGCCCTGCAGGCGCTCGGAGAGATCGCGCGGACCCTGCACGACGCCCTCGCCGGCGAACCGGGCGCCGAGCTGGACGCGGCCGTCACCGCGATGCTCTCCGGCAGCCCGGAGAGCCTGCGGCGCGGCGTCGAGCGGCTTCTCGCCCTGCTCTCCCGTCAGGTCCCCCTGCGCTTCTCCCTCCTCGGCCCGCTCCAGGTCACCCGCGACGGCCGCCCGCTCCCCGTCGGCGACCCGCACGACCGAGCCGTCCTGTGCATGCTGCTGCTGCGGCAGGGCCGGCCCGCCACCGGGGAGGAACTGGCCGCCGGGCTCTCGGACGGCCCCGGGTCCGGCGCCCGCTCCCCGGACACGTCCCTCACCCGGCTGCGCCACCTCCTCGGCCCGGACGTCCTGACCGCCGACGACACCGGGTACGCCCTGCGCGCCCCCGACGACGTCGACGTCTTCCGCTTCCGCCGGCTGGCCGCCGAGGCCACGGAGGCAAGGGACGCCGGAGAGCCGTCACGAGCCCGTCGACTCGCGCACACGGCGCTGGAGCTGTGGCGGGGCCAGCCGCTGACCGGTGTGCCGGGCCCGGCCGCACGGGTCGCCCGGGCGGAGCTGGAGGCGCTCCGCGACACGCTCCGGGCGATCCTCCTCGGCACGGTCCCCGCCACGGCCGGGGCTCCCGTCGCCCACCCGGAGATCCACTTCACCGCCGAGGACCTCACCGGCCGCCCGGAAGCCCGCATCACCCTCGAAGCCGCGGTGCACGAGGTCCTCGCGCGCGGCTCCCTCAGCCCCCGCCAGTACGAGGTGCACGTCCGCCCGGACGGCTACCTGGTGCGCACCGAGCCCGGCGCCTACCTGCTGCCCCTGCTCGTCGCGGTGCTGCGCGAACTCCCGCACGCGCTGACCCGGCTGACCCGTCCACCGCGGCTCGGGGTCACGTTCGGGCAGCCGCCGGCCCGGCCGCCGGAGGCAACCGCGGACGCCGTGGTCGTCGTACCGCCCGCGCTGTACGACGACTTCGCCGCCAGCTCGGCCGCCCGGCGCTCCCCGCGTTTCCGCCCGCTGTTCGCCGACAGTGCCCCGGACAGCCCGCCGGCCGCGTGGTACTGCCTGCTGGGGGCGGGGGCCGCGGAGCCCGCGGAGCGGGACCTGGTGCAGGGCCCGTTCATCGCGCACGACCTGCACGAGCTGGGCGTTCCCACCCCGGGGCGGACGGCCGTCGTCCACACGCGGCCCGGCGGACCGCTCACGCTGCTCGACCCGATCCAGCCGTACGGCACGCGGCCGCCCCGCCCCGAGACGTACTACTCGGTCGACCTCACCCCGCACGAGACCCGTCACCTGGTGTCCCTGCCGAGTTCCGGCAAGGGCGCGTTCCAGGCCGCGGTGAAGCTGTCCTGGCGGGTCGACGACCCGGTGGCCTTCGTCCGCGCCGAGGTCACCGGGGTCTCCGGGCTGCTGCTGGAGCACCTGCGCGGCGCGGCGGCCCCCGTCACCCTGCGCTATCCGCTGCGCCGGGCGGGCGCGGCCCAGCGGGCGGTGAACGCGGCGGTGGACGACTGGCCGGTGCCGGGGCTGACGGTGTCGTACAGCGTGCAGCTGGTCCCCGAGTGGGCGCCCGCGCCGGCCGCGGAGCCGCCGGTCCCGTCGCGGCGGCGGCTGTCGGCCCTCCTCGCCGACGCCGAGACGGTGCTGATCGGCTTCGACGGCCCCCTCGCCCGGCTGTTCCCCGCGCAGACGGCGCGGGAGGCCGTGCTCGACCTGCTGTCGATCGTGGCCGATCACCGCGATCCGCAGGACGCGGCGGCGGGCCGGCCGCTGCCCGTCGTGGGCACGTCCGGCCGGGAGGCGTTCACGCATCCGCTGGACCTGCTGCGCGCCTTCGCCCACGACCGGCTCGGCCCCCTGCTGCGGGCGCGGCTGGACGAGCTGGAGTTGCGGGCCGTGCCCGACGCGCCGACGACGCACCGCTCCCTCGCGCTGGTGCGTGCCCTGCACCGGTCCGGCCGCCGGGTCAGCGTGGTGACGGACGTGTCCACCGCGGCCCTGCACCGCTGTCTGGAGCCCTACCGGCTGCCCCTCGCGGGCGTCCACGGCCGCCGCCACGACCTCAGTCTGCTGACGCCCCACCCCGACTGTCTGCTGCGGGCCCTGCGGGCGCGCGGCACGCCGGCCCGTTCCGCGGTGCTGATCAGCTCCTCGGTCGCCGAACTCACCGCCGCCCAGCAGCTGGGCCTGCGCTTCATCGGGTACGCGCCCGGCGCCGCCGGGCGGCGGAGCCTGCGGGAGGGCGGCAGCGAGGTCACCGTCTCCTCGCTCGAACCGCTGGTGGAGGCCGCCCGCGCCCGATGACCCGGCGACACTCCGGTACGGGCGCGAAATACGCCCGTTCAGCCGCGCCCCGCCCGGGCGCGCACAGCGGGCGCCCGCTCCCGGCGCCGCGCAGGATGCCAGTGAGCCCGCCGATCAGGCGGGGACCTCAAGGCCCCACGCCCTCGGGAGGATCCGCCGTGACCGTCAGCCTGGAGCAGTTGCGCCGCTGCCACTTCGCCGTCGACCTGGGTGCGGCCCGCACCCGGGTCTATGTGAAGGGCGCCGGCCTGGTCGTGGACCAGCCCTCGGTCGCGGCCGTGAACACCCGTACCGGCGGGCTCATCGCCGTGGGCGAGTTCGCGGAGAAGATGACGGGCCGCACCCCGGACTACATCAGGGTCGTACGGCCCATCTCCGGCGGCACGGTGGTGGACATCGACATGGCCCAGCGGATGCTGCGCCATCTGCTCGGCGACAAGATGCGCCGGGCGCTGCGCCGCAAGCCCCGGCTGCGCGCGGCGGCCTGCGCCCCGCACGACGCCGATCCGCTGGCCCAGCGGGCGACCATCGAGACGCTGGCCGGGCTGGGGGCCCGGCGGGTGGAGCTGGTCGACACGCTGATCGCCGCCGCCGTGGGGTGCGGGCTGCCGGTGGAGCGGCCCGAGGCCACCATGGTGCTGGTGTGCGGGGCGGCGGCGACCCAGGTCGCGGTGCTCTCGCTGGGCTCGATCGTGACCGCCGAGCGGATCCCGGTGGGCGGCGAGGCGGTGGACCGCGCGATCGTGCAGCACCTGCGGCACGAGCACGAGCTGATGCTGCCCAGCCAGTCGGTACGGCCGCTGCAGCTGGCCCTGTCCGGCAACGGGCTCACCCCGCACGGCCCGGCGTCCACCGAGATCCACGGCCGGGACGTGGCGACGGGGCTCGCGCGCAGTGTGCGGGTGGACACCGCCGCCGTGCGCGACGCGATCCAGACCCCGCTGACGGCCGTCCTGGACGCCATCGGCAAGGTGCTGCGCGACTGCCCGCCCGATCTGGTGGCCGACCTCGCCGACCGCGGGATCATGATGGTCGGCGGTTCGGCGCTGCTGCCCGGGTTCGACCAGATGCTGCGGCAGGCCACGGGGATGCCGGTGCACATCGCCGAGCGGCCCGACGTGTGCGCGGCGCAGGGCCTGGGCGCCATGCTGGAGGGCCGGATCGAACCGCTGGTCCTGAACCCGCTCGCCGCCTGAGGCCGCCGGGGTGACGGCGGGGCGACGGCGCGGGGGGCGCGGCGGTGCCGCGGTGCCTCAGCGGCTCAGGTAGGAGCGGATCGTCGTGCCCTGCGGGCCGGTGTGGGTGCGCACCAGGTCGGACAGCAGGTTGACCAGCAGCAGTCCGCGTCCGCCGCGCTGGTCGCGACTGGCCGGGCGGCGGCCGGCCAGCGGGTCGGTGAGGCGGCCCTGGTCGCGGACCTCGCACAGCACGTACCCGTCCTCGGACCACACCGTGATCGCGCCCGTGCCCCCGCCGTGGACCACGCTGTTCGTGGTCAGCTCGGCGGTGATCAGCGCCAGGTTCTCCAGGGCCAGGCCGGCGAGGCCCAGCCGGGCGCCGTGGTCGGTCGCCAGGTGCCGGACGGCGGACAGGGAGTCCTCGTCGAAGTCGACGGCGAGCACGCCGGGGCCGGCGCCGGGGGCGGCCGTCAGCGGCTCGTTGTAGCGGGCGACCACGCCGTCGGGGTCGTAGGCCGCGCTGACGTGTTCGGCGGCGGAGCCGGCGGGGATGACGACGGGGTGGGTGGCGTGCGCGTCGGCGAGCGCACGCTCGTCCAGGCGGGAGGTGTCGTACGGACACAGGATGGTGACCTCGCGGCCCTGGAACGCCGCGTTGATCAGTGCCTCGTGCTGGGCGCAGGCCGGGTACTCGGCCGGGCTGCGGCCCGCCCAGACCGGCTCGCCGATGATGTGGACGCGCCGGCCGGGCGGCTGGGCGTCGGCGAAGGCGCGCAGCACACCGGGGATGATCCGGCCGGGGTTGCGTCCGGCCTCGCGCATGTCGAGGAAGCGGACGGCGGCGCCGTCGGCACCCAGCTCGTCCTGGATCAGCCGCAGGTTCTCGCCGGGGACGGCGACCGCGACCGGCTCGTCGGCCGCGAGCGCCGCGCGGACGAAGGGCACGGTGCCGGCCAGGTACTCCCGCGTGTCGCCGTAGAACAGGGCGGGGTGCACGAACGGGTCCGCACC
Source organism: Streptomyces cyanogenus (assembly GCF_017526105.1). Classification (NCBI taxonomy): domain Bacteria; kingdom Bacillati; phylum Actinomycetota; class Actinomycetes; order Kitasatosporales; family Streptomycetaceae; genus Streptomyces; species Streptomyces cyanogenus. Next base: position 3,004,565 of record NZ_CP071839.1, read on the forward strand.
CGCCGGTGTTTCGACCGTCCCGGTCATGACGCCGACACCTCGATCCCCGGCAGACCGGGCCACAGCAGGTCCAGTATCCGCGGTACGGCGTCCGGTGGCCGGTCCAGGACCAGCCGGCGTCGCCCGCCGAGGCTGCGGGCGGCGTGCGCCAGCGCCCCGACGCCCGCGACGTCGACGAAGGTCAGCGCGGAAAGCTCCAAGTAGTACACGTCCTCGTCCTCGCGAACGGCCCGCTCCAACGCGCGCTCCCAGATGCCCCGCGTCCTCAGGCTCACCTCGCCCGCCGCCCGGAATCCGGTCCGCCCGGCCAGCGGGCGCACGTCGAGCCGTGGCGTCGCGGGCATCGGCTCGGCGGCGACCGGCAGGGGTCGCGCCGGCTCGGGTCCGCTCACGTCGTCTCCCAGCCGCACGGGTACATGAACCCCCAGTATGCGCCTGACTCCGTCCGGCCCGGGTGTGGGCCCGGGCCCCGGGGGCAGGCGAGGGACGGACGACGAGCGGCAGAGCGGGACGAAGCACATGATTTCAGCGGCAGACGCAGCGCACACCGGGCGGCTGGACACCCTGGCCGTCGAAGGCCGCGCGGAGGGCGACCGGGTCGTCCTGACCGCGCGCGGCGAACTGGTCGACGGCTGTACGGACACCCTGACCGGCGCGCTGGCGGTCCTGCCGGCGGGCGCGGCCCGGGTGGACGTGGACGTGTCCGGGGTGACCTTCGTGGACACGGCGGGGCTGGCGGTCCTGGACACGCTGGCCGCCTACGGTCTCCGGCACGGCGTGCCGGTGCGGGCCACCGGCTGGCGGGGACAGCCGCGCCGGGTGCTGGAGTTGGTGGGTCTCGACCCCGTGGACCCGCTGGGCGCCGCGCTGCCCGAGGGCCGGCCCGCCCGTACGGCGTCCGCGGTGGCCCGGGAGCGTGCCGAGCAACTGGACGTGCTGCGCCTGGAGATCGAGCAGCTGCGCCACGCGATGGACTCGCGTCCGGTGATCGACCAGGCCCGCGGTGTCCTGATGGCGGCGCACGGGTGCGGTCCCGAGCAGGCGTGGGAGATCCTGCGGGAGGCGTCGCAGCGGTCCAACGTCAAGCTGCGTCGGGTGGCGGCGGCGGTCACACGGAGCGCCGCGCCCGACGGCCCGGCCCCGCCGGAGGTGCTGCGGACGGCCCTGGCCGACGCGGCCCGCCGGGTCAGTACGGCAGGATGCGCCCGGACGGAGTCCTGCGGTCGATCTCCTGCCCGCGCGGCGCGGCGGGCCGCCGGCTGACACGTACCCGGATCCGACGGTCCATGACGCCCTCCTCCTGCCGACACCGGCCCGGCTGGACGCCGGTAGGGGGTGCGTGCCCAGCAGGTGACCTGTTCAAGCCTGGCCGGCCCAAGTCGTACGACCCGGACGACGGTTGACGACCCGTGCGGCCACCGGCTCCGCTACCGGGTCAGGTACCGGGCGAGGACCGGGTCGAGCAGGGCCAGCCAGGTGTTCAGCCGGGCCCTGCGGCGGGCGTTCAGCTCGCAGGAGTACACGCCGCCGTCCCACAGCCGCACGGTGAGGGTGAGGCGGTTGCCGCGCCAGTGGCGTTCGACGTGCGCGATCTCCTCCCAGGCGAAGTCCGCACTGGCACCGGCCACTTCGAGGAGCACTCCGTCGGCGTTGACGATCGCGCCGGACTGCGCGTCGGCGAGCACGGCCTCCGGGCTGCCGTACGGCACGGGCGGCCCGAAACCGGGCGGCGCCGGGGTGGCGGCCTGCGCGGGCGGGTGCGGTGGCGCGGCGGCCGGGACGGGCTGCTGGTGGTACGGGGGCGCGGCGGCCTGCGCGGGCAGGTGCGGCGGGGTCGCGGGCGGCGGGGGCGGCGCGAACGCCTGCGGGGGTGCGGCGAAGGCCTGCGGGGGCGGCGCGAACACCTGCGGAGGTGCGGCGAAGGCCTGCGGGGTCGCGGTGACGGTCGGCGGGTACGGCGGTGCCGCCGGCCGGGCCGGCTGCGGTGCCGGTTCCGTCAGCCGGTCCAGCAGCGCGGTGGGCGTCGGCCGGTCCGCGGGCTCCTTCGCCAGGCACGCCGAGACCAGGTCCGCCAGCCCGGCCGGTACGGCGGACACGTCCGGCGGCTCGTGCACCGAGCGGTACATCAGCCCCATCGGCGTGCCCTCGCCCCAGGCGCTGCCGCCGGCCGCGGCGACCAGCACGGCACCGAGGGCGAACACGTCGGCGGCGCCGGTGACGTCGTGGCCGAGGGCCTGTTCGGGAGCGAGGAAGCCGGGTGTGCCGAAGGCGGTGCCGGTGGCCGTGAGCCGGGTGGACTCCACGGCCCGGGCGATGCCGAAGTCGAGGACGCGGGGTCCGTCGGCGGCCATGATGATGTTGCCGGGCTTGAGGTCCCGGTGCACCAGGCCGCAGGAGTGGATGGACTCCAGCGCCTCGGCGAGGGCGGCGCCCAGGGACCGCAGCTGCGGTTCGTCCATGGCGCCCTCGGCGGCGAGCCGGGCCGCGAGGGTCGGGCCCGGGATGTAGGCGGTGGCCAGCCAGAGCGGGTCGCCGTGGACGTCGGCGTCCACCACCGGCGCGGTGTGGAAGCCGCCGACGGCGCGGGCCGCCTCGACCTCGCTGCGGAACCGCTCCCGGAAGACGGGGTCGGCGGCCAGTTCGGCCTTGGCCACCTTCAGCGCGACGGCCCGTCCGCCGCGCGTCCGTGCGAGATAGACCGTGCCCATGCCGCCCTCGCCGAGCCGGCGCTCGACGAGGTATCCCCCGATGCGTTCCATGCGGACAGTATGGAGGTCCCGTACGGCACTCGGCTCAGGGCCTGCGGCGGATCCTGCCGCCGCACGGCCGCGCCGGACGGCGTGGGGACGGCTCCGACAACGGCCACATTGTCGTCACATCGCTTCAAGACGAGTCGAAAAGCTGCAAAGCCTCCGTATCGCCCCTTTCCTTTTCTAGGGTTCCTCAACGACCCAGCCGGAACAGGACACTTGGAGGCAGCGCGTGCTGGATTCACCACCTGGGGACGGGCAACGGCTCGTCCTGCCCGCCGGTTTCGACGAGATCGTCCGGGTGATCGACCGGTACGTCGCCGACCGGCGGGCAGGCCTGCCGCGTCTGAAACGGTCCCGCGCATCCCGCATGCCGGCCCTGTTGCTGGCCCGCGAGCCGGACGGCGACACGGCCGCGGGCGCCGCCGAGCCGGATCCGGGGCTCACCGCACTGGTGCTGGAGTACGGGCAGCGCCTGGTGTCCTCCGCGGGGAACGGGACGACACGGCATCTGGTCAGCCTCGCGCCGCACGCGGTGGTCGACGACGTGCGGCCGCCGCGGGGCGGCGCGCGAGAGGACGTCGCCGCCGGACCGCACGTGCTGCTGCTGGCCGATGTGGCGCGACAGCTGAGCGCCTCCATGCCGGAGAGGGCCGGGGCCCTGCGGCTGCCCGAGTTCAACACGTGCCTGGCGGTGCTGCGCGCCGACATTCCGCCCGGGGACGCGGACGAGGAGCGGCGGGCCCTGCGGCACCTGCTCCGGGAGAGGGCGGCCGGCCGGTTCGAACCGACCGACCGCAGCGGGCAGCTCAACCAGGCCGTGGACGGAAAGTGGGGCACGGTCCTGCAGTTGCTGGCCGTCCTGCCCGGCTGGCTGCGGAGCCTGGCGTACGGCATGCGCCTCGACCGACGGCATCCGTGGATGGGCCGCATGCTGGGCCAGACCGGCCGGAGCTTCCTCGACGCGGCGGCGGAGCTCCGTGCGGCCCACCAGCACACCCTGGCCCAGGACGCGGCGCGGACCCCGCACCCGGAGGCGGCCTCCCTGGCCGCCCGCGACGAGGCGGTGGTCCGCCAGGTCCTCCTGACCGCGCTGATCCGTGACCTGGCCAGGGCAGCCAGGCCCCGGGTGTGGAGCCGCCTGCGCCCACGACGCGGATGGGCCTTCGTACTGCTCCTGCCCACCGTGGGCGGCGAGGGATCGGCCTGCCGCAAGTTCCTCGACACGTACGCCGCCGTCGTGCGCGACACCGGGTCCAGTCCGCTGCTGGTGCTGGGTGCCGCCACCGACCAGCTCCCCTCCTACGCCGCCGCTCCGCCGCGCCGGAGCGTGCCGGCCCAGGGCGGCGACCCCGACGCCCACCGGGCCGGCCGGGCGGCGGCCGCACTGTTCGCGGCGGCGGTCGCCGGCCGGGCCGCCGACGCCGTGCACGTGCTGCCCCTGCCGCGGACCCCGGACGACGGCACCGCGGCGGAACGGCTGGCCCGGCACCGCGCCGTACGCTCCCGTCCCGCTCGCCGCCTCGACTGGGTGCGTCCGGTGGCCGCCGTCACCGCCGCGGCGGTGCTGTGCGCCGGCGGGTTCGCCCTGTACCGGGAGCTGATGGCGGTCTTCTTCCCCGAACCCTCCGCCCTCACCGCATCCTGCCGGCAGGTGCCGTCCGGGGAGATCGTCGGCCTCACCGACGGCATCGACGGCTGCGATCTCGCCCATGGTCTGTACGCGCCGGACTTCAGGGACCTGGTGCGGACCCTCGGCCGCCAGAACGCGCGGGTGGACCTGGACCGGCCGTACCGCACCGTCGTCTTCTTCGCACCCCTGAGCGTCGGCTCGGAGTCGAAGCGCACCGTGCCCACCGGCTTCCAGATGCTGCGCGGCGCACTGCTCGCCCAGCGACAGGTCAACGACCGTCACATGAAGTCCCAGGTGCCCGTCCGGCTGCTCGTCGCCAACGCGGGCGAGTACTTCCTCTACGGCTCACACGGCGGCCTCAACAAGACCAACCGAAGCGATGTGGACGTCGCCCAGATGATCAACGAGCGGGCGGACGAGGACCACATCGCGGCCGTCATCGGCCTCGCCCAGAGCCGTCCGGAGTCCCAGCAGGCCGCGATCGAACTGGGCACCCGGGGCATCGCCGTCCTCGGGACCGGTGTCTCCGGCCAGCGCATGGTCGAGGGCGACGCGCCCGTGTCGTACTTCCAGCTCTCCCCGCCCGACGCGCGCACCGCCGCGGTCATGGCCGCCTTCGCCCGCCACTCGCCCCGGCTGCGGGCCTTCGCGGAGCCGTCCCCCGGCCACTCGGGTCCGGCCGCCGTCGTCGTCTTCGACCCCCGCGACGAGTACTTCAGCGCCGACCTCGCCCACCGCTTCGACGCCGACTACCGGTCGACCGGTCCCGTGCACCTCGTGCCGTACGGCGAGATGGAGGACGGCCGCCGCACGCGCGCCGTCGCCGACACCGTCTGCAAGCTGGTCCACCGCACCAACGGCTTCGTCCTCTACGCGGGCCGCTCCAGCGTCATGGAGGACCTGTTCCCCTACATGCAGCACGACCGGGAGTGCCGCGCCCGCCGGGGCCGCGTCGCGGTGCTGGCGCAGAGCCCCGCCCCGGACCTGGTCCTGCATCCGAAGACGATGGCGCAGCAGTACGGCGCGCTGGCGCTCTTCTACCACCAGTCGAGCCTGCCGGACCCCGACGGGCCGTTCACCAAGTCCTTCCGTGCGGCGTTCGGGCTGTCCGCCGAGAACGACGCCGGGGCCGGTTACGACGCCGTCAACATCCTCGCCGTGGCCATGGACGCCATCTTCACCACGGACCGCTCCTTCTCGCCCAGCGCGCTCGTCACCTACCTGCAGGATCCCGGCGTCCGCGAGTACGTCGGGGAATCCGGGGTCATCACACTCGACGGCGGCCACAACTACCCCCCGAACAAGGAGATCCACATCCGCGAGATCACCGCCGAGGGCACCCGGGTCACGGATCTGACCTGCGGCATGCTCGCCGACGGCGCGCGATCCGTCACCCGGTGGGGTCCCGGCGGACGCTTCGACTGCCCGGTGGACGACGCCTCCTGACGACACCTCCGCCCTCGCCCGTACCCTCCTCGGCCGCACGCCGGCCGAGGAGGACGACACGACCGCCGCGGGGCTCGTCACCTGCCGCTGCGGCGCAGGATCCCGCCGGCCTGCCGGTCACCGCCGCGCCCGGCACACCCGCACCCGCAGTGAGCGGGCACCAGGCCCGCACGCGACCCGACTCCGGTCTCACCTTTCGCGCGGTTCGCTCATCGCGCTCCTGCCGATGCCGACGTGGAGCGGGGTCCCCGGCCGCCGTGCGACCGCCGGCGGGTCACCGGGCGCAGCCGTACGGTGACGTCCAGGCCGGTGCCCGGCGCCGGGTGCAGGGTGATGGCGCCGCCGGAGGCATCGACGAGGTGACGGACGATGGGCAGACCGAGGCCGGTGCCGTCGTGGTGGGAGTCGGAGGCACGCCAGAAGCGGTCGAAGGCGCGGGCGCGGTCGGCCTCGCTCATCCCGGGCCCCTGGTCGACGATGTGCAGTTCGCCGCCCGGAATGCGGTGGAGGGTGATGCTGCTGCCGGGCGGGGAGACACGCAGGGCGTTGGCGAGGAGGTTGTCGACGATCTGCTCCAGCGCCCCGGGGATCGCCCAGACCCGGCCGGCGGGCGGGCCGGTGATGTCGATGGCGACGTGCTGTTCGGCGGCCAGCGGCTCCCACATGGCGACCCGGTCGGCGAGGGCGGCATCCAGGTCGGCGGGTTCGGGCGTGGTGGCGGTGTTCTCCAGACGGGCCAGGGCGAGCAGACCCTGCACCATGCGGCCCAGGCGTTCCACCTCGCCGACGGCTTCCTCCAGGCTGCCGTGGGCGCGCGGGTCGAGGTAGGGCTCGAAGTTCTCCAGGCGCAGCCGCAGCGCGGTCAGCGGGGTCTTCAGCTGGTGGGAGGCTTCCGAGGCGAACGCCTGCTGGTCCTGGAGGAGTTGTTGCAGCCGGGTGGCGGTGCGGGTGAACGAGGCGGCCAGACGGCGCAGTTCGGGCGGCCCGGTCGTGACGTCGGGCGGATCGGCGAGGTGACCGTCCGCCAGCTGCGTGGTCGCCGCTTCCAGGGTGCGCAGAGGCCGGGTGATCCAGCGGGCCATGCTGAAGGCGACCAGCGCGACGGCCGCCAGGACGCAGGCGCCGGCGAGCGCCAGGGCACCCCAGATGCGGTAGACGCGAACGGAGACCCCGTCCAGCGGGTAGGTCAGGCGCAGGGCGCCGCGGACCGTGGTGCCCGAGGAACCGGGCATGGTGGCCACGAGGACGTCCGCGCCGTCGCTGTCGGTCGTGGTGGTGACGGTGGGCTGATTGCGCAGGGCGCGGGCGATGTCCGGCTGTGCGGCAAGGCTGACACCGGCGCGGCCGGCCGAGTCGGAGTCGGAGTCGGAGTCGGAGTCGGAGTCGGCCAGGACGATGCCCTGCTTGTCGGTGACGACGACCCGGCCGCCGGTGCGCTCGGCGTAGTCGCGGACCACCTCGGGCAGTTCGTCGAGCTGGCCCTTCTCGATGTCCTCCTCGGTGATCTCGGCGAGCATGGCGGCGTCGCGCTCTATGTTCTGGGAGGCGCGGGCGGTCTCGCCGCGGGCGTAGATGTAGCCGAGCGGAATCTCCAGTCCGGCCAGCACGAGCAAGGCCAAGGCGACGTAACTCAGCAGCAAGCGCCTGGTCAATCGTCCCCCTCGCAGGCCGCTCGGTGACCGGGGACGGTGAGGCGGAAGCCGACCCCGCGGGCGGTGGTGATCCAGCCCGGGTCGCCGAGTTTGCGGCGCAGCGCGGCGACATGGGCGTCCAGGGTCTTGGTGGGGCCGAAGAAGTGCGGATCCCACACCGTGTCCATGATCTGCTGGCGCGAGTACACCGTCCCGGGATCCTCGGCAAGATAGGCGAGGAGGTCGAACTCCCGGGGGGTCAGGGCGATGTGCCGTCCGTCGAGGTGGACTTCGCGGGTGCGGCGGTTGACGGCCAGCGGCCCCAGCGCCTGTGCGCCGGAGCCCGTCCGGCGCAGCTCGGGTTCCCCGGGCGCTTGCGCGGGCCCGGCCGGTGCGTAGGCGGGCGCGTCGGGTGACGGCGCGGATGCGGGCGATGAGCTCGCGCACGCCGAAGGGCTTGGCGAGGTAGTCGTCGGCGCCGAGTTCGAGGCCGACGATGCGGTCGGCTTCCTCGCCCCGTGCGGTGATCATGATGATCGGGACGGCGGAACGGACGCGCAGGCTGCGGCAGACGTCCAGACCGTCCATGTCGGGCAGGCCGAGATCCAGCAGCACCAGGTCGGGCGCGGCTTCGGCGTCGGCCAAGCCGGCCGCTCCGGTGCGGACGTGGTCCACGGTGAACCCGTAGCGCCCCAGGCCCTCGGTGAGGGGGCCGGCGATTCGGTCGTCGTCTTCGATGAGCAGCAGCCGCATGGCGTCAGGCTCGCACAGCTGTGCCAGGGGAGTTGGAGAGTTCACAGGAAGCCGCCTGGGACCAGGGAGACGTACGGGACGACGGTGGTCGAGCAGGTGCCGTACGGCCGGATGGTGCGGGGATGTTGCCGGCCGGAGGGCGGTGGCGGCACGGCGGGCGAAGCCGACCGGGGACCTGGCCGTCGCCGCCGTCCTCGCGTTCCCGCCTGCCCGGCCCGTGGTTCTCGTCACGTCCCCGGTCCTCACCGGCGCCCGGCACCGGGCTCGTCGGCGCGGGCGCGACACCGGCGCGCGTACCGACGCCGGGCCCGGTGGTGGGGGGCATCCGGCCGCAGCCGCTGACCGGTCGGCGGGTAGCCGGAGGCGCGTTCGAGGCCGGCCGGCATCGGGCTCTTTCGTTCGAGCGGCTCGGGCCGTGGGCGTCAGCCGGCGTCCCCGGTCTCCTCGGTGCCCTCCTTCTTGGTGTCGGTGACCTTGAAGGACTTGTCGATGTACACCTCGATCGAGGTGCCGTCCGCCTGCTTCACCTCCACCGCGTACATGCCGGGCTTCTCCGTGTCCTCCTCGGACTTGACGACCGTGCCCGGGTACGCGGCCAGCGCGGCCGCCTCGGCCTTCTTCTTGATGTCACCGGTCAGCGGCGGCTCCTTCTTCTCGTCCTTCTCGTCGGTGTCACCGCCGGCCTCCCCGGCCGCCTCCGCGCCGCCGGCGCTCTGGGCCGACTGCCTGCTGTCCGCGGCACCGGAGCCGTCGGAACCGGAGTCGGAGCCGCCGCAGGCGACCAGCGCGCACATCAGCACGGCAGCGGGAGCGGCCAGCACGGCACGACGGGGCAGAGCACGCATCGGGTGTCTCCAAACACTGGGGAACGCGGGTTCGGAGGCCTGTGGAACCGGACCTCCCGGGGACGAGAACGACCCTAGGAACCCGCTGTCGAGAGACAGCCCAGCAAATGGAGAGTGCGAGACCAGCAGATCGCCAATCTTCGGCCACGCTGCCGAGTTGTGGGCCATCGAAGGCGCGGACTGCTCACCCTGCGACGACAAGGTCCCCGACAGCCACTGAGCCCACTACAGTCGCCCCTGCCCTCACGCACCCGGAGGGCGGGGGCTCCCTCGTACCTACGACCAGAGGATCAGCAGTGCCTGTACCGCACGACATCCCCGCCGAGACCGAACTCTGGGACGCCTACGCCAAGAGCGCGTTCGACGCGGAGGCGGAGCCCTCGTTCTGCTGGACGCAGTACGCCGGCCACGGGCCGGGGCCGGAACTCCTCGGCTCACCGGAATCCGTGCTGGAGATCGGCTGCGGCACCGGCCGCGCCCTGGCCTACCTCTCGCAGCAGGGGGTGAAGGCCACCGGCGTGGACCTGTCACCCCGTATGGTGCAGCTGGCCGGCGAGCGGTGGGCGCCGCTCGGCGTCCGGATCGAGCAGGCGGAGGTCCTCGACTGGCTCGCCGCCGACCAAGCCCGGTACGACGCCGTGTACTCCATCTTCGGCGCCGCCTGGTTCACCGACCCGTCCCGCCTCTTCCCTCTCGTGCACCAGCGCCTGGGCCCGGGCGGCGTGTTCGTGTTCTCCCAGCCGCCGGCGATCCCGGGCGCCTACGGGCCGCAGGGCATGTACAAGGGCGGCTTTGCCGGGAAGGCGATGTTCACCTACCGGTACAGCCACAAGCCTGCGGTGTGGGAACGCCACCTGTTCCGCGCTGGTTTCACCAGCGCGGAGGCCCGGGTCGTCGACGCTCCGAAGGCGGGCCACATCGGCACGCTCATCGTGCGAGCCACTGTCTGAACCGACTCCATGAGGCCTCGGTCGGCGATCCGCCGGCAGAGGCCGCTCCCGCCCTGATCGTCAGCCTTTCGGGCCGGCAGCGGGCCAGCTGACGATCTTCAGAGGCAAGAAGGCCCCCTCCAGCCAGAGGGGGCCGGCGCTTGCTCGCAGCTGAAACGTTTCCGCAGGCTGAAGGCCTGCATGGTGGGGCGGGTGGGACTCGAACCCACGGCCGACGGATTATGAGTCCGCTGCTCTAACCGGCTGAGCTACCGCCCCATAGCGGCGTGTCGCGTACAAGTGTGCGCGCCGTCTGCCGCAGCATAGCCGCTCATACGATCTCCTGCCTCGGATGGTCGGCTTCTGCACTGCTGATGACCTTGAGGACAGCACCGCGGGCGCGGCGGTTCCCGCGGACATGAAAAAGGACCCCTGAGGGGTCCTCGTTCAGCGCTCCCCCGACTGGACTCGAACCAGTAACCTGCCGGTTAACAGCCGGCTGCTCTGCCAATTGAGCTACGGAGGACCGAAGCTCCCCCGACTGGACTCGAACCAGTAACCTGCCGGTTAACAGCCGGCTGCTCTGCCAATTGAGCTACGGAGGATCGCCTCGTTGCATCGAACGTACCTACCTGGGTATTCGCCAGGGGGCGCGCGCTCGCTGCGACACATACATTAGCGCAAGCAGGGGGGTGCTCCGCCAATCGGTATCCCTCGGCGCCAGCGCCGCACCAGAGACCTACACACGGGAAGGGTGGCAGCCATGCGATACCGGCTCACGTTCCTCGCCGGACTGGCCCTCGGTTACGTACTCGGCACGAGGGCCGGACGCGAGCGCTACGAGCAGCTGAAGAAGTCGGCCCGGCAGATCGCGCAGAACCCCGCGGTCCGCAACACCGCCGAGACCGCCGCCCAGCAGGGCCGCACCTACGCGGGCAAGGCCTTCCACACGGTCAGCGACAAGGTCGGCGACCGCGTGCCGGAGTCCGTCGCCCAGCGGGTCCGCTCCCTGCGGGAACGCAATGTCAACGGCACGGGCGAGGACGACTGGGGCACGAGCAACACGTAAGGGTCACGCACCCGCGCCCGGCGCACACGGTCACCCCCGCCGATACGGCAAAATTCCTAAGCATGGGGATAGTCGCCGGCTTGGACAGCTCACCGGAGTTCACGCGCATCGTGGTCTGTGACGCAGACACCGGTGCCGTCATACGGCAGGGGTATGCCCCGCACCCGGTGGAGGGGCGCCCGAGCGATGTCGACCCCCAGGCCTGGCTGCTCTCCCTCGGGGAGGCCGCCGGCGGGGGCCTGCTGGAGGGCGTGCAGGCCATCGGGGTGTCGGCGCAGCAGAACGCGCTGGTCCCGCTGGACGCCCAGGGCAACACCGTGCGCCCCGCCCTGGTCGGCGGCGACAAGCGCGCCCAGGTCGCGGCGGCCGATCTCGTCGACGCCCTCGGTGGCAAGGAGGCCTGGGCGCAGGCGGTCGGCTGCGTCCCGCAGGCGGCGCAGCCGGTCACCAAGCTGCGCTGGCTGGCGAAGAACGAGCCGGAGAACGCGCTGCGCACGGCCGTCCTGCTCCAGGCCCACGACTGGCTGGTCTGGCAGCTGCTCGGCCGCCCGGTGCGCAGGACCACCGACCGCGGCGGGGCCTCCGGCACCGGGTACTGGTCGGCGGCCACCGGCGCCTACCGGCCCGACCTGGTCGAGCTGGCGCTCGGCCACCAGGCGATACTGCCGGAGGTGATCGGCCCGTCCGACGCGGCCGGTACGACCCCGGAGGGCCTGCTGATCTCCGCCGGCACCGGGGAGACCATGGCCGCCGCGTTCGGGCTCGGGATCGGGCTCGGGGACGCGGTGGTGTCCCTCGGGGCGTCCGGGTCCGTGATGGCCGTGCACCCGGAGGCGCTCGCCGACCAGGCCGGGATGATCACCTCCCTCGCCGACGCCACCGGCATGCACCTGCCGGTCGTCACCACCCTGAACGCCGTACGCGCCCTGCGCGGCACCGCCGAACTGCTCGGGCTGCCGGACCTGGAGAGCCTGTCCGATCTGGCGATGAAGTCCACGCCGGGCGCCCACGGACTCGTCCTGCTCCCCTACCTGGAGGGTGAGCGGACGCCGAACCTGCCGCACACCGCCGGGACCCTCGCGGGCCTGCGGCGGGAGTCGATGAAGCCCGAGCACCTGGCGCGGGCCGCGTTCGAGGGCATGCTGTGCGGGCTCGCCGACGCGCTGGACGTGCTGCGCGGGCGGGGCGTGGAGGTGCGCCGGATCTTCCTGCTGGGCCCGGCCGCCGAACTGCACGCCGTGCAGGCCTCGGCGCCCTCGCTGTTCGGCGCGCAGGTCGTCGTACCGCAGCCCGCGGACTACACGGCGATCGGTGCGGCCCGGCAGGCGGCCTGGGCGCTCGGTGTGTCGCAGGGCACACTCGATCCGCGGACCCCGCCGGCCTGGCAGGGCGCGGCGGCGCAGGTGCTGGAGCCCGGTGAGGAGCTGGCTGTGGGACAGGCGGTGCGGCAGCAGTTCACCGCGGTGCGCGAGCAGACCCATCCGGGGGCGTTCCGGGTCTGAACCCGGTGAGGTTAATCAGTTGAGGTAACGCCGGTGGAGTGCCCGACGATAGGGGCCAAGGGCAACCGACCAGCCCCTGTCGTCGACTCCGAGAGACGTAGCGTGCTCATACGACTTCTGCGGACCTATCTCAGGCCCTACAAGAAACCCATCGTTCTTCTGGTGGCGCTGCAGTTCCTGCAGACCTGCGCCACCCTCTATCTGCCCACTCTGAACGCCGACATCATCGACAACGGTGTCGTGAAGGGTGACACGGGTTACATCCTGACCTTCGGCGCCCTGATGATCGGCATCTCGCTGGCACAGGTCGTGTGCAACATCGGTGCCGTGTACTACGGCGCCCGGACCGCCTCCGCGCTCGGCCGGGACGTGCGCGGGGCCGTCTTCGACCGGGTCCAGTCCTTCTCCGCGCGGGAGGTGGGCCACTTCGGGGCGCCCTCCCTCATCACCCGTACGACGAACGACGTACAGCAGGTCCAGATGCTGGCCCTGATGACGTTCACCCTGATGGCGTCGGCGCCCATCATGTGCGTCGGCGGGATCGTGCTGGCGCTCGGTCTGGACGTTCCGCTGTCGGCGGTGCTGATCGCGGTCGTGCCGGTGCTCGGCATCTCCGTGACGCTGATCGTGCGCCGGCTGCGGCCGCTGTTCCGGTCGATGCAGGTGCGGCTGGACACGGTCAACCGGGTGCTGCGCGAGCAGATCACCGGCAACCGGGTGATCCGCGCCTTCGTCCGGGACGAGTACGAGCAGGGCCGGTTCGGGAGGGCCAACGCCGAGCTGACCGAGATGCAGCTGGCCACCGGCCGCATGCTCGCCCTGATGTTCCCGATCGTCATGACGGTGGTGAACCTGTCGTCCATCGCGGTGGTGTGGTTCGGCGCCCACCGGATCGACAGCGGACAGATGGCCATCGGCGACCTCACCGCGTTCCTGGCCTACCTGATGCAGATCGTCATGTCCGTGATGATGGCCACCTTCATGTTCATGATGGTGCCGCGCGCGGAGGTGTGTGCCGAGCGCATCCAGGAGGTCCTGGACACCGATTCCAGCGTCGTACCGCCGGTGGCCCCCGTCACCGAGCTGCGCGCGCACGGCCACCTGGAGATCCGGGGCGCGGGCTTCCGCTACCCGGGTGCCGAGGAGCCGGTGCTGAAGTCCATCGACCTGGTGGCCCGGCCGGGCGAGACCACGGCCGTGATCGGCTCCACCGGCAGCGGCAAGTCGACCCTGCTCGGACTCGTCCCCCGGCTGTTCGACGCCACCGAGGGCGAGGTCCTGGTCGACGGCGTGGACGTGCGCGAGGTCGACCCGGAGCTGCTCGCCGGCACGGTGGGCCTGGTGCCGCAGAAGCCGTACCTGTTCGCCGGCACCGTCGCCACCAACCTGCGTTACGGCAACCCGGACGCCACCGACGAGGAGCTGTGGCACGCGCTGGAGGTGGCGCAGGCCAAGGACTTCGTGAGCAGGCTGGAGGGCGGCCTGGACGCGCCGATCGCACAGGGCGGCACCAATGTCTCCGGTGGTCAGCGGCAGCGGCTCGCCATCGCCCGCACCCTGGTGCAGCGCCCGGAGATCTACCTCTTCGACGACTCCTTCTCCGCGCTCGACTACGCCACCGACGCGGCCCTGCGTGCCGCGCTCGCCCGGGAGACCGCCGAGGCGACCGTCGTCATCGTCGCCCAGCGGGTGGCGACCATCCGGGACGCGGACCGGATCATCGTGCTGGACGAGGGCCGGGTGGTCGGCACCGGCCGGCACGCCGAGCTGATGGCATCCAACGAGACCTACCGGGAGATCGTGCTCTCCCAGCTGACGGAAGCGGAGGCCGCCTGATGGCCGGGCCCATGGGACGCATGATGGCCGGGGGCGGCCCCGACCAGCGCTCGATGGACTTCAAGGGGTCGGGCAAACGGCTCGTCGCCCAGTTCCGACCGGAACGGCTCACGATCTACGGCCTGCTGCTCTGCGTGGTCGTCAGCGTGGGCCTCAACGTGGTCGGCCCGAAGATCCTCGGCCGGGCCACCGACCTGGTGTTCGCCGGCATCATCGGCCGGCAGATGCCGGACGGCGCCACGAAGCAGCAGGTGCTCGACTCCATGCGCGAGCGCGGCCAGGGCCGGGTCGCGGACATGCTGGGGGGCACCGACTTCACGCCCGGCAAGGGCATCGACTTCGATGCCGTCGGCAGCGTCCTGCTGCTCGCGCTCGGCACCTTCCTGGTCGCCGGTCTGCTGATGGCGATCGCGACCCGGCTGGTGAACCGGGCCGTGAACCGCACGATGTACCGGCTGCGGGAGGACGTGCAGACGAAGCTGTCCCGGCTGCCGCTGTCGTACTTCGACAAGCGCCAGCGCGGTGAGGTGCTGTCCCGGGCGACGAACGACATCGACAACATCGGGCAGACGCTCCAGCAGTCGATGGGCCAGCTGATCAACTCGGTGCTGACCATCATCGGCGTGCTGGCGATGATGTTCTGGGTGTCCTGGCTGCTGGCGCTGGTCGCGCTGGTGACCGTGCCCCTGTCGTTCGTGGTGGCCACCCGGGTCGGCAAGCGGTCGCAGCCGCACTTCGTGCAGCAGTGGCGCTCCACCGGAAAGCTGAACGCGCACATCGAGGAGATGTACACCGGGCACACCCTGGTGAAGGTGTTCGGGCGGCAGGAGGAGTCGGCGCAGCAGTTCGCCGAGCAGAACGAGGCGCTGTACGAGGCCGGGTTCAGGGCGCAGTTCAACAGCGGTGTCATGCAGCCGCTGATGATGTTCGTGTCGAACCTGAACTATGTCCTGGTGGCGGTCGTCGGCGGTCTGCGGGTCGCGTCCGGTGCCCTGTCCATCGGTGACGTGCAGGCCTTCATCCAGTACTCGCGGCAGTTCTCGATGCCGCTGACGCAGGTCGCTTCGATGGCGAACCTGGTGCAGTCCGGTGTCGCCTCGGCCGAGCGGATCTTCGAACTCCTGGACGCGGAGGAGCAGGAGGCGGATCCGGTGCCGGGCGAGCGGCCCGAGGAGCTGCGCGGGCGGGTCCGGCTGGAGCACGTGTCGTTCCGGTACGACCCGGAGAAGCCGCTGATCGAGGACCTGTCGCTCACGGTGGAGCCGGGGCACACGGTGGCGATCGTCGGCCCGACCGGAGCGGGCAAGACCACGCTGGTCAACCTGCTGATGCGGTTCTACGACGTGTCGGGCGGCCGGATCACCCTCGACGGGGTCGACATCCGGAGGATGACCCGGGACGAACTCCGCTCGGGGATCGGCATGGTGCTCCAGGACACCTGGCTGTTCGGCGGCACCATCGCGGAGAACATCGCGTACGGCGCCTCGCGCGAGGTCACGCGGGGTGAGATCGAGGAGGCGGCGCGGGCGGCGCACGCGGACCGCTTCATCCGTACGCTGCCCGACGGGTACGACACCGTGATCGACGACGAGGGCACGGGCGTCAGCGCCGGTGAGAAGCAGCTCATCACCATCGCGCGGGCGTTCCTGTCCGACCCGGTGATCCTGGTGCTGGACGAGGCGACCAGCTCCGTCGACACCCGCACCGAGGTGCTGATCCAGAAGGCGATGGCCAAACTGGCGGCGGGGCGTACGTCGTTCGTGATCGCGCACCGGCTGTCGACCATCCGGGACGCCGACACGATCCTCGTGATGGAGAACGGCTCCATCGTGGAACAGGGCGCGCACGCCGAGCTGTTGGCGGCGGACGGCGCCTACGCCCGGCTGTACAAGGCGCAGTTCGCGCAGGCCGTGGCCGAGGTGGACTAGGTGCTGCCGGGGGCCGCCGCCGCGTGGTGGCGGCCCCTCAGTCCAGGTAGCCCCTCAGCTGGTCCGCGTACGCGTGGTCGCGGAGCTTGTTGAGGGTCTTGGACTCGATCTGCCGTATCCGCTCGCGGGTCACGCCGAAGATGCGGCCGATCTCCTCCAGGGTGCGCGGGCGGCCGTCGACCAGGCCGTACCGGAGCTGGACGACCTTCCGCTCGCGCTCGCCCAGCGTGGACAGCACCGCGTCGAGGTGCTCGCGCAGCAGCAGGAAGGCGGCGGATTCGACGGGGCTCGCGGCGTCGCCGTCCTCGATGAGGTCGCCGAGGGCGACGTCGTCCTCCTCGCCGACCGGGGCGTGCAGCGACACCGGTTCCTGGGCGAGGCGCAGCACCTCGCCGACCCGCTCGGGCGGCAGGTCCAGGTGGGCGCCGACCTCCTCGACGGTCGGCTCGTAGCCGCGCTCCTGGAGCATCCGGCGCTGGACGCGGACGACCCGGTTGATCAGCTCCACGACGTGGACGGGGACGCGGATGGTGCGGGCCTGGTCGGCCAGCGCCCGGCTCATGGCCTGCCGGATCCACCAGGTGGCGTAGGTGGAGAACTTGTAGCCGCGCGCGTAGTCGAACTTCTCCACGGCCCGGATCAGCCCGAGGTTGCCCTCCTGGACGAGGTCGAGCATGGTCAGCCCGCGGCCGACGTACCTCTTGGCGACGGAGACGACGAGCCGCAGGTTGGCCTCGATCAGCCGGCGCTTGGCGACCCGGCCCATGACGACGAGCCGGTCCAGGTCGAGCGCCAGCTCGCTGTCCAGGTCGGGGGTGCTGCCCAGCTTCTCCTCCGCGAACAGGCCGGCCTCCACCCGGCGGGCGAGTTCCACCTCCTCGGCGGCGGTGAGCAGGGGGATACGGCCGATCTCGCGCAGGTACTGGCGGAACAGGTCGGCGGAGGGGCCGCCGGACTCGGCCCGGGCGGCGACCGGCACCTCGACGGGTTCCTCGGGTTCGTCCACGAGCGCGTCGGCGGGCGGCTCCGCCTCGGGATGCAGGGCGGCACGGCTCTGCGGGGGCACGGCCGCGAGAACGTCCGTCTCCGCGTCCGGCTCGTCCGCGGTGGTGGGGGTGGCGCTGGTGGCGCTGGTGGCGCTGGTGCTGCTGACGGTCTGGGTGAGGGTCTGGGTCTGCACGGGGGCGACCTCCAGGATGATCGCTGCTGAA
Organism: Streptomyces cyanogenus; assembly: GCF_017526105.1. Classification (NCBI taxonomy): domain Bacteria; kingdom Bacillati; phylum Actinomycetota; class Actinomycetes; order Kitasatosporales; family Streptomycetaceae; genus Streptomyces; species Streptomyces cyanogenus. The sequence continues at coordinate 3,022,098 of NZ_CP071839.1, forward strand.
GGTGTGCGGCAGCGTGCGCTCCGAGGCTCGGGCACCGCCCCCAGTGTGGAGTACGACACAACCCCGCCACGAGGGTCGTGCCGTGACTTTTTGCGTCCGTTCCGTCACCGGTCGGTTACTCGTCTCGTTGGACTATGCGATTGGCAACTGCGGGCCATCGGTCCCACGGCAAGGTGCTGGAAGCGCACACCAAGACCCTGCATGAGCACGGCGAGCTGCTCGGTGCCCTGGTCTCCGGTCAGGTGGCGATGATGGAGCAGCTCGGGTCGCTCACCTCGCAGGTCGGAGCCATCACCGACCACCTCGGCATCACCCCGCCCGAGCAGCCCCGCGAGGAGAACCAGCCCCCGCTACAGCGCCTCCGCGCCCCGCTCGCGCAGTGCCTGGTCGTACTGCTGGAGGACCCACAGCTCGTTCTGTACGGCGGCCAGTTGCGCCGGGTCGCCGGTGGTGGACAGGCGGGTCATCTGGGACTGGATGTCTCGGATGCGGCGCTCGACGGCGCGGCGGCGGATCTGGACGAGGACCGTGCCGGCGTACGTCTCGTCCACCGTGCGGCGCAGGATCGGCTCGACGGCCAGCTCGGTGACCATCGCGCGGACCGTGTCGTCGGGCGCGGCCTCGCGGACGCGGACCAGGTACTCCTGCGGGTCCTGGACGCCGTACTCGGCGCCGCCCGCCTCCGCGACGGCCCGGCGCACGGCGGCGTAGGGCGGGGCCGTGAACTCGTCCACGCCGTAGGCGTCGAAGGCCGGGGAGACCAGTTCGGGGCGCTGGAGGGCGAGTTTGAGCAGTTCGCGTTCGGCGGCGAAGACAGGGTTGCGCAGGGTCAGCGCGGGGCCGGAGCCGGCGGGGGGGCGCGGCGCCTCCGTCCACTGCTGCTCGGCCGGCCGGGAGCGGCCCTGCTGCTGCGCACCCTTGCCTTCGCGGTTCCAGCGGGCCAGCTGGGCGACCCGGCGGACCACGAACTGGGTGTCGAGGATGCCGAGCATGCCGGCCAGTTCGACGGCCACCTCGTGCTGGGCGCCGCTGTTCTTGATCTTGGCGACGATCGGGGCGGCCTCGTCCAGGGCGGCGGCCCGGCCGGCCGGGGTGTCGAGGTCGTAGCGGCCGACGATCTGGCGGAGCGCGAACTCGAAGAGCGGGGTGCGGGGTTCGACCAGGTCGGCGACCGCCTCGTCGCCCTTGGCGAGCCGCAGGTCGCAGGGGTCCATGCCGTCGGGCGCGATCGCGATGTAGGTCTCGGCGGCGAACTTCTGGTCGTCCTCGAAAGCGCGCAGGGCGGCCTTCTGCCCGGCCGCGTCACCGTCGAAGGTGAAGATCACGCGGGCCGAGCCGTTGTCCATGAGGAGCCGGCGGAGGATCTTGATGTGGTCGCCGCCGAACGCCGTACCGCAGGTCGCGATCGCGGTGGTCACTCCGGCGAGGTGGCATGCCATGACGTCCGTGTAGCCCTCGACCACCACCGCGCGGCTGGTCTTGGCGATCTCCTTCTTCGCCAGGTCGATGCCGTACAGCACCTGGCTCTTCTTGTAGATCCCCGTGTCGGGCGTGTTGAGGTACTTCGGGCCGTTGTCCGCCTCGTACAGCTTGCGGGCGCCGAAGCCGACGACCTCGCCGCCGATGTCCCGGATGGGCCACATCAGGCGGCCCCGGAAGCGGTCGATGGGCCCGCGCCTGCCCTCCTGGGACAGGCCGGAGAGGATCAGCTCCTTGTCGGTGAAGCCCTTGCCGCGCAGGTAGCGGGTGAGGTGGTCCCAGCCCTGGGGGCTGTAGCCGACGCCGAAGTGGACGGCGGCGGCCTGGTCGAAGCCGCGCTCGGCGAGGAAGATCCGGCCGGTCTCGGCCTCGGGGCTGGTGGCGAGCTGCTCGGCGTACCACTGCGCGGCGATCTTGTGGGCCTCGACCAGGCGGATGCGTTCGCCGCGCTGGTGGGCCGGGTTGTACCCGCCCTCCTCGTACCGCAGCGTGATGCCGGCCTGTGCGGCCAGCCGCTCGACCGCCTCCGAGAAGGAGAGGTGGTCCACCTTCATCACGAAGGTGATGGTGTCGCCGCCCTCCTGGCAGCCGAAGCAGTGGAAGAGCCCCTTGCTCGGGCTGACCTGGAAGGACGGCGACTTCTCGTCGTGGAACGGGCACAGCCCCTTGAGGTTGCCGCCGCCCGCGTTGCGCAGCTGGAGGTACTCGGAGACCACGGCGTCGATCGGGACCGCGTCCCGTACCGCCTTCACGTCCTCGTCGTTGATCCGTCCTGCCACGCGTGAATTCTACGGGGGTGCGGTGACAGTCCCGGTGCTCGCGGAGGTCACGAGGCGAGGCCGGCGAGGGGTACGTGCGGGTCCGAGAGTGCCTCGATGTTCACCCGGGCCCGGGAACGGATGAGGTTCTGGATCTGCTCTGTGACATCCCACACGTTCACGTTCATCCCGGCCAGCACGCGCCCCTCCCGCACCCAGAACGCGATGAACTCCCGCTTCCCGGCGTCCCCGCGGATCACCACCTCGTCGTACGACCCCGGCGGCGCCCAGCCGCTGTACTCCATGCCCAGGTCGTACTGGTCGGTGAAGAAGTACGGCACGCGGTCGTAGACGACCTCCCGGCCGAGCATCGCGCGCGCCGCGGCCGGGCCGCCGTTCAGGGCGTTCGCCCAGTGCTCCACCCGCAGCCGGGCGTCGAACAGGCCGATCGGGAAGGACGCCACGTCGCCGGCCGCGTGGATGTCGGGGTCGGAGGTGCGCAGCCGTTCGTCGACGACGATGCCGCCGCCGTGCGCCCGGTCGGCGATCTCCAGGCCCGCCGCCTCCGCGAGGGCGGTCCGCGGGGCCGCGCCGATCGCCGCGAGGACGTCGTGCGCCGGGTACTCCTCGCCGTCGTCCGTGCGGGCGGCCAGGACCATGCCGTCCTGGCCGACGATCTCGGTGAGCCGCACCCCGAAGTGGAAGCGGACGCCGTGCTCGCGGTGCAGCTCGGCGAAGACGTTGCCCAGCTCGGGGCCGAGCACACCGTGCAGCGGGGTCGGCGCCGGTTCGATCACCGTGACCTCGGCGCCGTACTCGCGGGCCGCCGCCGCGACCTCCAGGCCGATCCAGCCGGCGCCCGCGATCACCAGGTGCCCGTTCTCCTGGCCGAGGTGGTGCAGGACACCCTTGAGGCGCTCGGCGTGCGCGAGGCGGCGCAGGTGGTGGACGCCCGCCAGGTCGGTGCCGGGGATGTCCAGGCGGCGCGGCTCGGCGCCGGTGACCAGGAGCAGCTTGTCGTAGCGGACGAGGGTGCCGTCGTCACCGAAGCGGACCGTCTTCGCCGTGCGGTCGATGCGGTCCACCGTCTGGCCGAGGTGCAGCTCGATGTCGTTGCGCGCGTACCAGGCGGGCTCGTGCACGAAGACGCTGTCGCGCTCCTCCTTGCCGAGCAGGTAGCCCTTGGACAGCGGCGGGCGCTCGTACGGGTGGTCGCGTTCGTCGCAGATCAGTATCACCCGGCCGCTGAAGCCCTCCGCGCGGAGCGTCTCGGCCGCCTTCGCACCGGCGAGACCGCCTCCGACGATGACGAATGTCTGATCCGCGTCGACCACTTGATGCCTCCTCTTGAGGATGCCGCCACATGCGAGCGTCCCGCACGCAGCGTGATGCGGGAAGAGGGTGTGACCCGATCAGGCCACGGAGGGTCATGTTCCTCTCACATATGCCCCGTCAGTCTCGCGTGCAGGGAGAGCGCGGAGGTGTCGGTCAGGGAGGCGACCTGGTCGACGATCACCCGCTTGCGTGCCCGGTCGTCGTCCGCCGCGTCGAACAGCGCACGGAACTGGGGGTCCAGGCCGTCGGGCGCGCGGGCGGTCAGCGCCTCGGCCAGCTCCGCGACGATCACCCGCTGGTCGGCGCGCAACCGTTCCTGCTCGGCGCGCTGCATCACGTACCGGTCCGCGACGGCCTTGAGCACCGCGCACTCCATGCGCGCCTCGCGGGGTACGACGAGCTCGGCGCCGTAGCGGGTGAGCCGGCCGGTGCCCCACGCGGCGCGCGTGGCGCCCTCGGCGGCCAGGCAGAACCGGCCGATGAGCTGGCTGGTGGCGTCCTTCAGCCGGGCCTGGGCGGCCGCGGTGCCGTCGTAGCCGTGCGGCCACCACTCCTCCTCCTGGAGGCGGTCCAGGGCGGCGGCGAGTTCGGCCGGGTCGGTGTCCGCGGGGACGTAGCGGCCGACGGCGACGCGGAACACCGCCTGCCGTTCCGGCTCGGCGTGCAGGCAGTTGGGGTCGATGTGACCGGCGTGCAGGCCGTCCTCGACGTCGTGCACCGAGTAGGCGACGTCGTCGGACCAGTCCATGACCTGCGCCTCGAAGCAGGTGCGGGTGCCGGGGGCGTGGGCGCGGACCCAGTCGAACACCGGGCGGTCGTCCTCGTACACGCCGAACTTCCGTGAGGCCGGGTCGGTGGGGTGCCCGCCGCGCGGCCAGGGGTACTTGGTGGCGGCGTCGAGGGTGGCGCGGGTGAGGTTCAGGCCGACGGAGCGGTCCTCGGTGAACCGTTTGGGCTCGATCCGGGTGAGGAGCCTGAGGGACTGGGCGTTGCCCTCGAAGCCGCCGCAGTCGTCGGCGAACTCGTTCAGCGCGGTTTCGCCGTTGTGGCCGAAGGGGGGATGGCCCAGGTCGTGGGCGAGGCAGGCCGCCTCGACCAGGTCGGGGTCACAGCCGAGGGCGGCACCCAGCTCCCGGCCGACCTGGGCGCATTCGAGGGAGTGGGTGAGCCGTGTCCGGGGGCTGGCGTCCCAGGCCTGGCTCCGGGTGCCCGGGGTCACCACCTGCGTCTTGCCGGCCAGGCGCCTGAGCGCGGCGGAGTGGAGGATGCGGGCGCGGTCGCGCTGGAAGGCGGTGCGGCCCGGGCGTTTGTCGGGTTCGTGGACCCAGCGGTCGACCGACGTGGCGTCGTAAGCCGTGAAAAGTGCGGTGCCTTCCGCGGTGCCTTCCATGGGACGACAGTAAGCCCAATCGTCTGCCGGGTTCCGTTGTGCCGGCAGGTGCGGGTGCACCGTGGCTTGTCGCGCCCGCGCGGCAGCCGCTCGTCGACACGGCCCCGCGCCCTTCAGGCGGCTGCCGTGGACCCTTCCGCCAGGCTCTGGTCGTAGCGGTGCAGGACCAGACGGGCCATCGCCTCGTGGGCGCCCAGGGGTGCCGAAGCGATCCACGGCGCTGCTTGCGCGCACTGGGTCGCGAAGCGGCCGGGAGCTGTGAAACAGGACGCCACCGCCACTCTGTGGCGGCCCCTGGCCGCCAGGGCGCGCAGCGCGGCCGGGACGGTCGGAGTCGCCGCCGAGGCGTACGCGGGGACGACCGGGACGCCCAGGCGGGCGGCGAGGAGGCGGGCGGTGCGGCGGGTGTCCGTGGCCGAGTCGGGGTCGCGGGAGCCGGCTGCGGCGAGGACGACCGCCGTCGCGCGGCGCTCGGTGCCGTCCATGGCGGTGGGCCAGCCGGCCTCCAGTAGGCGGGCGTGCAGGGTCTCCACGAGCAGCGGGTGCGGCCCGAGCGGTGCGGCCAGGCGGGTGCGGGCGGGTGCGGCGGCGGCCATCTCGGGGATGTCCTGCTTGACGTGGTAGCCGCGGCTCAGCAGGAGCGGCACGAGGACCGCGTCGGACGTGCCCGGGACCGCGAGGGTGTCGGTGAGCAGCGGCTCGTTCAGCTCGATGTGGCCCAGGTGGACGGGCAGGCCGGGGCGCTGCTCGCGGACCCGGGCCATGAGGGCGCGTACGGTGCCGAGCGCCCGGGGGTCGCGGCTGCCGTGGGCGACCAGCACCAGGGCGGGCGGGGCCGGGTGGCGGCGGCCGAGCGCGGGGACGAGCCTGCTGCCGCTGCTGAGGGGGATCGACGCCGTCATGCAACGATCCTGACCGGAGGACGTTGCGCGCCCGTTGCGCGGCCGTCACGGGTATTTTCCGCGGGTTCACCTCGTACGGACGCGCGGTGTGAGGTGAACCGGAACGGCACCGGCGGCGTCCTCCTCGGTCGGGAGCGATCACGGGGGGTGCGGTATGAGGATCCGTCGACCGCGATGGCCGCGCACGCGGACCGGGCAGCGGCGGCTGGCGCAGGCGGTGATGGCCGGGTGCGTGCTGGCGCTGCTGCCGGTGACCTGGCTGTACGTGTCCACGGCGGACCGCCTGCGGACGACGGCGGACGTGCCGCGCACCGATGTCGCGGTGGTGTTCGGGGCCGGGCTGTGGCAGGGCGAGCCGTCGCCGTACCTCGCGCACCGGCTGGACGCGGCGGCGAAGCTGTACCGGGCGGGGCGGATCAAGGTGGTGCTGGTCACCGGGGACAACAGCCGGGAGGACTACGACGAGCCCGACGCCATGCGGGCGTACCTCACGCGGCACGGGGTGCCGGACGCGCGGATCGTCAGCGACTACGCCGGGTTCGACACCTGGGACTCCTGTGTCCGGGCCAGGAAGATCTTCGGGGTGGACCGGGCGGTGCTGATCAGCCAGGGCTTCCACATCCGGCGGGCGGTGGCGCTGTGCGAGGCGGCGGGGGTGGACTCGTACGGCGTCGGCGTCGATGCGAAACACGATGTGACCTGGTACTACGGCGGGACGCGCGAGGTGTTCGCGGCGGGCAAGGCGGCACTGGACGCGGTGTTCCGGCCGGACCCGCGGTTCCTCGGGCCGAAGGAGCAGGGGGTCGCCAGGGCACTGGCGGGGACGAGGGGCTGAGCATGGAGATCGCCGAGCTGACGCCCGCCGAGCGCCGCGTGCGGGATGCGTTCCCGCTCGGCGAGGGGGTCGACTTCCGCCAGGACCGCGACGAGGATCCCGAGCAGGGCGGCTCGTGGGGACCGGAGCGCACCCTGCGGGCGGAGGTGCTGCGGGAGCTGCTGCTGGACGGGCCGGTGCGGGAGGGGCGGATCGCCGGCCTGAAGGTGACGGGCGCGCGGATCACCGGTCGGCTGGACCTCAAGTACGGCACGGTCGGCCACCCCGTCCGGTTGCGTTCCTGCCACTTCGAGGAGGCGCCCGATCTGTACGGGGCGCAGGTCGGCGCCCTGGTCCTGAGCGACTCGGCGCTGCGAGGCTGTCCGGGGCGCTCTTCCGGACCCCTCCACGGGCGTGGCCTCCCGCGGCCGCCCCGGGACCTCACGCCGTCGCCGGTCCGGCGGGGAGGTCGCCGTGCCGGGGGTGTAACCGGATGCGGCACGGGGCCGTAACACGCCGGACGCACGCTGGACGGTATGGAGAACACCTCGACGCCCACCCACTGCCCGTACTGCGCCTTGCAGTGCGGGATGAACATCACGCCCCTGCCCCAGGGGGGCGTCGAGGTCACCGAGCGTCCGGACTTCCCCGTCAACCGGGGAGCGCTGTGCGGCAAGGGGCGTACGGCGGCGCAGGTGCTGTCCCCGGCGGTGCGGCTGACCACGCCGCTGGTGCGGGACGGTGGCCGGCTGGTGGAGGCGAGCTGGACCGAGGCGCTGGACCGGATCGCCGAGCGGCTCTCCGCGACGCGGGAGCGGTACGGCGCGGACGCGCTGGGGGTGTTCGGCGGGGGCGGGCTGACCAACGAGAAGGCGTACACGCTCGGCAAGTTCGCGCGGGTGGTGCTGGGTACCTCGCAGATCGACTACAACGGCCGGTTCTGCATGTCGTCGGCCGCCGCGGCCGGCACCAAGGCGTTCGGTCTGGACCGGGGGCTGCCGTTCCCGCTGGAGGACGTGCCGAGGACCGGGTGCGTGATCCTCGTCGGGTCCAACCCGGCCGAGACCATGCCGCCGTCGCTGCGGTTCTTCACCGAGCTGCGGGAGAACGGCGGCACGCTGATCGTCGTCGACCCGCGCCGCACCAGGACCGCCGAGCAGGCCGACCTGCACCTCGCGCCCCGCCCGGGCACGGATCTCGCGCTCGCCCTGGGCCTGCTGCACCTGGTGGTGGCCGAGGGGCGGACGGACGAGGAGTACATCCGGGAGCGGACCACCGGCTGGGAGGAGGCCCGGGCCGCGGCGATGGCGCACTGGCCCGAGTACGTGGAGCGGATCACCGGGGTCCCGGTGCCGCAACTGCGCGAGGCGGTACGGATGTTCTGCGAGCCGGAGGCGGCGATGGTGCTCACCGCGCGCGGGCCGGAGCAGCAGTCCCAGGGCACGGACACGGTGGGCGCCTGGATCAACCTGTGCCTGGCCACCGGCCGGGCGGGCCGCCCCCTGTCCGGATACGGCTGTCTGACCGGGCAGGGCAACGGGCAGGGCGGACGCGAACACGGCCAGAAGGCCGACCAGTTGCCCGGGTACCGCAAGCTGGACGACCCGGCGGCGCGGGCCCACGTGGCCGGGGTGTGGGGCGTGGACCCGGACAGCCTGCCCGGTCCCGGACGCAGCGCGTACGAACTCCTCGACGCCCTCGGCTCGGACGTCCGGGCGCTGCTGCTGATGGGCTCCAACCCGGTGGTGTCGGCCCCGCGCGCGGCCCACGTCGAGGAGCGCCTGCGCTCGCTGGACTTCCTCGCCGTGGCCGACGTCGTCCTGTCCGAGACGGCGGAGCTGGCGGACGTCGTGCTGCCGGTCACCCAGTGGGCGGAGGAGACGGGCACGACGACCAGCCTGGAGGGCCGCGTGCTGCTGCGCCGCCGGGCGGTCGCTCCCCCGCCCGGCGTCCACAGCGACCTCTACGTCCTCCACGAGCTGGCCGCCCGCCTCGGCGTGGAGAAGGGCTTCCCGACCGACCCCGAGGAGGTCTTCGAGGAACTCCGCCGCGCCAGCGCCGGCGGCCCCGCCGACTACTCCGGCATCACCTACCGCCGCCTGGCCGAGGAGAACGGCGTCTTCTGGCCCTGCCCGGAGGAGCCGGCGGGGACGGGGGCCGGGGCGGACGCCGGTGAGGACGAGATCCTGGACACGCTTCCCGACGACCCGGCGGCGAACGACGACACCGCCCTCGTCACCCGCCCCACGGCCCACCCCGGTACCCCCCGGCTCTTCCTCGACAGGTTCGCCACTCCCGACGGCCGGGCACGGTTCGTGCCGGTGGTGTACCGGGGGACGGCGGAGGAGCCGGACGGTGCGTACCCGTTGCTGCTGACCACGGGGCGGGTGGTGTCGCAGTACCAGTCGGGGGCGCAGACCCGGCGGGTGGCGGAGCTGAACGCGGCGGCGCCCGGACCGTTCGTGGAGTTGCATCCGCGGCTCGCGGCCCGGCTGGGCGCGGCGGAGGGCGACCCGGTGGCGGTGGTGTCCCGGCGCGGCCGGGCCGTGGCGCCGGCGCGGATCACCAGTGCCATCCGGCCGGACACCGTCTTCATGCCGTTCCACTGGCCGGGCGAGGGCCGCGCCAACACGCTCACCAACCCGGCCCTGGACCCGACCTCCCGGATGCCGGAGTTCAAGTCGTGCGCGGTGCGGGTGGAGGTCCTAGGGCCAGGGAAGTAGCGCGGTTCGGTCCGCCGGACGCGGCACGGCCGGCGGGGCTCGCATAGGTTCGGTACATGGCCGACATCGAGCAGACCGCACGGAACGGGCACGACGAACACGGCGGACACGGCGGACGGAGCGGCCAGGGCGAGCCGTACGACCTCGACGCCTATCTCGACCGCATCGGCTGGAAGGGCGAGCGGCGGGCCGGCCTGGCCACCCTGCGCGGGGTGCACCTGGCGCACGCCCTGTCGCTGCCGTTCGAGAACCTGGACCCGCTGCGGGGCACGGCCCCGTCCCTGGCGCCCGCCGACCTGATGGCCAAGATGGTCCACGGCCGGCGGGGCGGCTACTGCTACGAGCACAACACCCTCCTCCGGCTGGCCCTGGAGGCGCTCGGCTTCCGGGTGACCCCGCTGGCCGGCCGGGTGGTGGTGGGCGCGGAGACGCCGGAGAGCCGGCCGCGGACGCACGCGATGCTCCGGGTCGAGGTGCCGGGCGAGCCACGGCCCTGGCTGGCGGACGTCGGCTTCGGCGCGGCCGGCGCGCTGCTGCTGCCGGTGCCGCTGGAGACCGGCACCGTGTTCGAGGGCGCCGGACGCCGGCACCGGCTGGTGCGACTGCCGCACGAAGGGCCCCTGGAGCTGTGGGAGTTGCAGGCGTACGCGGGACGCGGCGACGGCTGGTCCGGTCAGTACGCGTTCACCCAGGAGCCCTTCGCCCCCGCCGACTTCGAGGTGTTCAACTGGTTCGTGGGCACCCACCCACGCTCCCCCTTCACCCGCCGCCCCTACCTCCAGCGGACCACCGCCGACCGCCATCTGGCCCTGGACGGCGCGCGGTTCACCGAGACCCGCGCCGACGGCACGGTGACCGAGCGCACGCTGACGGACGAGGCGGAGGCCCGGCGCCTGGTGGCGGAGGAGTTCGGCATCGAGGTGCCCGGGGGGTTCGACCTGCTGGGCTGAGTCAGCGGCGGGAGAGCCAGTCGCCGTCCGCGATACGGGTGCCGGTGGCGCGCAGCCGGGCGGCGACACCCGGGGCGGCGAGATACACCCAGGCCCGGGCGGTGCCGCCGACGGCGCGTACGACGTCCCGGGCCGCGCGGACGTAGAGGTTGCGGGGGTCGCCCGGGACGTACTCCTCCAGCCGGTCCAGGGCGGCGAGCAGCTCCTCGTACGCCTCCGGCCGGGCCGTCACCAGTTCCCCGCGCACGGTTCCGCCGGGCTCCTCGACGGCGTACGGGTAGCCGGGGCCGTCGTAGAGCACGGCGCCGGCGAGGTGCCCCGGTTCCTCGGCGAGGGTTCGGCCGCGCAGGAGGAGATCGTGGTTGACCTCGCCGGGGCGGAGGGTGCCGTAGACGAAGAAGGGCAGGGGGCGGAAGTCCTCGCGGGGGTCCTCGGCGATCACGGAAACGATTCTGTACCCCCGCCGGCTCCCCACACATCTCCATGAAGAGTCTATGGACACGACATGTCATGGCCACTTAAATCTCGGGGACACGAGCGCCAACCCCCACGCCTAGCCTGGCGCCTCCCCGAGGAGACAGATGAGCCGGATACGGCAGCACGTCCGAGGAACCCGTCGCACAGCCACCGCCGGTGTCGCCTTCGCCACCGCGACCCTGCTGGCCGTCAGCCTCTCCCCCGCCGCCCACGCCGACGGCAGACCGACCCGGGCCACCGCGGTCGAGAACGCGGCGTCGGCCCTGCTGGCCCACGCCTCGTCGCTGGGCCTCACCTCCACCCAGGACACCAGTGTCCGTGACGTGATCGTGGACAAGGACGGCACCCAGCACGTCCGCTACGACCGCACCTACCGCCGACTCCCGGTCCTGGGCGGCGACTTCGTCGTCCACCTGGCCCCGGACGGCGCCTACCGCGGCGCCGACCGCGCCACCCGGCAGGCCGTCTCCGTGCCCTCCGTCACCCCCCAGGTCTCCGGCCCCCGGGCCGCCGGCCTCGCGGTGAACGCCCTGCGCGCGGCCAACCTCGGCGAGAAGCTGAAGCAGGTCAAGGCCAAGCCGGAGCTGGTGGTCGACGCCCTGCACGGCACCCCCCGGCTGGCCTGGCGGACCAACGCGGTGGCCCTGGACTCGCTCGGCAACCCCGTCGCCCGCACCGTGCTCACCGACGCGCGCACCGGCGCGCAGATCGACGCCTGGGACAGCATCGAGACGGCCACCGGCGACGGCAGGTCCCTGTACAGCGGGACCGTGCCGCTGGAGTCGACCCAGTCCGGGTCGTCGTACCAGCTGAAGGACCCCACGCGCGGCAACACCTACACCGGTGACGCCGAGGGCAAGACCGACCTGTGCTTCTTCGGCATCTGCTTCAGCCGGGCCCCCGCGACCCTGTTCACGGACGCCGACAACCACTGGGGCACGGGCACCACCGCGGACCGCTCCTCCGCCGCCGTCGACGCCCAGTACGGCACCGACGAGACCTGGGACTACTACCGATACGTCCACGGCCGCAGCGGCATCGCCGGCGACGGCAAGGGCTCGTACAACCGCGTCCACTACGGCAGCAACTACAACAACGCGTTCTGGGACGACAGTTGCTTCTGCATGACGTACGGCGACGGTGACGGGACCACCTTCGGACCGCTGGTCGCCCTCGACGTCGCCGGGCACGAGATGAGCCACGGCGTCACGTCCAAGACCGCCGCGCTGACCTACTCCGGCGAGTCCGGCGGCCTGAACGAGGCCACCTCCGACATCCTCGGCACGATGGTGGAGTGGTACGCGAACAACTCCTCCGACCCCGGTGACTACCTCATCGGCGAGAAGATCGTGAAGCCCGGCTTCGGCAAGGCGGCCCTGCGCTTCATGGACAAGCCGTCCAAGGACGGCAGTTCCGCCGACTACTGGAGCTCGTCGGTGGGGAACCTCGACGTCCACTACTCCTCGGGCGTCGCCAACCACTTCGCCTACCTGCTCGCCGAGGGCAGCGGCGCGAAGACCATCAACGGCGTCAGCTACGACTCGCCGACGTACAACGGCTCGACGGTCACCGGCATCGGCCGGGACAAGGTCGGCAGGATCTGGTACCGGGCACTGACGGTCTACATGACGTCCTCCACGAACTACAAGGGCGCCCGCACGGCCACCCTGAACGCCGCCAAGGACCTCTACGGCGCGGGCAGCACGGAGTACAACGCGGTGGCCGCCGCCTGGAGCGCGGTCAACGTCACCTGACGCGAGCGGCGCCACGGCCGGCCGCCGCCCCGCGCACGGGGTGCGGCCGGCGGGTGGAGGCCAATCGTGTGCTCTTCGCACCCGGCCCCTCACACGGCCCTGACCTGCCGGAACCCTCCCCGGCTAGGCCGTGTGGGGGGCCGTTCGCGCCACCCGTTCACCGCATTCCCGGGCCCGCCCCGGGAAGCGGATCTCCCCGACTGCGACTTACCTCGGTAGGGCAGGGGCGCACCCCTGGACGAGTCGGACAAGCTCTGGGGAGCACCATGCGACGCACTGCCCGTCTGCTGGCCGGTACCGCGCTCGCCGTGGCCGCCGCGGCACCCGCCCACGCCACCGGAACCGGCCGTCTGGACGTGTACCCGTCCACCGTGGCGCCCGGCGGCCAGGTCTCGGTGAACACCGCCGCGTGCGGGGACACCGGCGCCGCGACCGGGGACGCGAGCGCGGTCGGTGCCGGCACGTTCACGCTGGCGCCCAGCACGCACGAGGGCGAGGCGATCGGCCAGTTCCGGGTGCCGCCGAGCGCACAGCCGGGGACGTACGAGATCGTCGCCCGGTGTGCCGTGGGCGACCGGCAGGTGGCGGGCGATCTGGTGGTGGCGTTGAGCGCGGCGCACGGGCAGGTGCAGCCGCGGGGAAGCGTGAAGACGGGGGTCGGTGGCGGACTCGGCACCGACCCCGTGCAGACCGCGGCGGGCGTGGCGGCTCTGGCCGTCGCCGCCGCGGGCGGTACCTGGCTCCTGCATCGCCGGGCGAGAGGCGACGGGATCTGACGGACACCCTCCGCTGTCCGTCCGCCGGTACCGCACATCCCGCCCCCTCCGGGTCCGACGCCCCTCGCGGCCCGGAGGGGGAGGGTGCTTCGGGGGCCCGCCCCCGGGAGAGGGGTTTGCCATGCGCAAAAGCGCTGGGTGCGGCAGCGGCGGCCGGCGCCGCAGGGCCGCCCGGCTCGGCGACACCGCCATAGCCGCCGTCACCGCCGTGGCGCTCGGCTCCGGGGTGTGGCTGCTGGGCGGCGGCACACGTCCGGACACGCCCCCACAGCCCGCGGCCGCCGAGGGCCGCCCGGATCCGGCCGGTGCACGGGCCGGTGCCCCCGCGCTCCCCCCGTCCCCGCCCCTGCGCATCCGCATTCCCGCGATCCGGGTGAACGCACCCCTGATCGGTCTGGCCCTGACCCGCTCCGGCAGCCTGGACGCGCCGCCCGCCAAGGAGAAGAACCTCGCCGGCTGGTACGAGGCCGGCACCACCCCCGGCGAGACGGGCACCGCGATCGTCGCCGGGCACGTCGACAACACCGAGGGCCCCGCCGTCTTCTACGACCTGGGCGCGCTGAAGCGGGGCGCCCGCATCGAGGTGGACCGCCGGGACGGCACGGTGGCCGTGTTCACCGTGGACGCGGTGGAGGTGTACTCGGCGCGCGCCTTCCCCGACGACAAGGTGTACGGCGCGGCCCCCCGCCCCGAACTGCGCGTCATCACCTGCGGCGGGGGCTACTCCAGGACCACCGGCTACCAGGGCAACGTCGTGGTGTTCGCCCACCTGACGGGCAGCCGCTGAAGACCCGGTGCGGCGCCCGGGGGCTCAGTGCGGCGCCGGCGCCCCGCCCAGGACGTGTCGCACGCCCCAGCTGCCGAGCGGCTCCAGTGCCGCGTTCAACTGGATGCCGCTCTCGGTCAGCGCGTACTCGACGCGGGGCGGCACCTCGTCGTAGTCCCGGCGGTGCACGACGCCGTCGGCCTCCAGCTCGCGCAGCTGCGCGGCGAGCACCTTCTCCGTGACGCCGGGCAGCTGCCGGCGCAGCTCACCGAAGCGGCATGTGCCGCATTCGCCCAGCACCCACAGGATCGACACCTTCCACTTGCCGTCGATGATGTCCATCGCCGCGTCGGTCCCGCACACGTACGCCCCCGGCCGCCGCCCCACCGGCATGGTCCTCCCCCTTCCGACCCGCACGCTTTCCCGCTGGTAACCACCCACTTGGAAGTACGTACTTCTGCGCGGCGGCTCCACGGGCGAGCCTAGTCGCATGACCGACAACTCCCCTTCCTCCACGCCCCGTACTCCCCTGACCCTGCTCGGCACCGGTGCGATGGGCACCGCGCTCGGGCGCGCCTGGCTCGCCGCCGGGCATCCGCTGACCGTGTGGAACCGCACGCCCGAGCGGACGGCCGCGCTGACCGCCGAGGGCGCGGTGGCGGCGGGCAGCGCGGCGGAGGCGGTGGCCGCGAACCGGCTCGTCGTGGCCTGTCTGCTGGACGACGCCTCGGTGGGCACCGCGCTGGACTCCGCCGAACTGGCCGGCCGGGACCTGGTGAACCTCACCACCGGCACCCCCGCCGACGCCCGGGAGCGCGCCGCCTGGGCCGAGAAGCGGGGCGCCCGGTTCCTGGACGGCGGGATCATGGCCGTACCGCCGATGATCGGCGCGCCCGGCGCCTTCGTGCTCTACAGCGGCCACCAGGAGCTGTTCGAGGAGCACCGGGACACCCTCGCCGTCCCGGCCGGCACCGAGTACGTCGGCGCCGACCCCGGTCTCGCCGCGCTGCACGACGTGGCGCTGCTGAGCGGGATGTACGGCATGTTCGCGGGGATCACCCACGCGTTCGCGCTGCTGCGCGGGACGGAGGTGGCGCCCCGGGACTTCGCCGCGCTGCTCGTGCCCTGGCTGAACGCGATGGCCGGCACGGCGGAGGAGACGGCCGGACGACTGGCGTCCGGCGACTACACCACCGGAGTCGTCTCCAACCTGGCGATGCAGGTCGCCGGCAGCGAGACGCTGCTGCGCACGGCCCACGAGCAGGGCGTGAGCGCGGAGTTGCTCACCCCGTTCCTCGGCCTGATGCGCGACCGCCTGGCGGCGGGCCACGCCACGGAGGACACCACCGGCCTGGTGGACCTGCTCCGCGCCGGGTGACCGCCGGGCCGCCCCGGCCTCGCTCCACGGGCGGCCGGTGTCCCCCTGGAGAAGCAAGTCGCGCACGGGTGCACCCGCGCTTTAGCATGCGCGCTATGGCAAAGGCACCCGTTCTCACCCCCCGGGCGGAAGACTTCCCCCGCTGGTACCAGGAACTGATCAGCAAGGCCGAGCTGGCCGACAACGGCCCAGTGCGCGGCACGATGGTCATCCGACCGTACGGGTACGGGCTGTGGGAGCGGATGCAGCAGGAGATGGATGCCCGCATCAAGGCTGCGGGTGCCTCCAACGCGTACTTCCCGCTCTTCATCCCGCAGTCGTACCTGACCAGGGAAGCCGAGCATGTCGAGGGCTTCGCCCCCGAGCTGGCGGTCGTCACGCACGGCGGGGGCAAGGAACTCGAGGAGCCGATCGTCGTCCGGCCCACCTCCGAGACGATCATCAACGAGTACTTCTCGAAGTGGGTGCAGAGCTATCGCGACCTGCCCCTGCTGATCAACCAGTGGGCGAACGTCGTCCGTTGGGAGATGCGTCCGCGTGTCTTCCTCCGTACGACCGAGTTCCTCTGGCAGGAGGGGCACACCGCCCACGCCACCTATGAGGACGCCCGCGACTACGCCGCCCGTATCCACCGGGACGTCTACCACGACTTCATGGTCAACGTCCTGGGCATCGACGTGGTCCTCGGCCGCAAGACCGCCAAGGAGCGCTTCGCCGGTGCGATCAACACCCTCACCCTCGAGGGCATGATGGGCGACGGCAAGGCGCTGCAGATGGGCACCAGCCACGAGCTGGGTCAGAACTTCGCCAAGGCCTTCAACACCCAGTACCTGTCCAAGGACGGCAAGCAGGAGCTGGTGTGGCAGACCTCCTGGGGTACGTCGACCCGTATGGTCGTCGGCCTGATCATGTCACACGGCGACGACAGCGGACTGCGCGTGCCGCCCCGGCTGGCGCCGGTCCAGGCCGTCGTGCTCGCGATCAAGGGCGACGACCAGGTGATCGCCAAGGTCCGTGAGATCAGCGACAGGCTCCTGGCCGCGGGTGTGCGCGTCCAGGTCGACGACCGCACCGACATCCCCTTCGGCCGTCGCGCCGTCGACTGGGAACTCAAGGGTGTACCGGTGCGTATCGAGGTGGGCCCGCGCGACCTGGAGAACGGCACCGCGATGCTGGCCCGCCGTATCCCCGGCGGCAAGGAGCCGGTGCGGATCGGGGAACTCGAAGCGCTGCTCCCCAAGGCCCTGGAGGAGGACCAGGCGCTCCTGCTCGCGCAGTCCCGCGAGCGCCGGAAGGACCGCACGGTCGACACGACCACGATCGAGGAGGCCGCAGAGGCCGCGGCCACCGGCTGGGCTCGCATTCCCTGGGCCACGCTGGGTCCGGAGGGCGAGGCGGCCCTTGCCGAACAGGGCGTGTCCGTGCGGTGCCTCGTCGCCGCGGACGGTTCGGTCCCCGAGCGCGACGACCAGCCGGGGAACGTCGCCATCGTGTCGCGCGCGTACTGACATGCGTGGGGTCCGGCGCCCGTGCACTCACGGACGCCGGACCCTCGCTCGCCCACGCACGACCGGCGCACCCCCTCACACCTCCCGCCCCTTCCCGCTGAGGGCAGCGTTCCTCCCAGGAAACAGAGGTGATGCTGCCGGGTAACGTCGGGGCCGCACGCTCGGGACATGACCTCGAATACGCGTGTGGTGGTGATCGGCGCCGGCCTCGCGGGCGTACGGCTCGCCCGGCGGCTCGGCGACCTGGGCACGCCCGCGCTGCTCGTCGGCGACGAGGAGCACGCCCCGTACAACCGGGTGTTGCTGGCCGAGGTGCTGGCCGGCCGGTACGCGCCGGAGGTGATCACCCTCCCGCCGCCCGCGGGCCTGCTGCGCACCCGGGTCACCGGCATCGACCGGGCCGCCCGGACCGTCGACTGCGCCGACGGCACGTCGATCGCATACGACGCGCTGGTCCTGGCCACCGGCTCCAACCCGGTACTGCCCCCGCTGCGCGGCCTGTTCACCGCGGACCACCAGCTCCCCGAGGGCGTCCACGCGTTCCGCACCCTGGACGACTGCCTGGGCCTGGCCAAGGCGGTGCGGCCGGGTGTGCGGGCGGTCGTCATCGGAGGCGGGCTGCTCGGGGTCTCCGCCGCCCGCGCGCTCGCCGTCCGCGGCGCCCAGGTGGTGCTCGCCCAGCAGGCCGAACGGCTCATGGAGCGCCAGCTCGACCCGGACGCCTCCCGGCTGGTGCTGCGGCACCTGACCGATCTGGGCGTCGAGGTGCACACCGAGTGCCGGGTCCGGGACGTGCGCTGCGTCGCCGGTGCGGTCCGCTCGGTGGAACTGGCCGACGGCTACGCCCTCGACGCCGACCTCGTGGTCCTGGCCTGCGGGGTACGGCCGCGCACGGGCCTCGCCGAGCAGGCGGGCCTGGCCGTCCACAAGGGCGTCCTCGTGGACGACGAGCTGCGCACCTCCGACCCGCACATCCACGCCATCGGCGACTGCGCCCAGCACGACGGCACGGTCTACGGCCTGGCCGCCCCGGCCCTCGAACAGGCCGACGCACTCGCCGAACTGCTGGCAGGTGACCCCGGTGCCCGCTACACCGGCACCCGTTCCCTGACCCGGCTGACCCTGACCGGTGCCGACTCCCCCTTCGACCTCGCCGCGTTCGGCGAGACCGAGGCCCGCCCCGGCGACGACGTCGTGCGGCTGACCGATGCCACCCGGGGCACCTACCGCAAGGTCGTCGTCCGCGACGACCGCCTGGTCGGCGGGGTCCTCGTCGGCGAACTCGGCACCGTCGGCGCGCTCGCCCGCGCCTGGGAGGGAGCAGAGCCGCTCCCCGACGACGGTCCCCTGCTCCACCTGCTCACCAACGATGGAGGCTCCTGAATGTCCGCCACCCTGGGGGCCACCCCCACGATCGTGCTCGTCGGCCACGGCATGGTCGGCCAGCGCTTCCTCGAAGCGCTCGCCGAGCGCGGCCTGACCGCCACGCACCGCGTGGTCGTGCTGTGCGAGGAGCCGCGTCCGGCCTACGACCGCGTGCAGCTCACCTCGTACTTCTCCGGGAAGACGCCGGAGGACCTCTCCATGACCGACATGGAGTTCATCAAGGACCACGGGATCGAGCTGCGCATCGGCGACCCGGCCGAGACGATCGACCGCGAGGCGAAGCGGGTGACCGCCCGCTCGGGTCTCACCGTCGACTACGACGTCCTCGTGCTGGCCACCGGCTCCTACCCGTTCGTCCCGCCGGTCCCGAACAAGGACGCCACCGGCTGCTTCGTGTACCGGACCATCGAGGATCTGCTGGCCATCGAGGAGTACGCGAAGACGAAGGCCACCACGGGCGCCGTCGTCGGCGGCGGCCTGCTCGGCCTTGAGGCCGCCGGCGCCCTGAAGGGGCTCGGGCTCGACGCGCACATCGTGGAGTTCGCGCCGCGGCTGATGCCGGTCCAGGTGGACGACGGCGGTGGCACGGCGCTGCTGCGGACCATCGAGGGCATGGGCCTGAGCGTGCACACCGGCGTGGGCACGCAGGAGATCGTCGTCGACGAGACCGGCGCCGTCACCGGCATGAAGCTGTCCGACGGCTCCGAACTCGCCACCGACATGGTGGTGTTCAGCGCCGGTGTCCGCCCCCGCGACCAGCTGGCCCGCGCCTCGGGCCTCACGGTCGGCGAGCGCGGCGGCATCACGGTGGACGAGCAGTGCCGGACCGTCTCCGACCCGCACGTGTTCGCGATCGGCGAGTGCGCCCTGGCCGCGGACGGCCGGGTGTACGGCCTGGTGGCGCCGGGCTACGAGCAGGCGGAGACGGCGGCGGCGGCGATCGCCGGCGACGAGGCCTCCTTCACCGGAGCCGACCTGTCCACCAAGCTGAAGCTGCTCGGCGTGGACGTGGCCTCCTTCGGCGACGCCCACGGCACCACCGAGGACTGCCTGGACGTCGTCTACTCCGACTCCCGCGCCGGTCTGTACAAGAAGCTGGTCATCGGCCGGGACGGCACGCTGCTCGGCGGCATCCTGGTCGGTGACGCGGAGGCGTACGGCACCCTGCGCGCGCTCACCGGTTCGGTGCCGCCCATCTCCCCCGAGTCGCTCGTCCTGCCCGCCGGAGCCGACTCGGGGGCCCAGCTCGGCCCGTCCGCACTGCCGGACGAGGCGATCATCTGTTCCTGCCACAACGTCAGCAAGGGCACGATCCGCGGCGCGGTCACCGAGCACAAGTGCACCTCGGTGCCCGAGGTGAAGAAGTGCACCAAGGCCGGTACGGGCTGCGGCTCCTGTGTCAAGGTGCTCGGCCAGCTGGTCGACGCCGAGCTGGAGGCGTCCGGCGTCGAGGTCGACAAGGGCCTGTGCGGCTGCTTCGCGCAGACCCGCGAGGAGCTGTACGAGATCGTCCTCGCGCTGCGCATCACGTCGTACCAGGAACTGCTGGACCGCTACGGCCGCGAGGGCGCCCGGGGCGGTGACGGCTGCGAGGTGTGCAAGCCGGCGGTCGGCTCGATCATCGCCTCCCTCGCCCCGACGATCGGCGCGAGCGGCTATGTCCTGGACGGCGAGCAGGCCGCGCTGCAGGACACCAACGACCACTTCCTCGCCAACCTCCAGAAGAACGGCTCGTACTCGGTGGTGCCGCGGATCCCCGGCGGGGAGATCGCGCCCGAGAAGCTGATCGTGATCGGCGAGATCGCCCGGGACTTCGGCCTCTACACGAAGATCACCGGCGGTCAGCGGATCGACATGTTCGGTGCCCGCGTCGAGCAACTTCCGCTGATCTGGGCGCGGTTGGTGGACGCCGGCTTCGAGTCCGGCCACGCCTACGGCAAGTCGCTGCGCACGGTGAAGTCCTGCGTGGGCTCCACCTGGTGCCGGTACGGCGTGCAGGACTCGGTCCGGATGGCGATCGACCTGGAGCTGCGCTACCGGGGCCTGAGGTCCCCGCACAAGCTGAAGTCGGCCGTGTCCGGGTGCGCCCGCGAGTGCGCGGAGGCCCAGTCGAAGGACTTCGGCGTGATCGCCACCGCGAACGGCTGGAACCTGTACGTCGGCGGCAACGGCGGCGCCACCCCGCGCCACGCCGACCTGCTGGCGCAGGACCTGTCGGACGCCGAACTGGTCCGGCTGATCGACCGGTTCCTGATGTTCTACATCCGTACGGCGGACCGTCTGGAGCGGACCAGCACCTGGCTGGAGCGCATCCCCGGCGGCCTGGAGCACGTACGGGACGTGGTGGTGCACGACTCGCTCGGCATCTGCGACGAGCTGGAGAAGCTCATGCAGGCGCACGTCGCCCACTACCGCGACGAGTGGGCGGAGACCGTCAACGACCCCGAGAAGCTGGCCCGGTTCGTGTCCTTCGTGAACGCGCCGGACACCCCGGACCCGGTCGTCTCCTTCGTCCCCGAGCGCGACCAGATCAAGCCCGACCTGCCGCTGCTGAACATCGGTGTGCGGCCCGCCGACGACGTCCTGGAAGGAAGCGCCCAGCGATGACCCTGGCAGTTGAGACGACCGAACTGAAGGTCCAGCTCCAGCTGGCGGACGAGTGGTTCACGGTCTGCGACCTGAGCACGCTGGTTCCCGGCCGCGGGGTGGCCGCCCTGCTGCCGGACGGCCGCCAGGTGGCGCTGTTCCGCGACCGCGCGGACCGGCTGTACGCCGTCGACAACCGGGACCCGTTCACCGGCGCGGCCGTCCTGTCCCGCGGCCTGACCGGCACCCACCAGGGCCGCCCGTTCGTGGCGTCCCCGCTGCTGAAGCAGCGCTTCGACCTGGCCACCGGCGAGTGCCTGGACGACGCGTCGGTGCGGGTGACCGCGTACGAGGTGCGCGCCCTGTAGGTTTCTTGACCGGACGTTCCAGTAAGTCTAGGCTTCAAGACGTGGCCAGGACCAAGGAATTCGACCCGGACGCCGCGCTGCAGTCAGCCCTGGAGCTGTTCTGGCAGCGCGGCTACGAGGCGACGTCGATGGCCGACCTGGTCGAGCACCTGGGCATCGGCAAGGCGAGCCTGTACGCCACCTTCGGCAGCAAGCACGAGCTGTACCTGAGGGCGCTGGACCGGTACGGGCAGACGCAGAACCCGCGGATGACGCGGGAGCTGTCCACGCCCGGCCCGGTGCTGCCGGCCGTGCGCGCGCTGGTCCGGCGGTTCGCCGCCGAGGCCACCGCCGAGGCGACCCGGGAGCAGGGCTGCCTGGTCACCAACACGGCGGTCGAACTGGCCCCGCACGACCGGGAGGCCGCCCGCCGGGTGGAGCACAGCTGGGGCGCCCTGGAGACCCTGCTGCACTCCGCCCTGGTGCGCGCCCAGGCGCAGGGCGAGCTGACCGCGGACCGCGACCCCCTGGCCCTCGCCCGCCTGCTGCTGGTGCTGCTCCAGGGCCTGCGGGTGGTCGGCAAGGCCTCCGCGGACCCGGCCCGGGTGCGGGACGCGGCGGAGCAGGCCCTGGCACTGCTGGACACCTGACCAAAGGCGTCGGAGAACGCGCTTCCGGTGGGAGGCGCGTTTTTTTGGCCCCTCATATTGAACCGATCGGTCAAGAAAAGGGATACTCATCATGACGCACCGCTTCTCCGGCCGCACCGCTCTCGTCACCGGCGCCGGCTCCGGCATCGGCCGCGGGGTGGCGCTCGCCCTCGCCCGGGAGGGCGCCCAGGTCGTCGTCGCCGGCCGGCGCCGTGACCCGCTCGACGAGACCCTGGCGCTGATCGAGGGCGAGGGCGGCAAGGGGCTCGCCGTGACCGCCGACGTCTCCCGCGCCGACGACCTGCACGCCCTGGTGGCCACCGCTGTGGACCGGTTCGGCTCGCTGGACGTGGCGGTGAACAACGCCGGGATCCTCGAGGGGCGGGGGAAGGCGGTCGGCGACCTGGCCGAGGCTGACTGGCGCCGGATGCTCGACGTCAACGTCACCGGGGTCTTCCTCGCGCTCCAGGCCGAGATCGCGCGCATGCGCACCCAGCCGGACGGCGGTGCGATCGTCAACATCGCCTCCCGGCTCGGTGTGCACAGCCGGCTGCCCGGCGCCGCCGGCTACACCGCCGGCAAGGCGGCCGTCTCGGTCCTCACCCGCGCCGCCGCCCTCGACCACATCGCCGACGGCGTGCGCATCAACGCCGTCAGCCCCGGCGCCACCGCCACCGACATGTCGTTCCGGGACGGGGAGAGCGAGGCCGACCGGGCCGCGCGGATGCGCACCGAGGTGCCGCTCGGCCGGGTCTCCACCGTCGCGGAGGTGGCCGCCGCGGTGCTGTACCTGGCCTCGGACGACGCGGCCTCGGTGGTCGGCGCCGACCTGGTGATCGACGGCGGCTCGACGGCCTGAGCCCCGCGGTCCCTTTGTCGGTCCCGGACCGCTCCACGCCCGCCGCGACGAACAGCTCGTGCAGCCGCACCAGCCGGGTGAGCGTCCCGGCGCCCGGTCCCGCCGCCGGCACGCTCCTGCGGGAGGAGACGCCGGTCCGCGGCGCGCGTCAGCGGGCGTCGTCGCGCCGCTCCTGGCGGGAGCCGGTGCGGCGGGTGATGGACATCAGGTCGCTGGGGGCGTCCAGTTCGAGCCGGTGCCAGCGGTTGCGGGGCACGATGACGGCGGTGCCCGGCCGTAGCCGCACCATCTCCTCCGGGGCGTCCGCGTCGAGGGGCCGGACGTACAGCCGGACCCCGCCGGACAGGCAGCAGACGGCCTCCTCGCCGTCGGGGTGGATCTCCCAGTGGTCGGCGTGGACGTCGGCGTCCGTCTCCACGTGGAAGGTGGCGATCTGCCAGACCCCGGGGTCGCCGTCCGTCATCCGCCGGGCGGCGGCGCGGACGTCACCGTCGGGGCGGAACTGGAGCGCCGAGGAGAACAGGTCGATGGCGGTGGTGGTCATGACGGGGTTCCTTCCAGTCGGGGTGCCTCGGCAGGGGCGGGCGCCGGACCGCCGGTGGTCCGGCGGCGGGGCAGGACGCCGACCGCGACCACCGCCGCGAGCAGGAAGAGCGCGGCGGTGACGGCGAGACCCAGCGCGTAGCCGTCGGTGAGCGCGGCGGGCCCGGTGGCCGCGCCGGTGCGGTGGGCGGCGACCGTGGCCAGGGCGGCCAGGCCCACACAACCGCCCAGCTGCCGGGCGCTGTTGAGGACGCCGGAGGCCATGCCGGCCTCGCCGGGACGGACCCCGGTGGTCGCGGCGGCGGCCACCGGCGCGAAGATCAGCCCGATGCCGATGCTCGTGAGGACGGACGGGCCGAGCACGTCGGTGACGAAGGCGCCGTGCGGGCTGATGCCGGCGAACCAGGCCATGCCCGCGGCGGCGATCAGCGTGCCCGGCACCAGCGCGGCGCGCGGCGACCGTTGCGCGGTGATGCGGGTCGCCACGACGGTGGCCGCCACCGAACCCGCGCAGAACGGCAGGAACGCGGCACCGGTCGCCGCGGCGCCGAGACCCAGCACCTGCTGGAGGTAGAGGGACACGACATAGAACGCGGTGAACTGCCCGGCCGCGGCCAGGAACACCAGCAGGTTCGCCCCGGCGACCCAGCGGCTGCGCAGCAGGCCGAGCCGCAGCAGCGGGGCGGGGGACCGTGACTCGGCCACGGCGAAGGCACCGAGCAGCACGCCCGCGACGGCGAGCGTCTCCCAGGTCGTTGCGGTCGCCCACCCGTTGACGTCGGTCCGCACGACACCGAACACCAGCAGCCCGATACCGCCGGTCGCCAGGACGGCGCCGAGCACGTCCAGCCGCTCACACCGTGCCGGCCGGGGCTCGGGGGCCACGGCGGCGTGCACGAGGACGAGTGCCGCCGCCACGATGGGCAGGTTGACCAGCATGACCCAGCGCCAGCCCGCGTATTCGGTCAGCACTCCGCCGGCCAGCACACCCAGCGCGCCGCCCACGGCGTTCACCCCGCTCCAGACGCCGAGGGCGCGCACGCGTCGCGGCCCCTCGGTGAAGGTGGTGGTCAGCAACGCCAGGGCGGCTGGCGCGGTGGCCGCCGCGCCCACTCCCTGGCCCGCGCGGGCGGCAACCAACTGCCAGGGTTCCCCGGCGAGTCCGCCCGCGAGCGAGCAGAGCCCGAAGACGACCAGCCCCGCCACGAACAGCCGGCGCCGGCCGAACAGATCGCAGGCCCTGCCGCCGAGCAGCAGGAACCCGCCGAAGGTGAGCGCGTACACGTGGACGACCCACGACAGGTCGAGCGGGGCGAATCCGAGCGAGGAGCGGATCGCCGGGAGGGCGACGTTGACGACGGCCATGTCCAGGGCGACGACGAACTGGGCGACGGCAGCCGCCGCCAGCACGGTCGCCGGACGGCCGCGTAAGTTTCTATACATGTAAGAAAACTAGCGCGCGGGCCACCCCGGTGTCGACACCCGCGCCCCGAAGTCCCCGTCGCCTGGGGGATGATGACCTCATGCCGCGACCGCCCGCCCCCCGCAAGACCACCGGCCGACCTGCCCGTATCTCCCGCGAGGAGATCATCCGGACGGCGCGCCGGATCGTGGCGGAGGAAGGCGTGGACCGCCTGACCATGCGCCGCCTCGCCACCGGGATCGGCAGCACGCCGATGGCCCTGTACCACCACGTCCGCGACAAGGAGGAGCTGCTGCTGCTCCTGCTGGACGACCACGCGGCCCGCTCCCTGCGCCGCCCCGAGCCCCCGCCGACGGACCCGCGCGACCGCGTCCTCACCGCGGCCCTCGCCATCCACGACGTACTGGCCGCCTGCCCCTGGATCGTCGAGGTCCTGACGGCGGACGACCTGATGTCCACCTCCGCCCTCTGGTTCGTGGAACAGATCGTCGCCGGCCTGACGGCCTGCGGTCTCACCCTCGACCAGGCCGTCCACGGCTACCGGGCGATCTGGTACTACACGGCCGGCGAGATCCTGGTCCGCACGACGGCGGCCCGCCGCCGCACGGACGACGACCGCCCGGTCTACCGCGACCAGGTCTTCGCCGGCCTCGACCCGGCCGAACTCCCCCACCTGTCCCGGGCCGCGCCCCGCTGGGCCGCCCTGACGTCGCAGGACACCTACGAGCAGGGGCTGCGTGCCCTGGTGAACGGCCTCCTGACCCCCCACTGACCGGCCGGCCGGGCTCTCGTACCGGCCGTGGAGGCCCGGGAACACCCCCCGATCGCCGTCCGCGTGACCGGACGACGGACGCATCGGCTCACGGCGTCCCGGGTGGACCGGCCCGAGCGGTGAGCTGCCGGCGTTCCCCTCACACGGCTGGTCCTCGGCAGGCCCGAAGCCGGGGGAACCGTCCGCCCGCCGGCCGTCGTCTTGGGTGCCGACTGCGCACCGCGCGGGGATACGGGGGGACGTTGTGACGCGGAACGTGACGAAGGCCGGTCTCGTGGCGGTGGCCATGGCGACGGCACTGGGGGTTTCGGCCTGTGGCGGGCAAGCCGACGCGGCTGCCGCAGGGAGCGGCGGGAAGCTCCCCGCGCACGGGAGGGCGGGGTCGGCGGCGCCCTCCGGGGACGGGTCGTCGTCCGGTTCGGTGCCGGCGTCTCCCGGCGCCGTGGCGAAGTTGTCCGGGGTCGCGCCGACCGGGGTGTCGCGCCTCACCCGCCACGTGCCGTGGAACCTGGACATCCTGGACCAGCGGTCACGGCCGCTGAACGGGAAGCTCACCACCACAGCCACCGGCAAGGGCGTGCACGTCTACGTGATCGACACGGGGATGGACGTCTCCCACACGGAGTTCGGCGGACGCGCCCACCTCGGCGCCGACTTCGTGGGCCGGAAGGACTCCGGTGACTGCTCCAACGAGGACGGGGTCGGCCACGGCACGTTCGTCTCGGGCATCATCGGCGGGGCGAAGTACGGGGTGGCCCCCAAGGCGGAGCTGGTACGGGTCCAGGGCATCCGGTGCGAGAGCGACGCGGGCGGCTCCCCCGGGGAGGCCGAGGCGGCCCTGGTGAAGTCGGTCAAGTGGGTGACCGCACATGCGCAGAAGCCCGCGGTGGTGAACATGTCGCTCAACCTCGACCACCGGTCGGCGGCCCTGGAGTCCGCCGTGAAGAAGATGGTCGACGCGGGGATCCCGACGGTGGTGTCGGCCGGCAACTTCCATGACGACGCCTGCAAGCACTCCCCGGCCGGCGTCCCCGGCACGATCGTCGTGGCAGCCTCCACCTCGAACGACCGCGTGTGGAGCGACACCGAGTCCTACGGATCGGGCTACGGCCGGTGCGTGGACCTGTACGCCCCCGGCCAGAAGGTGACCTCCGCCCTCGCCGGCGGCGGTACGGTCACGGAGAACGACGGCGCCACGTCCTGGGCCGCGCCGCATGCGACCGGCGTGATCGCGCTGTACCTGTCGGCACACCCCCACGCCACGGCCCACGAGGTCCACGTCTGGCTCGACCGCACGGCCACCCGCGGGGTCGTGCGCGGTGTCCGCCCCGACACCCCCAACCGGCTGCTCAACACCGGCGGCCTCTGACCCTCGGCGCACCGAAGGGGCGGCACCCCCCGCACGGGGTGCCGCCCCTCCTCTTTCGTGCGCCGGAGCCGCCGCCGATCGGTGAGGGTCGGGGACCAGCGGCGGCTCCGGGGACCGGGTGGGTCAGCGGTGGTCGCTGCCCGCCGACTGGGTGGCCGCGCGGCCGGCCTCCAGCCGGGCGACCGGGATACGGAACGGGGAGCAGGAGACGTAGTCCAGACCCACCTCGTGGAAGAAGTGGACCGACTCCGGGTCACCGCCGTGCTCGCCGCAGACGCCGAGCTTGAGGTCGGGGCGGGTGCGCCGGCCGGCCTCCGCGGCCGCCTTCACCAGGGAGCCGACGCCGTCCTTGTCGATCGTCTCGAACGGGCTGACGCCGAAGATGCCCTTCTCCAGGTACGCCGTGAAGAACGAGGCCTCCACGTCGTCCCGGCTGAAGCCCCACACCGTCTGGGTCAGGTCGTTCGTGCCGAAGGAGAAGAACTCCGCCGCCTCCGCGATCTGGCCCGCCGTCAGGGCGGCGCGCGGCAGCTCGATCATCGTGCCGATGGCCAGCTTGAGCTGCGTACCGGTCGCCGCCTCGACCTCGGCGATGACCTGGTCCGCCTCCTCGCGGACGATCTCCAGCTCCTGGACGGTGCCGACGAGCGGGATCATGATCTCGGCGCGCGGGTCGCCCTTCGCCGACTTCCGCTCGGCCGCCGCCTCCGCGATCGCGCGGACCTGCATGGTGAACAGGCCGGGGATGACCAGACCGAGGCGCACACCGCGCAGGCCCAGCATCGGGTTCTGCTCGTGCAGGCGGTGCACCGCCTGGAGCAGGCGCAGGTCGTTCTCGTGCGGCTCCTGCCGGGACTCCGCCAGGGCCACCCGGACCGAGAGCTCCGTGATGTCGGGGAGGAACTCGTGCAGCGGCGGGTCGAGCAGGCGGATGGTGACCGGGAGGCCGTCCATCGCCTCGAAGAGTTCCACGAAGTCCTTCTTCTGCAGGGGCAGCAGCTCCCGCAGGGCGGCCTCGCGCTCCTCCTCCGTGTCGGCGAGGATCAGCTTCTCGACCATCTCCCGGCGCTCACCGAGGAACATGTGCTCCGTGCGGCACAGGCCGATGCCCTGGGCGCCGAAGCGGCGGGCGCGCAGCGCGTCCTCGGCGTTGTCCGCGTTGGCGCGCACCCGCAGGCGGCGCTTGCGGTCGGCGAAGGCCATCATGCGGTGGACGGCCTCGACCAGCTCGTCCGCGTCGTCGGCACCCGGGTGCATCCGGCCCTCGAAGTACTCCACCACGGGGGACGGGACGACCGGGACCTCGCCCAGGTAGACCTTGCCGGAGGAGCCGTCGATGGAGATCAGGTCGCCCTCCTCCACGACGTGTCCGCCGGGGACCGTCATGCGGCGGCGCTTGGTGTCGACCTCCAGCTCCTCCGCGCCGCAGACACAGGTCTTGCCCATGCCCCGGGCGACGACGGCCGCGTGCGAGGTCTTGCCGCCGCGGGAGGTGAGGATGCCCTCCGCCGCGATCATGCCGTCCAGGTCGTCGGGGTTGGTCTCACGGCGGACCAGGATCACCTTCTCGCCCGAGCGGGACCACTTCACCGCCGTGTACGAGTCGAAGACCGCCTTGCCGACCGCCGCACCCGGGGACGCGGCGATACCGCGCGCCACCTGCTCGACCTTCGCCTGCTCGTCGAAGCGCGGGAACATCAGCTGGGCCAGCTGGGCGCCGGTGACGCGCTGGAGCGCCTCCGTCTCGTCGATCAGGCCCTGGTCCACCAGCTGGGTGGCGATGCGGAAGGCGGCACCGGCGGTGCGCTTGCCGACCCGGGTCTGGAGCATCCACAGCTGACCGCGCTCGATCGTGAACTCGATGTCGCAGAGGTCCTTGTAGTGGTTCTCCAGCGTCTCCATGATCTGCATGAGCTGGTCGTACGACTTCTTGTCGATCTGCTCCAGCTCGGCGAGCGGGACGGTGTTGCGGATGCCCGCGACGACGTCCTCGCCCTGGGCGTTCTGCAGGTAGTCGCCGTAGACGCCCTGGTGGCCGGAGGCGGGGTCGCGGGTGAAGGCGACGCCGGTGCCGGAGTCGGGGCCGAGGTTGCCGAAGACCATCGAGCAGACGTTGACGGCCGTGCCCAGGTCGTGCGGGATGCGCTCCTGGCGGCGGTACAGCTTGGCGCGGTCGCCGTTCCAGGAGTCGAAGACCGCCTTGATGGCGAGGTCCATCTGCTCGCGCGGGTCCTGCGGGAAGTCCCGGCCGGCCTCCTTCTTGACGATCTTCTTGAAGGTGGTGACCAGCTTCTTCAGGTCCGCGGCCTCCAGGTCGGTGTCGACCGTGACCTTCTTGGCGGCCTTGGCCTTGTCGAGGGCCTCCTCGAACAGCTCGCCGTCGACGCCGAGGACGGTCTTGCCGAACATCTGGATGAGACGGCGGTAGGAGTCCCAGGCGAACCGCTCGTCGCCGGCCTGGGCGGCCAGGCCCTGCACCGACTTGTCGGACAGGCCGATGTTGAGGACCGTGTCCATCATGCCGGGCATGGAGAACTTGGCGCCGGAGCGGACGGAGACCAGCAGCGGGTTGTCGGCCTGGCCGAGCTTCTTGCCCATCTTCGCTTCGAGGGCTTCGAGGTGTGCACTCACCTCGTCACGCAGTGCCGCGGGCTCCTCGCCGCTCTCCAGGTAGACCTTGCAGGCCTCCGTGGTGATCGTGAAGCCGGGAGGGACCGGGAGACCGAGGTTGGTCATCTCGGCGAGATTGGCGCCCTTGCCGCCGAGAAGGTCCTTGAGGTCCTTGTTGCCCTCGGTGAAGTCGTAAACGAACTTCGCTACGTGGGGTTCTTTGTTTTCCGACACGGGTCTCGACTCCTTGAGGCCACGGTGGCTGCCCTGACGGCCAGGAACATACCCAGATCGAAGGTGCCTGGGTACGTCCACTTGTCCGTCATGCGCCTGTAACCACTCGTCCGCCAGCGGATCGAAAGTCAAGGCTTGGCAAGCGAAGTCGGCCGTATGTTTTCACTTCTTGAAGGCAACCGCGCCCACAGGTGCGGTTTTCCGCTCAGATGAGCGTACTCCGGAACGACTGATTTCGCTCGATGAACGATCAAGGGGTGGCACCCAGTGCCACCCCTTGGAGAAGTGCAGTCGCGCTTGATCCGCTCATCTGAGCGCAACCCTTATCAAGGGTGGCGAGAATCACGCTGCCACAGAGCGCGCCGTTTCACCATGCGGACCCCCTGCCGGACGCCGACCAGCAGCGGAAACACCCGTGTCACACGCCCATCTCGGACAGCCGCTCCTCCACCCGCTCCGGCGCGTACAGGTGCTCCACCACCAGCGCCCCGGCACCGATCAGCCCCGCCCGGTCGCCGAGCCGGGAGGTGACGACGTCCAGGTGGGCGGTGGAGCGGGGCAGCGCCCGCTGGTACAGCAGCTCGCGCACGCCGGTGAGGAACGGCGTTCCGGCCAGATCGCCCGCGATCATCAGCACGCCCGGGTTGAGCAGCGTCACGACCGTCGCCAGCACGTCCCCGACCCGGCGCCCGGCCTCCCGGGCCAGCGCGGCCGCCTCCGGATGCCCGGCGGCCAGCAGGTCCCGCACATCCGAGCCGGAGGCGGCCGGCACCCCGGACGCGGCCAGCCGCCGGGCCACGGCGCCGCCGCTCGCGACGGCCGCGAGACAGCCGTACGACCCGCACCGGCACAGCGCGTCGGCGCCGACCCGGATGTGCCCGATGTCGCCGGCGCCGCCGTCGACCCCGCGGTAGATCGAGCCGTTCACGACCACCCCGGCGCCGATGCCCGTGGACACCTTGACCAGCACGAAGGCCGTGCAGTCGGGGTGTCCGGTGCGCTGTTCGCCGTAGGCCATGAGGTTGGCGTCGTTGTCGACCAGGACCGGGACCGCGGGGGCGCCGGTGTGCTCGGTGAAGGCGCGGGAGAGGCGGCCGCGGATGTCGTAGTTGTCCCAGCCCGGCATGATCGGCGGCTGCACCACCAGGCCGGTCTCGCTGTCCACCGGGCCCGGCACCGCGAGCCCGATCCCGCACACCTCCTCCCCCGTGTGCCCGGCCTTGGTGAGCAGCTCGCCGAACCAGTGGCCCAGTTCGGCCAGGACGGCGTCCGGGCCGTCCTCGACCACCAGCGTGCCGGCGTGCTCGGCGAGGATCTCGCCGGTCAGGGAGAGGACGGCCGCGCGGGCGTGCCGGGTGTCCAGATCGGCGGCGAGGACCACCGCGTGGGAGTCGTCGAACTCCAGGGTGATGGAGGGGCGTCCGCCGAGCGGCGAGTCGACCGGGCCGCCGGCGCCCTCGCGCAGCCAGCCCGCACGGAACAGCCGGTCCAGGCGCTGGCCGACGGTGGCCCGGGACAGCCCGGTGGCCTGCTGGAGAGCGCCCCGCGTCACGGCCCGTCCACTGCGCACCAGTTCGAGCAGATCGCCGGCTCCCGCCTGGCCTCCGCTCTTGCCGGTCCTTCCCGGACGTCCCGTCATGCGCACCCCCTTGTGTTCCTCAAGCTTGCATTACATAGTGAGTTTTGCGTGTTAAATAGACGTAACCCTACGGTGGCCGCAGCCAAACCCGCGCGGCCGAACGTCTTCGGGGAGCCCCGAGTGGATCGCACTGCCCAGCTCACTGCCCGTCCCACGAAGCGCGAGATCGCATACGATCCACCGGCCACACCCACGGCCACGGCGTCGCTGCACGTCAGAGCGGCCGAGGTGCTGGAGGCGAACTGGACGGGCGGCTCGACCGTGCCGTCCCGGAACCTGTACCCGCACCAATGGTCCTGGGACTCCGCGTTCATCGCCATCGGGCTGCGGCACGTCTCGCCGCTGCGGGCGCAGACCGAGCTGGAGACGCTGCTCGCCGCCCAGTGGGCCGACGGCCGCGTCCCGCACATCGTGTTCAACCCCTCCGTACCGCTCGACGCCTACTTCCCGAGCCCCGACTTCTGGCGCTCCTCCACCGCGGGGCACACCGCGGGCGCCCCGCGCACCGTACAGACGTCCGGCATCGTGCAGCCACCCGTGCACGCGCTGGCGGCCTGGCTGGTGCACCGCGCCGACCCCGGGCTGTCCCTCGCCCGCGGGTTCCTGGCCCGGGTGTATCCGCGGCTGGCCGCCTGGCACCGGTACCTGCTGCACCGGCGGGACCTGGGCGGCGGCGGCCTCGCGTCCGTGGTCCACCCGTGGGAGCAGGGCATGGACAACAGCCCCTGCTGGGACGCCCCGCTCGCCCGGATCACC
Organism: Streptomyces cyanogenus; assembly: GCF_017526105.1. Taxonomy (NCBI): domain Bacteria; kingdom Bacillati; phylum Actinomycetota; class Actinomycetes; order Kitasatosporales; family Streptomycetaceae; genus Streptomyces; species Streptomyces cyanogenus. The sequence goes on from NZ_CP071839.1 coordinate 3,054,282, forward strand.
CCGGCCCCGCCCCGCTCCTTCCGCCGCGCCGACCTCGACCACGGGGCGGCCGAGGACCGGCCGACGGATCTCGACTACGGGCGGTACGTGCGGCTGGCCGCGGACTACCGGGACGCCGGGTACGCCGACGGTGCGGCGGAGTTCGCCGTGGAGGACCCGGCGTTCAACGCCCTCCTCATCGCCTCCGAGCACGCCCTCGCCCGGATCGCCGACGAACTGGGCGCGCCCGGCTCCGCCCGCCGGGCCCGCGCCGAACGGCTGACGGCGACGCTGGTGGAGCGGCTGTGGCACGAGGAGTCCGGCATGTTCCTCTGCCGGGACCTGCGGGGCGACACCTCCGCCACCGGGCACGGCACCTCCGCCGCCGGCCTCGTCCGCGAGCGCAGCGTCTCCGGACTGGTCCCGCTGCTGCTGCCCGGGCTGCCCGGGGACATCGTCGCCGCACTGGTCCGTACCGTGGGCGGGCCGCACTTCTCGCTCGGCGACCGTACCCGGCTGGTGCCGAGCTACGACCTCCTCGGCGAGGCCTTCGACCCGCACCGCTACTGGCGCGGGCCGGCCTGGTTCAACACGAGCTGGCTGCTGGAGCGCGGGCTGCGCACGCACGGCGAGCGGGAGCGGGCCGACGCCCTGCGCGAGGCGGTGCTGGACCTGGCCGGCACCACCGGTTTCGCCGAGTACGCCGACCCGTACACCGGCGAGGCCTGCGGCACCACCGGCTTCAGCTGGACGGCGGCCCTCGCGCTCGACCTGCTGCACCAGCGACCCACACCGCACGAGCGTCAAAAGCTGGACAAGAGCCCACAAAATGGCGCACCCCCCACGGACACCGCACCGTTCGACAGGAGTGACAGAGGAGGGGACCGGGGATGACGGACCGGCATCATCTGCTCGTGCACGGCGCCACCTTCGCCGCCGTGGGCGACCGCGGCGACATCAGCGGAGTGCGGGGCGGCAGCTCCCCGGACGGGTTATTCGTCCGGGACGCCCGGCACCTCAGCCGCTGGCAGCTCACCGTCGACGGCGCGGTGCCCGAGGTGCTCACACCGGTGACGGACGGGGACGAGGCCCGCTGCGTGCTGGTCCCGCGCGGCGGCCGGCAGGAGCCTCCGGCGCACACCCTGTTCCGGGAACAGGCCGTCGGGGACAGCTCGTTCGTGGAGTCGGTGAAGGTGACCAGCAACCGGCCGGTGTCCACCACCGTCCGGCTCGCGCTCACCGTCGACGCCGACTTCACCGACCAGTTCGAACTCCGCTCCGACCACCGCACCTACACGAAGTCCGGCGTCGTACGCTCCCGCGAGGTCCTCGACGACGGCATCGAGTTCACCTACCGGCGCGCCGAATGGCGGTCCTGTACGACGATCACCGCCGAGCCGGCCCCCGACGCCGTGGAGGAGACCGGCACCGGCGCCCGCCGCCTGGTGTGGACCCTTGACCTCGCCCCGCACGACACGACCGAGCTGCTGCTGCGGGTGATCGCCCGTCCGCACGGCGAGAAGCGCGCGGTCCGCGTGCCCCGCGACCCCGCCGCCGTGCACGAGCAACTCCTCGCCGCGGAAGCCGAGTTCATGGAGGGCGTGGCCTTCCCGACCGGCTGGCCGGAGCTGGCCGCGGCCTGCGCCCGGGGCCTGGCCGACCTGGCCGCGCTCCAGGTCCCGGCCACCGGACCGGACGGCGAGGAGCTGCGCGTACCGGCGGCCGGCGCCCCCTGGTTCCTCACCCTGCTCGGCCGCGACGCGCTGCTCACCTCGCTGTTCGCGCTGCCCTACCGCCCGCAGCCGGCCGCCGCCACCCTCCTCGCCCTGGCCGCCACCCAGGCCACGGACACCGGCGGCTCCCCGGTCGCCCAGCCCGGCAAGATCGTGCACGAGGTGCGGCACGGCGAGCTGGCCCACTTCGGCCAGGTGCCGTTCGCCCGCTACTACGGCTCCGTCGACGCCACCCCGCTGTTCCTGGTCCTGCTCGGCGCGTACGTCGAACAGACCGGGGACGCGGAGCTGGCCCGCCGGCTGGAGCCGCACGCCCGGGCCGCCATCGGCTGGATGCTCGACCACGGCGGCCTGACCTCGCGCGGCTACCTCGTCTACCGCGCCGACGAGGGCGGTCTCGCCAACCAGAACTGGAAGGACTCCCCCGGCGCGATCTGCTGCGCCGACGGCACCCGGCCCACCGGCGCGGTGATGGCGGCGGGCGCCCAGGGCTACGCGTACGACGCGCTGCGCCGCACGGCGGTGGTGGCGCGGACGGTGTGGGCCGACGAGACGTACGCCGCGCTGCTGGAGCAGGCCGCGGCCGACCTGCGGGACCGCTTCCAGCGGGACTTCTGGATGCGGGGGCGGTCCTTCCCGGCGCTGGCGCTGGACGGGCAGGGCCGGCAGATCGACGCGCTGGCCTCCGACGCCGGGCACCTGCTGTGGTCGGGGCTGCTGGACAAGGAGTACGGCGAGGTGGTGGGCCGGCGGCTGCTGGAGCCGGACTTCTTCTCCGGGTGGGGCGTCCGCACGGTGGCCTCCGGCCAGGCGGCCTACCATCCGCTGTCCTATCACCGGGGCTCGGTCTGGCCGCACGACAACGCGCTGATCACGCTGGGGCTCGCGCGGTACGGGCTGCACGACGAGGCCCGTACGGTCGCCCATGCGCTGGTCGACGCGGCGACGATGGGCGGGCATCGGTTGCCGGAGGTGCTGGCGGGGTACGGGCGTGCTCCGCACGCGTCGCCGGTGCCGTATCCGCACGCCTGCGGCCGGGAGGCCCGGTCCGCCGCGGCGCCTCTTGCCCTGTTGACGGCGGTCGGGGGCGCCTGAGGGGCGGGGTGGTCCGCCTGTGGAGCGGGGTGCGGGTGCGGGTCGTCTGCGGCGTGTCGCGCAGTTCCCCGCACCCCTGTCCACGCCACCGTCGGCTGTGTTGACCAGGTGTTTGCCCAGCCGTGGTGAACGGTGCCTCCCTGGGCGTCGTACGGGTGGGCATGAGTGCGCTCCAGTCGGCCGAGGACGTGACCGAAGAGATCACCGAACCCATCCCACGCCCGTCCCGCCGCCCCTGGACCGTCTGGTCCGCGTGGCGGCGGCGCTGGCGGGAACGGCATCCGGCCGCCGCCCGGGCCCTGTCCGTGAGCGTCACCGTGCTGGCCGCCCTGCTCGTCGTCGCCGCGCTGGTGATGCCCAACACGGTGGTACGGCTCGGGCCCGCGAGGTTCCTGCGGATACCGGCCGAAGCGGTCATCGGGGCCGCCGTGCTGCTCGCGCTGCCGCGGCGGCCCCGGGTGGTGGTGGCGGCGGTGTCCGGGGTGCTGCTCGGCGCCATGACCGTGCTCAACGCCCTCGACATGGGGTTCAACCAGTACCTGGGCCGCGATTTCAACGTCGTGCTGGACTGGAGCCTGTTCGGCGACGCGGAGTCGTACCTGGAGGACTCCCTCGGGCGCACGGAGACCCTCGCGGCCGTGGCCGGGGTGATCGCTCTCGTCCTGCTGCTCTTCGTGCTGCTGGCGCTGGCCGTGGTCCGGCTGGGCAACCTTCTCGCCCGGCACCCCGGCCCCGCGACCCGCGGCACCCTGGTCGCCGGAGTCGTCTGGATCACCTGCTCCTCCCTCGGTCTGCAGATATCCGGCGTGCCGATCGCCGCCGACCGCACCGCGAACGCGCTGAAGATCCAGGCCCGCCGGGTCTCGGCCACCCTGAAGGACGAGGCGGAGTTCCGGAAGGTGGCCCGGGTCGACGCGTTCGGGAACACGCCGGGCAGTCAGCTGGTCCCCGATCTGCGCGGCAAGGACGTGATCTTCACCTTCATCGAGAGCTACGGCCGCAGCGCGATCGAGGACCCGGTCATGGCGCCCGGCGTGGACCGGACGCTCGACGTCCGCACCAAGGCCCTGGCCAAGGCCGGCTTCCACGCCAAGAGCGGCTGGCTGACCTCCGCGACGTACGGCGGCAGCAGCTGGCTCGGCCACTCCACCACCATGTCGGGCCTGTGGATCAGCAACCAGCAGCGCTACCGCACGGTCATGGCCAGCGACCACCTCAGCCTGACGGAGGCGTTCCGCAAGACCGGCGCGTTCGACACGGTCGGCGTCATGCCGGGCGTGCAGAAGGGGTGGCCGGAGCAGAAGTGGTACGGCCTGGACAAGGTCTACAACGCCTTCCAGCTCGGCTACCAGGGGCCGAAGTTCAGCTGGTCGACCATGCCCGACCAGTACGCGCTCCAGCAGTACCAGGAGCGGGTGCACAGCAAGCGGCCCGCCGCCGGCAAGTCGCGCATGTCGCTGCTCATCCTGACCTCCAGCCACCAGCCGTGGGCGCCGATCCCGAAGATGGTGGGCTGGGACCGGCTCGGTGACGGCTCGGTCTTCAAGGACATCGAGGCGGCGGGCAACAAGGCGGACGACGTCATCGCCGACAGCACCAGGTCCCGCGAGGAGTACGGCAAGTCGATCCAGTACTCGGTGACCGCGCTGACCGAGTGGCTGGAGCGCTACGGCACGAAGGACACCGTGCTGGTCTTCCTCGGCGACCACCAGCCCATCTCCCGGGTCAGCGGCAACCACGCCAGCCGTGACGTGCCGGTGTCGGTCGTCGCCAAGGACCCCGGGATGCTCGACAAGATCGCCGACTGGAACTGGACGGACGGCCTCCGCCCCGCCCACGACGCCCCCGTGTGGAAGATGAGCTCCTTCCGGGACCGCTTCCTGAAGGCATACGGCTCGACACCCCACCCCACCGGCAACTGACCCCTCCCCGAACGGGAACGCCCTGCCAACCGACCGAGCCGGGCCGGGCGTTCCCCCCTCCAGCCGACCGAGCCGAACGGGGCGTTTCCTCTCCAGCCGACCGAGCCGGGCGCGGGCGCCCTTTCAGCCGACCGAGTCGGGTGGTGGGTGGGCGAGGCCGGGGTGCAGGGGCGGAGCCCCTGGCGGGGTCTGGGGCGGAGCCCCAGGGCACGGGCCCAGCCGACACCGCCGACCACCGCCCACCACCCCAGGACACGGTCAGCCGCCGGAGGTGTCCAGCTCCGCGTCCTCACTCACACCCGCACAGTCGTACGGATCCTTCAGCCACCCATCCGGCAGCACCACCCGGTTGTTCCCGGACGTACGCCCCCGCGGCCCCTCCGCCCCGACCGGCCACGCCTGGTCCAGATCCAGCTCGTCCAGCCCGGCCCGCAGCTCCTCCAGTGACGACGTGATCGCAAGCCGCTTGCGCATCTCGGACCCGACCGCGAAGCCCTTCAGGTACCAGGCGACATGCTTGCGGAAGTCGACCACACCCTTGGACTCGTCACCGAGCCATTCCCCGAGCAGCGTGGCATGCCGGACCATCACGTCGGCCACCTCCCGCAGCGTGGGCCGCGCGACATCCTGAAGCCGCCCCTCGAACGCCGCCACCAGGTCCGCGAACAGCCACGGCCGCCCCAGGCAGCCCCGGCCCACCACGACCCCGTCGCAGCCGGTCTCCCGCACCATCCGCAGCGCGTCCTCGGCCGACCAGATGTCACCGTTGCCGAGCACCGGGATCTCCGGCACGTGCTCCTTCAGCCGCGCGATGGCGTCCCAGTCGGCGGTGCCGCCGTAGTGCTGGGCGGCCGTACGACCGTGCAGGGCGATGGCCGTCACGCCTTCCTCCACGGCGATACGGCCGGCGTCGAGGTAGGTGATGTGGTCGTCGTCGATGCCCTTGCGCATCTTCATGGTCACCGGCAGGTCCCCCGCCCCGGAGACCGCCTCGCGCAGGATCGCCCGCAGCAGGTTCCGCTTGTACGGCAGCGCGGACCCGCCGCCCTTGCGCGTCACCTTCGGCACCGGGCAGCCGAAGTTCAGATCGATGTGGTCGGCCAGCCCCTCCTCCGCGATCATGCGGACGGCCTTGCCGACGGTCGCGGGGTCGACGCCGTACAGCTGGATCGAGCGCGGCTGCTCGCTCGCGTCGAACTTGATCAGCTGCATGGTCTTCTCGTTGCGCTCGACCAGCGCCCGGGTGGTGATCATCTCGCTGACGAACAGCCCCTTGCCGCCGCTGAACTCCCGGCACAGCGTGCGGAAGGGCGCGTTGGTGATGCCCGCCATGGGTGCGAGCACGACGGGCGGCGTCACGGCGTGCGGGCCGATGGAGAGCGGGTGGGTCATCGTCAGGGCTCCGGGACGGATGGACGGCACAGGGACACGGAACAAGGTCCCATTGTCCCCCACCCGGCCGACCGCTCGTGCAGAACATCATGCATTACTCATTAGTTAGACGCACTATTGATTCGGGCGTACGATGGGACCCATGCCAGAGCCGAGCCCTCGCCGCCGCCTGCTCGTGCTCGCGATCTGCTGCATGAGCCTGCTGATCGTGAGCCTCGACATCACCGCGCTGAACGTGGCTCTGCCCTCGATGCAGCGCGACCTGCACGCCGGCACCTCGGGCCTGCAGTGGACGATCGACGCCTACACGCTCGTCCTCGCCTCGCTGCTGATGCTCGCGGGCTCCACGGCCGACCGGATCGGACGCAAGCGCGTCTTCATGGCGGGGCTGACGGTGTTCACCGCCGGCTCCCTGCTCTGCTCCCTCGCCCCGGACCTGGAACTGGTGATCGTGTTCCGCATGGTCCAGGCGGTGGGCGGCTCGATGCTCAACCCGGTCGCCATGTCGATCATCACCAACACCTTCACCGACCCCCGGGAACGCGCCCGCGCGATCGGCGTGTGGGGTGCGGTGGTCGGCATCTCCATGGCCGCGGGCCCGCTGGTCGGCGGGCTGCTGGTGCAGTCGGTGGGCTGGCGCTCGATCTTCTGGGTCAACCTCCCGGTCGGCCTGGCGGCCCTGCTCCTCACCTTCCGCTTCGTCCCCGAGTCCCGCGCACCCCGGGCCCGCCGCCCCGACCCGGTCGGCCAGCTGCTGGTGATCGCCCTGTTCGGCGCGCTGACGTACGCGATCATCGAGGCGCCGGAGTCGGGCGCCGGCCCGGTCGCACCGTTCGCCGCACTCGCCGCGGCCGCCCTGCTGGCCCTGCTCTGGTACGAGCCCCGACGCGAGGAACCCCTCATCGACCTGCGGTTCTTCCGCTCGGCTCCGTTCAGCGGCGCCACGGTGATCGCGATCAGCGCGTTCGCGGGCCTGGGCGGCTTCCTGTTCCTGTCCACCCTGTACCTGCAGAACGTGCGCGGTCTCGACGCCCTGCACGCGGGCCTGTGGATGCTGCCGATGGCAGTGCCGATGTTCCTGTGCGCCCCGCTCTCCGGCCGCCTGGTCGGCAGCCGCGGCCCGCGCCTGCCGCTGGTGGTGGCGGGTACGGCGATGACCGCGAGCGGCGTCCTGTTCGCGGCGTTCGAAGCGGAGACGGCGAACGCCACCCTCCTCCTCGGCTACGTCCTCTTCGGCATCGGCTTCGGCTTCGTGAACGCGCCGATCACCAACACGGCGGTCTCCGGCATGCCCCGCGCACAGGCCGGCGTCGCCGCCGCCGTCGCCTCCACCAGCCGGCAGCTGGGCCAGACGCTCGGCGTCGCGGTGGTCGGCGCGGTCCTGGCCTCCGGCACAGGCTCCTCCCCGTACCGCGAGACGTTCGTCCCGGCGGCCCGCCCCGGCTGGTGGATCCTCACCGCCTGCGGTCTCGCCGTCCTCCTGCTGGGCATCCTCACCAGCGGCCACTGGGCCCGCAGGACCGCCGAAGCCACAGCCGCAAGCCTGGAATCACCGGAGATCCGCCGGCCCGTGGGAACCACGGAGCGGGCGTAAGGGCGGACGCCCCACAGGTCCCGCCGGCGCTGCGGCCTCTGCCGCGGGCGCCGGCAAGCTGCTCCGGCCCCGGCTCTCCACAAAGCCGAGCCGCGGCCCCCGTCCCTAGCCCGAACGCTCGGTGTCCGTCCGGAAGCGCGGCGCGGCTGCCGGTTCAGGCGCGGTTCGCGGCCGACCATGTCCGGCAACAGCTCCGCCGTACCCGTGGAGGTTTCCTTGCCGCGCTGGAGGCGTACCGGCCTGACCGCGTTCCTGTGTGCCGTCTGCCTCACCGGCTGCGCCACCCTCGGCGAGCGGGAGACCGCGGCGTCCCGGGCCGCGGTGCGCTTCGAGGAGAGCGTCCGGCGGGGCGACGGGCCACGCGGCTGCGCGGCGCTCGCCCCGCAGACCCGGCAGGAGGTCGAGCAGTCCGCCGAGTCCCCGTGCGCCAAGGCCCTCCCCGACGAACAGCTCCCGTACGGGGGTGCCGTACGGGAGGTCCAGGTCTACGGCCGGCAGGCACAGGTCGTCCTCGACGGCGACACCGTGTTCCTGTCGGCCTTCCCGGCCGGCTGGCTGATCACCGCGGCGGGCTGTGTGCCGCGGCCGGAGCAGCCGTACCAGTGCAAGGTCAAAGGGGGCTGAGCCGGTCATGCGCACCCTGTTCACGCTGGTCCTGGTGACCGTCGGCACCGGGCTCGGCTACTTCACCGCCCTGGGGTTGATGCACCGGTGAACCGCCTCGGCCGCTTCCTCAGGCACAACGGCCTGACCCTCGCCTTCTTCACCGGCTTCCTGCTCACCCTCGCCGGGCAGGCGGTGGCCGGCCACGCCGACTTCGACAACCAGCTCACCACCGACGGCCTGCACCCGATCGGCTTCCTGGACTACCTCGCGACCTCCGACTTCGCCGTCGACGTCACCGAGAACTGGCAGTCCGAGTACCTGCAGTTCTTCCTCTACATCTTCGGCACCGTCTGGCTGCTCCAGCGCGGCTCCCCGGAGTCCAAGGAGTTGCACAAGGCGGGCGTGGAGAGCGACCGGGAGCAGAAGGTCGGCGAGCACGCCGGCCCGGACTCCCCGCGCTGGGCCGCCGCCAGGGGCTGGCGGCAGCGCATGTACGCCCGTTCCCTGGGCCTCGTCATGGCCACCATCTTCGCCTGGTCCTGGATCGCCCAGTCCATCGCCGGTGTCGCCGCCTACAACGAGCAGCACCTGCGCCAGCTCCAGGCGCCCGTCTCCTGGGTGCGGTACCTGGGCTGCGCCGACTTCTGGAACCGCACCCTGCAGAACTGGCAGTCCGAACTCCTGGCCGTCGCCTCGATGGCCATCCTCTCGGTCTACCTGCGCCAGCGCGGCTCCCCCGAGTCCAAGCCGGTCGGCGCGGCCCACGTCTCCACCGGCGTGGAGGGCTGAGGGTCAGCCCACGGGTGTGCCGCAGGCCAGCTCGTACAACCGCTCCAGCCGTTGCCTGGTCTCGGGGTTCGTCGGGGTGTACGTCACCATCCGGGCGCCCGCCTCGGGGGCCAGCCAGAGGTCCGTGTGTTCCAGGGTGAGCAGGCCGACGTAGGGGTTGAGGAACTCCTTGGTCCTGGAGCGGGTGGTGACCACCTCGTAGCGCCGCCAGTTCTCGCGGAACGCCGGGGACTCCTCCAGCCGCTTCAGGAGCATCTTCCAGGCGGGCTCGCCCAGATGGCCGGCCAGGGAGGCGCGCAGCCGGGCGGCCATCAGGCGCTGGGTCTCCTCCAGGTGGACGACCGCCGCCTGCCACTCCTTGTTGGTGTGGACGAGGAGGATGCAGTTGCGGTCCTCGGCCGGGACCGCGTCCAGGTCGCCCAGGAGGCGGCCGTAGGTGCGGTTGTAGGCCAGGATGTCGTACCGGCTGTTCTGGATGCAGGCCGGGATCGGCTCCAGCCGGGTCAGCATCTCGCGCAGGGCGGGCGTGATGCTCGAGCAGTTCGCGGCCGGCGTCGGGTCGGTCGAGCCGGCCAGCTGGAAGAGGTGGGCGCGTTCACCGGCGTCGAGGCGCAGGCCCCGGGCGAGGGCGTCCAGGACCTGCACGGAGACCTGGATGTCGCGGGCCTGTTCGAGCCAGGTGTACCAGGTGACGCCGACCGCGGAGAGCTGGGCGACCTCCTCGCGGCGCAGCCCGGGGGTGCGGCGGCGGGCGCCGCGCGGCAGGCCCACCTGCTCCGGCTTGATCCGCTCCCGTCTGCTGCGCAGGAACGCGGCCAGCTCGTGCCGGCGGATCTCCGCTCCCCGGGCCGGCTGCGGCCGGCTGGTCTCCGGCTGTGGCCGGCTGGTCTGCTGGGCCGTGGTCGTCATGGGCCCAGGGTGCCGCGCCGGCGAGCCTGTTTCCAGGTGCTCCCACTACCAGGACGACGGCGGCCCACCACCAGGATGAGCCGCCGGCGGGTCGGGTCCCCGGTCCGGGAAGGCCGCTCCCCGATCCTGTGGCCGGGTACTTCCGCTACCAGGATCAGAAGACTCTGGTACCCCTCTGAGCGGTCCCGCAGGCTCGGGGGCATGAGGGAAACCGTCATCGCCCCCGCCGTCCGGCCGACGGCCGCGCCGCCCGCGCTCGGCGGGCCCGGGCTGTTCACCGTCCTGCTCGCCGCGGCGCTGCCGCTGGTCGACTTCTTCATCGTCAACGTGGCCCTGCCGACGATCGGCGCCGACCTCGCCGCGGGCGAGGCCGTGCTGGAACTGGTCGTCGCCGGGTACGGGGTCGCGTACGCCGTGCTGCTCGTGCTCGGCGGGCGCCTCGGCGACCTGTTCGGCCGCCGGCGGCTGTTCCTCGGCGGCATGGCCGCGTTCGGGCTCACCTCGCTGGCCTGCGGGCTCGCGCCCGGCGCCTGGAGCCTCGTCGCGGCCCGGGTCGCGCAGGGCGCCTCCGCCGCCGCGATGCTGCCGCAGGTGCTCGCCACCATCCAGGCCGCCACGAGCGGCGCGCGCCGTGCGAAGGCCATGAGCCTGTACGGCGCCACGGCCGGCCTGGCCATGGTGGCCGGGCAGATCCTGGGCGGGGTGCTGGTCGCCGCCGATGTCGCCGGGACCGGATGGCGGGCGATCTTCCTCGTCAACGTCCCGGTGGTCGTGCTGGGGCTCGTGCTGGCCGCGCGGTACGTGCCGGAGACCCGGTCGCAGCACCCGGAGCCGGTGGACGGCCCCGGCACCGTGCTGCTCGCGGTGTCCCTGCTGACGCTGCTCGCGCCGCTCACCGAGGGCCGGGCCGCCGGCTGGCCGCTGTGGACCTGGCTGTCGCTGGCCGCGTTCCCGTTCGCGGTGGGCGCGTTCTGGGTGGTGGAGCGGCGGGCGGACCGGTCGGGGCGGACGCCGTTGGTGCCGCCGAGCCTGTTCCGGGTGCCGTCCATGCGGCACGGTCTGAAGCTGCTGCTGCCGTTCTCCATCGGCTTCAGCGGGTTCATGTTCGTGATCGCGCTGGCCCTGCAGCAGGGCGCCGGGCTGGGGCCGGTGGCGGCCGGGCTCGCGCTCGCGCCGATGGCCGTGTCGTACCTGCTCGTCTCCCTCGCCGGACCCCGGCTGATCGCCCGCCACGGCACCCGGGTGGTCACCGCCGGGGCCGTGGTCCAGGCAGTGGGCCTGCTGCTGATCCTGCTGGCCGCGTGGCGGTACTGGCCGCACCTGGACGTCGCCTCCCTGCTGCCGGGCGCGGCGGTGGCCGGTGCCGGTCAGGCGCTCCAGCTGCCCAACGTGATGCGGATCGTGATGTCCGAGGTGCCGTCCGCCCGCGCCGGTGTCGGCAGTGGTGTGATGGTCACCACTCAGCAGTCGGCGCTGGCACTGGGCGTGGCCACGCTGGGCACCCTGTTCCTGACCCTCGTGCCGCACCTGGGCATGCGGGACGCGCTGGTCAGCACGCTGCTGGTGCAGCTGGCGGGTCCGGTGCTGACCGGTCTGCTGAGTCTGCGGCTGCCCCGGACGGTCGGCTGAGCGCGGGCACGGCCCGGCCGGTTCACCCCGAATACCGCCCTGCTCCCGTCGGTTGTGCCGCACACTCCTGTGCGGCAGGGCGGTCCGGCGCGGGGAGGGAGGGCGTGATGCCCAAGGACGGCAGTACGAGCAAGGTCAGCCGCTGGGACCAGCACGGCCGGGAGCACGTGGTCCGGGTGGAGCGGGCGGGCGGCCGGCGCACGATCCGCTGCGACACCTGCGGCTGGCGGCAGGGCGCCCAGTTCCTGCCGTGGCTGAAGGCGGAGCAGCACCTGACGGAGGCCCACCAGGCGACGGTCGATCCGGCGGCCCCCCGGCAGTCGTCCCGCTGACGCCCGCGTCCAGGGGGGCCGATGGCTTCCGGTGGCGCCCGGAGTCGTAGCAGCGGGACACGTACGTCGAGGACGGGGGCGTGCATGGAGCGGTCGCCCCCGCGCCGGTACGTCGAGGACGGGAGCGTGCCCGGAGCGGTCGCGCTGGTCGCCCGCGGCGACGACGCCGAGGGTGCCGGGCCGGCGGCGGGCGGGCGGGCGGGCGGGCGGGCGGCCACAGGCTGCTCCCACCTGCCTCCGCGAGCCGGATGACGAGCAGTCAGCGGACGCGCCTCACCGAACCGGTGCGCCCAGGCAGCAGGTCCACCACCGCGGTGAACTCCTCCTCGATGGCGGGGCTTCGCCAGTCCCGGGCGTAACCGGGGTCGTGGAAGCGGCCGGTGGCCGGAAGGCGCCCGTCTCCGCGTCGGCGGCGATGATCCGGGTCAGCCGGCCGGTGAGGTCGGCTATGGGCTCGGGGACCACGCCGCCGAGTTCCTCGGCCGGCACGGTGCAGGTGGCGAACAGCTCGCGATCGCCCTTGGTCCAGACCTATTGACGGAAGGTCTGGACCACGCGCACTGTCATGTCTACGACACCTCACCGCACCCCCACCGGGAGGCCCTCGCATGATCAGACGTCTGCTCGCCACCGCGCTCACCGCGGCGTTCCTCGTCCCCCTGGGCATCGCCACCGCGCCCGCCGCCTCCGCCGCCGACACCTGCGCGGTGAAGCCGAAACCGGCCGGCAAGGTGCTCCAGGGCTACTGGGAGAACTGGGACGGCTCCGCCAACGGCGTCCACCCTCCCTTCGGCTGGACCCCGATCACCGACCCCCGCATCCCCGCCCACGGCTACAACGTGATCAACGCGGCCTTCCCGGTGATCCGCTCCGACGGCACGGCGCTGTGGGAGGACGGCATGGACACCGGCGTGAAGGTGGCCACGCCCGCCGAGATGTGCGCGGCCAAGGCGTCCGGCCGGACGATCCTGCTCTCCATCGGCGGCGCGGCGGCCGGCATCGACCTGTCGTCCTCCGCCGTGGCCGACCGGTTCGTGGAGACGATCGTCCCGATCCTGAAGAAGTACAACTTCGACGGCATCGACATCGACATCGAGACGGGCCTGGTCGGCAGCGGCACCATCGGCCGGCTCTCCACGTCCCAGGCGAACCTGATCCGCATCATCGACGGGATCCTCGCGCGGATGCCGGCGGGCTTCGGCCTGACGATGGCCCCCGAGACGGCGTACGTCACCGGCGGCAGCATCACCTACGGCTCGATCTGGGGCGCGTACCTGCCGGTCGTCAAGAAGTACGCGGACAACGGCCGCCTGTGGTGGCTGAACATGCAGTACTACAACGGCAGCATGTACGGCTGCTCCGGCGACTCCTACGCGGCCGGCACCGTGCAGGGCTTCACCGCCCAGACCGACTGCCTCGACAAGGGCCTGGTGGTCCAGGGCACGACGATCAGGGTGCCGTACGACAAGCAGGTGCCCGGCCTGCCCGCCCAGTCCGGCGCGGGCGGCGGCTACATGGCGCCGTCGCTGGTCTCCCAGGCCTGGAGGCACTACGGCACGTCGCTCAAGGGCCTGATGACGTGGTCGATCAACTGGGACGGCGCGAGGAACTGGACCTTCGGCGACAACGTCAAGGCGCTCCAGGGCCGCTGACCGGGCCCGGACACGCGTATGCCGGACGGGCCGCCGCTCGGCCCGTCCGGCATACGAGGGTGCGACTAGGCGCCGATCAGGCGGCTGGCCAGGTAGCCCTCGATCTGGTCCAGCGACACGCGCTCCTGCTTCATGGAGTCACGCTCGCGCACCGTGACGGCGTTGTCCTCCAGGGTGTCGAAGTCGACGGTCACGCAGAACGGCGTACCGATCTCGTCCTGGCGGCGGTAGCGGCGGCCGATGGCGCCGGCGTCGTCGAACTCGATGTTCCAGTGCTGCCGCAGCGCCTGGGCGAGGCCCTTGGCCTTGGGGGACAGCTCCGCGTTGCGGGAGAGCGGGAGCACGGCGACCTTCACCGGGGCGAGGCGGTGGTCGAGGCGCAGCACGGTGCGCTTCTCCATCTTGCCCTTGGCGTTGGGCGCCTCGTCCTCGACGTAGGCGTCGAGCAGGAAGGCGAGCATGGTGCGTCCGACACCGGCCGCGGGCTCGATGACGTACGGCGTCCAGCGCTCGCCGGCCTCCTGGTCGTAGTAGGTGAGGTCCTGGCCGGAGGCCTTGGCGTGCGCGGAGAGGTCGTAGTCGGTGCGGTTGGCGACACCCTCCAGCTCACCCCACTCCGAGCCGCCGAACTGGAAGCGGTACTCGATGTCGGCGGTGCGCTTGGAGTAGTGGGAGAGCTTCTCCTTCGGGTGCTCGTACCAGCGCATGTTCTCCTCACGGAGACCCAGGCCGGTGTACCAGTTCCAGCGCTGCTCCATCCAGTATTCCTGCCACTGCTCGTCCTCGCCCGGCTTGACGAAGAACTCCATCTCCATCTGCTCGAACTCGCGGGTGCGGAAGATGAAGTTGCCCGGCGTGATCTCGTTGCGGAACGACTTGCCCATCTGGGCGATGCCGAACGGCGGCTTGCGGCGCGAGGTGGTCTGCACCTGGGCGAAGTTGGTGAAGATGCCCTGGGCGGTCTCGGGGCGCAGGTAGGCGACGGAACCGGAGTCCTGGGTGGGGCCGAGGTGGGTGGAGAGCAGACCGGAGAACTGCTTGGGCTCGGTGAACTGGCCCTTGTTGCCGCAGTTCGGGCAGTTGATGTCCGCCAGGCCGTTCGCCGGGGCGTGGCCCTTCTTCTCCTCGTACGCCTCCTCCAGGTGGTCGGCGCGGAACCGCTTGTGACACGAGGTGCACTCGGTCAGCGGGTCCGTGAAGGTGGCGACGTGGCCGGAGGCGACCCAGACCTCGGAAGCCAGGATGACGGACGAGTCGATACCGACGACGTCCTCGCGCGACGTCACCATGTAGCGCCACCACTGGCGCTTGATGTTCTCCTTGAGCTCGACACCCAGCGGTCCGTAGTCCCAGGCGGCACGCTGTCCGCCGTAGATCTCACTGCACGGGAAAACGAAGCCACGGCGCTTGCTCAGGCTGACGATGGTGTCGATCTTGTCGGCGGCCACGGTGCTCTCTTCATTACGACGACGGGCGTTGAAGCGAGATGCTTCCAGCGAATGATTCAGGTTACCGGCGCAGGCTCCCCCACGACCAAATCGGCCCCTGCCAAGACCGCCTGACGGGCGTTGTTGACAACGGTTTCCATTTTTGTTGAAAATGACTGTCATGAACGTACGACGGCACACCCGCTCCGGCAAGCGGCGCCTCATACCCGCCGCCGCGGTCGCCGCGGTCACCGCCCTCGGGGCCGGCGCCCTCACCGCCTGCTCCGGCGACAGCGCGGCAGCGGCCAACACCTCCAAGTTCGACGTCGTCGCGTCGTTCTACCCGATGCAGTTCCTCGCCGAGCAGATCGGCGGGAAGCACGTCCACGTCACCACCCTCACCTCCCCCGGCCAGGAACCGCACGACCTGGAGCTCAACCCGAGGCAGATCGCCGCGCTGGAGGAGTCCGACGCGGTGCTGTACCTGAAGAACCTCCAGCCGTCCGTCGACGACGCGGTGGCCCAGTCCCCGGTCGAGACCAAGATCGACGCAGCCTCCTTCACCACGCTGGAGGACCACGGCAACGAGGTCGGCGGCCACGCGGCCGGGCACGACACCCACCAGGGCGAGGAGTCCGCCGGCAAGGACCCGCACATCTGGCTCGACCCGGTGCGCTACGCCCAGGTCGCCGAGGGCGTCGGCAAGGCCTTCGAGAAGGCCGACCCCGAGCACGCGGCCGACTACCGGAAGAACACCGTGAAGCTGGTCGGGAAGCTGGACGCCCTGAACTTCGCGTTCCGGCAGAGCCTCGCCCACACCAGGAGCAAGGTCTTCATCACCACCCACGCCGCCTTCGGCTACCTCGCCGAGCGCTACGGACTCACCGAGGAGGCCATCAGCGGCCTCGACCCCGAGTCCGAGCCGAGCGCTGCCCGCATCCGGGACCTGGAGAGGATGGCCCGGGCCGACGGGGCCTCCACGGTCTTCTACGAGACGCTCGTCAGCGACAAGACCGCCAAGACCGTCGCCGGCGACGCCGGGCTGAAGACCGACGTCCTCGACCCGATCGAGGGCATCACCGACAGGTCACGCGGCCGGGACTACTTCGCGGTCCAGCAGGCCAACCTCAAGGCGCTCCAGAAGGCGCTGGGCGCCAAGTGACGGGAGACGAGATGACCAGCGAGCCTGTCATAGCCCTGCGGGGGGTGACCGCCGAACTCGGCGCGCGTCCCGTCCTGCGCGGCATCGATCTCACCGTCGGCCGCGGCGAGGTCGTCGCGCTGCTCGGCGCGAACGGCTCCGGCAAGTCCACGGCGATCCGCACGGTCATCGGCCAGGTGCCGGTCAGCGGCGGCACGGTCGAGCTGTTCGGCACCCCGCGCCGGTCCTTCCGGGACTGGGCGCGCGTGGGCTACGTACCCCAGCGCACGACGGCCGCGGGCGGCGTCCCGGCGACGGTCACCGAGATCGTCTCCGCGGGCCGGCTGTCCCGCACCCGCTTCGGCGTCTTCCGCAGGAGCGACCGGGAGGCGGTGCGCCGGGCCCTGGAGCTGGTCGGCATGGCGGACCGCGCCAAGGACTCGGTCGACGCACTCTCCGGCGGCCAGCACCAGCGGGTGCTGATCGCCCGCGCGCTCGTCGCCGAACCCGAGCTGCTGATCATGGACGAGCCGATGGCCGGTGTCGACCTGGCCAGCCAGGAGGTCCTGGCACGGACGCTGAAGCAGCAGGTCGAGGCCGGTGCGACGGTCCTGCTCGTGCTGCACGAACTGGGCCCGCTGGAGCCCCTGATCGACCGGGCGGTCGTCCTGCGCGACGGCTGCGTGCTGCACGACGGGCCGCCCCCGCGCGCGGTCGGCCAGCACGCCCTGCCCGGCCACGACCACGTGCACCCGCACGCACCGGCGGGCGCCGAACCGATCCGCACGGGACTGCTGAGCTGATGGAATTCCTGAACTCCGCCTTCATGCAGCGGGCGCTGCTGGCCGCCGTGCTGGTCGGCATCACCGCGCCCGCCATCGGCATCTACCTGGTCCAGCGCCGCCAGGCCCTGCTGGGCGACGGAATCGGACACGTGGCCATGACGGGCGTCGGCCTCGGCTTCCTGCTGTCCACCTCCCCGGTGTGGATGGCGACGGCCGTCTCCGTCCTCGGCGCGGTCCTGATGGAACTGATCCGCTGGTACGGCAGGACCCGCGGCGACATCGCCCTGGCCATGCTGTTCTACGGCGGCATGGCCGGCGGCGTGATGCTGATCAACCTCGCGCCGGGCGGCTCCAACGCCAACCTGGTGTCGTACCTGTTCGGCTCCCTGTCGACGGTGTCCGAGTCCGACGTGACCGCGATCTGCGTGCTCGCCGCGTTCGTCCTGCTGGTCACGCTGGGCCTGCGCCGCCAGCTGTTCGCGGTCAGCCAGGACGAGGAGTTCGCGCGGGTCACGGGCCTGCCGGTGCGCGCCCTGAACCTGCTGACGGCGGTCACCGCGGCCGTCACCGTCACGGTCGCCATGCGGGTGGTCGGCCTGCTGCTGGTGTCCGCGCTGATGGTCGTCCCCGTGGCGGCGGCGCAGCAGCTCAGCCGCAGCTTCACCGTCACCTTCGTGATCGCGGTGGCCATCGGGGTGGTCGTGACCGTCAGCGGCACGATCACGTCGTACTACCAGTACGTCCCGCCGGGCGCCACGATCGTCCTGCTGACCATCGCCGCGTTCCTCGCGCTGACCGCGCTGGCCACGCCGCTGGCCCGGCGACGCGCCCGCGCCGCAGCCGCGGCCCAGCCCGCCGGCGACCCGGCGGAGTGCTCGATTCCGGCCGCGCGCGGGGCCGGTGAGGAGATCGGCGTCTGACCGCTGACAGCCCGGGCTGGCACAATGGCCCGGGCAGACGCCAGACATGGAGGAGGCAACCGGTGACGACCGCTGGACCGCCCGTGAAGGGCCGCGCGACCCGCCAGCGTGCAGCCGTGGCGGCGGCCCTGGACGAGGTCGACGAGTTCCGCAGCGCGCAGGAACTGCACGACATGCTCAAGCACAAGGGCGACTCGGTCGGGCTCACCACGGTCTACCGGACGCTGCAGTCCCTCGCCGAGGCCGGCGAGGTCGACGTCCTGCGCACCTCCGAGGGCGAGTCCGTCTACCGCCGCTGCTCCACCGGCGAACACCACCACCACCTGGTCTGCCGCGCCTGCGGCAAGGCGGTGGAGGTGGAGGGCCCGGCCGTCGAGAAGTGGGCGGAGGCCATCGCGGCGGAGCACGGGTACGTCAACGTGGCGCACACGGTCGAGATCTTCGGCACCTGCGCCGACTGTGCGGACTGCGCGGTGAGCTGAGCGGCCGGCCGCGGCTCAGCTCCGCCCGAAGCAACGCTCCAGTTCGTCGAGGTCGTAGAAGCTGCTGCCCTCGGCAACCGGACGGCACCCCGGCTTGAAGGCCGTCTCCTTCTCGTTGTAGAGCATCCGGACCAGGTACCGGTCGCCCTTGGCGAAGACGTCCCACTGGATGTTGGCTCCGAGCGGGGACACGTCCGCACCCCGCCAGGGATTGTCCGCGTACGTGTACGCCTCCCCCGGCTCCGTCGCCCGCGTGCTCCCCGGCAGCCTCATCAGCGCGGCCAGCGGAATGATCTCCTCGGCATGGCTGAACCGCAGCTCGGCCCCGAGATCGCTGGTGCCGGCCCGCTTGGCCTCGGCCTGCCGGAAGAAGTCGTCCAGCAGGACGTCGGCCATCTTGTAGGTGATGTCGCTGTCGGCGAAGCCGGGCCCCTTCTCGTAGAAGTCCTCGGCGTCGGACACATAGCCGAACCAGGCCGCGTCCGACCGGGAGACGAAGCGCTCCATGCCCCAGCCCTCGCCGTCCGGGCTCTCCTCGCTCATCGCGGGGGCGATGGCGTACAGGTCGTGGACGGCCTGGGCAGCGCCCGCCTGGTCGCCGATCCGGGCGACGAAGGGCTCCTTGAAGATCCTCCGCAGGACGCTGTGCGCGGCCTTCCGGGTCCTCGGCTGGTCGGTGATGCCGTGGAGGGTCTCCTTCAGGCGCTGGTCGTTCTCGATGTAGTCGCGGTAGGCGGCACCGCCCGCCGCCTTGTGGAAGTACAGCAGGTCCTTGTCGGTGCGCACCGGCCCGATCAGCGGCTTCAGCGCGGGCTCGGCGTCGGCGAGGGCGCCGGTGAAGGCGGTGGCGCTGTCCACGGCCCGCCCCTGCCCGGAGCTGACGACGTCGATCCTCTCCCCGTCGTCGGCGATCTTGCGGAACAGGGTCGGCAGCCGGCGCCGGAGCCGGACGGCCGTGTCCGCCATCTCCTGCCGGCCGCGCCCGCTGAGGTTGCCGTAGCCGGTCTTCGCCATGGCGGCCCTCAGGGCGCGGACGACGGGCCCGAACTCCTCCCCCCTGCCGGTGAGCTGCCCCTCCGCCTCCGCCTGCTCCCACAGCGCGAGCACCAGGTCGGCGTCCTCGCTGTCGCTCGCGGCCCGGGACCCGTGCCGGGAGACGTTCTCGGTGAAGACAGGAACGAAACCGGCCGGGGGCCGCTGGTGGTCGCGCTCCCCCTGTCGGGGGGCGTACGGCGCCTTCGTGCCGTAGCTCTCGCGGTGCGCGGGGCCGTCGGCCGCGTGGGCGGGCAGGGCGGTGAGCAGCAGGGCGCCGAGGGCGAGGACCGGGGTGAGACGTCTCATGATCCACATCCTCGGCGGCCCGGCTGAACGACCGGTGGCTAGGAGGTGGAATCGCCCTTCATGGCGGCTTCCATGGCGAGCAGTTCCTCGTTCGGGACGGCTCCGCCGAAGCGCCGGTCCCGGGAGGCGAACTCCATGCAGGCCCGCCACAGGTCACGGCGGTCGAAGTCAGGCCACAGGACGTCCTGGAAGACCATCTCGGCGTAGGCACTCTGCCAGAGCAGGTAGTTGGAGGTGCGCTGCTCCCCGCTGGGGCGCAGGAACAGGTCGACGTCCGGCATGTCCGGGTAGTACAGGTACTTCTGGATGGTCTTCTCGTTGACCTTCGACGGGTCGAGCCGGCCCGCCTTCACGTCCTCGGCGAGGGCCTGTGCGGCGTCGGCGATCTCGGCGCGGCCGCCGTAGTTCATGCAGAAGTAGAGGGTGAGCAGGTCGTTGTTCTTCGTCTGCTCCTGGGCGACCTGCAGCTCCTTGGCGACGGACTTCCACAGCCGGGGCATCCGGCCCACCCAGCGCACCCGGATGCCGAGTTCGTCGAGCTGGTCGCGGGTCTTGCGGATGAAGTCGCGGTTGAAGTTCATCAGGAAGCGGACCTCGTCGGGCGAGCGCTTCCAGTTCTCGGTGGAGAAGGCGTACAGGGAGATGTTGCGCACACCGATCTCGATGGAGCCCTGGAGGACGTCCAGCACCCGCTCGGCGCCGACCTTGTGCCCCTCGGTGCGCGGCAGTCCGCGCTCCTTGGCCCACCGCCCGTTGCCGTCCATGACGATCGCGACGTGGTTCGGGACCAGCTCACCCGGGAGCTTGGGCGCGCGGGCGCCGGAGGGGTGCGGCTCCGGCGCCTTGTACTCGCGCCGCTGGCGCCCCAGGATCCCGCGTACGACCATGTGCTTCTCGTCTCCTCGACCGTGCCGTGCTTACTTCTCTACGTACCGCAGGGAGCGCAGCCCGCGCTCCAGATGCCAGTGCAGGTAGGCGGACACCAGCCCGCTGCCCTCGCGGACGTACCGCGCCTCGCACGCGTCCGCCGTCTCCCAGTCTCCCGTAAGCAGCGCCCCGAGGAGCACCAGGGTCCGCGGGGACGGTACGACGCTGCCGGGCACCCGGCAGTCGGCGCAGACGGAGCCGCCGGAGGCCACGGAGAAGAACCGGTTCGGGCCGGGCATCCCGCACTTCGCGCAGGCGTCGAAGCTGGGCGCGTACCCGTTCACGGCGAGGGAGCGCAGCAGGAAGGCGTCGAGGACCAGGTGCGGCGCGTGCTCGCCCCGGGCGAGCGTCCGCAGCGCCCCGACGAGCAGCAGGTACTGCTGCACGGCCGGCTCGCCCTCGTGATCGGTGAACCGCTCGGCGGTCTCCAGCATGGCGGTCCCGGCGGTGTACCGGGCGTAGTCCGTGACGATCCCGCCGCCGTAGGGAGCGATCGTCTCGCTCTGCGTGCACAGCGGCAGGCCACGCCCGACCAGCTCGCTCCCGCGCGCGAAGAACTGCACGTCGACGTGGGAGAACGGCTCCAGCCGGGCCCCGAACTTCGACTTGGTGCGCCGCACTCCGCGCGCCACGGCCCGCACCCGCCCGTGCCCACGGGTGAGCAGCGTGATGATCCGGTCCGCCTCGCCCAGCTTCTGGGTGCGCAGCACGATGCCGTCGTCGCGGAACAGACTCATGGCACCATTCTGACCCACTGCGGATGGCGCCGGCGCGGATCCGCCGTCCCGCGCGGGGCCGACGCGGCCGCGGACGGTGCGGGTGACCAGCGCGCGGCGGCTGCGCCATTCGTGTGCGCCGTCTTGACCGCCCTCACCGCCCCTCCTATGGTCGCGCTACCGACCGGACGTAGGACGTCGTATCTCCCCCCTCCCTCATCCACCCGCTGGAGGACCCGTGCGCGACGACGACGTACCCGAGGAACCCCGATCACCCGAAACGCCCGCCGCACCCCCAAGGTCCGCCCTCCACCGTCGCTCCCTCCTGAGAGGCCTCGGCGCGACCGGCGCCGTCGTCGCTCTCCCGCCTGCCCTGACCGCATGTTCCGCCGGTCCCGAGTCCACCAACGAGACCGGAGGCGGCGGGACCGGCAAGGACCGGACGCTGACCGCCGTGATCGGGTACGGCAACGACGGCAGCTGGGACCCGACACAGACCGCGTCGGCGTTCGCGATGGCCGCCAACAACCACATCTACGAGGGGCTGCTGGACACCGACCCGATCACCCGGGCCCCCTACCCCGCGCTCGCCACCGCGGTGCCCCGCGACCCCTCCGCCACCACCTGGCGGTTCACGCTCCGCTCCGGTGCCACCTTCCACGACGGCAGGCCCGTCACCGCCGACGACGTCGTGTTCGTCTTCGACCGGATTCTCGATCCGGGCACCCAGACCCTCGCCAAGGGCTTCTTCGCCTCCTGGCTGGACTCGGTCCGCAAGACCGGCCCGCGCACCGTCGAACTCACCCTCAGGTTCCCCTTCCCGGACGGCCTCGCCCGGCTCACCCTCGCCAAGGTCATGCCGCGGCACGTGTTCTCCCGGCCCGGCGCCTGGGACGACGCCGTCAAGGGGCTGGCCGTGGGCTCGGGGCCGTACCGGCAGACCGCGCACCACCCGAAGTCGAACACGACCTTCGAGGCGTTCGCCGCCTACAACGGCCCGCGCCGGCCGGCCTTCCGGAAGATGAACTGGCTGACCATCGTGGACGCGGCCTCGCGCGTCGCGAAGATCTCCGGGACCGGAGCCGGCGCCCAGATCGCCGACAACATCCCCTACGCCAACATCCCCCGCCTGGAGCAGGGCGGTCTGAAGGTGGCCGGCGGTGCCGGGATGAACAACCTCTTCCTGATGTTCAACACCCGGCACAAGCCCTTCGACGACGTCCGCGTCCGGCAGGCGCTGCACTACGCCATCGACACCGAGAAGATGGTGCAGGTCGCGCTGAAGGGACACGGGAAGCCCGCGTCCTCGTTCCTCGACGAGGCCAACCCGTGCCACCGGCGCGCCAGGACGGTCTACGACCACGATCCCGCCAGGGCCAGGGCGCTCCTCGAAGCCGCCGGGGTCACCGACCTGAAGGTCGAGATCCTCGCGGTGAACGTCAGTTGGATCGTGGACTGCCTGCCGACCATCAAGTCCTCCTGGGACGCGATCGGCGTGCGGACCACCCTGGCGCCGCAGGAGACCACGGCCGTGTTCACCAAGCTGGACCAGAGGCAGGACTACCAGGTGGTGGCGGCGGCCTCCAACCCGAACCAGTTCGGGCTCGACGCCGACCTGATCATGCACTACAACTACGGCCCCGGGAACCTGTGGATGCAGTACACGCGGTGGGCCGGCCACCCGGTCGCCCGGCAGCTGTTCAAGGACATGGACCGCGCGACCCGGGAGCCGGATCCCGCGCGGAAGAAGGCGATCATCCAGGACTACCTCGACGTCGTCGCCGAACAGGCCGTCCTCTACCCCGTCGTCCACAACGAGCTGATGACCGCCTGGGACCCGCGCAGGCTCAGCGGGATAAGGGCCCAGCCGTACCCCGGGATCAACCTCCTCCAGGCCAAGTGGGTCTGACGGCATGACGGCCGTCGTACGGATCCTGCTGCGCCGCACCGCCCTGCTCGTCCCGCTGCTCCTCGGCATCGTGCTGTTCGTGTTCCTGGTGATGCGGTTCTCGGACGTCGACCCCGCGTCCGCGTTCTTCCAGGGCGCCAACCCCACCGCCCGGCAACTGCACGACTTCCGGGAGCGCAACGGGCTGCTGGACCCGCTGCCCGTGCGGTACGTCCACTTCGTCGGCGACCTGCTCCACGGCGACCTCGGCACCAGCGCCCTCACGCGCGCGCCGGTGGCCGACCAGGTCACCACCGCGCTGCCGCTCACCCTCCAGCTGACCTTCCTCGGGCTGGGGATCGCGGTCGTGCTGGCGCTGGCCGGCGGGGTCACGGCGGCGGTGTACCGGGACCGGCTGCCGGACCAGGTCATCCGGGTCGTGTCGCTGGTCGGGGTGGCCGCGCCCGGGTTCTGGCTGGCGCTGCTGATGATCCAGTACCTGGCCGTGGACCGGGGCTGGTTCCCGACCGGCGGTTACGTCAACCCGGCCGACTCGGTCACCGGCTGGCTGAAGACCATGGCCCTGCCCGCCTTCGCGCTGTCCCTGCCGGTCGCCGCCCAGCTGACCCGGATCGTGCGGACCTCGGTGGTGGAGGAGCTGGACAAGGACTACGTGCGGACCGCCGTCGGGAGCGGGCTGCCGCCCCGGGTCGTCGTCGGCCGGAACGTGCTGCGCAACGCCCTGGTCAATCCGCTCACCGTGCTCGGGCTGCGGGTCGGCTATCTGCTCGGCGGCGCGGTCGTGATCGAGACGATCTTCTCCCTGCCCGGCATGGGCAAGCTGATGATCGACGCCGTGCAGAACGGCGATCCGGCGGTGGTGCAGGGGGTCGTCCTGACCACCGCGACCGGGTTCGTCGTCGTCAACCTCGTCATCGACATCCTGTATCTGCTGGTCAATCCACGTCTGAGGACGGGCTGATGGTCACGCGCGCGCACATCGCCGAACGGCTCTCCCGGCCCGGCGTCCGGCTGCGCGGCCCGCGCCGGCTGCCGCTGCTGTCGAAGGCCGCCGTCTGCTTCCTCGCCGTGGTCGTCCTGGTCGCCGTACTCGCGCCGGTGCTGGCGCCGGACGATCCGCTCGACCAGCAGGACCCGGCCGGCGGGACCGGGGCGCCGTCGGCCGCGCACTGGATGGGGCAGGACAGCCTGGGCCGGGACATCCTGAGCCGGCTGATGTACGGGGCCCGCTGGTCGCTGGCGATCGGGCTGGGCGCGACCGGGCTCGCGCTCGTGGCCGGCGCCCTCCTCGGGGCGCTCGCCGCCACGTCCCGCAAGGCCGTCGACGAGACGCTGATGCGCTGCCTGGACGTGGTGATGGCGTTCCCGGGCATCGCGCTCGCCGCCGTCCTGGTGGCCGTGTTCGGCGGCGGGATCGGGGTGCTGATCTGCGCCATCGCCTTCCTGTTCACCCCGCCCGTGGCCCGGGTGGTGCGGGCCAACGTGCTGGACCAGTACGGCGAGGACTACGTCACCGCCGAGCGGGTCATCGGCGCCCGCACCCACCACATCGTGCTGCGCCACGTGGCCGTCAACTGCGCGGCGCCGGTGCTGGTGTTCTGCACGGTCCAGGTCGCCGAGGCCATCGTCTTCGAGGCCTCGCTGTCCTTCATCGGCGCGGGCGTCCGGCCGCCCGACCCGTCCTGGGGCAGTGTCATCGCCGACGGCAAGAACATGGTGCTGACCGGCGGCTGGTGGGCGACCGTCTTCCCGGGGCTGCTGATCCTGCTCACCGTGCTGTCGCTGAACATCCTCTCCGAGGGCGTGTCGGACGCCTGGGCCGCGCCCGCCCCCCGGGAGGTGCGGGCGCCGCAGGACCGCCTGGAGACGCCCGAGCCCGGCACCGGCGAGG
Source organism: Streptomyces cyanogenus (assembly GCF_017526105.1). Taxonomy (NCBI): domain Bacteria; kingdom Bacillati; phylum Actinomycetota; class Actinomycetes; order Kitasatosporales; family Streptomycetaceae; genus Streptomyces; species Streptomyces cyanogenus. The sequence goes on from NZ_CP071839.1 coordinate 3,079,453, forward strand.
TGCTCGCGCTGCCCGGTCTCGCCGAGGCCGCCCGGCGGCTGCGCTCCCGGGCCCGGCCGCGCCCCGCCCCCGGCGGGCAGCCGGTGCTCGCCGTGGAGAACCTCGCCATCGGCTTTCCGGACCGGCACCGGGGTGTGGACATCGTGGCCGGGGTCGGCTTCGAGGTGTATCCCGGTGAAGTGCTCGGCCTGGTGGGCGAGTCGGGCTGCGGCAAGTCGCTGACCGCGCTCACCGTCATGGGGCTCCAGCCGAAGGGCGCCCGGGTCAGCGGGCAGGTGCGGTTCCGGCAGCGGGACCTGCTGGCCGAGCCGATGCGGGTGCGGCGGCGGCTGCTCGGCCACGAGATGGCCATGGTGTACCAGGACGCGCTGTCCTCGCTGAACCCGGCGATGACCGTCCGCGCCCAGCTGAAACAGCTGGTCCGGCGCGGGGGCAGGCGCGGTCCGCGCGAGCTGATGGAGCTGGTCGGCCTGGACCCCGACCGCACCCTGCGCAGCTATCCGCACGAGCTGTCCGGCGGGCAGCGCCAGCGCGTGCTCATCGCGATGGCGCTCTCCCGCGACCCGAAGCTGATCGTCGCCGACGAGCCGACCACCGCCCTGGACGTCACCGTGCAGGCCCAGGTGATGGAGCTGCTGCTGCGGCTGCGTGCGGAGCTGGGCTTCGCGCTGGTCCTGGTCTCGCACGACCTGGCGCTGGTCGCCGACGTCACCGACCGGGTGGTGGTGATGTACGGCGGGCAGATCGTGGAGTCCGGGGTGACCGCCGGCCTGGTGGCGGCACCGGCCCACCACTACACGCGCGGCCTGCTGGGCAGTGTGCTCTCGCTGGAGTCGGCCGAGGAGCGGATGACGCAGATCAGGGGGGTCGTGCCGTCCCCCGCCGACTTCCCGGCGGGCTGCCGGTTCGCCGACCGCTGCCCGCTCGCCACCGAGGTGTGCCACACGACCGCCCCGGTCCTCGCCGGCACCCCGGTGCACACGGCCGCCTGCCACCATCCGGCGGTGGCGCTGACCTCGGCGGAGAGCGAGGAGGCCCTGCAGTGACCGCTGTCGTGGAGGTGCGGGACGCGCACGTCGTGCACAGGGCGCGCACCGGCGGCCTGTTCCGGCGGGACCGGGTGTACGCCCTGACCGGCGCCGATCTCTCCGTGGCGCCCGGTGAGACGGTCGGTGTGGTCGGCGAGTCGGGGTGCGGGAAGTCGACGCTGGCGAAGGTGCTGGTGGGCATCGAGCGGCCGGTGACCGGGACGGTGTCGTTCGGGGGGCGGGAACTGTGGGCGATGCCGGCCGCCGAGCGCCGGGCCACGGTCGGCGCGGGCACCGGCATGATCTTCCAGGACCCGTCGACCGCGCTGAACCGCCGGCTGACGGTCCGCCGCATCCTGCGCGATCCGCTGGACGTCCACCGGCGCGGCACCCGGGCCGAACGGGAGGACCGGGTGCGGGAGCTGATGAGCCTGGTGGGCCTTCCCCGGGCCCTCGCCGACGCCCTGCCGGGGCAGTTGTCCGGCGGACAGCGGCAGCGCGTCGCCATCGCCCGCGCGCTCGCCCTGGACCCGGCCCTGGTCGTCGCCGACGAGCCGACCAGCGCGCTGGACGTCTCGGTCCGCGCGCAGATCCTGAACCTGCTGCTCGACCTGAGGGAACGCCTCGGGCTGGCCCTGGTGTTCGTCTCGCACGACATCCAGACGGTACGGCGGATGAGCGACCGGGTGATCACCATGTACCTGGGCCGGATCGTGGAGGAGACCCCGGCCGGCCGGGTCACCGACGCCGCCCGGCACCCGTACACCCGCGCCCTGTTCTCGGCGACGCCCGGTCTGCTGGACCCGGTCGAGCCGATCCCGCTGAGCGGGCCGGTGCCCTCGGCCACCCGCCCGCCGAGCGGCTGCCCGTTCCGCACCCGCTGCTGGAAGGCCGACGCGGTCTGCGCCGCGTCGATGCCGGACTTCTCGGCCGCGTCACGGCCCGGACACCGCTTCCGGTGTCACCATCCTGTGCAGGAGGACACGCCGACCCGAGACCTAGCGCGCCAGGAGCCCTGAATGACCTTCCAGCTCACCGGTGTCGTACCGCCCGTCTGCACGCCCCTGACGCCGGAGCGGGAGGTGGACGAGCCCTCGCTGCTGCGCCTGGTCGACTTCCTGGTGGAGTCCGGGGTGCACGGGCTGTTCCTGCTCGGCTCGACCTCGGAGGCGGCCTTCCTCACCGACGCGCAGCGCCGACGGGTGGTGGCGGCCGTCACCGCGCACGTGGGCGGTCAGCTGCCCGTCCTCGCGGGCGCCATCGACATGACGACGCCGCGGGTCCTGGACCATGTCTCGGCGGTCACCGCGGCCGGCGCGCAGGCGGTCGTCGTCACCGCGCCCTTCTACGCCCGCACCCACCCCTCGGAGATCGTCCACCACTACCGCCGGATCGCCGCCGCCAGCCCGGTCCCGGTGATCGCCTACGACATCCCCGTCGCCGTGCACACCAAGCTCCCCGCCGACGTGGTGCTGGGGCTCGCCGGGGACGGCGTCCTGGCCGGTCTCAAGGACTCCAGCGGGGACCTGGCGGCCTTCCGGGAGATCGTCGCGGGAGCCCGGGCACACCCCGGGTTCAGTGTGCTGACCGGCTCGGAGCTGATCACCGACGCGTCGCTCATGCTGGGCGCCGACGGCGCGGTCCCGGGCCTGGCCAACGTGGACCCGCACGGGTACGTCCGCCTCTACCGCCGGTGCCGGGCGGGCGACCAGGCGGGCGCGCGGGCCGAACAGGAGCGGCTGTGCGCGCTGTTCGGGATGGTCGGTGTCGGCGATCCGGCGCGGATGGGGGGCAGCTCGGCGGCGCTGGGCGCGTTCAAGGCGGCACTGCATCTGCGCGGGATCATCGACTGCCCGGTGACCGCCGAGCCGCAGGTCCCGCTGTCCGGCGCGGAGGTCGAGCAGGTCGGCAAGTTCCTGGCGGCGGCCGGCCTGCTGGGACCGGGACCGGCCCGGCGCTGAGGGCGAAGGGCGGTCACGGTGCGGTCCGTAGGACGAGACGACCGCCCGCGGTGTGACACCTACGGCAGGCGGAGTCTGCGGAACTCCAGCGACTCGTAGGGGCTGTGGACGCCGGTCTCGTAGAGGACGCCGATGGTGCCGGGGGCGAGCTGGACCAGGTCGGAGTAGGCGGCCGGGCGGTCCGAGAGGACGCGGAGCCGGGTGAAGGTGCGGCCGGCGTCCCGGCCGGCCCACAGGGCCAGGGCGCGGCGGGCGGTCGGCACGGAGGGCGCGGAGAACAGCAGGGGCGCTCCGGGGCCGCGGGCCTGCAGGACGCTGCCCTGGACCACGGGGACGGCGTTCAGTGCCGGCTGGACGGTGAAGGGGCGGTCCAGGGTACGGCCGCCGTCGCGGGAGAAGGCTTCGAGGCGGTTGCCGGGGGCGGTGCCGTTCTGGTCGCGGGCGCTGAAGTAGACGCGGCCGTCGGGGAGCTGGGCGGCACCGGTCTCGTTCGTGTTGGTCCGGCCGTCGTGGGTGTCGTCCACGAAGCCCAGGTGCCAGGTGTGGCCGAGGTCGTCGCTGTAGAGGGCGTGGCCGCCGTAGTACCTGTCCTCCCGGCCGGTGTCGTGGGAGCCGGCGGGCGGGGCCGCGGAGTGGTCGGCGGGGACGAGGAGGCGGCTGGGGCGGCCCCCTCCGGGGGAGTGCGGGCCCCGGGTGAGTGCGAGCGCGTGGCCGGGGCCGGTGGCGTACCAGCGCCAGCCCGGCCGCCTCACCTGGGCGGTGATGTCCCGCGGGGCGGTGAAGTGCCGCCCGTCGTCCCCGCTGCGCTGCACGAAGACCCGGCGGCCCGGCCCCGGGCCCGCCTCGCCGCGCATGATCTGCGTCTCCGTCGCGGTTCCGCTGTTCGCGCAGGTCACCAGGACGATCACTCCGGTGCGCGGGTCGACGACGGGCGCCGGGTTGCCCCGGGTGTCCCCCTGTCCGGCAGCCACCACGGCGAGCGGGCCCCAGGTGCAGCCGCCGTCGGCGGAGCGGCGCAGGACGACGTCGATGTCACCGCTGTCGGCGACCCCGGACCGGCGGCCCTCGGCGAAGGCCAGGACGGTGCCCTGCCGGCTCGTGACCACGGCCGGGATGCGGTAGACGGCGTAGCCGCCCTGCCCGGCGACGTACGGCACGGAGGAGGCGCAGCCGCCGGGCGCGGCGTGCGCGGGCGACCGGGCGGTGAGCGAGGTGAGGAGGGCCAGGCAGGCGAGGAGCGAGCGGCTGCGCGGGGTCACCCCCCGATGTTCCCCGGGATCACCAGCCCCGACTCGTGACCCGTGATCACGAGCTGGGCCCGGTCCCGGGCGCCGGCCTTGCCCATGATCCGGCTGACGTGGGTCCTGGCGGTGAGCGGGCTGAGCCCCAACGTCTCCGCGATCTCGGTGTTGTTGAGGCCGCGGGCGATCAGTGTCAGCACCTCCCGCTCCCGGTCCGAAAGGCACCCGGGGCCGCCCGTCGCCGGGGTGGAGGGGGTGCGCAGAAACCGCTCGATCAGCCGTGCGGTGGGTCCCGGGGAGAGCAACGCGTCCCCGGCGGCGACGGTGCGGATCGCGTCGAGGAGGTCGGCCGGGCGGGTGTCCTTCACCAGGCAGCCGGAGGCGCCGGCGCGCAGCGCGTCACGCGGATGGTCATGATGCCGGCGCTCTGGCCGGTCACGCTGGTGCCGACGGCCTGGTCGAGGCCGTCGGCGGCCGAGCGGGCCAGCAGGTCGGACAGGCCGGCCACGGCGAGCGGGACCTGCCACAGCACCCGGCTGCGGTAGATGAGGACGAGCAGGACCGCGACGACGGCGACCGTGGTGTGGAGCAGGGGGCCGCCGAGGGAGGAGTAGACGCCCGCCGCGTCGGTGGCGAGGGCGGCCGGACCGCCGACCCGTACCGTCAGCCCTCCCTCGCTGTGGGCGGTGCGGCGGACGTCGGCGACGAAGGCGTCCCGCCGCTTCCCGTCCGCGCCCGGTTCGTTGCTGGTGACCGGGTAGAGCAGCGTGGTGCCGTCGGCGGACGGGACGCCCCGGGGCGGGGTGGCCAGGGTGTGCTGCCGGGCGACCGCCCCGGTCTGGCGGGCGGCGGTCGCCCGGTCGTCGGCGGTGAGGCCGCCCGCGCGGTGGTGGACGAGGACGAGCCGGGTGGTCTCGCCGCCGGGCAGCCGGTCCGCCGGCTCGGCGACCCGGGTGGAGTCGGCGGACGCCGGCAGGTGGTCGGTGGCCCGGTCGTGCTGGACGTCGGCGAGCCGGGCGGCGAAGGGCGGGGCCACGGCCAGCAGTACCACCCACAGCCCCAGCACCAGCCAGGGCAGCCCCCGCCGTCTGCGTGTCTGCCGTGCAGTCATGGCCCCCATGGATACGGGCCTCCCTCCGGTACGGATGTCTGGTGACGGCTTCCAGACTTCCGCCGGAAAGGGATGCGTTCGTCGGGCGTGGGAGCGAGTTCGGCGGTACTGCCGGGGGCGTCCTCGGGGAGCCGTTACTCCCGGGGGAGTATCGCTCCGGGGGGCGAGGGTGGGTCAGGACGGGGTCCGGGCCGCGGCCAGCAGGCGGGTCACGTCGTCGGAGCAAATGGTGAGGGCCGCGCCGACGGTGGCGAGGGCATCGCGTTCGGCGGGGGTGTAGGGGCCGTCGGCGAGGGCGATCCGGGCGGCCTGGAGGAGCAGGGCCTCCCGGCCGGCCGGGGCCAGGTGGGGGGCCAGCGGGTCCAGGGACTCGTGCAGCTCTATGGTCAGCCCTGCCCCGCACGGCTGCTCGAAGTAGCGGCCGGTGTCGGCGGCGAGGGCCTCGACCAGGGCGGCGAGCCGGTCCTCGGTGCAGTCGGCGAAGCCGGCCGCGCGGACCGTGGCGGCGGCCGTCTCCAGGGCCGTACGGGAACCGGTGCCGCCCGCGGCGAGCACGGCGAGGGCGACGGTGTGCACGGCGTCGCGGAGCATGGCGGCGAAGCGGCGGGTGGTGGGGTGGTCCAGCACCTCGGTGCCGAAGTGGTGCCCGCAGGCCGCGCACTCCACCACCGGTCCGGTCGCCCCGCGCGGCAGCACGGGCACGCCGAGCAGGGTGAGCCGGCGGCGCCCGGTGAGCCGCTGGTAGTTGCGGTCGCCGCCACAGCCGGGGCAGAAGAACTCGCCGTCGCCCACCGGTGTCCACGCGATGCGGGTGCCCAGGATGCGCACAGCCCTGGCGGCACGGCCGTCTCGTCCCCGTACTGGCAGCACGTCGCACCTCCGTAACCGCACGGCAGCATCGCCGCGCTGGCGTGATGTTAGCCACATCACCGAGGTGGAGTCAGTACCCCGGACGAGACCTTTCCGTGACCTGAGGGGCACGATGGCCGATAAGTGACGGTGCCCCGACCGCCGTACACAGCGGTCGGGGCGCCGGAAGAACCGGTCGGACGGGGTCAGCGGGCGGCTCGGTTGACCGCCGAGACGACCGCCTTCAGCGACGCACGCGTCGTGTTCGCGTCGATGCCGATGCCCCACAGAACCTTGCCGTCGATCGCGCATTCGATGTACGAGGCGGCCTGCGCGGAGGCGCCCTCGCTCATCGTGTGCTCCTGGTAGTCCAGCAGGCGTACGTCGATGCCGATGGACTGCAGGGCGTCGAAGAAGGCCGAGATCGGACCGTTGCCGGAGCCGGTCAGGACGGTGTCCTCGCCGTCGACGGTGGCCTCGACGGTCAGCGTGTCCACGCCGTCGGTGTCGGTGGTCGACTGGCCGGTCCTGACCTGGATGCGGCCCCAGGGGTTGTCCGGGTTCGGCAGGTACTCGTCCTGGAAGACCGCCCAGATCTCCTTCGGCGTGATCTCGCCGCCCTCGGCGTCGGTCTTGGCCTGGATGAGCTTCGAGAACTCGATCTGCATCCGGCGGGGCAGGTCCAGCTTGTGGTCGTTCTTCAGGACGTAGGAGATACCGCCCTTGCCGGACTGCGAGTTGACCCGGATGACGGCCTCGTAGGAGCGGCCGACGTCCTTCGGGTCGATCGGCAGGTACGGCACCGCCCACTCGATGTCGTCGACGGTGACGCCCTTGGCCCTGGCGTCGGCCTCCATGGCGTCGAAGCCCTTCTTGATGGCGTCCTGGTGGGAGCCGGAGAAGGACGTGTAGACCAGGTCGCCCACGTACGGGTGGCGCGGGTGGACCTCCATCTGGTTGCAGTACTCCCACACCCGGCGGATCTCGTCGATGTCGGAGAAGTCGATCTGCGGGTCGACGCCCTGGGAGAACAGGTTCATGCCCAGGGTGACCAGGTCGACGTTGCCGGTGCGCTCGCCCTGCCCGAACAGGCAGCCCTCGATGCGGTCGGCGCCGGCCATCAGCGCCAGCTCGGCCGCCGCCACGGCCGTACCGCGGTCGTTGTGCGGGTGGACGGACAGGCAGACGTACTCGCGCCGGGACAGGTTGCGGTGCATCCACTCGAAGCGGTCCGCGTGCGTGGACGGCGTCGAACGCTCCACGGTGGCGGGCAGGTTCAGGATGATCTCGCGGCCGGGGCCGGGCTGCCAGACGTCCATGACCGCCTCGCAGACCTCCAGCGCGAAGTCCAGCTCGGTGTCGGTGAAGATCTCCGGGGAGTACTGGTAGCCGAACTCGGTCTCCGGGCCCAGCAGCTTCTCGGCGTACTCCATCACCAGGCGGGTGCCGTCGACGGCGATCTGCTTGATGTCGTCCTTGGAGCCGCGGAACACGACCCGGCGGAAGACCGGGGCGGTGGCGTTGTACAGGTGGACGGTCGCGCGCCTGGCGCCCTTGAGGGACTCCACGGTCCGCTCGATCAGGTCCTCGCGGGCCTGGGTCAGGACGGAGATCGTCACGTCGTCGGGGATCGCGCCCTCTTCCTCGATGATCGAGCGCACGAAGTCGAAGTCGGTCTGGCCGGAGGCGGGGAAGCCGACCTCGATCTCCTTGTAGCCCATCTTCACCAGCTGGTCGAACATGCGCCGCTTGCGCTCGGGCGACATGGGGTCGATCAGGGCCTGGTTGCCGTCGCGCAGGTCGGTGGAGAGCCAGCGGGGGGCGACGGTGATGCGCTGGTCCGGCCAGGTGCGGTCCGGGATGTCGACCTGCTCGTAGCGGCCGTACTTGTGGATCGGCATGGGGCTGGGCTGCTGGCGGTTGGCCATGATGGCGTGGGCTCCTCAGGATGTCCGGATATCCGAGTGGACGGCCGACGACGCAACGCCAAGCTCCGCGGGGAGGGAGTCGGCCTCGACTACAGGCCCTCGCCGCGGCAGCTAAGAAGAAGCAGCCAGAAACGCATGATGTTCCGCAGCCTAGCCGAGCCGTTCCGGGTGCGCGGGCCTGTCCCAGTATGCGGGACCACTCGGCAAAACAGGACAAAAAGTGCGCTGGACCACATCGACGTAGCACAACGTCACGGACCGTCGCGCCCCCTGTCCGGGTATTTCACCAATCATGGTGGCAGGTAGTGACACGGGCGTCACACAGTGCAAGTGTGCCGAACATGACGACCAACGGGGGCTACCAGCCCGTCTTCTGCACGATCGTGCCGCCGCACGTCCTCGACCGGCTCGCCCGCAACGAGGACCCCACGCTCTCCGGCCCGGCCCGCCGGTCCCTGGAGCACGACGCCTACCAGCGCACCAAGCGCCGCCTGACCACGGTGATCGGTGCGCCCGCCGTCGCCCCGCCCGCCGGTGCCGCCGCCGACCAGCCGCACCGCACGATCTACGACGCCGAACACGCCCAGGACCTGCCCGGCACCAAGGTCCGCGAGGAGGGCTCCGAGCCCGGCACCGACGCCACGGTCAACCGCGCCTACGCGGGCCTGGGCGCCACCTTCGACCTGTACCTGAAGGCGTACGGCCGGCACTCCATCGACGACGACGGGCTGCCGCTGGACGCCACCGTGCACTTCGGCGAGGGCTACGACAACGCCTTCTGGAACGGCGAGCAGATGGTGTTCGGCGACGGCGACGGCGAGATCTTCCTCGACTTCACCATCCCGGTCGACGTCATCGGGCACGAGCTGACCCACGGCGTCACCCAGCACACCGCCAACCTGACCTACTTCGGGCAGCCCGGCGCGCTCAACGAGTCGCTCTCCGACGTCTTCGGCTCGCTGATCAAGCAGTACACGCTCGGCCAGACCGCCGCCGAGGCCGACTGGCTGATCGGCGCCGGGCTCCTCGCCCCGCGCGTCACCGGCACCGCCCTGCGCTCGATGAAGGCCCCGGGCACGGCGTACGACGACGACGTCCTCGGCAAGGACCCGCAGCCGGCGAAGATGGAGGACTACGTCCGCACGGGCCGCGACAACGGCGGGGTGCACATCAACTCCGGCATCCCGAACCACGCCTTCTACCTGGCCGCCACCGCCCTCGGCGGCTACGCCTGGGAGAAGGCCGGGCAGGTCTGGTACGACGTGCTCACCGGCGGCGAACTGAAGGAGGACGCCCTCTTCGCCGACTTCGCCACGCTGACGGTGAAGGCGGCCCGGGAGCGGTTCGGCGCCGGTGGCGAACTGCAGGCCGTGCAGAAGGCGTGGGAACAGGTGGGGGTGCGGACTCTGTAGTTCCGTACTACACATCGACCCATGCGGATTCGAGTACGGCGCACGGGTGGTTTCGCGGGCATCGAGCGCCGGGCCGAGGTGGACACCTCGGTCCGGCCCGACGCCGCCGAGTGGCAGGCCCTGGCCGAGCGCGTCCTGGCGTCCGGCCGGAGCACGCCTCCGGCCGGCGTCCCGGACGGCTTCGGCTACGAGATCACGGTGGACGGCCGCACGGTGTACGCGGCGGATCCCCGACTGACCGAGGACGAGCGGGAGTTGGTGTCCCGGGTGCTGAAGGAGGGCGCCTAGGGCCGCCGCGCACCCGCCCGGTGGCGCGTCACGGCCGGGCCGTGGCGCGGCCCACGCTCAGGCAGGTGTACCCGAGCCCGGCCAGGGCGGCCGGGTCGAGCAGGTTGCGGCCGTCGAAGACGACGCGGCCGCGCATCAGGTCCCGGGCCGCCGTCCAGTCCGCGTCGAGCAGATCGCGCCACTCGGTGACGACGACGGCGGCGTCGGCGCCGGTGAGCGCGTCCAGGACGGTGGGCCGGCGCTCGGCCTGGTTCCAGGGTGCGGCGTCGGCCGGCCGGGCCATGGGGTCCCAGCAGGTGAGGGCGGCCCCCTCGGCGAGCAGGCGGGCGGCCGGCACGGTGCTCGGCGCCTCCCGCATGTCGTCCGTGCCGGGCTTGATGGTCATGCCGAGCAGAGCGACGCGCTTGCCGCGCAGGGTGCCGAGCTCGGCCTTGAGACGCTGGACGGCACGGCGCGGCTGGAGGTCGTTGACCTCGATGACGGCGTTGAGCAGCTGGAAGGAGTAACCGGAGTTGCTGGCCATCGCGCGCAGTGCCCGTGAGTCCTTCGGGAAGCAGGAACCGCCGTAGCCGAGACCGGCGTTGAGGAAGTGGCGGCCCAGGCGGTGGTCGAGTCCGACGGCGTCGGCGACCCGGGTGACGTCGGCCCCCGTGACCTCGCAGACGGTGGCGAGGTCTGGATGCTCCTGGTCGAGCCCCTCGCCTACGGCAACCTGCCGCCGCGCAGCATGCTGGTCGTGCCGTTCCTCATCGGCTGGGCCCAGGGCCTGCGTTACCTCGGCATCATCCGCTCCGACGAACGCATCCGCTCGCGCGCGCTCACCTGGCTCGCCATGCCGGCCGCCATCGTCCTTGCCTGGACCGTGCTGCGCTGGCTGCGCTGGTACGGCATCGCCACGTGCGCCAGGACCGGGTGGGGCACCCGTCAGAACGGCGCCGAGGTCACCCTCGCCGGCGCCGCGTCCACCAGCCCGGTGTGACCCGCCCGGCCGGTGCGACCCACCGGCCCCGCGTGACCCGCCGGCACCCGGCCCCGGGCATTGACTTCTGTTACCGGGGGTAAGGATGATCCGGCCATGGCGACTGACGCGCGCGATCCGATGCCCCGTTTCCCGGCCGGCTTCCTGTGGGGCGTGTCGACCTCCGCCCATCAGATCGAGGGGGCGGCCGACCTGCGCGAGCCGTCCGTGTGGGACGTGTTCACCGCGGAACCCGGACGGGTCAAGGACGGCTCGACCGCGGCCGTGGCCTGCGACCACTACCACCGCTACCGCGAGGACGTGGCCCTCCTCGCCGGTCTCGGCGTGGACGCGTACCGCTTCTCGGTCTCCTGGCCCCGGGTGAACTCCCCCGGCGGCCTGGACTTCTACGACCGCCTGGTGGACGAGCTGTGCGCGGCGGGCGTCCGGCCGGTCCCGACCCTCTTCCACTGGGACCTGCCGGCCGCGCTGGACTGGCTGGACCGGGACACGGCGGCCCGCTTCGCCGACCACGTGACGGTGGTCGCGGACCGGCTCGGCGACCGGGTGCAGAAGTGGATCACCCTCAACGAGCCGGCGGAACACACCCTGCTGGGGCACGCCCTGGGCGCCCACGCCCCCGGCCGGCAGCTGCTCTTCGACGCGCTCCCCGTCGCCCACCACCAGCTGCTCGCCCACGGACTGGCCGTACGGGCGCTGCGCGCGGCCGGTGCGCGCGACGTCGGCATCGCCAACTCCCACGGCCCGACCTGGCCCGCCTCGCCGGAGCAGGCGGACCTGGAGGCGGCCGGCTTCTACGACGTCCTGCTCAACCGCCTGTTCGCCGAGCCGGTCATCCTGGGCGCCTATCCCGAGGGCATGGGGGACCTGATGCCGGGGGACGTCGAGTCCGACCTGAAGGTGATCGCCGAGCCGGTCGACTGGTACGGCGTGAACTACTACGCCCCGACGCGGGTGGGCGCCCCGCAGGGCGGCCCGACCGAGTTCGGCGGACTGACGATGCCGGCCGGACTGCCCTTCTCCGTGCGGGAGATCGAGGGCCGGCCGGTGACCGACTTCGGCTGGCCGGTCGTGCCCGAGGGGCTGACGGAACTGCTCACCGGCTTCCGCGAGCGGTACGGCGACCGGCTCCCGCCCCTCGTCATCACCGAGAACGGCTGCTCCTACGACGGCATCGACGACCAGGACCGGATCGCCTACCTGGACGCCCACATCCGCGCCCTGCACCGGGCCGTCGAGGCCGGCGTCGACGTGCGCGGCTACTTCGTGTGGTCCCTGCTGGACAACTTCGAGTGGGCCGAGGGCTACGCCCGCCGGTTCGGCCTGGTGCACGTCGACTACGCCACGCTGGACCGTACGCCCAAGGCCTCCTACCACTGGTTCCGGGAGCTGCTGCGGGCGCAGCGATGACCACCGCCCGTTCCCCGGCCGCCGCCCTCGCCGAGCCGGCCGAACCGGTCGGCCGGGGCTGGACGGCGGCGCTGGCGCTGGCCAACGGGGCGATCTGGGTGGGCTGGTTCGGTCCGCTGCAGATCCTGCTCCCCGCCCAGGCGCAGGACTTCGCGCCCGGCTCCGGGATGTCGAAGGAGACGCTGCTGGCGTGGGTGACGGGCGCCGGCGCGGTGGTCTCACTGCTCGCGAACCCGCTCTTCGGCGCCCTGTCCGACCGGACGACCGCGCGGCGGGGGCGCCGTACCCCGTGGATCGTGGCCGGGTCGGCCGGCGGTGCGCTGTCGTTGCTGCTGCTCGCGGGCGCGGGCGGGACGTGGTCGATGGCGGCGGGCTGGTGCCTGGCGCAGCTCACGCTGAACGCGGCCTTCGCCGCGGTCACGGCGGCCGTCCCGGACCGGGTGCCGCGGCGCCGGCGGGGCGCGGTGGGCGGCTGGCTGGGCGCGGCCCAGATCCTGGGCGTGGTCGGCGGGACGGGCCTGGCCGCGGCGGCGGGCGGGACCGGGGCCGGGTACGCGGCGTGCGCGGTGTTCACCGTCGTGGGGGTGGCGCCGTACGTCCTGCGCCACGCGGACCTGCGGCTGGCGCGGGAGGACCGGCCGCCCTGGTCCTGGCGGGGGTTCCTCGCCGGGTTCCGGCTGAGCCCGCGCCGGTACCCCGACCTGGGCTGGGCCTGGCTGACCCGCTTCCTGATCAACCTCGGCAACTCGCTGGTCCTGCTGTACCTCCTGTACTACCTGCGCGACGGCCTGCACCGCTCCGACCCCGAGCGGGGCGTGCTGATCCTGACGGCCGTCAACAGTCTGACGCTGCTGGCGACCGTCGTGGCCGGCGGGGTGTGGTCGGACCGGGTGGGCCGGCGCAAGCCGTTCGTGGTGTGGTCGGGCGTGCTGATGGCTCTCGCCACGGCGGTCCTGGCCGGCTGGCAGACCTGGCCGGGCGCGATCGTGGCGGCGGCCGTGCTCGGTGTGGGCTTCGGGGTGTTCACGTCCGTCGACTTCGCGCTGATGACGGACGTCCTGCCGACGGCGCTGCACCGGGGCAAGGACCTCGGCGTGCTGAACGTGGCCAACGCCCTCCCCCAGGTCGCCGCCCCCGCCCTCGCGGCGCCGATCGTCACCCACCTCGGCGGCTACCGGGTGCTGTACCTGGTGGCGGCGGCCATCGGGCTGGGCGGGGCGGTGCTGGTGGGGCGGATCAGAGGGGTCGACTAGAGCGCCCCGGCGTCGCGGGCGCTCCACAGGGTCGGGAAGTACGGCCGGTAGCCCAGTTCGCGGCGGATGCGGTCGGTGGAGGCGATGCCGTACCAGGGATCGGGGTCGGGGCCGTCCGCCGGCGGCTCCAGGCCGAGGAGCCGGTGGACCTCCAGCACCGTGACCGGGGCGTCGTCGGCGACGTTGTAGATCCGGCCGTCGGCGCCGGGGGCATGCAGCAGGCGCAGCAGGCCCTGGGCGGCATCGGCGACGTGCACGAGCTGGAAGACGCGCTTGGTGGCGGGCCAGTCGGCGATCTGCCGGGTGGCGTTGGCCAGGTGCGGGTCGCCCTCGCCGTAGACGAAGGCGAGCCGGCCCACCCGCACGTCCAGCCCGTCCAGCGCCAGCAGCCCGCGCTCGGCCTCCACCTTGGACTCCGGGTACGTCATCCACAGCGGGCCGCCCGGGACGGTCGGGTCGTCCTCGATGTGCGGCCGGCCGCGCCCCGTGCCGTACACCAGGATGGTGCTGGCCTGCACGAACCGCCGTACGCCGGAGGCGACGGCCGCCCGGCCCAGCTCCAGGGCGGCATCGCGGTTGACGGCGCGCATCTCCTCGTCCGGCACGCCCCGGAAGGAGGCCGCGATGTTGACGACGGCGTCCGCTCCGGCGAGCGCCTTGCCGAGGACGTCGGTGTCGCGCAGGTCGCCGACGACGACCTCGGCGCCGCGGTCGGCGAGGGCGGCGGCGCGGGACTCGTCGCGCACGATCACCCGGACCTGTTCGTCGGGGCGGGCCTGGGCGAGCAGCCGGGGGACGAAACCGCGTCCCACCTGTCCGGTGGCGCCGGTGACCAGGGTCAGCATGGTGGTGCTCCTCTCGATCGGAACCCGTCCGGATGTCGTCCGGATCCGTGGGGTGCACCCAGCGTCGGCCGCGGGCCGGGGCGGCGGGAGAGACCTTCCGATCGGGGGATCGGCAGTCCCTGGATAAGCCGGCCGGGCTGCCCCACGCTTGTGGGGTGAACCGAGCCGAACTCGCCGACTTCCTGCGCCGTGGCCGCGCCCGGCTGGAACCGTTCGACGTGGGCCTCCCGCCCGGCGCCCGGCGCCGTACGCCCGGGCTGCGCCGGGAGGAGGTGGCGTCGCTGGCCGGGATGTCGGTCGACTACTACACGCGGCTGGAGCAGCGCCGGGGCCCGCGGCCGTCCCGTCAGATGCTGACGGCGCTGGCGCGTGCGCTGCGCCTGACCGACGACGAACGGGACCACCTGTTCCACCTGGTGGGCGAGGAGCCGCCGCGCCGGGACGCGGCCTCGGCGCACGTCCGGCCCGGCCTGCTGCTGGTCCTGGACCGGCTGTACGACTCACCGGCGCAGGTGGTCACGGACTGCGGGGAGGTGCTGGCGCAGAACGCGCTGGCCAAGGCGCTGGTGGGGGACGCGTCCGCCCGTCCGCCGCGGGAGCGGAACCTGACCCGGCGGTTCTTCCTGGACCCCACGGCGCGCGACCTCTTCCCGCCCGAGGACCTTCCGGCCCACGCCCGGGACCACGTGGCCAACCTCCGCGCGGTGGCCGCGGCCCGCCCCGACGACCCGGAACCCGCCGCCCTGGTGGCCGAACTCCGTGCGGAGAGCGAGGAGTTCGCCCGGCTCTGGGAGGAGCACGAGGTGTCCCTGCGCCGCCCGCGCGCGAAGCGCTTCCGGCACCCGGTGGTGGGCCTGCTGGAGCTGGAGTGCGAGGTCCTGCTGAGTCACCAGAGCCACCACCAGCTCATCATCCACACGGCCCGCCCCGGCACCGAGTCGCACGACAGACTCCGCCTGCTGAGGGTGGTGGGCCTCCAGGACCTGACCCCCCGGAGCACCGCCGGCTAGAACCCCAGCCTGCGCAGCTGCTTCGGGTCCCGCTGCCAGTCCTTGGCGACCTTCACGTGCAGGTCGAGGAAGACGGGGGTGCCGAGGAGGGCCTCGATGTGCTTGCGGGACTTGATGCCGACCTCCTTCAGGCGCTTGCCCTTGGGGCCGATGATGATGCCCTTCTGGCTGGGGCGCTCGATGTAGACGTTGGCGTGGATGTCCAGCAGCGGCTTGTCCGCCGGCCGGTCCTCACGCGGCAGCATCTCCTCCACGACCACCGCGATGGAGTGCGGCAGCTCGTCGCGGACACCCTCCAGCGCCGCCTCGCGGATGAGTTCCGCGATCATGACCTGCTCGGGCTCGTCGGTGAGGTCGCCCTCGGGGTAGAGCGCCGGGCCCTCGGGCAGCATCGGGATCAGCAGGTCCGCCAGCAGGTCGACCTGCTTGTTCGCGGTCGCCGACACCGGGACGATCTGCGCCCACTCGATGCCCAGTTCCTTGCCCAGCTGGTCGATCGCGATCAGCTGCTCGGCCAGGGTCTTGGAGTCGACCAGGTCGGTCTTGGTGACGATGGCGACCTTCGGGGACTTGCGGATCCCGGCCAGCTCCTTGGCGATGAAGCGGTCGCCGGGCCCGATCTTCTCGTTCGCCGGCAGACAGAAGCCGATCACGTCGACCTCGGCCCACGTCGTCCGCACGACGTCGTTGAGCCGCTCGCCGAGCAGCGTGCGCGGCTTGTGCAGTCCCGGCGTGTCCACCAGGATCAGCTGGGCGTCCGGCCGGTGCACGATCCCGCGCACGGTGTGCCGGGTCGTCTGCGGCTGGTTGGCGGTGATCGCCACCTTCTGCCCGACCAGAGCGTTCGTGAGGGTGGACTTGCCCGCGTTGGGGCGGCCCACGAAGCAGGCGAAGCCGGCGCGGTGGGCGGCCTCGGCCGGCTGCTCGGAAGACTGCGTACGAACACTCATGGCGTTCATTGTCCCTGATCCACGAGGCTCCGCCGCACAGCCCCGGCGCACCGCCCCTCCCGGTGAGCTTCCGGAAACCCGCCCGCAACGAAACGTCACGGAAACACACCCGTACGCGACCGGAAACGCACACCGGTGACCCTCTGACGCAGCCCCCACACCGTTGGAGACGCCCGTGACCCTCGCCGCCGCCCATGTGAACACCGGCGACACCGCCTGGCTGCTCGCCGCGACCGCCCTCGTCCTGCTGATGACCCCGGGCCTCGCCCTGTTCTACGGCGGCATGGTCCGCACGAAGAGCGTCCTCAACATGCTGATGATGAGCTTCGTGTCGATCGCCCTGGTCACGGTGGTCTGGCTGGCGGCCGGCTACTCCCTCGCCTTCGGCGACGACATCGGCGGCGGGCTGCTCGGCGGACTGGAGCACGCCGGCATGCGCGGCCTCGGCCCGGACAGCGTGCACGGTACGGTCCCCACCGTCCTCTTCGCCACCTTCCAGCTGACCTTCGCGATCATCACGGCCGCGCTGATCAGCGGCGCGGTCGCCGACCGGACGAAGTTCTCGGCGTGGCTGGTCTTCGTACCGCTCTGGACGCTCCTCGTATACGTACCGGTCACCCACTGGGTGTGGGGCCCGGGTGGCTGGATCCTCGACAGGCTCGGTGCCCTGGACTTCGCGGGCGGTCTGCCGGTCGAGATCACCTCCGGCGCCTCCGGACTGGCGCTCTGCCTCGTCCTCGGCCCCCGTCTGGGCTTCAAGAAGGACGCCATGCGCCCGCACAACCTGCCCATGGTGATCCTCGGCGCGGGCCTGCTCTGGTTCGGCTGGTTCGGCTTCAACGCGGGCTCCGCGCTCGGCGCGAACGGCCTCGCCGCCGCCGCGTTCCTCAACACGCTCGCCGCCGGCTGCACCGGTCTGCTCGGCTGGCTCTTCGTCGAGCAGAAGCGCGACGGCCACCCGACCACCCTGGGCGCGGCCTCCGGCGCGGTGGCCGGCCTGGTCGCGATCACCCCCTCCTGCGGCACGGTCTCCCTGCTCGGCGCCCTGGTCGTGGGCCTCGCCGCCGGTGTCGTCTGCAGTTACGCGGTGAGCTGGAAGTTCAAGCTGAACTACGACGACTCCCTGGACGTGGTCGGCGTCCACCTGGTCGGCGGTGTCATCGGCACCCTGCTGATCGGCCTGTTCGCCGAGAAGGCGATGACCGGCGGCGCGGAGGGCCTCTTCTACGGCGGTGGCCTCGCCCCGTTCGGCAGGCAGCTGCTCGCGGTGGTCGTCGTGGCCGGGTACGCCTTCGCGGTGACGTACGGGCTCGGCAAGCTGCTCGACAGGGTGCTGGGCTTCCGGGCGAGCGAGGAGCAGGAGCACACCGGCCTGGACCTTACGGTGCACGCCGAGACCGCATACGATCACGGCGTCCTGGGCCACGGTGCCCCGGTCAGCTCGTCCGTCCTCTCCTCCGCCCAGAAGGTCAAGTCCCAGGCATGAAGCTCATCACCGCGATCGTCAAGCCGTACCGTCTGGACGAGGTCAAGACCGCCCTGCAGGAACTGGGGGTGCACGGTCTGACCGTGACCGAGGCGAGCGGCTACGGCCGGCAGCGCGGCCACACCGAGGTGTACCGGGGGGCCGAGTACCGGGTCGACCTGGTGCCGAAGGTCCGCATCGAGGTCGTGGTGGAGGACGCCGCCGCCGACGACGTGATCGACGCGATCGTCAGGGCCGCCCAGACGGGGAAGATCGGGGACGGGAAGGTGTGGTCCGTTCCCGTGGAGACGGTCGTCCGGGTGCGGACCGGCGAGCGCGGACCCGACGCGCTCTGACCAGCAGCGCCCCGGTCAGCACGCCGGCGGTGAACACCAGCGTCACCACGAGCCAGGGCAGCGCGAGGAAGCCGGCGCTCGCCGACTCCCGGGTGTCCTGGGCGCGCGCGGTGAGCGTCACGTCCGCCCGGTCGAGCTGGGGCGCCCCGCGCCAGGTCTCGGTGAGCCGCACCCGCTGGCCCGGCAGCAGCTCCGCGGGCACCCGGGTCAGCTCCCGGTCGAGCAGCGTACGGCCGAACAGCCCGCGCGCCTTCAGTTCCACCTTGGGGCTGAGGGTGACGTTCCCGGTGTTGCGCAGGGTGTAGGAGAGGGTCGCCGTGCTGTCGCCGAGGCCCGGGACGAGCGGCTGGTGGTGGCTGATCCGCAGGTGCTCGACGGCGAGCCCGGGCAGCGCGGGTCCGTCGACCCGGAGGTAGACGCGGGCGCCGACGGCCCGCCGGACACCGAGGGCCAGCCTGCCGCTGCCCGGGTCGACCCGCTCGTCGAGCGCGACGATGGCGCCGGGGTGGTCGCCGGGTTCGGCGCCCTCGGGCACCTGCACGGTGAAGGGCACGGTGACGGTCCGGTGCCCCGGCACGGTGATCCGGGCCCTGGCGGGTCTGGCCCAGGCGCCGACCCCGCGCATGCGTTCCCCGGCGGTGCGCACGGCGAAACCGCCGTCCCGGGCGGTGTTGTAGGCGTCGGCCGCGTACAGCCGGAAGGTGAGCGGCCGGCCGGTCCTGTTCCGCACGGCGACCCTGTCGGTGAGGGTCTGGCCCGGTTCGGCGGCGAGGGTGAAGTAGGGCCGCGCGGCGATCTTCGAGGCGACCGGGTAGACGGACCAGCTGCCGTTGTCGGCGGCGTGCGCCGGGCCCGCCGGCAGCGCGAGCAGGCCGAGGAGACAGAGCAGGCTCAGGAGGAGGACGTACGGCTTGCGCATGGGTGCGGACCCCTACGGACGAGGGACAGGGGAACGGGCGGGTGCGGACGCCCGCACGCTCAGGTAAGCGTCAGCGTGAGCACGCCGGAGTACGCGCCGGGAGGCGTGAACGCCGGTACGTCCAGGGAGAGCCGGGCGTCGACGGTGAACTCGCCGCCGGTGAGCGTGCCGTTGGCGGTGGAGGCGAGGGTCGCGCCCGCGCTGCCCACGGTGCCCGCCGAACCGGCCTTGCAGGTGCTGGGGC
This sequence comes from Streptomyces cyanogenus, assembly GCF_017526105.1. NCBI lineage: Bacteria > Bacillati > Actinomycetota > Actinomycetes > Kitasatosporales > Streptomycetaceae > Streptomyces > Streptomyces cyanogenus. The sequence goes on from NZ_CP071839.1 coordinate 3,098,702, forward strand.
TGCCCGGCTTGGTCGCGCAGGCCGGTGTCCAGCTCAGCTTGCCGGCGTCGATCTTGGCGCCGGGGCCGGTGAAGTCGGTGACCTTGCCGGTCAGGGACCAGCCCGCGGGCCCGCCGCGGAAGTCCTTGACGGTCACCGTGTTCAGGCTGCCGGTGGAGGCCCCGCCCCGGCCGAAGTCGACGCCCGACAGGGCGACGGAGTCCCCGGCCTGGGACATGGACAGGGTGCCCGCCTTGACGGTGGTGGTCAGCTTCTGGCTGCCGGCCGGGACGGGCGTGTTGTCGTTGACGACGTAGGCCGCGGGCCCGGCGCCCTTGTCCGGGTTCCAGGAGCCGCCCTCGTAGGCCACGATCCCGGTCGTCGTCCTGTCGTTGACGACGAGGGAGCCGCTGAAGGAGCCCTGGGCGTTCGCGGTCACGGTCGCGGTGTCCGCGGTCTGCTTGTCGCCGGCCCGCCCGGCCAGGGTGACGGTCGCGCCCGGCGTGAAGTTCGTCCCGCTCACGGTCACACCGGTCCCGGGGTCACCGGAGGCCGAACCGAGCGAGATGGCCCGGGTGTTGGCCGGGGTGCCGTCGGTCGCGGTGACGGTCTGCGAGACCGGGGCGGGCGGGGTGATGACCGTGCACGGGGTGTCCAGCTCCAGGATGTAGCTGGTGTGGATGTTGTAGTCGCCGGGCGAGAGGGTGATCTGGCCGGCCTTCGTGACGGTGAAGGTGCCGGTCATGGAGAAGGACGGGAAGGCGGCCTTCCCGGGCACCGGCGGATTCTTCTTCGGTCCGGTGACGGTGACATCCCCGCTCTGCGCGCCACCGAGGGTGACCTTGCCGGTCGGGGTCATGATGTCGGCCGGCAGGGCCAGGTCGGTGGGGTTGCTGGCGGCGGCCGTGACCACGGTGTAGGTCACGGTGACCGTGTCGCCGACCTTCGGACCGGTCTTGTCCACCGAGACGTTCGCGGTGGTGGTGCCGTCGATGGGCGGGATGCCCGCGACGGCCGGGGGGATGCAGTGCGTGGCGAAGTCCACGTTCGTTCCGGCGGCGCCGGCCGGACAGGCCAGCGCGCCGCCCGCGGTGACCGCGAGCGCGGCCGACCCGAACAGTGACGCCCAGCGCCACCGTCGGGCTCTTCGGGGTGTCGGACCCATGGGCCCCCTCCTGAGGGTTGCGGGCGCAGCGGCTCATCTGCGCCGACAGGGGGCATTGATGTGGAGCCGGGGTGAGAAGTCAATGGAGATGCCGCAGAAACCTGACGGATCATCAGTTTCTGCGGCATCCGGAACAGATCGCTCAGTTCAGTCAGTCGAAGACGAACGGCCCGGGTGACTGCTTACCGGTCGCCTTACAGGTGACGTTGACCCCGAAGATCGTCATCTGCAGCGACCCGCCGTAAGCCTCCAGGCTGTCACCGGGGGCCACGGTGCCGCTGAGCGGGCCGGCACTGACCGGGTCACCGGCGGCCATCGCCGGGTTCTTCGTCCCGGTGAAGACGGTGGTGCCGCCACTGGCCTTGACCAGGGTGAGCTTGGAGGTGATGGAGTCCGCCGCCACCGCGACCGGTGCCTTGACCGCGGTGGAGGTGAGGGTGATGGTGGCCGAGGTGCCGCTCTGGGTGGCGGTGAGGGTGGCCGCGCCACCGCCGAAGAAGCCGCAGCTCGCGTTGATGGTCGCCGTCTGGGGAGTGACGGCGGCCGCGGTGGGCGCGAAGGCGAGACCGGTGACCGCGAGGGCCCCGGCGGCCAGCGCCGCACCCGTTGCCGTGCGCTTGCCTCTCATGGGGATCCGCTTCCCTTCCCTGTGGGGGATGCCATGTGGGGATGCTCGGAAGGTGCGCCGACGAACGGCAGGCCCGGGCAGGTGGATGCGGCACACTGCGGCGGCGGTGCGGATCTGACGGATCGTCGGAACTTACGGCTCCATTGATGCGCGAGAGGCAGGCGACGGCAAGGATGAATTCCGGACTACTCTGCGGAGCCGGCCGGGACGGTGAGCTTCACGGCACCGTCGGGCCCGGCCAGCAGCACCGGCGTCTCGGGTCCCCCGAGATCGGCCACAGCGGCCCGGTCCTCCGGGGCCACCCCCTCCGCCTCGCTCACCACGGCCGCCGCCTCCAGGGACGCGGCCCCCGACGCCACGGCCATGGCGACCGCCGTCCGCAGCGCGCTCAGCTTCAGCGAGGCGAGTCCCACCGACCCGGCCACGTACGTCCGCCCGGTGTCGTCCCGTACGGCCGCCCCCTCGGGCACACCGTTGCGGGCCCGCGCGGAACGGGCCAGGGTGACGATCTTGCGGTCCTCGGGGTCAAGCGCGTTGCTCTCGGTCATGCCCCGAGCATACGAAGTCCCGCCGGCGCCCCGGGCCCGCGCCCCACCGGCCGCGGCCCGCCCCCGGTCACGGCCGGTCCAGCCGCAGCCGCTCCGCCCGCGGCAGACCCGCGACGACGAGGTCGTAGGAGTCCTCGATCAGCTCCCGCACCAGCCGGTCGGGGAGGCCGCCGTCCACGGTCACGGTGTTCCAGTGCCGCTTGTTCATGTGCCAGCCGGGGACGATCAGCCCCTCGTGCTCGCCGCGCAGCCGGAGCGCGTCCTCCGGGTCGCACTTGAGGTTCACCGTCAGGGGCCGCGCGTCCAGGTGCGTCAGGGCGAACATCCTGCCCAGCACCTTGAAGACCGAGATCTCCGGACTGAACGGGAAGTCCTCCACGACCGCGTTGAAGGACAGGCAGAAGGCACGCAGCTCCTGGGGGGTCACTCGGCCTTCTCCTCCTCCGCGACGGGCACCGGGACCGGCTCCACCAGGACCGTGACGATCTTGTTCCGGCGGCCGGCCGCGGCCTCGGCCGTCAGCTTCAGCCGGCGCTCGTCGGGCAGTTCGACCTCGGCGGAGGCGCCGGCGATGGGGACGCGGCCGAGCGCCTTGGCGAGCAGTCCGCCGACCGTCTCCACGTCCTCGTCGTCGTACTCCTCCAGGCCGTACAGCTCGCCGAGGTCGGTGATGTCCAGGCGGGCCGTGACCCGGAAGCGGTCGTCGCCGAGGTCCTCCACGGGCGGGAGTTCCCGGTCGTACTCGTCGGTGATCTCGCCGACGATCTCCTCCAGGATGTCCTCGATGGTGACGATGCCGGCGGTGCCGCCGTACTCGTCGATGACGACGGCGACGTGGTTGCGGTCCTTCTGCATCTCGCGCAGCAGGTCGCCGGCGTTCTTGGTGTCGGGCACGAACACGGCCGGGCGCATGGCCGTGGACACCAGGTCGCCCTCCGTCTCCCGGCTGATGTGCGTCTTGCGGACCAGGTCCTTCAGATACACGATCCCGACGATGTCGTCCTCGCTCTCGCCGGTGACCGGGATGCGGGAGAAACCGGAGCGCAGGGCCAGGGTGAGGGCCTGGCGGATGGTCTTGAAGCGCTCGATGGTGACCAGGTCGGTGCGCGGCACCATGACCTCGCGCACGAGGGTGTCGCCCAGCTCGAAGACCGAGTGCACCATCCGGCGCTCCTCGTCCTCGATCAGCGACTCCTTCTCCGCGAGGTCGACCAGCGCGCGCAGCTCCGCCTCGGAGGCGAACGGTCCGCGCCGGAAGCCCTTGCCGGGCGTGAGCGCGTTGCCGATGAGGATCAGCAGGGACGGGATCGGTCCCATGATCCGGGCCAGCGGCAGCAGCACGTACGCCGCCGCGGTCGCCGTGTTGAGCGGGTGCTGGCGGCCGATCGTGCGCGGGGACACCCCCACGGCGACGTACGACACCAGGACCATGACCCCGATGGCGACCAGCAGGGCCTGCCAGGTGGCGGCGAACTCCTGGAGGCAGGCGTACGTCACCAGCGCCGCCGCGGCCATCTCGCAGGCCACGCGGACCAGCAGGGCCACGTTCAGATAGCGGGTGGGGTCGGCGGCGATCTGGGCGAGCCTGGTGCTGCCCCGCCGGCCGGACTTCACGGCCTCCTCGGCGCGGAAGCTGGAGACGCGCGCGAGGCCCGCCTCCGCGCAGGCGGCGAGCCAGGCCACGACGACCAGCGCGATCGCGCCGACCACGATCTGCGGAGACATACGGCCCGCTTACGAGACGGTCGGCGCCGGGGACGGCCCGGTCAGGCCGCGCTCGGCCCGCCAACCGTCCACGATGGCGGCCTGGAGGCCGAACATCTCGGCCTTCTCGTCGGGCTCCTCGTGGTCGTACCCGAGCAGGTGCAGGACACCGTGGACGGTGAGCAGCTGGAGCTCCTCGTCCATGGAGTGCTGCGTGGGTGCCTCGGCGCCCTGCTTGGCGGCGACCTCCGGGCACAGCACGATGTCACCGAGCAGCCCCTGCGGCGGCTCGTCGTCGTCCTTCGACGGCGGCCGCAGCTCGTCCATCGGGAACGACATGACATCGGTCGGACCCGGCAGGTCCATCCACTGGATGTGCAGCTGCTCCATGGCGTCGGCGTCCACGACGATCACCGAGAGCTCGGAGAGCGGGTGGATGCGCATCCGCGCGAGCGCGTAGCGGGCGATGTCGAGGATCGCCTGCTCGTCTACCTCGGTGCCGGACTCGTTGTTGACGTCGATCGACATGGTCGTGCTGGTCTACTTCCCCTTGGTGCCCTTGGCGCCGGACTTGCCACGGCCGGCCTTGGGGCCGCCGTTCTCGGTGCCGTACTTGCTGTCGTACTGCTCGTACGCGTCGACGATACGGCCCACCAGCTTGTGCCGTACGACATCGTGGGACGACAGCCGGGAGAAGTGGACGTCCTCGACCCCTTCCAGGATCTCCTGCACCTGCCGCAGACCCGACTTCTGCCCGTTGGGCAGGTCGACCTGGGTCACGTCACCCGTGATCACGATCTTCGAGTCGAAGCCGAGGCGGGTGAGGAACATCTTCATCTGCTCGGGGCTCGTGTTCTGGGCCTCGTCCAGGATGATGAAGGCGTCGTTGAGCGTGCGGCCGCGCATGTAGGCGAGCGGCGCGACCTCGATCGTCCCGGCCGCCATCAGCCGGGGGATGGAGTCCGGGTCGATCATGTCGTGCAGCGCGTCGTACAGCGGGCGCAGGTACGGGTCGATCTTCTCGTAGAGCGTGCCGGGCAGGAAGCCGAGCCGCTCGCCCGCCTCCACCGCCGGACGGGTGAGGATGATCCGGTTGACCTGCTTGGACTGCAGGGCCTGCACGGCCTTGGCCATGGCCAGGTAGGTCTTGCCGGTACCGGCGGGGCCGATGCCGAAGACGATCGTGTGCTTGTCGATCGCGTCGACGTACCGCTTCTGGTTGAGGGTCTTGGGCCGGATGGTGCGGCCACGCGAGGACAGGATGTTCTGCGTCAGCACCTGCGCCGGGGTCTCCGGCCCGTCGCTCGTCCCGTTGTCGCTCGCCTTGAGCATGGCGATCGAGCGTTCCACTGCGTCCTCCGTCATCGGCTGCCCGGTGCGGAGCACCAGCATCATCTCGTCGAACACGCGCGAGATCAGGGCGACGTCCACCGGGTCGCCGACCGCGCTGATCTCATTGCCCCGGACGTGGATGTCGGCCGCCGGGAAGGCCTTCTCGATCACGCGCAGGAGGGAGTCGCCGGATCCCAGCACGGTCACCATGGGGTGCTGGGCGGGGACGGTGAACTGCGCTCTCGCCTGCTCCTGCGCGGGGGTGTGAGCTGTGGGTGTCTGTGTCATGGGCCGGCGCTTAAGGCCTGCGCTTCCTCCTCGTCACGGCCGCACGGCTGACGGCGGCCTCGCGCTATCCAGAGTACGACGGGGGGCTGACAACGCCGTAGGGCTTTTCGTACGACCGCTCGCCGGCGGTCCTGACCGCACTCCCGCGCGAGCCGTTTCCCGGCCGACCGGGCGGGGTGGCGCGTGGGCACGAGGCCGGGGACGCCCCAGGTCCGGGGGCAGGCCCAGGCTGCGTCAGCCGGACCGGCGGAACCCGATGGTCGGCACGGCCCGCCGCAGCGGCCAGGGCCTGTCCAGCTCCTCGGGCACCAGGCCGTCGAGGAACTCGTACCGCCGGAGCGCCGCGGGCGACTGCCCCGGCAGGGACTGCACGCGCCGCCACCACGCCCCGATCTCCGACCATCCCGGCGCCGACAGCGACCCCCCGAACTCCTGCACGGACAGCGCGGCGGTGAGCCCGGCGAAGGCCAGCCGGTCCGCCAGCGGCCACCCCGCGAGGGAGCCCGTGACGAACCCGGCGACGAACACGTCCCCGGCCCCCGTCGGGTCCAGCGCCTCCACGGCGATGGCCGGCACCTCCGCCGTCTCCCCGGTCCGCCGGTCCACGGCGTACGCGCCCTCCGAGCCGAGCGTCACCACGGCCACCGGTACGTGCTCGGTCAGGGCGTGCGCGGCCAGCCGCGGGCAGTCGGTGCCGGTGTACCGCTTCGCCTCCTCCGCGTTGGGCAGGAAGGCCTCGCAGTGCTCCAGGTCGGGCAGAGCGGACAGATCCCACGCGCCCGTCTCGTCCCAGCCGACGTCGGCGAAGATCCGGGTGCCGGTGCGGGCGGCCCGCGCGACCCACGGCGCGCTGCGCCCGGGCGTGAGGGAGGCCACGGCGGCCCGCGAGCGGGGCGGCCGGTCGGCGGCGCCCTCCTGGAGGAGGACCGCCTCCGCGGGCGGCTCGTGGCCGTGGGAGACCATGGTCCGCTCGCCCTCGTAGGCCATGGAGACGGTGACCGGCGAGTGCCAGCCGGGTACGGTCCGCGAGGCCGAGAGGTCGATGCCCTCGCCCTGCTCCAGCGCGTCCCAGCAGTACTCGCCGTAGTGGTCGTCGCCGAAGGCCGCGGCGAGGGCGGTGCGCAGCCCGAGCCGGGCCAGGGCGGTGGCCATGTTGGCGACCCCGCCGGGGCTGGAGCCCATGCCCCGGGCCCAGGACTCGGTGCCGCGCACCGGCGCCGAGTCCAGACCGGTGAAGATGATGTCGAGGAAGACCGTACCGGTGAGGTAGACGTCCCAGGGCGGGTCGCCGGGGGCGCGCAGCGCGGCGAGCGGGTCGACCTGGGTCTGGCAGCGTGCTGCCTGGGTGAGGTGCTCCGGTTCCTCTCCGGTGAGGGTCTGCGACGGCGTCACGGTGCGCTCCCTGGCGTGATGCGGTTCTGGCCAGTGTGCACCAGGTCACGCGCCGGTAACCCGTGCGGCGCCGGTCACCAGCGGGGCGTCACCGGTGTGTGCCAGTCGGGTTCGGCCCTGCGCATGGCCGCCGCGTCGTCGCGGTCGCGCAGCGAGCCGTCGTCCTCGGCCCACCGCCGGTGCAGCCGGGCCAGTTCGCCGCGGTCCAGCTCGACGCCGAGGCCGGGCGCGTCGGACACGGCGATCCGGCCGCCCTCGAAGGCGAGCCGCTCGGTGAGGACGTCCTCGGACTGCCAGGGGTAGTGGGAGTCGCAGGCGTGGTGCAGGTCCGGGACCGTGGCCGCGACCTGGGTCATCGCGGCGAGGCTGATGCCCAGGTGGGTGTTGGAGTGCATGGACACCCCGACCCCGAAGGCCGCGCAGATCGCGGCGAGGTGCCGGGTGTTGCGCAGCCCGCCCCAGTAGTGGTGGTCGGAGAGGACGACCTGGACGGCGTTCTTCGTGAACGCCTCCTTGATCTCGCCGAAGGTGGTCACGCACATGTTGGTGGCGAGCGGGATGTCCGTGCCGGCGGCCACCTCTGCCATGGCGGGCGTGCCGAGCGTCGGGTCCTCCAGGTACTCCAGGACGTCGCCGAGTTCCTTCGCGACCTTCAGCGAGGTCTCCACGGACCAGGCGCCGTTGGGGTCGAGCCGCAGCGGGTGCCCGGGGAAGGCCTCGGCGAGGGCGCGGACGGCGGCGATCTCCTCGTCGGGCGGGAAGACGCCGCCCTTGAGCTTGAACGAGCCGAAACCGTGCCGCTCGCGGAGCCGGCGCGCCTGTTCCACCACGCCGGCCGGGTCGAGCGCGGCACCCCACTCGTCCGGCTCCGCGGGGACGCCCGCCGGGTGCCGGTCCCACTTGTAGAAGAGGTAGGCGCTGTACTCCACGGCGTCCCGCACCTTGCCGCCGAGCAGCGCGTGCACGGGCAGTCCGAGCGCCTTGCCCTGGGCGTCGAGGCAGGCGACCTCGAAGGCGGACAGCACCGACAGCCGGAGTTTGTCGGCGGTCTGCACACCGCGCAGTCCGCCGGCGTCCACCTCCCCCTGGACCCGGGACTCGTCGACGCCGAGGGCGATCCCGAACAGCGCGTTCACATCCGTGACCGACCGTCCGGTGAGCCGCTCGGCCAGCGGCCGGGCCAGCTCCAGGTACTTCGTGTCGCCGTAGGTCTCGCCGAGCCCGGTGGCCCCGTCGGCGGTGACGATCTCCACGATCAGCCGGGGGGTGTACGGCTGGTGCACGCCCTGGGTGTTGAGCAGCGGCGGGTCGGCGACCAGGATCGGGGTCAGCCGCACCTCGGCGATGGTCAGGTCACGGGTCACAGGGAGGCTCCCACGAGGTCGAGTCCGGCGGTGCGGAGGGCCTTGAGGCCGGCGAGGCCGGCGGGCGAGGGGTCGACGGCGACGGTGACGACCGTCCGGTACTCGTCCTCGTCCAGCGAGAGGAACTCGCCGGTGCCGCAGGCCGGGAAGACGTCCTGCGGAGGCGGGTCGCCGCCCATCTGACCATCTCCCAGCGTGAATGCCGTACACATATGAGAACATAGGCTAGATGCGTGCGGGAAGGACGTCAACGGCGCCGCGAGCGGCGGCCTCTGCCCGGCGCACGGCGATCGCACGTGCGCCGGCCGCCCCACCGGCCGGCACGGTGAGGCCGGTGCCCGAGGACCGGCGGCGGAACCGGCCACCAGGGCCGCCCTCGGGGACGGCCCGGTGTCTCGCTACGACGCGTCCTGCCCGAACACGTACGCGTCCACCTCGGCCAGGTACCGGGCCCTGCGCTCCTCGTCGTCCTCCAGGAAGGAGGCGAGGAAGGAGTTGCGGGCCAGCTCGCGCAGCCGGTCCCGCGACAGCCCCAGGGTCCGGTGCACGGCCGCGAAGTTGTCGCCCGCGTACCCGCCGAAGTAGGCGGGGTCGTCGGAGTTGACCGTGCACAGCAGGCCGGCGTCGAGCATGGCGGGCAGGGGGTGGTCGGCGAGGGTGTCGACGGTGCGCAGCCGGACGTTCGACAGCGGGCACAGCGTGAGCGGGATCCGCTCCCGGACCAGCCGCTCGACCAGCGCCGGATCCTCCATGCAGCGCAGGCCGTGGTCGACGCGCTCCACGCCGAGCACGTCCAGCGCCTCGGTGATGTACTGCGGCGGGCCCTCCTCGCCGGCGTGCGCGACCCGGCGCAGCCCGAGCGCGGCGGCGGCCTCGTACACCTCCCGGAACTTCACCGGCGGGTGCCCGACCTCGGCGGAGTCCAGACCGACCCCGGTGATCCGGTCCAGGTACGGCTCGGCGGCCCGAAGGGTCTCCAGGGCCGACTCGGCGGATTCGTCGCGCAGGAAGCACATGATCAGCCTGGTGGAGACGCCGTGGTTGGCCTCGCTGCCGCCCAGCGCCCGCCACAGGCCCTCCACGACCGTGCCCATGGCCACGCCCCGGGCCAGGTGGGCCTGCGGGTCGAAGAAGATCTCCGCGTGCCGCACGCCCTGCGCGGCGGCCCGGGCGAGGTAGGCGTCGGCCAGGTCGGCGAAGTCCTGCTCGGTGCGCAGGACGGCCATCAGCTCGTAGTACAGGTCCAGGAAGGACTGGAGGTCCTTGAACCGGTAGGCCTCGCGGAGGGCGTCGGTGTCCGCGTACGGAAGGGTCACGCCGTTGCGGGCGGCCAGCTCGAAGGCCAGCTCCGGTTCCAGGGTGCCTTCGATATGGAGGTGCAGTTCTGCTTTCGGGAGGGGCATCAAAGCATGGTACGGGTGGTTTACCGCCGTTTCGGAACCGGCACCCGCAGCAGGTCGTGCGCCACGGTCAGCTCGCCCTCGTACCCGGCCGCCCGCGCCTGCCGCTCGAACTCCTCGGGTTCGGTGTAGCGCTGGCTGAAGTGGGTGAGGACCAGGTGCCGTACGCCGGCGTCCCGGGCCACGGCGGCCGCCTGGCCCGCCGTCAGGTGCCCGTGCTCCACAGCGAGTTCGATGTCCTCGTCGAGGAACGTGGACTCGATGACCAGCAGGTCGCAGCCCTCCGCGAGCGCGTGCACGCCGTCGCAGAGCCGGGTGTCCATGACGAACGCGAACCGCTGCCCGCGCCGCACCTCGCTGACGTCCTCCAGGGTCACCTCCCCGAGCCGGCCGTCGCGCTGGAGGCGGCCCACGTCCGGGCCCGTGACGCCGTGCGCGGCGAGCCGGTCGGGCAGCATGCGGCGGCCGTCGGGTTCGATGAGCCGGTAGCCGTAGGACTCGACGGGGTGCGAGAGCCTGCGGACCTCCAGCGTGTACGACCGGGTCACCGCGAGGATGCCGTCGGCGGCGACCGGGGCCTCGGTGAGGCCGACCGTCTCCCGGTAGGCGGTCGCGTAGCGCAGGCGGTCGAAGAAGCGCTGACCGGAGCGCGGGTAGTGCGCGGTGACCTCGTGCGGCACCCGGTCCAGGTTGATCCGCTGGATGACTCCCGCGAGGCCGAGGGAGTGGTCGCCGTGGAAGTGCGTGACGCAGATCCGGTTCAGGTCGTGGGCGGCGACCCCGGCGCGCAGCATCTGCCGCTGCGTGCCCTCGCCGGGGTCGAACAGGATGCCCTCGCCGTCCCACCGCAGCAGGTAGCCGTTGTGGTTGCGGTGCCGGGTGGGCACCTGGCTGGCGGTGCCGAGGACCACCAGTTCACGTACGGACACGGTTGTTCACCCGGGGGGCCACTGGAGGCCGCGGCCGCCCAGGACGTGGGCGTGGGCGTGCCAGACGGTCTGGCCGGCGCCGCTGCCCGTGTTGAAGACGAGGCGGTAGCTGTCGAGCTTCTCCTCGTCGGCGACGGCCTTCGTCTCGGCGAGCACGTCGGCTGCCAGCTGCGGGGCGCCCGCGGCGAGCTCCGCCGCGTTCTCGTAGTGCGCCTTGGGGATCACCAGGATGTGGGTCGGGGCCTGGGGGTTTATGTCCCGGAAGGCCACGGTCGTCTCGGTCTCGCGGACGATCGTCGCCGGGACCTCGCCCGTGACGATCTTGCAGAACAGGCAGTCGTTCTGCGGCTCTCCGGCCATACGCTGCGCTCGCTTTCACCGATGATCAATACGGTTCGCATGGTAGTCGCTCGGGTGCCGGGCGTACGTGGTTGCTCACGCCGTTCCCCGCGCCCCTCAGGTCGGCAGACCCGGCGGTGTTTTCGCGGGGCTGGTCTCCAGTGCCTCCAGCGCGATCCTGATGGCCTCGTCCAGTTGGGCGTCCCGGCCCTCCGCCCAGTCCTGAGGGGTCTGTACGACCTCCACGTCGGGGTCCACCCCGTGGTTCTCCACGTCCCACCCGACCCCCTCCAGCCACATCGCGTACTTCGGCTGGGTGACCAGGGTGCCGTCGACCAGGTGGTAACGGCTGTCGATGCCGATGACTCCGCCCCAGGTGCGGGTGCCGACGACCGGGCCGATGCCGAGGGCCTTGATGGCCGCGTTGACGATGTCGCCGTCGGAGCCGGAGAACTCGTTGGCGACGGCGACGACCGGGCCGCGCGGCGCGTCGAGGGGATAGCTGGTGGGGCGCATGCCGCGCGGGATGTCCCAGCCGATGATCCGGCGGGCCAGCTTCTCGACCACGAGCTGGGAGGTGTGACCGCCGCGGTTCTCCCGCACGTCGACCACGAGACCCTCGCGGGCCACCTCCACGCGCAGATCGCGGTGGATCTGGGCCCAGCCGGGGGCCTGCATGTCGGGGACGTGGAGGTAGCCGAGGCGGCCGGCGGAGGCCGCGTGGACGTGGGCGCGGCGGTCGGCCACCCAGGCGTGGTAGCGCAGGGGTTCCTCGTCGGCGATGGGGACGACGACGGTGTGGCGGGGCTCGCCGCCGCCGGCCGGGGAGACGGTCAGTTCGACGGGGTGGCCCGCGGTGCCCACGAGCAGCGGACCGGGGCCCGTCACCGGGTCCACGGGATGGCCGGCGACCGCGATGATCGCGTCCCCGGGGCGGACCGCGACCCCGGGCGCGGCGAGCGGGGAGCGGGCGTCCGGGTCGGAGGTCTCCGACGGGAGGATGCGGTCGATGCGCCAACTGCCGTCCTGGTGACGGGAGATGTCGGCGCCGAGCAGGCCCTGCCGGGGGCCGCCGGAACCGCCGCGCGGGATGACGTAGGCGTGCGAGGTGCCGAGTTCGCCGTGCAGCTCCCAGAGCAGGTCGACCAGGTCGCTGTGGGTGGCGAGCCGGCCGAGCAGCGGGCGGTAGCGGTCCAGGACGCCGGTCCAGTCGGCGCCGCCGAGGTCGGGCCGCCAGAAGTGGTCACGCATGAGCCGGCCGGTCTCGTCGTACATCTGCCGCCACTCGGCGGCCGGGTCGACGGTCTGCCGGACGCGGGCGAGGTCGACGGTGACGCTGGTGTCGCCGTCGTCCTCGGTGCCGGTGCGGCGGTCGCCGGGGACGACCCGCAGGCGGCCGTCGCTCCACAGCAGGACGCGTTTGCCGTCGCCGCTGACCTCGAAGTGGTCGGCGGTGGAGGCGAGGTGCTCCAGGCGGTGCTGGGCCAGGTCGTAGCGTTCCAGCTCGCTGTGCGGCTCGGGGTCCTCGGGGTGCGCGCGGGAGGCGCCGAGGACGCCCTCCACGGGGTGGCGCAGCCAGAGGACGCCGTCCTTGGCGGCCCGCAGGGTGGAGTAGCGGCCGGCCTCCACCGGGAAGGGCACGATCCGGTCGGCGAGCCCTTCGAGGTCGATCCGGGTGGCCGGGGTGCCCTCGCTGTCGGGGGTCTCGTCCTTGTCGGGGGCCTCGAACGGGCGGCCGTGGCGCTGCGGGCCGAACGGCGAGGGGGTGGTGGCGGCCAGGGTGATCAGGTGCGGGCGGGCGCCGACCACGAACGCGAGGTCGAAGGCGTGCTCGTCGTAGACCGGGTCGAAGGCCCGGTTGGAGAGGAACGCGAGGTGTTTGCCGTCGAGGGTGAAGGCGGGCGCGTAGTCCTGGAAGCGCAGCGGGGTCGCCTCGGTGACCGACAGGTCGGTGGTGTGGGCGATGCGCAGCTGGGAGAGCGGGCGGGGGCCGGGGTGGGCCCAGGCGAGCCAGGCGGAGTCGGGCGAGAAGGCGAGGCCGAAGACCTCGCCGTCGTCGCTGCGGTCGACCTCGCGGACCTCGCCGGTCTCGCGTTCGACCAGGAGCAGTCTGCCGTCGTGCGCGGCCACGGCGGCCCGGCTGCCGTCGGGGGCCATGGCCAGCTCCAGGACCCGGCCGAGCTGTCCGGCGGCGAGCCGGCGCGGCGGGGCGCCGGGCACGGTGCCGGTCGCGGGCGCGAACTCCAGGGCGTCCTCGCCCTCGGCGTCCGTCACCCACACCACCCACTCCTCGCCCTCGGCCCGGAAGGCGCGCGGCATCCGGGCGCGCACGCCGGGGCTGGCGGCCAGGGCGCGGGCGGGGCCGGAGCGGTGGGTGACCCAGTGGATCCCGCCGCGCACGCAGACGGCGCTGCCCCGCGCGGTGTGGTCGGGGGACGCCGCGTCGAACCAGTGGGCGGCGTTCACGGGGCGGGGCCGCAGATCGATCCGCGGGCCGCCCAGCCGCACGTCGAGCCGGCGGGGCTCGGCCCCCTCCTCCAGGCCGTCCAGCAGCCAGAGTTCACCGGCCGAGCCGTAGACGACGCGGGTTCCGTCGCCGGCCGCGTGCCGGGCGTAGAAGCCTCCCCCGCTCTCGGTGTCCCCCGGTGGGGTGTGCCGGCGCAGGTCGGAGCCGTCGGGGAGGGAGGAGTAGAGCGCGCCGGTGCCCTCGTGGTCGGAGAGGAAGCAGATCCGGTCCCCCGCCCACACCGGGCACTCGATGTTCCCGGCGATGTCCTCGTGCAGCCGGACGAAGGCGCCGCTGCCGTCCCGGTCGATCCACAACTTGCCCGCCGTGCCGCCCCGGTAGCGCTTCCAGTGGGCGGCCTCGCGGCCCATCGGCGCGGACAGCAGCACGGTGGCCGGTCCGAGAGCCACATCGCCGACCGGGCCGTACGGCAGGGTCTCGGCCGGTCCGCCGTCCAGCGGGACGGCGTGCGCCCAGCTCTGCCGGGAGCTGGGCCGGCCGTGCGCGCCGAGCGCGAGCACCCGCCCGTCGGGGGTCCAGCCGAGCGCCTCGGTACGGCGGTTGCCCCAGTACGTCAGCCGCTTGGCGGGGCCCCCGTCGACCGGGGCGACATGCACCTCGGGGGCGCCGTCCCGGGTGGAGGTCCAGGCGAGGTGCCGTCCGTCCGGCGATATCCGGGGCCGGGTCACCGGCGTGTTGTCGGCGCTGACCCGCCAGGCCCGGCCGCCGTCCAGCGGCGCGAGCCACACGTCGTCCTCGGCGACGAAGGTCACCAAGTCGCCGTGCAGATGGGGGAATCGGAGGTAGGCGGACGTTCCGGTTTCCGTGGTTCCCGTCGAAGCACCCTGAGTCACGCCGTCACTCTACGCAGCGACGGGTGGGCGCCGCTCCCGCTTTCGGATCACTTGCCCTGCACGGGCCAGACGGTCCGCGTGACGGTGACGGTGACGGTCACGTCCGGCTCGGGCTGTCCCCCGGTCGGCGCGCGGTACGTCGGTCCGGGCTTCGCCGAGCAGTTGCCGAGCCCGGCGACACGGAACACCTGTCTGCCGCCGACCTTGGCCGTCAGGTCACCGCGCACACAGGCGCCGTCGACGGCCTTGGTCACCAGCCCGGTGACGACGATCTTCCGCCCGTCATCGGTCTGGCCCTGGCAGTCGACGGAGACGACGGTGCTCTCGGACGGCGCCGGCGAGGTGCCGTGCGTGCCGTCGTCCCCCTGGTGTCCGGTGCAGCTCAGCCAGTCGACGTTCACGTGCCGGTGCTCCAGCGCGGCGGTCGCCGTCCGGTCGGTGGTGTAGGCGACGGTCGCGGACCCGAGCCCGCCCGGCTGACACGCCACGACGGCACCCGCACCCGCAGCGACGAGCCCCGCCACGGCCACCGCTCGCGTCCCGCGCCGCACCCGCCTCGATACGCCCATACGGGGCAGCGTGCCACCGGGCCGGACCGCACGGAAGACCGCATACGGCCACTCACTCGTTCGGAGGCGCCCCCGAAGGGGCGCGGGGAGCTGCGCGACCAGCCACGGCCGAGCGGCGCACGACGGCGGGTGACCTCGCGTCACCCCCGGCGGCGGGCGTCAGCCGCGCAGCAGCAGCCACTCCTGGAGTTCGACCAGGTTGCCCTCCGGGTCCTTGAGGTGGGCCACGCGCATGCGGTCGGTCATGGGGGCCGGGCCGTGCAGCAGGACCGCGCCACGGGCGGTGATGCCGGCGCAGTAGGCGTCGAGGTCGTCGACGCGCAGGACGACCAGGGAACGGTGGCCGGTGGCGGTGTCGCCCAGCTCGGCCAGGACCTCGGCCATCATCGCGCGGTCCTGCAGAGCGATCCCGGCGGAGCCGGTGTGCGGGCTGAACTTCTCGTACGGGCCCCGGGTCGCCCCGGACTGCGGCTTGAGGCCGAGAACCTCGGCGTAGAACTGGTAGCAGGCGGCGAAGTCGGTGACCAGCAGCCGGACTTGGGCGAGTTCCAAGGTGTCCCCCAGGGGTTCAGGACCAGCGGCCGGTACGGCCCAGCAGCAGGGCCGCGGCGGCGGTGCCGGCGGTGGAGGTGCGCAGGACGGTGGGACCGAGGACGTAGGGCTGCGCGCCCGCCTCGGCGAAGAGCGCCAACTCCTCCGGCGAGACACCGCCTTCGGGGCCGACGACCAGCACGATCTCGCCCTCGGCGGGCAGTTCGGCGGTGGCCAGGCGTGCGTCACCGCTCTCGTGGAGCACCGCGGCGAAGTCCGCCCGGGCGAGCAGCGCGCCCACCTGCCTGGTCGTCGCCGCGTCCGCGACGTCGGGGAAACGGACCCGGCGGGACTGCTTGCCGGCCTCGCGGGCGGTGGCCCGCCACTTGCCGAGGGCTTTCAGACCGCGCTCGCCCTTCCACTGGGTGATGCAGCGGGACGCCTGCCAGGGCACGATCGCGTCGACGCCGACCTCGGTCATCGTCTCGACGGCCAGTTCGCCGCGGTCGCCCTTCGGCAGCGCCTGGACGACGGTGATGCGCGGGCTGGCCGGCGGCTCCTCGTGCACGGGCTCCAGGTCCGTGACGACCAGCCGGTCCTTGCCCTCGGCGGCCTTGACGACGCCCTCCGCCCAGCGTCCGTGCCCGTCGGTGAGGACCACGTCCTCGCCCGGCCGCAGTCGCTTCACGGACACGGCGTGCCGTCCCTCGGGGCCGTCGAGCACGAACTCCGGCCCGAAGCGGTCGAGTTCTCCGAGCTGGTCGACGACGAAGACGGGCGCGGTCATCGCGGGTCACCTCCGGGCAGCGGCAGGTCCGACAACGCTGTCCCTGCCTCGGCGAGTTCGGCCGCCAGCACCTCCACCAGCCGTCCGGCCGGCAGCTCCCGGGCCATCCGGTGGCCCTGCCCCGCCCACAGCGCCATGCCCTGCGCGTCCCCGGCCTTGGCGGCGGCCTTGCGCAGCGGCGAGGTCAGGTGGTGGACCTCCGGATAGGCGGCGGGGGCGTACGGGCCGTGCTCGCGCACGAAGCGGTTGACCAGCCCGCGGGCCGGGCGGCCGGTGAAGGCGCGGGTCAGCTCGGTGCGCGCGAACAGGGGGTTGGTCAGCGCCTGCTTGTGCAGGGCGTGCGCGCCGGACTCGGGGGTGGCGAGGAAGGCGGTGCCCAGCTGGGCGGCGCTCGCGCCCGCCGCGAGGACGGCGGCGATCTGGCTGCCGCACATGATGCCGCCGGCGGCGACGACCGGGATGCGTACGGCCTCCCGGATCTGCGCGACCAGCGACAGCAGTCCGATGCCGGAACCGTCGTTCTCCGGGAGGTCCCGGTGGGTGCCCTGGTGTCCGCCGGCCTCCACACCCTGGGCGATCACCGCGTCCGCGCCGGCCCGCTCCACCGCGCGGGCCTCCTCGACGGTGGTGGCGGTGACCAGGGTGAGGGTTCCCGCCCGGCGGAAGGTGTCGAACACCTCCCGGCTCGGCACGCCGAAGTGGAAGGAGACCACCGGCACCGGGTTGTCGAGGAGGACGGCGAGCTTGGCGTCGTAGCCGTCGTCCCGGCCGCTGTCCGGGTCGCCCAGCTCGGTCTCGTACCAGGAGGCCTCGCCGGCCAGCTGGTGCGCGTACACCTCCACCGCGCCGGACTCACCGTGCTCGGGCTGCGGCATGCACACGTTCACGCCGAAGGGCCGGTTCGTGAGCCCGCGCAGCTGCTTGATCTCCTGGTACATGCCGTCGGCGGTCTTGTACCCGGCGGCGAGGAACCCGAGGCCACCGGCCTCGGAGACGGCGGCGGCGAGCTGCGGGAGGGAGACACCGCCCGCCATGGGGGCCTGCACGATCGGGTGGGGGAAGAGATCGGTCAGCGGGGAGGACATGACGGCATGTTGTCACGTCCTCCGAACAAGTCCGAATCCGGGCTTCCCCCGGCATAGGCCACTGGCATAGAGGGGGCCGGAGCCCCCCGTACGCCCGTCCTCAGCGCCCGTTGAAGGCGTCCTTCAGCCGCGAGAACAGCCCCTGCTGGCCCGGCTGGAACTGGCCCTGCGGGCGCTCCTCGCCGCGGAGCTTGGCCAGCTCGCGCAGCAGTCGCTCCTGCTCGGGGTCCAGCTTGGTCGGCGTGGTCACCTCGACGTGCACGATCAGGTCACCCCGGCCGCCGCCGCGCAGATGCGTGACGCCCCGGTTGTGCAGCGGGATCGACTGGCCGGACTGGGTACCGGGCCGGATGTCGACCTCCTCCATGCCGTCCAGCGTCTCCAGCGGCACCTTCGTGCCGAGGGCCGCCGCCGTCATCGGGATCGTGACCGTGCAGTGCAGGTCGTCACCGCGCCGCTGGAACATCGGGTGCGGCAGCTCGTGGATCTCGACGTACAGGTCGCCGGCCGGACCACCGCCGGGGCCGACCTCGCCCTCGCCGGCGAGCTGGATCCGGGTGCCGTTGTCGACACCGGCCGGGATCTTCACGGTGAGCGTGCGGCGGGAGCGGACCCGGCCGTCGCCGGCGCACTCCGGGCACGGCGTGGGCACGACCGTTCCGAAGCCCTGGCACTGCGGGCAGGGCCGCGAGGTCATGACCTGGCCCAGGAAGGACCGGGTGACCTGGGAGACCTCACCGCGGCCGCGGCACATGTCACACGTCTGCGCGGACGTGCCGGGAGCCGCGCCCTCACCGTTGCAGGTGTTGCAGACGACCGCGGTGTCGACCTGGATGTCCTTGGTCGTCCCGAAGGCCGCCTCGCCCAGCTCGACCTCGATCCGGATCATCGCGTCCTGGCCGCGCCGGGTGCGCGAGCGCGGCCCGCGCTGCGACGCCGTGCCGAAGAACGCGTCCATGATGTCGGAGAAGTTGCCGAAGCCGCCCGCGCCGAAGCCGCCCGCGCCCGCGCCGCCCGACTGGGAGAGCGGGTCGCCGCCGAGGTCGTAGACCTGCTTCTTCTGCGGGTCCGACAGCACCTCGTAAGCGGCGTTGATCTCCTTGAACCGCTCCTGGGTCTTCGGGTCGGGGTTGACGTCCGGGTGCAGCTCGCGCGCGAGCCGGCGGAACGCCTTCTTGATCTCATCCTGCGACGCGTCGCGGCGCACGCCGAGAACGGCGTAGTAGTCCGTGGCCACTTACGACTCCGCCAGGATCTGTCCGACGTACCGTGCCACTGCGCGTACCGCTCCCATCGTTCCCGGGTAGTCCATGCGGGTCGGTCCGACCACGCCGAGCTTGGCAACCGCCTCGCCGCCCGAACCGTAGCCGACCGACACGACGGAGGTGGAGTTGAGTCCCTCGTGGGCGTTCTCGTGGCCGATGCGCACGGTCACGCCCGGATCCTTCGCCTCGCCGAGGAGCTTGAGGAGCACGACCTGCTCCTCCAGGGCCTCCAGGACGGGCCGGATCGTGAGGGGGAAGTCATGCACGAAGCGGGTGAGATTGGCGGTACCGCCGATCATCAGCCGCTCCTCGTTCTCCTCCACCAGTGTCTCCAGCAGAGTGGAGAGCACCGTGGAGACCGTACCGCGGTCCTCCGGCTCGAAGGCCTCCGGCAGGTCCTCGACCAGCTTCGGCACATCGGTGAACCGGCGGCCCGCGACCCGGCTGTTGAGCCGCGCCCTGAGGTCCGCGAGCGAGGCCTCGCCGAACGGCGCCGGGCAGTCGACCATACGCTGCTCGACCCGGCCGGTGTCCGTGATCAGCACGAGCATCACGCGCGCGGGAGCCATCGAGAGCAGCTCCACGTGCCGGACCGTGGACCGGGTCAGCGACGGGTACTGCACGACGGCGACCTGCCGGGTCAGCTGCGCCAGCAGCCGCACCGTCCGCGCCACGACGTCGTCCAGGTCGACGGCGCCCTCCAGGAAGTTCTGGATGGCCCGCCGCTCGGGCGCGGTCATCGGCTTCACGCCCGCGAGCTTGTCCACGAAGAGCCGGTAGCCCTTGTCCGTGGGGATCCGCCCCGCGCTGGTGTGCGGCTGGGCGATGTACCCCTCGTCCTCCAGGGCCGCCATGTCGTTGCGGACGGTCGCCGGGGAGACCCCGAGGTTGTGCCGCTCGGTCAGGGCCTTCGACCCGACCGGCTCCTCGGTGCCGACATAGTCCTGGACGATGGCGCGCAGTACCTGAAGCCTGCGTTCACTCAGCATTCGCGCGCACCTCCAGCATGTCGTCCCCTCGTCCCTTCGGGTCGTCGGCCTGGCACTCTTCGCATGCGAGTGCCAACGTTCCCCCGGCCCAGTGTACGGCTGTCGGGTACACACTGGGCAAGGTCGGGCCGCGGTACCGGTTCGTACCGCTAGCGTCGCCGCTATGAGCGTGACTTGGGAAGAGCTGGGCTGGGAACGGCTGACCGCCGGGGTGGGGCGGTGCCGGCTGCCCGGCTGGGACTGCACGGCGGGGCTGGTCCTCGGGGAGGACACGGCGCTCCTCGTGGACGCCGGGTCGAGCCTGGCGGAGGGGGCCCGGCTGCGCGCGCAGGCCGAGGAACTGGCGGGCGGCCGTGTGACCCATCTCGCGCTCACCCACCCCCATTTCGACCACGTGTTCGGCGCGGCCGCGTTCGCCGGGGCCGAGGTGTACGCGGCGGTGGGCCTGGACGCGGCGCTGTCGCACGAGCGCGCGGAGCTGCGCCTGGACGCGATCAGGAACGGGCTGCCGGTGGCGGACGCGGACGAGGCGGTGGACGCGCTCGTCCCGCCCGGCCACCTGGTCTCCGGCGAGTGGACCCTCGACCTCGGCGGCGGCCGGCAGGCGCTGCTGGCCAACGTGGGCCCCGGCCACACCGCGTACGACCTCGCGGTCCTGGTGCCGGGGGATCCGGAGGTGGTCTTCTGCGGCGACCTGGTGGAGGAGTCCGGCGAGCCGCAGGCGGGCCCGGACGCGGTCCCGTCCCGCTGGCCGGACGCCCTCGACCGGCTGCTGGCCCTGGGCGGCGAGGACGCGCTGTACGTGCCGGGTCACGGCGCGGTGGTCGACGCGGGGTTCGTCCGCCGCCAACGACAGGACCTGGCAGCACGGTTCGGCGTGATCTGAGCTGCTCTTCCCGGCCGTTCCGGCGTGTCGTACGCCGCGGTGCGCGGCTTCTCCTATCGTCATCCGAATGCGCCCACCCGTCTCCCGCCACCGCCCTTCCGACGAGGGTCCCTCGGGCCCGCGCCCTCGTGTGTACTCCGCCGACCTGACCCCTCCGTGGAAGAAGCCGAAGCCGGTGCCGGAGGTTCCGGCCGAGCCGGGCCTGGTGGTGGAGGAGCCCGGCACCGGGTTCTGCGGGGCGGTGATCCGCTGCGAGGCCGGCACCGTGACGCTGGAGGACCGCTTCGGCAAGCACCGGGTGTTCCCGCTGGAGCCGCGCGGCTTCCTGCTGGAGGGCCGGGTGGTGACGCTGGTCCGGCCGTCCTCGCCGGCTCCGGTACGGCCCACCCGTACGGCCTCCGGTTCGGTCGCCGTCCCCCGGGCACGCGCGCGTGTGGCCCGCGCCGGCCGCATCTACGTGGAGGGCCGGCACGACGCCGAGCTGGTCGAGAAGGTGTGGGGCGACGACCTGCGGATCGAGGGCGTGGTCGTGGAGTACCTGGAGGGCGTGGACGACCTGCCGTCCATCGTGGAGTCCTTCGCCCCGGGCCCGGACGCCCGCCTGGGCGTCCTCGTGGACCACCTGGTGCCGGGCACGAAGGAGTGGCACATCGCGGAGTCGGTGACCAGCGAGCACGCGCTGGTGGTCGGCCACCCGTTCATCGACATCTGGCAGGCGGTGAAGCCCTCCTCGCTGGGCATCGAGGCGTGGCCGGCGGTGCCGAAGGGGCAGGACTGGAAGACGGGCGTGTGCCGGGCGCTGGGCTGGCCTTCGGAGAACACCGGGGCGGTGTGGCAGGCGATCCTGAAGCGGGTGGGGTCCTACAAGGACCTGGAGCCGGAGCTGCTGGGGAGGGTGGAGGAGCTGATCGACTTCGTCACGGGCAGCGGTGGGGCCTGACGAACTCGATGACCAGGTGGGAGCGGAACGTCGGTTCACAGGGGTTCACCCACCCGAGTGATCAGTCCACCAGGTCACGTACCACCGCGTCCGCCAGCAGCCGCCCCCGCAGGGTCAGCACGGCCCGCCCCTGCTCGTACGGCCCCTCCTGAAGCAGCCCGTCCGCCAGCGCGCGCCGGGAAGCCGCCAGCCCCTCCTCCTTCAGCAGGGACAGCAAAACCCCTTCCCGCAGCCGCAGCTCCAGCAGGATGCGCTCCACCCGCCGGTCCTCGTCGGACAGCAGCTCCCGGCCCGCGCCCGGGGAGCGGCCGGAGGCGAGGGCCGCCGCGTACGCCCCCGGGTGCTTGACGTTCCACCAGCGGACCCCGCCCACGTGCGAGTGGGCTCCGGGGCCCGCGCCCCACCAGTCGGCGCCGCGCCAGTACAGCTCGTTGTGCAGGCAGCGGCCCGCCTCGGAGGTGGCCCAGTTGGAGACCTCGTACCACTCGAAGCCCGCCCGGCCCAGCATCTCCTCGGCGATCAGGTACCGGTCGGCGTGCACGTCGTCGTCGGTCATCGGGACCTCGCCCCGGCGGATCCGGCGGGCGAGCTGGGTGCCCTCCTCCACGATGAGCGCGTAGGCGCTGATGTGGTCGGGGCCGGCACCGAGGGCGGCCTCCAGGGACGCCCGCCAGTCGTCGTCGCTCTCCCCCGGCGTGCCGTAGATCAGGTCGAGGTTGACGTGCTCGAAGCCCGCCGCCCTCGCCTCCGCGACACACGCCTCGGGGCGGCCGGGGGTGTGCGTCCGGTCGAGCACGCGCAGCACATGCTGCCTGGCACTCTGCATGCCGAAGGAGATCCGGTTGAAGCCGCCCGCGCGGAGGGTGGCGAGGTACGCGGGGTCGACGGACTCCGGGTTCGCCTCCGTGGTGATCTCCGCGTCCGGCGCCAGCCCGAACTCGTCCCGGATCGCCCCCAGCATCCGTACGAGATCGTCGGCGGCCAGCAGCGTCGGCGTACCGCCGCCGACGAAGACCGTGCGGACCTCGCGCGGGTCGTCGCCCAGCACCTTCCGCGCCAGCCGGATCTCGTCCGCGAGGGTGTCCGCGTAGTTGTCCCGGGAGGCGAGCACACCGCCGCTGCCGCGCAGCTCGGTCGCGGTGTAGGTGTTGAAGTCGCAGTAGCCGCAGCGGGTCGCGCAGTACGGGACGTGCAGGTAGAAGCCGAGCGGGCGGCCGGCTGCCCCGGCGAGCGCGTGCGCGGGCAGCGCGCCGTCGGCGGGGACGGGCTCGCCGTCGGGGAGTGCGGAAGGCATGCCTTCCATTGTCCAGCACCGCGAGCGTTACTCCGCCTGGAGCACCAGCAGGGCCAGGTCGTCCTCGGGCAGGCCGCCGCCGAAGTCGTGGACCAGGCGGCGGATCCTTTCCGCGATCAGCTCGGCGCTGAGCCCGGCGCAGCCGGACAGGGCGCGGGCGAGCCCGTCGCCGTCGTCGAACTGGCGGCTGCCGGAGCGCCGCTCGGTGACCCCGTCGGTGACGCACAGCAGGCTGTCGCCGGGGCGCAGCTCCAGGGTCTCGCTCGTGTACGTCTCGTCCTCCACGACGCCGAGCAGCGTCTGCGGGCGGGCGGCGGTGCGCACGGTGCCGTCGGGGCCGAGGACGAGCGGCAGCGGGTGGCCGGCGGAGGCGAGGGTGCAGCGGACCCCGCCGTCGTACGGCGTCAGCTCGCCGTAGAGGAGGGAGAGGAACCGGGTCTGCGGGCCGTCCCCGGCGGCCATCGGCCGGCCCCCGGCGACCAGGGCGCGGGCGGCGGCGTCGGCGGCCTCGGTGGCGTCGTCCAGCAGGAGCTGGTTGAGGCGGTCCAGGACGTCGGCGACCCGGTAGCCCTCACGGGCCAGGAGGCGCAGCCAGGGGCGGGCCAGGCCGATCACCACGGCGGCCTCCGGGCCCTTGCCCTGGACGTCGCCGACGGCGAAGCACCAGCGGCCGTCGCCCGCCGGGAACAGGTCGTAGAAGTCGCCGCTCGGGCCGCCCTTGTCGCAGGGCTCGTAGACGAGCGCGCTGCGCACGCCGGGGATCTCGGCGACCGCGCCAGGCAGCAGGCCGCGCTGGAGGACGGCGCTGATCGTGGCCTGGCGGGCGTACTGGCGGGCCGCGCCGATGGCGAGGGCGACCCTGCGGCCGAGGTCCTCCACCAGCCCGGTGACCTCGTCGGGAAAGCCCGTGATCCCGCACCGGCCGATGACCAGCGTGCCGAGCGGCCGCCCGCCCGCGATCAGCCGGTACGACAGCGCCGTCCCGTGGACGCCCTGCGGGCCGAGGGCGTGGCCCGGCCACGGGTAGGGCTCGGGGCCGGAGCGCAGCCCGTCCGGCGGGCACGGCGGCTCCTTCTCCAGGGCGGACCGCAGTTCCTCGATGCGGGCCTCGCTGGCGTGCCAGACCCGGGCGGGCCCGCCGCCGGCGCCGCCGCGTACGGTCGCCTCGTCCTCCAGCCAGACCGCGCACCAGTCGGCGAGCCGCGGCACGATCAGCTGGCCGGTGAGCGCGGCGACCAGGTTCTCGTCCAGCTGTCCGGCGAGCAGGTCGGAGGCCTCGGCGAGGAAGGACAGGGCACCCCGGCCGAGCCAGTCCCGGTCGCCCTCGGCGCGGTGCGGCTGCGGGGCGAGGTCCTCGGCGATCCCGAGGGCGGGGCCGGGGCCCGGGCCGTCCGGGGTCTCGCTGCCGCCCGGGGGCAGCCGCGCCCAGACGGTCTTGGCACCGGTGCGGTAGGTGACGCCCCAGGACTCGGCGAGCGTGGCGACCAGGCGCAGGCCGCGTCCGTACTCCGGGGTGTCATACGTCCCCTCGCCGCCCGTGGCGTCCCGCGGGGCCCGGGTGGGGTGCTGGTCGTGCACCTCGACGACGAACGCGCCGGTGTCCTCCAGCCGCCACTCAAGGTGCATCTCGGTGCCGGCGTGCACGACGGCGTTGGTGACCAGTTCGCTGACGACGGCCATGGCGTCGTCGGCGAGCCGGGCGGCGACCCCGGGCGCCTCGGCCAGCGCGGTCCGCACCAGCGCGCGGGCCGCCCCCGGCGCGAGGGGACTCCCGGGCAGTGTGGCCCGGCCCCGTGTCTCACCGGGGTGGGTGCCGCCGCTCTCCCGCTGCGTCGGTATGGCCGCCATGTCCATGCGGCCAGAGTGACAGACCGGAGGCGCCCATCACCGTTGAGTCACCGAAGTGAACACAAGAGGGCTCCATTCGAGCGCAGGCGAGCAGCAAAGGGGCGCGGGGAACCGCACGACGAGCCATGGACGACCCGCGCGACGGGCCATGGACGAGCCGCGCCGCAAGCGGCCCCCGCCGCCCCCTCCGGAACCTCGCTACGCCTCCCGCGTACCGACGTACATCTCCTCGATGAGGTGCTTGTACTCCCGCTCCACCACCGGCCGCTTCAGTTTCAGGCTCGGCGTGATCTCCCCGTGCTCCACATCGAGATCCCGCGGCAGCAGCCGGAACTTCTTGATGGTCTGCCACTTCTGCAGCCCTGCGTTGAGCTGCCGCACGTACCCGTCGACCATCTCCACCGTCTGCGGCGCGGCGACGATCTCGGCGTACGACTTGCCCTCCAGCCCGTTCTCCTTCGCCCAGTCGAGGATGGCGAGCTCGTCCAGGGCGATGAGGGCGGTGCAGTAGTTCCGGTCGGCGCCGTGCACCAGGATGTTGGAGACGTACGGGCACACCGCCTTGAACTGGCCCTCGACCTCGGCCGGAGCGACGTACTTGCCGCCGGAGGTCTTGATGAGGTCCTTCTTGCGGTCGGTGATGCGCAGGTAGCCGTCGGGCGACAGCTCGCCGATGTCGCCGGTGTGGAACCAGCCGTCGGACTCCAGCACCTCGGCGGTCTTCTCGGGCTGCTGGTGGTAGCCGTCCATGACGCCGGGGCTGCGCAGCAGGATCTCGCCGTCCTCGGCGATGCGGACCTCGGTGCCGGGCAGCGGCTTGCCGACCGTGCCGGTGCGGTAGGCCTCGCCGGGGTTGATGAAGGAGGCCGCGGAGGTCTCGGTGAGGCCGTAGCCCTCCAGGATGTGGATGCCGGCGCCGGCGAAGAAGTAGCCGATCTCCGGGGAGAGCGCCGAGGCGCCGGAGACGCAGGCGCGCAGCCGGCCGCCGAAGGCCTCGCGGATCTTGCCGTAGACGAGGGTGTCGGCGACCTTGTGCTTGGCGGCCAGCCCGAAGGGCACCGCGTGGGTGCCGGTGCGGCGGAAGTTGTCCTGGCTGACCTTGGCGTACTCGCGGGCGACCTCGGCGGCCCACTGGAAGATCTTGTACTTGGCCGGGCCGCCCTGGCGGGCCTTGGCGGCGACGCCGTTGTAGACCTTCTCGAAGATGCGCGGCACGGCCGCCATGTACGTCGGCTGCACCACCGGCAGGTTCTCGATGATCTTGTCGACCCGGCCGTCCACGGCGGTGACGTGCCCGACCTCGATCTGCCCGGAGGTGAGCACCTTGCCGAAGACGTGCGCGAGCGGCAGCCACAGGTACTGCACGTCCTCGGCGCTGATCAGGCCGGTCGCGGCGGTGGCTTTCGCCATGTAGGCCCAGTTGTCGTGCGGCAGGCGCACTCCCTTGGGGCGGCCGGTGGTGCCGGAGGTGTAGATGAGGGTGGCGAGCTGGTCCTTGGTGATCGCGCCGACCCGCTCCTTGATCAGCTGTGGGTGCTGCTCAAGGTAGGCGGTGCCGCGCTCCTCCAGCTCGGCGAGGGTGAGCACCCAGTCGCCGCTCTCGACGCCGGCCGGGTCGATGACCACGACCTTGGTCAGCGCGGGCAGCTCGGCCCGCTTCTCGACGGCCTTGGCGAGCTGGGCCGCGTCCTCGGCGATCAGCACCCGGCTCTCGGAGTCGGAGAGGATGAACGCCGACTCGTCGGCGTTGGTCTGCGGGTAGACGGTCGTGGTGGCGCCACCGGCGCACATGATGCCGAGGTCGGCGAGGATCCACTCCACCCGGGTGGAGGAGGCGAGCGCCACCCGCTGCTCGGGCTGGACGCCCAGCTCGATGAGCCCGGCCGCGATCGCGTACACCCGCTCGGCCGCCTGGCCCCAGCTGAGCGACTTCCACTCGTCGGGGCCCTGGCCGGAGGCCGGCGGCACGGGGTAGCGGTAGGCCTCGGCGTCCGGTGTGGCCGCCACGCGCTCCAGGAAGAGGGCTGCCACGGACGGCGGACGGTTCTCGATCAGGGTCTGTGTGTCGCTCACGACATCCTCCGGGGGCCCGCGACGGTGCGGCTGACTCGGTGCGGCTGGGTTAACTCACGGTGGGGATTCAGGCTCTTGTTTAACTCGCGAGTAACTATCGAGCAGGGACAGGGTAAGGGCCGACCGGCCGCTACGTAAGGGGCTTCGGCCCGTCACTTTCCGCTCAGCGCGGCGCTCGGCACGCAGCAGGGGCCCGCCATGCTTTCGCACGACGGACCCCCACATGCCCGGTTTGCGGGCGTGACCGGCAGTTACCTCCGGTTACTTCTTGCTCTTGGCCGACCCCGCGCTGTCATCGCTGGAGAGAACCGCGATGAAGGCTTCCTGCGGAACCTCCACCGAACCCACCATCTTCATCCGCTTCTTGCCTTCCTTCTGCTTCTCCAGCAGCTTCCGCTTACGGGAGATGTCACCGCCGTAGCACTTGGCGAGGACGTCCTTGCGGATGGCGCGGATGGTCTCGCGGGCGATGACCCGGGAGCCGATGGCGGCCTGCACCGGCACCTCGAAGTTCTGCCGCGGGATCAGCTCCTTGAGCTTGGCGACGAGCCGCACGCCGTACGCGTACGCCTGGTCCTTGTGGGTGATCGCCGAGAAGGCGTCCACCTTGTCGCCGTGCAGCAGGATGTCGACCTTCACGAGGCTGGAGGACTGCTCGCCCGTGGGCTCGTAGTCCAGCGAGGCGTATCCGCGCGTCTTGGACTTCAGCTGGTCGAAGAAGTCGAAGACGATCTCCGCGAGCGGCAGCGTGTAGCGGATCTCGACGCGGTCCTCGGAGAGGTAGTCCATGCCGAGCAGCGTGCCGCGCCGGGTCTGGCACAGCTCCATGATCGCGCCGATGAACTCGGTGGGCGCCAGGATCGTCGCCCGCACGACCGGCTCGTACACCTCGGCGATCTTCCCCTCGGGGAACTCGCTCGGGTTGGTGACGGTGGCCTCGGTGCCGTCCTCCATGATGACGCGGTAGACCACGTTGGGGGCGGTGGCGATCAGGTCGAGGCCGAACTCGCGCTCCAGGCGCTCCCGGATCACGTCCAGGTGCAGCAGGCCGAGGAAGCCGACGCGGAAGCCGAAGCCGAGGGCGGCGGAGGTCTCCGGCTCGTAGACCAGCGCGGCGTCGTTGAGCTGCAGCTTGTCCAGGGCCTCGCGCAGCTCCGGGTAGTCCGAACCGTCCAGCGGGTACAGGCCCGAGAAGACCATCGGCTTCGGGTCCTTGTAACCGCCGAGCGCCTCGGTGGCGCCCTTGTGCTGGCTGGTGACGGTGTCACCGACCTTGGACTGCCGGACGTCCTTCACACCGGTGATGAGGTATCCCACCTCACCGACGCCGAGGCCGTCCGCCGGCAGCATCTCGGGCGAGTTGACGCCGATCTCCAGCAGCTCGTGGGTGGCGCCGGTCGACATCATCCTGATGCGCTCGCGCTTGTTGAGCTGGCCGTCGATGACACGGACGTACGTCACGACACCGCGGTAGGAGTCGTAGACCGAGTCGAAGATCATCGCGCGGGCGGGTGCGTCGGCGACCCCGACCGGTGCCGGGATCTCCTTGACGACCTTGTTCAGCAGCGCGTCCACACCGAGACCGGTCTTCGCGGAGACCTTGAGCACGTCCTCCGGGTCACAGCCGACCAGGTTCGCCAGCTCCTCGGCGAACTTCTCCGGCTGGGCGGCCGGCAGGTCGATCTTGTTCAGCACCGGGATGATCGTGAGGTCGTTCTCCATCGCCAGGTAGAGGTTGGCGAGGGTCTGCGCCTCGATGCCCTGGGCGGCGTCGACGAGGAGGATGGTCCCCTCGCAGGCGGCGAGCGACCGCGAGACCTCGTAGGTGAAGTCGACGTGCCCCGGGGTGTCGATCATGTTGAGGATGTGGGTCGTGCCCTGGTCGGGGCCCTCGGTCGGGGCCCAGGGCAGACGCACCGCCTGGGACTTGATCGTGATGCCGCGCTCGCGCTCGATGTCCATCCGGTCGAGGTACTGAGCACGCATCTGCCGCTGCTCGACCACACCGGTCAGCTGGAGCATCCGGTCGGCGAGCGTGGACTTGCCGTGGTCGATGTGCGCGATGATGCAGAAATTGCGGATCAGAGCCGGGTCGGTACGGCTCGGCTCGGGCACATGGTTAGGGGTCGCGGGCACGCAGGGTCCTGTCTCTTGAGGCGCCTTATGCCTCGGGTCGGATCGTTACGTAGTCTCCATGGTCCCACGGGCAGGGACCGGGGGCCGTTTTGGGCCGTCCGGAGGGCCACTGGTACTGTAGATGGCTGTGCCTCATGCCCTCTCAGCGCGAGGCGCGACAGAAAATTTTGGATCACCGGTACGGGACCCGAGCGGCCCCGCACCTGAACCTGAAAAGGCTCCTTCGTGGCGAACATCAAGTCCCAGATCAAGCGGATCAAGACCAACGAGAAGGCTCGGCTGCGCAACAAGGCCGTCAAGTCCTCCCTGAAGACCGCGATCCGCAAGGCCCGCGAGGCCGCTGCCGCGGGTGACGTCGAGAAGGCCACCGAGCTGCAGCGCGCTGCCGCGCGTGCGCTCGACAAGGCCGTCTCGAAGGGCGTCATCCACAAGAACCAGGCCGCCAACAAGAAGTCGGCGCTTGCTTCCAAGGTCGCGTCCCTCAAGGGCTGAACCTCTCTGATCTGACCGCCGGAAGGACCCAGAGCGGGCCCTCTCTCATCCGCTCCCGTCCGGCACCCCCGAGCCTGTTCGCGGCCTGCGTTCGCCACGCGGGAACGGGCTCACCAGCTTGATCCGAAGGCCCCGGCGCTCCCCCTTCCCCAGGGTGGGTGACGGGGCCTTCGGCATGGCACGAAGTCGGGCATCCCCCGCGAAGGAGTCCGCGCAAGGTGTCCACGTCACCGCGTGAGAAGGCTTCGCAGCCTTGCGGACGAGTTCCGCGTGCGGGTGATCGGCCACGGCGATCACCACCTGCCGGTTCGTCGGCGACGTACGTCCGTCACCCGTGGTTCTGCTCGCCGGCGACCCCGCGGCGACAGGATCAGCCCCGGCCTCTGGACCGCGCGGCCCTCGCGATCGTCACGACCGCCTTCTCCAGGGCGTACTCGGGGTCGTCCCCGCCTCCCTTCACTCCCGCGTCGGCTTCGGCGACTGCTCTGAGGGCCACCGCGACCCCGTCCGGCGTCCATCCCCGCATCTGCTGCCGCACCCGGTCGATCTTCCACGGCGGCATGCCCAGCTCGCGCGCCAGATCGGCCGGCCGGCCGCCCCGGGCCGAGGACAGCTTCCCGATCGCCCGGACGCCCTGCGCCAGTGCGCTGGTGATCATCACCGGCGCCACGCCCGTCGCCAGCGACCATCTGAGTGCCTCCAGCGCCTCCGCCGTGCGGCCCTCCACGGCCCGGTCGGCGACCGTGAAGCTGGAGGCCTCGGCCCGGCCGGTGTAGTACCGGCCGACGATCGCCTCGTCGATCGTCCCCTCCACGTCGGCGACGAGCTGCGAGACCGCCGAGGCCAGCTCCCGCAGGTCGCTCCCGATGGCGTCGCAGAGCGCCTGGCACGCCTCGGGGGTGGCCGACCGCCCGACGGCACGGAACTCCGCCCGCACGAAGGCCAGTCGGTCCGCCGGCTTGGTCATCTTCGGACAGGCCACCTCCCGCGCCCCTGCCTTGCGCGCGGCGTCCAGCAGCCCCTTGCCCTTCGCGCCGCCGGCATGCAGCAGTACGAGTGTGATCTCCTCGGCGGGCGAACCGAGGTACGCCTTCACGTCCTTGACCGTGTCGGCGGACAGGTCCTGCGCGTTGCGTACGACCACGACCTTGCGCTCGGCGAAGAGCGACGGGCTGGTCAGCTCGGCCAGGGTGCCGGGCTGCAGCTGGTCCGGGGTCAGGTCACGTACGTCCGTGTCGGCGTCGGCGGCCTTGGCGGCGGCCATCACCTCCTGCACGGCACGGTCGAGCAGGAGGTCCTCCTGGCCCACGGCGAGGGTCACCGGGGCGAGAGGGTCGTCATTCGCAGTCTTCCTGGCCATCGCCTACAGCATCCCACGCGGCACTGACATCGAAGCGGCCCCGGCACCCTGACCGGTCCCGGAGCGGACCCCGAGTCGGGCTCGGGGGACCGGGCTGGGGGGGCACGGGCTCGGAGCACGGGCTCAGGGGCATGGGTCTCGCGGGCACAGCTGGGGGTCACAGGCTCGGGGGCACAGGCTGGGGGCGCGGGCTGGGGGCGCGGGCTTGGGATCGGGGCTTGGGGGCACTGGCCGGGGGGCTCACGCTCGGGCACACGGGCTCGGGGGCACGGGCTGGGAGTCACAGGCTTGGGATCACAGGCTTGGGGTGACGACTCGGAGTCACGGGCTCGGAGTCACGGGCTGCGGGAGTCGCAGCTCGGGGTCACGGCTCCTCGCGCCAGCCGTCCCATTCCCCCGCGAACGCGTCCAGCTCGGCGGGATCGAGCCGCTCGTCCTCGTCCCGCAGGATCACGAGCCACTGGGCGTCCTCGGCGTCGTCCTCGCCGGCCAGCGCGTCACGGACGAGCCGGGGCTCCTCGTCGATCCCGAACCGCTCCCCGAGCGTCTCGGCCGCTTCCTCGGCGGCATCGCGGTCGGGCAGCACCAGCACATGTCTCACATCACTCACGGGCCCATTCTCCGGCACCGGGAGCACGGCGAAGGGCCAGGTCAGCCCCCGGGACCGCGCCCCGCGTCCAGGGGGTCCGCCGACCGCAGACCGTGGTCACGCACCGGCACCCCGGTGTCGACGGACGCCGCGTCGATCACCACCCGCGGTTGCCCGGCCGGCGGCCGAACAGCTACGGCACCGTTCAGTCGGTCAGGTCGGGTCAGCTCAGGCCAGGATTTCGCACAGCCGGCACGCAGCCCAGCTCGATCCCGAAGCGTTCCCGGTAGACCGTCAGCACCTCCTCGTCCGTCTCCAGCTCACGCGTCTCCTGCGTGCCGTCCACGGCGGTCGTCTTCAGCTTGCGCCCGCTGAGCGTGATCCTCCCGCCGTCCTCGGTGAGCCGTGAACAGACCAGGGACCGGGTGAAGTGCGAGGAGGGCGAGGTGCTGTGCCACCAGGCGCCGGCCACGAAGTCCCCGAGCACCCGGGGACGGGTCTCCAGCCGGTACTGCGGCGTGCCGTCCCGCACGACGTCCAGGTCCCCGGCGCCCGGCGCGTCCCCGCCGCGCACCCCGGCCGGGTCCGGCCCGGCCTCCACCACCCGGAACCTGCCACCGGGGTCGTCCTGCTCCCCGCGTTCCGCGCAGGCCAGCGGGTAGTGGCTGTGCGCTCCGAACCCGACGTCGGCGAGCCAGGTGTCCCCCTCCACCGTCCGTACCCGCAGCGCAAGATGGTCGTAAGGGATCCCGAGCCTCCCGTCGTCGCCGTACACGCGTCCCGCGAGCAGCTCCACGCGATAGCCGAGGGCGGCGAGCAACGTCCCGAACGCTCCGTTCAGTTCGTAGCAGAAGCCGCCCCGCCGGGCCCCGGTCATCTTGTCCAGCAGCCGCTGCTCCTCCAGCGTGATCTCCTCCCCGAGGTGGACCGACAGGTTCTCGAAGGGGACGGTTCGCAGATGGCTCAGGTGGAGCGCACGCAACGCCTCACTGGTGGGCTGCTGCGGGCGCGCGATCCCTAGCCGGCGGAGATAGGCATCGATCTGTGCTGACGTCATGGGCACAGTCTGGGCCAGTCATGTCCAGTCACCCCAGCTGCCTCTAGCCCTCTCTCGTCACCCGCATCCGGCCCTCGTTCCCTCCCGTTCCGGTGACCGCCAGGGCGCCGTCGCGGTCGGTGCTCAGGACCGTGGCGCCTCCGGCCCGCAGTGCCGCCATGGTCGCCGGTGCCGGGTGGCCGTAGGGGTTGCCTGCGCCTGCGGAGACGAGCGCCACCCGGGGTGCCGCGAGGTGTATCAGCTCCGGGTCCTGATAGGCCGAGCCGTGATGGGCCACCTTCAGGACGTCCACTCCGGCCAGGTCGGCCGCCGCCGGGGACCGCAACAGCACCCGCTGGGCCGGGGGTTCGAGGTCTCCGAGCAGCAGCAGCCGCAGCCCGCCGGTGCGCACCAGCAGCGCGACGCTGGCGTCGTTCGGATCCTCCGGCTCGTACAGGGCGCCAGGCCGAGCCGGGGGCACCGTCGTCCCGGAGGGCAGCCGTGTGCCCTGCGGCGAGACGCTGCGCGGCTGGGTGCTCCGCTGCGGGGGCCACAGGACGCGCCAGGTGAGGGGTCCGGTGCGCCGTTCCTCGCCCGCGACGGCCACCGTGATCGGGATGTGCCGTTCGGCCGCTTCCCTGCGCACGAACTCCGCCTGCTCCGCCGGTTCCGCGAAACCCGTCGTCTCGATCGCGGCCACCGAGCGGCCCCGCAGGACGCCGGGCAGGCCCGCCACGTGGTCGGCGTGGAAGTGGGTGAGGACCAGGAGGGGGACGCGGGTGATGCCCAGCCTGCGCAGGCAGTGGTCGACCAGCACCGGATCGGGTCCGGCGTCCACGACGACAGCTGCGCCCGCGCCCGCCGCCAGCACGGTGGCGTCGCCCTGCCCGACGTCGCACATCGCGAACCGCCAGCCCGGTGGCGGCCAGCCCGTGATCACCCGGGTCAGCGGCGCCGGCCGTGTCACCAGCAGCACGAGCAGCACGCCGAGCAGTCCGCACCACGCCGGGTGCCGCAGCAGTCTCCGGCCTGCCAGGACGACGGCCACGGTGACCGCCGCGAGCGCCAGCGCCCCCGGCCAGCTCGCCGGCCAGTCCACTCCCGCACCGGGCAGCGCCGCCCCGGCCCGGGCCACACCGGCAATCCACCCGGCGGGCCAACTCGCGCACCAGGCGAGCGCCTTGGCCGCCGGAATCGTCACCGGCGCCGTCGCGAGCGCCGCGAACCCCAGCACCGTCGCCGGTGCCACCGCCATCTCGGCCAGCAGGTTGCACGGCACCGCCACCAGGCTCACCCGGGCCGACAGCACCGCCACGACCGGCGCACACACCGCCTGCGCGGCGGCAGCCGCCGCCAGCGCCTCGGCGAGCCGCGGGGGCACCCGGCGCCGCCGCAACGCCTCGCTCCAGCCTGGCGCGATCACCAGCAGCGCGCCGGTGGCCAGCACGGACAGCAGGAAGCCATAACTGCGGGCCAGCCACGGGTCGTACAGCACCAGCAGCAGGACCGTCGTGGCCAGTGCCGGGATCAGGGATCTACGGCGCCCGGTGGCCAGGGCGAGCAGCGCCACCGCGCCGCAGGCAGCCGCCCGCAGCACGCTGGGGTCGGGCCGGCAGACGATCACGAAGCCGAGCGTCAGCGCTCCCGCGAGCAGTGCCGTCGCCCGTAGGGAGAGCCCCAGGCGCGGGGCCAGGCCACGGCGCTCGACCCGTTGGGCCAGGCCGGGCGGCCCGATGAGCAGCGCGAGCAGAACGGTGAGGTTGCTGCCGGACACGGCGAGCGTGTGCGCCAGGTCTGTCTCCATAAAGGCGTGGTCCAGCTCGGGCGTGATGCGCGAGGTGTCCCCGACGACCAGGCCGGGAAGCAGCGCCCGCGCGTCTCCGGGCAGGTCTTCGGTCGCTTCCCGCAGGCCCGCTCTGAGCCGGCCGGCCAGCCGTTGCGGCCCGCTGGGTCCCGCCACGATCCGTGGCTCCGGCCGGCCCCGTACCCGTAGTACAGCCGCGGTCCGGTCGCCGCCCGTCAGCGCGGGCGCCAGCCGACCGGCCACCCGCAGCCGGGTGGACGGCAGCAGCCCGAGCCAGGCGGCTCGCCCGGCCGACGGGCTCCGTCCGGGAAGGGACGCTGGACGCCCCGGACTCCCGCTCCCCGTCTCCTCCTTCTCCGGCGCCGGGACGTCCGGATCGACGATCACCAGCACGGGTGTCCGGGTCCGCACCCGCCTTCCGTCGGGCTCCTCGACACTCCGCAGCTCGGCCCGGGCCAGCACCGCCATGGGTGCCGCGTGATCGCCGCGCACCTGTGGACTGCTCAGCCAGGGGTCGCCGCTCACCTCGACCTCGGCGGTCACGGTCGCGAACCGCCGGGCCAGCTCGGGCACCGGCCCACGCCGTACGTCGGCCCCGTGCAGCCCTGCGGAGGCGGCTGCGGCGGCGACGCAGAGCAGCACCGCGGCGACGGCCGGCCGCGCCCAGCGGAACCGGCCGCGCACCCAGTCGTCCCGCTCCGCCCCTCCGCCTCGTCTCGCGCGCCGGGCGGTCGGTCCGTGGCCCGACCGCCCCAGCCGCCCAGCCCGCGCGCCCTGCCCGTGCCCGCCCTGCCGTCGCACCGACAACAACAGGAGCCCACCGACCAGGCAGACGACGGCGGTCGCGGCGGTCCAGGGCGCCGGTGCGTCCAGGGTCAGGGCCGCTGTGGCCCAGGCCGCGAGCGCGGGTGGCACCAGGCGCAGGTCCATGGGGCCGTCCCGGCCGGTGTGCGCGGTCCCGCCCTGATCTGCTCGGGGCCGCGGGTCGGCCTCGTCGAGCGCGCGGCTCATGGCCGTACCAGCTCGCGCAGATCGGTGAACCGCCGGTCGCCGATGCCGTTCACCTCGCGCAGTTCGTCCACCGAGCGGAAACCGCCGTGCCGGCTGCGGTAGTCGATGATGTGCTGCGCCAGGACCGGGCCCACTCCCGGCAGGGTGTCGAGCTGATCCACGGTGGCCGTGCTGAGGGAGACCGGCGCTGCCGGGCCGGTGCCGGTGGATCCGGAGAGCGGTCCGGCTGCGGGGCCGGGCGGAGCGGCGGCCCCGGCGGGCTCGCCGACGACGATCTGCTCACCGTCGACCAGGAAGCGGGCCCGGTTGAGTCCTTCCGTGCCCACACCCGGCCGGACCCCGCCCGCCGCCCGCAGCGCGTCGGCCACCCGGGCACCGGCCGGCAGCCGTCGGATCCCCGGTTTGCGGACCTTGCCGCTGACGTCCACGACGATCTCGGCGCCTGGTGTAGCCGGCGTGCTCACAGCCGCTCCGGCCGTCGCCCCCTCGTTCTTCCTGGTGAACGGGGCCGGGGCGTGCACCACCTGAGGGGCGCTCACCGACTGGGGCCGGCCCGCCCAGAAGTGCTGTACGGCGAAGACGGCGGCGGCCACGAGGACCACGGCGAGCGCCACGACTCCGCGCCGTTCCACTCCGTACCGCGCCTGCAGCCACACCGGCATCCGCTCGCGCAGCGCCAGTCCGGCGCGCTCCCGCCAGGCCGGGCCCGCGGCCTCCGGCTCCGACAGCCGCACCGCATCGGCCGGTTCGGGCTCCGTGGCGCTGCCCGGCACGGACGTCGCGCTGACCGCGCCGGCCGGTTCGGCTGCCGGGGCGGTGGCCGGCTCCCGTGCGGCCGTCGTCCTTGCCCTCGCCGGGATCGTCGCCGGCTCGGGCGCACTCACGGTCGCTGTCCCGCCCGGGGTCGTACCCCGCGCCGGCAGGGCCGTGGTCGCCTGCCTCTTCGTGCTGAGGCTCGGTGCCGGACCCGTCGTCGTTGCCGTCGGTGTGCTCGCCGGTTCCTGCGGGTCCGGTGGTGCGTTCCCTGACTCCCGCCACTGCACGGCTCGTTCGCCGAAGAGGAGTTCGGCGCGGCGGCGCAGTTCGTCCGCCGGTGCGGGCGGGCGGTGGCGGGCGCGGCGAGGGTGGGTGGTTGCGCGGCGGTGGCGGAGGCGGCCGTCGGAGGCAGCGCCACGGCCGGGGCCGCTGGTCGGAGTCGCTGTGCGGGGGCGAGATCGAAGTGCCATGCGACGAGGATGGAACATTTCCACGCACGGCGATGATCTTGGTGGATTTCCGTGGACGACCGGCCGGTTGTGGACAACTCCGCCACCCGGACGAGTGAGACCGGTGGTCGTTCGGGGCCAAGTGGGGTGGGCGGTCTGGGGATTGCCGGTGTCAGCGAGGTGAGACGACCGCGCCCAGCAGCCCGGGTCCGGTGTGTGCCCCGATCACCGCTCCGACCTCGCTGACGTGCAGGTCGGCCAGGCCCGGGACGCGTACCCGCAGCCGGTCGGCGAGTGCTGCGGCGCGGTCGGGGGCGGCGAGGTGGTGGACGGCGATGTCGACCTCGCCGCTGCCCGCCCGCTCGGCGGCCAGTTCCTCCAGGCGCGCGATCGCCTTGGACGCCGTACGCACCTTTTCGAGCAGCTCGATCCGGCCGCCGTCCAGCTGGAGCAGCGGCTTGACGGCCAGCGCGGAACCCAGCAGCGCCTGCGCGGCACCGATGCGGCCCCCGCGGCGCAGGTAGTCGAGGGTGTCGACGTAGAAGTAGGCGGACGTACCGGCGGCCCGTTTCTCGGCGGCTGTGACGGCCTCGTCCATCGTGCCGCCCGCCTCCGCGGTCTCGGCCGCGGTGAGCGCGCAGAAACCGAGCGCCATCGCGATCATGCCGGTGTCCACGACGCGCACGGGCACCGGTGCCTCGCGCGCCGCGAGGACCGCCGCGTCATAGGTGCCGGACAGCTCGGCGGACAGGTGCAGGGAGACGATGCCGCTCGCGCCGGACTCGGCGACCCTGCGGTAGGTCTCCGCGAACACCTGCGGGCTGGGGCGCGAGGTGGTCACCGAGCGCCGCTTCTGCAGCGCCTGGGCCAGGGAGCGGGTGGAGATCTCGGTGCCCTCTTCGAGGGCGCGGTCGCCGAGGACCACGGTCAACGGGACCGCGGTGATGCCATGGCGTTCCATCGTCCGGGGCGGCAGGTAGGCCGTTGAATCGGTGACGATCGCGACATGGCGGGACATGACCTGGAGGTTACCTGGCGTAGTGCTCACACGGCAGCCCGGCCCCTGGGCTGTGGTCGTGGAGCGACCCGCTCATGTGGTGCTCTCGGGCCGGGGCTTCTTCTGCCAGGGGGAAGTGGGGCGCCATGACGGCGGGGCGATCGCGTCGGGAGCGGACTGCGTCGCCCGGGAGCCGGAGGCCTTGGGCCGGGTCTGCCCGGTGGCCGGGCGGTCGGCCGCGGCGGGGGCGGGCGCGTCGGTCCACTGCGGGGACGCCTGGCCGGGCTCGGCCCGCGTCCAGTGGCGCAGGGCGCCCGCCTCCATGTCGATCTGGGCGCTGAGGGTGCCCAGATCGTCGTCGGCGAAGCGGTGGGCCCGGTCGTGGGCGGCCCAGCGCAGGGAGTCCGCGGACGAGGTGATCCGCTCGGTGCGGCTGCGCAGTTCGGGCAGGTGTTCGGCGAGCGTGGCCCGGTCCGGCTCGGACTCCAGGCGCTTGAGGTCGGCGTCCAGCTCGTGTCCGTGCGCGCTGAGCCGCTCGAAGAGGCCGAGGGATTCCTTCAGCGACTCGTCCACGGCCGCCCCCGCGTGCAGCGCGTCCTGCGTGGCGCGCATGGAGGCGCGCAGCGCGAGCCGCAGCTGGGCGATCTCGCCGGCGGGTCCCGTCCGGGCGAAGGACCTGGCGCGCAGGGTGTGGTCCTCGACCGTGCGGCGGGCCTGCGCGATGGTGCGGTCCACGCCGCGCTTGGCGGCGCCGACGGCCTTGATCGTGGCGTACGCGCCGAGGCCGACGAAGAGCAGGAAGAGCAGGGCGAACACAGCCAACACCACGTCCATGACGCTCCTCCTCCGGCCGGTACGGCACGAGCTGCTGTGCTCTCCACGGTAAACGCTGCGGGCAGGCCCGAGGTTCCGGAAGAACCCCGAACCTGCCCGTAGGGGACTACCCCGAGCCGGCGGAAAGCACCCGGTTCTTATGCGGGAACGATGTTGACCAGCTTCGGTGCCCGCACGATCACCTTGCGGATGCCCGCGCCGCCCAGCGCCGCGACGACCTTCTCGTCGGCCAGCGCCACCTTCTCCAGCTCCTCCTCGGAGATGGCCGGCGGCACCTCCAGCCGGGCCTTGACCTTGCCCTTGATCTGCACGACGCAGGTCACGGTCTCGTCCACGACGTAGGCCGGGTCGGCGACCGGGAAGTCCCGGTGGACGACCGAGTCGGTGTGGCCCAGCTTGCGCCACAGTTCCTCGGCGATGTGCGGGGCCAGCGGGGCGACCATCAGCACCAGCGGCTCGGCCACGGAGCGCGGCACCGCACGGCCGGCCTTGGTCAGGTGGTTGTTCAGCTCGGTGACCTTGGCGATGGCGGTGTTGAAGCGCAGGCCCTCCAGGTCCTGGCGCACGCCGTCGATGGCCTTGTGCAGGGCGCGCAGGGTCTCCTCGTCGGGCTCGGCGTCGGTGACGGTGACCTCGCCGGTGGCCTCGTCGACGATGTTGCGCCACAGCCGCTGCAGCAGCCGGAACTGGCCGACCACCGCGCGCGTGTCCCACGGGCGGGAGACGTCCAGCGGACCCATGGCCATTTCGTACAGGCGCAGGGTGTCGGCGCCGTACTCGGCGGCGATCTCGTCGGGGGTGACCGCGTTCTTCAGGGACTTGCCCATCTTGCCCAGCAGCCGGGAGACCTGCTCGCCCTGGTAGTAGTAGGCGCCGTCGCGCTCCTCCACCTCGGCGGCCGGCACCGCGATGCCACGGCTGTCACGGTAGACGTAGGCCTGGATCATGCCCTGGTTGAACAGCTTGTGGAACGGCTCCGCGGAGGAGACGTGCCCCAGGTCGTACAGGACCTTGGACCAGAAGCGCGCGTACAGCAGGTGCAGCACGGCGTGCTCGGCGCCGCCGACGTACAGGTCGACACCGCCGTGCGGCCGGCCCTCGCGCGGGCCCATCCAGTACTGCTCGATCTCCGGGTCGACCAGCTTCCGGTCGTTGTGCGGGTCCAGGTACCGGAACTCGTACCAGCAGGAACCGGCCCAGTTGGGCATGGTGTTGGTCTCGCGGCGGTACTTCTTCGGGCCGTCGCCCAGGTCCAGGGTGACGTTGACCCATTCCTCGTTGCGCGACAGCGGCGTCTCGGGCTGGGTGTCGGCGTCGTCCGGGTCGAAGGTGCGCGGGCTGTAGTCCTCGACCTCGGGCAGCTCCAGCGGCAGCATCGACTCGGGCAGCGCGTGGGCGACGCCGTCCTCGTCGTAGACGATCGGGAAGGGCTCGCCCCAGTAGCGCTGGCGGCTGAACAGCCAGTCACGCAGCCGGAAGTTGACGGTGCCCTCGCCGATGCCCTTGCGCTCCAGCCACTCGGTGATGCGCGCCTTGGCGTCGACCACGCCCAGGCCGTTCAGCTGCACGTCGTCGCTGTCGGAGTTGACGATCTTCGCGTCGTAGGAGACGAAGGCGTCGTCCCAGGTGGAGGGGTCGGTGCCGCGGCCGTCGGTCGGCTCGACCACGCAGCGGATCGGCAGCTCGAAGGCGCGCGCGAAGGCGAAGTCGCGGGAGTCGTGACCCGGGACGGCCATGATCGCGCCGGTGCCGTAGCCCATCAGGACGTAGTCGGCGATGAAGACCGGGATCTGCTCGCCGTTGACCGGGTTGGTCGCGAAGGCGCCGGTGAAGACGCCCGTCTTGTCCTTGGCCTCGGCCTGCCGCTCGACGTCGGACTTCGAGGCGGCCTGCGCGCGGTAGGCCGCGACGGCCTCGGCGGGGGTGGCGTGGCCGCCGGTCCACACCTGGTGCGTGCCCTCGGGCCACGCCTCGGGGGTGAACTTGTCGACCAGCGGGTGCTCGGGCGCCAGCACCATGTAGGTCGCGCCGAACAGGGTGTCGGGGCGGGTGGTGAAGACCGTGATGCGCTCGCCGTCGATCGGGAAGTCGACGCGGGCGCCCTCGCTGCGGCCGATCCAGTTGCGCTGCTGCAGCTTGATGGCCTCGGGCCAGTCCAGCTCCTCCAGGTCCTCCAGCAGCCGGTCGGCGTAGGCGGTGATGCGCATGTTCCACTGGCGCAGCTTGGCCTTGAAGACCGGGAAGTTCCCGCGCTCGGAACGGCCGTCGGCGGTGACCTCCTCGTTGGCCAGCACGGTGCCCAGGCCCGGACACCAGTTGACGGGCGCGTCGGAGGCGTAGGCCAGGCGGTACTCGCCCAGGACCTCGGCGCGCTCGGCGGCGGTCAGCTCGTTCCACGCGCGCGTGGAGCCCGGAATCGCGCGCTCACCGGACTCGAACTGGGCGATCAGCTCGGAGATCGGGCGGGCCTTGCGCGCCTCGTCGTCGTACCAGGAGTTGAAGATCTGCAGGAAGATCCACTGGGTCCACTTGTAGTACTCCGGGTCGATCGTGGCGAACGACCGGCGCTTGTCGTGGCCCAGGCCCAGCCGGCGCAGCTGGGCCTTCATGTTCTCGATGTTGGCCTCGGTGGACACGCGCGGGTGCGTGCCGGTCTGCACGGCGTACTGCTCGGCGGGCAGGCCGAAGGCGTCGAAGCCCAGGGTGTGCAGGACGTTGTGGCCGGTCATGCGCTGGAACCGGGCGTAGACGTCGGTGGCGATGTAGCCGAGCGGGTGGCCCACGTGCAGGCCCGCACCCGAGGGGTACGGGAACATGTCCATGATGAACTTCTTGGGCCTGGCGACCAGCTCGGGGTCGCCCGCCAGGTCGCCCTTGGGGTTCGGCGCCGCGTAGGTGCCGTCGGCGTCCCAGAAGTCCTGCCAGCGTGCCTCGATCTCGGCTGCCATGGCGGCCGTGTAGCGGTGCGGCGCGGCCTCCGCCGACGTGGCGGCGGTGGCAGCGGGGTTCGTCTCGCTCATGATCCTCAAAGCTCCATCGATCGTCTCTGCCTGCGGCTGCGACATTCAAAGAAACGAAAAAACCCCTCACACAGGAGGGGACGCCGCGCCGATGCCGACCTCACGGCTGGACCGGGGTCGGTACTGATCAGCGCGGCCCGCTAAGCAGAAGGCGTACGGCACGCATGGCGCTAGGGTACCGCAGGCCTTGAGCAAGCGGCGACGCGCTTCCGTATCCCTGATGGACATGTCACGAAGCCCGCCCGGAACTGAACAAAGGTCAGCAACTACTTCGCGTACCGTCCCCTATGGGACACCGCCCCCGTCGCATGGTCCGTTGATAACAACGCAATAACTCAAACCCCGTACTGATCGGTATGGCTCCACTTAGAGTGCGGCAGCGGGACCGCTTTCCCGAAACTGCTCGGAGTTGCCCCCATGAACCCTCGTCGTAGTACCAGCTCGCTCCCCAAACCCGGCCGCTCGGCCTATGGGGTGGCGTCCGCTGTCATCCTGCTGCTCATACCCGTGGTCGTGCTGGTCGGAGGCAGCCAGTTCCGCGAATTCCTGAACTTCGGCGCGGGCGTGCTGTCGCTCGTCTCGCTCAGCTGCTCGGTGATCTGGGGCCTGTTCGCGCAGGACCGGATCTTCCTGAACACGCGGCAGCGGATCATCGGCCAGGCGGTGCACCGGACGACCGCGGTCGGCTCGATCGCGTTCCTCTTGCTGCACATCACCACCAAGATCGCGCTCGGCCACACGGAGCTGATCGCCGCGATCATCCCCTTCTCGCTCGGCGTCTCCGGCATCGGCGGCCTGATCGGGCTGGGCTCGCTCGCGGGCCTGCTGATGATCTTCGTCGGCATCACCGGCGCCCTGCGCAGCAACTTCGCCACCCCGGCCCCGGTCGCCGCCCGCTGGCGGGCCATGCACATGCTGGCCTACCCGGCCTGGTGCGCGGCGCTGATCCACGGGCTCTACGCGGGTCGATCGGCCAAGCCGATCTTCGTGATCCTCTACAGCCTGTCCCTGCTCGGTGTGATGGGCGCCCTCGCGCTGCGCGCCGCGCCCCGCCAGGTCAAACGCAAGGTCGCCGACCGCCTGGTGGCCCTGTTCGGCAGCTCGGAGCGGCCCGGGCTGGACGACCTGGACGCGAGCCGCTCGCGGGTGGCCGAGTCGGCGCTGCCCGGCTTCGAGAGCCGGCGCGAGCCCAGGCAGGCCGCGGCGGACACGCGCGGCGCCCCGCTGTACCAGAACCCGGGCACCCCGGCCGCCGAGCCCGCCGCCGGCTTCGCGGCGGCCTACCGCGCGGTCTCCACGCCGGGCCGCCCGCAGCAGCCCTTCGCGGCCGACCAGACCGCCCGCATGGACCTCCCGATGGATCTCCGGGCCACTGAGGCCATCCCGCGCGTGGACGGCGCCTCCAGCACCTCGGGCAGCTGGCCGATCCCGTCCCCGCCGCCGGTCGGCGAGGCTCCGCCGTCGGCGTACGACCCGCTCCAGGACACCGGATACACCATCCCGGCCTACGGCAATCCGGGCGCCGCCGGATACGGCGGAAGTGACGTGTACGACACCGGTGAGACAAACGGCCTCTACGGCACGTACAACCCGAGTGACACGTTCAACAGCGGTCCCGCCACCGAAACGCTGCCCGGTTCCTCCTACGAGGCGCCGGGTTCGGGCGAACCTTGGAACACGCCTTCCGGAGGCTTTAAGTGAACGAGGCCCTGCCCGACGTCCCAGAAGTCCGCGTGGTCGGACTTCCCCAGCTCACGTCGGGCTTCGACCTTGTGGAGCGGCTCGACCTGCCCATGCACCTGAAGGTGCACGGGCCGCTCGACCCGCTGGGCGGCGAGCAGCTCGCCCAGCTCGCCGAAAGCATCAACCTCAAGGGCCGCGGCGGCGCCGGCTTCCCCTTCCACAAGAAGCTGCGCTCGGTCGCCGAGTCGGCGATCAAGCGCGGGGTGCGGCCGGTCGTCGTGGTCAACGGCAGCGAGGACGAACCCGCCTGCCGCAAGGACACGGTGCTGATCAACCGTGCCCCGCACCTCATCCTGGACGGCGCGCTGCTGTGTGCCGAGGCGCTCGGCGCGCGCACTCTCGTCATCGGCGTCACCCGGGAGTCCACCCAGCGTTCCATGGAGGCCGCTCTCGCCGAGCGAGGTCTGAGCAACAGCCGTAGATCGGCGCTGCGCGCGTGGGTGCAGCGCAATCCGGTGCGCATGGTCACCGGCGCCGCCGCCTCGCTGATCCGCTCGGTCGACGGCGGCCCGGCGATCCCGCCCGGCCGCAAGATCAGCGCCTCGCAGAGCGGCGTCGGCGGGGCGCCCACACTGCTGTCGAACGCGGAGACGTTCGCGCAGCTGGCCATCGCCGCCCGCATCGGCCCGGAGCGCTACGGCAACACCGGCCTGTACGACGAACCGGGCACCGTCATGCTCACCGTGTCCGGCGCGGTCGCCCGCCCGATGGTGATCGAGGTCCCCACCGGCGTGCCGCTGCGCTACGTGCTGCAGCTGGCGGGCGCCCCGCCGGTGCCGCAGGGCGTGCTGACCGGCGGCTACCACGGCAAGTGGATCGACGCGGCGACCGTCAACGAGGCGATCGTCTCCCGCAACTCGCTGGACGCCGTGGGCGGTTCGCTGGGCGCGGGCGCGATCCTGCCGATCAGCCAGGACACGTGCCCGCTGGGCGAGTCGCTGCGGGTCGCGCAGTGGCTCGCCGAGGAGAGCGCCGGCCAGTGCGGGCCCTGCTACCTCGGTCTGCCCGCCGCCGCGCGTGGCATGGAGGACATCCTCAACGGCGGCGGACCGGCCGCCCTGGAGGCGCTGAAGCAGGTCGCCAAGAACGTGAAGCGGCGCGGGGCGTGTTCGCACCCGGACGGCTCGGCGATGTTCCTGGAGTCGACCATCAAGGCGTTCACCGACGACCTGGCCGCGCACGTCCTCGGAAACGGCTGCGGACGGCCCGTGGAGGGCGTTCTGCCGCTCTTCGAGGGGGGCAGGGCCCCCACGGGCGTCCCGGGCGGCGGAGAGCCCGAGGAGAGCGGCGCCAGCCGTCAGAAGATCTACGTGGACTGGACGCTGTGCCGGGGCCACGGGCTGTGCGCGGACATCCTGCCGGAGGTGTTCGAGCTCGGCGCCGACGGCTTCCCGACCGTGGCCCAGGCGCAGGTGCCGCGGTACGCGGAGGCGAAGGCGCTGCGCGCGGTGCGCCGCTGCCCGGCGCTCGCGCTGCGCCTCGAGGAGGACACGCGCGGGCAGGCACCGTCGCGCAATCTGCCGGTCCTCTCCCAGGGGCGCGGCCGGCGGGCCCTGGGTCGCTGAGCGCACGGGAACGGCGGGTCACCCGGTTCGGGTGACCCGCCGTTCTGCTCACGCGCGCGTGTCGTGCGTTCCACGTGTCCTGTGGTCCGCAACACGCCGAAGGCGGACCATCCGTGGAATGGTCCGCCTTCGATCTCTGTGGAGCTAAGGAGAATTGAACTCCTGACCTCCTGCATGCCATGCAGGCGCTCTACCAACTGAGCTATAGCCCCTTGTTGTCTCCCCCGGGTTCCCCCGGCGACGACATAAACATTACAGGGCCCCGGGTGCAGCACCAAATCGATTTCCACCCTGCCCCTGTTAGGGCGCTAATGTCGGCTTTCGTGCCCGTGATC
Source organism: Streptomyces cyanogenus (assembly GCF_017526105.1). Classification (NCBI taxonomy): domain Bacteria; kingdom Bacillati; phylum Actinomycetota; class Actinomycetes; order Kitasatosporales; family Streptomycetaceae; genus Streptomyces; species Streptomyces cyanogenus. The sequence goes on from NZ_CP071839.1 coordinate 3,143,524, forward strand.
GCGTTGCCCGCCGTCCGCCGCCGGATGCCGGTCGCCCTGGGAGTGTGCCTGCTGTCGTTCACGGCGTTCTGGGCCGCTCAGCGGGCCGCGCACGTGTCGATGGTCGACCTGATGGTCTACCGGGCGGAGGGAGCCGCCGTGCGCGCCGGCGGCGACCTGTACGCGCTGCGCGCCACGGCCGCGCACCTGCCGCCCACCTACCCGCCGTTCGCGGCCCTGCTGTTCACCCCGCTCCCCCTGCTGGGCACCGCGCTCCTGCGCGCGCTGGCGACGGCCGGGAACCTGGCGCTGCTGGTGGTGTTCGTACGGCTGTCGCTGAAGCTCGTCGGCCGCGCGCGCGTGGAGACCGTCTGGTGGGTCGCGGCGGCGGCCGTGTGGTGCGAGCCGGTGTGGACGACCCTGCGCTACGGCCAGATCAACCTGCTGCTGGCCGTCCTGGTGCTGTGGGACCTGACCCGCCGCCCCCCGGGCGGGTACGACCGCTGGACGGGGGCCGGCCTCGGGCTGGCCGCTGCGGTCAAGCTGACGCCCGCGCTGTTCCCCGTGTTCCTGCTCGCCACGGGCCTCACGGCCCGCCTGAAGGGCGGACACGGGGAGCGGTGGCTGCGCCACGCGCGCGGGGCGGCCGTCGCGTTCACCGGGGCGACGCTGCTGGCGGCGGTCGTGCTGCCGGACGACTCGTGGCGGTTCTGGACGGACATGGTGTTCCGCGCGGACCGGGCCGGGTACGCCGAGGAGACCGCCAACCAGGCCCTGCGGGGCGTTGTGGCCCGCTTTCTGCACACGCCCGACCCGGGAGCGCTCTGGACGGTCTCCGCGGCCGTGGTGGCCGTCCTGGGGCTCGCCGTGGCCGTGCGGGCGGAGTTGCGGGGGCGGAGGGCCTGGGCGGTGTGTGCCTGTGCGGTCACCGCCCTGCTGATCAGCCCCGTCTCGTGGACCCACCACTGGGTGTGGTGCGTGCCGGTGGTGCTGCTGCTGTGGACGCGCGGGCACCGGGCGGCGGCCCTGGGCGGCCTGCTGGTCTTCTGCTCGTACGCCCCGTGGTGGGTGCCGCACGGCCCCGATCGGCCCGAACTGCACCTGACCGGCGCGGAGTCGGCGCTCTCGGCCCTCTACGGAGGGGCCGGCGCGCTCTTCCTCGCGCTGGCCCGGACATCGTTGCCGAGGACCGACGGCGAGGTCCGCCTCAGGCCGTGACGAACTGGTAGAACCTCTTGAGCGTGCAGTGCTCCTCCAGGAGGCGGCCGTAGATCGGCTCGCCCTCCAGCTCCCGGTACGTCTCGATCGGGTCGCCTTTTATGATCAGCGCCCGCGCGCACTCCTCGCACCAGTACTGGTAATCGGGATTGATCGGCTCCATGTCACGGACGATCGGTGTACCGCTCCCGCACCAGTCGCACTTTCGCCTGTGTGCACCCATCGATCAGCTCCAGCTGTGGCCGCAGGCCGTGCACACGTAGGAGATTCCGCCGTTGTCGCCGAGGACTTGCGCCACGTGCGCGGAACCGCAGGAAGGGCAGCTCAGTCGGGTGGTCGTGTCCCGTATCAACGCCGCACCGAGGAGGTGGCCGACCTCCTCAAGGATGCTCGCAGGCATCGCTACTCCCTCCCGTCGGGCCGCGCCCCCTTCCGGCCGTTTGATTCTGCCACGGCCGGGCCGATACGGTCAGCGACGCCTCAGTACCAGTCCGGACAAGGCTCCCAATGCAGCCGTCCCGACCAGCGCCCAGGCGCTTACCGAGAACGCCTCCGCGGACGTATACGGGTGCAGGACGCCGAACGACTCAAGCCGGTTCAGGAACAGTGTGCCGAAGGACGCCACACCGATCAGCTGACCGAGTTGCGCGACCGTCGCCAGCAGGCCGCTCGCGTCCGCCGCGTCCTCGGGCCGCACGGTCGCCAGCGCGCCGGTGAGCGTCGGGCTGAAGGCGAGCGCCAGCCCGGCACCCGTGCCCGCGTACCCCGCGTACAGAGCCGCTCCCCCGTCGCCGCCGCCGTGGAAGGCCAGCCCGACGACGGCGACGGACACCGCGGTGAGCGCGAACCCGGCCGGTGCGAGCATCCGCTGCCAGACAGCCGGCCACCTGCGCCAGGTGAGGCTGACGACACCGAAGACGGCCGCGGTCGGCGCGAAGCTCAGCCCGGCCCGCAGGGCGCTGTAGCCGAGTCCGCCCTGGACGTGCAGCGTGAGCGTGAACAGGAAGCCGGCGTTGACCGACATCACGGCGAGGATCCGGAAGACGGCCCGGCCGATGCCTGGGTGCCGCAGCACGCGGGGCGTGATGAGCGGGGCGCCGCCGCGCCGGGCCAGCCGGGACTCGTAGCCGCAGAACAGGACGAACAGCACCGCGGCCGCGACCAGCGACAGCCAGGACCACAGCGGCCAGTCCTCCTCCTGGCCGAGCACCAGCGGCACGGTCAGCAGCGACACGGCGGCGCCCAGCAACACCAGTCCGGGCAGGTCGAGCGCCCGGGACCGCTCCCGCCCGCCCGCGTCGCCCAGCGGCAGGGCCCGCCGGCCCAGGACGAGCAGGACGGCGCCGACCGGTACGTTGACCAGGAACACCGGCCGCCAGCCGGTGCCGAACAGGTCGGCGCTGACCAGCACCCCGCCGACGACCTGCCCGGCCGCCGCGCCGATCGCCAGGACCGCCGAGTAGGCGCCGAGCGCCCGCGCCCGGGCCTCTCCGGTGAAGGTGCGCTGGATGAGGCTGAGCACCTGCGGGATCATCAGCGCCGAGCCCGCGCCCTGCACCAGCCGGAACACGATCAGCTCGGTCGAGCCCTGCGCCAGCCCGCAGGCGAGCGAGGCCGCGGTGAACAGGGCCAGTCCGGCCAGGTGGACGCGGCCGTGGCCCAGCCGGTCGCCGAGCCGGGCACCGGTGATCAGCAGCACGGAGTAGGTGATGGCGTAGCCGGCGATCACCAGTTGCAGGTCGGCGCCCGAGGCGTGCAGGTCGGAACCGATCGTGGGTGCCGCGACGTTCACGATGAAGACGTCGAGCGCCGCCATGAACAGGGCGGCGAGCAGCACAGCGAGCAGCAGCCGGGGCCGTTTGTCAGTGGCGGGTGCTTCACTGTCCGTGACGGGTGAACCGGCTCGACGGGCGATCGGGGCGTCACTGTCAGTGGTGGATGGTTCACTGGTCGCAGGGTTCGGAACGGGCTCGGTGCCCGGACCGGTCCGGGAGGTCGTCGTCATGGCGTCGAGCGTGACGGCGGGCCGGTACCGGTGCCGAGTGCCCGCCGATGCTGGTACTGCCAGCACCTGGTACGGGCCGGTCCGGATGCCGACGATGAGTACGGGGACGACGGGGGCGTGACGAATGGGGACGAGGACACAGCGACGCAGGCCGGAGCTGGCCGCCTTTCTGCGCACGAGGCGGGCGCGGGTCACACCGGCGGATGTGGGCATGCCGCCGGGCCTGCGGCGGCGCACGCCCGGGCTGCGCCGGGAGGAGGTGGCCCAGCTCTCGGGCGTGGGCGTCACCTGGTACACGTGGCTGGAGCAGGGCCGGCCGATCAACGCCTCGCCGCAGGTGCTGGACGCGGTCGCGCGCACGCTGCGGCTGGACCCGCCCGAGCGGGAGCATCTGTACCGGCTGGCGGAGGTGCCGTTCCAGCCGGATCCCGCGGGTCTGACCCGCCAGGTCAGCCCGGAGGTGCAGGGCATCATCGACGCCCTCGACCCGATGCTGGCGGTGGTCTACAACTCGCGCTACGACGTCCTGGCCACCAACCCGGCCTACCGGGACCTGTTCCTGGTGCCGGAGACCCTCAGGATCGGCCTGCCGAACGTGCTGTGGACGCTCTTCACGCTGCCGGACGGGGCCTGCCCGCTGGTGCGCCGGGAGACGGAGCTGCCGCTGATGGTGGCGACCCTGCGGTCGTCCTACGGCAGACACGTGGGCGAGCCGGCCTGGGAGGAGTACATACGCGGGCTGTCGGCGGCGAGCCCCTGGTTCGCGGAGCTGTGGGCGAGCGGTGAGGTGGCGCCTCCGGGACCGCGGGTGAAGACGTTCCGGCACGCGGCGGTGGGCGAGATGCGGATGACCTCGCAGTCCCTGTCCATCGACGGGATGCCCGAGTGCCGGATCGTGGTCTACAGCCCGGAGGACGAGGACGCGCGGGCGAAGATCGCGCTGCTGCGGGAGCGCAGGGAGCGGCCGTGGCCGCCGGCGCACGAGGAGGAGGGAGCCGAGGAGACCATCCGCAGCTGAACACAGAAAATCCCGCCCCTGCGGGGACGGGATCCTCATCACCGATCTTTGACAACTCAACAGAGTGTCGATCAGTGGAGCTAAGGAGAATTGAACTCCTGACCTCCTGCATGCCATGCAGGCGCTCTACCAACTGAGCTATAGCCCCTTGCGTTCTTCCCGCTCGGCGGGCGAACAAGAAGAACTTTAGCCTGTGACCTGCCAGAAAGTGAAATCCGGGGTCGTGAGACCGCGGGACGGTCAGTCGTCGTCGCCGAGGACGGGCTCCGGGAGAGTGCCCGCGTTGTGTTCCAGCAGGCGCCAGCCGCGGGCGCCCTCGCCGAGTACGGACCAGCAGCAGTTGGAGAGGCCGCCGAGGCTCTCCCAGTGCCGGGCCTCCAGGCCGAGGAGGCGGCCGATGGTGGTGCGGATGGTGCCGCCATGACTGACGACGACGAGGGTGCCGTCCTCGGGCAGCTTCTCGACGTGCCGCAGCACGACGGGGGCGGCGCGGTCGGCGACCTCGGTCTCCAGTTCGCCGCCGCCGCGGCGGACCGCCTCGCCGCGCTTCCAGGCGGCGTACTCCTCGCCGAAGCGGGCGATGATCTCCTCGTGCGTCAGGCCCTGCCAGACGCCCGCGTAGGTCTCCCGCAGGCCCTCGTCGCGGGTGACGTCGAGCCCGGTGAGCGAGGCCAGCTCGGCAGCCGTGTGCGCGGCCCGCTGCAGGTCCGAGGAGATGATCGCGTCGGGCCGCAGCGAGGCGAGCAGCCGCGCGGCACGACGGGCCTGACCGAGGCCCGTATCGGTGAGCTCGACGTCCGTGGTGCCCTGGAAACGGCGCTCCACGTTCCAGGCGGTCTGGCCGTGCCGCCACAGGATGATGCGGCGGCCCCGGCCCTTGCGGTCGGTCACCTCGCCGGTGGCGTTCATCACCGCCACTCCCCGCCCGGCTCCCGGTCGGCCTCGGCGGCCTGCGCCCTGGCGTGCTCCTCGGCCTTGCCGCGGGTGGCCTTGGCGTCGGCGGGAAGTTCGAGCTCGGGGCAGTCCTTCCACAGCCGCTCCAGCGCGTAGAAGACCCGCTCCTCGCTGTGCTGGACGTGGACGACGATGTCGACGTAGTCGAGCAGGATCCAGCGGGATTCGCGGTCGCCCTCGCGGCGGACCGGCTTGGCGCCGAGTTCCTTCTGCAGGCGCTCCTCGATCTCGTCGACGATGGCCTTGACCTGGCGGTCGTTCGGCGCGGAGGCCAGCAGGAAGGCGTCCGTGATCGACAGCACGTCGCTCACGTCGTAGGCGATGACGTCGTGGGCGAGCTTGTCGGCCGCTGCCTGCGCGGCGGTGTTGATGAGCTCAAGAGAACGGTCGGTGGCGGTCACTACATGGCTTTCCGTCGGCGGGCTTTTGACATCAAGGGTCTCACGGACCGCCCGGCGCACCCCACGTGATTACGGCAGGCACGTGGGGTGCCCCCCGGCCGCGCTCCCGGCGGAGGCGGCTCGGGGTCAGGAGGAGGAGGGCTTGTAGTCGCCGCCGAGGATCACCGAGACATCGGCGCCGGAGGACACGTTGCCCTTGGTGACCGAGCCGGCGGGCAGGCCGAGGGTCTTGGCGACCTCGGTGGCGTTCGCCTTGTCGGCGCTGTCCGCGTAGAGCACCTTCGAGGTGGCCTCGGTGCCGGAGGCGCTGCCGCCCTCCAGGAAGGTGAAGCCGCCGTTGAGGAGCACGACGCGGGCCTTCTCGGTGTCGTCCTTCACCCCGGTGGCGTTCTGCACGGAGACCCGGACCGCGGAGCCGGCGGCGGGGCTCTTGGCGGTGCCGCCGAGGATGTCCTTCACCACACTGCCGCTGGTCTGCGCGCTGAGGGTGCCGTCGGTCTGCACGGGCAGCAGGGCGGTCTTGTAGTCGCCGCTCTTGGCCAGGTCGGCGAGCTTGGCGAGGAAGGCGCCGAGGTCCTTGTCGGTGAGCGGCGGGTCGAGGATCTGCGCCAGGGTCTGCACGGTGGTCGTGGCGGACGACGGGTCGGAGGACATCTTGCGCAGCACACCCTGCATGACCTGCCCGAACCGTTCCAGCTGGGCGTTCTGGGACTCGCCGGCGGCGCGGTAGGTGGCGTAGGCGACGGCCATCTTGCCGCTGAGGGTCTGGTTCCGGCCCTTGTGGACGAGCGGCGAGGCGCCCTTCTTCTTGGCGTCCGGGTCGGGCACGTCCGCGGTGGTGTCGATCTCGATGTTGCCGACGAGTTCGACGAGGTTCTGCAGGTAGGGCGTGTCCAGGCGCCAGGTGCCCTGGATGCTGGTGCCGAGGACCGTGTCGAGCTGGTCGCGGGTGCCGGAGGCTCCGTCGTCGTCCACGGACTTGGCGAGGGTCGTGGTGGAGCCGTCGTCGTCGGTCAGCGCGAGGGAGTTGGGCAGCAGGACGGTGGTGCCCTGCTTGGTGGTGGTGTTGTCGACCAGCAGCGCTGTGGAGGTGCCGCCCTTGGCGGTGTTGTGCAGGTGGACGACGAGCACGTCGCGTTTCTGGGCGGCGACGGGTGTGGCGCTGCCGGCCTTGCCGTCCGAGGAGGACAGGCCGGGCAGTTTTCCGGCGAACCAGAGGTAGCCGACACCGCCGACCGCGACGAGGGCGAGGACGACGAGGAGGGCGGTGATCCGGCTGCGCGCGCGGCGCCGGGCCTCCTCGCGGCGCTCGGTGCGGTTCTCGGTGAACTTCAGCCAGTCGATGACGTCCTCGGAGTCGCCGTCGGGGTCCTCGACGAAGGCGAACTGCTCGGTGCGGTAGTCCCGTTCCCCCGCCGGGGGCTCGGTGTCCGCCGGGGTCCGGGTGTCCTGCGGGATCCGGGTGTCGTCCGGGACGCGCATGTCCTCCGCTGGGCCGGCCTGCTGCGGGATGTAGGCGGTCTGCTCGGCGATCCGGGGCTGCTGTCCACTGCTCGCCGTCTGCCCGTAGGGGTCGTAGCCCGTGACGTCCTGGGTGCCGGTGGCATACGGGTCGTACGGGGCCTGCGAGCCGTAGGGGTCGTAGGCGGGCTGCTGCCGGCCGGTGTCGTAGGAGGGCGCTGCTTGCTGCCGGCCGGTGGCGTAGGCGTCGTAGCCGTAGCCCTGCTGCTGGGTGTACGGGTCGTAGGTGGCCTGCTGGGCCTGGGGGGCCTGCTGTGCCGGGATCTGCCGGTACACCGGCTGGCCGTACTCGTCGTAGCCGACGACTTCGTACGGGCCGGCGCCGTAGCCTGCGTCCCCCGCGTCGTATCGGTCGTTCACCGGTGCCCCTCTCGGCTCACTCGCCGCGGTACAGCTCGCGCTTGTCGATGTAGCGCACGACTCCGTCGGGCACCATGTACCAGATGGGGTCCCCCTTGGCGACTCTCGCGCGGCAGTCCGTGGAGGAGATGGCGAGCGCCGGCACCTCCACGAGCGAGACGCCGCCTTCCGGCAGACCCGGGTCGGTCAGGTGGTGGCCGGGGCGGGTGACGCCGATGAAGTGCGCGAGGGAGAACAGTTCCTCCGAGTCGCGCCAGGTCAGCAGCTGGGCCAGGGCGTCGGCGCCGGTGATGAAGAAGAGGTCGGTGTCCGGGTTCAGGGCACGCAGGTCACGCAGGGTGTCGACGGTGTAGGTCGGGCCGCCGCGGTCGATGTCGATACGGCTGACGGAGAACTGCGGGTTCTCGGCGGTCGCGATGACCGTCATCAGGTAGCGGTCCTCGGCCGGGGAGACCTTGCGGTGGGACTTCTGCCAGGGCTGGCCGGTGGGGACGAACACCACCTCGTCCAGCTGGAACTGCGCGGCGACCTCGCTGGCCGCCACGAGGTGCCCGTGGTGGATCGGGTCGAACGTTCCGCCCATGACGCCCAGGCGCCGCTTGCCCGTGTGGACGGGGCCGTTGCCCGGTCCGTACTGCGGGTGCTTCACCGTGTCGTCGGCTGCCTCGTGCGCCGGACCGGTAGGCATGTCCTGCTCTCCCATGCGTGCAGACCCTACCGGCCCGGTCTCGGACGTCCGGCCGGGGACGGGGTCCCCGCTCAGCGGTCGCGGTTGAAGCGCGTGGTGATCCACAGCAGCAGGAGCAGGATGATCAGGGCGCTGCCGCCGGTGACGGCCGGGTTCAGGCTGTTGTGGTTTCCGCCGTGCTCCTCGCCCTCGGCGGCAAGGGTGACCAACTGGGCTGCGGCGCTGTGGAAGCTCATCTTCGGCAGGACCTATCGCGTGTGGGCGGGATAAAGATGTCGGCTCATCGTAAGCGGGCGGCCCCGCGGCGATCACCCCGACTCCGCCGTTGGGGCCGGAGGGTGCCGGCGGCACGGCCGCGGCGGAGATCGTCGGCCGCGCGGCGGCGGGGAACCTTCCCCGCTCGTCAGTCGTCTTTCCGCTTGTAGCCGCGCAGCAGGAACCACGCGGTCAGTACACAGCCGAGGACCATCACGATCAGCACGACGCGGAGCAGGTTTCCCGTCCCGTGCTGCTGGACGGCGCTCGCGGCGGCCTCGGTCAACCATGCGGCTGCGGGATGGTGCTCCATGGCGTGGTCTCCTTCGGGTGTACTGCCGGTCCACGGTATCTCCGCCTAGGCTGGGCCTCTCCTCGGGGGCACAGTGGGCACTCACACGCACATGGGGGAAGACATGTCCGACGACGGCCGGCAGCACACGGGGCACGAGCGGGTGCCGAGCAGGCAGCGCAGGCGCTTCCCCGGGATCTCCACGCGCGCGTACGAGCATCCGGCCGACCGCTCGGCACTGGTCGCGCTGCGCAAGCTGAGCGGGTTCGACACGGTCTTCAAGGCGCTCAGCGGGCTCCTGCCGGAGCGCAGTCTGCGGCTGCTGTTCCTGTCGGACTCGGTGCGGGTCTCCGAGCGGCAGTTCTCCCACCTGCACGACATGCTGCTGGACGCCTGTTACATCCTGGACCTGGAGAAGGTCCCGCCGATGTACGTCACGCAGGATCCCCGGCCGAACGCGATGTGCATCGGTCTGGACGAGCCGATCATCGTGGTCAGCACGGGGCTGGTGGAGCTGCTCGACGAGGAGGAGATGCGGGCGGTCGTCGGGCACGAGGTGGGGCACGCGCTCTCCGGGCACGCGGTCTACCGCACCATCCTGCTGTTCCTGACGAACCTCGCGCTGAAGGTCGCCTGGATCCCGCTGGGCAACCTCGCGGTCATGGCGATCATCACGGCGCTGCGGGAGTGGTTCCGCAAGTCGGAGCTGTCCGCCGACCGGGCGGGCCTGCTGGTCGGCCAGGACGTCCGGGCCTCGATGCGGGGCCTGATGAAGATCGCGGGCGGCAACCATCTGCACGAGATGAACGTGGACGCGTTCCTGGAGCAGGCCGAGGAGTACGAAGCCGGGGGCGATCTGCGCGACTCCGTGCTGAAGATCCTGAACGTGCTGCCGCGCTCGCACCCGTTCACCACCGTGCGGGCCGCCGAGCTGAAGAAGTGGTCCGAGTCCCGGGACTACCAGCGGCTCATGGACGGCCACTACCCGCGACGCAACGAGGACAAGGACGCCTCCGTCAGCGACTCCTTCCGCGAGTCGGCGGCCAGCTACGCCAGCGATGTGAAGGACTCCAAGGACCCGCTGATGAAGCTGGTCACGGACCTCGCGGGCGGCGCGGGCGGCCTGGGCGGCCGGGTCCGCCGAGGCTTCGACGGCTTCCGGAGCCCGCCGCCGGCCAAGGGAGACACGCCGGGCGGGGACGAGGAGTAGACGGGGAGCAGCACCGAGCCCGGACCCGACGGGCCCCGACCTGACCGGCTCACGCCGACGGATTCGGGCTCGCGTCGGCAAACTCCGGCTCGCGCCGACGGGCTCAGGCTCGGGACGACGGACTCCGGATCGGGCCGACGGACTCGGGCCCGGGTTCGCGCCGACGGGCTCGCGACTGAGCACCACGGGGTCCCGCCCCGCCCACGGCTCGCTGCCCGACACCGCCCAGCGCTCAGGCCCCGCGCCGGGGCTCCCTCCTGGGACCACCCCGCTACCCCGCACGCCCCCCGCCCAGCGCCCCCGCCGCCACCCCCACGGGCCCCCTCCGGGCACCACCCCACGCTGCCCCTGGTACCGGCGCCCTCACCGCAGCGTCCGGCACCGATCGACGCCCCGGTGCCGTTCAGATCTTCGGCTGCGCCCCGCCGGCCAGGGTGCCGCACAGGGCCGGGGCGCTGTCCGTCTCGTAGGGGTTGGTGCCCGCGGGGCCGCCTGATTTGGCGGTCTGGCCGGCCAGGAGGGGGCGGAGGTAGGCGGAGGAGTCCTCGGCGCAGGCGAGGGGGCCTGCCTGGACGTAGGAGGTGATCAGCTGGACCTGGTGGGTGCGCAGGTCGTCACGGTCGAAGTGGAAGGTGAGCGCGCGGCGGACCGTGAAGAGGGAGGCGGGGGACTCGGAGGCGGCGCCGGTGGGGCGCAGGGCGTAGACGAAGGTGTGGTCGGCGGTGACCTCCAGCGTCGTCGAGTCCGCCTCGGTGGCCTGCAGGCTGCCGGAGACGCGGATCCTGTTGTCGGCCAGCTGGGCCCGGGCGGGGTCGATGCGGACCACCCAGCCCGTGGGCACGTGCCGGCCGTCCGCCGCCGGGTGGTCGAAGCTCTGGTCGAACTGGTCGAGCTGCTCGGAGTCGACCAGGGCGCGGGCGGGCCGAACCTCGCGGCCGGTGAGCACCTCGGGGTAGAGCGAGGAGCGGACGATGTAGTCCTTGACGGTGGTGAGGGCGGTCACCACCTGGCTGTCGGAGAAGTGGGCGGTGCTGCGCGAGGCCGGCAGGGGGATGCCCTCGGCGCCGGCCTCGAACGGGGCGGCGGGACTGCGCGCGTACAGTCTCTCGGCATCGGCGGCGCCGGGCACCTTGCCCTGCGGGGCGAGCGGGATGACCGTCGTCCGCAGGAGCTCCGGGGGCCGACGGGTCTGCGGGGAGCTGTAGGGGTGGCGGACGCCCATGTAGATCGCGGTGCCGAAGGCGACGGCTATCAGCACGACGAGGATCAGGGCCTGCCGGGTGAGTCCGCGGGGCAGGGGCGGGCGGCGGCGGACGGCGGGCGCGTGGTCGGCCATCCGCTCCTTGGCGGAGAATTCCTGGAGGCGGGCAGCGCGGACGAACGACTCGTCGAAGACGACGGATCGGTATTCGTCCTCCGCACCGCCGGGGCCGCCCTCGGGTGTCCCCTCCGGTGGGTCTCCAGGCCCGCCCATACTTTCAGGGTAGGTCTCGTGGGGCTCGGGTAAACGCCCCCCTGCACGACAACTTCTGACAGGTTCTCACCAAGTTCGGGCGGGGCTCTTTCAGGGAGCGGGCGGGATGGCCGAGACGGCGGGCCGGGAGGGATCGGCGGGGGCCTGGGGAGCGGCGGTGCCGCCCTGTTCGAGGCCGGTCGAGGCGGGGGCGGGTACCCGGTCGCGGGTACCGGAGGAGCCTCCCCGGTAGACGGCGGCGAAGGCCAGGGCGACCATGCCGATGCCCATCACCACGGCGAGGACCCAGGCCACGGGCCGGTGCCAGCGGACCTGCTTGCCGTAGGGGCCGAAGGCGCCGTGGTGGTCGTCGAGGACGTAGGCGTCGTCCAGCTCGTCATCGTCACGATCTTGGCCGAATCCGGAGCCGTCGGGGCCGTAGCCGTCGTCGTAGCGCTCGCCTCGGGCGTGGGCGCGGCGGGCCTCCGCCTCGGAGGCCTCGGCTCTGGCCTGGGCGGCGGCGAGAAGGCGTTCCACCGCCGTCGGCTCGTGGATCATGGCCGCCCGTACGAAGGCCTCGTCGAAGACCACGGAGGCGAACTCTTCGTCCGACACTCCGCGGTCGTGGTCGTCGTCGGGCTCCCAGCCGTCAGGGAACGGCGTGCCCCCCATGTCCTCCGGCACGGATCCAGAGTAGACCTGGGGGTTCAATTTGGGCAGACGGTATGGAAATTCGTCTGCCTGGTGAGACGCATTCCGGCCGCGGTCCGCGGCGGCGGGACCTGCGGCCGGACGGGGGAACCTCAGCGGCGTACGTGCCCGTCGCCGGTGACGATGTACTTCGTGCTGGTCAGCTCCGGCAGGCCCATCGGGCCGCGGGCGTGCAGCTTCTGGGTGGAGATGCCGATCTCGGCACCGAAGCCGAACTGTCCGCCGTCGGTGAAGCGGGTGGAGGCGTTCACGGCGACGGTGGTGGAGTCGACCAGCTGGGTGAAGCGGCGGGCGGCCTGCTGGGAGGTGGTGACGATGGCCTCGGTGTGGCCGGAGGTCCACAGCCGGATGTGCTCGACGGCCTTGTCCAGCGAGTCCACCACCGCGGCGGCGATGTCGTAGGACAGGTACTCCGTCTCCCAGTCCTCGGCGGTCGCCTCGACCACGGTGGCCTTGGAGTCCTTGGCGTACGCCATGACCCGCTCGTCGGCGTGGACGGTGACGCCGGCCTCGGCGAGGGCGTCCAGGGCGCGCGGCAGGAACTCGGGGGCGATGTCCTGGTGGACGAGGAGGGTCTCGGCGGCGTTGCAGACGCTGACCCGCTGGGCCTTGGAGTTGATCAGAATCTCGATGGCCGTGTCGATGTCGGCCTGGGCGTCGACGTAGACGTGGCAGTTGCCGGTGCCGGTCTCGATCACGGGGACCGTGGACTCGTTGACCACGGTCTGGATCAGGGAGGCGCCGCCGCGCGGGATGAGGACGTCGACCAGGCCGCGGGCGCGCATCAGCTCGCGGACGGAGTCGCGGCTCTCGCCCGGCACCAGCTGGACGGCGTCGGCGGGCAGGCCGGCGCCGCCGACGGCGTCGCGGATCACCCGGACGAGGGCGGTGTTGGACTCGTAGGCGGAGCCCGAGCCGCGCAGCAGGACGGCGTTGCCGGACTTCAGGCAGAGGGCGGCGGCGTCGACGGTGACGTTCGGGCGGGCCTCGTAGATGATGCCGACGACGCCGAGCGGGACGCGGACCTGGCGCAGGTCGATGCCGTTGGGGAGGGTCGAGCCGCGGACGACCTCGCCGACCGGGTCGGGCAGCTTCGCGACGTCGCGGACGTCGGAGGCGATGGCGCGGACCCGCTCGGGGGTGAGGGTGAGCCGGTCGACGATGGCCTCGCTGGTGCCGTTCTCCCGGGCCTTGGCCACGTCCTTGGCGTTGGCCTCGACGATCTCGGCGGTCCGGACCTCCAGGGCGTCGGCGATGGCGAGCAGCGCGTCGTCCTTCACGGCGCGCGGGAGCGGCGCGAGGTCGGCGGCGGCGGCCTTGGCCCGGTAGGCGGCCTGGGTGACCGGGGACATCGAGTCGTACGGCGAGAGCGTGGTCATGAGGGAAGGGTAGTGCGCGCGGCGCGGCGGTTCAGCGGTCGTCCCACACCCCGAGACACCGCAAAACGGGTGAACCCCGCCCCTCGCGTCCCCGCCGCTGTGCCCCGCGTCCGCCCGCACCCTCGGCGCCGCTCCGGTCACCGGCCCCTGCCTCTGCCCCTGCCCGTGCCCGTGCCTCTGCCTCACCGCCACCTCAGGCAACGACCCCCGAGTCTCGGTGCCGCCCGAGACCCGCGCCTCCGGCCCCACCACGCTCTCGACGCCGCCGGGCAGCCCTTCCCCCCGCTCTCGGGCAGCCCTCCCCCGCTCTCGCTCCCGCGGCCCCTCCCCCGTCTCAGAACGGGTGCACCCCCACCGGAGTCGCCGGTGCGGGACCGTAGCCCTCGGCGATGCGGTAGTGGTAGGTCTCGCGGTCGATGACCTCCAGGCCGACGATCTCCCAGGGCGGCAGGCCGGCGCTCTGCCGGTGCTCGCCCCACAGGCGCAGCGCCACGGCGGCGGCGTCGTGCAGGTCGCGGGCCTCCTCCCAGTACCGGATCTCGGCGTGGTCGGTCGCGTATCTGCTGGTCAGCAGGAAGGGGTGGTCGTGGGCGAGCTGTTCCAGGGCCCGCCGCAGCTCGGGCAGGGGGACCTTCTCCCCGGAGACGCTGAGGGTGACGTGCCACAGCCTGGGCAGGTCCTCGGGCTCCTCATAGGTGTCCCCGGCCGCGACGCTCGTCAGAGCACCGCGGGACGCCGTCCCAGGGCGCACTCGTCTCACGACGGCCTCCTTCACGCATGGCTCGCATGCCTCGCCGGACGCGCATGCCTCGCCCGCCTCGCATGCCTTCGTATGACTCGCTCGGCCTCTTGACGGACGTGTCCCTTCAACATGCCCCCTGAGAAAGTTGAGCAGGCCGCAGGGCTCCGCGTGGTGGTTTTACGGAACGTCCCCCACCGGGGGCGCTCACCACGCCCTGTTTTACGAGCTGTTTTGCGAGAGTCAGGCGTGCAGGAGCACGAGGTCGTCCCTGTGTACGACCTCGCGTTCGTACGCGGGGCCCAGCTCGCGCGCCAGCTCCCGGGTCGACCGTCCGATCAGCCGGGGAATCTCCTTGGCGTCGAAGTTGACGAGTCCGCGAGCCACCGCGCGGCCGGTGGCGTCCCGCAGTTCGACGGGGTCGCCGGCGCTGAACTCGCCCTCCACGGCGGCGATTCCGGCGGGCAGCAGCGACTTGCGCCGCTTCACCACCGCGTCCACCGCGCCGTCGTCCAGGGTCAGGGCGCCTTGCGGGGTGGAGGCGTGCTGGAGCCAGAGGAGCCGGTCGGCGGAGCGCTTGCCGGCGGGGTGGAAGTAGGTGCCGGTGTCGCCGCCGGCCAGGGCCTCCGCCGCGTGGACGGCGCTGGTCAGCACCACCGGGATGCCGGCGGCGGCGGCGATCCTGGCGGCCTCCACCTTGGTGACCATGCCGCCGGTGCCGACGCCGGCCTTGCCCGCGCTGCCGATCTCGACGCCGGCGAGGTCCTCCGGCCCGCGCACCTCCGCTATCCGCGAGGTGCCGGGCTTGCCGGGGTCGCCGTCGTAGACGCCGTCGACGTCGGAGAGGAGGACGAGCAGGTCGGCGTGGACGAGGTGGGCGACGAGGGCGGCGAGGCGGTCGTTGTCGCCGAAGCGGATCTCGTCGGTGGCGACGGTGTCGTTCTCGTTGACGATCGGGAAGGCACCCATCGCGAGCAGCTTGTCGAGGGTGCGGGAGGCGTTGCGGTGGTGGGCGCGGCGGCTCATGTCGTCGCTGGTGAGCAGGACTTGGCCGACGCGGACGCCGTAGCGGGCGAAGGAGGCGGTGTAACGGGCGACGAGCAGGCCCTGGCCGACGCTGGCGGCGGCCTGCTGGCGGGCCAGGTCCTTGGGGCGGCGGCGCAGGCCGAGCGGCGCGAGGCCGGCGGCGATGGCGCCGGAGGAGACGAGCAGGATCTCCTTCTCGCCGCCACTGCGGATCTTGGCGAGGACGTCGACGAGTGCGTCGACGCGGTCGGCGTCCAGGCCGCCCGCGGCGGTGGTCAGCGAGGAGGAACCCACCTTGACGACGATCCTGCGGGCCTCGCCCACGGCCTGCCTTGCCCTTGCCACCTTGCTCGGTCCCCTCGCACGTTGCCGGCTGCCTCTCCGGCAATCTACGCGAAGCGGATCGGGTGGTGCGCACCGGTCCAGGTCCCGGACAGGCGGAGCGTAGCCGTTCGCTCACCATTTGCGTACGGCAAAAAGTTTGTGTTGGTTGCTTGTAGAAATTAAACCTCTTCCCAACATAAGTTGAAGTTTGTGTCACCTACTGTTCCCCCTGTGAAGCGCATTCTGCTGCGCTCGGGCAAGAGCCCGTACGACGTCCTCTCCGTCGAGGAAGCCCTCCACCGGGACGTCATCGCGACCAACGCCGGCAACCTGATCTTCAGCGACGCGGCGCACAAGATCCTCGAGACGCCTGGGACCGAGGTCGTCTCCAACGGCATCGGCACGGACGTGACCGCGGCGGCCCGCATCAACGAGGAGTACGACGCGTTCGTCGTGCCGCTGGCCAACGCCTTCCGGCCGTCGTTCGAGAGCCGGCTGAAGCGGATGACCCGGCTGATCGGCAAGCTGCGGATCCCCGTGGTGGTCCTGGGCGTCGGCGCGCAGACGGGGCTGGGCTACGACCCGGCGCGGCTGAAGCCGATGGAGCAGTCCGTGCGCGAGTTCTGCGCGGCGGTGCTGGAGCGCAGCGCCTCGATCGGGGTGCGGGGCGAGTTCACCGAGCAGTACCTGCGGGACATGGGCTTCCGGGACGTCGAGGTCATCGGCTGCCCGTCGATGTTCCTCCACGGCCGTGAGCTGGACGTGCGCAAGAAGGTACCGGAACTGAGCGCGGACGCGCGGATCGCGGTGAACGGTTCGCACAGCGCGGTGCAGAGGCAGGGCCTGGACCGGATCATCACCCGGACCCACGCCCGCTACCCGAACCTGTGCTTCGTCGGCCAGAACATCAGCGACGCACGGCAGTTGCACTGGCGGGACCTCACGGACCCGAACGCCCGCGTGACGGCGATGCCGACGCACCCGGACCACCCGATGTACCGGGAGGGCAAGGTGCGGGTGTACGTCGACCCGGTCACCTGGATCGACGACCTGCGGTCCTTCGACTTCTCCTTCGGCTCCCGCATCCACGGCAACATCGCCGCGCTGCTCGCGGGGACGCCCGCGACGGTGCTGTGCGGGGACTCTCGCACGCTGGAGCTGTGCCGCTACTTCGAGATCCCGCACCTGCGGCTGGACCAGGCCGCGAAGGACCCGGAGGCTGCGGATCCGGCCCGGTTGTACGCGCAGGCGGACCTGGGCGGGCTGGTCGGGGGCCACGCGGAGCGCTTCGACCGGTTCGTGCGGTTCCTGGACAAGAACGGACTGCAGAACACCTTCACGCACGGCGACGGCGGGGCGGCCTTCGACGAGAGGATGCGCGCGCTGTCGTTCCCGCCGGGCATCCGGCCGTGGAACGACACCGATCTCGCCTCGCTCAGCAGCCGGTTCGGCTGGCTGCACAGCCAGGTGACGGTACTGACCCAGGACAACGCCCAGTTGCGGCGGGAACTGGCGAAGGCACAGAAGGCGAAGGCACAGAAGGCCACGGCGGTACCGGCCCCGGCCACGTCCGTCTACCGGCGCGCGCGACGCGTGGTGGGCAGGCCCCTGCGCCGCGCGTTGCAGTCGGGCAAGCAGTAGCCTGCGGCGGAACACGGGGCCCCGGGCGCAGCGGCTCGGGGCCCGGTCGTCGTACCCGGGCGGCCGCTCAGGCCGCCGCCGCGCCGAAGCGCTTGCGCGGCAGCACCCGTCGCAGGATCCGCCGTGCCTTGCGCAGGGCGCGGCGCGGGACGGAGTTGGCGACCGCCTCGCGGTAGCCCTCGAAGGCGCGGGCCTCGCGGGGGTCGGCGAGGTAGATCTCGTCGGGGATGCGGGCCGTTCTGGACCGGAAGTGCGGGTAGATCAGGTACAGGCGGGTGCCGCGCTTCTCCAGCACGGCCGCGGCCTGCTTCTTCGCCTTGACGAACTTGACGACGTCCAGCAGCAGGTCGGCGCGCTGCATGGCGACCAGGTGCAGCCTCAGCCGCTCGTGCACCTTCAGGCGGCGGGCCACCCCGGGCGTCCAGTAGGCGTCCATCAGCGGCTTGGCCAGCTCGAACTTGTGCCGGCGGACCTCTTCGCTGTCGGTGAGGAACTTGGGCCCGAACTGCGGCAGCAGCGTGATGAGGAAGGGGCGGACCATGAGCAGGTCGCGCTTGTCGCCGGCCGGGACCATGTCGGCGATCAGCTTCATGAGGGCGCGCGCGGAGTCGAAGCGCAGGGTGTAGCTGCCGCTCTTGGTGACGTGCTTGCCGTCGTCGCGGCCGACCAGGTAGTAGCAGGTGTAGTCGGCGAGCACGGAGACGCCGTCCGCGCGCAGGTAGGCCTCCAGCGTGAACAGGGCGTCCTCGCCGGTGAACAGCGATTCGTCGAACCGCATGCCGTGCTGCTCCAGCAGGGAACGGCGGAACAGCTTCTGCGCGCTGAGCGTGAACTTGATGTTCGAGGTGAAGACGTCGGCCCGGTCGAGGTTCTTGCCCCACATGGACTTGGGCGCCGTGCGGTTGACGCCCTCGACCCGGCCGAGGACGACGTCCGTGCCGTTCTTGTCGGCCATGGCGACCATGCGTTCCAGGGCCTCGGGGCCGAGCCGGTCGTCGGCGTCGAGGAAGAAGACGAAGCGTCCGGTGGCCTTGCCCAGGCCGACGTTGCGCGGGCCGCTGGGGCCGCCGGAGTTCTCCTGACGGATGACGGTGACCTGCATGGGGGCGCGGGCGGCGAACTCCTCCAGGCACTCGCCCGTGCCGTCGGTCGAGCCGTCGTCGACCGCGATGACCTCCAGGCGCGCCGGGTCGATGGTCTGCGCCTCGACGGATGCCAGGCACTCGACCACGTACGGCATCGCTTCGTACGCCCCGATGATCACGCTCACATCAGGCTGCGTCACGACGGTCACTCTTCCCCCTAGTCACGGACTGTTTCCCCCCGTATCACCTCAATCGCAAGGTGTTAGACGGACTACCGGTGGAAGCGGTTGCCTCGCGGAAGACAAAGAGTGGCACATGTCACACACCTGCCCGGATTGAGGCAGAGAAAGGGCCCCCGAGGAGTGATCCTCGGGGGCCCGATGCACGCCGGGGCGGTCAGCCCGCGGTGACGCCGTCCGTCTCGCCGGCCGACGCGGCGCGCTGGCCCGGCACCGCGTTGGTCAGCTCGGCCGTCTCGGCGGGGTCGGCGTTGGTCAGCTCGGCCGTCTCGGCCGGGTCGGCGTTCGCCGCGCCCAGCCGGGACTGCTGGCCGACGTTGCGGGCCTCGGCCTTGAGGGCGAGGTCGGCGACCGCGGCGTTGAACTGGTCGATCGACGTCGGCTCGTCCGGCCCGAGCAGGTACTGCTTCAGCTCCTTGCGGTCCTCCGCCAGCGGGTCGCTCGCCGGGTCGCGCACGGCGTCCAGCAGGCCGCCCAGCTCGGCCGCGCTGTTGGTCAGGATCACTGCGGCGCGCACGGCCGTGTTCTGCCGCTTGAACTCCTCGGCGCCCAGCTCGCCGGAGTCGGTGACGGCGTACGGCTTGCCGCTCGCGATGAAGTCGGAGACCACGGAGGAGATGTCGGAGACCATCGCGTCGGAGACGTTGAAGCAGTCGTACAGGCGCGGCTCGGCGCCCGTGATGACGCGGTGCTCGTACGAGGGGAAGGAGCGCCAGTAGGCCTCGTTCCACTCGGCGCGCAGCCGGGCGATCTCCTCGTGCCGGTGCACGTCCACGACGCCGTCGCGGGTGGCCTCGGCCTCGTCGCCCTTGGTGCCGCCGGCGACGGTCAGCTCGTCCAGCCGGGCCTCGATGCGGGCCAGCTCGGCCTTGGCCTGCTCCATGGCGGCACTGTCGGCGGTGAACCGGGAGTCGGCGGCGCGCTCGGCGGCGGCCTTCTCGACCAGGGCGGTGATGCGCTGGTGGGCGGCCTTGGCGTCCCTGCTGACGGTGCCGGTGAACGGGTGCGGCTTGTACAGGACACGGACCGGCGGGTCGGCCGCGACCAGCTTCTTCACGATGTTCTCGCCGGCGAGCACGATCGAGGTGTTGCCGGGGTTGCCGTCCCAGCCCTCCCAGGTGGGCGCGTACAGCACAGTCGGGATGCGGCCCTCGGGCACGCCCTGCCAGCCCTGGATGGGGGCGAGCTGCGGGCGGCCGACCTCCACGATGTCCTCGTCGCGGACGCCGACGTCGGCGATGGCGTACCGGTCGCGGCCGGCCCGGCCGGCGGTCCACACCTCGTCGTACACCTTGCTGTACGGGTTGACGCTGGCCAGCTTGTCGCTGTCGCCGTGGCCGATGAAGACGTGCTTCATGGTGGGCACGCGCAGCAGGTGGATGTTCTTGCCGACGTTGGCCGCGTACAGGGCGACCCGCACGGTGGACAGGTCCAGGTTCATCAGGTGCACCCCTCCGGGCACGCAGATGACGGGGACCGTGGTCGGCGCGAGGTTGCCGAGGATGACGCGCTCGCGGAGGATGATCAGCGGCCGGGTCTGCAGCTGCTCCATCGTCTCCAGCCACATGTTGACCTGGTACGCGGAGTCCTTGGAGCCGGAGAAGTACAGGACCGTCTCGGGCTTGTAGGAGGCCAGCCAGTCGTCGACGGCGGCGAGGACGGTCTCGGCCTTCGGCGGGATCCGGCGGCCGCGCACGTACGGCAGGAGGCGCAGGATGTACCCGGTGCCCGCACCGACGGTGAGACCGATGCCGAGGAAGCCGAACCCGGCCGAGCCCAGCTGCGCGGAGACGAGGATGCCGACGACCGCGAACAGGTCGAGGTGAAGCATCTTCTCCGCGGAGCGGTGCAGCAGCCCGCGCGGCGGGGCGTCCGGGATGCGGATGCGGGACTTCAGGTCGATGTTGCGGGTGGCGACCGGCATCCGGCGCCGGTTGCGGATCAGGGTGACCAGGGCGCCGTGCGGGGCCTGGAGGCCGTAGAAGGCGATGAAGCAGGCGACCGCTCCGTAGAAGATCAGGTCGTCCGAGAGGGACAGGCGGGCCAGCAGCAGGATCAGCAGCAGCTGGCGGATCAGGAAGCGGATCGACAGGCCCGCCCGGACCTTGCTGAGGCGGTTGATCAGGTAGCTGCCCTTGCGGTGCAGATAGTGGTCCGCCAGGTACGTCACGGCGGCCAGGGCCGCGAAGACGGGAACGCTCGGGACGAGCGCGGCCAGCATGAGCGCCGGGAAGCCCAGCATCACGAGGGCCGCAGCGGCCAGCTCGGCCGCGCTGCCCACCCGGGCGACGCGAATAGCGGTGGATATCACGGAGAAACCTGCTCTGGGAGGGGGGAGTGCCGGTTTTGTTCAGGAATGCCGGGAGAGGTGGGTAATTCCTGTGGGGTACGGATACAGGCCTCTGCGAATACCCGGTGAACGAGTACCCGCAGAGGCCTGAATTCCCAAAAGCTTAATTACCCCTGATTATTACACGCCGTCCTGACGGTCAAGCACGCTGGCCAGCGCCTGCTCGAAGCCGGAGGCCCTGGCGGCTCCCGCGGTCGGGTCCTGCTGGCGGACGTCGATGACGTGCCCGGTCAGCTCGGACAGCAGCACGTCCAGGGAGGTACGGGCCACGGCCTCGGAGGAGAGCAGGGAGCCCGACGGCTCCTGGCCGAAGGCCTTGGTGCGCATCGGGGTGGCGGTGCGCTCGGGGTTGATGCAGTTGACCCGGATGCCGTCGCCGGCCCACTCGTCGGACAGCGCCTGGGTGAGGTTCACCATGGCGGCCTTGGTGGAGGAGTACAGGGAGTACTCGGCGCGGCCGCGGGTGTAGCTGCTGGAGGTGTAGAGCAGCAGCTGGCCCTTGGTCTCGGCGAGGTACTTGTAGGAGGAGCGCGCGATCTGCACCGGGGCCAGGTAGTTGACCTTCAGCGCCTCCTCGATCGTGGCGTTGTCGGTCTCGGCGAGCTTGCCGATGCGCAGCACGCCCGCGGTGTTGACGACGTAGTCGATCCGGCCGGTCTCCGCGTACGCCTTGGACAGCGCGTCGTCGACCTCCTCCGGGTTCTCCACGTGGGTGCCGGTGGTGGAGCGGCCCAGCGCGTAGACGTTGGCGCCGTAGGACCCGGCGAGTTCGGCGATGTCCTTGCCGATGCCGTAGGAGCCGCCGAAGATGACGACGGTCTTGCCGGTGAGGAGTTCGCGGTAGGCCTCCTCGCCGTTCTGCTCGGGCGCGGCGGTGGAGGCGAGCTGGAACAGCTTGTCGGCGATGAAGACGTCGACCGGCTGGGTCACCTTCATGTTGTACTCGTCACCCGCGACGACGTGGATCGGCACGTCCGGCAGGTACTTGAGGACCACCGAGCAGTCGTCCGTGGCCTGGAAGTTGGGGTCGCCGGCGGCGACGTCGTAGGCGCGGCGGATGGTGGACAGCTTGAAGGCCTGCGGGGTCTGGCCGCGGCGCAGCCGGGAGCGGTCCGGGATCTCGGTGATGAACTCGCCGTCCTCGCCGTGCGTGCGCGTGACGATGATGGTGTCGGCGGACGGGATGGCGACGTCCACGGCCTGGTAGCGCTCCAGCGCGGCCACGCAGTCGTCGATGACGCGCTGCGAGAGCAGCGGGCGTACGGCGTCGTGGAAGAGGACGTTGAGGTCCTCGCCCTCGGCCAGGCCCTCCCGAAGCGCGGAGATGGCGCGCTCGGTGGTCTCGTTCCGCGTCGAACCGCCTTCGATGATCTTCTTCACCTTGGTGAAGCCCGCCTTGGCGACGATCTTCTCGACGTCCGGCACATAGCCCGGCGCCATCAGCACGATGACGTCGTCGATCGAGTCGGCCTTCTCGAAGGTGGTCAGGGTGTGCTCGATGACGGCCTTCCCGGCGATCTTCAGCAGCTGCTTGGGGATCGACAGACCCACCCGCTGACCGGTGCCACCGGCCAGGATCACTGCGGTGGTACGGGGCTTGGCTATGTGCTGGGACACAGGTGACCTACCTTGGGGCGACAGGGAACCGTGAAATGGTCCCACTTCCGGTAACCGCAGTGCAAGGTGAGTGACCTCCGTTGCATATGCGCGCGCAACCTGTCATTCACCTAGCACTCCCGGTGATTGGCGGGGGGCCGCGTGAACGCCCGTGAATTTGCTGTGAGTAAGTCCACAGGTGTCCGTGAACGGGCTTCACCGCCGCCGCGGCCGCTTCGGACAGCGGTGCCCGAGTACCCGCGGGAGTTCCTTCGACGGCGTCCGGTGCACCCTGGGCGCAGGGGTCGCGGAGGCCGCCGCGGCCGGCGCTCCGTACAGCGCCCGGGCCGCGGCTTCCGGCACGATCCGGGGCTCCGCTGGGCCCTGTTGATCAGGCACCTCCGCCTGCGCCGGCCGCTCGGGCACGGCGGACAGCAGCGCCGGATCACCGAGGACGCGGAGGCCCGGCGCGGCGATCCGCTCCGCCGCCCCGGCACCGGTCGCGGCGGCCGCCTCGACCGCCCGGCGCGGCGCCGGGATCTTCACGTCCCGGTGCGTGGGGCTGCACGTGTTCTTCATATGCGGCACGGCACCGTTGCGGACGAGCCGGGAATACAGCTCGTCCGGCGGCCCATTGCCGCGGAATTCGACATCAAGATTCCGCAGCATTTCGGTCTCGGCCAGGGTGAGTGACCGATTGACGGTGTCCGGAACCGGCTGCAGAAGATTCTCCGCCGGCCCGAGCGGCGCACCGAGGTGCCGCTGCCGGTGGCCGGCACCTGCTCCGGCAACCGGGTCCGGTGCCGGCCGGTGGGCGCGGTGTCGCCCGTCATCGCGGGCCGGGCGCAGGCGGCGCGGACGGCCTCCCTCGGCTACCGTGTGTGCGCGGAGAACTCCAAGCCGTAGGCGGCAGTCGTTCCCTGGCGGTGAAGAGGCCGCCCTGGAGGGGCCCGCACAAGCCGGGTGCCTGCGGTCAGGGGCGCGAGCGCAGGCGCCGGGAGGAGCCTGGGACCCGGGTGAGTCCCAGGCTCGCGGACGTCACACCAGCCGGACGCCCGGCTCGTCCGACTCCACCCGCAGCCGGGCCAGGGTGCTCGCCGTCGCCTGGGGCTTCAGCACCGTGTCGACGGCCCGGACCCGCGCGTCGATGCCGTCGCGGCGGATGTCGAACAGGTGGTAGCCGCGGTGGGCGTCGATGAACTTCCAGTGCGGGTTGTCCGCCATCAGCGGGTCCCACTGCCGGTGGAAGGCGTCCTGGTCCTGGTCGCCGCTGCTGGAGATGGAGGTGCCGACGAACTCGGCGCCGACGACGTCCGAGTCGGGGTCGGCGTAGTCCGTCCTGAGGTCGCTGATCATCGTCAGGTGGCGGTCGCCGCTCAGCACGACCGGGTTGCGGATGTCGGCGAACTCCTCCAGCAGGGCGTTGCGTTCGGCCTGGTAGCCGTCCCAGGCGTCGTAGTACCAGAGCTTGCCGTCGCCGGGCAGCAGGTCGGTCTCGGCCATCATGATCTGCGAGGCGATGAGGTTCCAGCGGGCCGGGGAGTCGTACAGCCCGTCGAGCAGCCACTGCTTCTGCTCGGCGCCGAGCATGGTCTGCGTCGGCGCCTCGGCGCCCTCCTGCGTGGTGGCCTGGTCGCTGCGGTACTGCCGGGTGTCGAGGACGTTGAGCCGGGCCAGCCGGCCGAACTCCAGGCGGCGGTACATCTGGATGTGCGGACCCGTGGGGATCGCCGTGGCACGCACCGGCATGTGTTCGTAGTACGCCTGGAAGGCCGCCGCCAGCCGGGCCACGAACTTGTCGTGCGGCTGCTTGTCGGGGTCCTGCGGGATCTCGCCGGCCCAGTCGTTGTCCACCTCGTGGTCGTCGAAGGTGACCACCCAGGGGGCGTTCGCGTGCATCGCGGCGAGGTCGGGGTCGGTCTTGTACTGCGCGTACCGGTTGCGGTACTGCACGAGGGTGTACGGCTCGCCCTTGCCCTCGTGCCGCCGTACGGCCGTCGCCGAGGGCGCGGACTCGTAGATGTAGTCGCCGACGAAGAGGACGACGTCGGGATCCTGGGCGAGCATGTCGGCGTACGGCGTGAAGTAGCCGTGCTGCCAGTTCTGGCAGGAGGCGAGGGCGACGCGCAGCGAGCCGCCCCGCTGGTGCGGGTGGGGAGCGGTGCGGGTGCGGCCGGTCGGCGAGAGCTGGCCGCCGGCCCGGAAGCGGTACCAGTACGGGCGGTCCGGGCGCAGGCCGCGGACGTCCACGTGGACGCTGTGGCCGAGTTCCGGGCGGGCCTCGGCGGTGCCCCGGCGGGCGGTTCTGCGGAACCGCTCGTCCTCGGCGATCTCCCAGTCCACCGGGAAGACGGCGTCGGGCATGCCGCCGCCGTTCAGCGGGTCGGGCGCGAGTCTGGTCCACAGCACGATCCCGTCGGGCAGCGGATCGCCGGAGGCGACGCCCAGGGTGAAGACGCCGTCGGGGAGCGGGGTGTCGGCGGCACGGACGGTGCCTGGCAGCCACAACTGGGCGGAGGCCGCGGCCCCGAGGACGGCGGCCCCGGCGGTCAGAAAGCGGCGGCGATCGGGCGATGGTGCGGTCATGCGCTGACTCCCTTTGCCACAGTGGCCACTTGGACAGGTCGTGTCGGACAGTCGGAAGTTCCCACGGCCGGACGGTCCGCCTGCTGAACGAAGCCCATCGCGAGCATGACAAATACGGAGACAACAGGAGATCCGTTGCGGCACGACAAAACCGTGGCGCCACAACGGATGTGACGCCAGATCGGAATCCGCCCCACCACCGGCGCCCACCGGCGCATCGCACGGTCTCCTGAGGGGCCGTCAGCCGGCTGGCGGGGTACGCGACCAGGCCTGGGCGGCGAGCGGGCCGGTCCCGGCCGCCGGGTCGCCGATTGTCCTGAAAAAGTGAATGAAAGGGAGCCGGCCGGGGAAGGCGCGGCCGAAGCCGGCGGTGACCGGCTCCTCCCGCACTACGGAAATGCGACGCGGAGAGGACCGGGGTCCTCTCCGCGTCGCACCGTCAGCACACCGCGGGTCCAGCCGCGGCCGGGCCCGTCCCGCCGGGCCCTACTCGAACGGGTCGAAGTCGTCGTACTCCCGCAGCGCCTCGTCCCGCTCCGCCTGCTTGTCCCGGCGGCGCTGCGCCGCCGGCCGGGGCGCGTCGAAGCGGTGATCCTCGCCACGGCGGCCGAGCATCTCCGCGCCGGCCATGACGGTCGGCTCCCAGTCGAAGACGACCGCGTTCTCCTCGGGGCCGATGGCGACGCCGTCGCCCGCGCGGGCGCCCGCCTTCATCAGCTCCTCCTCCACGCCGAGGCGGCCCAGCCGGTCGGCGAGGTAGCCGACGGCCTCGTCGTTGTTGAAGTCGGTCTGGCGCACCCAGCGCTCCGGCTTCTCGCCGCGCACCCGGAACAGCGGCTCGCCGCCGACCTCCTCGCGTACGACGGTGAAGCCCGCGTCGTCCACGGCCTTGGGCCGGATGACGATCCGGGTCGCCTCCTCCTTGGGCTTGGCGGCACGCGCGGCGCCGACCAGCTCGCCGAGGGCGAAGGACAGCTCGCGCAGCCCGATGTGGGCCACGGCCGACACCTCGAAGACCCGGTAGCCGCGGGCCTCCAGGTCGGGGCGGACCATCTCGGCGAGGTCCTTGCCGTCCGGCACGTCCACCTTGTTCAGGACGACGATCCGGGGACGGTTGTCGAGCCCGCCGTACTGCCGCAGCTCCTCCTCGATGATGTCGAGGTCGGAGACCGGGTCGCGGTCGGACTCCAGCGTCGCCGTGTCCAGCACGTGCACCAGCACGCTGCACCGCTCCACGTGCCGCAGGAACTCCAGGCCCAGGCCCTTGCCCTGGCTGGCGCCCGGGATCAGACCGGGCACGTCGGCGATGGTGTAGACGGTGGAGCCGGCGGTCACCACGCCCAGGTTGGGCACCAGGGTGGTGAACGGGTAGTCGGCGATCTTCGGCTTGGCCGCGCTCAGCACGGAGATGAGCGAGGACTTGCCGGCGCTCGGGTAGCCGACGAGGGCCACGTCGGCGACGGTCTTCAGCTCCAGGACGATGTCCTGGACGTCCCCGGGCTCGCCCAGCAGCGCGAAGCCGGGCGCCTTGCGCCGGGCGGAGGCCAGCGCCGCGTTGCCGAGGCCGCCCCGGCCGCCCTGCGCGGCGATGAACGACGTGCCGTGGCCGACCAGGTCGGCGAGCACGTTGCCCGCCTTGTCCAGGACGACCGTGCCGTCCGGCACCGGCAGGACCAGGTCCTGGCCGTCCTTGCCGGAGCGGTTGCCGCCCTCGCCGGGCTTGCCGTTGGTGGCCTTGCGGTGCGGGGAGTGGTGGTAGTCCAGCAGCGTCGTGACCGACTGGTCGACGGTCAGGATGACGTCTCCGCCCCGGCCGCCGTTGCCGCCGTCGGGGCCGCCGAGCGGCTTGAACTTCTCACGGTGGACGGAGGCACAGCCGTGGCCTCCGTTACCCGCGGCGACATGCAGCTCGACGCGGTCCACGAAGGTGGTCATGGTTCGGTGCCTCCTGGGGGTCCCCCCGGCCGGGACCGGGGGCGTGCGGGTATGTCTTGTGGGGGTAACACGCGAAAGGCGGACCCGCCTTCCCGAACGGGAAGTGAGGTCCGCCTCGCGAAGCGTTCAGCGCGTGAATCAGGCGATTCAGGCGACCGGAACGATGTTCACGACCTTGCGGCCGCGGTGGGTACCGAACTCCACCGCACCGGCCTGCAGCGCGAACAGCGTGTCGTCGCCGCCGCGGCCGACACCGGCGCCGGGGTGGAAGTGGGTGCCGCGCTGACGGACCAGGATCTCACCCGCGTTGACGACCTGACCGCCGAAGCGCTTCACGCCGAGCCGCTGGGCGTTGGAGTCGCGACCGTTCCGGGTGGACGATGCGCCCTTCTTGTGTGCCATTTCTCCTCAGTCCCTTACTTCGCAGCCGCGGGGATCGACGTGACCTTGATCGCCGTGTACTGCTGGCGGTGGCCCTGCCGACGACGGTAGCCGGTCTTGTTCTTGTAGCGCAGAATGTCGATCTTCTGGCCCTTGTGGTGGTCCACGACCTCGGCCTGGACCTTGATGCCGGCCAGCACCCACGGGTCGCTGGTCACGGAGTCGCCGTCGACAACGAGCAGGGTCGAGAGCTCGACCGTGTCGCCAACCTTGGCGGTGGAAATCTTGTCAACCTCAACGATGTCGCCGACAGCAACCTTGTGCTGGCGACCACCGCTGCGCACGATGGCGTACACGCGGATCTCACTTTCGCTCGAAGAAACGGCACCCCCGCAGGCCAGTCGTCCAGGAACACCACGGACGACCTCTCCCGGCCCGCCTTGCGTCCGGGAGGAAGAGGTTTACGGGGATGTGGCGTGTTCAGTGGACACGCCGACGGTCAAGGTTACGGGGCCACGGGCGAGGGGGTCAAACCGGGCCCCGGGGGTGTGCGGCCGGTCACGTGGGACGGGCCCCACGGGTGTGCGGCCGGTCACCTGAACCGGCCGCACACCCCCGGGCGTCAGCCCTCGTCGGCGGCGGTGGAGACCGTGGTGGTCTTCTTCGCCGTCGACTTCGCGGCGGCCGTCTTGGCGGTCTTCGTCGCCTTCTTGGCCGTCGTCTTCTTCGCGGCCGTCTTCTTGGCCGCGGTCTTCTTGGCGGCCGTCTTCTTGGCCGCGGTCTTCTTGGCGGTGGTCTTGCGGGCCGCCTTCTTGGCCGGAGCGGTCGCCTCGGCCACCTCCTCGGCCGTCACCTCGCCCGCCGGGGCCTGCGGGGCCGCCTCGGCCGGTGCCGCCTCGGCAGCCTCCGGCGCGGCCGACGGTACGACCACGACGGCCGTCTCCTCAGGTGCGGTCGGCGCGGTGGCCTTGCGCACCGCACGGCGGCGCGGACGGGCCGGGGCGGCGGCGCTCTCGGCCTCCGCCGGCCGCTCGGCCGGGGCCTCGGCGGCCGGAGCGGGCTGCTCCGCCGGCGCCTCGGCCGCGGGCGCGGTCTCCGCCACCGTCACCACGGCCGCCTCGGCGCCCTCGGGAGAGCCGGCCGGGGCCGACACCTTCCGGGTGGCCCGACGGCGCGTACGGCCCTTGGGCGCGGCCTCCTCGGCGGCGGGGGCCTCGGCCTGCGGCGCCGGAACCACCTGGTCCTCGGCGGCCACCGGCTCGGCCAGCGCCTCCGCGGCCGGCTCCGGCTGCACCGGGCGCGCCGCCGCCTCCTCGGCGGTGACGTCCTGGGCGGTCGGAACCCGGACCTCGGCAGCCGGCTCGGCCACCGGGGCCTGCTCCGGCTTCTCGGCCCTGGGGGCCCGCTCGGCCCTGGGCGCACGCTCCGCCTTGGGCGCGCCCGCCGGAGCGGACGCCCGGCGGCTCGCCCGGCGCCGCGTACGGCCACGGCCGGCCGCCGCCTCCGCCTCGGCGACGCTGCTGTACAGCTCCTCGTCCGGCGCGAACTCGGGCGCCGGCAGGGCCACCGGCTCGGCGGCCTCGGCGGCCACCTCCGCGGCGGTCTCCACCTCGGGCTCGACGGCCTCGCCGGTCTCCACGGCCACGGCGGCGGTCTCGTGCACGTGCTCGTGCACGGGCTCCGGGGCCTCGCCCCGGCCGCCGCGCTTCTTGCGCTTGCCGCCGCCACCGTTCGCGGTGGCCTGGTCCAGGTGGACGATGACACCGCGGCCGTTGCAGTGGACGCAGGTCTCGGAGAAGGACTCCAGCAGGCCCTGGCCGACCCGCTTGCGGGTCATCTGCACCAGGCCCAGCGAGGTCACCTCGGCCACCTGGTGCTTCGTACGGTCGCGGCCCAGGCACTCCAGCAGGCGGCGCAGCACCAGGTCCCGGTTGGACTCCAGGACCATGTCGATGAAGTCGATCACGATGATGCCGCCGAGGTCGCGCAGCCGCAGCTGGCGCACGATCTCCTCGGCCGCCTCCAGGTTGTTCCTGGTGACCGTCTCCTCCAGGTTGCCGCCCTGGCCGGTGAACTTGCCGGTGTTGACGTCGATGACGACCATCGCCTCGGTCCGGTCGATCACCAGCGAACCGCCACTGGGCAGCCAGACCTTGCGGTCCAGCGCCTTGGCGAGCTGCTCGTCGATCCGGTAGGTGGCGAAGACGTCGACCTCGCTCGTCCACCGCGACAGCCGGCCGGCCAGGTCCGGGGCGACGTGCGCGACGTAGCCGTGGATCGTCTGCCAGGCTTCGTCACCGCTGACGATGACCTTGGAGAAGTCCTCGTTGAAGATGTCGCGCACGACCCGGACGGTCATGTCCGGCTCGCCGTACAGCAGCGTCGGCGCGCTGCCGCCGTTCTTGGCCTTCTTCTGGATGTCCTCCCACTGCGCCTGGAGCCTTTCGACGTCGCGGCGCAGCTCGTCCTCGCTCGCGCCCTCGGCGGCGGTGCGCACGATGACGCCCGCGTCCTCGGGGACGATCTTCTTGAGGATGGTCTTCAGCCGGGCCCGCTCGGTGTCGGGCAGCTTGCGGCTGATGCCGGTCATCGAGCCCTCGGGGACGTACACGAGGTAGCGGCCCGGCAGGGAGACCTGGCTGGTCAGACGCGCGCCCTTGTGCCCGATCGGGTCCTTCGTGACCTGCACGAGGACCGACTGGCCGGACTTCAGCGCGGCCTCGATGCGCCGCGGCCCGTTGGCCATGCCGAGCGCCTCGAAGTTGACCTCGCCGGCGTACAGGACGGCGTTGCGGCCCTTGCCGATGTCGATGAAGGCGGCCTCCATCGACGGCAGGACGTTCTGCACCTTGCCGAGGTAGACGTTGCCGACGTACGAGGTCGACTGCTCCTTGTTGACGTAGTGCTCGACGAGCACCCCGTCCTCCAGGACGCCGATCTGCGTGCGGTCGCCGTTCTGCCGGACGACCATGACGCGCTCGACGGCCTCGCGCCGGGCCAGGAACTCGGCCTCGGTGATGATCGGAACGCGTCGGCGGCCCTGCTCACGGCCTTCCCGGCGGCGCTGCTTCTTGGCCTCCAGACGGGTCGAGCCCTTGATGGACTGCACCTCGTCGGACGGCTCGCTGGGCTTGCGCGGCTCGCGGACCTTGACGACCGTGCGCTCCGGGTCGTCGGCGGACGGCTCGGCGTCGGCGGCGGTGTCACCGGCCCGGCGCCGGCGGCGACGACGCCGGCGGCTGCTGGTGCTGGAAGCACCGCCCTCCTCGGAGCGGCCCTCCTCGGCGTCCTCTTCCTCCTGCTCGGCGGTGTCCTCGGCGTCCTGCTCGGCCTGCTCGGCGGCCAGCTCCTCGGCGTCGGCGTCCATGCCCTCGCCGGACTCGCCCTCGGCCGCGTCACCGCGCCGGCGACGGCGTCCGCCACGGCGGCGCCGGCGGCGCGAACCGGACTCCTCGAAGCCCTCGGCGCCCTCGGTCTCGTCGCCCTCCTCGCCCTCGGCGAGGTCCTCGGCCGATTCGGGGGCCTCCTCGGCCTCCTCCTCTTCCTCGGCGGCGGCCTCGACCGGGCGGGTCTCCTCGGCGGCAGCACGGCGGCGCCGGCGCCGGCGGGTGCCGGTCTCGACGCGCTCCTCCGCGTACTCCTCGGGCTCCTCCACCTCGGCGGTCTCGGCAGCGGCCTCGGCAGCGGCCCGCTCCGGGGTCTGGAACTTGGGCTCGGTGAAGACCGGCGGCTGGAAGACGGCGACGGCGGGGCGGGCGGGGCGGCGCGGGGCATCGGCCTCGGCGGCCTCCGCGGCGGCGGGCCGGGCCGCGCGGGCGGGCTCGGCGAACCCGGACGCGGCGCGGACGACCCGGCGGCGGGACCGGCGCGGGGCCCCTGCCTCGGACTCGGCGGCCTGCGGCGCCTGTGCGGCGGCGGCCGGCTCGGTGGTGTGCGCGGTCTCCTCCGGGGTGGGGGTGGTCACCGCGGCCTCCTCCTGCCGGCCGGCCTCGGCGGCCCCGGCTTCCTCGGTGACGGGCGCGGACACCCGGCGGGTGGCACGGCGGCGCGTACGACGGGGAGCGGCCTCCTCGGCGGCGGCCTCCGGCTCCACAGCGGCCGGAGCCTCCTCGGCCACGGCAGCCTGCTCCGGCTCCGCAACGGCGGCGGGAGCCCCCTCGGCGGCCTCCGGCACGGCAGCCGCAGCGGCGGCGGGAGCCTCCTGGGCCTCAGCGGCCGCGGGCTCACCGGCGGGCGCGGACACCCGGCGGGTGGCCCGGCGGCGCGTACGACGCGGGGCGGCCTCCTCGGCGGCGGCCTCCGGCTCCACAGCGGCCGGAGCCTCCTCGGCCACGGCAGCCTGCTCCGGCTCCGCAACGGCGGCGGGAGCCCCCTCGGCGGCCTGCGGCGCACCGGCGGACGCGGCCGGCACGACGGTCTCGGCGGCCTCGGCGGACGCCGGCGACCCGGCGGGCGCCGACGCACGGCGAGCGGCACGGCGGCGCGGACGCGCGGGGGCTGCGGGCTCTTCGGTCTCGGCGGCCGGCGCCGGAGCGGCGGCCTCCGCGGCTTCGGCCACCGGAGCGGGCGCGGCGGCCGGGACCACGGTCTCGGCGGCCTCGGCGGACGCCGGCGACCCGGTGGGCGCCGACGCACGGCGGGCGGCACGGCGACGCGGACGCGCGGCGGGCGCGGCCTCCTCGGCGGCGGGCGCGGGAGCGGCGGCCCCCGTGGCGGCAGGCGCCTCCGTCGCGGCGGCCTCGGCAGCGGCACCGGTCTCGGCGGCAGCGGTCTCGGCAGCAGTCGGCGCGGAAACGCTGCGCGTGGCCCGGCGCCGGGTGCGGCGCGGGGCGGCCTCCTCGCCGGTGACGACCGCGCCGGCCTCCGCCACGGCGGTCTTCTCCGGCTCTTCGGCGGACGCGGCCGGAACCACGGTCTCGGCGGCCTCGGCGGACGCCGGCGACCCGGCGGGCGCCGACGCACGGCGGGCGGCACGGCGACGCGGACGCGCGGCGGGCGCGGCGGCCTCTTCGGTGCCCTCGGCCTCGGCGACCTCGGCGGCCTCCGTGGCTTCGGTGGTCTCGGCGTCCTCGGTCACTTCGGCGACCTCGTCGGCGTCGGCGGCCGGTATGGCCGGCACGGTGACCTCGGCGGGCGCCTCCGCGGCCGCGGCGGGCGGACCCGCCGGGCGGGAGGCGGCACGACGACGCCTGCGCGGCGGCAGGGTGTCGCTGGGCGTGTTGAGTTCGGAACCCTCGGTGGGTTCGGTCGGCTCGAGCATGCGGGCGTTTCTCCCGTCAGGCTCCCGGGCGCCGCACCTGGTCCGGCTCCGGTCCCAGGGGACCGTCCGCCGTTGACGTCCGCGGCCCGCGCGATGCGCGATGGCCGCCGTCCGGGGCG
Source organism: Streptomyces cyanogenus (assembly GCF_017526105.1). NCBI lineage: Bacteria > Bacillati > Actinomycetota > Actinomycetes > Kitasatosporales > Streptomycetaceae > Streptomyces > Streptomyces cyanogenus. The sequence goes on from NZ_CP071839.1 coordinate 3,176,249, forward strand.
CGGGCGCCGCACGGGAGCACTCTGTGTCCTGTCTCGCCGGTTCCGTACGCCTTGTCGGTACGGCCTGGCGAAAGTCTTCTGGTCGGTGCGCTGCCCGACCCAGGTGGCTCCCGAGTACGAGGGCGGCGCTACGACGTCCGTCCCTACGCGGGACCGTCCGGCGCCGTCGCGGCGGCGGCCGGCTGGGCCGTCAGGCCCCCGGCAGCCTCGCGGTCGGGCGCGAGCGGGTCGGTCACCGTGCCGGTCTCTTCATCGAACAGCCCCTGCGCCAGCCTGGTCACCGCTGCGGGGACCGGCGGCGCCAGGTCGGCCACGGCGCGGAGACCGGACAGGACGTCGTCGGGTCGTACGGCAGGCGTCACGTGCCGAACAACCAGCCGCAGTATCGCACAGGGCTGGTCGGTCGGCCTATCAGCCGGCGAACCGTGCGTCTCCAGGCTCACCACGGCCGGGCGGGCGTCGAAGGTGCGGACGCCGTTCTTGGTCATGCGCTGCACCTCGACGCTGCCGGCCCCGGTGAAGGCCTCGACCGCGCGCCGGGCGTCGGCCGGGTCGACCCCGTCCAGCCGCAGCTCCCACACGGAGGCCGTCAGCCGGTCGGCGAGGCCCGAGGTCCGTGCCTCGACCGCCTCGATGACGTCGAGCCCGGCGGGCAGCGACTCGTCGAGGAGGACGCGCAGGGTCTCGGGGTCGCGCGGTTCGGTGAGCGCGATCTCCAGGTACTCCGCCTCACTGCCCGTGCCGGTGGGTGCGGCATTGGCGTACGACACCTTCGGGTGCGGCGTGAACCCCGCCGAGTACGCCATGGGCACCTCGGCGCGGCGCAGCGCCCGCTCGAAGGCGCGCTGGAAGTCTCGGTGGCTGGTGAACCTCAGGCGGCCGCGCTTGGTGTAGCGCAGTCGGATGCGCTGCACCGCGGGTGCGGGCGGCGGGCCTTCGGGCTGTCGCTTGCCCAGTGTCGTTCAGTCCTTCGTGAGAGCGGTCGTACTCCTACCAAGAGTACGTGTGTCGCGCCCCGGAGGTTCCCGCCGGTCCGCCGGCACCGGCTGCCGGGCCTCGCCGAACAGCATGCGCCGCACGTCGGCGCGGGCCTGCCGCACGGTGTCGCGCGCCGAGGCGAGCGCCTCGCGCGAGACCCGGCCCACCGCGCGCACGCCGTCGGCGACGGGCCGCAGGACGGCGTCCCGTACGACGTGCCCGACCGGGGTGAGGATGCTCCGGTACACCCAGCGCACCGGCTCCACGAAGATCCACCGGAAGAGGGTCCCGAGCGCCCGCCCGACGGCCCGCGAGATCCGCCCGGCGACCCGCCAGGCGTGTCCGAGCGCGTCGCCGACCTCGTGCGCGACGACCGCGAGGAACCGGCCGACGGGCGCCAGCACCCAGCGCCACAGCGCGAGCGCGGGCAGCACGAGCAGGACGCGTGCCGTCCAGTACAGGGCGAGACCGGCGCCGGTGCCGAGCACGCCCAGCAGCCACCCGAGTCCCCGTACGCACCAGGCGACGGCCCGGCCGACGGGCGCGAGGAGCCAGGTGTACAGCCACCGGGCGGGCACGACGAGCAGGTACCGCGTCAGCCAGGCGACGGTGGTGTACACACCGAACCCGACGGCGGCCAGCACCGCGCCGGCGCCCTTCAGCAGCCAGGTCAGCGCATGCCCGACCGGGGTGAGCACGCGCGCGTACACCCGACCGAACCCGGCGCCCGCCCCGCGCGCCAGCCAGGCGAGGGCGTGTCCGGCGGGGGTGAGGACGTACCGGTACAGCCACCCGGCCGGCACGACGACGAGGACGGTGCCGAGCCAGGCGAGCACCCTGCCGGCGGGGACCAGGACGTACCGCCACAGGCCCACGAACGGCCAGACGAACACGGCCCTGCCGGCCCACAGCAGTGCCCGCCCGAGCGGCCGGAGCACGGTGTCCCGGAGAAACCGCCCGGTGACGACGAGCGCGTCCCAGACCATCCGCACCGGCACGACCAGCACCAGGACGACGATCCGCACCGGTAGGCGGACGGCGACGACGAGGCAGCCCCCGGGTTGCTGCGGCTGCGCGGGTGGTTTGTCGAGCTCCATGCCCGCATAGACGCTCCGCACCCCCGTACGGATGCACTACGTCACACGCGCCTTGTAGGCCTCGGGATAGCGCTCGGTGAACTTCACGACCGCGACCAGCAGGACCACCGGGACGACCCAGTTGAGCCAGTCGTCCAGGGACGGGACGCGGATGGCCACCCATGTCGACAGGGCCATGAGGACGAAGACCGCGCCCCACGCGGCGGTCAGCACCCGGTTGATGTGCAGGAAGACGGGCGAGTCCCAGAACTCGCGCGGTGTCTGCTGCCGCGCGTACTGCGCGGTGAAGGGGTCCTTGAGCAGCGAGCCCAGCGCGACCACGGCGATGACTCCGTTGGAGATGACCTGGGCGTAGGTCTCCAGCCACAGGAGCTGCGAGCGGTCCAGGGCGAGCCCGAGGACCGTGATCACCGCGAAGAACACGATGCCCACCATGTCGAGGAGGTAGAACCTGCGCCGGGCGATGTCCTTCCCGGACAGGACGATCGCGGCGACCAGTGCGGCGAGCGCGGCGTACTTCCACGTACTGGGGCTGGCGACCACCCCGAAGATGATCCAGGGCGCGAACGAGAAGAACACACTGCCCGCACCGGCAGGCTTCTCGGTCGGGGCCTTCCTCTCCGTCTGCTGAGCCATGAGAGGTCTCCCGTCGGATGCGTGCCACGGCCGCCCCCCTCCTCCTCCATCGTGCTGCCGTCCGCCGCGGGCCGCACGCCGTCCGCTGTGCGCCCGGCCCGCGGCCCTCCTACCGTGGAGATGCGGTCCGGGCACGCGGGGGATGCCGCCGTCGTCTGTCCGGGAGCCGCCATGACGTACCGCTTCAACGACAACGTCCAGTTCGACTACGAGATCCGGCTCGCCCTGGGCTCGGCCTGGCGGCAGGGCGCCGACGTGGGCGAGGTGCTGGCCACCGCCTCCGCCGTGGCGGACGGGGACGGCCAGGCCTGGTACACGGCCTGGGCGGAGCTGGCCCGCGGGGTCCGGGAGCGGGCCGAGCGCGCCGCGGCCGAGGGGCGGACGGTGAGCGCGCGGGACGGCTGGCTGCGCGCCGCCGGGTATTTCGGCACCGCGCTGGTGGGCGTGGACGCGGCCGCCGATCCCGGGAAGCAGCTGGCCGAGGTGTTTCCCGAGCACCGCGCCTGCTTCGACCGCTTCCTCGCGGCCTGGGACCCGCCCGCCGAGCCCGTGTCCATTCCTTACGAGGACGCATCCCTGCCCGGGTACCTGGTCGGCCCGCCGGGCGGGTCCGGCCCGCAGTCCACGCTGATCGTCAACAACGGCAGTGACGGCCCGATCAGCGCCGCCTGGACGCTGATCGGCGCCCCGGCGGTGGCCCGCGGCTACCGCGTCCTGCTCTTCGACGGCCCGGGCCAGCAGTCGATGCTCTTCGAGCGGGGAGTGACCTTCCGGCCCGACTGGGAGAACGTGATCACCCCGGTCGTCGACTTCCTCCTGGCCCGCCCCGACGTCGCCCCCCGGCGGCTCGCCCTGGCCGGCATCAGCCAGGCCGGGTACTGGGTTCCGCGGGCCCTCGCCTTCGAGCACCGGATCGCCGCCGCGGTCGCCGACCCGGGGGTGGTCCGGGTGGCGGACAGCTGGTGGCACAACCTCGGTCCCGACCTGCGCGCCCTGTGGGAGTCCGGCGACCGCGCCGCCTTCGACGGCTTCATCACAGAGGGCCTGCGCCAGGATCCGGCCCTGGCCGCGCAGTGGCGCTGGCGGGCCAAGCCGTACGGCATCGACTCGCCGTTCGACCTGCTGACGGAGGTCTCCCGGTACGACGTCACACCCGTCGCCGACCGGATCACCACCCCCCTGCTCATCACCGACCCGGACGGCGAACACTTCTGGCCGGGCGGCTCCCGCGAGTTGTACGACGCCCTGCCCAGCCCGAAGCACCTGGTCCGCTTCACCGAGGAGGAGGGCGCCCATCTGCACTGCGAACCGATGGGCCGCGCACTGTTCGAGCAGCGCGTCTTCGACTGGCTGGACGACCACCTGCCCCCGGCGGACGGCCGGACAACGGGGGAATGACACCTCAGGCCGCCCGGGCCGGCCCCGAGCGGCCACTCCTGCGGGCGGGCTACGCCGAGCGGGACTGCGTCGAGCGGGGCTGCGTCCTCGGGATCCTTGACGTGAAGAACAGCGCCAGCACGGAGGCGAACGCGAGGATCGCGAGCGCGGCGCGCAGGCCGGCCAGCCGGGCGTCGGCGTTCGCCTTCAGCGCGGCCCGGGCAACCTCCTCGTTCGTGCCCGCCGCGTCGAGAGCAGCCTTGAGCCCGGCGTCCGACAGGAACGTCACGCCGCTCTGAAGTTCGACGGCGGCCTGGCTCTTGACCTCGGCCGGGATCGCCGGATTCTGCTCGACACTGGTCAGGAAGGAAGACGCGAGCACGGCGATCAGGATCGATCCGGCCAGCGCCGCGCCCATCGAGGAGCCGAGGTTGGTGGCGGCGTTCTGGATGCCGCCGACTTCCGCACTCTGCTCGTCCGGCACCGACGAGACGGTGACGGACCCGAGCTGGGACGCGAGCGCGCCCATGCCGAGGCCGACCAGCAGAAGGGGGACGGTGACGATCTCCGCTCCGGCGCCCGCGTCCAGCGCGGCCATCAGGGCCACCGCACCGGCGAGCAACGCGAGGATCCCGAGCCGCACCACCCGCCTCGGTGAGACGTCCGGGAAGAAGCGTGGGATCAGGGTCGCGGCTGCCAGCATGGTCAGCGACAGGGGCAGCAGCCATGCGCCCGTCCTGAGCGCGGACAGGCCCAGGGCGACCGACAGATAGAGCGGTACGACGAAGAACACGCCCATCAGAACGAGGTACTGGAAGAAGAACATGGTCAGGCCCCCGGTGAGCTGCTTGTTCTGCAGCAGGGCCGGGTCGATGAGCGGCTCTCTGTGCCGCTGCACGAGACGGACCTGCCAGCGGAGGAAGAGCCACACCAGAAGCAGGCCCGCCAACATCAGCCAGACGACCAGCGAGAATCCCAGCCACGCGGGCGCATGGGGTTTCGGCCGGAACCAGCCCCATTCGTCCGAGCGGAGCACGCCGTAGACGAAAAGGCCGAGCCCCAGGGCGCACAGCAGCGTGCCGATGAGATCGAGGTGCGGACGTTTGCCGCCCACGACGTCGGCAATGCGGCGGGCGAACGCCAGAATGCCGATGACCACCAGTACCTCACCGGCGAAAACCCAGCGCCAGGAGAGGTAGGTCGTGGCGAAACCCCCAATCAGTGGCCCGAGTGCGATCGCCACGGCACCCGCGGCCGCGACGAGTCCGTAAGCGGCGGGACGCCGTTCCGCGGTGAAGTTGCCGGCCACGAGCGCCACGATCGCGGGCAGGATGAGCGCCGCCCCGATGCCCTCCAGGAATGACCAGCCGAGCAGCAGCACGGGCAGATTCGGCGCAAGCGCCGTGGTGAGGGAGCCGCCCGCGTAAATGCAGCAACCGATCATGAACGCGCGTCTGCGGCCGATCAGCGCCCCGACCTTGCCGCCCGGGATCATGAACATCGCCATCACGAGCGTATAGGCCGTGATGGCGCCCTGGATCCCGGTCACCGTCGTGCCCACATCATCGGCCACGGTTGCGATGGACACGTTCATCACGGAGCTGTCGAGCGCCATCAGGAACTGCCCGGCCGCGAGGGTCCACAGGACCGAACGCGCCCCTGCCGAACTGTCGGCAGCGCCTGTCCCGGGTGTCATCGGCCAAGCATTTCAGCCGCCGCGGCGACAGATCCCCGACGCGCCACGGAGTTCAGCCGCTTGGCCGAGACCAACCAGCCGAAGCCGGCCTGGCGGAAGCCGCCGGGTCCGCCGGGAGAACCAGGTGACGCCGGCGGACGGTGCCGCAAAGCACCGTCCGCCGCCGGCCCAGCCACATGCCCGGCGCGGGCCCCGCGTTCCTGACCGTCCCCCACACTCGGCCCGCGGTCTCGGAGAGCAGCGCTACCAGACGCCGGTGCAGCCTGCTGCTGGGGGGCATGACGCGTCCCCGGCTGGACGCCGGGTCCACTTCGGTTCTGTGGTTCAGTCGGTGTCCTCGCCGCACTTCGGCTCGGCGGATCTGCCCGGCGGGGACGGCTGGGTACCGTCCTTGGCGACCGGCTGGAAGTAGTGCTCCAGCGCCCATGCGGCCAGCCGGGTGCCGGCCCGGCAGCCGACCACGTCCGCCGTGCGGGAGTGGACGCCGCCCCACACACGGGCGTCGACGACGTCCCGGTTGAGGTCGTCGGCGGACCCGTAGAACCGCGTGTTGCCGGTGGCCTCGGAGGGGACGTGGAGGTCGATGTGCGAGGTGCCGAGAACGCCGCTCATGGCGCGTGCCACGGCCGCGGCGACGGTCGTGTGGCCGGCGATGTAGTCCGGGTGTGGCGGAGTGAGGAGCAGCGGCTCCCAGGCCGGGTCAGCCGTCGTCGCGGGATTGCCGTCGGTGTCGGCGAGGCGGATGGCGGTGATCGGCCGCCAGGTGCCGTAGTGGAGCTTGGCGTCCCACGCGGTGACGACGGCGTCGGTCGCCGACGCGTTCACCGCGGCGAACAGCCGGGCCGTCTCGGCGATGCCGAGCCGGTGCCGGGCGGCATGGTCCCGTACGGCTGTCTGGACCTGTACGACCAGGTTGCCGCTGAAGAAGAGGGCGGTCTCGGTCTGCTGCGCGCTCCTGCCCGAGCCGGTCTTCGCGCCCATGACCTTCAGCTCCTGGACGTCCTTGGCGTAAGCGGCCGAGGAGAGGGCGGGGGGTTCGCCGGGGCGGAACTGCTGCGGGGAAGCGAGCAGGAGGGGACGGAGCCTGGCGAGCCAGGTGTCGATGAAGGGCTGGAACGCGGGCGGAGTGGGCCGCCAGACCCCCGGTGCGGGGGAAGCGGTGAAAGGAACGTCCGCGAACCTGCCGTCCCCTTCCCGGAGTTCGATGATGCGGGCGGCGGCGCGCTTTCCGTAGTCCACGCCCCGGTCCCTGGCCTGACCGGCCGGAAGAGCGGCGAGCGAGTCCGCGTACGCGGTGTCGAGCCGCTCCTTGAAGGCCGGGAAGTAGGTGAGCAGCACGTCGTGGGCCGCAGTGGCGGCGGCCGCTGCGGAGGATGCCTTGGCCGGACCGCGCTCGTGCCATTTGTACAGGGCGTAGCGGCCTTCGATCCCCACCACGGCGTTGTACACGGCGACGGAGACGAACCCCTCCCAGATCGCTGCCTGCCCGGAGGGGCGTGGGCCGAGGCTGGTCGTGATCGTGTCGGTGGCGATGGCGTTCCACTCGCGGACCACGGCTGCCGGGTCCGCCGCCGTCCGGGTGTCCGTGTCGGGGGGACTTGTCGCAGCGGTGAGCGTCACCAGGGCGATGGCCGCGACGGCGCAGAGGAATGCCCGGACACGTGAACGCGGAGGAACGGGAAGAGGGGGCTTTTGATGCACAGCGTGCTCCCTAGCGTCGAGTGCCCAAGGCTTAGCAACGGCCCCCTGCGTGAGCAAGACAACTCGCCGCAGAACGGACAGGCCCAGCGCGCCCTCGAACACCTCACCGCCCGTACGAGAAGATCATCGGCACCGGACGGACCCTGCACCCACCCCAGACCCCGGAGAACCGCGCTGCAACTGGGCCCGAGCCGCAAACCTGCCCGTGAACGGCCCTGCCCATCACGAGCTGTGGTGGCCTGCCTGTGGCAGGCCACTTGCACGTACCCGTCCCTGCCGGCCTGCGCGGTGCTGAGTCGGCAGGCAACGCGAACAAACTGAAGCGCCTTCGGCAGAGTTGGTACCTTCGGTGGTGCGCTGGCCAAGTGTCAGTGTCTGGTCGACCAGAGGACGGGGGTCCCATGGCGTGGGAAGAGTGGGAGAGGGCCAAGGCAGCAGCGGCAGCCGGCCAACGAACGCGGATGCGGCTGAACCAGGCCGGATCCAGTGGGTCCGGCCCCGCCGATCTCGTCGTGCACCAGGACGACCTGGGGGCCGTCGGCCATGAGGCGTTCATCCTCCACGGCGAACTGAGCAAGAAGGCAGACATCGCGGCTGCGGGCTCCGGAAGCGATGCTTCGGGATCCACCATGCAGGCCGCCGCCGCGCTCAAGAGCCACCACCTCGGGCTCGGTTCGGAACTCGAATCGACCGTTGAGATCTGGACCTCACAGGTCAAGCACGTTCTCCAGGCGTGTGCCCACATCTCCGATCACCTCGACTACAGCAAGAAGCTGCACGCACGCGATGACGCACGCATCGCCGCGGACCTCAGTGGCCGTGCCGGACCGGTACCCGTCTCGGCACTGAACGAGTACTTCGAGTAAGGGAAGTAATGGGAGACTTCACCTACTCCGACCTCATGTCTCTGGACCTCACCAAGCTGGGCACGGCGGTGTCCGACTGGAAGGCGATGGCCGGTGACCTGGCCGAACTGGCCGACGATGCGCGGGACGGCCTGGTCAAGAAATCCGAAGGCGCCCGCTGGAAGGGCGTCAACGCGGACGTCACACGTGAGTTCGTACGCAAGACGGCCAAGGAATTCACTGACCTCCAGACCGAGGCGGAGAGCATCGCCGCCGTGCTCGCCGACGCACATACGGAGTTGACGACCTACCAGAAGCAGGCCAAGAGCCTCACCGACGCGGCACGCAAGGGCAATCCCGCCCATGATCCTCCGGATCCCGCTCTCCTCATATCGGACGGGCCGGGCGGCACAGTCCGGGTGGTGGAAGCGATGTGCACTCCGGACGGCCCGAGCCAGCGGACCAAGGACTACATCCAGTGGTACGCCGACACACTCACCGGAATCGTCCAGCACGCTGCCGAGGTCGACGCTGCGGCGGTACGTGCACTGCGCAAGAGCCACGGCAACGATCCGCACAACGCCGGGCACGCCAAGTACACCTCCCTCGACGAGGAACAACTACCCCGGGCGGAGGAGCTGGCCGCGCTGGGCCGCGACGCCGACGAAAAGCAGCGGGCAGAGCTGAAGCGCCTGTGGGAATCGCTGAGCCCCGAGGCGCGGGCTCGCCTCTGGCTCGCGAAGAAGGACGACCTGATGGGGGCCGGCGTACTGAGCCCCACCATGCCACAGGTCGCGGCCGACGCCGGGGCAGGGCGGCACGGATCGGAGTCACCCGGATTCGACGAGTGGGCCACCAAGCGCAAGATGGAGTTGCTCACAGAGGGCGCCGACTGGAAAGGCATGACGGACGCATCCCGGAACATGGCGCACTATCTGAGTAACAGCGGCACCCCCATGGGCCTGCCCGTGGACAAGATGATGACGGATGTCCCCGCGTTCAAGACGTACGTCGACGACACGGTGCGGCTCAACCAGGACGCCTGGCGCGAGCAGGCTCTCAAAGAGTTTCGAAAGAACGGCGGCAAGCCGGTGGCCTTCCCGGTGGAGGCGAAGCGCGACACGAACTTCTACTTCACCAAGGAACTCGACGAGAACTGGTTCTACGCAGTGGGTGGCGCCAACAGCAACGTGACCGGTGTGGTCACGGCGGTTCCCGACGGCCACGGCAACGCGAAGATCGGCATCGACTACCAGGCGAACGTCTGGGACCGGTACAACTGGGACGAAGGCAAGGGGGTCACCATCGGCCCACTGGACATCCCGGACGGACAGATGGCGAAGCTGCACCGGACCGGGCTCGCCCAGGAGTTCGACATGGCGGGCAGCAGCGGTGTCCGGCACTACGATCTCGGCTCTTCACAGCCCAACAACGACCCACTACCGGGTCCCGACGAAAGCAGGGACGGACGCATGGACCCCGGCCGGGAGCAGCAGCAGGGCCGCACAACCGGCAGGGAGACGGGCAGGACGGCGGTCCGGTGAACGACTTCTCCCCCTGCAGGACTCCCGAGGGCCCCGTCGGGGACGGCGGCAGCAGCCGTGGTCGCCAACGAAAGTGGCTCGTGGCAGGCGTGACCACCGCCGCGCTGACCGTGACCGGCGCCGTGGTCGCCGCGGGATCGCTCCTAGGCGGCGGCGGTGACCGGCCGGCCGACAGGGGGGCGGACACGCGGTGGGCCGAGGGGATCAGGCCCGAGTGGATGAGCGAGCACATGGGTCTCGACGTCCCGGCCACAGCCCGGTCCGCTCAGGCCGCCTACAAGGTCACGTCCCGCTTCGACACCGGCCTCCTCACCTTCACCCTGACGAGGTCCGAGGCCGAGGCCTATCTGGAGAAACACCATCCGACCGGCAAGTGGCTGACGCCGACGGCGGCCCAGCCCGACACACCTCCGTCGGATTTCGCCCACTTCGGGCTGCCGGAACCTGAGACCTTCAAGGACGGCATGCGGTACGGCGACGTCTGCCCCGGCACCGACGACGAGCCCGCCGGCACTCCGGGCGTCCTCACCACCGATCCGTACGACACCTCAGACGACAAGTGCACCAGCTTGTACGCACACGAGTACGCCCCGAACCGCACCCGCATCTATCTCCGCACGCACTTCGAACCAGGTATCAGCCCCCTCCCGACGCCCTCTTCCGCACCGTCACCGGCACGCTGAGCGCGCACGCCGGTCCTGGGCCGGTAGCGAGTTCCCGGACAGGCCTTCCACCCCGTCGGGCGGATGGCGGGCGCGGTACCGGTTGGTCACACGCCGGCGAGCCCTCTTCCTGCAAGGGAAAAGGGGGGGCTCAATGGCGATGCTGGTCATGCACAAGCCGGAGGCAAAGACCCACTCCGCTTCGCAGACGAGCGCTGAGCACTTCCGGGGCCCGGCACGAGACGCCAGCGGTGCCGACACACGAGGCCGGCACAGCCACCGCCTCGTCCCGGCCCACCTCCGCCAACGGCTGTCCGTTCAGCCGTTGAGCGTGCTTGACGGCCGGTGGTGGGCGCGCGGTTGTGGTGAAACTCTTCGCGTGGCTGGCAGACGTAGTCTGCCGAGTGGGGCATCTGGCGCAAGATCCGGAAAGTCACTACCATGCGCACGATCCGGCCACAGTCGGGTCGTTCAGGCGATCTTCCCTGGAAGAGCGGGAGCGCATTCAGCTGCGAAACCCCCGTCACCTATTGGAGGGGTTGGTGTCCCAGTCCCGTAGGTCTCAAGTCGCCATACTGGCTGGTTTCCGTCGGCCGCTCACCACAGTTCGTGGCCGATTCGGTTGAGCACCGTTGACCCCTCAGAGGGAAGTAGTTCACGCCGCGGCAGGGAGATCTAGTGGAAGACGTCGGATCGGTGCGCACTGCCGTGCTCCGGGAAGATGAGTTCGATTCCGGCGCATTCCAGGCCAGCGCGAGCATCGTGCAGGCGGGCTTCTACTGCTGGGAGATCGCCACGGGCGAGGTGAGCTGCGATCCCCTCACCCTCGCGCTGCACGGCCTGCCCGAGAACGGCCCGTCGGACATCTCGAGCTTCCTGGCCACCGTGCACGAGTCCGATCTGGCCGATGTGCGCGATGCCTTGGGTCTGATAGCGGAGTCCTGCGGCAACTACCAGATCGAGTACCGCGTCACCTCCGACGACGGCCGGCTCAGGTCCCTGGAAGCCCGGGGCCGCGTCCTGCCCGGCGCTGACGGGCTGCCGGCCCGCATGGTCGGAGTGGTCATGGACACCACGGCCGTCCATGAACGCCACGAGGCGGAGAAGCGTCGGCTGTACGAGCGCGCCACCCGTGACCGCTGGATGCGGGAGCTGACCTCGGCTCTGGCCGCCGCGGTGACGGTCAGGGACATCATGACCGCCGCACAAGCAGGATTGCGTACCTTCGGAGCGGACGCACTGGCGGTGATCGCCCCGGAAGGGAACCGGTTGACCGTCGTCGCCTCGTGCGCCGACGACGAGCAGAAGGAGGACTCTCTTCGAGTCCTCGACGCCACGGCCCGCGCCCTCGTGGAGGAGTCACTCGTCCGGAGAGCGCCCGTTCTCGTCCGCTCCGCGGACGAACTGATCACCGATCATCCGCACCTGGCACCGCTCGCGCAGTCGGCCCCACAGGCGTGGGCGGCGGTGCCGCTCACGGACTCGCGCGGCCGCGCCAGTTCCTGCCTCGTCAGTTTCCCCGAGCCGCAGGAGTTCCTGACCGAGGAGCGGGCCCTCCTGGTCGCCGCCATGGGACTGCTCGCCCAGTCACTGGAGCGAGCCGGCATGTACGAGTCGGAACACGCACTCGCCACCGAGCTCCAGCGTGGCATGCTGCCGCGCGGGCCGCTCACCGTGCCGGGTGTGACCATCGCCGCCCGCTACCAGGCTGCCACCTCCGGCATGTGGATCGGTGGCGACTGGTACGACGCCATCAGCCTGCCCGACGGTGGCGTGGCTCTGGTCATAGGAGACGTGCAGGGACACAGCGTTCACGCCGCGTCTCTCATGGGGCGGCTGCGTACCGCCGTGCACGCCTACGCGAACGAAGGACACCCGCCCGCGGCCGTCCTGGAACGCACCAACCGCCTGCTGGCCGAGCTGAACACCGACCCGGACTCGGCCCTGTTCGCCACATGCTGCTACATGGCGCTCAACCCCTTCGACGGAACGCTCCGGGTGTGCCGGGCCGGTCATCCGGCCCCAGCGCTGATCACGCCCCGCAAACCGCCGCGACTCCTGGAGGTCCCCGGCGGCCTCCCTCTGGGAATCGACCGGGAGCAGCGGTACCCCACCACCCGCCTTCGCATCGCTCCGGGCAGCGTGCTCGCGCTGACCACCGACGGCCTGCTCGAAGCCGTGAACAAGGACATCGACCAGGGCACCGAGAGGTTTCTCCGAGGTCTGCGAGGCGCTCCCACTGCGGACCTGGAGAGGGTTGTCGACGACCTCCTCGACGGTACGCAGAAGGCTCACGGCCTGGGCGACGACGTCGCTCTGCTCCTGGCTCGTCTGAACCGGCCCGGCCACCGCAGCTGACCCTGCCCTGACCCCGCCTGTTCCCAACAGGCCGCTGTCGCCGGGACCTCGTATGAGCGGACCACCGAATTGCCCGGCCGTTGTGCTTCTCCGCAGGGTAATTTACGCCGGTGTCACTGGATGTCGCGAGGCAGAGGATTACCGAGAAGCGAGCTGACGAATGGACAATTTCCGGATTCCGGACCTCTACATACCCGTACCGGCAGCGCTCAATCCGGAACTCCAGGAGGCTGCTGCGGCGGCTGAGGCATGGCTGGACGAGTTCGGCCTGGTGCCCACCGAGGAGGCGCGTCGGCATGTGCAGCGCACTCGTGTGGACCGGCTTACCGCATGGCTGTGCCCGAACGCTGAGCAGGAGGCGCTGACGCTGATCACCCAGTGGAACGCGTGGCTCTTCCAGTTGGACGACCAGTTCGACGACGACCCGGTGCGCGGTTACCAGCCCGAGCGGTGGCGGGAGGCGTTCGGGCCACTGTTCGCCGTCTTCGACGGAACCGTTGCGGCCGGGCGACTGGCGCGCTCCCTGGCCGATCTGTGGCGCCGCACGACGGCTGTCCGTTCCTCCGCATGGCAGCGACGATTCATCCCGCACCTGCTGTGGTATTTCGACAGCTACCGGGCCGACATGATTCATCGTGAGGAAGGGCGCGTACCCGGCCTGCAGCAATATCTCGCCCACCGCCGCGCCTCGTTCGCGTTCGACGCCGTTCTGGACCTGATGGAAATCGGTACCGGTGTCGACCTGTCCGACCAACTGCATGCGAACCCGGCCTTTGCGGACATGCGAGAGGCGGTGATCTACGCGAACGCCTGCATCAACGACCTCTACTCGCTACCCAAAGAACTCGCGCATGACTATGCGTTCAACGCCGTCACGGTGATCTGCCATCATCACCGGTGCAGCCTCCAGGAGGCGGTGGAGCGAGTGGCCGTGATGCAGGCCGGATACGTCCAGCGCATCCTCGATCTCGAACAGGTCCTGCCCGAACGGCTGACGCGTTCCGGCCTCGCCGACGACGTCGACGAGGCACTGCTCTGCGTCAGGGACTTCCACGCGCTCACCGCCGGGAACGTCGCCTGGTCGAAGGAGACGGGGCGGTACGCCGAGATAGAGACCGAACCGACCTACCTGGCCGACTTGTTCATTCCGTAGGACCCGACGGCCGCCCTGTGGCCGCTCCACAGGGCGCGCAGGACGCGCCGCGCCGAGGACCGGCCGGGTGGAAACATTTCCGCGCACGCCTCTTGACCACTGATACCTACCGGTCAGTACGCTCACGCCACCCTCGATGACACCGGTGTCCTCTCCCCCGTGCGGCCACGGCGAACGGCCCCCCGGCATGCCGCCGCACGCCCCTAGGCAGGAGCTCCCGCGACCCGGGAAACGCCCCAGCGCTGTCCTTCGCCAGAACGCGCCGTCGAGCGCTGTCCCGAACCCCACCCGGGAGTCCGTCGTGAACAAAACCCTTGCCGGCGCAGCCGTCGCCGTGGCCGCCGCCCTTCTCGCCGTACACGCCTCCCTCCCCGCCCAGGCGTCGAACAGCTCGACCTTCGACTCGACCAGCAATCCCGTCCTCTTTGTGCACGGTTACACCGGTGACGCCGGCAACTGGAACACCATGGCGGGCCGTTTCGGAACCGACGGCTGGCCGTCCTCGTACCTCGACCAGTGGTCCTACGACTGGCATCAGTCCAATGCCACGACCGCCCAGCAGCTGTCCGCCGAAGTCGACCGTCTCCTCGCCGCCACCGGCGCCACCAAGGTCGACATCGTCAGCCACTCCATGGGAGGGCTCTCCTCGCGCTACTACCTCAAGAACCTCGGCGGAGCCTCCAAGGTCGACGCCTGGGTGTCACTGGGAGGACCGAACCACGGCACCGACAGCGCCAACAGCTGCCTCGACACCTCCTGCACCGAGATGCGCATCGGCTCCGGCTTCCTCGCCGCCCTCAACTCCGGCGACGAGACACCGGGCTCACCCCGTTACGCCACCTGGTGGTCGCCCTGCGACACGGTGATCAACCCCGACAGCTCCGTTTCCCTGTCCGGCGCCGCCAACACCAAGACCGCCTGCCTCACCCACACCGGCCTGCTCACCGACGCGACGGTCTACGCCCAGACCAGAGACATGATCAACGGCTGACCGCTCCCCACCAGCCGGCAGGGGCCGCTCACCGCGGCCCCTGCCACCGCCTCCAGCCCGGCGCCTGGTTGACCACCGCGAAGATCGTGGCGCCGTCCGCATCGTCCTCACGGGACATTGCCGGCCGAGTGCTCGCACGAGCGCCGCGCTACTCGACCGACGGCCGCAGGCGCTGCTCTCCGGGAGCACGCCGCCGACACCATAGAGCGAGGACGAGGCACGAGCGAACTCAGACAGCGCCGCAGCCGCCTCGCCCTCGATCACCCGATCGAGCGCTCGCCCACCTCAGTGCGAGTGCCCACTCGCAGCCGGCGCCGGACCCGCGTTCTTGACTGTCAGCGGCAGGAGCTTCTTCCCGGTCGGGCCGATCTGGATGTGGGTGTCCATCTGCGGGCATACGCCGCAGTCGAAGCACGGGGTCCAGCGGCAGTCCTCGACCTCCGTCTCGTCGAGGGCGTCCTGCCAGTCCTCCCAGAGCCAGTCCTTGTCCAGGCCGGAGTCGAGGTGGTCCCAGGGGAGGACCTCCTCGTAGGTGCGCTCGCGGGTGGTGTACCAGTCGACGTCCACGCCGTAGGGGGCCAGCGCCTTGTCCGCGCAGGCCATCCAGCGGTCGTAGGAGAAGTGCTCGCGCCAGCCGTCGAAGCGGCCGCCGTCGTCGTAGACCGCGCGGATGACGGCGCCGATGCGGCGGTCGCCCCGCGACAGGAGGCCTTCCACGATTCCCGGCTTGCCGTCGTGGTAGCGGAAGCCGATGGAGCGGCCGTACTTCTTGTCGCCGCGGATCTTGTCGCGCAGCTTCTCCAGGCGGGCGTCCGTCTCCTCCGCGGAGAGCTGCGGGGCCCACTGGAAGGGGGTATGGGGCTTGGGGACGAAGCCGCCGATCGAGACCGTGCAGCGGATGTCGTTCGAGCGGGAGACCTCGCGGCCCTTGGCGATGACCTTCGTCGCCATGTCGGCGATCTGGAGGACGTCGTCGTCGGTCTCCGTGGGCAGGCCGCACATGAAGTACAGCTTCACCTGGCGCCAGCCGTTGCCGTACGCCGTGGCGACCGTGCGGATCAGGTCGTCCTCCGAGACCATCTTGTTGATGACCTTGCGGATGCGCTCGGAGCCGCCCTCGGGGGCGAAGGTCAGACCGGAGCGGCGGCCGTTGCGGGTCAGCTCGTTCGCCAGGTCGATGTTGAAGGCGTCGACACGGGTGGACGGGAGGGAGAGGCCGATCTTGTCGTCCTCGTAGCGGTCCGCCAGGCCCTTGGCGATGTCGCCGATCTCCGAGTGGTCCGCCGAGGAGAGGGACAGCAGGCCTACCTCCTCGAAGCCCGTCGCCTTCAGGCCCTTGTCGACCATCTCGCCGATGCCCGTGATGGAGCGCTCGCGGACCGGGCGGGTGATCATGCCGGCCTGGCAGAAGCGGCAGCCGCGGGTGCAGCCGCGGAAGATCTCCACGGACATGCGCTCGTGGACCGTCTCGGCGAGCGGCACGAGGGGCTGCTTGGGGTACGGCCACTCGTCCAGGTCCATGACCGTGTGCTTGGACACGCGCCACGGGACGCCGGACTTGTTGGGGACCACGCGGGCGATGCGGCCGTCGGGGAGGTACTCGACGTCGTAGAACGCCGGGATGTAGACCCCGCCGGTCTTCGCGAGGCGGAAGAGGACCTCCTCGCGGCCTCCCGGGCGGCCCTCCGCCTTCCACTCGCGGATGATCCGGGTCATGTCGAGGACGGCCTGCTCGCCGTCGCCGATCACGGCCGCGTCGATGAAGTCGGCGATCGGCTCCGGGTTGAAGGCCGCGTGGCCGCCGGCCAGGACGATCGGGTCGTCCTCGGTGCGGTCCTTGGACTCCAGCGGGATACCGGCCAGGTCCAGGGCGGTGAGCATGTTCGTGTAGCCCAGCTCCGTGGAGAAGCTGAGGCCGAACACGTCGAACGCCTTCACCGGGCGGTGGCTGTCCACCGTGAACTGGGGGACGCCGTGCTCGCGCATCAGCGCCTCCAGGTCCGGCCACACGCTGTAGGTGCGCTCGGCGAGGACGCCCTCCTGCTCGTTGAGGACCTCGTAGAGGATCATCACGCCCTGGTTGGGCAGGCCGACCTCGTACGCGTCCGGGTACATGAGCGCCCAGCGGACGTCGCACTCGTCCCACGGCTTGACCGTGGAGTTGAGCTCGCCGCCGACGTACTGGATCGGCTTCTGCACGTGCGGGAGCAGAGCTTCGAGCTGCGGGAAAACCGACTCGACAGGCATCTCGCGAACCTTCATGAGCTGACTGGGGGGTACCCCCGGCCGGAGGCTGGGGGCGGGGTGACCATCAAGCGTAACCCGCCCGGCGGCCTGTCCCGAACGCCCAGCCGGATGCTCAGCCGGCCGCCCCGGACCTGATCTTCCTCCACCGTGCGGGCAGCTCCGCCTCCGTGGCCGCCGCTCGCGCCTCCTCCCTGCCGTACAGCACGCCGTAGGTGAACGCGCTCTCACCTGCCGCGTGAGCCACCGCAGCGAGCTCCAGGAGGGTGCGGCGGGCCATGACGCCGTCCTGGTGGTCGCCGAGGAGGGTGGTGAGGGACTTCATGCCCGCGGTGAGGGCGCGGGCGGGGGCGCCCAGGGCCGCGGTGGCGGCCTCGGCGGCGTAGCGGGTGCGCTTGGCCTTCTTGCGGGCCTCGTGCAGGGCGAGATCGCGGTCCTGGCCCGGTGGCAGCTCCAGCGCGTGTTCCAGGACGGCCGCGAGCTTCTTCTCGTCCTTGCCCACGGCCTTGCCGAGCACCTTCCCCGGTTTCCTCCCGGCCGCCTTGCGCAGTGGCGGGTCCGCGAGGAGGGCGTCCAGGGTGTCCAGCAGGGTCAGGTAGCGGCGGGAGTCCAGGACACCGGTCAGGTGGGCGTGGGCGCTGCGGTGCCGGGCGTCGGCCCAGGCGGTGAGCCGCTCGGGGACGGGGCCGGTGACCAGGGCGGGCGGGAGTGCGTCGAGGGCGGTTTTCAGGCGGTCGGCCAGCACCTCCTGGTCGCGGTCGGTGCCCAGCTCGGCCGCGAGCCACTTCAGCTCGGCGCCGAGGGGGTCGGTGACGGTGCGGTCCAGGACGGTGCCGAAGGTGCGCAGGGTGCTGCGGGCGCGGCGGGTGGCGACCCGCATGCGGTGTACGGCGTCGGGGAGTCCGCGGCGGACGGCGGGGTCCAGCTCGACCAGGGTGTCCCGCTGGGTGCGGAGATAGGCGAGGACGTGGTCGCCGGCGGTCACCGGCGGCGGGGGGCCGGTCTTGCCGCCGCGGCGGCGGCCGGCCGTCAGTTCCAGGGCGCGGGCCAGTTTCGACGGCGAGGCGGCGGGGCGTACGCCCGCCTTGCGCAGCCGCTTCTCCAGCTGGTCGAGGACGGCCGGGTCGCCGCCGTCGGCCAGTTCCACCTCGATCTCGGTCCACTGGGCGGCCCGCCTCTTGCCGGTGAGCCGCTCGGCGGTCACGGTGTCGAGGCTCGCCTCGGCCAGCAGGGTGCCCTCGGCGTCGACCAGGTGCCGCACGTCGCGGGAGGAGCGCAGCCGGACCAGGGGGATCAGCTCGGTGTCCCGGACGCGGGAGCGGACGAGGGCGGCGATGTCCTCGGGGACGGTGTCGGACAGCGGGGCCCTGATCTCGTCGCGGACTCCGGGGGCGACCGGGAACTTCAGATGCCAGCCTGCGTCCGCGCCGCCGGTGCGGCGGCGCAGCGTGAGCGAGGCGGCGGTCAGGCGTTCGTCGGCGGTGTCGTAGTAGGTGGCGTCCAGGTCGACCAGGCCCTTGTCGAGGACGGCGGCCACGCCGCCGGCGCCGGTCAGGTCGGGCAGCCCGCTGTCGTCGGATTCGTACTTGCGCTCGATCTCGCGTTTCGCCTCCGCCATGCCCCGAATCTAGTGTCCGGGGCGGCGATATGGCAGAGGGCGTCCGCTGTCCTAGGCCGACATCGGGCGCTGCACCTTGATCGACTGGAGCAGGCCCACCGCGACCCATACCGCGAACATCGACGAGCCGCCGTACGACACGAACGGCAGGGGCAGGCCGGTGACCGGCATGATGCCGAGGGTCATGCCGATGTTCTCGAAGGACTGGAAGGCGAACCAGGCGACGATCCCGGCGGCGACGGTCGTCCCGTACAGCTCGGTGGAGTCACGTGCTATCCGGCAGGCG
Organism: Streptomyces cyanogenus; assembly: GCF_017526105.1. Taxonomy (NCBI): domain Bacteria; kingdom Bacillati; phylum Actinomycetota; class Actinomycetes; order Kitasatosporales; family Streptomycetaceae; genus Streptomyces; species Streptomyces cyanogenus. Next base: position 3,195,435 of record NZ_CP071839.1, read on the forward strand.
CGCCACAGGACGACGCCGATCAGGAAGACGATGAAGCCGGCGCCGACGAAGCCCAGCTCCTCCCCCGCGACCGTGAAGACGAAGTCGGTCTGCTGCTCGGGTACGAACTGACCGGTGGTCTGCGAGCCGTGGAAGAGGCCGGCTCCGGTGAGTCCGCCGGAGCCGATGGCGATGCGAGCCTGGTTGGTGTTGTAGCCCACGCCGGCCGGGTCCAGGTCCGGGTTGGCGAAGGCGGCGAACCGGTTGATCTGGTACTCGTCCAGGATGTGCAGCTGCCAGATCGCGATGCAGCCGATCACGCCGGCCGTGAGCAGGCCGAAGACCCAGCGGTTGGAGGCGCCGGAGGCGAGCAGGACGCCCAGGATGATCGCCACCATGGCCAGCACCGAGCCGAGGTCGGGCATGAGCAGCAGGATGAGGATCGGTACGGCGGCCAGGCACAGGGACTGGAACACCGTGCGGTGGTCGGGGTACGGCTTGTCGCCCGCGTCCACCCGGGCGGCCAGCATCATGGCCATGCCCAGGATGATCGTGACCTTGAGGAACTCGGCGGGCTGGAGCGAGAAGCCGCCGATGACCAGCCAGTTGCGCTGGCCGTTGATCGTCGCGCCGAGCGGGGTGAGGACCACCAGGGCGAGGAGCACCGACAGGCCGTAGAGGATCGGCACGGCGTTGCGCAGGGCGCGGTGGCCGAGCCAGACCGTGCCGATCATCAGGGCGACCCCGATGCCGAGGTTCATCAGGTGCCGGACCAGGAAGAAGTACGGGTCGCCCTGGTTCAGCTCGGTGCGGTTGCGGGTCGCCGAGTACACCAGCAGGGAGCCCAGCAGGGACAGGGCGGTGGCCGCGAACAGCATCGGCCAGTCCAGCCGGCGGGCGAGCGAGTCGCGGGCGAAGATCCTGGTCCAGCCGGCCCGCGCGGGGCCGTAACCGGAGACGGAGAAGCTGTTCGTGCCGGTCATGAAGGCGTCCTCCGGCTCCTCCGCCTGCGCGGCCGTCTGCGGGTGTCGCGGTTGCCCGTGGTGGGCGAGGGCGTGGTCCCCGCGGGCTGCTGGTCGTCGCCGTTGGTGGGGTTGTTCTTCTGGGCGGCCTCGGCTTCCTTGGCCGGGTCGCCGGTGATCTTGGGGGCGGCGATGGTGCCGTCCGTGCGGACCTTGGGCAGGCCCTTCTGCGGCTCGGGCAGCAGCGCCTTCTTGTTCTCGATGGAGCCGTCGGCCTGGACGCCGTAGAGCGCGCTGTAGATGTTGCGCACGGCCTCGCCGGAGGCTCCGGAACCCGTACCGGCCTGGGCGATCGTCATGATCACCGTGTAGTCCTTGGAGTAGGTGGCCAGCCAGGACGTGGTCTGCTTGCCGTAGACCTCGGCGGTACCGGTCTTGGCGTGCAGCGGGATCTTGTCCTGGGGCCAGCCGCCGAACTTCCAGGCCGCCGTACCGCGGGTGATGACGCCGGCGAAGGCGTCATTCATGCCTCTGAGGGTGGCCTGGCTGACCGGGAGCTTTCCGCGCTTCTTCGGCTTGATCTCCTGCACGCTCCTGCCGTCGGGGCTGATGATCGCCTTGCCGATGGTCGGCTGGTACATCGTGCCGCCGTTGGCGACGGCGCCGTAGATCACGGCCTCCTGGATCGGCGTGACGAGCGTGTCGCCCTGGCCGATGGAGTAGTTGATCGAGTCACCTTCGCGCATCTTGTTGCCTTCGAGGCAGTTCTCGTAGGCGATCTTCTCGACGTAGGAGCCGTCCTTCTTGCCGGTCTTGCACCAGGCGTCCTTGTTGGCCTTCCAGTAGTTCAGCTTCCACTGGCGGTCGGGCACACGGCCGGTGACCTCGTTGGGCAGGTCGATGCCGGTCTCGCTGCCGAGGCCGAACTGGTGGGCGGCCTTGTAGAAGTAGTCCTTCGGCTGGCCCTTCTTGGGGTTGATGCCGCCGTCCTTCTTCCACTCCCTGTCGGCCAGGTAGTAGAAGACGGTGTCGCAGGAGACCTCCAGCGCCCGGCCCAGCGGGATGGGGCCGAAGCTCTCGCCCTCGAAGTTCTTGAAGACCTGGCCGCCGACCGAGTAGGAGCTGGTGCAGGGGTAGCGGCCGTCGAAGTCGTAGCCGGCCTCGACCGCGGCGGCCGTGGAGACCACCTTGAACGTCGAGCCGGGTGCGGCCTGGCCCTGTATGGCCCGGTTGAGCAGGGGGTAGTCCGAGTCCTTGCCGGTGAGGGCCTTGTAGTCCTTGCCGGAGATGCCGCCGACCCAGACGTTCGGGTCGTACGTCGGCGCGGAGGCCATGGCGACGATCCGGCCGGTCTTGGCCTCCATCACCACGACGGCGCCCGAGTCGGCCTTGTAGTTGGTGCCGGTGATCTTGTCGAACTGCTTGCGGGCGGCCTTCATGGCCTTGTCCAGTTCGTACTCGGCGACCCGCTGGACGCGGGAGTCGATGCTGGTGACCAGGTTGGAACCGGGCTCGGCCGCGTCCGACCTGGCCTTGCCGATGACCCGGCCGAGGTTGTCCACCTCGTAGCGGGTGACGCCGGCCTTGCCGCGCAGCACCTTGTCGTAGGTCCGCTCCAGGCCGGAGCGGCCGACCATGTCGGAGCGCAGGTAGGGCGAGTCGGTGTCCTTGGCCTTCTGGATCTCGTCGTCGGTGACGGGCGAGAGATAGCCGAGCACCTGCGCGGTGTTGGACTTGCCGGGGCCCGGGTAGCGGCGGACGGCCTCGGGCTCGGCGGTGATGCCGGGGAAGTCCTCGGAGCGCTCGCGGATCTGCAGGGCCTGCCTGGCCGTGGCCTCGTCGGTGATGGGGATCGGCTGGTACGGCGAGCCGTTCCAGCAGGGCTGGGGGGTCTTGGCGTCGCACAGCCGGACCTTCTGCATGACCTCCTTGGGGCTCATGCCGAGGACGCCGGCCAGCTTGGTGAGGACTGCCTTGCCGTCGTCCTTCTGCTTCAGCAGGTCGGTGCGGGAGGCGGAGACGACCAGGCGGGTCTCGTTGTCCGCGAGGGGCACACCGCGGGCGTCCAGGATGTCGCCGCGCACGGCGGGGTCGACGACCTGCTGGACGTGGTTGCCGGAGGCCTCCTTCTGGTAATCGGCGCCCTCGCGGATCTGCAGGTACCACAACCGGCCGCCGAGCGTGCCGAGGAGGGAGAGGACGAGGATCTGGATCACGACGAGCCGGGTCTGGACGCGTGGGGTCCGACCGGTCTCGGGGATGTTGGTCACTGCGGCTGTCTCCCCCTCTCAGTGTGCGAACGTCCGGGCGCGGCGGGCGTGTGTGCGAACCGCCCGTGCGCGTACGAATGATGAACGACCAGCCTGTGCACCCGCGTTCCGGGGACGCTGACCCGTTCGGGTGAACTCGCCGGGGTGGAACTCGCCGCCGCTCACAGCCGCTTGACCCCCTTGATGCGGCCGACCTTGGCGGAGCGGGTACGCGCCTTGGCCTTCAGCGCCCCGAGTCCGCCGCGCTGGCTGCCGATGCGCAGGCCGGTGCCGGAGGAGAGCCAGCCGGAGGAGATGTCCCCGGCCTTGGCGGTGGGCCCGCTCTCGGTGAGCGGGTCGTTGTCGGAGTGGCGGGCCAGCCACATCACGCCGGGTACCACGAACGGGGCGAGCAGCAGGTCGTACAGGGCGGCCGAGAACAGCAGCCCGGACAGGCCGACATGGCGGGCGGCGGTGTCGCCGACCAGGGCGCCCACCCCGGCGTAGAGCAGGGTGGAGCCGATGGCGGCGGCGACCACGACGGCCATCGGGCCGGTCGCGGACTTCAGTCTGCCGTTCTCCGGCCGGATGAGCCCGGCGAGGTAGCCGATGACGCACAGCACGAGCGCGTACCGGCCGGCCGCGTGGTCGGCGGGCGGGGCCAGGTCGGCGAGCAGGCCGGCGCCGAAGCCGACGAGGGCGCCGCCGACATGGCCGTACACCATCGCCAGGCCGAGAACGGTGAGCAGCAGCAGGTCGGGGACGGCACCGGGCAGGTGCAGCCGGGCGAGGACGCTCACCTGGACGACCAGGGCCACGACGACCAGCGCGGTGGAGAGCAGGATCCGGTTGACACGCATGGGATTCGGCTCCTACTGCTGTTCGTCGGTGGCGGGGGCGTCGGCCGACGGGGTGACGGTGACGGTCACCGTCGGTGTCGGGACCGGTTTCGGCTGGGCCGGGAGCACGGTGTCCCGCGGGTCCTTCTTCGGCGCCTGTACGACCACGCCGACGATGTCGAGCTTGGTGAAGCTGACGTACGGGGTGACGTAGAGGGTGCGGGTCAGGCCGCCGCCGGAGGGGTCCACGCGGGAGACCACGCCGACCGGGACGCCGGGCACGAACGGCTTGTCGGCCTGCGATCCGAACGTGACGAGCCGGTCGCCCTTCTTCACCTCCGCCTTGCCGTTGAGCAGTTCCACGCGCAGCGGGCGGTCGCCCTGTCCGGAGGCGAAGCCCAGTTCGTCGCCCGCCTCCATGCGGGTGCCGACGGTGAAGTCGGGGTCGTTGGCCAGCAGCACGGTGGAGGTGCTGGGACCGACGGTGGTGACCCGGCCGACCAGGCCGTCGCCGTTCAGGACGGTCATGTCCCGCTGGATGCCGTCGTTGGCGCCGGCGTCGATGGTGATGGTCCAGGAGAAGCCCTGGGCCGAGCCTATGGCGATGACCTGGGCGCCCTTGATGCCGTACTGCCCCTCGCCGGCGATCTTCAGCAGTCTGTCCAGCTGCTTGAGGCGGCTGCGGTTGCGGTCGTCGCTGCCGAGCTTGGCCTTGAGGGCCGCGTTCTCCTTCTCCAGCGTGGCGAGCCGGTCGTGCCGGCTGCCGGAGTCACGGACCGCGGAGACGGCGTTGCCGACCGGGTCGACCGCGGAGGACAACCCGTTCTCGACCGGGCCGAACACCGCGGCGGCGGCGTGCCGGGCACCGTCGACCGGGGAGTTCCGGCCTCCCCGGATGTCCACCGTGATCAGCGCGAACGCGATGGCGACCAGCAGGACCAGGAGCAGCCGGCTCTCTTTCGTGTCCCTCACGTGCGGCGGCCGTGCCCTTCCTCAAGTAGGAATTCGTCGGACCCCTGGAAAACGCGCGTGTGACGACGCAACCCAAGAGGCCCATTTGCGGGAGCTTATGCCTCTATATCAACGATCCGCCGCACGAGAGGAGAACGTCTCGTACGGCGGAATCGAAGAGTTACGTCATCTGCGCGGCTGGGCGTCCAGTACCTGCTGCAGCGCCTCGAACTCCTCGACGCACTTGCCGGAGCCGAGCGCGACGCTGTCCAGCGGGTCCTCGGCGATGTGGATCGGCATGCCGGTCTCCCGCCGCAGCCGCTCGTCGAGCCCGCGCAGCAGGGCTCCGCCGCCGGTCAGAACGATTCCGCGGTCCATGATGTCGCCGGACAGCTCCGGCGGGCACTTGTCGAGGGTGGTCTTCACCGCGTCCACGATCGCGTTGACCGGTTCCTCGATCGCCTTGCGGACCTCGGCCGCCGAGATGACGACGGTCTTCGGCAGCCCGGACACCAGGTCCCGGCCGCGCACTTCGGTGTGCTCGTCGGTGTCGAGTTCGTACGCCGAACCGATGGTGATCTTGATCTGCTCGGCCGTGCGCTCACCCAGCAGGAGGCTGTACTCCTTCTTGATGTACTGGATGATCGCGTTGTCCAGTTCGTCGCCGGCGACGCGGATGGACTGGGCGGTGACGATGCCGCCGAGGGAGATGACCGCGACCTCCGTGGTGCCGCCGCCGATGTCCACCACCATGTTGCCCGTGGCCTCGTGGACCGGCAGACCGGAGCCGATGGCGGCGGCCATGGGCTCCTCGATGATGTGCACCTGGCGGGCGCCTGCCTGGGAGGACGCCTCGATGACCGCACGGCGCTCGACGCCCGTGATGCCGGAGGGCACGCAGACGACGACCCGCGGCCGGGCCAGATACCGCCGCTTGTGGATCTTCAGGATGAAGTAGCGGAGCATCCGCTCGGTGATCTCGAAGTCGGCGATCACGCCGTCCTTCAGCGGGCGGACGGCGACGATGTTGCCCGGCGTCCGGCCGATCATCTTCTTCGCTTCGGCACCGACCGCGAGGATCCCACCCGTGTTGGTGTTGATCGCCACGACGGACGGCTCGTTCAGTACGATCCCGCGACCCCTGACGTACACCAGCGTGTTGGCGGTCCCGAGGTCGACAGCCATGTCACGGCCGATGAACGACATTGAGTTCCCCATCCGGATTCATCTGGCCTTCCCGAGCTTTTGAGGGCATGTCAGGTCGGCGAGGCGGGTGCTGTGACGTGAAGGCTTCCATCGTAAACGCGCCTGCACGAACACTGCGCGAGGGTCTCCGCCATTGTCACCAGATGGCGTGCCGCCCCGCTTGTGGAGACGGGCGTTCGGGGAGGCTCGTTCCCTCGATCGCCGGTACCCATGCCAGAAAAACCGAGGTCCGGGGGCGCGCCCCGGACCCTCCGCCGCGGCCGGAGGCGTTACGCCCGACCCGGGAAGAAGATCTTCACCTCGCGCTCGGCGGACTCCTCGGAGTCGGAGGCGTGGATCAGGTTCTCGCGCACGATCACGCCGTAGTCACCGCGGATCGAACCGGGCGCGGCGGCGATCGGGTCGGTCGGGCCGGCCAGCGCGCGCAGGCCCTCGATGACCCGCTCACCCTCGACGATCATCGCCACGACCGGACCGGAGGACATGAACTCCACCAGCGGCTCGTAGAACGGCTTGCCCTTGTGCTCGCCGTAGTGCTGCTCCAGCGTGTCGTGGTCCAGGGTGCGCAGCTCCAGCGCGGTGATCTGCCAGCCGGCCTTGCGCTCGATACGGCTGATGATCTCGCCGGTCAGGCCTCGACGGACGGCGTCGGGCTTGAGGAGGACGAGGGTGCGCTGGCTCACGAGGGGCTCCTTACACGACTTGCGGGTGCGGTGGGACGAGGTTACAGGGCGTGTCGGCGCCCTTGTTACGCAGCGTCAGCCGTGGAGGAGGAGGACTGGGCCTGCGCGGCGAATCTCGCCTTCGCCTCGTCCACCTTTCGCCCGAAGTGCACCGACGCCCACCACAGCGCCGCGAACACCGCACCCATGAAGAACATGGTGGGGACGAAGATCCCGGACGCGATCAGGGCGATCTGCAGCGCCCAGCCGAGGGCCACTCCGCCGGGCCGGGTCACCATGCCGCACAGCAGCACGCACAGCAGCATGGCGATGCCGCTGACCAGCCACACCGTGGAGGCGGACAGGGCCGGGTCCTTCATCGCGACGAGCCCGGCGAAACCGATGACGAAGAACTCGCCGATCAGCGTCGATGCACAGAGCGTACGCATCCTCAGTCTCAGCCCTTCCCCAGCAGCAGCCGGGCCTCGCCGACCGTGATGACCGAACCGGTGACCAGCACGCCGCCGCCGGCGAACTCGCCCTCCTCCTCGGCCAGCGTGATCGCGGCCTCCAGGGCGTCCGGCAGCCGCGGCTCGACCTGCACCCGCTCGTCGCCGAACACCTCGACGGCGATCGCGGCCAGCTCGTCCGCGTCCATGGCGCGATGGCTGGAGTTCTGTGTGACGACGACCTCGGCGAAGATCGGCTCGAAGGCCTCCAGCACCCCGCGCACGTTCTTGTCACCGCTCGCGCCGACGACCCCGATCAGCCGGGTGAAGTCGAACGCCTCCCGCACGGCCTCGGCGGTGGCCTCCGCGCCGGCCGGGTTGTGCGCGGCGTCCAGGACGACGGTGGGAGAGCGCCGTACGACCTCCAGCCGCCCCGGGGACGACACGGCCGCGAAGGCCTTGCGCACGGTGTCGATGTCCAGCGGCTCGGCGCGCTGCGCGCCGACGCCGAAGAACGCCTCCACGGCGGCGAGCGCGACGGCCGCGTTGTGCGCCTGGTGGGCGCCGTGCAGCGGCAGGTAGACCTCGGGGTACTCGCCGCCGAGGCCGCGCAGTGTGAGCAGCTGCCCGCCGACGGCGACCTGCCGGGCGACGACTCCGAACTCCAGGCCCTCGCGGGCCACGGTGGCGTCCACCTCGACGGCCTTCTTCAGCAGCACCTGCGCCGCGTCCACCGGCTGCTGGGCCAGGATCACGGTCGCGTCCTGCTTGATGATGCCGCTCTTCTCGCCGGCGATCTGTGCGGGCGTCTCGCCGAGCCGGTCGGTGTGGTCGAGGTCGATGGGGGTCACGACGGCGACGTCGCCGTCGATCACGTTCGTGGCGTCCCAGGAGCCGCCCATGCCGACCTCGACGACGGCGACGTCCACGGGGGCGTCCGCGAAGGCCGCGTACGCCATGCCGGTGAGCACCTCGAAGAAGGACAGCCGGTACTCCTGCTGTCCGTCGACCATCTCCACGTACGGCTTGATGTCCTGGTACGTCTCGACGAACCGCTCGGCGGAGATCGGGCCGCCGTCCAGGCTGATCCGCTCGGTGATCGACTGCACGTGCGGGCTGGTGTAACGGCCGGTGCGCAGCTCGAAGGCACCGAGCAGGGCCTCGATCATGCGGGCGGTGGAGGTCTTGCCGTTCGTGCCCGTGATGTGGATCGAGGGGTACGAGCGCTGGGGCTCGCCGAGTACGTCCATCAGCGCGGCGATGCGGCTGACCGAGGGCTCCAGCTTCGTCTCGCCCCAGCGGGTCGCCAGCTCCGCCTCGACCTCGCGCAGCGCCTTGTCGACCTCCGGGTCCTCGGGGCGCGCGGGGACGTCGGCCTGCGGCGGGCCGCCCTGGGTGCGCAGGGTGCGGCTGCCGGCCTCGATGACCGCGAGGTCGGGGTCGCGGGTGGTCTCGGCCTCGATGATCTCGTCGAAGGAGTCGAGGGGGTCGGGGGTGTCGCTGGTGCCGGGCGCTTCGCTCACGGCACCCAGTCTACGGAGCGGGAGTGACAAAGGGTGCGGGGGCTTGGGGCGGCCGGGGAAGGGGTGGCTGGTGATCCTGTACGGGTGCGGGCCGCCGATCGCTTGCGGGGGCGGGCCGATGCTTGGGGGCGCGGGCCGTCGATCGCTTCTCGCGCACTTCCCCGCACCCCTTCGGGGCGCGCGAAGGCCCCGGCGCCTCAACGGCACCGGGGCCTTCGGCCACGTCAAACGTTTGACGCTCCCCGGCGTGAGTGACTCACGCCTGCGGCAGCTTCTCCAGCTGGGCGGTGATGCGGGCGATGTCCTCGTCCGCCTTGGCCAGCCGCGTGCGGATCTTGTCCACCACGTTCTCCGGGGCCTTGGCCAGGAACGCCTCGTTCCCGAGCTTGGCCGTGGCCTGGGCCTTCTCCTTCTCCGCGGCGGCGAGATCCTTCGCGAGGCGCTTGCGCTCCGCGGCGACGTCGATCGTGCCGGAGAGGTCGAGGGCGACCTCGGCGCCCGCCACCGGCAGGGTCGCCGTGGCGGTGAAGGAGTCACCCTCCGGCTGGAGCCGGAGCAGCTGGCGGATGGCCGCCTCGTGCGGGGCGAGGGCCGTGCCGTCGAGCGTCAGCCGTGCCGGGACCCGCTGGCCGGGCTGCAGGCCCTGGTCGGCGCGGAAGCGGCGGACCTCGGTGATGACCGACTGGAGCGTGGAGATCTCCTGCTCGGCCGCCTGGTCGCGGAAGCCGCTGTCGGTCGGCCAGTCGGCGATGACGATCGACTCGCCGCCGGTCAGCGTCGTCCAGAGGGTCTCCGTGACGAACGGGACGACCGGGTGCAGCAGCTTGAGGGTGACGTCCAGGACCTCGCCGAGGACGCGCTGGGAGACCTCGGCCGGTTCGCCGCCCGCCTGGAAGACGGTCTTGGACAGCTCGACGTACCAGTCGAAGACCTCGTCCCACGCGAAGTGGAAGAGGGCGTCGGAGAGCTTGGCGAACTGGAAGTCGTCGTAGTACGCGTCGACCTCGGCGACCACCGAGTTGAGCCGGGAGAGGATCCAGCGGTCGGTCGCCGACATCTTCGACGGGTCCGGGAGCGGGCCCTGGACCGTCGCGCCGTTCATCAGCGCGAAGCGGGTCGCGTTCCAGATCTTGTTGGCGAAGTTGCGCGAGCCCTGGACCCAGTCCTCGCCGATCGGGACGTCGACGCCCGGGTTGGCGCCGCGGGCCAGGGTGAAGCGCAGCGCGTCGGAGCCGTACTTGTCCATCCAGTCCAGCGGGTTGACCGCGTTGCCGAAGGACTTCGACATCTTCTTGCCGAACTGGTCGCGGACCATGCCGTGCAGGGCGATGGTGTGGAACGGCGGGGTGCCGTCCATCGCGTACAGGCCGAACATCATCATCCGGGCGACCCAGAAGAAGAGGATGTCGTAGCCGGTGACCAGCACGGAGTTCGGGTAGAACTTCGCGAGCGACTCGGTCTGCTCGGGCCAGCCGAGGGTGGAGAACGGCCACAGGCCGGAGGAGAACCAGGTGTCGAGGACGTCGGTGTCCTGGTGCCAGCCCTCGCCGGCCGGCGGCTCCTCGTCGGGGCCGACGCAGACGACCTCGCCGTTCGGGCCGTACCAGACGGGGATGCGGTGGCCCCACCACAGCTGGCGCGAGATGCACCAGTCGTGCAGGTTGTCGACCCAGTCGAAGTACCGCTTCTCCATCTCCTGCGGGTGGATCCTGACGCGGCCGTCGCGGACGGCGTCGCCGGCGGCCTTGGCCAGCGGGCCGACCTTGACCCACCACTGCATGGACAGGCGCGGCTCGATGGTGGTCTTGCAGCGCGAGCAGTGGCCGACGGAGTGGACGTACGGCCGCTTCTCGGCGACGATCCGGCCCTCGGCGCGCAGCGCGGCGACGATCGCCGAGCGGGCCTCCAGGCGGTCCATGCCCTGGAAGGGGCCGTGGACGGTGATGACGGCGTGCTCGTCCATCACGGTGATGGACGGCAGGTCGTGCCGCTGGCCGATCTCGAAGTCGTTCGGGTCGTGGGCCGGGGTGACCTTGACGGCGCCGGTGCCGAACTCGGGGTCGACGTGGGTGTCGGCGACGACCGGGATGGAGCGGTCGGTGAGCGGCAGGCGGATGAGCTTGCCGACGAGGTGCTTGTAGCGCTCGTCGTCGGGGTGGACGGCGACGGCGGTGTCACCGAGCATCGTCTCGGCGCGGGTGGTGGCGACGACGATGGACTCGTCCCCGTCGCCGTAGCGCATGGAGACCAGCTCGCCGTCGTCGTCCTGGTACTCGACCTCGATGTCCGAGATCGCCGTCAGACAGCGCGGACACCAGTTGATGATGCGCTCGGCGCGGTAGATCAGCTCGTCGTCGTAGAGCTTCTTGAAGATGGTCTGGACGGCCTGGGACAGGCCCTCGTCCATGGTGAAGCGCTCACGCGACCAGGCGACACCGTCGCCGAGGCGGCGCATCTGCCCGGAGATCTGCCCGCCGGACTCGGCCTTCCACTGCCAGACCCGCTCGACGAAGGCTTCCCGTCCCAGGTCGTGCCGGGACTTGCCCTCCTTGCCGAGCTCCCGCTCCACGACGTTCTGCGTGGCGATGCCGGCGTGGTCCATGCCGGGCTGCCACAGCGTCTCGTAGCCCTGCATGCGCTTGCGGCGGGTCAGGGCGTCGATGAGGGTGTGCTCGAAGGCGTGCCCGAGGTGCAGGCTGCCCGTGACGTTCGGCGGCGGGATGACGATCGTGTACGGCGGCTTGTCGCTCTTCGCGTCCGCCTCGAAGTAACCGCGCTCTACCCAGCGCTCGTACAGCGGCCCCTCTACATCGGCCGGCGCGTACTGGGTCGGCAGTTCGGTGTCGGGCGCGGGTGGCTGCTGCTGAGCGTTCTCGGTCACGGGGGTCAGTTTAGAGGCGCCTCGTCGGTGCCGTGAAACTCGTTTACCCCACGTTGTAAGGGCCCACAGACGCGTGAAGCACTCGAACAAGCGTCGGTATGTTAAAAAGATCCAAATCATTGACGTGTTCAAGTCACTACCGTCCGGATCTTGGGAGTCTCACATGCGCCGTCGTCTGGCGACCACAGCAGGGTTGGCCGCAGCTGGCCTCATGCTCAGTACACTCAGCGCTCACCCTGCTGCCGCCGCAGAGAGAGACTGCTCGGTTCTCGACGGCATCCACATCGTGGCCAAGGGTGGGGGGGACCAGACGTACACGAGCAGGAACTCCCTCAAGGACGTCTACCTCTGGGTGAAGGACACCGCGGCAGACGGACACCATGTGGCAGTCAGGCTGGTGACACGGAGGGCGGACGGCTCCACCCACGTGTGGAGCTGGCACCACATGTACTCGGGCCAGGACACCGAGGACAGCTGGTACACCACGGCTTCGGACCCGGGCGGCATCCGCCGGGTGTGGCACGAGGTCGCCACGTTCGAAGGCAACACAGAGATCTTCTCCTGCCTGTCCGAGGGCGAGAACAACACCGTGTAGCGGTGTCCAGGATCCCGAGTGGCACCGGGCCGTGTCGTTTGCATGTTTGGTAACGATGCGGCCCCTGCTGGATCATCCTGTGATGCCTTCCGCAAGGATTCCGTCCGAGGAACACGCAACGGGAGGAACCCCAGAGATGAGCAACAACCAGCCGGGCCCGTACGGCCAGCAGCCCCAGCAGCCGGGCCCGTACGGCCAGCAGCCCCAGCAGCCGGGGCCGTACGGCCAGCCGGGGCAGCCGGGGCAGCCGGGGCCGTACGGCCAGCCGGGCCCCTACGGCCAGCAGCCGCAGGCTCCCCAGCCCGGCTACGGCTATCCCCAGCAGGCCCCGCCGCCGGCGCAGCCGGGTTACGGCTACCCGCAGCAGGGCGTGCCGCAGCCGCCCGGCCCCTACGGCCAGCAGCCGTACGGCGCGCCGCAGGCTCCGCAGCCGGGCGGGGGCAAGAAGAAGACGGGCCTGATCATCGGCGCGGTGGCCGTGGTGGCCGTCGTGGCGGTGGGTGCGTACTTCGCCCTCAGCGGCGGCAGCAGCAGCGGTGTCGCGGACGACGGCCCGCACAAGCTGACCACTCCGGCGACGGTGCTCACGGAGTACAAGAAGTCCGGCAACTCGGATTCGTCGGCCGATTTCAGCGACTCCGACCGTTCGGACTTCGAGAAGTGGGGGGTGAAGAACCCCACGCAGGTCAGTGCCAAGTACGAGAGCGGTAAGGGCCTCGCCATGAAGGGCCTCGGCTTCAGCGGCGTGTACGGGACGATCGACAACCCTGAGGCGATTGTCGACGCCATGTTCGCCAAGGCCAAGACGGAGTCCGAGAAGGACCAGGGCGATTCCGACACCAAGGGCAAGCTGGTCGGCAGTCCCGAGACTGTCCACCCTGCGAACTTCAACGGGATCATGAAGTGCCAGGTGGCTCAGATCGACAGCAGCGCCTCGGCGTCCTCAGAGGCAGGGGTGCCGAAGACCCTTAAGTTGCCGATCTGCATCTGGGGCGACCACAGCACCGTCGCCATCGTCTCTTCGTACAGCGTCGCCTCCATCGCCTCGGGCGAGGGTGGCTCGGTGGACGATGCCGCAGAGATCGCGGCCAAGCTGCGCAATGACGTGCGCGAGAAGATCTAGCCGGCTCACGAGATCTCCGTTGCAGTCCTTGCGGAGGGGTACCCGTCAGCACATGACGGGTACCCCTTTCACATGTCGGCCGTGCCCGTCAGGCGCGAAGACAGGCGGGGTCTGAAACTGAGCTCTTGATGTTGAGCTTCGCCAAGCCCAGGAGGCAAGCGGGGTTGGCCCAGTCGGAGCCGACGGGTGTTTTGATCGCCCCGTGGCTGCAGGCCTCCTTCACCTTCGGACCGGCGAAGTATCCATGCTTGGCCACGTAGTCGGTGCACGCGCCCTGCGTGGCGCTAGCCGGGGAGGCGGCGAGGACCGGCAGGGCACCTGCCGCCACCACCACACCGGCCGCTGCCACCGTGCACTTCAGTCTCTGGAAAGTCATTCGGAGTCCTCCCGTTTTGCACAGCCAAGCGTTCGAACGCACGCCCGACTCAGTCGAACGCATATGATCATGACCTCGGGGAGAGCTCAAGGTATTGCCGGAACGATGACTCGATCCGGACTCAGCTGGACCGAAAACACCGAAGGGCAGGCACCCCACGTGGGGTTCCTGCCCTTCGGCGCTGAGACGCTCAGGCCGTCTTCTGCTCCCCCGAGCCCCGCCCGCGGGCGTCCCTCGGGATCAGGGTCGGGTTGACGTTGGAAAGGACCACGTCGGCGGTGATGACGACCCGGGCGACGTCCTTGCGGGACGGGACCTCGTACATCACGCCCTGGAGGACCTCCTCCATGATGGCGCGCAGGCCGCGGGCGCCGGTCTGGCGGAGGATGGCCTGGTCGGCGATGGCTTCCAGGGCCTCGCGCTCGAAGTCCAGCTCCACCCCGTCGAGTTCGAAGAGGCGCTGGTACTGCTTGACCAGGGCGTTGCGGGGCTCGACCAGGATCTTGAGCAGGGCCTCGCGGTCCAGGTTGTGGACGCTCGTGATCACGGGCAGGCGGCCGATGAACTCGGGGATCATGCCGAACTTGACCAGGTCCTCCGGCATGACGTCCTCGAAGACGTCCTTGGCCTCCAGCTCGCGCTTGGACAGGATCGTCGCGCCGAAGCCGATGCCCTTGGCGCCGGCCCGGGCCTCGATGATCTTCTCCAGGCCCGCGAACGCACCGCCCACGATGAACAGGACGTTCGTCGTGTCGATCTGGATGAACTCCTGGTGGGGGTGCTTGCGGCCGCCCTGCGGCGGGACCGAGGCCGTGGTGCCCTCCAGGATCTTCAGCAGGGCCTGCTGGACGCCCTCGCCGCTGACGTCACGGGTGATCGACGGGTTCTCGCTCTTGCGGGCGACCTTGTCGATCTCGTCGATGTAGATGATCCCGGTCTCGGCCTTCTTGACGTCGTAGTCCGCCGCCTGGATCAGCTTCAGCAGGATGTTCTCGACGTCCTCGCCGACGTACCCCGCCTCGGTCAGCGCCGTCGCGTCGGCGATCGCGAACGGGACGTTCAGCATGCGCGCCAGCGTCTGCGCGAGCAGCGTCTTGCCCGAGCCCGTGGGACCGAGCAGCAGGATGTTGGACTTCGCCAGCTCGATGGCGTCGTCACGGCCGCTCGCGCCGCCGTTCTCGCCCGCCTGGACCCGCTTGTAGTGGTTGTACACCGCGACGGAGAGCGCCTTCTTGGCCGCCTCCTGGCCGACCACGTAGCCCTCGAGGAACTCGTAGATCTCGCGCGGCTTGGGAAGCTCCTCCCAGCGCACCTCGCTGGTCTCCGCGAGCTCTTCCTCGATGATCTCGTTGCAGAGATCGATGCACTCGTCGCAGATGTACACACCGGGCCCTGCGATGAGCTTCTTGACCTGCTTCTGGCTCTTGCCGCAGAACGAGCACTTGAGCAGATCGCCGCCGTCACCGATGCGTGCCACGGTGTGCTTCCCCTTCGCCTGGGAGACGCCTGGACGCTATGAGTCCAGCGGCTCCTGGTGCTGCCTTATGTCCGACGGTACCTTGCCGGGCCCGGTGTTCGGGCCCCCCTTGGCAGGGTTCACTTCGGCGTGCACCGTGCCAAGAGGGGCCGGACGTGCGTGGTTCCGCTGTCAGCGGACCGCGCTGTTGTTCAGCTTGCGGGTGGAGATGATCTGGTCGACGAGGCCGTACTCCAGCGCCTCCTCGGCCGTGAGGATCTTGTCGCGCTCGATGTCCTCGCGGACCTGCTCGATCGGCCGGTTCGAGTGCTTGGCCAGCATGTTCTCCAGCTGCTCGCGCATCCGGGTGAACTCGTTGGCGATGATCTCCAGGTCGGAGAGCTGGCCGCGGCCGGTGGAGCCGGCCGGCTGGTGGATCAGCACGCGGGAGTTCGGCAGCGCCATGCGCTTGCCGGGCGTACCGGCGGCCAGCAGGATGGCCGCGGCGGAGGCCGCCTGGCCCATGCAGACCGTCTGGATGTCGGGCTTCACGAACTGCATCGTGTCGTAGATCGCCGTGAGGGCGGTCATGTCGCCACCGGGGCTGTTGATGTAGATCGAGATGTCCCGGTCGGGGTCCATCGACTCCAGGCACAGCAGCTGCGCCATGACGTCGTTGGCGGAGGCGTCGTCGATCTGGACGCCCAGGAAGATCACGCGCTCCTCGAAGAGCTTCGCGTACGGGTCGTACTCGCGGATGCCCTGGGAGGTGCGCTCGACGAAGCGCGGGATGACGTAGCGGCTGTCGGGGCGGGGCCCTTCGTACATGCCGCTGGCGGCGCCGGGGAAGTTGCTCATGGGGTTCACCGTCCTGGTGGCGTTCGGGGGGCTGGTGTCTCGGCGGTGCGTGGCGTGGCCGGGCCGGTCAGGCACCGGTGCCGCCGCCTCCCGGAACACCCGAGGCGTGCGTGATGATCTCGTCAATGAGACCGTACTCCTTGGCCTCTTCCGGGGTGAACCAGCGGTCGCGGTCGCCGTCGCGGATGATGGTCTCGACCGTCTGGCCGGAGTGCCGCGCGGTCAGCTCCGACATGCGCTTCTTGGTCCGCATCAGGTACTCGGCCTGGATCTTGATGTCCGAGACCGTGCCGCCGAGGCCCGCGGAGCCCTGGTGCATCATGATGTCGGCGTGGGGCAGCGCGAAGCGCTTGCCGGCGGTGCCGCCGGTGAGCAGGAACTGGCCCATCGAGGCGGCCATGCCCATGGCGATGGTGACCACGTCGTTCGGGATGTACTGCATGGTGTCGTAGATCGCCATGCCGGCCGTCACCGAACCGCCCGGGCTGTTGATGTAGAGGTAGATGTCCTTGTTCGGATCGGCGGCGAGGAGCAGCATCTGCGCGGTGATCTTGTTGGCGATGTCGTCGTCAACCTGCTGGCCGAGGAAGATGATCCGCTCGTTGAGCAGCCGGTTGTAGACCTGGTCGCCGAGGCCACCACCGATGGAAGGCTCGCCGGCGGCGGAGGGCATCAGATTCGTCACGTATCCACCTGCTCGTCTTACGACGGCGCCGGGCCGTCTCAGTTCTGCTTGTTCTGCCTTTCATGGACCCTAACGCGAGGGTCCCTTCGGGGAATCCCGGGAATGGTGGTGTTCGCCGGGGGCGTAGCGCTCCGCCGGGGAGCCGGGCGAGGTTTCGTGGCGGGTGGTGCGGTTGTCGCCGTGCTGCGGGTCGGTGGGGGGCGTGCGCACGCGGCGGAGTCGCACACCGGTACGGTCCCGCGCCCCTTCGGCCGGCACGCGCCCCGGAACGGCGAACGGGCCCCGGGGACAGTCCCCAGGGCCCGTTGTACGTGCCTCACAGGCGCCGTAGGGCTCGCTCAGCCCTCGGTGCTCTCCTCGGAGGTCTCCGACGCCTCGGCGGCCTCGGTCTCCTCCTCCTCGTCGTCCAGGTTGACGACCTCGCCGTTGGTGTCCTTCACCGTGGCGGCCTCGACCACGACGGCCAGGGCCTTGCCACGGGCGACCTCGCCGACCAGGAGCGGCACCTGGCCACCCTCGACGACGGCCTGGGCGAACTGGTCGGGGGACATGCCGGAGGAGGCCGCACGCCGCATGAGGTGCTCGGTGAGCTCCTCCTGGTTGACGTTGAGGTTCTCCTTCTTGACCAGCTCGTCGAGGACGAACTGGGTCTTGATGCCCTTGACCGCGGCCTCGCGGGTCTCGGTCTCGAACTCCTCGGCGGTCTTGCCCTGGATCTCCAGGTACTTGTCGAGGGTGAGGCCCATCTGGCCGAGCTGGTGGTGCTCCAGGTTGTGCTTGCGGGTGTTGATCTCGTCCTCGAGCAGCTTCTCGGGGACCGGGACCTCGACCAGTTCGAGCAGCTTCTCCAGGACGCGCTCCTGGGCCTGGGTGGCCTGGTCGAACTGCTTCATGTTCGCGAGGCGCTTGCGGCTGTCGGCCTTGAGCTCCTCGAGGGTGTCGAACTCGGAGGCGAGCTGCGCGAACTCGTCGTCCAGCTCGGGCAGTTCGCGGGCGGCGACCTGGGTGACCTTGACGGTGACCTCGGCCTCCTTGCCCGCGGCGGAGCCACCCTTCAGCTCGGAGGTGAAGGTGGCCTCCTCGCCGGCGGACAGGCCCTTCACGGCGTCGTCGATGCCGTCCAGCAGCTCACCGGAGCCGATGGTGTACGAGACACCGTTGGCGATGCCGTCCTCCAGCACCTCGCCGTCGACCTTGGCCTGCAGGTCGATGGTGACGACGTCACCGTCCTCGGCGGCACGCTCGACCGGGGAGGTGGAGGCGAAGCGCTCGCGCAGCTGCTCGACCGACTTCTCCACGTCCTCGTCGGTGACCTCGACGGCGTCGACCTCGACCTCGATGCCGGAGTAGTCCGGGATCTCGAGGGCCGGGCGGACGTCGACCTCGGCGGTGAAGTTCAGCGTCTCGCCGTCCTTCAGCTCGGTGATGTCGACGTCGGGCTGGCCCAGCGGGCTCAGCTCCGCCTCGTTGACCGCCTCGGTGTAGAACTTGGGCAGCGCGTCGTTGACGGCCTCCTCCAGCACCGCACCGCGGCCGAACCGCTGGTCGATCACGCGGGCCGGGATCTTGCCCTTGCGGAAGCCCTTCACCGTGACCTGCTGGTTGATCTTCTTGTACGCCGCGTCGAGGCTGTCCTTGAGCTCCTCGAAGGGCACCTCGACAGTGAGCCGAACCCGGGTCGGGTTCAGGGTCTCCACGGCGCTCTTCACGGTTCGGTCTCCTTGTGGCTGACTTCTCGGGTTCTGCCGGAGCCTGACGGGCCCGGCGGATTTCGCCGCCCGGAGGAGTTCGGGCCGTGAGGGCCGGGACACACGGGCGCGCAGTTTGCATAGTAACCGCAGCCGGTCAGCGCCCCAAAAGGCGATCACCGCGACGTCATGAGCCGGTGGTCGGGGTGGCGGGATTTGAACCCACGGCCTTCCGCTCCCAAAGCGGACGCGCTACCAAGCTGCGCCACACCCCGTCTGGTGCGACACGTAGGGTACATGCCCGGACCGGATCCGTCGGCCGCATTCTCCGAGGCGGGACGCGTGGTGCCGGCGCGGCCCAACTCGTTGGCCTCGGCGGCGGGCGACCCGCTACGATGCCTTCAGTGCCGCGGTCACCGACCTGCGGCGCAGTGTTGCGGGCGTAGCTCAATGGTAGAGCCCTAGTCTTCCAAACTAGCTACGCGGGTTCGATTCCCGTCGCCCGCTCTGTGTGCCGAAGGCCCAGGTGAGAGGTTGGTTTCCTCTGCCTGGGCCTTCGGTCGTTCCGGGGACCACTCAGCCGCCCCTGTCCCCCGCGTGCCCCTTCGGCCGGCGACGCCGCTTCAGAGCGTTCACGATCACCGCGTCCATCCCGTCGGCGATCTCCCGCTCACGGCGATCCGAGGTGTGCCGACACAGCAGCGCCGCGCGGGTCGAGCCGTGGCCGAGCCGGGTCATCAGCTCGCGCAGGCCTAGTGCCACAGCCCGTTGAAGATTCCGGCGGGGTGTGGCGCCCTTCTCCTCGATGAAGACGCGGCCGTCAGCGCCGGTCTTGATCAGAACGCAGGCATGGACTTAACACCCCCTGCAATCAGCTGCTGTCGTGACACTCGCGTTCGGTGGGGGACTGGCAGGCCTGGCACAGTTCGTGCCGCCCCTGGGAAGTGATCAGGGTTCCCCAGCCGTTGCACACCTCGCAGTCGGCAGCCAAAGCGGCGTTGGCGCGCGGGTTGGCCTCGGGAGCGGCCATCGTTCCGTAGGTCATTGAGATTCTCCTGGCGTCGGGACTGTCCCGGTCATGCATCCCTTGGCTGCACAATGCTCATTTTAATCCGTTTCGTGCCCGTTTGCGCCCGTTCATGCAGATTTTGTGACCGCTTTGCCCGTGGCGGCAGCCGGACTCGCCCGCGGTCTCGGAATCGATCCCTGAAGTGGTGCCGTGACGGGGTGGCCGGCCGACGGAGACGGCTCATAGACACGACGTCTGACAGCGAAGCACCGTGCCCTCCGCGTCGGCGGGGTCACAGGCCGTGGACGTCGGCGCTGTAGACCGCGCGCATGCCGTAGGGCACGTAGAGGGCGTCGCCGGACAGGACGGGGGCCGATGCCGTGAGGCCGGAGCCGCTGTTGTCGCCGTCGTCGCGGCCGGGGAGCGCGCCGGTGACCTTGCCGGTGCGCAGGTCGAGGGCGGCCAGCCGGCCGGTGGGCGAGGCCAGGTAGAGCCGGCCGGCGGAGGCGGTGGGCGGGCCGGGCTGCTCGACGGTGGAGTTGCTCTGCCACAGCTCCCGGCCGGTCAGCGGGTCGATCGCGCGGACGCTGCCGCTGGTGAGGGTGAGGTAGACGGTGCCGCGGACGAGGTGGGCGCCGGACGCGTTGCGCGGGGTGGACAGCCGTACGGTCGTCAGGACGTGCGAGGAGGCGTCGACCAGGGTGAAGCCGGTCAGCTTGTCCATGAGCGGGTCGGCGCCCAGCACGAGGTGGCCGCGGACCTGGCCGAACAGGTACTGCGCGCCCTTGACGGTGACCGTCCAGCGGCCGTGACCGGTGGCCGGGTCGAGCCGGGTGAACGTGGTGCGCGTCCGGTCGGTGTCCTCGTCCATGTGCCGGCAGGTCAGGTACGGCTGTCCGCCGGCGCCGCTCAGCAGGCAGTCGCCGCTGGTGTCGCCGATGCTCTCGGGCAGCCGGTGGCGCCAGCGGACCTTGCCGTTCGCGGCGTCGAGGAGGGCGTAGGAGTCGGAGCCGTCGCCGATGGCGGTGACCACCCCGGCCGGGGTGGCGACGGCGCCGACGGTCTCGGGCCCGACGCCGTCCGTGACGGTGGAGACGACCGTCCGCCACAGCTGCTTACCGGTGTCCGGGTCCAGGGCCTGCACGGTGTGCGTGGTCCGGCTCTCCGCGTCCTCGCCGCCGGTCTTGATGTCGTGGTCGTCGGCGCCGTAGACGTAGACGGCGCCGGGGCGGGTGCCGATGATCGTGCCGCCGCCGCTGGTGGTGGACTCGGCGGGCGTGGGGTCCATCGGCCTGGTCCAGACGTTGCGGCCGTCGGCGAGGGAGAACCGGGCGGCCATGATGCCGTCGCCGGCGCACAGCAGCGCCTTGTCCGCGAGGACGCAGCGGCTGAAGGGTCCGCTCGGGCCCGCCGTGTTCGGGTTCTCGGCCGTGGGGTCCACGGCCCGCCGGTGCCAGGCGTGCCAGCCGGCCGGCAGGCGGTGCGGCTCGCTGCCGCCGGCGCGGGCCAGGACGGTGGTGGTGGCGGCCACGGCGGCCAGGACGGCGGTGGCGGCCACGGCGGCGGGCCACCAGCGGCGCCGGCGCGGCGCGGGCTCGGTCTCCGGCGGCGCGGGCTCGGTTTCCGGCGGCGCGGGCTCGGGGCGCGGGTGGGGCAGCCGGCCCTCGCGGAGCAGGTGCAGCAGCTCGTCGGGGCCGGGGCGGGACTTGGGGTGCTTCTCCAGGCAGAGGCGGACGAAGGGGAGCAGGTCGTCGGGGACGCCGGCCAGCTCGGGGGCGCCCTCGACGACACGGGTCGCGGTCTCCCAGGGGTTCGGGCTGTCGAAGGGGCCGCGGCGGGTGGCGGCGTACACGAGGACGGCACCGAGGGAGAAGATGTCGGTGGCCGGGCCCACCTCGTGCGGGGAGGTGAACTGCTCGGGGGACATGAAGGGCGGGGTGCCCATCACGCGGCCGGTCTGGGTGAGGGCGTCCATGCCGGCGGCCTCGGCGGCGCGCGAGATGCCGAAGTCGATGACCCGGGGGCCGTCGTCGGCGAGCATGACGTTGGCCGGTTTGAGGTCCCGGTGGACGACGCCGGCGCGGTGGATGTCGCGCAGCGCCTCGGCGAGGCCGGCGGCCAGGTCGCGCAGCCGGCCGGGCGGGAGCGGGCCGTGCCGGCGGACGTAGGTGCCGAGGTCCTCGCCGGGGATGTAGAGGGTCGCCATCCAGGGGCTCGGCCCGTCGGCGTCCGCGTCCACCACGGGGGCCGTGAAGGCGCCGCTGACCTGGCGGGCGGCGGCCACCTCGCGGCGGAACCGGGTGCGGAACTCGTCGTCGTCGGCGTACTGGCCGTGGACCACCTTGACGGCGAGCCGGCGCCCGGAGGCGGAGCGGGCGAGGTAGACCACGCCCATGCCGCCGCTGCCGAGGCGGTCCTCGATCCGGTAGCCGCCGACCTCCGCCGGGTCCGAGTCGCGCAGCGCCATTCCCGTCCGTACCCCCGTTGTTGCAGTTGTGCGGCCCGCTCGGGCCCGCCGGCTCGGCACCGGCGCACCGCCGGTCCCGCACCGGCTCCCCTCCCGGTCAGAACCTGATCGAGTTGATGGACTCCGCTATCGAGTTCAGGAAGCGATTGATCGATGGTGCCATGCCGGTCGAGGCCAGGAAGAAGCCGAAGAGGATCGCGACGATGGCGGGGCCGGCCTTGATGTTCCCCCCTCGGATCAACACCACCAGGATGATCGCCAACAGCAGCACCACGGACAGTGAAATGGCCACAACTGATCACACACCCTCGGTCGGTCCGCTCTCCCGGCCCGGAGGTACGGCCTGCACCCCCGCCAGAACCATCGTGCCACCAACCGGCCCGCCCTATGCGGCCCATGACACGACGTCGGGGGCGGGACCGGCGCGGGCGATGCGCCGTCCGGTAATTCGAGCGGAGCGGCGCGCCGGACTGGCCTGGAAATTCCGTGACTTCGTTTCCGTGCCCACACATGATGCGCGCAGGTAATTCGAATTGATGATACAGAGACGAGGTATGCCCCAATTAGTCAGGATGAATCGGGACATCAGGGGTGAACTGACGACCCGTGTGTGCCCGTCATCATGGGAACGAGATAGGCACGTTCGGGAAATGAGCGGGTACCCGGAGGTGATAACCAGGAATGACTGCGGGAGTTTTACGAAATCCCGCAGACGACGCTAGGGTGCCTGAGATGTTTGACGCCGCCTCGTCCCCCGGCCAGAACCGCAGACCACTCCCCCCGGCACAGCAGCCGGCGGACGGGGTGCCCGCTCCGCGGACCCCGACGAGTGCGCCGGAAACGCAGCCGAAGGCGGACAGACCCGGCAAACAGCGCGACTCGTTCTTCGACAACGCCAAGTACCTGGCCATCGTGCTGGTGGCGATGGGGCACTCGTGGGAGCCGCTGAAGGGCGACAGCCGCATCCTGGAGGGCGTGTACACCGTCGTGTACGCGTTCCACATGCCGGCGTTCATCATCATCTCCGGCTTCTTCTCGCGCAGCTTCGACATGCGGCCGGACCGGCTGAAGCGGCTGATCACCGGCGTCGTCGTGCCGTACGTCCTGTTCGAGACGGCGTACCCGCTCTTCAAGAACGCCGTCACCGGCGCGCACGAGGAGATCAGCCTCCTCGACCCCTGGTACCTCACCTGGTTCCTGGCCGCCCTGTTCGTCTGGCGGCTGACCACGCCCGTCTGGAAGCTGGTGCGCTGGCCGCTGCCGGTGGCCCTGGGCATCGCCATGCTGGCGACCGTCAGCCCGAACATCGGTGACGACCTCGATCTGCAGCGGGTCCTGCAGTTCCTGCCGTACTTCGTGCTCGGCCTGTGCATGAAGCCGGAGCACTTCCACCTGGTGCGCCGGCGCTGGGTGCGGATCGTGTCGGTGCCGGTGTTCGCGGTGGCGCTGGCCGTCGGCTGGTGGGCGGTGCCGCGCATGGCCACCGGGTGGTTCTACCACCGGGACTCGGCGCAGGAGCTGGGCGCGCCGTGGTGGTGCGGTCCGGTGATGACGCTCGCCCTGATGGGCTGCTCGCTGGCGCTGACGGCGTGCTTCTTCGCCTGGGTGCCGCGCCGGCGGATGTGGTTCACGGCGCTCGGCGCGGGCACGCTCTACGGCTATCTGCTGCACGGCTTCCTGGTGAAGTTCGGTGACTACCGCGGCTGGTTCGAGCACGCGTGGCTGCACCGGCCGCTCGGCGAGATCCTGGTGACCGTGCTGGCGGCGGCAGCGGTGACGGTGCTGTGCACCGGGCCGGTGCGGCGCGTCTTCCGGTTCGCGATGGAGCCGAGGATGGAGTGGGCGTTCCGGCAGGACGCGGCCGCGCTGGCCCGCGAGCGGCAGAAGCCGCGGGAGACGGCCGGGGTCTAGCGGGTTCGTCCAGGTCACCGTTCACAGACCGAGAAGTGCGCGCATGCGGGCGTACTTCTCGGTCAGTCGTTTCCGGGTCGGCTCGTCCAGCACGGCGAGGCGCCTCGGGTCGGCGTTGTGCGCCAGGTCGGCCTCCTTCACCAGCGGGGCGCCCCGGGTGGCGAGGATCCGGCGCGCGTACGCCTCCGGTTCCTCGCCGGGGCGCTTGGTGAGGGCGTCCACGATGGCCTTGGTGCGGGGGCTCAGCGCGGCGGTGGCCAGCCAGTCGCGGGTGAGGGCGTCGTCCTCGACGGAGTCGTGCAGCCAGGCCGCCGCGATCTGCTCCGCGTCGCCGCCGCGGGTGCGGACGCCTTCCGCGACCGCGGCGAGGTGCTCGGTGTACGGCCGCCCCGCCTTGTCGGTCTGGCCCTCGTGGGCGGCGCGGGCGATGGCCTCTACCTCGGCGAGTGTGAGAGGGGTCATGAGGGCAGTGTCCCTTGGAGGGTGCGAAGGGCGCGCCGTCGGCGGCTCGCGGGTGTGGGTGGCCAGGGGCTTCGGCGGCGGGCGCGGGGCCGGGTCGTACGTGGGCGGGTGGGAGGAGCGGGCTCCGTCACCGAGCGCGGGTGTGCCTCGGCCATCGACGGCGAGTCCGCCCCGCGTCAGCGGGGGGTCGAGGGGGGTTCGCGGCAGATCAGCAGGAGGGCCCGGTCGTCGTTGACGTCCTTGGCCACTGCCTCGATGAGGTGCCAGGCCGCGCCGTGGAAGCCGCCGGAGACGTAGCGGTCGGCCTCGCCGGTGAGGCGGTCGATGCCCTCGACGATGTCCCGGTCGGAGGTCTCCACCAGGCCGTCCGTGAAGAGCATCAGGACGTCGCCGGGGCGCAGGGAGCCCTTGACGGGGTCGAACTGGGCGCCGTCGTACACCCCGAGCAGGGGGCCCTCGGCGGCCTTCTCCTCCCAGCGTCCGCTGCCCGCGCTCAGCTGGAGCCCCGGTGGATGGCCGGCGGAGTACAGCTCGTAGTCGCCGGAGTCGAGGTCCAGGACCAGGTGGATGGAGGTGGCGAAGCCCTCGTCCCAGTCCTGGCGGAGGAGGTAGCCGTTCGCGGCGGGCAGGAAGGCGTGCGGGGGCAGGGAGCCCAGCAGGCCACCGAACGCGCCCGAGAGCAGCAGGGCCCGCGAACCCGCGTCCATGCCCTTGCCGGACACGTCCGTGAGGACGACCTCCAGGGTGCGGCCGCCGTTCGTACGGGCCGCGACCACGAAGTCACCCGAGAACGACTGGCCGCCCGCCGGACGCAGCGCCATCTCGTGGTGCCAGCCCTGCGGCAGCTTCGGCAGCTTGCTCTGCACCCGGATCCGCTCGCGCAGGTCGAACAGCATGGTGCCGCCGCGCCGCCAGGGCACCCCGACCCGGCTGCGGAACTGCGCGGTCAGCAGCCCGAAGAAGCCGCACGCGGCGACCACCAGGACGATGCCCGGAGTGACCCGGGAGGGGCCCTCGGTGTACGGGCCGAGCCGTACCGACTCCACGATCAGCGCGGTGGCCGCCGCCGCGTACAGGCCGAGCAGGCTCGCCGGGCGCAGCAGCAGGCCGCCGGCGACGATCGGCAGGACCAGGGTGGCCGGGGAGCACCACACCGAGTCCAGCAGGGTCATGGCCGCGAGGACGGGCACGGTGAGCAGCAGTCCGGCGAAGGCGATCCAGTCCGAGCCGTCGCCGCGGAAGTAGTCCACGGCGCTTCTGCGCAGGCCGACGCGGACCCGGTGCCACTGCTTCTTGCACCGGGCCGTGAACGTCTCGGCCTTCGCGCGCCGCTGTCGTCCTGCTGCCATTAGTCCGGGACCCTATCCAGCCGACCGGCTGCTTGGCACGGGAGGTCCCACTTGTCCCCCTGTGAGATTCCGCTTCTCCGTTGTTCCGCCGGGCCCGTCGGGGGTCTTCCGGGCTCCGGGCGGGGAGAAATTCGGTGGCTGGTCCCGCTTCGCCCTGATAGGCATGGCCCATGGGGACTGACCACGGAACCGAGTTGAAGCCGCTGTGCCCTGAGGAGTTCGACCGGTGGTGGGACCACCTGATCCGGGCCTTCGGCGGCGGCCCCGCCTCGGCCGAGGAACGCGAACTGGACCGGTCCGTCACCGAGTTCGACCGCTCCCTGGGCGTCTGGGACGGGGACACGCTCGTCGGTACGTCCGGGGCCTTCAGCTTTCGGATGACCGTGCCGGGCGGCGCGTTGGTGCCCACGGCCGGCGTGACGATGGTCAGCGTGGCCGCGACGCACCGGCGCCGGGGGGTGCTGACGTCGATGATGCGGCGGCTGCTGGACGACGCGCACGCCAAGGGCGAGCCGCTGGCCGCGCTGTTCGCCTCCGAACCCGCGATCTACGGCCGGTTCGGGTACGGCACGGCGACCTTCCAGCTCAACGCCGAGATCGACACCAGCCGGGTGACCCTGGCGCTGCCGGAGGGCACCGACGAGGTGCGCGTGCGCTACGCGCCGCCGGCCGACGTCCTGGCGGAGTGCGAGGCGGTGTACGCGGCCCTGGTACCGCGCCGCCCCGGCATGCTCGCGCGGCTGCCCGGCTGGGAGCGGGCCGCGTTGGTCGACCCGGAGAGCGAGCGGGAGGGGGCGTCGGCGCTGCAGTGCGTGGTCGCCGAACGGAACGGCGAGGTCACCGGGTACGCGCGCTTCCGCACCAAGATGGGCTGGGGGCCGAGCGGTCACGACGGCACGGTGACCCTGGAGGACCTGGCCTCGCTCGATCCGGCGAGCGAGGCCGCGCTGTGGCGCTTCCTGTTCGGCATCGACCTGATGACGACGCTGAAGGTGCGGGCCCGGCCGGTCGACGACGCCTGGCAACATCTGGTCTCCGACCTGCGCCGCTGTCTGCCGCAGCCGCGGGACGCCGCGTACGTCCGGCTCGTGGACGTGGGAGCGGCCCTGTCGGCCCGTACGTATCTCACGCCCGTCGACGTCGTGTTCGAGATCGAGGACGCCTTCTGCCCCTGGAACACGGGGCGGTGGCGGCTGACGGGTGACGCGAAGGGCGCGTCCTGCGAGCGGACGGCCGACGCGGCCGACCTCGCCCTGTCCGTACGGGAATTGGGTGCGGCCTATCTGGGCGGGGTGAGTCTGCTGTCGCTGGCGGCGGCCGGGCGGGTACGGGAGCTCAGGCCGGGGGCGCTGGCGGAGGCGTCGGTGGGCTTCGGCTCACCGGTGGCCCCGTGGTTCCCGCACGGCTTCTAGGGTCTTCCGTTTGCATCAGGCCGGATCAGGGCGCGGCGCCGGGCCACGCGGGCCCGGCGTGATCCGAACGACGGGCCCCGGGTCAGCGCTGCTGGCAGCCGGGGCACCAGAAGAGGTTGCGGGCGGCGAGGCCGGCGGTCCGGATCTCGCTGCCGCAGACGTGGCAGGGCAGGGTGGCGCGGCGGTAGACGTAGACCTCGCCGCCGTGGTCGTCCACGCGGGGCGGGCGGCCCATCGCCTCCGGGGTGTGCTCCGGGCGGACGGTGTCGATCCGGTTGTTCCGCACGCCCTCCCGCATCAGGTCCACCAGGTCGGCCCAGAGGGCGTCCCACTCGGCCGGGGTGATGTCCCGGCCGGCGCGGTAGGGGTCGATGCCGTGCCGGAAGAGGACCTCGGCGCGGTAGACGTTGCCGACGCCGGCCACGGTCTTCTGGTCCATGAGCAGCGCGGCGATCGTCGTACGGCTGCGGGAGATCCTCCGGTACGCCGTGCGCGGGTCGGCGTCCTCGCGGAGCGGGTCGGGGCCGAGCCGGTCGTGGATCGCCTGCTTCTCGGCGTCCGTGATCAGGGCGCAGGTGGTGGGGCCGCGCAGGTCGACGTACGACGTGTCGGTCGCGAGCCGGAGCCGGACGGTGTCGGTGGGCGGGGGTGCCGGGGCGTCGCCGAAGCCGACCTTGCCGAAGAGGCCGAGGTGGATGTGGATCCAGTCGGCGTCCCGGAAGCCCAGGAAGAGGTGCTTGCCGTGGGCTTCGGTGGCGGTCAGCTCGGTACGGTGCAGGAGGGCGGCGGCGTCGGAGAACTTGCCCTGGGGGCTGGTGACGTGGGGGGCCGTGCCGAGGAAGTGCTCGGCGTAGTCCTGGGCCAGCCGATGGATCGTGTGCCCTTCCGGCACGGTGGGGTGTCCTTTCGGTTGCTCGCCCGCCCGGCCACCCGTCCCGGTCGGTCCAGAGGTGGACGAGTGGGCCGGGCTGCGGCGTCCGCCACCCGCCTCCGGTGGGCGCGCCGTCGTCTTTCCACCCGCCCACCCGTCTCGGTCGGTCGAGAGGTGGACGGGTGGGGCCGGGGTGGGCGGACCGGTCGGGGTGAAGCGGCGTGCCCTGGGGTCTCCGGTCCGGCCCGACAGGCGGTCGGGCCGGCGGAGGTCACTGCTGGGGGTGGTGGGGCGGGATCGGGGGGAGGTCGCCCGTGGTCTCGTACGACGCCAGCATGTCGATGCGGC
The DNA here is from genome assembly GCF_017526105.1 of Streptomyces cyanogenus. Taxonomy (NCBI): domain Bacteria; kingdom Bacillati; phylum Actinomycetota; class Actinomycetes; order Kitasatosporales; family Streptomycetaceae; genus Streptomyces; species Streptomyces cyanogenus. The sequence goes on from NZ_CP071839.1 coordinate 3,223,746, forward strand.
GGATGTGACGCTCGTCACCGGAGAACGGGGTGTTGAGGAAGACCTCGACGAACTTGGTCGCCTCCTCCGTGCTGTGCATCCGCGCACCCACGGCCACCACGTTGGCGTTGTTGTGCTGGCGCCCGAGCGCCGCCGTCTCCTCGCTCCAGGCGAGCGCCGCGCGCACACCCTTCACCTTGTTCGCGGCGATCTGCTCACCGTTGCCGGAGCCGCCGATCACGATGCCGAGGGCGTCCGGGTCCGCGGCCGTCCTCTCCGCGGCGCGGAGGCAGAAGGGCGGGTAGTCGTCCTGGGCGTCGTAGATGTGCGGCCCGCAGTCGACGGGCTCGTGGCCGGCGGCCTTCAGCCACTCGGCGAGGTGGTTCTTGAGTTCGTAGCCCGCATGGTCGGAGCCGAGATACACGCGCATGCAACGAGTGTGACACGCCCGTTTCCGGGCAGCAGCCCCGGGTGGCGACGGGCGTCCGACAGGAAATCTGTGAGCCAGGCCATTGATCCTCAAGGAAACCTCAAGTAACAATCCGGATTCAGAGGTTCCCGAATTCGTTCACCTCGGATTCACTGGACCGACTCGTACACCGCTCGTGCGGGCAGCTTCACCTGGCGCAAAGGAAATCCGTCCATGACCCCTGGTTCGGGCCTCCAAGCAGGACTGAAAAACCGCCACCTCACGATGATCGCTATCGGTGGCGTCATCGGAGCCGGCCTCTTCGTCGGCTCCAGCTCCGGTATCGCCACCGCGGGACCCGGCATCCTCCTGTCCTATGCCCTCGTCGGCACCCTCGTCGTGCTCGTGATGCGCATGCTCGGCGAGATGTCCGCGGCCAATCCGACCTCCGGCTCCTTCTCCGCGCACGCCGACCGTGCGCTGGGCCGCTGGGCCGGGTTCTCCATCGGCTGGCTCTACTGGTTCTTCTGGGTCGTCGTGCTCGCCGTCGAGGCGACCGCCGGCGCGAAGATCCTCGAAGGCTGGGTCCCGGCCGTCCCGCAGTGGGGCTGGGCACTCATCGTGATGGTCGTGCTGACCGCGACCAACCTCGTCTCCGTCGGCTCCTACGGCGAGTTCGAGTTCTGGTTCGCCGGCATCAAGGTCGTGGCGATCGGCGCGTTCATCGTCGTCGGTCTGCTCGCCGTGTTCGGCGTGCTGCCGGGCGTGGACGCCGAGAAGGCATCCTTCGGCAACCTCACCTCGCACGGCGGCTTCCTGCCGCACGGTCCGGGTGCGATCCTCACCGGCGTGCTGCTGGTCGTCTTCTCCTTCATGGGCAGCGAGATCGCCACCCTGGCGGCCGGCGAGTCCGAGGACCCGCAGAAGGCGGTCACCAAGTCGACCAACAGCATCATCTGGCGGATCGGCGTCTTCTACCTGGGCTCGATCCTGGTCGTGGTCTCGCTGCTGCCGTGGGACGACAAGTCCATCGCGAAGGACGGCTCCTACGTCGCCGCCCTGAACTCGCTGGGCATCGCACACGCCGGTGAGATCATGAACTTCATCGTGCTGACCTCGGTGCTGTCCTGTCTGAACTCCGGCCTGTACACGGCCTCCCGTATGGCCTTCTCGCTCGGTGAGCGGGGTGACGCGCCGAAGGCGTTCGCGCGGGTCAACAGCCGGGGCGTGCCGATGGCGGCGATCCTCGCGTCGGTCGTGTTCGGCTTCGTCGCCGTCTTCTTCAACTACCTGTCCCCGGACAAGATCTTCCTCTTCCTGGTCAACTCGTCCGGCGCGGTGGCCCTGTTCGTGTGGCTGGTCATCTGCTTCTCGCAGCTGCGGATGCGGAAGATCATCCAGCGCGAGGCGCCGGACAAGCTCATCGTGAAGATGTGGCTGTACCCGTACCTGACCTGGGCGACGGCCGCGCTGATCGTGTTCGTCCTCGGCTACATGCTGACCGACACCGAGCACGACGGCCGGGAGACCGTGCTGCTGTCGCTGCTGGTCGCGGCGATCGTGCTGGTGATCGCCGTGGTGAAGGAGCAGATCAGGCCGGGCCGCCCGGCTCCCGCGGCCGAGGCTCCGGCCGACAAGGTGTCCGTCGGCTGACCCGACCCGCACCGGCAGGGCCGCATGGCCTGACGCACACCGTCAGGCCATGCGGCCCTGCTGCGTTCCCGGCCCCGGGGTCACCGCCGCTCCCTGGATGCGGACGCTCCGCGGCGACGGGGCGCGCTGACTGACGGCAGATGGCCGCGGCAGCCGAGCGGTGCGGGCCCGCGCCGCGCCAGGGGCCCCTCCTGCGCGGTGAGCAGTGGGGAAGGATGCACACCGAGCGTGGGCGCGGCCTCGTGCGCTCTGGGCGGCCGGTCCCGGACGTGCCCGCACCGAGCCCGGCCGCGGCGTCGCGCGCCCTGGGCGGCGGGCCCCGATTCCGCCGCTCTGGCCGGTCCGCCGCAGCAGTTCCCCGTCCCGGTCGAGAGGCCGGCCACCTGAGCGGTTCCCGCTGCCGATGCCGACGGCCGGGGAGCGGGCGGGGACCGCGCCGGACCCGGTGGGAGTGGGCGGCGGCCGTGCCGGACCCGGTGGTCGGGCTGTCGGGCGGGGGCACCGCTCGGGGGCGGGAAGCGAGGGCGGTGCGGGAGCGGGGCCCGGTCGGGACACCACTCGGGACGGGGAAGCGAGACACGGTGCCGGAGCGGGGCCCGGTCGGGACACCACTCGGGACGGGGAAGCGAGACACGGTGCCGGAGCCGAACCCGGCCGGGACACCACTCGGGACGGGAAAGCGAGACACGGTGCCGGAGCGGGGCCCGGTCGGGACACCACTCGGGACGGGAAAGCGAGACACGGTGCCGGAGCCAAACCCGGCCGGGACACCACTCGGGACGGGAAAGCGAGACACGGTCCGGGAACCGAACCCGGCCCGGACACCACTTGGGGCCGAGGAGCAAGGCGCGCGGCAAGGCTGTTCGGCTCGGAAACGAGGGAAGAGGCTCGCCGGGGTCCGTTCGGCTCGGAAACGCGGAAGAGGCCCGCCCGGATCACGGAGACCTGTGACCCGGCGAGCCTCTTGCGGCGGGAACGAGCGCGTCAGCGCTTGTCGACGAGCTTCCACGCGGTGGGCAGCAGGCCCATCGCCAGGGCCGCCTTCACGGCGTCGCCGATCAGGAACGGGGTGAGGCCGGCGGCGACGGCCTGGGAGGCCGAGAGGTCGGCGGCGTAGGCCAGGTACGGGACGCCGACCGCGTAGATGATCGCCTCGCCCAGCAGCATGGTGCCGGCCATGCGCAGCACGGAGCGGTCGGCGCCGCGGCGGGCCAGGGCGCCCACCACGGTGGACGCCAGCAGCATGCCGAGGATGTAGCCGAAGGACACCGACGCCCCGGAGGTGCCGTGGGCGAACCACGGGACGCCGGCGAGCCCGGCGAGGGCGTACACGGCGAGCGCGGCGAGGCCCCGGCTCGCGCCCAGCGCCGTGCCGACCAGCAGCGCGGCGAAGGTCTGGCCGGTCACCGGCACCGGGGAGCCGGGGACGGGGACGGCGATCTGGGCGGCCAGGCCGGTGAGCGCGGCGCCGCCGAGCACGAGCGCGACGTCGCGGACGCGGGACGCGGGGAGCAGGTCGGCGAGTACCTCGCGGGGGCGGGCGGTGGCGGCAGCGGTGCTCATGGGTACTCCGCGGGTGACGGGGACATGCTGGGACACGGTGACGCTATCCCAGCCCCCTCGGGCCGATCACCGTCAGCGCTCGACAAAGGGCGGAACCGGAGCTTGGTGGGCTCCGGACAAAGGATGCCGGTTACACCGGTCCGGTCGTGAGACTGATCACAGAGGCAGGGACGTCTGGCTCACTGGACCGGGCGCCGGGGGGACTGTGGGATCCCACCAAACGCATTCGGGTCGTCTGGCCGGATTCCCCTTCGCTGCCCTACCCTTCCAGCCATGGTTGCCCAGGCCCGGAATCTCACCTCGCGTCGCTATGTCGACCTGCGACGCCAGGGCACGGCCACCTGTCGCCGCCCCGGGTAGGGGCGGGCTCCGGCGCGCCTCTGTCCTCCGAGACGTGTCGGCCCCGTTCCCGAGGACGGTCCTCATGCCCCGTACCGCGGCTCCCACCCTGCCCTCCCCCGTTCCGCGCGCCGCCGACAGCGACCGGCGGCGCACCAGCGCCAGTGTCGTACTGCGCTCCGTGCTGGAGCACGGGCCGGTGGCGCGCAGCACCATCTCCCGGCTGACGGGCCTGTCGCCCGCGTCGGTGACCGAGCACTGCGCCCGGCTCGCCGAGCGGGGCCTGATCCGGGAGTCGGCCGAGCCCCGCCGCTCGAACGGGGTCGGCCGCCCGCACCAGCCCCTCGACCTGGACGACACCCGCTTCCTGGTCGCCGGCGTGCACGTGGCCGTGCCGTACACGACGGTGGCGCTGCTGGATCTGCGCGGCCGGGTGGTGGCGCGGCGGGAGCTGCGGCACGAGCGGACCGAGCCCGGCTGGGTGCTGGCGCGGGCGGCCGAGGGGCTCGCGGGGCTGCTCGCCGGGGTGCCCGGCCGGCGCCCGCTGGGGGTCGGGGTGGCGGTGGGCGGCTGGGTGGACCGGGAGACGGGCACCGTGGTCGAGCACGAGCTGCTGGGCTGGCGGGAGGTGCCGGTGCGGGAACTGCTCGGCGCCCGCACCGGCCTGCCGGTCCAGGTGGACGGGCACGCGCGGGCGCTGGTCCACGGGGAGCGGCTGTTCGGGCGGGCCCGGGGCAGCCGGAGCGTGCTGCACCTGTTCGTGGGCAACGTGGTGGACGCCGCCTTCTCCACCCATGCCGAGGTGCACTACGGGCCCCGGTCGGCGGCCGGTGCGATCGCCCATCTGCCGGTGCCGGGCGGCACCGAGCCGTGCGCGTGCGGCCGTACCGGCTGCCTCCAAGTGGAGCTGAGCGAGCGGACGTTGTGCCGGCGGGCGCGGGCGGCCGGGGTGATCGGATCGGCCAACCCGATGCACGTGGTGGCCGCGGCGGCGGGCGGGGACCCGGTGGCCAGGCGGCTGCTGGTGGACCGGGCCCGGACGACCGGGCGGGCGGCCGGGCTGCTGCTGGACGTGCTGAACCCGGAGACGGTCGTGGTCACCGAGGTCGGTGTCATCCACTTCGAGGACTGCCTCCAGGCGCTGCGGGAGGCGGTCGGCCCGGAGCGTTCGGCCGCCGTCGTACCGACGAGTTTCCCGGAATCCGTGCTCGCGGTGGCGGGCGGATCGGTCGTGCTGGACGCGCTCTTCCGGGATCCGATGGGTGCGTCACCTGAGAGTATTTAATTCAGAAACTCGGAATGTTGACAGGGGGCGAGCGTGACCGGGAACATCCTGGTCATGAGCCCTCTCACCAGCTGTCGCACCGTCTGTTGCTGACATATTGCCGCGCATGAAGCGCGTGTTTCCCGCTGTGTGAGCTCCTCTTCCTCCGGCCTTGTCCGCCGGAATCCCTCCTGCCTTCCCGGCCTTTTCCCGTTCTTTTTCTCCTGGGAGTCCTCCCATGCACCGTCGTGCCTTTCTCACATCCGTTTTCGGCGCGTCCGCCGCCGTGGCCGGCCTGTCCGGCTGCGCGCAGGGCAACGCCGCCGCCGACACCAGCGGAGCCGCCACCAAGCCGCTCGCCGGCAAGGTCCCGGCCGGCACCAGCCTGAAGATCGCCTCCTATCTGGGGCAGCAGCAGCTGCAGTTCAGGCTGGCGAAACTGCCCGAGCTGCCGTTCACGGTGTCCGACTGGGTGAACATCGGGGCGGGCCCGGACGTGATCAACGCGTTCCGCGCCAAGTCGCTGGACCTCGCCAACAACGCCGGCATCCCGCCGATCCAGGCCCACTACCAGGGCTTCGCCGCGAAGATCGTGGCGATCGACATCACCCGCAAGCCCAACTACCTCTTCGCCACCAGGCCCGGCAGCGACGTCCGCGCGGTCGCGGACTTCAAGGGCAAGAGGCTCGCGTTCTCCCAGGGCCAGGCGCAGGGCGTGGTGCTGCTGCGGGCGCTGAAGAAGGCCGGCCTGGCCTACGACGAGGTGAAGCTGGTCCCGCTGACCAGCAACCAGTTCTTCACCGCCCTGCAGTCCGGGCAGGTGGACGTGGCCCCGCTCGCCATCAACCAGGCGCCCGCCTACCTGAAGCAGTACGAGCCCAAGGGTGCCCGCTCCATCCCCACCGACGTCGTCGACCTGCTCAACCTGCTGTGGGCCCCGCAGTCGGTGCTGAACGACCCGGCGAAGGCGGCCGCGGTAGCCGCCTACATCCCGCAGTGGGCCAAGGGCCAGGTGTGGCAGTACGAGCACCCGGACGTGTGGGACGAGGAGTTCTACGTCAAGACGCAGAACCTCACCCTCGCGCAGGCCCGGGGCATCACCGAGCTGGCCAACAAGCCGCTCTTCCCGCCCAGCTGGGACGAGGCGATCCGGTGGGAGCAGGAGACCGCCGATCTGCTCGCCGAGGGCGGCTTCGTGAAGAAGTTCGACGTGTCCTCGCTCTTCGACCACCGCTTCGAGTCCATCGCCGCCAAGGCCGTACCCGAGGAGTACCGGAGGTGACCGCCGTGACCACGACGACGGCCGTGGTGGCGCCGGCCGCCGGGGAACTCTCCCAGGTCCGCAGGCGCCGCCGCCTGTCCCCCGGCCGCCGGCTGCCCGCCGCCCGGCTGGCCGGCCCGCTGACGCTGCTCGCCGTGTGGGCCGCCGCCTCGGCCGCCGAAGCCCTCGACCCGAGCGCGATCCCGGCGCCCTGGACGGTGCTGAGGACGGCCGGCCACCTGTGGACGGACGGCACGCTGCCCACCGATGTGCTGACCTCGCTGCAGCGGGCCGGCTACGGCTTCGCGATCGGCCTGACCGCCGGGGTGGTGCTCGCGCTCGTCTCGGGTCTGAGCCGGGCCGGGGAGGCGCTGATCGACGGGACCGTGCAGCTCAACCGGGCGATCCCCACCCTCGGTCTGATCCCGTTGTTCATCCTCTGGCTGGGCATCGGCGAGACCTTCAAGATCGCCATCATCGCGATCGTCGTCTACGTACCGATCTATCTGAACACGCACGCCGCGCTGTCCGGCATCGACAGCCGCTTCGTCGAACTCGCCGAGGTCCAGGGCCTGTCGCGGCTCGCCTTCGTCCGCCAGGTCGTGGTCCCCGGCGCGCTGCCCGGATTCTTCGTGGGACTCCGGCTCGGCGTGACCGGCTCCTGGGTGGGCCTGGTGGTCCTGGAGCAGATCAACGCGACCAGCGGCCTCGGCTACATGATGTTCCAGGCGCAGAACTACGGCCAGAGCGACGTCATCCTGGTCGGCCTGCTCATCTACGGCGTCTTCGGCCTGGTCTCCGACAGCGTGGTCCGTCTCGTCGAACGGAGGGTGCTGCCGTGGCGTCGCACACTCGGCAACTGATCCGGCCCGCCGTGCGGCTGCGCGGCCTGACCCGGTCGTTCGAGGGCCGTACGGTCCTCGACGGCATCGATCTCGATCTGCCCGCCGGGCAGTTCACGGCCCTGCTGGGGCACAGCGGCTCCGGCAAGTCGACCCTGCTGCGGGCGATCGCCGGCCTGGACCACGGGGTGGCCGGCGGCGGGCAGCTGACGGCGCCCGAGCGGGTGTCGGTCGTCTTCCAGGACTCGCGGCTGCTGCCCTGGCGGCGGGTGCTGGACAACGTCCTGCTCGGCCTGGACGGCAAGGACGCCCGGGAGCGCGGCCGGGCGGCCCTGACGGAGGTGGGCCTGGGCGGCCGGGAGCGGGCCTGGCCGGGCGAGCTGTCCGGCGGCGAGGCCCAGCGGGCGGCGCTCGCCCGTTCCCTGGTGCGCGAGCCGGAACTGCTGCTGGCCGACGAGCCGTTCGGCGCGCTGGACGCGCTGACCCGGATCCGGATGCACACCCTGCTGCGCGAGCTGTGGCAGCGCCACCGGCCGTCGGTGCTGCTCGTCACCCACGACGTGGACGAGGCGATCGTGCTCGCCGACCGGGTCCTCGTCCTGGACTCCGGCCGCATCGGCCTCGACCTGACCATCGACCACCCCCACCCGCGCTCCTACCGGGAGCCGGTGCTGGGCGAGTACCGCGAGCGGCTGCTGGCCGCCCTCGGCGTCACGGAGGACCACCGGTGACCACGAGACAGCTCCACCTGAACGCGTTCCTGATGAACACCGGCCACCACGAGGCGTCCTGGCGGCTCCCGGAGAGCGACCCGTACGCCCACGTGGAGCTGAGCCACTACGTCGGGCTCGCCCGGATCGCCGAGCGCGGCACCTTCGACTCCCTGTTCCTGGCCGACGGCCCCCAGCTGTGGGGCAACCTCGCCCAGCGGCCGGCCGGCGCCCTGGAGCCGCTCACCCTGCTGACCGCGCTGGCGACGGCCACCGAGCACATCGGCCTGATCGCCACCGCCTCGACCTCCTACAACTCCCCCTACAACCTGGCCCGCAGGTTCGCCTCGCTGGACATCGTCAGCGGCGGCCGGGCCGGCTGGAACATCGTCACCACCGCCGGCGCGGAGGCCGCCCGGAACTTCGGGCTCGACGCGGAGCCCGCGCACGCGGAGCGGTACGCCCGCGCCGCCGAGTTCCTGGAGGTGGCCCGCAAGCTGTGGGACAGCTGGGAGGACGACGCGATCGTCGCCGACAAGGCGGCCGGTGTCTGGGGCGACGACCGCAAGATCCACCCGCCCCGGCACCAGGGGACGTACTTCGCCGTCGAGGGCGCCCTCAACGTGCCGCGCACCCCGCAGGGCTACCCGCTGCTGGTGCAGGCCGGCTCCTCGGAGGACGGCAAGGCCTTCGCCGCCCGGTACGCGGAGGCGGTGTTCACCGCCCAGCAGACCCTCGCCGACGCACAGACCTTCTACGCCGACCTGAAGTCCCGCACCCGGGCCGCGGGCCGGGACCCGGGGCACGTGAAGGTGCTGCCCGGGATCGTGCCGGTCCTCGGGTCGACGGAGGCGGAGGCGCGGGCCGCCGAGCGGCTGCTGGAGGACCACATCGTGTACGAGCACGGGGTGGGCCGCCTGGAGAGCCTGCTGCAGCTGCCGGCCGGGACGCTGCGGCTGGACGGCCCGCTCCCCGCCGACCTGCCGCCCGAGTCCGCCATCGAGGGTGCCAAGAGCCGCTACACGCTGGTCGTGGAGCTGGCCCGGCGCGAGCGGCTCACCGTGCGGCAGCTGGTCGGCCGGCTCGGCGGCGGGCGCGGGCACCTCACGTTCGCCGGGACGCCCGAGCAGGTCGCCGACGAGATCGAGACCTGGTTCACGCAGGGGGCCGCCGACGGCTTCAACATCATGCCCGCCGTGCTGCCCTCCGGTCTGGAGGCGTTCGTCGAGCACGTCGTACCCCTCCTGCGCGCCCGCGGTCTGCTGCGCACCGGGTACGGGCCGCGGCAGACCCTGCGCGAGCGCTACGGCCTGCCCCGCCCCGCCAACCAGTACCTGACCCCCGACCCCGACCCCGCCCCCGCCCTCGTCTGAGAGGAATCCCCATGTCCATCGAGATCACCAAGGTCACCGCGCGCATCGGCGCCCGTGTCTCCGGCGTCGACGTCTCCCGCCCGCTCGCGCCGGAGGAGGTCACCGCGGTCCGGGAGGCGCTGAACGTCCACAAGGCGCTCGTCTTCGACGACGTGCGCCTGGACGACGCCGGCCAGCAGGCCTTCGCCCGCCATCTCGGCGACCTCACCACGGCCCACCCGACGGTGGGCGCGGTCGACGGCGCCCCGAACGTACTGCCGGTCGACAGCGAACGGGGCCGCGCCAACCACTGGCACACCGACGTCACCTTCGTCCTCAACCCGCCGCAGGCCAGCACCCTGCGCTCGCTCACCGTCCCGCCGTACGGCGGCGAGACGCTGATCGCCAACGCGGCGGCGGCCTACCGGGACCTGCCCGAGCCGCTGCGCCGCCTGGCCGACACCCTGTGGGCCGAGCACACCAACGACTACGACTACGCGGTGCCGGACGAGGAGATCGACGCGGAGAAGGCCGCCCAGCGCGCCCAGTTCACGTCCATCACCTACCGCACCGCCCACCCGGTGGTCCGGGTGCACCCGCTGACCGGGGAACGGGGGCTGTTCATCGGCGGGTTCGCACAGCGGATCGTCGGCCTGTCGGCCGGCGAGTCCCGCAAGATCCTCGACCTGCTCCAGGCGTACGTCACCCGCCCGGAGAACGTGCTGCGCCACCGCTGGTCGGAGAACCAGCTGGTCCTCTTCGACAACCGCATCACCCAGCACTACGCCATCGACAACTACGACGGACTGCCGCGCCGGCTGCACCGCGTGACGGTCGCGGGTGACATCCCGGTCGGCATCGAGGGCAAGGAGAGCTACTCGATCGAGGGGGACGCCTCCCACTACACACCCGTGGCCGCGTAGCCGTATATTCACCGTCCGTACGACAAGGTGTCCGGATAGTGGGCGGCCTCTTCGCGTGAGCGGACGGCCGCCCACACTGGCGGGGTTTTTGCCCGCCCATCGCCCTGGGGAAGCCGCGCCCATGCCCAGTAGTACGACCAAGGAGACACCGCCGCAGCAGCAGGCGGACGGCTCCCTCTCCCATGGCCTCAAGCAGCGCCATCTGTCGATGATCGCCCTCGGCGGTGTGATCGGCGCGGGCCTGTTCGTCGGCTCCGGTGCCGGCATCGCCGCCGCCGGCCCGTCCATCGTGATCGCCTACACCCTCTCCGGCCTCCTGGTGATGCTGGTGATGCGGATGCTCGGCGAGATGTCCGCCGCCTACCCGTCGTCGGGTTCCTTCTCCGCGCACGCCGAGCGGGCGATCGGCCCGTGGGCGGGCTTCGCCGCCGGCTGGTCGTTCTGGGTGCTGCTGTGCACGGCGGTCGGCCTGGAGGGCATCGGCGCGGCGCACATCGTCTCCGGCTGGCTGCCCGGCACACCGGAGTGGGTGTGGGTGGCGCTGTTCATGGTCGTCTTCTGCGGCACCAACCTGGCCGCCGTGAAGAACTTCGGCGAGTTCGAGTTCTGGTTCGCCGCGCTGAAGGTCGGCGCGATCAGCCTGTTCCTGGTCCTGGGCGCCCTGGCCGTCGCGGGCGTGCTGCCCGGCACGGACTCCCCCGGCACCTCGCACCTCGCCCACTTCTTCCCGCACGGCAGCGACGGCCTGATCATCGGCCTGCTCGCGTCCGTCTTCTCCTACGGCGGCATGGAGACGGTCACCATCGCCGCGGCCGAGTCGGAGAACCCGGTCAAGGGCGTGGCCTCCGCCGTCCGTACCGCGATGTGGCGCATCGCCCTGTTCTACATCGGCTCCATGGCGGTCGTCGTCACCCTCATCCCGTGGGACTCCAAGGAGGTCGTCGAGAAGGGCCCGTACGTCGCCACGCTCGACCACCTCGGCATCCCCGGCGCCGGCCAGCTGATGAACGTCGTCGTCCTGGTCGCCCTGCTCTCGGCGATGAACGCCAACATCTACGGCTCCTCGCGCATCGCCTACTCGCTGGTCGAGCGCGGTCAGGGCCCGAAGGCGCTGGCGAAGCTGTCCGGCGGGGTCCCCCGGATCGCGGTCCTCGTCTCCTGCGTCCTCGGGTTCGTCTGCGTCCTGCTCAGCTACTGGAGCCCGAACGGCGCCTTCAAGTGGCTGCTGAACATGATCGGCGCGGTGATCCTGGTCGTCTGGATCTTCATCGCGGTCTCCCAGCTGATGCTGCGCCGCCGCATCGAGCGCGAGGCCCCGGAGAAGCTGGTCGTGCGCATGTGGGCGTTCCCGTGGCTGACCTGGGTCGCGCTGGCCGGCATGGTCGCGATCTTCGTCCTGATGGCCCGCGAGCCGGACACCCGGGTGCAGCTGTACTCGACGGGCGCGATGACGCTGGCCCTGGCGGCCGTCGGATACCTCTGGCAGCGGGCGCGCGCCCGGCGCTGACCGCCCTACCTCCCGGCGAAGGCCCCCGCGTGTGACACGTGGGGGCCTTCGTGGTGCTCCGGCTCCCCGCCGCGCGTGAAGGGTGAGAAGACGATCACGAGGCCGGGAGCTTTATTGCAACCTAGTTGCAATTGCAGCTTAACAGCAGGAAGGGACGTTGAGGGAGAGCAAGGCGGTCCGCTCGCCCTCGATCCGCAGCTCGGTCAGCGCCGCGTTGTGCAGCCCCGGCAGGACCCTGCGGTACTCGGCCATCGGGATGCTCAGCAGGGAGCACAGCACCAGGCGGAGCAGGGTGTTGTGGGCGACGACCAGGACCCGCTCGCCGGGATGGGCGGCGGCGATCCGGCGCAGGGCCGCGGTGCCCCGTGCCGCCGCCGCGCGGGGGTCCTCGGCGCCGGGGAACGGGTGCGCCACCGGGTCGGCGCGGAACGCCTCCGCCGCGGCCGGGTCCTCCGCCGCGAACTCCGCGAGGGTACGGCCCTCCAGCACGCCGAAGTCGCACTCCCGCAGGCCGGGTTCCCGGCGCGGGGTGAGCCCGAGGGCCCGGCAGGCCGGCTCGGCGGTGGCGACCGCCCGGGACAGGGGAGAGGTCCACACCGCGTCCACCGGGTGCCCGGCGGCCCAGCGCCCCAGCGCCTCGGCCTGGTCGCGCCCGGTGTCCGTCAGGGCCACGTCGCTCACGCCCGCGTACCGGTTCTCGGCGTGCCACACGGTCTGCCCGTGCCGGGCGAGGAGGAGGGTGGTGGGAGTCATGGGCAGCAGTATCCCGGGCGGAGCGGGTCTCACAGCCGCGCCCGCGCGTGCGCGGCCACCGGGTGCGGCAGCCACCCCCGCGCCTCCAGCTCCCCCACCAGCCGGGCGTAGGGCTCGGTGAAGCGGGCGGTGCGGCCGGGGCGGGGCTCGACCGTCGTGCCGGTGCGCACCATGCCCTCGGCCACCGCGGCGAGCGTCGGCCCCGCCCCGGTGCCGTACGCGGCCAGGGCCGCCATGCCCAGGGCCGGTTCGGTGCGGGCCGGGACGCGCAGCGGGCGGCCCAGGACGTCGGCGCGCAGCTGGGTCCAGTAGGCGCTGCGGGCGCCTCCGCCGGTGACGGCGAGGGTGCCGTCCAGGGGGGCGCCCAGGTGGTGGAGGTAGTCCAGGCAGAGGCGTTCGGTGAAGGCCACGCCCTGCAGCAGGGCCGCCCACAGGTCGGCGTCCGACTCCGGGTCGCCGAGCAGCAGGGAGGTGGCCCGCGGCGCGCGGAAGGGGAAGCGTTCGCCGGGCGAGACGAGCGGGTAGGCGACCGCGGTCGAGGGTTCGAAGGCGGCGGCGCGGGCGTCCAGCGCGGCCGGGTCCGCGCCCGGGAAGCGGGCCGTGAGCACGCCGGCGCCGACGCTGGAGGCCCCGCCCGGCAGCCAGCTGCCGTCGGGCGCGCGGTGGTTGTAGACCACGCCGGCCGGGTCGGACACCGGCTGCGCCGCCGCGCCCTTGAGTACCAGCGTCGTCCCCAGCACCGAGTTCCAGGCGCCCTCGCGCAGCGCGCCGGCGGCGATCTGGGCGGCGCAGCCGTCGGTCATGCCCGCGACGACGGGCGTGCCGGCCGGGATTCCGGTGGTCTCGGCGGCGGCCGGGCAGACCTCGCCGAGCCGGGTGCCGGGCCGCACCACCTCCGGCAGGACGCCGGCGGGCAGTCCGGTGAGGTCGGGCCAGGCCTCGCGGCGCAGGTCGTAGGCCGTCTTCAGGGCGTGGCTGGAGTCGCTGGGCACCGGGTGGCCGACCAGCCGGGCGGTGATCACGTCCGGCTGGTGGGCGACCCGGCCCAGGCCGTGCGCGCCGACCAGCCAGCGCGCCTTGGGCAGCGCCCAGGTGTCCTGCACCGCGAGCCCGGCGGAGCGCAGCCGGCCCGCCTCGGCGGCGGCCCGCCCGTCGTCGTACATCAGCGCGGGACTCACCGGCCGGCCCGCGTCGTCCGTGAGCAGCACCGTCCCGGACGTCCCGCACACCGCGACCCCGGCCACCCGGACCCGTGCCCCGGCGAGCGCCGCCCGGCAGGCCGTGCCCACCGCCGTCCACCACTCCCCCGGGTCCTGCTCGTGCCGCACCCCCTCCCGGCGCCCCCGGGTGAGCGGCGCCGAACCGCTGCCGGGCACCCTGCCGTCGGCCGTCACCAGCAGCGCCCGTACCCCCTGCGTGCCGAGGTCGATCCCGAGCCACGCCTCATCCATCCGAACCTCCGCTCTTCGCGACCGGTCCTGTGAACTTCCCGTGTTCCTCCGAGATTTCCCGCTGATTTCCCCGTGCACAAGGGATTGACGGCGTTTCACCGCCGTTACACCCTCTGTTGTCGGGTCGACTCGCACGGTGAAGCCGCCCCACCCACCGCCCTGCCGACGGAGGTCCCGGATGGACAGGCACGTGCACGCCGGCCGTGCGGCCCGGGAACTGCCGGCGTCAAAGACCGGCCGGGCGCAGGTCCCGGGACGGCGCACCGGGAAGAGCGCGTGATGAGCGGCACCGGTGCACAGCAGGGACCCGCGGCCCGGCAGGCCGCGCTGACCGAGCTCGTCCTCGCCGAGGGCTCGGCGAGCGCGGCCGAGCTGGCCGAGCGGTTCGGGGTGAGCCTGATGACCATCCACCGGGACCTGGACGAGCTGGAACGGCAGGGCGTCGTACGGAAGTTCCGCGGCGGGGTGACCGCGCAGCCGTCCGGGGTGTTCGAGTCGAACGTGCAGTACCGGCTGAAGACGATGCGCCCGCAGAAGGCCGCGCTCGCCGAGCGGGCGATGCGGCGGATCGAGCCCGGCATGGCCGTCCTGCTGGACGACTCCACCTCCGCCCTGGAGATAGCCCGCCGGCTGCGGCTCGGCGAGATCACCCCGCTCACCGTCGTCACCAACTTCCTGGAGGCGATCAACCTCCTCGCCGACCAGCGGGGCATCCACCTGGTGGCGCTCGGCGGCGACTACGACCCGCTGCACTCCTCCTTCCTCGGGGTGTCCTGCGTGGAGGCCGTCGGCCAACTCCGGGTCGACGTCGGCTTCGTGTCCACCTCGGGCGTGCACGGCGGCTACGCCTACCACCAGGAGCAGCACATCGTCTCGGTGAAGCGGGCGATGCTCGACATCGCCGCCCGGAACGTCCTGCTCGCCGACCACACCAAGCTGGGCCGGGTCGCCCTGCACCGGGTGGCCCCGCTCTCCCGCTTCGACCTGCTGCTGGTGGACGACGGAGCCACGCCGGAGGCGCTGCGCGACCTGGACGAGCACAAGGTGCCCTACGAGGTGTGCGCCACCGCCGCCGGCCCGAGGGAGGGCGACGACCGTGCCGGAGCCACGTGAGCCGCCCACCGCCCGGTGGTGCTCACCGGGCCGGTGGTGCGGCCCGCCCACGACGAACGCGCCCGGGTGGCGGCCGGGCCCACCCGTGTCCTCGACGCCCAGACGGGAGAGTGCCTCATATGACCTCCAGTGGTGTGCGTGTGGTGGCCGCCGGCGACCACTTCGTGCTGCCGTCCCTGATCACGGCCGCGCTCGCGAAGGAGGCCGACTGCGCGGTGCGGGAACTGACCCTGGGCTGGCCACTGGAGCCGTTCGGGCCGGTGGCCGAGGTGAGCGAGGCGAGCGACGCCGAGGACGAGCTGATCGCGGCCCTCGCCGGTGCCGAGGTGCTGGTCACCCAGATGGGGCCGGTCACCGAACGCGTCCTCGCCGCCTGCCCCGCGCTGCGGCTGGTCGTCGTCTGCCGGGGCGGACCGGTCAACGTCAACCTGGAGGCGGCGGAGCGGCACGGCGTGCGGGTGTGCTTCGCGCCCGGCCGCAACGCCGCCGCCACCGCCGAGTTCACGATCGGCCTGCTCCTCGCCGCCCTGCGCCGCATCCCGCAGGCCCACGACCTCCTCGCCCGGCAGGGCAGTTGGGCGGGCTCGTCGTACTACACCTACGAGCACAGCGGCCTGGAGCTGGAGGACCTGCCCGTCGGGCTCGTCGGCTACGGCGCGGTCGGCAGCCGGGTCGCCCGGGTGCTGTGCGCGTTCGGGGCGCGGGTGACGGTGTACGACCCGTACGTGCGCGGCGAGGTGCACGGGCTGCGCCTGCCCTCGCTGGACGACCTGCTGCGCCGCTCCGCCGTCGTCACCCTGCACGCCCGGCTCACCGCCGAGACCCGCGGTCTGATCGGCGCCCGTGAACTGGCGCTGCTGCCGCCGGGTGCGGTGGTGGTCAACGCGGCCCGGGGTCCGCTGCTGGACGAGGACGCGCTGTGCGACGCGCTGGCCGAGGGGCGGCTGTCGGCGGCGGCCCTGGACACCTTCGCCCGCGAACCGCTGCCGCCGGGCTCCCGGCTGCGCGCGCTGTCCGACCGGGTGGTGCTCAGCCCGCACCTGGGCGGGGCCAGCCGGGCGGTGGCGGAGAAGGCCGCCCGGATCGCCGCCGCCGAAGTGGGCCGCTGGGTGCGCGGGGAGCCCCTCGCGCACTGTCTCCGGTAAGGCCCGTCCACGCTCACTGTGCCGACGCGCCGGCAGCGAAGAGAGCCGGGGGCGGCGCGCCGTCGCAGGCGAACGAAGCCACGACAGAGGAGTCGGCATGTTCGTCGGGATCGATGTGGGAACGTCCCTGGTGAAGGCGGCCGCCTTCGACCGGGACGGGCGGCAGCTGGCCGTCGAGGCACGGCCGGTGCACCTGGATGTGCGCCACGGGGCCGTGGAGCAGGAGATGCGGGAGGTGTACGCGGCCGTCGTCGGTGTGCTGCGGACGCTGACCGGGCGGCTGGCGGAGCCCGTGGAGCTGGCCGGGCTGACCGGGCAGGGCGACGGGGTGTGGCTGGTGGACGCGGCGGGCCGGCCGGTGCGGCCGGCGCTCTCGTGGATGGACGGCCGGGCGCACGAGCTGCTGGACGAGTGGCTGGCGGACGGCACCTTCGAGGCCGTCTTCCGGCGCACCGGCAGCGCCCTGTTCCCGGGCTGCCCAGGGCCGTTGCTGGCCTGGCTGGACCGGCACGAGCCGAAGGCCCTGGACGCCGCCGCGGCGGCCGTCTACTGCAAGGACATGGTGTTCCAGCGGCTGACCGGCGCGGCGCGGGCGGTGACGGACGTGTCGGACGCGTCGATGCCGTTCCTGGACCCGCGCTCACGGTCGTACGACGACGGGGTGGTGGAGCTCCTCGGCCTCACCCACCGGCGCGGGCTGCTCCCGGCGATCGGTGATCCGATCGCGGCCGGCGAGGCCGGCGGCGAGGGGCTGCCCGCCGGGACCCCGCTGGCGAACGGCCCGTACGACCTGCCCGCCTGCGCGCTCGGCGCCGGGGTCACCGCGCCCGGCGACGGGCTGCTGATCGTCGGCACGTGTCTGGCGAGCCTGGTCGCCACCACCGAGCTGGACCTGGGCGGTGAACCGGCGGGGCTGTACATCTCCACGGACCGGCCGGGCCACTGGCTGCGTGCGATGCCCGCGATGGTCGGCACGGCGGCGCTGGACTGGGTGCTGCGCACGACGGGGGCCCGGCACGAGGAGCTGGACGACCTGCTGGCCGCCGCCCCGCCGGGCTCGTCCGGGGTGCGGGTGCTGCCGTACTTCGCGCCGTCCGGCGAGCGGGCGCCGTTCGTGGAGCCCAGGCTGCGGGCCCAACTGCTCGGGGTCTGTCTGGAGACCCGCCCCGCCGATCTGGTCCGGGCCACCTGCGAGGGCATCGGCTACGCGGCCCGGCACTGTCTGGAGGCGGCGGGCCTGACCGGCTCGCTCGCGGTGTGCGGCGGCGGCACCCGCAGCCTGGCCTGGACGGGGCTGCTGGCCGATGTGCTGGGCCGGCCGCTGAGGGTGGTGGAGGGCGAGGTCGGCGCGCGGGGCGCGGTGCTCGCGGCCGCCGCCCGGTACGGCGTCCCCCTGGACACCGCCGCCTGGACCGAGCCGACCCGGGTGATCGAGCCGGACCCGGACCGGGCGGCGTACTACGCGAAGGGGTACGAGGAGCACCTGGAGCTGCTGGCCGCGGCACGGGCCCGGGCCCGGCGGTGAACCGGGCCCGCCGCCCCGGGGGTCACAGGTTGCTGAAGTCCGGGCCCTTGGTGCGGGAGCGCTTGATCTCGTAGAAGCCCGGCACCGAGGCCACGGCGAGCGTGCCGTCCCACAGGCGGGCCGCCTCCTCGCCCTGCGGGGCGGGGGTGACGACCGGGCCGAAGAAGGCGATCTGCTCGCCGTCGGGGCCGGGCACCGCGATGACGGGGGTGCCGACGTCCTGGCCGACCTTCTCGATGCCCTCCTTGTGGGAGGCGCGCAGCTCCGGCTCGTACGGGGTGGAGTCCCAGTGGTCCATGAGGGACTCGGGCAGGCCGACGTCCTGCAGCGCGGCGGCCACGGCCGACTTCTCCGGGCCCTCGCCCTGGTTGTGGATGCGCGTGCCGAGCGCCGTGTACAGGTCGGCGAGCACCGCTTCGCCGTGCTCCTGCTGGGCCGCGATGACGACGCGGACCGGGCCCCAGGCCTTGGTCGCGAGCATCTCGCGGTACTCCTCCGGCAGTTCGTCGAGCCTGTTCTCGTTGAGCACGGCGAGGCTCATCACATGCCAGCGGACCTCGATGTCACGGACCTTCTCCACCTCCAGCACCCAGCGGGAGGTCATCCAGGCCCAGGGGCACAGCGGGTCGAACCAGAAGTCGACGGGGGTCTTGTCCGACATGTCTCTCCTCGTCAGGAACACTTTCCCGGGGAAACGCCGCCGTCGGCCTTGCCATTCCCCGTCTCCCCCGTCAGGGGCACATGGCAGGATCGGTGCTGTTCAGCCGCCATCCGCGCGATCACGAGGGAGTGCCGTCCGTGCCCGGTGAGAATCTGTCCCGCGACGAGGCCCGGGAGCGGGCCGCCCTGCTGTCCGTCGACGGCTACGAGGTGTCCCTGGACCTGCGGTCCGCCGTCGGCGACGCGGGCGGCGAGCCGCGCACGTTCCGTTCGGTGACCACCATCCGCTTCCGCTGCAACGAGCCGGGCGCCTCCAGCTTCGCCGATCTGGTCGCGCCGAGCGTGACGTCCGTCTCGCTCAACGGCCGGGACCTGGACCCGGGTGAGGTGTTCGACGGTTCCCGGATCGCGCTGGAGGACCTGGCCGCGGAGAACGAGCTGGTGGTGGACGCCCAGTGCGCCTACTCGCGCACGGGTGAGGGCCTGCACCGCTTCGTCGACCCGGAGGACGGCGAGGTGTACCTGTACACGCAGTACGAGCCGGCCGACGCCCGCCGGGTGTTCGCCAACTTCGAGCAGCCGGACCTGAAGGCGCCGTACCGCTTCGAGGTGCGGGCGCCCGAGGGGTGGACGGTGTGGAGCAACGGCGCCGGTGAACTGGCCGACGGCGTCTGGCGGTTCGCGGAGACCAAGCCGATCTCGACGTACATCACCTGTGTGGTGGCGGGCCCGTACCACTATGTGACGGACTCCTACACGCGTACCTTCGAGGACGGCACGAAGCTGGAGATCCCGCTCGGCGCGATGTGCCGCAAGGGTCTCGCCCCGCACTTCGACGCGGACGACGTGTTCCTGGTGACCAAGCAGGGCCTGGACTTCTTCCACGAGCACTTCGACTACCCGTACCCGTTCGGGAAGTACGACCAGGCGTTCGTGCCGGAGTACAACCTGGGCGCGATGGAGAACCCGGGACTGGTGACCTTCCGCGAGGAGTACATCTTCCGCGGGAGGGTGACGCAGGCGTCGTACGAGGCGCGGGCCAACGTCGTCCTGCACGAGATGGCGCACATGTGGTTCGGCGACCTGGTCACCATGGAGTGGTGGGACGACCTGTGGCTGAAGGAGTCCTTCGCGGACTTCATGGGCACGTTCGCGAACGTGGGCGCGACCCGCTTCAAGGACGCGTGGATCACCTTCGCCAACCGCCGCAAGGCGTGGGCGTACCGCGCGGACCAGCTGCCGTCCACGCATCCGATCACGGCGGACATCCGTGACCTGGAGGACGCCAAGCTGAACTTCGACGGCATCACGTACGCCAAGGGCGCCTCGGTGCTCAAGCAGCTGGTGGCGTACGTCGGCCGGGACGCCTTCCTGGAGGGCGCCCGGCGTTACTTCAAGCGCCACGCGTACGGCAACACGCGCCTGGGCGACCTGCTGTCGGTGCTGGCCGAGACGAGCGGCCGGGACATGACGGCGTGGTCGCGGTCCTGGCTGCAGACGGCCGGGGTGAACACGCTGACCCCGCAGGTGCTGCTGGACACCGAGGGCGGCCGGATCGCGGAGCTGGCGATCCTCCAGGAGGCCCCCGAGTCGCACCCGGAGCTGCGTCCGCACCGGATCGCGGTGGGCCTGTACCGCCGCACGCCCGAGGGGACGCTGGAGCGGTACGCGCGGGTGGAGACGGACCTGCACGAGCCGCGTACGGTCGTGGCGGAGCTGGCGGGCGCCGAGGCGCCGGAACTGGTGCTGGTCAACGACGACGACCTGACCTACTGCAAGATCCGGTTCGACGAGACCTCGCTGGCGACGCTGCGGTCGGGCCTGGGCGGGCTGACGGACCCGCTGGCACGTGCCCTGTGCTGGTCGGCGCTGTGGAACCTGACCCGGGACGGGCTGCTGCCGGCGCGGGACTTCATCGACCTGGTGCTGCGGTTCGCGGGCCGTGAGTCGGACATCGGTGTGCTGCAGATGCTGCACGCCTGGGCGAACTCGGCGCTGGTGCACTACGCGGCGCCGGCGTGGCGGGAGACCGGCGGGGAGCTGCTGGCCGAGGGCGCGCTGCGGGAGCTGCGGGCGGCCGAGGCGGGCAGCGAGCACCAGCTGGCCTGGGCGCGGTTCTTCGCGGCGGTGGCCTCCGCCGGGCCGGACCTGCAGCTGCTGACGGAGCTGCTGGACGGCACCACCGCGATCGAGGGTCTGGAGGTGGACCAGGAGCTGCGCTGGGCGTTCCTGGAGCCGCTGGCTGCGCACGGGGCGGCGGACGAGTCGGTGCTGGCGGCCGAGCTGGCCCGGGACGACACGGCGTCGGGCAAGCGGCACCAGGTGCGCTGCCTGGCCGCGCGGCCGTCGGCGGCGGTCAAGGCGCAGGCGTGGGCGCAGGTGGTGGAGTCCGACGCACTGTCGAACGCGCTGGTGGAGGCGACGATCTCAGGCTTCCAGCAGCCGTCGCAGCGGGAGCTGACCGCGCCGTACGCGCAGCTGTACTTCGCGGCGATCGAGCGGGTGTGGCGGGAACGGTCGATCCAGATCGGCATGGACGTGGTGCGGGGCCTGTTCCCGGCGTACCAGGACCGGTGGGAGACGCTGGAGGCGACGGACGCCTGGCTCCGGGCGCACGGCGACGCGGCGCCGGCGCTGCGCCGGCTGGTGCTGGAGGCGCGGGACGACCTGGCGCGGGCGCTGCGCGCACAGGAGTGCGACGCGGCGGCCGGCGACCGGTGAGCCTTGGCCTGAGCCTGCCCGGGCGCTGACCGTTACGAGATTCGGTCACACACGGCCGTAACCCCTGGCCGCACCTGAGCGGACCAGGGGTTTTCCGCCCCTATTCGGCACCCGAACACCTGACCTTTAGTTCCGTCTTGTCCGCATTCATCAACGGGCGTGTAACAGCGGTTACGGGCGGGACCGGGCGCGGGAATCTGGAGGCCATGACGCACAACACCCCGCTCTCCCCCCGCCCCCTGCGCCACCTCTCCGACGCCCACCGCCGCGTCCTGACGACGGCCCAGCTGCGCGCCCACGGCGTGACACCGGCCGAGCTGTCCGAGCAGTGCCGGGCCGACGGCCCCTGGCAGGAGCTGCTCCCGAACGTGTTCCTGCTGCACCCCGGCCCGGCCACCGGCGAGGAACGGCTGCACGGGGCCCTGCTGTACGCGGCCCGCGCCGCCGAGCCGGCCGTCCCCACCCAGCCGACGGCCGACAGCCCGCACCGGCCGTTCTACACCGAGGCGGTGCTCACCGGCCTCGCCGCGCTGACCGTGCACGGCTTCTCGTGCACCCCGCCGCTGCCCTCCCTGGACCACGTGGACGTCCTGGTCCCGCGCCTGCGCCGGCTGCGCTCCACCGGCTACGTCCGCATCCTGCGCTCCCCGTCCCTGCCCGCCCCGCAGGCGGTGTCGGGCCTGCCGGTGGCGCCGGTGCCGCGGGCGCTGGCGGACGCGGTGGCGGAGCTGACGGACGCGCAGGCGGTACGGCGGCTGCTCACCGAGGCGGTGCGCGGCGGCCACTGCGAACCGGCCGCCGTGGTACGGGAACTGACCCTGGCGAAGCTGCTGAGCCGCCCGCACGTGGTGGACGCGGTGGACGCGCTGGTCGCCGAGGGCCGTTCGATCGCCGAGGACCGCCTCTACCGGATGGTCCGCGAGTACGGCCTGCCCGACCCGGTCTGGAACGTCGACCTGCGCCTGCCCGGCGGCCCGTACCTCGGCGGCCTGGACGCCTACTGGCCGGAGCAGGCGGTCGCCGTCGAACTCGACACGCGAGCCCCGCGCCAGGGCCGGCAGCAGGACGACGACCCGGTGTGGTCGGAATACGCCCGCAAGCGCGAGCACCTGGAACGCCTCGGCATCACGGTCGTGCACATCACGCCGCGCAAGCTCCGGGAGTCCCTGGAGCAGCAGGCGGCGGTGGTGCGGACCGCACTCATGGCGTCCGGGGACCGCGATCCGGCCGCGTACGTCCTGGTGCTGCCACGACAGTGAGGACCGGGGCGGCGCCGGGAGGGCCGCGATGCTCCCGGGAGGGGGGAGAGGAGGGGCCGCCGGGCCGGGTGCCGGCGGCCCCTCCTCGTGTGCCGCCGCCGGTCCACTTCTGCTGCGCCGGCCGGGTGAGCGTTCACCGGAACGGACGAGCAGGACGGGCGGCCGGGGGGCCGGCCGCGGTACAGGAAAGTCATGAGACACCCCCGAATAGCGGCAGGCGCGTGTTCCCTCCTCCTCGCGGCCGCCTGCGCGTTCGCCGATCCCGCGACGGCACAAGTGGCGCCCCGGACCGTGGCCGGCGGCTACGTGGCCCTCGGCGACTCCTACTCCTCGGGTGCCGGAGCCGGCGACTACCTGGCCTCCGGCAGGGAGTGCAAGCGCAGCAGCCGGGCCTTCCCCGTGCTGTGGGCCGAGGCCCACGCGCCGGCGTCCTTCTCCTTCGCCGCGTGCAACGGCGCCGGCGCCGACGAGGTCCTGACCGAACAGCTCGGCCACCTCGGCCCGCGCACCGCGCTGGTCACGCTCACCGTCGGCGGCAGCGACACGGGCTTCGTCGGGGTCATCGCGGCCTGCTCGCTGGGCGGCGCCAAAGGGTGCCTGTCCGCCGTCTCCCGAGCCCGCACCACCATGGACGGGTCCCTCTCCGGCAGCCTCGACCGGCTCTACTCGGCCATCCGGAACCGGGCCCCCGCCGCCCGTGTCGTGGTGCTCGGCTACCCGCACCTGTACCACCTCCAGGGCTCCTGCGCGCTGGGCCTCCCGGACAGCGAACGCGCCGCCCTGAACGACGCCGTGGACCACCTCAACGCCGTGATCGCCCAGCGCGCCCGCGCCCACGGGTTCACCTTCGCCGACGTCACCGCCGCCTTCGCCGGCCACGAGATCTGCTCGTCCCGGCCCTGGCTGCGCGGTGTCGACGTGCTGGCGATCACCGAGTCGTACCACCCGACGGCACCGGGACAGTCCCTCGGCTACCTCCCGGTGCTCTCCCGGGCGTCGTGACCGCTACAGCGGCTCGGGCAGGCGCGAGGCCCTCGCGTGGACGCCTTCGAGCAGCGCCGCGTACGCCGCGATCATGCGGGTACGGCTGAAGCGTTCCCGGCTCGCCGCGAGCGCCGGGGCCCGACGGGTGCGGCCGGCGACCGCGGCCGTCCAGGCCCGGGCGACGGCCCGGGGGTCCGGCGGGGTCACGAAGCCGTGGCCCCGGACGATCTCCGCACTGTCGCCCACGTCCGTCGTCACCGGCACCGCGCCGCACATCATGCCCTCGATCAGGCACAGCGGCGCCGCCTCCCCCGAGACGGAGGTGAGGGCGACGACGTCGGCGGCGGCGTAGACGGTCTCCATGTCGCGGCGCACGCCGAGCAGGCGGACGCGCTCGGCGAGGTGCCGGTCCGCGCCGAACGCGACCTCGATGTCGGCCCACAGCTCCGGGTTGGTGTCGGTCATGCCCGCACCGCACATCAGGACGTGGCCCTCGGGTTCGCGGGCGAGCCAGGCGCGGGCGGCCCGCAGGAAGAGCGGGATGTTCTTCATCGCGGCGTAGCGGGCCGCGAAGACGACGACCGGGGCCGCGGCCGGGATGCCGAGGCAGCCGCGGAACGCCTGCCGGGCCGCCGGGTCCGGGCGGAAGCGGAGCAGGTCCACCCCGTTGGGTATGACGTGCAGCAGCTCGCGCGGGATGCCGGCGGCCGCGTAGGCCGCCCGCGTGGACTCAGCGCAGCAGACGCAGGCGGCCACCGTGCCGTCGGCGATGGCGGCCTTCAGCTCGGCCAGGGCGGGGCCCTGGTTCTCCGGGTCGGAACGGTGCAGGCAGACCACGACCGGGCGGCGGGGCAGCCCGGCCTGGTTGAGCAGGGCCAGCGGCTGCTCCTTCAGCGACAGGATCACATCCGCGGCGGCCATGGACCGCGCGGTTTCGGCCAGCTCGGGCCCGCTGAAAACGTTCGCCGCGAGCGTGCCGTCCACCAGCCCGGCGGTGCGGCCGAGCGAGGTGACGCCGACCGCGCCGGCGGTCAGCGCCCGGTAGCAGGCGTCGTCCTCCATGCGCTGCCGGGTGGCCTCCCGGTGGACCTCGCCATGGATGCTGAGCACCTGGTGGGACTGGCCGCCCTCGGCCAGTCCCCGTACGACGTCGGAGTGCAGGATCCGGGCTCCCCCGGAGAAGAACCCCTCGTAGACCGACAGCACACGCAGTCCGTGCCTCGCTCGCACACGACCACCCGCCTTGCAGACACATCGAGCCATCCCCGTGAACAGCGGGTTAGCCGATATGAGGCGATATGGACATTGCGTACGTGTTAACGCAGAACTACGCGAATGAAACGATGGCTAACAGAATTCCCCCTCGATCACCGCACCCGTGTCCCCGGTCCAGTCCCCGTTGAAGTTGAAGGCGAGGGAGTGGCGGCCGTCCGGCGTCGTCGCCGCCGCGGACACGGAGCCGTGGATGCCCCCGGTATGACCCCAGACGTGGACACCGCAGGTCAGCTTCGTGTCCATGAGGCCGAGGCCGTAGCGGACGTTCGGCACGCCATCGATCTTCACCGTCGTCTTCATCTCCTTCAGCTGGCGCGGCGGGAGGAGCTTTCCGCCCAGCAGGGCGCTGTAGAAGCGGTCCAGGTCCGCGGAGTTCGAGATCATCTCGCCGGCCGAGGAGGCCATCGACGGGTTGAGGGTCGTGACGTCGTACGTCGGGCCGGTGTCCGTCTCGGCGAGCTTGGAGTACGCACGGCTGCCGGGCCGCGGCACCGTGACCTCGGTGCCGGGCAGGGAGGTGGCCGTCAGGTGCAGGGGCCGCAGGACGCGGCGGCGGATCTCGGTGGCGTACGAGTGGCCCGTCACCTTCTCGATCACCATGCCGGCCACGACGTAGTTGGTGTTGGAGTAGTTCCACGACGCGCCCGGGGCGAAGTCCGGCTCGTGGCGCAGGGCGACCGCCAGGAGGTCGTGCGGTGTGAGGGTGTCGTATCGGTGCTCGAAGAAGCCGTCCCTGGCGAAGTGGTCGCGGGCGAAACCGGCGTCGCTGGTGTAGTCGTAGATGCCGCTGGTGTGATTGAGGAGCTGGCGGACGGTGATGCCGCGGCCGTCGTGACCGTGGCCGCGGACGACGCCGGGCAGCCACCTGTCGACCTTGTCGTCCAGGGACAGCCGGCCCTCCGCCTCCAGCTGGAGCAGGACCGTGGAGACGAAGGTCTTGGTGATGCTGCCGACGCGGTAGCGGTCGGCGGCCGAGCGGGGCGTGCCCGTGCCGGTGTCGCCCACGCCGGCCGTCGCCGACCAGGTGCCGTGGGTGTCCCGCGCGGTCGCGGTCACCCCGGGCACGCCCGCCGCGACCGCCGCGTCGATCGCCGTGCGGGTGCCGGCGTGGCCGCCCGTGGACCGGGTGCCGGTGGCCGCCACCGCCGGGGCCGCGAGGGCCGCGGACAGGATCAGGGCGGTGGTGCCCACCAGAGCCGTGCGTACGCGCATGTCTTCCCCCAACGTGTGGTGTGTGGTGCGGTCGGGGGAAGGGACCTCGGTGCGTTGTGCGAAGGTTGCGTGGTGTAGCCCGGTTGAGTGAGTTTCAGCCCTTCTTCAGCACCAGCTCGGTGTTCCGGTCGGCCGCGGTGCCGGCGAGGGTCGTGTTGGCGCCGGGGGCGTTGTAGGACAGCTCGCGGTAGAGAGCGGCGAGGCCGGTCTGGGAGAGGTCGGCGTAGTCGGTGCGGTGCGGGGCCGCGGACTCGATCAGGGTGGTGAACAGGGACACGGTGCCGTCCTTGTTGTCGACCAGTTCGATGATCCGGGCGAGCTGGGGGTGGTCGACGTGCGAGGCGGTGGAGATCTCCCAGAAGGAGCGCCCGCCGGGGGCCCGGTGCGGGGTGATGACGTTCTTGTGGATGTGGCCGTTCACCCAGGCCAGCACGTTGGCGTGGGCGGACAGCACGGAGATCACCTCGGCGCCGTTGTGGCGCTTCTCGCCGGGGCGGGCCGGGTCGGGCCGGGTGTTGGTCATGGTCTTGCTGGTGTGGTGGCTGAAGACGACGACGTGGGAGTCCTTGTTCTCCTTCAGCGTCCTGTCGAGCCACTTCAGCTGGGCGGTGCCGACGGAACCCTCGTAGTGGCCGCCGGCGTCGGTGGTGTCGAGGCTGATGCCGATGACGTCGTCGGAGATGCGGAAGGCGTAGTACTGGGTGCCCGCGTCCAGGTTCGCCGAGGAGTAGCCGTGGCCGACCGGGCCGTGTCCCTGGTACGCGGGGTCGAGGTGGGCCTTCAGGTAGTCGGCCTGGGTGTAGGGGGCGCGCTTCTCGTCCGGCGTGACCGAGCGCATCGAACGGGCGTGGGCCTTGAGGAAGTCGCGGTAGCCGGTGCCCCTGGGGTCCTTGGCGTTCTTGATGGCGTCCTGGAGCTTCTTGGCGTCGGCGGCGGAGACGCTCATCAGCTTCCTTCCGCCGATGGCCGCCTCGGCGAGGTAGCGGTCGCCGTGGGAGCCGTAGCAGCCGAGCGGGAGGGTGTCGTGGTTGCCGACGGTGGAGTACCAGGGCAGGCCGAGGCCGGGGCTGCGCACCTCGCGGACCGCGGCGGCCAGGAACCCCTCCAGGTGGGGGAAGCCGAGCGCCTTGTCGTGGTCGCGGGTGGCGGAGCCGGGCTGCCAGTACAGCTTCAGCCCGCTGTTCTGCACGCCCTCGTAGTGCCCGGGCTCACCGGAGTCGGGGGTGATCCGGCCGCCGCTCATCACCTTCATGAACCACTCCAGTTCGGAGTGGGCGTTGTTGTCGGTGTTGTCGCCGGTCGTCATCACGAAGTGCAGCGGGGCACCGGTGACGGGCGCGCCGCGCAGCGCGTTGACCCGCTCCACGAGGGAGATCGCGCCGGGCACGGTCAGCGCCTCGTGCGGGCGCCAGGCGTGCACGTCGTGGGCGCGCAGGTACTCCAGGCGCAGCGGGTGCTGGACGTCCATCAGATGCAGGTCGGTGAACTGCACGAACGCGGCGAGGGCGGTACGGCGGCCGGCCCGGCCGGACCGGGGCGCGGCCAGCTCGTCGCGGACGACCCGCTTCCAGCCGGGCCCGTCGCCGAGGCGGCGGTAACCGGAGCCGTTCCGCGGGGCGGCGACGGAGGCGACGGTGGTGCCCCTGGTGTACGGGGCGAGCGGGGCGGTGGCGGCGGCCTGCCGGGACCGGGCGACCGGTGCCCCGGCGGGGGTGGCGGCCTGGCTGTCGGTGGGGCGCAGGGCGTAGCCGACGCCCGCGGAGAGCGAGACCGCTCCGGCGGCGGCGAGGACGGTACGGCGGTTGACCCCCGGAGTGGGGGCGGTGACAGAGCGTATGCGCGACATGGCGCGATCTCCCCGAGTGCGAACGCGTCGGCAGTGGTCGCGGGCCGTCGCGGACGCGAACGTCCCGCTCACTGTGGATCGTTGGCAGCGGGGATGGCCTGCGCGTGAACGCGGCGGCAACGCGCAGCGCCGATCACCGTACGTGGATCACGGGGTACCGGGCACGGTCACGCAGTGGATCGCGCCCGGCCCGGGGCCGGTCACTCCTCGTTCACCTGCCGGGGTACGGGAGGGTCCGTCACGCGTCCGTGCGGCGGGCGTTCGCGCCACAGCCGCAGCGCGGTGTCGACCAGCCGGATCCGGGGCAGTGCGGGCACGGCGGCCAGGTCGTGCCAGGCGGCGAGGTCGGTGGATCCGCCCACCTCGTGACGGAGTTCGCCGCCGACCACCTCGCCCGTGTAGAGGATGCGCACCCCGTGGTGGTCGGTGCGGCGGCGCGGGCGCCCGCCGGGGATGACATGACGGGAGGAGTCGATGCCGAGGAGACCGGTCACCTCGATGCGGTAGCCGGTCTCCTCGGTGACCTCGCGGCGGACGGTGTCGTACGGGTCCTCGCCGTGTTCCATGCCGCCGCCGGGCAGCACCCACTCGGGCGTGCCGTCGGCTGCCGGCGAGCGGGCGAGCAGGAGTTGTCCGTCGCGGACGCACACGGCGTAGGCCGCCACCCTCAAGTTCCGTCGCATGGACGGACGTTAACGCCCCGGTTCCGGGTCGGCGGGCGAATATTCCGGTGCCGACCAGCGCAGGGGCAGGGCGGCCGGGGTCCACCAGGCCTCGGCGAGGGTGAAGCGGACCGTACGGGTGCCGTCCCGGCCGGACTCGGTGCGGGCCTCGCCGGTGAGCTGAAGGGTGCTGCCCGTCTCCCAGTCGAGGAAGAGCAGGCCGGCGCGGGGGTCGGCGTGCAGGTTGCCCAGGCTCAGGAACATCGCGTTGCCGGAGTAGTCCGGCCAGGTCAGCTCGTGCGGTGACGCCACCCGGACGAAGCCGGGACTGCCCCCGCGGTGGCTGGCGTCGGCGCCGGTGCGGTGCACGGTGCCGAGGAAGAAGGTGTCGGCGGCACCGATCAAGTCCGCCTCCCCGGTACCGAGTCGGGTGAGGTGGCGGGGGGTGCCCGGGGTGCGGTCGACCGTTTCGTACGACTCCCTTCGCTGGATGTACTTCGGGCAGTTGGCGAAGACCTGCTCCGCGTCCACGGTGAATCCGGTCGCCGTCGGACGCAGGTGGCCGTTGAGGCGCATCCGGCGGCGGGTGCGGGGGTCCAGGGCGATGGTGCCGACGGCCGTCGGGCCGCCGGCCGGGTGCGTGATGCCGCCGCGCGCCCCCGCGCCGTCGGCAGGGCCCCGTGTCCCTCCGGTGTGGTCGCGCAGCCGGCTGCCGGACCGGTGGGCGGTGTCCACGGTGATCCGGTGGGGCCCGGTCGCCCGTACGAAACCCGGGTCTCCCGTGAGCGCTTCCACCCACACCCTCCCCGTCCGCGGGTCCGCCGCCCCCACGATCAGCAGGGGCTGCTGTTCCAGGAACGCCGCCGCGACCGGCTTGATGGTCCGGCCCAGGGAGCGGCCCACGTGGTCGGCGCGATCGCGGACGCCGGCCTGGTCCTGCACGGCCAGCGAACCCGCGCGGTACACGCCCATGGCTAAAAGAAACCGCAGGTCGGAGCGGAGGCGTGGGGGGCGGGGGCCTGCTCGGCGCCGTGCGGGACGGAGATCTCCAGGCGAGTGCCGTCCGGGTCGTGGAAGAAGATGCCGCCGGAGGCCGAGCCCTCCCGGTGGGCGACCACCCCCTCGTGGGCGAACTCCACTCCGGCGGCCCTGAGCGCCGTCTCGTACTCCCGGACCCGGTCGATGGAGTCGGCGGTGAAGGCGAGGTGGTGCAGTCCGGCCCGGCCGCCGTCGTACGACCCCTGCGCCTGCTGCCAGAGGGTGAGGACGGGCTGGTCGCCGCCGGCGCCGAGGAACGCGTAGCGCCGGTCGTCCTCCTTGCCCTCGGCCAGCAGGGTGAAGCCGAGAACGTCCCGGTAGAGGGCGAGCGAGCGGTCGAGGTCGGTGACGTTCAGGCCGATGTGGCCGGTGCGCAAGGTCATGGCTGTCCCCTTCGGTGTGCCCTTGGCCGGGCATTTCTAACCTTTGTTCTTCAAGTTAGAGGTTAGTTCCAGTCGGGTCAACCGGTCACGTACGCTTGACTGGTTAGCCGAGAAGGAGTGCCCGATGTCCGCCGTCCGCGATCCCCGCCCGCTCACCGGTGAGCCGCTCGCGCTCGACCTGCTCAACACCCGGTGGAACCGGGACGGCGTCGTCCAGGACCTGCTCGCGGACACCGACGGGCTGGCGGTGTGGCTCGCGAGCAACGGGCTGGCCGGGGACCATCCGGCCGACGCGGAAGTGCTGCACCGTCTGCGCACCGCCCGGGACGCGATCAAGGCCGCGGTGGACGGCTCACCGCAGGAGGCGGCGCCGCTCGTGGACGCCGTGCTGGAGCACGGCCGGATCCGGGCCCGGCTCACCGCCGGCGGCCCGGCCGAGGAGCCCGAGTTCGCCGACCCCGCCTGGGGCCCGGCCTGGCTCGCCGCCCGCAGCTACCTGGACCTGCTCACCCGGACCCCGGACCGGATCCGCACCTGCGCCGGCGGCAGCTGCATCCTGTACTTCTTCGACACGTCCCGGAACGGCACCCGCCGCTGGTGCTCGATGGCCGCGTGCGGCAACCGGGCCAAGGCGTCCCGGCATTACGCGCGTTCGAAGGAGAACTGAGCCGAATCCGGGCTGAAACGGCCCGAATCCGGTCGTATCCCATCGCGGGTTTTCCCCATACCTTCATTTCGATTCGGTCAACGGTCGCCAACATCCGGACCCTTGGGCCAGGCTGAGCGCTCTCGTCCGCTCGTTCCTTGACCTGAGGGATGCCGATGACCCACACGCCCGAGCGTGATCCCATACCCGGCCCGAGACGCCTGGCCCGCATAGCCGTGGCCGTGGGCGTGGTGGCCGCCCTCTCCGCGGCCGGGCCGGTGCCCCTGGCCCTTGCCGCGGACACGCCGCCCGCCCCGGCCGCCGACCCCGGCGTCAAGTCCGCCCACGACAAGCTCGGTTCGGACGACGCCGCCCTGCTCGCCGAGGCCAAGGCCGACGGCGACAAGAGCGTCACGATGATGATCGCGACCTCGCCCGGCGAGACGGAGCAGGTCGCCGGAGAACTGGACGCGGTCCAGGGCGGCCTGGTGGGCCGTACCGACGACAGGCTCGGCTACGTCCGCGCCACCGTGCCGACGGGCCGCGCGGACTCGGCCATCGCCGCCGCTGCGAAGCTCTCCTCCGTCCGGGCCATCGACCTCAAGCAGGAGATCCCGCTCGACGACCCGGCGCCCGGCGGCGCCAAGTCACCGTCGGGCAAGGGCACTTACCCCGCGCCGGGCAAGAAGACCCCCGCCGAGAACCCGTACAACCCGTCCTTCGAGACCGGTGCCGTCGACTTCGTCGAGGACCACCCGAAGGCGGACGGCCGCGGCATCACCATCGGCATCCTCGACTCCGGCGTCGACCTCGGCCACCCGGCGCTGCAGAAGACCACCACCGGCGAGCGGAAGATCGTCGACTGGGTGACCGCGACCGACCCGGTCACCGACGGCGACGGCACCTGGCGCCGGATGACCACCGGTGTCTCCGGCCCGTCCTTCTCCATCACCACCGCCTCGCAGGGGACCGAGAAGTTCACCGCGCCCGAGGGCTCGTACAAGTTCAACTACATGTACGAGTCGGCCACCACCGGCGGCGACGAGAAGGGCGACCTCAACCGCGACGGCGACACCACCGACGCCTGGGGCGTGCTGTACGACCCGGCCGCCGGCACGGTCCGCGTCGACACGAACGACAACCTGGACTTCACCGACGACACGCCGATGAAGCCGTACAAGGACGGCTACCAGGTCGGGTACTTCGGCACCGACGACCCGGCGACGGACGTCGCCGAGCGCGTCCCGTTCGTGGTCGAGACCCGCAAGGACGTCGTCTACAACTCCTCCGGAGCCAAGGCCGACTACGTCAACATCGGCGTCATCGAGTCCGAGCACGGCACCCACGTCGCCGGCATCACCGCCGCGAACGGCCTGTTCGGCGGCAGGATGAACGGCGCGGCCCCGGGCGCCAAGCTGGTCTCCTCACGGGCCTGCACCTGGTCCGGCGGCTGCACCAACGTCGCCCTCACCGAGGGCATGATCGACCTCGTCACCAAGCGCGGGGTCGACATCGTCAACATGTCGATCGGCGGCCTGCCCGCGCTGAACGACGGCAACAACGCGCGCGCCGAGCTGTACACCCGGCTCATCGACACCTACGGCGTCCAGCTGGTGATCTCCGCCGGCAACTCCGGCCCCGGCGCGAACACCATCGGCGACCCCGGCCTGGCCGACAAGGTGATCTCGGTCGGCGCGGCGATCTCCAGTCAGACGTGGGCCGCCAACTACGGCTCGGCCGTCGAGAAGAAGTACGCGATGATGCCGTTCTCCTCGCGCGGCCCGCGTGAGGACGGCGGTTTCACGCCCACCCTGGTCGCCCCCGGCGCCGCGATCAACACCACCCAGACCTGGCTGCCGGGCTCCCCGGTCGCCGAGGCGGGCTACCCGCTGCCGGCCGGTTACTCGATGCTCCAGGGCACCTCGATGGCCTCCCCGCAGGCCGCCGGCGCCTCCGCGCTGCTGCTGAGCGCCGCGAAGCAGAAGGGCATCGACCTCACACCCGCCAGGCTGCGCACGGCGCTGACCTCGACCGCCGACCACATCAAGGGTGTGCAGGCGTACGAGGAGGGCGCGGGTCTCATCGACATCGTGGACGCGTGGGAGTCGATCAAGGACGACGCCACCGCCCACGAGTACACCGTCAAGGCCCCGGTCGACACCGCGATCGACTACGCGCTGAAGACCCCGGGCTTCGGCACCGGCCTGTACGACCGTGAGGGCGGTCTGAAGGCGGGCGAGAAGAAGACGTACGACGTCACGATCACCCGCACCTCCGGCCCGGACAAGGCGGTCCGGCACGAGCTGCACTTCGCGAACAACGCCGGCGGCACCTTCCGGATCGTCGGCGACGACGACGTCAGGCTGCCGCTGAACCAGCCGGTCACCGTCAAGGTGCAGGCGGCCCCGAGGTCCGCGGGCATCAAGAGCGCGATCCTGGAGGTCGACGACCCGCGGACCGAGGGCGTCGACAAGCAGGTCCTGTCCACCGTCGTGGTCGCGGCCCCGGTGAAGTACACGTACTCCGCCTCCGGCTCGGTGCAGCGCAACAGCACCCGCTCCTACTTCCTGAGCGTGCCCGAGGGCGCGACGTCGCTGGAGGTCGCGATCGGCGGGCTGCAGGACAAGAGCCAGACCCGGTTCGTCGCCATCCACCCGTACGGCGTCCCGTCCGACAACACCTCGACCCCGTACTGCTACAACAACTACCTGGACGGCAACGGCTGCAAGCCCGACGTGCGTTCCTACGCCGCCCCGCAGCCCGGCGTCTGGGAGGTGGAGGTCGAGTCCCGGCGCACGTCCCCGCTGCTCGACAACCCGTACCAGCTGGACGTCACCGTCCTCGGCGCCGCCTTCGACCCGCAGACCGTGACCGTCCCCGAGGCCAAGGTGGGCACCCCGGCCACCGCCTCCTGGAAGGTGACCAACACCTACGCCGCGCTGGACGGCAAGCTGACCGGCGGCCCGCTCGGCTCCGCCAAGACGACCCGCCCGGCCATCAAGCAGGGCGAGACGCAGACCACCACGGTGCAGGTCCCGGCCGGCGCGACCTCGCTCGACGTCGCCATCGGGGGCGTCTCCGACACGGCGGCCGACCTGGACCTGGCGGTGTACGACGCGTCCGGCAAGGAGGTCGGCAAGTCCGCCGACGGTGACTCGGAGGAGGCGGTGTCCGTGCCGTCCCCGGCCGCCGGCACCTACACCATCCAGGTCGTGGGCTACTCGGTCCCGTCCGGCTCGACCGACTACGACTACCGGGACGTGTTCTTCTCCACCGCGCTCGGTTCCGTCACCGTCGACGGCTCGGCCCCGGTCAAGCTCGGCACGGGTGACTCGGCCACGGTCACCGGCCAGGTCACGGCCGCCGCGGAGGCCCCGGCCGGCCGCGAGTTCTTCGGCCGCGTCCAGCTGGTGAACACCCGCGGCACGGTCGCGGGCACCGGCAGCGTGAAGATCGAGAAGGTCACGCCGTAACGGGCTGACCGCAAGAGGGGCGGGCGTCCTGACGGGCACCCGCCCCTCTTCGCGTCTGTCGCCGGTTCGCGGCCTCAGGAGGCGCCCCGGGTACGGCAGGCCGCCTGCGATCCAAACCGCCCGGCGCCCCCTCCGACGGCTCACACCCCTCACCGGCACCACCCCCGGCCGGCTCCTTCCGGCTCAGGGCGCGCCGGCGGAAGGACAGGACAGCGTCCGCGAACCCGGCAGGGCGTCGGTGATCCAGACCCGGCCGGCCGACACCTGGGAGGTGCCGACGACCCACAGGTTCGCGTACCGCTCCCCCTGACCGACGCCTGCCAGCACGTGCTGGCCCGGGCGCGGGGCCGGCCGCGTGTCCGCGTCGAGCAGGAAGCCGGCCTCGGCCGGGCCGTGCGCGGGCTTGTAGGAGCGGATCACGGTCAGCGTGACCCGGCTCCCGGACGAACCCTTCTCCCGCTCCACCTTCGTCACCGTGCCCTCCACGACCAGCCGCGCGCAGGCCAGTTCCCGCTCCGGCTCCGCCGGCCGCCCGCCGGCCGCCGCCTCGTGGGCCCTCGCGTCGCCCTTGGCCGACGCCCCGCTCGTGTCGTCCGCACCACCGCCGGCCTGCGTCACCAGCCACCCGAACCCCAGGGCCAGGGAGAACGCCGCGGCACCGGCGAGCGAGCCGAGCGCGATCCGCAGGGCCCGCCGGGGCCCACTCGGCCGGCCCGGCCGCGGCGGGCCTGCGGGGCGGGGCGGTCCGGCGGGGCGGGGCGGTCCGGCGGGGCGGGTACGGCTCCGGGGGCGGCGCGCGGGGGGAGCGGCGGAGGGCGCCTCCTGCGGGGCCGGGAACTCCCCGGCGCCGGCAGGCGCCGCCCCGGGCACCCCCGCCTCCCCGGACACCTCGTCTCCCGTCAGGGCATCGGCCAGCCGGGCCAGTTCCTCCCGCAGCACGGCCACGTCGGCCTCGGCCGCCCGGTGCTCGGCGAGGAAGGCGGAGTCCCCGCGGGCCTCCTCCGGCAGGGGGTCGCCGGTGATCGCGGCCATGAGGGCGTCCATGCCGTCGTACTCCCCGCGCCTCCCGGCACTCCCGGCGCCTTCGGCACCCCGCGCGTTCTCGTGTCCGGCGGTCATGTCACACCACCTCGTCCTCGTGCAGCCGGTCGCGCAGTGCGCGGACCGCCGTGTGCAGCCTGCTCTTGACCGTGCCCTCCGGGATGCCCAGCTCCTCGGCGATGGCCCGCACCGGCAGGTCGGCGAAGAAGCGCAGCACGACGACCTGCCGCTGGGCGGCGGGCAGCTCGTCCAGGCCCCGGGCGACCGCGAGGGACAGCAGGCTGGTCTCCTCGCCCGAGGTGTGCGCGGGCGCGCGCAGCGCGGCCAGCCGCTCCCCCAGCCGCTCCTGGCGCCGCTTGGCCCGGTGCCAGTCCATGGCCAGGTTGGAGGCGACCACCGCCGCCCACGCCGACACGTCCCGCGGCGCCTCGCGACCGCTCGCGGCCCGCTCCAGCAGCCGCAGCCGGACCTGCTGCACCCCGTCCGGCAGGTCCGACTGCGGCACGCCGCCGAGCGCGAGCACCGCCCGCACCCGGCGTTCCTGGGCCGCGTCCAGCGGATCGTCGCCGGCACGGTCCGTACCGCCGGCGTACACCCCCTGGTCGCGGCGCACCCTTCCGCGCAGCACAAGCCACCCCCTCACGCGTTTGCCCCTACGACGTGGCAGCGGGCCGAAACGTTCGGCCGGTGCCGGACGGGCGCAGAGGCGTACGTCACACCTTCGTATGGGCCGCGCCCGGACGGGCAGGGTCGGGACAGCACAGCTTCCGGCGCGGGCCTGCGGCCGAGGGAATTCCTGCAGCTCAGCGGGGTGCGCGGCGGACATATGGAACCGCCGGCCGACTGATCGTGTCCCACTCCTCGGGCACGTACGGCAAAGTATTGGACAGGTGGACCGGGGTCGGCCGCATGATGGAAAAGCCCCGGTCGGGCACGAGACACATAGAGGGAGTCGCTGTGAGGGTCGGAATCGTCGGAGCCACCGGTCAGGTCGGCACGGTCATGCGCAGGATCCTCACGGAGCGGAACTTCCCGGTGACGGAGCTGCGCCTGTTCGCCTCGGCCCGCTCCGCCGGGACCGTGCTGGACGGTGTGACGGTGGAGGACGCGGCGACCGCCGACTACACCGGCCTGGACATCGTGCTCTTCTCGGCGGGCGGCTCGACCTCCAAGGCGCTGGCCGAAAGGGTCGCCTCGCAGGGCGCCGTCGTGATCGACAACTCCTCGGCCTGGCGCAGGGACCCCGAGGTCCCGCTGGTGGTCTCCGAGGTGAACCCGCACGCGATCGCCGACCGCCCCAAGGGCATCATCGCCAACCCGAACTGCACCACGATGGCCGCGATGCCGGTCCTCAAGCCGCTGCACGAGGAGGCCGGCCTGGAGGCCCTGGTCGTCGCCACCTACCAGGCGGTGTCCGGCTCGGGTCTGGCGGGCGTGGCCGAGCTGCACGGCCAGGTGCAGAAGGTGGCCGCCGAGGCCGACAGGCTCACCCACGACGGCGCGGCGGTCGACTTCCCCGAGCCGGGCGTCTACAAGCGGCCCATCGCCTTCAACGTGCTGCCCTTCGCCGGCAACCTCGTCGACGACGGTCTGAACGAGACCGACGAGGAGCAGAAGCTGCGCAACGAGTCCCGCAAGATCCTGGAGATCCCGGCCCTGAAGGTCTCCGGCACCTGTGTGCGCGTGCCGGTCTTCTCCGGCCACTCCCTCCAGGTGAACGCCCGCTTCGCCCGCCCGCTCTCCCCGGAGCGCGCCACCGAGCTGCTCGCGAAGGCGCCGGGCGTCGCCCTCTCCGACATCCCGACCCCGCTGCAGGCGGCCGGCCAGGACCCGTCGTACGTCGGCCGCATCCGCCGCGACGAGACGGTGGACAACGGCCTCGCCCTGTTCGTCTCCAGCGACAACCTCCGCAAGGGCGCCGCACTGAACGCGGTCCAGATCGCGGAGCTGGTCGCGGCGGAGCTGTCCGGCAAGTAATCCCCCGCTTCCGGCAAGGGGCGGCCCGACCGGGCCGCCCCTTCCGCGTGTTCCGGCACCTGCCGTGCCGCCGGCGCCGTACGCACGAAGGGGCGCCCGGCATCAAGGCCGGGCGCCCCTGCTGCCGTGCGGGTGAGCAACTACTCGGCGGCCGCCGCGTCCGCCGCCTGGGCCTTCAGCGCGCGCTCGACGCCCGCGCGGGACTCCGAGACGAGGCGGCGCAGGGCCGCGGTCGGCTCGGCCGAGGCCAGCCAGGTGTCCGTCTTGGCCAGGGTCTCCGTGGAGACCTGGACCGACGGGTACAGGCCGGTGGCGATCTGCTGGGCGATCTCGTGCGAACGGGACTCCCAGACGCCCTTGAGGACCTCGAAGTACCTGTCCGTGTACGGCGCGAGCAGCTCCCGCTGGTCGGTCTGCACGAAGCCGCCGATCACGGCCTCCTGCACGGCGTTGGGCAGCTTGTCGGAGTCGATGACCGAGGACCAGGCCTCCGCCTTCGCCTCCGGCGTCGGGCGGGCGGCGCGGGCGGTGGCCGCGTGCCGCTCGCCGGCCGCCGTCTTGTCCCGCTCGTACTCGCCGGCGATCTCCGTCTCGTCGTACCGGCCGACGGCCGCGAGCCGCTGGACGAACGCCCAGCGAAGCTCGGTGTCGACGGCCAGGCCCTCGATGGTCTGGGTGCCGTCGAGCAGGGCCTCCAGGAGGTCCAGCTGCTCCGGGGTGCGCGCGGTCGCCGCGAACGCCCGCGCCCAGGCCAGCTGGTGGTCGCTGCCCGGCTCGGCGGTGCGCAGGTGGGCCAGCGTGGCGTCGGTCCAGCGGGTCAGCAGGGACTCGCGGGTGGCCGGGGCGGCGTACAGGTCGATGGCCAGCTTGACCTGGCGGTGCAGGGACTGCACCACGCCGATGTCGGACTCCTTGCCGATGCCGGACAGCACCAGGGAGAGGTAGTCGCGGGTGGCCAGCTCGGCGTCCCGCGTCATGTCCCAGGCCGACGCCCAGCACAGGGCGCGCGGCAGGGACGCCTCGAAGTCGCCCAGGTGCTCGGTGACGGCCTTCAGGGACTCCTCGTCCAGGCGGACCTTCGCGTACGACAGGTCGTCGTCGTTGAGCAGGATCACCGCCGGGCGGCGCTTGCCCGTCAGCTGCGGTACGGCGGTCAGCTCACCGTCCACGTCCAGCTCGATCCGCTCGGTGCGCACCAGCTTGCCGGCCTCGGAGAGGTCGTACAGGCCGATCGCGATGCGGTGCGGGCGCAGGGTCGGCTCGCCCTTGGCGCCGGCCGGGAGCGCCGGGGCCTCCTGGCGCACGCCGAAGGAGGTGATCAGACCCTCGGCGTCGGTCTCCACCTCGGGGCGGAGGATGTTGATGCCGGCCGTCTCCAGCCACTTCTTCGACCAGGTCTTCAGGTCGCGGCCGGAGGTCTCCTCCAGCGCGCCCAGCAGGTCGGACAGGCGCGTGTTGCCGAACGCGTGCCGCTTGAAGTACGCCTGCACGCCCTTGAAGAACTCGTCCTCGCCGACGTACGCGACGAGCTGCTTCAGCACGCTCGCGCCCTTGGCGTACGTGATGCCGTCGAAGTTGACGAGCACGTCGTCCAGGTCGCGGATGTCCGCCATGATCGGATGCGTGGACGGCAGCTGGTCCTGCCGGTACGCCCAGGTCTTCATCGAGTTGGCGAACGTGGTCCACGAGTGCGGCCAGCGCGAGCCCGGAGCCGCGGCCTGGCACGCGATCGACGTGTACGTGGCGAACGACTCGTTCAGCCACAGGTCGTTCCACCACTCCATGGTGACCAGGTCGCCGAACCACATGTGGGCCAGCTCGTGCAGGATGGTCTCGGCGCGCACCTCGTACGCCGCGTCGGTCACCTTGGACCGGAAGACGTACTGGTCGCGGATGGTGACCGCGCCCGCGTTCTCCATGGCGCCCGCGTTGAACTCGGGCACGAACAGCTGGTCGTACTTCTTGAAGGGGTACGCGTAGTCGAACTTCTCCTGGAACCAGGCGAAGCCCTGCCGCGTGACCTCGAAGATCGCGTCCGAGTCGAGGAACTCGGCGAGCGAGGGCCGGCAGTAGATGCCGAGCGGCACGGACTGGCCGTCCTGCTCGTACACGCTGTGCACGGAGTGGTAGGGGCCGACGATCAGCGCCGTGATGTACGTCGAGATCCGCGGGGTCGGCTCGAAGACCCAGACGTTGTCCTTCGGTTCCGGGGTCGGCGAGTTGGAAATGACCGTCCAGCCCTCGGGCGCCTTCACGGTGAACTGGAAGGTGGCCTTCAGATCCGGCTGCTCGAAGGAGGCGAAGACGCGGCGGGCGTCCGGCACCTCGAACTGTGTGTACAGGTAGGCCTGTTCGTCCACCGGGTCGACGAAGCGGTGCAGGCCCTCACCGGTGTTGGTGTAGGCGCAGTCCGCGACGACGCGCAGGACGTTGGGCCCCTGAAGCAGCCCCGGCAGCGCGATCCGCGAGTCCTTGAAGACCTCGGCGGGTTCCAGCCGGTCGCCGTTGAGGACCACCTCGTGGACCGTGGGGGCCACCAGGTCGATGAAGGACTCGGCACCGCCGCGGGCCACGTCGAAGCGCACCGTGGTCACGGACCGGTAGGTACCGCCCTCCTGCGCGCCGGAGAGGTCGAGATCGATCTCGTACGAGTCAACGGTGAGCAGCTCGGCCCGCTGCTGCGCCTCTTCGCGAGTCAGGTTTGTGCCAGGCACGCGGTCATCTCCTCGTTATGTGTCGGTTACGCCATCCTTCCATGGGACCGACGGGGAAAGCGATGTCCGCATACCGCCGGTGGGCGCGGCGCCGGGGCGGGACTCTGGGCGCATGACGACGTACACCGCACGCCCTATTCCGGCCGAGGTCCTCGCGGAACTGCGCACCGCCGACGACGCCGGCCGATCCCTGACCGC
The DNA here is from genome assembly GCF_017526105.1 of Streptomyces cyanogenus. Classification (NCBI taxonomy): domain Bacteria; kingdom Bacillati; phylum Actinomycetota; class Actinomycetes; order Kitasatosporales; family Streptomycetaceae; genus Streptomyces; species Streptomyces cyanogenus. The sequence continues at coordinate 3,263,624 of NZ_CP071839.1, forward strand.
CGTGCCGGACACCGAGGGCGGCTCCCCGCTGCGCTGCTGTCTGCGCCACAGCACGCCGGGCGAGTCGATCGCCCTGGTCTCGTACGCGCCGCTGCGCCGCTGGGCGGCCGAGACGGGCGCCGACCCCGCCGCCTACGACGAGCAGGGCCCCGTCTTCATCCACGCCGAGGCGTGCCCCGGCCCGGCCGGAGATGCGCTGCCGTTCACCGACGACCACCGCACCCTGCGCCGCTACTCGGCCGACGGCCGCATCCTCGGCGGCCGGCTGGTGGCCGGCCCGGAAACCTTCCCTCCCGCCCTCACGGAGGCCTTCGCCGACCCGGAGGTGGCGCTGGTGCATGTGCGGGCGGTGGAGTACGGGTGCTTTCTGTACGAGGTGCGGCGGGGCTAGCCGACACACCGGCGCCGGACGGGCAGGGGCCCGTCCGGCGCCGGTGGTGGGAGCGGGGTACGAGGTCGCGATCGGCGCTCAGCTGACGACGATCACCACGACGCCGCCGCCGAAGCCGGGGACGAACCCCGAGCCGAAGAAGTTGTTGCGGAAGCCGTTGCCGAAGCAGTTGCCTCCCCAGCCGCGGTCGAAGCAGCCGTGGTTGGTGGATACCTGGTCCGGGGTGGCCGCCGAGGCCGTACCCGCCGTGCCGATCGCGGCGCCACCGGCCAGGAGAACGCCGGCCGCGGAGACCGCGAAGAGACGCCTCACGCGTTGTGCTTTCATGGGCCTACCTTCCTTCCACGCCCTCGCGGGGTTTCCGGTACGGGGGCGATGGCCACGGCCGCGCGGGATACGGGCGCGGCGCGGTCGTAGGTGTTGCCGCGGGGGACGAGCAGCGGGCCTGCGCCTCATCGGCTGTCGGCCCCGGTGGACGGGGCACTCGCCGCCGGCGGCGGGCACACCCCTGATCGCGGCCCTTTACCTTCACGCTAGCCGCCCTTCGGTCACTCAGCATCTCGAACCGCGACGGACGGCCAACAGCGGGCCCCGTGCCGGGTGGGCCGGTGCGCCCTGCCGTCGCAGCGCCGGAACGGTCAGGCCCATCGGGTGTTCACGCTCGCCCTTTCCAGCGCCGCACTTCTCCGCGTCGTTCTTTTCAGCGCCGTTCTCTCCAGCGGTGCCGAACGGTCGTGGCCTGGCACCGCCGAGTTGTCCGGCCAGCGTCGCCCCGAACGCCAGCGCCATGCCCGCCACCTGCACCGGGGTGAGTGCCTGGCCGAGGGCCGCCCAGCCGACGACCGCCGCGGTCAGCGGGGACAGCGGGCCGAGGAAGCCGGCCTGGGTGGCGGTGAGCCGGCCGATGCCGCGGAACCAGAGCCAGTAGGCGACGGCCGTGTTGGCCAGGGCGAGGTAGAGGTAGCCACCGGCGGCACGGCCGTCGAGGGCGGGCGGTGCGCCCTCGGTCAGGAAGGCGACCGGCGCGATGAGCAGGCCGCCCGCGGTGAGTTGCCAGCCGGTGAGCGCCAGCGGACCGACCCCCTCCGGGCGGCCCCAGCGTTTGGTCAGCACGGTGCCGGCGGCCATGGCGGCGGTGGAGGCGAGGGCCGCGAGGACGCCGACCAGGTCGAGCGCGCCGGCCCCCTTCAGCACGACCAGGCTGACTCCGAACGCGGCCGCCAGCCCGGTGAGCAGCGTGCGCGGCTGCGGCCGCTGCCCGAGCAGCAGCGCGGAGAGCCCTACGACGAACAGCGGCCCGGCCGAGCCGACGACCGCGGCCATCCCGCCGGGCAGCCGGTACGCCGCGACGAACAGCAGCGGGAAGAAGGCGCCGATGTTCAGCGCCCCGAGCGCCCCGGCCTTGGCCCACCAGGTGCCGCGCGGCAGCACCCGGGTGAGGGCGAGCAGCAGCAGACCGGCGGGCAGGGCCCGCATCAGGGCCGTGAACAGGGGGCGGTCCGGCGGCAGGAACTCGGTGGTGACCGCGTACGTGGTGCCCCAGGAGACGGGCGCGAGGGCGGTGACGGCTATGACGGCGGTGGCGGTCCCGGCGGGTCGGGTGGCGGCCATGGCGGGCCCCTTCCGAGGAGCGTGAGCGGGTCACTGATGGATCACTATCAAGTAGCTTACCTCTAAGCTACTTGCCGTCAAGTGGCTTCACGGTGACTTTCTTGCGAGTGAGCGAAAGGGGGCGGATACTCTCCGCATGCAGCAACAGCCAGCGGACCCCGTCGACGCGATCATCGAGCAGTGGGCCCGGGTACGGCCCGACCTGGACACCCGGGCGATGGAGGTCTTCGGCCGGATCTTCCGGCTCTCCCGCGCGATGGGCGACCGGATGGAGAAGGCCTACAAGCCCTACGGCATCTCCCGCGGCGAGTTCGACGTCCTGGCCACCCTGCGCCGCTCCGGCGAGCCGTACACCCTCTCGCCCCGCGAGCTGTCGGCCACCCTCATGCTCACCACTGGCGGGATGACGGGCCGGCTCGACAAGCTGGAGCGCGCGGGACTGCTGCGTCGCTCCCCCGACCCGCACGACCGGCGCGGCCTCCAGGTGACCCTGACCGAGGAGGGGCTGCGGCTCGTCGACGAGGCGGTGGGCGCCGGGCTGGCGCAGGAGAGCGACGCCCTGTCCGCCCTGGACACCGAAGAGGCCGGCCACCTGGCCGGCCTGCTGCGGAAGCTGCTGGACGCGACGGCCGAGTAGCCGCCGCAGCCGTCACCGGACGTCACTCGGAGGGAGCGGTGGGAGCGGCGGGAGCGGCCGGAGTAGGAGCGGCCTGAGCGGCGGGGTCGGCCGGAGCGGTCGGAGTGGCGGGGCCGAGGTGGAGGGCGAGGGCCGCCTCGGTCTGCGCCTGGCCCGCCGAGTCGGCGGCCCAGGCCGCGTAGCCGTCGGGGCGCACCAGCAGGGTGGTACGGCGGCCGCTCGCCCACCGGGCCACCGCTAGCCGGCCGGCGCGGCCCGCCCCCGCCTCGTACGGCTCCGGGGTGATCAGCACGAACCGTCCGCCGCGCAGCGCCTCGTACAGCCGGCCGCCGCCGGCCAGGTCCACGTCCGGGACGCGGGCGCCGGTGAGCGGGTGGGCGCCGCGGGGCGCGGGGTAGCGGTAGCCGATGCCGGTGATCCGGCCGGCGACCTTGCGCCGGGCCGGGCCGACCGCGTCGAGGAACGCGGTGAGGGCCCCGCGCGCCGCCAGCGTCCAGGGGCGCTTGGCCATGGCGAGTCGGACGATCCCGCCGCTGCTGCGCAGCACCGCCCGGCCGACGGGGTGCCGCTCGGCCTGGTAGGTGTCGAGCAGCGCGGGGTCCGCGTGACCTCCGGCCACCGCGGCCAGCTTCCAGCTCAGGTTCGCGGCGTCCTGCAGCCCGGTGTTCATGCCCTGGCCGCCGGCCGGGGTGTGCACGTGCGCGGCGTCCCCGGCCAGGAAGACCCGCCCGACCCGGTAGGCGGGCGCCTGGCGCTCGTCGCTGTGGAAGCGGGACATCCAGCGGGCGTCGTGCATCCCGAAGTCCCGGCCGAGCGCGAGGCGGGTGATCTCCTTGATCTCGGCGAGGTCCAGCGGCTCGCCGTCCGGGACGTTACGGCCCCGGTGCCAGCCGATCACCCGGTAGTAGCCGTCGCCGAACGGCGCGAGGAAGGCGAACGCGTCGCCGACCGCGTTGACCGTGAGCACGGTCGGCGGCTCCTCCGCGAGCCGGACGTCGGCGAGCACGACGGACCGGATCACCGACCGGCCCGGGAACGGCAGCCCCACCGCCTGCCGTACGGCGCTGCGCATGCCGTCCGCGCCGACGACGTACGCGGCGCGGAGCGTCTCCGTACGGCCCTCCGGCCCGCGGACCTCGACCGTCACCCCGTCCGCGTCCTGAGTGAGCCCGACCAGCTCGGTCTCGTACCGGAACCCGGCCCCCGCCTCGACCGCCCGCCGCTCCAGCGCCTTCTCGACCTCGTACTGCGGAAGGACGAGGAGGTGGCGGTAGCGGGAGGGCAGCGCGGAGAGGTCGACGGTGAGCCGGCCGAAGAGGCGGAGCCGGTCCAGGGGCTGCCCCGCGGACTCCAGGTCGTCGGCGAGGCCCCGGGCGTCGAGCTGTTCGAGGGTGCGGGCGTGCAGGACGAAGGCGCGGGAGAGGTTGCTGATCCCGTGGGGGCGCTTCTCGATGACGGTGACGGGGAGGCCGGCGGTGGCGAGGTCACCGGCGAGGAGGAGCCCGGTGGGGCCGGAGCCGACGACGAGGATGCGGGGGGTGGCGGTGCCGGCGGCTGCGGTGGTGTCGCCGGAGCCGGTGGAGCGCGTGGTGCCGGTCACGGTGGCCTCCAGGGGTGCCTACGCATGTTGGCCAACGACTGTTCGCCAACGGATGTTGGTCAACGCTTGTTGGCAACGGTAGGACGGGGTGACACTCCAAGTCAACACCTGTTGGCCAACGTCCGTTGACCTACCGCCGCAGGGAGTCAACGACCATAGACCCCGCCGCCGAAGGCGGGCCGACGCGAGCGGGTCAACACTGGTGGGCCACCGGTCGTAGGCCGCCACCCGTAGACCAACACTTGTTGGCCAACACCGGTAGGCCTACGCTCGTTGGCATGACAGCTCGCCGCTCCGACGCCACCCGCACCGCCATCCTCGCCGCCGCCCGCGACCGCTTCGCGGCCGAGGGCTACGACCGGGCCACCATCCGGGCCATCGCCAAGGACGCGCGGATCGACCCGTCCATGGTGATGCGCTACTTCGGCAGCAAGGAGGGCCTGTTCGCCGCCGCCGTCGCGCTCGATCTGCGGCTGCCCGACCTGACCCAGGTGCCCCGCGAGGAGGTGGGCCGCACGCTGGTCGGCCACTTCCTCGGCCTGTGGGAGGAGAACGACGAGCTGACGGCCGTGCTCCGGGTCGGGGCCACCAACGAGGCCGGGGCCGAGCGGATGCAGGGGATCTTCCGGGAGCAGTTGCTGCCGGTGGCCCGGCAGGTGTGCCCGGATCCCGAGCAGGTGCCCGCGCGGTCCGCGCTGTGCGCCGCCCAGCTGCTCGGGCTGGCCCTCACCCGTTACGTGCTGCGGCTGCCGCCGGCCCGCGCGCTCACCCGCGAGGAGCTGGTGGCGTGGCTGGGCCCGACGGTGCAGCGCTATCTGACCGCGCCGAACCCCTGAGCCGGGCGCGGAAAAACGCCGGGGGCGCCGGTCCCGCCCCCGGTACGGCGTGTGCGCGTACCGGTGGGAGGACCGGCGCCCCCGGCGAACGAACCGGTGGTCCGGATCAGGCCTTGGAGCCGGCGCCGGACTTGACGTTGATGTTGGACGAGGTGGTGTCCTTCTTGGCCCGCGACTTGTCCAGCATCATCACCAGGCCGGCGATCACCAGGAACAGGACCACCGGGAGAATGACGTAGAGGCCCAGCGTCTCGATGACGCTCAGGCCCGTGCCGGGGTCGTCGCCGTCGTCGCGGGTCAGCGCGAGCGCGGGGGACGACATGAGCAGCATCATCAGCGTCGTACCGGCGGCCAGGGCGCCGGCGCGCAGGGCGTTCTTCTTGTCCACGGAAATCAAGTTAGCGAACGGTCGTCGGGGCCGCGCGCCCGGGGTGCCTTACGGAGCCACGGCACGCTGCGGAGCCCCGGTGCCTTACGGAGCCCCGCTGCCCCGCGGAGCCGCGGCGCCCTGCGGAGCCGCGGCGCCGTCGCCGGACGGTCGCAGCACCTCCAGCAGCGCCCGCAGCCGCGGTGAGGCCACCAGTTCCTCCAGCGGCACCGGCCGGCCCTCGCCGTCGGCGACCGGCAGGCGCCAGTTGGGGTACTGGTCCCAGGTGCCCGGCAGGTTCTGCGGGCGGCGGTCGCCGATGCCGTCCGGGAGCCAGACGCCGATCAGGCGGGCGGGGGTGCGCAGCAGGAAGCGGTGGACGGCGCGGATCTCCTCCTCCTCGTCGGAGCCGGGCGGTCCGGCGGCCGGGCTGTCCAGCAGGCCGAGGCTGCCGAGCAGGGCGAGCCACTCGGCGGTCTCGGCGGTGGCCTCGGCGCGTTCCTCGGCGGCCGAACGGGTGAGCAGGCCGAGGCGGTCGCGCAGGTCGACGTGGTCGCCGGTGAGCCGGGCGGCGGTGGGCGGCAGGTCGTGGGTGGTGGCGGTGGCGAGGCAGTCGGCGCGCCAGTGCTCGGGCGGCAGCGGGCGGCCGTCGCCCTCCCAGTCCCGTTCGAACCAGAGCACGGAGGTGCCGAGCACCCCGCGCCGCTGGAGCGTCTCGCGCACGCCGGGCTCGACCGTGCCGAGGTCCTCGCCGATGACGACGGCCCCGGCGCGGGTGGCCTCCAGGGCGAGGATCGCGAGCATGGCGTCGGCGTCGTGGCGGACGTAGGTGCCGTCGGTGGGCGGGCTGCCCTTGGGCACCCACCAGAGCCGGAACAGGCCCATGACGTGGTCGATGCGCAGGGCGCCGGCGTAACGGAAGAGGGCGCGCAGGAGCTCGCGGTAGGGGGCGTGGCCGGTGGCGGCGAGCCGGTCGGGGCGCCAGGGCGGCAGGCCCCAGTCCTGGCCTCGGGCGTTGAACGCGTCCGGCGGCGCGCCGACGGACATGCCGGCGGCGTACACGTCCTGCTGGGCCCAGGCGTCCGCGCCGGCCGGGTGGACGCCGACGGCCAGGTCGTGCACGATCCCGACGGGCATGCCGGCCTCGCGGGCGGCGCGCTGGGCGGCCCGGAGCTGGCCGTCGGTGAGCCAGGCCAGGCGGGCGTGGAAGTCCACCCGGTCGGCGAGCTCGGACCTCGCCCGCGCGGTGGCGGCCGAGCGGGGGTCGCGCAGGTCGCCGGGCCAGTGGTGCCAGTCGGAGCCGTGGAGTTCGGCGAGGGCGTTCCAGGTGGCGTGGTCGTCGAGGGCCTGGCCGTGGGCGGCGCGGAAGGCGTCGTAGGCGGCTTGGCGGCCGGGGCCGAGGGGGACGGCGAGGACGAGTTCCAGGGCCTCGCGCTTCAGTTCCCATACGGCGTCGCGGTCGATGAGGGCGCCCTTGTCGAGGACTGCGGCGCGCAGTCGTTCGGCGCGCCGCAGCAGCCCGGTCAGCCGGTCGCGGTCCTCGGTGTGGGCGAACTCGGGGATGTCCTCGATCCGCAGGTGGACGGGGTCGGGGAAGCGGCGGGAGGAGGGGCGGTACGGGGAGGGGTCGGTGGGGGCGCCGGGTACGGCGGCGTGCAGCGGGTTGACCTGGATGAATCCGGCGCCGGCGGTGTGCCCGGCCCAGCCGGCCAGCTCGGCGAGGTCGGCGAGGTCGCCCATGCCCCAGGAGCGGCGGGAGAGCAGGGAGTACAGCTGGACGAGGAGGCCGTAGGAGCGGCCGGGAGGGGCGGGCAGCCGGTCCGGGGCGACGACGAGACATGCCTCGCCGGTGCGCCCGTCGGGGGCGGTGGCGGTCAGCCGGTGGACGCCGAGCGGGAGGTCCCGGGTCTCCTCCCGGTGCTGCCCGTCCTCGGTCTCGACGCGCAGCCGGGTGCCGGCGGGCAGGGCGGTGAGGGCGGCGGGCGGCTCGGCTCCGGCCCACTGGACCACCGTCGGCGGCAGCAGGCGCTCGCGCAGTTCGCGTTCCCGGGCGGCGAGGGCGGTGCGGACGGTGTCCGGTCCGGTCGCGTCGACGCCGAGGGCGGCCAGGGCGGCGGTGACGGCGGCGGCGGGGACCTGGACGGTGCGGTCGGGGGCGGGCCGGTAGGCGGTGGCGACCCCGTGCAGCTCGGCGAGCCGGGCGAGGTCGGCGGAGGGCTGGCCGGGGGGCTCGTCGGGCGCCGCGGCCATCTACAGTCCCGGCGCGTAGCAGTCCGGGACCGGGTCCGACTCGCTGGTCAGCGGAGCGGCCTCGGCGAGCGGGGGCTCGCTGGTCAGCGGCTCGGCGTCGGGCAGCGGCGGCTCACTGGTCAGCGGCGCCTGCGCGCAGGCGCTCTCCGCGCTGAACGCGTGCAGCGGTGCCTCGTCGGTGACGGCGGACGGCTCCGCCACGGGTTTGGACGGGGCGGGGATCGTGAGACGAGCGGGTGCGGCCACGCGGGCCTCCTTGTCGGTGTGGGGGTGCTGCGGCTGTGGAGGGGTCAGGGCAGGCCTACCCAGCGAGCCCGGCGCCACGCCCGGGAAATCCGGTGCCGGGTGATCCGGCGCCGCACCGGTGATCGATAGAGGGGGTGTGAGACTGTTCCGCCCCATGGGGGGCCAGCGGGAGACGGACGACGGGGGCGGCGCGGACGCGGCCCTGCTGCGGGCCGTCGCGCAGGGCGACGCGGCGGCGATGGCCGCGCTGTACGACCGGCACGCCGGGTGGCTGCACGCGCGGCTGACGCGGCGGTGTGCCGACCCGGAGCTGGTGCGGGAAGTGCTGCAGGACACGTTCGTCACGGTGTGGCGGTCGGCGGCCGGGCACCGCGGGCACGAGGCCGGGGGCTGGCTGTGGACGATCGCGGCACGCCGGCTGGTGGACGCGCGGCGGGCGCAGGAGCGGGTCGTGCGGACCGCGGGGCCGCTGCCGGAGCCCGGGGCCGCTGGGCGGTACGAGCCGGCGGCCGCGCCGTCCGCCGAGGACCGGGTGCTGGCCGGGCTGGAGTACGGCGACGTCGGTACGGCGCTCGACCGGATCTCCCCCGAGCTGCGGGAGGTGCTGCGGGCGACGGTCGTCGACGGGCTGAGCACCCGGGAGGCGGCCCGGCTGCTCGGCATCCCGGAGGGCACGGTCAAGTCCCGGGCCCGCCGTGCCCGCGCCGAGCTGCGCGAGGCGCTCGACCGGTTGAACCCGTCCCCGCTGGGAGGTACGGCATGACGCACCGCAACGCGCATCTGTGGCACGCGGACGAGGACCTGGTCGCCCGCTATGCGGGGGGTGTCCTGCCGGAGCCGGACGCGTGGTCGCTGGAGAAGCATGTGGAGGGCTGCGCGGACTGCGCGTCCCGGGTGTCGGCCGCGGTGCGCGGTACGGCGGCGGGGGCGGTGCTCGCGCAGGTGCGGGCGGCGGTGCTGGAGTCGGCTCCGGTGCCGGCCGCGGCGGTCGGGCCGGGGTCCGCCGGGGCGGCCGGGCGGCCCGCGGCGTCCCGGCTCGCCCGGCTGCTGTGGGCGGCCGGGCCCGCGGTGCGCGGGGCGTGGCTGCCGGCCGTGCTGGGCGTGGCGGTGGCCGCGCCGGCCCTGTCGTACGGGGCCGGGTTCCCGGGTGCGCGGGCGCTGCTGCTGGCGGTCGCGCCGGTGGTGCCGGTCGCCGGGGTCGTCCTGTCCTACGGGCCGCACGCGGACCCCTTGCACGAGGTCACGGCGGCGACGCCGGGCGGCGGGCTGCGGCTGGCGCTCATCCGTACGGTCGCCGTGCTGGCGGTGAGCCTGCCGCTGCTGACCCTGACCGGGCTGCTGCTGCCGGCCTCGGGGGCGCCGGCCGCGGCGGCCTGGCTGCTGCCGGGGCTGGCGCTGGCGCTGGCCTCACTGGCGCTGGCGTCCTTCGTGGGGTGCCGGATCGCGGCCGGGGTGACGGGCGGCGGCTGGCTGTGCGCCGTGCTGTCACCGGTGGCCGTGGCGCCGGACGGGGCGCTGACCGCACGGCTGGCCGAGCAGCTCTCCCGCTGTCTGGACGGCACGGCCACGCAGGGTGTGTGGGCGTCGGCGGCCGTCCTGAGCGCGGCCCTGCTGACGGCCCGCCGCCCGGCGTACGACCGCCCGCTGCGGCCCTGAGCACGTCGTACGACCGTCCGTCGCGCCCGTGACGGCGCACTCCCCGCCGCCCCGCCGACCGCCCCGCCTCCTCACCCCGCTCACCACGTCCGGTGTCCGGCGAGCGGTCCGCGGCGGCTTCCTTCGAGCATTCCGATCCCGGGACCACCGACTGCCGTGGTCCCGTGCCCTCTCCTGGAGAGACCGATGAGTTCCATACGTGTGACCGGCCTGCGGGTCCGGCACCGCAAGACCCTCGCCCTCGACTCGCTGGACCTGACGCTCGGCACCGGTGTGCACGGGCTGCTCGGGCCGAACGGGGCCGGGAAGACCTCGCTGATCCGGGTGCTGGCCACGGTGGCACGGCCGGACGCCGGCCGGGTGGAGCTGCTCGGCGAGGACACCGCCGGCCACCGCGGCCTGGCCGGGGTCCGGCGCCGGCTGGGCTATCTGCCGCAGGACTTCGGTTACTACCCGGGGTTCACCGTGCGGGAGTTCGTGGCGTACGTGGCCTGGCTGAAGGACATGCCGGCCGCGCGGGTGCCGGCGGCCGTGGAGCGGGCGGTCGCCCGGGTCGGCCTCGCGGACCGGATCGACGCCAAGGTGCGGACGCTGTCCGGCGGCATGGTCCGCCGGGTGGGCATCGCGCAGGCCGTCGTCAACGACCCGGCCGTGCTGCTGCTGGACGAGCCGACCGCCGGTCTGGACCCCGAGCAGCGGGTGGAGTTCCGCGAGCTGCTGCGCGAGCTGGGCACCTCCGCGACCGTGGTGGTCTCCACCCACCTGGTGGAGGACGTGGCCGCCGCCTGCACGGAGGTCACGCTGCTGGACGCGGGCCGGATCGCGTACCGGGGCACGCCCGAGGCGCTCACCCGGCTCGGCGAGGCGTCCGACGGACCGGGCGACCATCCGATCGAACGCGGGTACACGGCGGCGCTGCGCGCGCACCGTGCGCCGGGTGCGCGGGAGGCGGTCCGATGACCCTCGTCACTGATCCCACGCATCCCACCGATCCCACGGATCCCACGGATCACAGCGATCTCAGTGATTTCACGGCAACGGAGGCGCCCGCGCGTGCGCCGCACCCGCTGCGCGCCGAGGCCGTACGCGGCTTCGCGCCCTGGGCCGGGGCGGCGGTGCTGACGGCGTTCGGCGCGATGCTCGCCGGCACGGCGGACCGCTGGCAGGGCGGGTGGGCGGAGACCGCCACCCAGGTGCACACGGCCATGCTGATCACCCTTCCGCTGGCCGCGGCGGCGGGCTGCTGGCAGGGCGGCCGGGAGCGGCGGCGCGGCACCGAGGAGCTGTGGCGTACGACCGTACGGCCGCCGCTGGCGCGCCTGCTCGCCCCGGCCCTGCCCGTCGCGCTCTGGGTGGCCGCCGGCTACCTGGTCACGGCGGCCCTGGCGCTGCTCGCCACCCGGCCCTACGCCCAGGGCGACCATCCGCACCTGGCCCTGCTTCCGGGGGACACGGTCGCCATGGCGGCGGGCGCGCTGGCCGGGCATGTGCTGGGCCGGGCCGTGCCCACCCGGCTGGCGGCCCCGCTGCTGGCGACGGCCGGGTACCTCGGGTTCGGCGTCCTGTCGGACGACGGCCCGGCCATGAACCACCCGCTCAGTCCCGCCACTCCCCTCCTGGTCGGCCAGCTGCCGGTGTGGTGGCAGCCGTGGGCCATGGCGGTGTGGACCGGCGGACTGGCGTGCGCGGCCGCGCTGGCGTACGCGGCCCGGCGCCGGGTGACGGCGCTGCTGCCGCTGGCCGCCGCGCTGGCCGCGGGGGCGCTGCTGGTACAGGCCGGCGACGGCCTGTGGCACACCGACCCGCTCGCCCGCCGGCAGGTGTGCGACACCTCCGGCACCCCGGCGGTGTGCGTGAACGCCCGGTACGCCGGGATGCTCCCGCAGGTCGGCGACGCCCTGTCGGGGGTCACGGGCAAGTTGGAGGGCGTGCGGAACCTGCCGGCGCGCTGGGCGGACCACGGCGGTGCCCTGCGCGGGGACGAGGCCCAGCTGCCGGCGATCACCCCGTTCGGCTGGTCGGCCGTGCGAGGGCGGCTGACCGATCCGGAGCAGTTCGCCTGGGAGGCCGTCGTCGCGCTCTCGGGGCGCGGCGACTGCTCCGAGGAGGCGGTGACCACCCGCGTACTGTGGGCGGACGACGCGGTGCAGTCGTACCTCGCGCCGAACGCCCTGCAGAAGAGCGGCAAGGTGCCCGGAAGCGGCCCTGCCGAGAAGCGCCGGATCCTCGCCACGCGGGCCAGGCTGGCCGGAATGGACGAACACCGCCGGCAGGAGTGGCTGTCGGCCTACTTCGCCGCGCGCGCCGGCTGTGACGCCAAGGGGGTGCCGGCCCTGTGACCGGTCTGCTGCTGTACGCCCGCTCCCGCGCCCTCCCCGCCACCCTGGCCGCGCTGGCCGCGACGGCCGCCTTCGCGGTCTGGGCGGCCGGCCGGCTGGACGCCTACGTCGATCCCGACCGCCGGGTGCCGGTCGTCGCCATGGCGCCGCTGCTGGCGTCCGCGGTGATCGGAGCGAGCCTGTACACGCCCTCGGACGAGCTGGACCGCACGGCCGTACACCGCTGGTGGCCGCGCCGTCTGACGCAGCTGGCCGGTCTTACCGCGCTGGCCGCCGTGCTGGTGACCCCGGCCGTGCTCGGCCATGCCGAGACCTTCGGCCCGCCCGCCGTGCTCCGCAACACCCTCGGCTGTACGGGCCTCACCGCGGCGGCGGCCGTACTCCTGGGCGCCCGCCTGAGCTGGCTCCCCGCGTTCGGCTACGTGACCGCCGTCTACCTGGGCTCCAACACGGCGCGCGGCCGGGCGGCGACGATCTGGGCGTGGCCGATGCAGCCGGGGGCGGCGCCGGGTGCGTGGGCGACGGCGGTGACGGCTTTCGTCCTGGGAGCCTCCCTGTACGCGGCACGCGGCGCCCGCCCGGAGGACGCCGGCGGCTAGGGCCGGGCCGGCCGGACCCGCCTGCACGCGTCGCACGGCCGCGACCGCCCCGGACACACAACCGGCCCGGACCGACTAGGCGGAGATACCGTCGATCCGGGCCAGAGCGTCATCCGCGCCGTAGGGCTGCAAGTACGGCAACCAGCGCGGGTCACGATGCCCCGTGCCGATGATCCGCCAGGCCAGTCCCGTCGGCGGAGCCGGTTTGTGCCGCAGTCGCCAGCCCAGCTCCACGAGGTGGCGGTCGGCCTTGACGTGGTTGCAGCGACGGCAGGACGCCACCACGTTGTCCCAGACGTGCTTGCCCCCGCGGCTGCGCGGGATGACGTGGTCGACGCTGGTTGCGACGCCACCGCAGTACATGCACCGGCCCCCGTCGCGTGCGAACAGCGCACGGCGGGTCAGAGGAACAGGCCCCCGGTAGGGGACCCGGACGAATCGCTTGAGCCGGACCACGCTGGGTGCGGGGAGGGTGACGGTTGCGCTGTGCATATAGGCGCCGGATTCCTCCAGGGAGACAGCCTTGTTCTCCAGGACGAGGACGAGCGCGCGGCGGAGCGGTACGACGCCGAGCGGCTCGTACGACGCGTTGAGGACCAGGACATGCGGCACGGGTGCCTCCTTGGGCGTCGGCGGCGCGTGGCTCGCGCCGGGACGAACTGCAGTCAGTCTCCCCTCATGCCTGGTGGAAGCGCCACCATGTCCCGGTAACGGGCTGGGAGTGTTTTCGACCACACCTGATTCATCCCCCGGATCATGGCCGGTTCAAGCCCGCGTGAGCCGTGTCTCTCCTGCGCGCCTCCTGTGCGGATCGGCACGAGGCACTCACAATGCCCCGTTAGTGTGGTGGTCCTGTCCGTCCGGTGACCTTTTCGTGACCTTGACCGCCCCGCCGGTACGGACCGCGCAGCACCTGGGAGGTACCTGCCGTGTCGTCCCTGCCCGCCGCCCTCTTGGCCGCCGGTGCATCGCCGTCCCCGTCCCCGTCGCCGTCGGGCTCCACGGCCCCTGCCGTGCCGACGCTCCAGGACGCCCAGGAGAGCGCGACGAACGCGGCGAGCTGGGTCGAGCAGAACTGGTCCACGTGGCTCGCGATGGGGTTGCAGATCCTGCTGATCGTGGTCGTGGCGGTCGCGCTGCGCGCGGTGGTGCGGCGGGCGATCACCCAGCTGATCGAGCGGATGAACCGCTCCGCGCCGACCGTGGAGGGCGGTGCGCTGGGCGGGCTGCTGGTCAACGCCGAGCGGCGGCGGCAGCGGGCGGCGGCGATCGGTTCGGTGCTGCGGTCGGTGGCGAGCTTCCTGATCCTCGGCACCGCCGCGCTGATGGTGCTGGGCACCTTCAAGATCAACCTCGCGCCGCTGCTGGCCTCGGCCGGTGTGGCCGGTGTGGCGATCGGTTTCGGCGCGCGGAACCTGGTCACGGACTTCCTGTCCGGCGTCTTCATGATCCTGGAGGACCAGTACGGCGTCGGGGACGTGATCGACGCGGGCGTGGCCACCGGCGAGGTGATCGAGGTCGGGCTGCGCGTGACCAAGCTGCGCGGTGACGGCGGGGAGATCTGGTACGTCCGCAACGGCGAGGTCAAGCGGATCGGCAACCTGTCGCAGGGCTGGGCGACGGCCGGGGTCGACGTGACCGTGAAGGCGAGCGAGGACCTGGACCGGGTCAAGGCCACGCTGGACGAGGTCGCCGAGAAGATGAGCAAGGAAGAGCCCTGGAACGAGCTGTTGTGGGGCTCGATCGAGGTGCTCGGCCTGGACTCGGTGCTGATCGACTCCATGGTGGTACGGGTCTCGGCCAGGACCATGCCCGGCAAGTCGGTCACCGTGGAGCGGGAACTGCGCTGGCGGATCAAGCGGGCGTTCGACGCGGCGAGCATCCGTATCGTCGGCGGCGCGACGGCCGTGGAGGACCAGGAGGACACCCCCGACCCGGCCGCCGCGGTAGCGGCTCCCTCGGCCTACTCCAACGCGGACTCCCCGCAGACGGCGGCGGCCTCCCCGATAGCCGCCCAGCGCCAGGCACCGCCCGGGAAGTAGCGGAACGGTTCGGCACGCACGTTCGAGTGAAGGGCGGGGCATTCCGGCGCACGGCGCGCACGGGGTGCCCCATCGTTCTGCCGGGGCGCCCGGCGTGGGCTTAGCCTGGCATCAGCGTGACGAGGAGAAGCGATGAGCGCCGAACCGATCATGGAGCCGGTCATGACGCAGGTGGACCCCATCGACCTGTTGAGCACGTTCGAAAAGGCGTCGCCGATGCCGATTCGACCGGAGTACGTCGAGGGGACCGCCATGGTGCCGCCGCAAGCGAACGACGACCACAACCACGGCGCCGGGGAGCTGTTCTACCAGTTCCGGTCAGCCGGAATCGAGCTCGTGGGCTTCGGCAACGGGTACCGCGCCGCCCACGGAGACGGCAAGACCATGGCCCTGATCATTCCGGACTTCTACGTCCGCCGTCGCAGGCCGACGGAACTCGACGAGTCGTACCGCAAGGCGAACAAGGGCTGGTACCCCATCGACATGATCGCCCTCGTCGGCGAGGTCACCTCGACCAACCACGAGACCGACACCGGACCCAAGTTCCGCACCTACGCCGCCGTCGGCATCCCCGTCTACGTCCTCATCGACCGCCACTCCCAGGCGGCCCACTGCTACACCGACCCCGTCCTCCCCGGCGACGACCCCACCGAGGCGTACTACGCTACCGACACCAAGGTCGACCTCGGCGAGCCGCTCCCCCTCCCGGCGCCGTACCCCACCCTCGACACGGCCCCGTTCGTCAGCGACTGACCGGCCCGCAGACCAGCTGGTGGGCCTCACGGACCCACGCCTCCCTGCCCGGGCCGGTGTCGCAGGACAGGGACGCGCCCTGGGTGCCGGTGAGCCAGGTCGTGACGGTGCCGTAGTGCGTACCGTCCGGGCAGCCGACGGCGAAGCTCGCGTCCACCACCTTCACGGCCTCCGCGGTGGCGAAGCGGCCGGCTCCGTCGAAGTCGATCCGGTCGGGGTGCCGGCGGTGGTGGGCCGTGTCCTCGCCCGGAGCCGTCAGGTCGCCCGTGTCGTAGCCCAGGTGCCGTGCGAGCGAGGTCATCGCCCGCCGCCGGGACAGCTCGACGCCGTTCGTCTGGATCGAGGCGACGACCGTGCGCACGGGCACGTTCCGGAACGTGGTCCACCCGTCGTCCTCGCCGACCGTCACCACCGGGGAGACACCGGTCAGCCGGATCTCCTGCCGTACCGCACCCCAGCGGAACGTGCCGGAGCCGCAGGACGGCGACGCAGAGCGCTTCGCGGAGGGCTTCGCCGAGGGCGCCGCCCGCGGCCCACCCGGTTGCTGCGCCGTACACGCCACCGCCCCCAGCAGCAGCACCGCCAGCGCCATCGCCCTCCGGCCGCTTCCCACCCGGTCTCCCCCAGTCTCGTCACGCGGCGCGGCGCCACGACCGCGGTCGCCCTGCACCCTCCCGGCCCGGGCGCGGAGCGGACACCGGCGGAAGTCCCATGACTCCCTGTCCCCCTCCCCGCCGCCCCCCAGCAGCCGTTCGTCGCTTGAATGTAGGCGCTCTGACCAGCGGAAACCACATCCGTGACGCAGTCGTGACGTGTCCACGCCTTCAGGTCGCCTTCACAAGAACCCCGCGTTCCGCCCACACGCGGTGATCCTCTAGGGTCGCCTCCACATCGGGCCCTCGTTCTGGTGCGCGACGTCGCCCGGGGCCCGTCTCGAAGTGGGGAAACATGCGAAAGCTCGCCATAGGCACCGCCCTGTCCGGTGCCCTGGCCCTGGCCGGCCTGGCCGCGCCCACCGCGTCGGCGACCGGTGCGCCGGACCTGACGTTCGCCGGCGTCACCGTGAACAAGGGCAAGCCGGTCGTGGTCGGCACCACCAAGGCCGTGAACGTGCCGGTGTCGTACACCCTGACCCGGCCGAAGAGCCTGGTCATCGACCAGAGGACGACGGTGCAGGCGGTGATCCTGTACCGCGGCACGCTGAAGTCGCTCGACAACGAGCTGGGTCCCCGCACTGCGCCGGTCTGCACGACCAGCGCCACGACGGACACGACCGTCACCGAGAGCTGCACCGAGACGATCACCGCCGTGCCGGACGAGGCGCTGTACGAGGCCGCCGACGCCGGCACCTGGAAGGCCGCCGGTGTCTACGCGCACAGCGACGGCAGCGTCTCGGACGACTACCTGCACAGCGAGAACGACGTCACCATGTGGGGCGGCCTCGCCTCGACGCAGATCAAGCGCGCCGCGCACCTGACCGCCGACGCCGCCCCGGAGCCCGTCGTCAAGGGCCGGACGCTCACCGTCAAGGGCAGGCTGACCCGCGCCAACTGGGCGACCGGCACGTACACCGGCTACCGGGACCAGAAGGCCGTCCTGCAGTTCAAGGCCGACGGCGGCGCGTACGCGAACGTCAGGACGATCACCTCCGGCACCGGCGGCGCCCTGTCCACCACCGTGAAGGCGACCGGGAGCGGCACCTACCGCTTCGTCTTCGCCGGTACGGCCACCACGGGCGCGAAGACCTCCGCCGGTGACCACGTCACCGTGAAGTAGTACCGGGCACTCCGCCACCGCGACGCCCCCGAGGTAACGACTCTGTTGCCTCGGGGGCGTTGTCTATTGACGCCCCCTTCGTCCTGGGCTTACGTTCCTCCCACCCGAATAGGAAAGTTTCCTAACAGTGATCTTCCGGCGGCCGGTGATCAAGACTGGACGTCGTCCCCGGGTCACTGAAAAGCTGGGCGGCTGGAAAGGCAGGTGTCGACCCCCATGGCAGGAACCGCCGGTACGCCGGGCACCCCGCGCGTCCTGCGCGCCATGAACGACCGCGCCGCCCTGGATCTGCTGCTGGAGCACGGCCCGCTCTCGCGCACCCGGATCGGCAAGCTCACCGGCCTGTCCAAGCCCACCGCCTCCCAGCTGCTGGCCCGTCTGGAGGCGGCGGGACTGGTCCGGCTCACCGGCACCAGCGAGGGCCGGCCGGGTCCCAACGCCCAGCTCTACGCGGTCAACCCGGCCGCCGCGTTCGCAGCCGGGCTCGACGTCACCCCGTACCGCATCCGCGCCGCGGTCGCCGACATCACCGGCCGCACGGTCGGCGAGTACGAGCTGCCCACCCCCGGAAGGCGCCCGGTGCGGTCCGTGGTCCGGCAGGTCACCGACGCCCTGGACGGGGCCGTCAAGGCCGCCGGGCTCGCCCGGTCCGACGTGCACCGGCTGGTCATCGGCACACCCGGCGCCTTCGACCCCAACACCGGGCGGCTGCGCTACGCCTCCCACCTGCCCGGCTGGCACTCCCCCGCGCTGCTCGACGACCTCGCCGCGGCGCTGCCGATGCCGGTGGAGTACGAGAACGACGTCAATCTCGTCGCCGTCGCCGAACAGCGGCTCGGCGCGGCCCGCGGCCACGCGGACTTCGTGCTGCTGTGGAACGAGGAGGGCCTCGGCGCCGCCCTGGTCCTCGGTGGCCGGCTGCACCGCGGCTGGACCGGCGGTGCCGGCGAGGTCGGTTTCCTGCCGGTGCCGGGCACCCCGCTGGTGCGGCAGGTCACCAAGGCCAACAGCGGCGGCTACCAGGAGCTGGCCGGCTCCCAGGCCCTGCCGAAGCTGGCCCGGGAACTCGGCGTCGAGGACGTGCCGTCGGGGCCGTACACCGAGGCCGCCACCACGCTCGTCGCCCGCGCCGCCGACCACGCGAGCGGCCCGCACCGGGAACTGCTCCAGACCTACGCCACCCGGCTGGCCACCGGTCTGGCCTCGCTCGTCTCCGTGCTCGATCCCGAACTCGTCGTCCTGAGCGGCTCCGCCCTGACGGCCGGCGGCGAGGTGCTGCGCGGCCTCGTCCAGGCCGAGCTGGAGGAGCTGGCCGCGGCCCGGCCCCGGCTGGTCGTCGGCGACGTCCGTGAACACCCCGTGCTGCGCGGCGCGCTGGAGTCCGCGCTCGCCGCCACCCGCGACGAGGTCTTCGACACCTCGCGCTGAGCGTCCCCTCCTTTCCCGACCCCGTCCCTGGGAGACCTCGCCATGCCCACAGCCATACCCGAAGTCGCCCGAAAAGCGGCTTTTGCCGTGACCGCCTCCGCCGTGCTCCTCACCGCCGCGTGTACCGGCCAGTCCGGCTCGGGTGCCACCGACGACCCGTCGAAGGACACGACGATCAACTTCTGGCACGCCTGGAGCGCGCCGAACGAGGTCAAGGCCGTCAAGTCGCTGGTCGCCGGCTTCGAGCACGCCCACCCCAACATCCACGTGAACATCGTCGGCAACATGACCGACGACAAGATCAACCAGGCGCTGCGGGCCGGCGGTGACAGAGCCCCGGACGTGATCTCCTCGTTCACCACCAACAACGTGGGCAGGTTCTGCTCCTCGGGCGCGCTGGTGGACCTGAACCCGTTCTTCGACAAGTCCGGGATCGACCCGGGGAAGACGTTCCCGAAGCCGATGAACGAGTACACCCGGTTCCACGGCAACCGCTGCACGGCGCCGCTGCTCGGGGACGCGTACGGGCTCTACTACAACAAGACGGCGTTCGCCAAGGCGGGCATCGCACATCCGCCGAAGACCTGGTCCGAATTCACGGAGGACGCCAAGAAGCTGACCGTCCGCCAGGGCGACGGGTACAAGCAGCTCGGTTTCATGCCGGACTACCACGGCTGGGAGTCCACCACAGAGCACTACCTCGGCCAGTTCTCGCCGACGTACTTCGACAAGAACGGCAAGTCGAACCTCGCCGAGGACCCCGCCTTCGAAAAGGGCTTCACGCTCCAGAAGAAGCTCGTCGACGAACTCGGCGGATTCCGGCGGCTGGAGAAGTTCCGGGCCACCCTCGGCGACGAGTGGGGCCCCAAGCACCCCTTCCACACCGGCCAGGTCGCCATGCAGCTCGACGGCGAGTGGCGGCTCGGCATGGTGGAGGAGGCCAAGCCGGACTTCGAGGTCGGGGTGGCCCCGCTGCCCGTCCCGGACGACCAGGCCGACCAGTACGGCAAGGGGTACATCACCGGCACCGTCGCGGGCATCGCCGCCACCAGCCACAAGCAGAACGCGGCCTGGGAACTGGTGAAGTACATGACCACGAACACGGACGCGGTGGTCGGCTTCGCCAACGACATCCACAACGTGCCCTCCACGCTGGCCGCGCTGAAGTCCCCGAAGCTGAAGTACGACCCACGGTTCAAGACCTTCCTGGACATCGCGGCCAACCCGCACTCCACCACGTCACCCGCCTCCGTCAACGGCGGGGTGTACCTGGTGACCATCCAGCAGCTCGGCTACGACTACGAGAGCGGAAAGCTGACCGATCTGAAGGCGGGGCTGAAGAAGGCGGCCGCACAGATCGACACGGACATCGCGCAGGCCCAGTGATGAGCGCCGTCACCCTCGCGTCGAAACGCCGGCGCTCGGCCCTGCGCACGCTCGCCTTCATGTCGCCGTGGCTCGTCGGTTTCGCGGTCTTCTTCGCCTATCCGCTGGTCTCCACGGTCTATTTCTCCTTCATGCACTACGACGGGTTCCGGCCGCCGCAGTGGAGCGGCGGGAAGAACTGGACGTACGTCTTCGAGCACTACCCGCTGTTCTGGCCCGCCCTGCGCAACACGCTGTGGCTGGTCGTGGTGATGGTGAGCCTCCGGGTGGTCTTCGGGCTCGGCGTCGGCCTGCTCATCACGAAGATCAAGACCGGGACGGGCGTCTTCCGCACCCTGTTCTACCTGCCGTACCTGGCCCCGCCGGTCGCGGCGACCATGGCCTTCGCGTTCCTGCTCAACCCCGGCACCGGCCCGGTGAACTCGATCCTGGAGAAGACCGGGCTGCCGGCGCCGGGCTGGTTCAACGACCCCGCCTGGTCCAAGCCCGCGCTGACCCTGCTGGCCCTGTGGGGCGTCGGCGACCTGATGGTGATCTTCATGGCCGCGCTGCTCGACGTACCGGCCGAGCAGTACGAGGCGGCGGAGCTGGACGGCGCCTCGGCATGGCAGCGGTTCCGGTACGTGACCCTGCCGAACATCTCCCCGATCGTGATGTTCGCCGTCGTCACCGGCGTGATCCAGACCATGCAGTACTACACCCAGCCGCTGGTCGCCGGGAAGGTCGCCTCCGGCGTGATCCAGGGCGCCGGCACCCAGTTCGAGCCCGGCTACCCCGACAAGTCCACGCTCACCCTCCCCCAGCTCGTCTACAACCTCGGCTTCCAGCGCTTCGACTACGGCTCGGCGTGCGTGGTCGCGCTGGTGCTGTTCGCCCTGTCGATGGCGTTCACCGCGCTGCTGATGCGGCGCCGGGGCGGCCTGATCCAGGCAGGTGACTGACCATGACGCACGTACTGGACCAGCCCGTGAAGCTCGCGCCGCCGGTCTCCGGGGACGAACGCACCGCCCGCCGCAGGGCGGTGCTGGAGTGGATCGCCGTCCACGCGCTCGGCGTCGCCGCCGCGCTGTTCTTCACCCTGCCGTTCGTGTTCGTGTTCCTCACCTCGCTGATGAGCGACAGCCAGGCCCTCAGCCGGGACCTGGTCCCGCACACCTGGGAGTGGAGCAACTACCGGAAGGTCCTCGACACCCCCGGCTTCCTCACCTGGTGGAGGAACACGCTGGTCTACGCCGGGCTCGGCACCCTGCTGACGGTGGTGTCCTCGATCCCCGTCGCGTACGCCCTCGCCAAGTTCCGCTTCCGGGGCCGCAACCTGTCGCTCATGCTGGTGATCTCGATGATGATGCTGCCGCCGCAGGTGGTCGTCATCCCGATGTACCTCTTCTGGGCGAAACAGCTGGACCTGTCCGGCACGCTGTGGCCGCTGATCGTCCCGATGGCGTTCGGGGACGCGTTCTCCATCTTCCTGCTGCGCCAGTTCCTGATGACGATCCCGAACGAGTACCTGGACGCGGCGAGGGTCGACGGCTGCGGTGACCTGCGGACCCTGCTGCGGGTGGTGCTGCCGATGGCGAAGCCCGGCATCGCCGCCGTGGCCCTCTTCCAGTTCTTCTACGCCTGGAACGACTACTTCGGCCCGCAGATCTACGCGTCCGAGAACCCCGGCGCCTGGACCCTGTCCTACGGCCTGGAGTCCTTCAAGGGCGCCCACCACACCGACTGGAACCTCACCATGGCCGCGACCGTGCTGGTCATGGCCCCCGTGATCCTCGTGTTCTTCTTCGCCCAGAAGGCGTTCGTCGAGGGCGTCACCCTCACCGGAGTAAAGGGTTGATCTGACTGTGAAACTCACCGTGGTCGGCGGCGGCTCGACCTACACGCCCGAACTCGTCGACGGCTTCGCCCGCCTGCGCGACACCCTGCCCATCGAGGAGCTGGTCCTGGTCGACCCGGCCGCGGACCGCCTGGAGCTGGTCGGCGGCCTGGCCCGCCGGATCTTCGCCCGGCAGGGCCACACCGGCCGGGTCGTCACCACCTCCGACCTGGACGCGGGGGTCGACGGCGCCGACGCCGTCCTGCTGCAGCTGCGCGTCGGCGGCCAGGCGGCCCGGGAGCAGGACGAGACCTGGCCGCTGGAGTGCGGCTGCATCGGCCAGGAGACCACCGGCGCCGGCGGCCTGGCCAAGGCCCTGCGTACGGTCCCGGTGGTCCTGGACATCGCCGAACGGGTCCGCCGTACCAACCCGCGCGCGTGGATCATCGACTTCACCAACCCGGTCGGCATCGTCACCCGCGCCCTGCTCCAGGCCGGGCACCGGGCGGTCGGCCTGTGCAACGTGGCCATCGGCTTCCAGCGGAAGTTCGCCGCCCTGCTGGGCACGACCCCGGCGGATGTGCACCTGGGGCATGTGGGCCTGAACCACCTCACCTGGGAAACAGGTGTGCGCCTGGGCGGTCCGGAAGGCGAGAACGTGCTGCCGAAGCTGCTGGCGGAGCACGGCGAGGCCATCGCCGACGACGTCCGCCTGCCCCGTCCCCTGCTGGACCGCCTCGGTGTGGTCCCGTCCTACTACCTGCGCTACTACTACGCGCACGACGAGGTCGTACGGGAGCTGCGCACCAAGCCCTCCCGCGCGTCCCAGGTCGCCGCCATGGAGCGGGAGCTGCTGGCGATGTACGGCGATCCGGCCCTGGACGAGAAGCCGGCCCTGCTCGCCCAGCGCGGCGGCGCCTACTACTCGGAGGCGGCCGTGGACCTGGCGGCGGCCCTGCTGGGCGGAGGCGGCAGCCCGTACCAGGTGGTGAACACGCTCAACCGGGGCACGCTGCCGTTCCTGCCCCACGACGCGGTGATCGAGGTGCAGGCGGCGGTCGGCCCGGCCGGCCCGGTCCCGCTGCCGGTCCCGGCCCTGGACCCGCTGCTCACCGGCCTGATCGCGAATGTCACGGGGTACGAGGAGCTGGCCCTGGAGGCGGCCCTGCGCGGCGGCCGCGACCGCGTCTTCCGCGCCCTGCTCGCCCACCCGCTGATCGGCCAGTACGCGTACGCCGACGCCCTCACCGACCAGCTGGTCGCACACAACCGGGAGCACCTCGCGTGGGCCTGACCGCACCCGACCCGCTGACGGTTCTCGCCGTCGACGCGGGCAACAGCAAGACCGACGTGGCCGTGGTCACCGGCGCCGGCGAGGTGCTGGCCACGGCCCGCGGCGGGGGCTTCCGCCCGCCCGCGGTGGGCGTGGCCGCGGCGCTGGACGCGCTGGCGGAACCGGTGGCCCGGGCGTTCGCGGACGCCGGGGTCACCGGGGTGACCCACGTCTCGGCCTGCCTGGCCAACGCCGATCTGCCGGTGGAGGAGGAGCAGTTGGCGGCCGCGCTGCACGCGCGCGCGTGGGGGGCGTCCGTGGAGGTCCGCAACGACACCTTCGCGATCCTGCGCGCGGGCGTCACCGAGCCGCGCGGGGTGGCGGTGGTGTGCGGCGCGGGCATCAACTGCGTGGGCATGCGCCCCGACGGCCGCACCGCCCGCTTCCCGGCCATCGGCCGGATCTCCGGTGACTGGGGCGGCGGCTGGGGCCTGGCGGAGGAGGCCCTGTGGCACGCGGCCCGCGCGGAGGACGGCCGTGGCGCGCCGACCTCGCTGGCCCGCACCCTCCCCGCGCACTTCGGCCTGCCCACGATGTACGCCCTCATCGAGGCCCTGCACCTGGAGCACGTGGACCACGCGCGCCGGCACGAGCTGGCCCCGGTCCTGTTCGCCACGGCGGCGGACGGCGACCCGGTGGCCCGGGCGATCGTCGCCCGGCTCGCGGAGGAGGTCACGGTGATGGCCACGGTCGCCCTGACCCGCCTGGACCTGCTGGACGAGCAGACCCCGGTCCTCCTCGGCGGCAGCGTCCTCACCGCCGGCCACCCCCAGCTGAACGACACGGTCCGCGAGCTGCTGGCCTCGCGCGCCCCCAAGGCCGACGTCCGCGTGGTCACGGCGAGCCCGGTCCTGGGCGCGGCCCTGCTGGGCCTGGACCGGCTGGGGGCGGGGGCCCAGGCACAGGAGCGGGCGCGGTCCCACTGGGAGGCGGGCTGATCCTGAGTCGTCGCACGGGTGGAGCCGGGCAACAATGTGACCAGAGGGACGGGCCCGATCTCGGGAGGCGTCATGAGCACTTCGGCCGAGCCAAGAGTGTCCGGTCTCGAGATCCGGTCCATCGACTACGTCCCCCTGGACGAGCGGCACGGCAAGCTCTGGCACCTGGGCCCGCTGTGGTTCATGTCCAACGCGCAGATCGCCACCCTGGCGGTCGGGCTGGTCAGCATCACCCAGGGCGGCAACCTCGTCTGGTCACTGCTGGCCATCGTCTCCGGCACCGTGATCGGCACCTTCTTCATGGCCTTCCACTCCGCGCAGGGCCCCCAGCTCGGGCTGCCGCAGATGATCCAGTCGCGGCCCCAGTTCGGCTACGTCGGCGCGCTGCTGGTGTGGCTGTTCGCCTACGTGCAGTACGCCGGGTTCAACGTCTTCAACAGCATCCTCGCCGCCGACTCCCTGCACACCACGCTGCACGGCGGCGTCCGGCTGTGGGTGATCGTGGTGACCGCCGTCGCGCTCGTGATCGCGCTGGTGGGCTACGACATCATCCACAAGGCCGAGCGGATCCTGACGTACACCTTCCTGGTGATCTTCGGGATCTTCACCGTGGGCGTCGCGGTCACCCTGCACTACCCGGCGGGCTCCTTCGACCTCGGCGGCTTCAAGTGGACGCCGTTCCTCGCGCAGTTCGGCGTGGTCGCGGGCTACCAGATCAGCTGGGCCATCTACGTCTCCGACTACTCCCGCTACCTCCCCCCGGACGTGACCGTCCGCAAGACCTTCTACTGGACCTACTTCGGCTCCGCGCTCGGCGGCATCTGGCTGATGGTGCTCGGGGCGCTGCTGGCGGCCTGGGCGGGCCCGAAGACCTTCCAGACGATCCCGGCGATCAACTCCGCGGGCGACAAGGTGTTCACCGGGTTCGGCGCCGTCGTACTGCTGTTCTCGGCCCTCGGTCTGGTCTCGGTGACCGCGCTGAACATGTACGGCGGGTCCCTCACGCTCATCAGCGCCATCGACTCGTTCAAACGGGTCCGGCCGACGCTCGCCGTACGGCTGGTCACCCTCGCCCTCACCGCGGCGCTCTCCCTGGTCGGCGCGCTGGCCGCGACGTCGAACTTCCTGGAGAACTTCGAGAACTTCCTGCTCCTGGTGCTGTACCTGTTCATCCCGTGGACCGCGGTGAACCTGATGGACTACTACGTGGTGCGCCGCGGGCACTACGCCGTCGCGGAGATCTTCAACCCGCACGGCATCTACGGCCGCTGGGGCTGGCACGGCATCGTCGCCTACCTCGTCGGCTTCGGCGCCATGATCCCGTTCTTCTCCGTCGGCACCCTGTTCCTCGGCCCCGCCGCGAAGGCGCTGGGCGGCGCCGACATCTCCCTCTTCGTCGGCCTCCCCGTCTCCGCCCTCCTGTACTGGTGGCTGAGCCGCTCGATCGACGTGGAGGCGGAGACCCGGCTGGCGGAGGCGGAGGCGGCGGCCCTGGAACAGGCGGCCCACGAGCACCGCGAGCCGTGAGGCCGTCCCCGGCCGGGCCGCCGCCCAGGGAACCGATCCCCCGCCACCAGCGTGTATCTGTACAGGGGGTGGTGCGTCCGCCGGCACGCGCCTCCGGCACACTGCGATCCGATCAAGATCGCGTGAAGGCCGGTGCGGAAGGCCGGTGCGGGCGGTGATACTGGGCGGCGAACGCATGACCATGGGGGAGGTCGAGTGACACACCCGCCGAAGAGCAGCGCGGCTCCACCGCCCGCCGGTGTGGCCGGTGTGGCCGGAGTCCTCGGCATCCCCGCTCAGCCCGGGCCGCCCGGGCTCCCCGCGCCCGCCGGTCCGGGGCTGCCGCCCGCGCGCCGGACCGCCTTCGCCGAGGGGGTCGAGCGGCTGCGCGCGGCCGCGACGACCGAGCCGGGGCGGCTGCGGATCATCGGCGCCGTCCTGGCGGTGCTGGTCGTCGCGTTCGGCGCGGTCACCGCCTGGCAGACCAGCGAACGCTCGGCGGCCGCCGACGACGTGCTGCACCGCAGCCAGCCGCTCAGTTTCGGCGCGGCCGGCATCTACCGGTCGCTGGCCGACGCCAACACCGCGGCCTCCAGCGGCTTCCTGGCGGGCGGCCAGGAGAACCCGGCGTCCAGGAAGCGGTACGAGAACGACATCCGGACCGCCGCCGCGGGCCTCGTCACCGCCGCCACCAACGCCGAGCCCGGCTCGGCCTCCGAGGCAACCATCGCCGACCTGAACCGGCTGCTGCCCGAGTACAAGGGCCTCATCGAGCGCGCCCGGACGTACAACCGGCAGGGCTATCCGGTGGGCGGCGCCTATCTGCGGTACGCCAACGAGAAGATGCAGAAGGAGATGCTCCCGGCGGCGGAGGCCCTCTACACCACGGAGAACCGGCGGCTGGACGCCGACTACGCGGACGCGACGCCGTACCCGTGGGCGGCGATCGCGCTCGGGCTGCTCGCCCTGGCCGCGCTCGGCTGGGCGCAGCACCGCATGTACCGGCGCACCAACCGGGTCCTCAACCACGGTCTGGTCGCCGCCACCGCCGCGACCACCGTCGCCCTGCTGTGGCTGGTCGTGGGCCACGCGGTCGCCCGGTCGGGCCTCGACGGCTCGTACGAGCACGGGATCCGCTCGCTCAACGTGCTGCACGACGCCCGGATCGCCTCCCTGAAGGCACGCGGCAACGAGAACCTGAGCCTGGTGTCGCGCGGCGCGGAGACCATCACGGTCGACGGCAGGCCGTACGACGCCTACTACTACGACTTCGACAAGGACATCGCCGTGCTCGGCAAGGGCCTGACCGAGGCGGCACGGCTCGCCGACGACCAGGGTGGCACCGCACCGGTCGAGGCGGCCGAGGGCAGCATGGCGGTGTGGAAGCAGCGTCACGCGGCCGCCCGGGCCGAGGACGAGAACGGCAACTACCAGCAGGCGCTGGACAAGGTGATCGGCGCGAAGGGCGCGACCGCCGAGTGCTTCGACAGCGTCGACCGCAGTCTCGCGCGGGCCATCGGGCACGAGCGGGCCGAGTTCAAGCAGGCCGCCGGGGACGGGCGGGACGCCATGACCGGGCTGCCGGTGGGCGCCGCCGTCCTCGCGGTACTGGCCGCGGCGGGCGCCGTCGCCGGCATCGGCCGCCGACTTTCGGAGTACCGGTGACAAGGGGCGGGGCGATGTACGTGAGCCGTGCACGGGCCTCCCTGCGAGGCTGGGGCGGGGTCGCCGCCATGGCGGTGCTGTGCGCGCTGGCGCTGGCGTGCGTCCTGCTGCTGCCGTGCACCCAGCGGGCGCCGGACGAGCCGGCCCGGGCCGGGCAGAAGTCCGCCACCGGCATCCAGGCCCGCGCCGACGGCTGCGTGGACTCCGAGGCACACCGGCAGACGCTCGCCCCGTCCGGCGCGGACGGCCCGACGATCGAGGCCATCAAGGCCCGTACGGGCGCCAAGCGCAAGCTGATCGTCGGTGTCGACCAGAACGGCTACCGCTGGGGCTACCGCAACCCGAACACCGAGGGCGCCCAGTTGGAGGGCTTCGACATCGACCTCGTCCACCACATCGCCGCGGACATCCTCGGCGACCCGGACGCGGTGCAGTTCAAGGCGATACCGACCAGCCAGCGCATCGCGGCGATCGAGGACGGGCGGGTGGACATGGTGGTGCGCACCATGACGATCACCTGTGACCGGCTCCGCCACGTCGCCTTCTCCGCGCCGTACTTCAAGACCGGCCAGCAGGTCCTCGCGCCCAAGTCGTCCCCGATCACGGGCTACGACGACTCGCTGGCGCACAAGAAGGTGTGCACGGCGGCCGGTTCGACGACGTACACCAAGCTGGCCGCCGACCGGAAGGAGGGCCGGCTGCCCGCCTCCACGGACATCTCCACCACCGTCCCGAACCAGCTCGACTGCCTGGTCCGGCTGCAGCTCGGCGAGGTGGACGCGGTGGTGACCGACGGCGCGCTCGCCGCGAGCCAGGCCGCCCAGGACCCGACCGTCGAACTCAAGGGCAAGCCGTTCACGACCGAGTACTACGGAGTGGCGATGAAGAAGGACGCGGACGATCTGGTACGCCGGGTCAACCGTGTTCTGGTGGACTACCGCGCACAGGGCTGGCAGACGTCGTACGACGACTGGCTGTCGGCGACACTGGGCAGGGATGCGTCCGCGTCGAAGCCGCCCGCGCCGCAGTACCTGCGCGGCAGTTGAGCCGTACCCGACCGGAAAAGACAGCGAGCGAGAGGTGATCGATGGGCGTCACGGACCCCGCCGGGCCGGTGATGGACCGGGACGAGGTGGACCGTGCGCTGGCGCGGCTCGGCCAGGAGCACGAGGCGATCGAGACCTCGCTGCTGGCCCTGCAGGACCACGCGGGCCGCAGACTCCTCGAAGGCGCGGAACTGACCGGTGTCACCAAGGAGCGCTGGCAGGCGACGGAGGTGCAGATCACCCAGCTGTGGGCGTACTTCGACGCCTACACGGCCGCGCTGCGCGGCGCCCGGGAGATCCGCGCCCGGCGCCGCTGGTCCAGCCGGGAGGACCTGGCGGAGCTGACCGGGCTGCTGCGCGGCGAGTGCGTGACCGTCCCCGGCGGCGGGCGGGGCAGGCTGAGCGAGACGTTCTCGCTGTCCGCGCTGGTGGACCGGATGAACGAGCTGTACGCGGCCGGCCTGGACGTGATCGTCGCCGCCGACGCGGTCTGGTCGGCGCTGCCCGCGCGGATCGATTTACTCGCCGCGGAACTTAAGCGCACCCGGCAGCTCGCGCACTCGGTCGGGGTGCGCCCCGGCGAGCACCCGGCCGGCGACGACCTGGAGCGGATCACCCGCACGCTGACCCGGCTGCGCGCGGACGTCGTCTCCGACCCGCTCGCCTTCTGGGTGCCGGCCGAGGGCAGTTCGGCGCCCGGCGGCGGACGTCCGGACACGACGGTGTACGACCGTGAGGCGCGCGCCCTGGAGGACGTACGGCGGGAGATCGACGCCGTGCTGACGGTGCGCCAGGACGCGGAGGCACGGCTGATCCGGCTGCGGGACGTGCTCTCGCGCGCGGACCGCACCCTCGCCGAGGCCCGTACCGCGCGCGGCGAGGTGCTGGCGAAGATCGCCGCGACCGAGGTGCCGGTGGTGAGCGGTCCGCCGACCGCGCTGCAGGAGCAGCTGGCGGCCGCGGCCGAGTACCGCAGGCAGGCCCAGTGGCACCGGCTCTCCCCGCTGCTGGAGGCGCTGGAGGAGAAGGCGGAGGACGAACTGCTGCGCGCCCGCGAGTCGTTGACCGCGGTCACCGCGCCGCTCGCGGTCCGCGCCGAGCTGCGCGGCCGGCTGGACGCCTACAAGGCGAAGGTCGCCCGGCACGGGCTGGCGGAGGACCCGCTGCTGGTCGAGCGGTACGACGCGGCCCGCCGCATGCTGTGGAGCGCGCCCTGCGACCTGCGCGTGGCAGAGCAGGCCGTGCTGCGCTACCAGCAGGCGGCGGCCGAACTGCTCGGCGGCGCGAGCGCGCCGGAGGACACCCGGGGGGACCACAAGGGGGAAGGCTCATGAGTCAGCCGGGGCAGACCTGCCAGCGGCCGGGCTGCGAAGGGTTGTACGAGGACGTCGGCGGCGGCGAGCTGTACTGCGACACGTGCGGTCTCGCGCCCGTGGTGTCGGCCGGGGGCCCCTCCTCCGGGGACGGCACGGTGGGCTCGCCGCCCACCGGGATCACCCGGGCGGCGTCCGACAGCGGCGGTTCGGGCAGCTCCCGTACGTCCTCGCAGTCGTCGCGGTCGCGCCGCTCGGTCTCCGGGCGGCTGTCCCGCTCGCTGTCGGGCAAGTCCACCGGCCGCTCGGTGTCGGTGCGCAGCTCCGGCTCCTCCTCCGGCGCGTCCACGCGCGGGCGGCTGGGCGCCGGGCTGGTCTCCGTGCCGCAGGTGCCGCGGCCCGACCCGCGCGCGATGGTGCTGGAGAACCCGGAGGTGCCCGAGCGGAAGCGGTTCTGCTCCCGGTCGGACTGCGGGGCGCCGGTCGGCCGGGCCCGGGGTGACCGGCCGGGCCGCACGGAGGGGTTCTGCACCAAGTGCGGGCACCCGTACTCCTTCGTGCCCAAGCTGAAGGCCGGGGACATCGTGCACGGCCAGTACGAGGTGGCGGGCTGCCTCGCGCACGGCGGGCTCGGCTGGATCTACCTCGCCGTGGACCGGGCCGTCTCCGACCGCTGGGTGGTGCTCAAGGGCCTGCTGGACACCGGCGACCAGGACGCGATGGCCGCGGCGATCTCCGAGCGGCGGTTCCTCGCGGAGATCGAGCACGCCAACATCGTGCGGATCTACAACTTCGTGGAGCACCTGGACCAGCGCACCGGCTCCCTCGACGGCTACATCGTCATGGAGTACGTCGGCGGCAAGTCCCTGAAGGAGATCGCCAACGCCCGCCGCGCGCCCGACGGACGGCGTGATCCGCTGCCGGTGGAGCAGGCGTGCGCCTACGGCATCGAGGCGCTGGAGGCGCTCGGCCATCTGCACAGCCGGAACCTGCTGTACTGCGACTTCAAGGTCGACAACGCCATCCAGACCGAGGACCAGCTCAAGCTGATCGACATGGGCGCGGTCCGCCGGATGGACGACGACGAGTCGGCGATCTACGGCACGGTCGGCTACCAGGCGCCGGAGGTCGCCGAGACCGGCCCGTCGGTGGCCAGCGACCTGTACACGGTGGGCCGTACGCTGGCCGTGCTGACCTTCGACTTCCAGGGCTACACGAACGTCTACGCGGACTCCCTGCCCGACCCGGACAGCATCGAGGTCTTCCGCCGGTACGAGTCCTTCTACCGGCTCCTGGTCCGCGCCACCGACCCCGATCCGGCCCGCCGGTTCGCCTCCGCGCAGGAGATGGCCGAGCAGCTGACAGGTGTGCTGCGGGAGGTCGTCGCACTCCAGACCGGGCAGCCGCGGCCCTCGCTGTCGACGCTGTTCGGCCCGGAGCTGAAGGTCACCGACACGGAGCTGTTCCCGCGGCTGGACGCGGACGTGTCCCGGCTGGGCGCACGGCCGGCGCGGAAGGCGGAGCCCGCCGTGCCCGCCCCTGCCCCGCCGGCCCTCGTCAAGCCCGTCGACACCCCGGCCGCCGCGCTCGCCCTGCCGGTGCCGCTGGTCGACCCGAGCGACCCGAACGCCGGTTTCCTGGCGGGCCTGCCGGCGTCCGCACCGGCCGAGCTGGTGACCGCGCTGGCCGCCGCGCCCGCGCAGACCGTGGAGACCCGGCTCCGGCAGATCCGCGCCCGGCTGGAGAGCGGCGACCACCAGGGCGCGGCGATGAGCCTCGCCAAGCTGGACGAGGAGCGGCCGGACGACTGGCGGGTGGTGTGGTACCGGGGCGTGGCCGCCCTGGTCACCGGCGACTTCGAGGGCGCCGCGCTCGCCTTCGACGCGATCTACGACGCCTTCCCGGGCGAGGCCGCGCCGAAGCTGGCGCTCGGACTGTGCGCGGAGGTGCTCGGCCAGCTGGACAACGCGGCCGAGTACTACCGGCTGGTGTGGACGACCGACCCGAGCTTCGTGAGCGCCGCGTTCGGGCTGGCCCGGGTGCAGCTGGCGGCCGGGGACCGGCGGGAGGCCGTACGGACGCTGGAGTCGGTGCCGGAGTCCTCCATCCACTACACGGCCGCCCGCGTCGCCGCCGTCCGGGCCCGGATCGCCCGGCGCACGGCGGACGCGGGTGACGTGCCGTTGCTGGACGACCTGACGGCCGCCGCGGGCCAGGTCGAGGCACTCCAGGCCTACGGCCTGGACCCGGCGCGGCGCGAGCGGTTGTCGGCGGAAGTACTCGGCTGCGCGCTGGACTGGATACTCTCCGGGGGTCAGGGCACCGGGCCGGCCGTCGGAGGCCGGGTGCTCCTGGGCAGCGGTCTGGACGAGCGGGGTCTCCGCTTCGGCCTGGAGCGCGCCTATCGCACGCTGGCCCGGCTGGCGACCGGCGGCGAGGAGAGGATCGAGCTGGTGGAACGGGCCAACCGTTACCGCCCCCGGACGTGGGTGTAGTCGATGTCGCAGAAGCCCCAGCAGGCCGCACTGCCGAAGTGCCCGAGCTGCGCGGAGCCCGTGGAGTCGGGTGACCTGTTCTGCGGAGCGTGCGGATACGACCTTTCGGTGGTACCCGCCCCGCAGCAGGACCAGCAGGACCATCCGACGCTCACCATGACCGGCTCCGCCGCGTCCGGGGACGGCACGGCCGGCGCCCCGGTGTCCGGGCACGAGTCCGGCACCGGGCAGACCGGCGGTTCCGGGGTGCGGTTCGACCGGCCGGCCGAGCCCGACGAGTACCCGTTGCAGGCGCCCGACCCGCGGCTGGCCGCCGCCCCGGCCGCCTCGGCCGACCCGGCGCAGGTCTGCGTGGCCTGCCGGGCGGGCCGGGTGGACAGCGACGGCTACTGCGAGAACTGCGGGCACGCCCAGCCCCGCGAACGCGACCACGTGGAGCGGGAGTCGGGCCCGGTCGCCGCCGTCAGCGACCGCGGGCTGCGCCACCACCGCAACGAGGACGCCTTCGCCGTCGGCCACACCACGCTGCCCGACGGCACCCCGGCGGCGGTGGCGATCGTCTGCGACGGCGTCTCCTCCGCGACCCGCCCGGACGACGCCTCCCTGGCCGCCTCCCAGGCGGCCGGCGACACCCTGCTCGCCGCGCTGCCCCGCGGCACCCACCCGCAGCAGGCGATGCACGAGGCGATCGTCGCCGCCGCGCAGGCCGTCAACGCGCTCGCCGAGGAGCCCGCCACGGCCCGCGAGCACGCCCCGCACCAGAACGCCCCGGCGTGCACGATCGTCGGCGCGGTGGTCACCTCCGGGCTGCTGGTCGTCGGCTGGGTCGGCGACAGCCGGGCCTACTGGGTGCCCACCGACCGCGGCACACCGCCCGCCCGGCTGACCGAGGACGACTCCTGGGCGGCGCAGATGGTCGCCGCCGGCCTGATGAGCGAGGCCGAGGCGTACGCCGACGAGCGCGCCCACGCGATCACCGGATGGCTCGGCGCGGACGCCTACGAACTGGAGCCGCACACCGCCTCGTTCAAGCCGGACCGGCCGGGTGCGGTGGTGGTGTGCACCGACGGACTGTGGAACTACGCGGAGACGGCCGAGGAGATGTGCGAGGTCGTCCCGGCGGACGCGGCGACCCGCCCGCTGCACGGCGCCCGGGTGCTGGTCGGGCACGCCCTGGACGGCGGGGGCCACGACAACGTAACAGTGGCGGTCCTGCCGTTCCCGGCGCCGCCGCAGGGGGCAGGATCGGCCTGAGGGCCGTATCCGACGGGGGAACGGCACGGGGAAGCAGGGGGCGGACCGGAGGGGACCGGTCCGCTCACAGCCATCGCCCCGCGTGGGCGGGGTGTCGAGGGGGATGCGATCAATCATGGCCAATTTCGCGAAGTCGAACGTGCCGCAGTTCTCGGTGGACGTCTACCAGAACGAGTACCTGCCCGAGGGCGGCAGCGAGGTCAACGCCATCGTCACGGTGAGCGCGACCGGCGGCGGCACCATCGGCAGCACGGTCTCCGCACCCGTGTACGCGCCGGGGCAGCGGCCCTCCGCCGCGGTGGCGCTCATGGTCGACTGCTCGGGCTCCATGGACTATCCGCCGACCAAGATGCGCAACGCGCGGGACGCCACGGCCGCCGCGATCGACACCCTGCGCGACGGCACCCGCTTCGCGGTGATCGGCGGCACCCACGTGGCCACGGAGGTCTATCCGGGCGACGGACGGCTCGCGGTCGCCGACGCCACCACCCGGGAGCAGGCCAAGCAGGCGCTGCGCCGGCTGAGCGCGGGCGGCGGTACGGCCATCGGCACCTGGCTGCGGCTCGCCGACCGGCTGCTGTCCTCGGCGGACGTCACCATCCGGCACGGCATCCTGCTCACCGACGGCCGCAACGAACACGAGGCGCCGGAGGACCTGCGGGCCGCGCTGGACGCCTGCGCCGGGCGGTTCACCTGCGACGCCCGGGGCGTGGGCACCGACTGGGAAGTGAAAGAAGTCACAGGGATCGCCTCGGCACTGCTCGGCACCGCCGACATCGTCGCCGACCCGGCGGGCCTGGCCGCCGACTTCACGAAGATGATGGAGACGGCGATGGGCAAGGAGGTCGCCGACGTCGCCCTGCGGGTGTGGACGCCGGTCGGCACGGCCATCCGGTTCCTCAAGCAAGTCGCCCCCAGCATGGAGGACTTGACCGGCCGGCGCACCGAGGCCGGGCCGCGCGCCGGGGACTATCCGACCGGGTCCTGGGGCGACGAGTCCCGCGACTACCACCTGTGCGTGACGGTCCCGCCGGCCGGGCTCGGCCGGGAGATGCTCGCCGCGCGGGTGTCGCTGGTGATACCGCAACCGGACGGAGGGGCACAAAACCTCGGCGCGCAGGGGCTGGTACGGGCCGTGTGGACCGACGACATGACCGCATCCACCTCGATCAACCCCCAAGTCGCCCACTACACCGGGCAGGCCGAACTGGCGCAGGCCATCCAGAAGGGGCTCGACCTTCGCAAAGCGGGCGATTTCGATGGTGCAACGGCCAAACTGGGGCGGGCCGTTCAGCTCGCGAGCGCCTCGGGGAACGCCGATACTGCGAAACTGCTTGCGAAGGTGGTGGACGTGGTCGACGCCGCGACAGGTACTGTGCGGTTGAAGACGAGGGTCGCCGAGGCGGACGAGATGACTCTGGAGACCCGGTCCACCAAGACTGTCCGTGTGAAGAAGTGACCCTCCAAAGCGTAGGAGAAGGGGAAGCACCGACATGCCGACCTGCCCGAACGGACACCAGTCGGGTTCCGACGACTGGTGCGAGGTCTGCGGTCACCGCATGGCCGGTGCCGTACCTCCGCCCCCTCCGCCGCCGCCCCCGGCCGCCGGCGGCTACGGCTTCCCGCCACCCGCGGGTGCCGGTGGCCGGCCCGGTCCGGCCGCCGCGGACCCCGAGCCGGAGCTGTGCCCGCAGTGCCGTACGCCCCGTGAGGGCGGCGCGCCCTTCTGCGAGGAGTGCCGGTGGAACTTCCTGACCAACACCGCGACGTCCTACACCCCGGCCGCCCCGCGTCCGCCGCAGCCGCGGTTCCAGCCGCCGAGCGCGACGTACGGCGGCGGTGACGGGTACGAGTACCAGGGCTCGCGGCCCTCGCAGGTGAACCGGCCGGCCGAGCCGATCCCGTCCTTCGGCAGCGAGCCGTCGGGCCCGACGCCGTTCGGCGGCAACCGTGCCCCGTCCGGCCCGCCGACCTCCCCCGGCCCCTCGGGCCCGCCCCCGTTCGGCACCGGCAACCAGCGCCCGCCGGGCCCGCCGCCGGGCTTCGGCGGCGGCCCGAACACGGCACCGGGCCAGCGCCCCGGCCCCCAGGGCCCCGGCGCCCCATCGACTCCGCCCGGCTTCGGCGGCGGTCCCGGCCAGGGCCAGGGTCACCCCGGTCAAGGCCAGGGTCAGGGCCAAGGCCCGGGCTCCGGCGGACCGTCCGGCTTCGGCGGCGGTCCCGGTCAGGGCCAGGGTCACCCCGGTCAGGGCCAAGGCCCGGGCTCCGGCGGTCCCTCCGGGTTCGGCGGCGGTCCCGGGCAGGGTCCCGGCGCCGGTGGCCCCTCGGGGTTCGGCGGCGGTCCCGGTCAGGGGCCGGGAACCGGTGGCCCCTCCGGTCCGTCGGGGTTCGGCGGTGGCCAGGGTCAGGGACAAGGCCAGGGCCAGGGTCAGGGCCCCGGTCATGGCTTCGGTGGTCCGGGGCAGGGCCCCGGCGGCCCGTCCGCGCCGCCCCCGCCCTTCGGGCGTGAGCCCTCCCGTCCCGGTGGCCCCACGCCGCCCGGCCCCTCCGGCTTCGGCGGCGGTCCCGGCGGTGCTCCGCAGGGGTTCCAGCAGGCCGGAGCGTCGGCTCCGCCCGCGTTCCCGCGCGAGACCGGCCGCCCGGCGGCGGGCGACGACGACTGGGTGCTCTCCCCGCCGTCGTCCCCGGGCCCGGGCGGACCCGGCGGACCGGGCCAGGGCCCCGGCGGTCAGGGCGGCGGCTACGGCTACCCGCACCCCGGCGCCACCCAGGCCCCCGGCGGACCCGGCGGCTTCCCGCAGGCACCGCAGGCCTCCCAGCCGGCCACCTGGACGGCGACCATCGGCCCGGACCGCGAGTACTTCATGGCGATGATGCAGCGCTCCGGCCCCGAGGCCGCCGGCCTGAACCTGCCCGCGTACTCGCCCGAGCAGCAGCGCACGCTCTCCGGCAACCAGGTCACCATCGGCCGCCGCCGGCACTCCACCGGCGACACCCCCGACATCGACCTGTCGGTGCCGCCGGAGGACCCGGGCGTCTCGCACCAGCACGCGGTGCTGGTGCAGCAGCCGGACGGCAGCTGGGCGGTCGTCGACCAGAACTCGACGAACGGCACCACGGTCAACATGTCGGAGGAGCCGATCCAGCCGTTCGTGCCGGTCCCGCTCCAGGACGGCGACCGGGTGCACGTCGGCGCCTGGACGACGATCACCGTCCGCCGGGGCTGAGCGCGCTCAGGGCAGGGGCCAGGCGTACGGCCCCTCCGGGTCGTCCAGCCACGCCCAGGTGTGCTCGCCGGCGACCGTGACGCCGTAGCGTCCGCGGCCCGGCTCGCCCTCGCGTTCCCACAGGGCGTACGCCTCCCGCGGGTCGAGGGTGCCCCGGGCCAGCGCGAGCAGGAAGCGGAACGGTTCCTGCTCGCGGGCCCGGCCCGGCAGCCCGGCCAGGCAGACGCTCTCGGGCTCCGCCCCGCCCTCGCCGCGCAGCGGCACGAAGAAGGCGGCCCGGGGCAGGAAGCGGCCCTCGGCGTGCTCCGCGTCCCGCACGCTCAGGGCGAGCAGTCCGGTGGCGAGCGGGGTCAGGACGCGCGCGCCGGGCCGGCACTGGGCGAGCCAGGCGCGCGGCACCGTGGGCAGCTCGCAGGTGGCGATGATCCGGTCGAAGGGGGCGCGCTCGGGCGCTCCGCGCGCGCCGTCGCCGGTGACGACGACCGGGCGGAAGCCGGCCGCGGCGAGGTGCTGCCGGGCCGACTCGGTGATCTCCGGTTCCAGGTCGATGGTGGTGACGAGGTCGTCGGCGCCGAGCCGGTGGGCGAGCAGGGCCGCGTTGTAGCCGGTGCCGGCGCCCACCTCCAGGACCCGGTCGCCGTCCCGGACGCGCAGCGCGACCAGCATCCGGGCCATCAGGGAGGGCTGGCTGCTGGAGGAGAGGAGCCGGCCGTCGCGCAGCCGGGTGGCCAGCGGTTCGTCCGCGTAGGCGCCGCGCACCCAGCGTTCCCGGGCCTCCAGGTCGGGGTTCTCGCCCCAGCGCCGCTCGTAGCCGCGCGGCCCGGCGACGTAGTAGTACGGCACGAACAGGTGCCGGGGCACCGCCGCGAACGCCTCCCGCCACACCGGGTCCGCGTCCCAGGCCCCGTCGGCGTCGATCTCCCGTACCAGCGCGGCCCGTGCCGCGTCGGCGAGAACCTCGATCTCCGTGTCGTGGGCGCCCATGGGTCCACAGTAGGGGCGGGCGGTCCCCGGGAGGGGGCGGCCGGGGGGTGGTCCTAAGCCTTGAGTCCTGGGTCATCCCGTCTGAGACGATGGACGGGTGAATGAGATTCGGCGCGGCACGCTTCAGGAGCAGACCTTCTACGAGCAGGTCGGCGGGGAGGAGACCTTCCGCCGGCTCGTCCACCGTTTCTACCAGGGAGTCGCCGAGGACCCGCTCCTGCGGCCGATGTACCCGGAGGAGGACCTGGGCCCGGCCGAGGAGCGGCTGGCCCTGTTCCTGATGCAGTACTGGGGCGGGCCCACGACGTACAGCGAGAACCGCGGCCACCCGCGGCTGCGGATGCGGCACGCGCCGTTCACCGTGGACCGGGCGGCGCACGACGCCTGGCTGCGGCACATGCGGGTGGCGGTCGACGAACTGGGGCTGCCGGAGGAGCACGAGCGGACGCTGTGGAACTACCTGACGTACGCCGCCGCGTCGATGGTGAACACCCCGGACTGACGGTTCGTCGCTGAAGGCCGGATTCCGGTCACCGCGTGCCGCATTCCGGTCACAATCCGGTATAGAGCGGCCGACAACCGCTTACCCCACGTCCCGCGCTCTGCGAGCATCGCCCGCAGGTCTGGAAATCCGGACACACGGGGGCCGGGTGTGACGGGGTTCGTCTTCTCACGCGCGCGTGCGCACCGCCTGCTGCTGTGCGCCGCTCTGCTGACGGTGGTGCTGACCACCGCGGTGCTGGCGACGCTCACGGCGTACTCGGGGGCGATCGGCGACGCGGCGCTGCGCCATGTGCTGGGCGACTCCCGCAACGCCGCCGACACCGCGCTGATCGTCAAGGCGGACGTGCCGCCGGCCGGACGGTCCGCCGCCGACACCGCCGTACGCCGGGGCGCCCGCACCACGTTCGCCGGGTTACCGGTGACCGTACGGACCCTGCGCCGCTCGGGACCGTACGCGCTGCCCCGCTCGCTCCAGCCTGCCGCGAAGCGATCCGGCGACCCGGACCTGACCTACTTCGCGGCCCTGGACCGCACGCAGTCGCGGCTGGCCGCCGGCCGCCTCCCGCGCCGCGCGTCCGGCGAGGTCGAGGTGGCGCTCCCGCAGGCCGCCGCCCGGGCGCTGCGGCTGACGCCCGGTGACCGGCTCACCCTGGCGAACCGGCTGACCGGCCCCGCGGTCCGGGTCCGGGTGGTCGGCGTGTACCGCCCCGCCTCGGTGACGGCACCGTACTGGCGGCTGGACGACCTGCTGGGCCGCGGGGTGAAGGAGTCCGGCTTCACGACGTACGGCCCGCTGCTCGCCGACCCCGGTGTCCTCACCGGCGGCCGGGTCAGCGCCGGTGCCACGGGCTGGCTGGTCTCGGCCGACTTCGCCTCGATGACCACGGACCGGATCGGGGAGCTGCGCACGGCGGCCCGGAAGGGCAGCGCGGTCCTGCGCGAGCCGGCCACGCTGAGCGGTGCGACGGTCTCGCAGACCGCGCTGCCGGACGTCCTGGACGGGGTGGACCGTTCGCTGCTCGTGGCCCGCTCCACCCTGCTGATCATCGGGCTCCAGCTGGTGCTGCTCGCCGGCTACGCGCTGCTGCTGGTCGCCCGGCTGCTCAGCACCGAACGCGCCGACGAGACCCGGCTGCTGCGGGCCCGCGGCGCCTCCCGTACCGGGATCGCCGTCCTCTCCGCGGCCGAGGCGCTGCTGCTCGCGGTCCCCGCGGCGGTGTGCGCGCCGCTGCTCGCCGGCCCGCTCACCGCCCTGCTCGCCGGGCACGGCCCGCTGGCCCGGCTCGGGCTGCGCCTGGACCTCCCGCCCGCCGGCCGGCCCGCCGTCTGGCTGGTGGCGGCCGCGGTGGCCCTCGGCTGCGCGCTGGCGGTGACCGTACCGGCGGTGAGGGGCGCCGGGGCCGAGGTGCGCAAGCCCGGCGCCCGGCGCGCCTGGCCGCTGCCCCGAAAGCTACGCCGGAAGCCGGGCCGCACCGCCGTACCGGCCCCGCTGCGGGCCGGCGCCGACCTCGGGCTGCTGGCGATCGCCGGGGTGGCCTACTGGCAGCTGGGCCGGCAGGGCTCCGGAGGCGTGGCCGCCGACCGGTCGGGCACCCTCGGTGTCGATCCGCTGCTGGTGGCCGCGCCCGCGCTGGCCCTGCTCGCCGGAACCGTGCTCACCCTGCGGCTGCTGCCGCCCGTGGCCCGGTTCGCCGAGCGGTGGGCGGCCCGCGGTCGGGGGCTGCCGGTGGCGCTGGCCGGCTGGCAGTTCAGCCGGCGCACCGCGCGCGGCGCCGGCCCGGTGCTGCTGCTGGTCCTCGCCGTCGCCCTCGGCATCCTCGCGATCGGTCAGGCCGCCTCCTGGGAC
This sequence comes from Streptomyces cyanogenus, assembly GCF_017526105.1. NCBI lineage: Bacteria > Bacillati > Actinomycetota > Actinomycetes > Kitasatosporales > Streptomycetaceae > Streptomyces > Streptomyces cyanogenus. Next base: position 3,303,468 of record NZ_CP071839.1, read on the forward strand.
CGCTCGCAGGACGACCAGGCCGACTTCCGGGCCGGGGTGCCGGTGCGGGTCCTGGCCGCCGGGGAGGACGCGTTCGGCCGTACCGACCTGTACGCCGACCTGCCGGACGTGCGCGAGGCCGCCCCGGCCGTGCGCACCGCCCAGCCTCTGTCCGGCGACCGGACGGCCACCGTGCTGGCCCTCGACACCGCGCACGCGGCGGACGCCGTCCTCATGCGCCCCGACCTGGCCGACGAACCGGTACGGCCGCTGCTGGGCCGGCTCGCCCCGAAGGGCGCCCCGGCCGGGGCCCGGGTTCCCGCGGGCACCGCCCGGCTGAACCTGACGGCCCGCCTGCGCAGCTCCACCGGGCCGGGCACCACGACCGCGGTGACGGTGACGCTCGCGGACCGGTACGGGGTGCCGTACCAGCTGCCGCTCGGGCAGCTCCCCGCCGACGGGCGCCCGCACACCCTGAGCCTCGCCGTCGCCGCCTCCGGACCGGCGACCTTCACCGGACTGCGCCTGGACCTGACCCAGCCCGCCGAACGCGCCGAGCACCACCGCCTCGTCCTGGAGCGGCTGACCGCGGCCGGGGCGGACGGGACGGAGCACCGGCTCGTGCTGCCCGCCCGGTGGACCACCACCGCCGAGGCCGGCGGTGCCGCCGTGCCGAGCGCCGCGACCAGCCCCACCCGCCCCGAGGTCACCGGCACCCGCCCTCCGTCCTTCACCTACAGCACCGGCTACCTCCCGGACGCCGGCATCTGGACGGTCGCCTCCGTCACCCTCCGCCTCCAGGTCGCCCGGCCCGCGCCCGCCGAGGTGCCGGCCCTCGCGACCGACCGGTACCTGACCTCGGCGGGCGCCCGCGCCGGACAGCGGGTCGACCTCACGATCGGCGACCGGCGGGTGCCGGTGCGGATCGTCCGGGCGGTACGGGCGCTGCCCGCCACCGCCGACCCGGAGCACACCGGCGCCCGCGACGGCGGTGCCGTCCTGCTCGACCTGGGCGCCGTGAACCAGGTGCTCCAGGCCCGGTACGGGGAGAGCGCCACGCCCACCGAGTGGTGGCTGGGCACCGCGCCCCGCGCCGCCGCACGCGTGGCCTCGGCCGTACGGGCGTTGCCGGACGTCGGTCCCGGACAGGTCGTGGTGCGTGACGAGATCGCCGCCGAGCTGCGCGACGACCCGTTCGGCGCGGGTCCCGAGGCCGCGTTCACGGCGGCGGCCGTGGTCGCGGCGGCGCTCGCCGCGGTCGGCTTCGCCGTCGGTGCCGCCGGCGCGGGGCGGGCCCGCAGAGCCGAGTTCGCCGTGCTGCGCGCCCTCGGTGTGCCCCGCCGCCGGCTGGCCCGGACGGTCGCCGCCGAGCAGGCCGTCCTGGTGGGCCTGGCGCTCGCGGTGGGCCTCGGCCTGGGCACCGTACTGGCCCGTGCCGTCCTGCCGTTGATCGTCCTGACCGGGGAGGCGACCCGGCCGGTGCCCGATCTGCTGGTCCAGCTGCCGCCCGGACGTGTGGCGTTGCTGCTCACCGCCGTCGCCGTGGCCCCGCTGGCGATCGCGGCGGTGCCGGCCGTGCGCCGGACCGGCCCGGCGGCGGCACTGCGCGCACAGGGAGGCGAGTGAGATGAACGGCCGTCCGGCGCCGGCGGCGCACGTGGTCCCTCCGTGGGTGCGCACCCGGCTGCGGGCCGCGCCCGGCGCCGCCGTGGCGCTCGCGCTGCTCGTCGCGCTGACCGCGTGCCTGGCGGGCGCCTTCCCGCGCGCGGTGGACCGGTACGAGGACGCGGGCCTTCAGCGCGCGCTCCGGCAGGCCCGCCCCGAGCGCACCACCGTACGGGTGCAGGCACCCCAGCCCGACCTCGCCCTGCCGCCCGAACGGCGCGCCGCGGCCCTGCGCCCGGCCACGCTGCGACGGCAGTACGAGAAGGTGCTCGGCGCGGTCGGCAGCCCGCTGACCGTGGACCGCGCCCAGTCCGCGTACGGCGTCACCGGCACCGTCAACCCGGCGGTGCCGGACCCGTGGCTGCCCCGGCCGACCGGGCTGCCCGCCCATGTCTCGCTGACCGCGCGGAGCGGCCTGGCCGAGCACGCGCGCGTGCGCACCGGGCGGCTGCCGCGCGCCGCGCACCCGGTCGACGGCACGGCACCGGAGGTGGAGGCCGCCGTCACCGCCGCCACCGCGAAGAGCCTGCACATCGAGGTGGGTTCGGTCGTCCACGTGCCGGCACCCGGCCGCGCCCCGCTCGCCGTCCGCGTCACCGGCATCGTCGTCCCGCGTGACCCCGACGGCGCCTACTGGTCCACCGTCCCGCTGCTGCGCACCCCGACCCTGGTGACCCTGCCCGACCCCGGCCCGGACCCGGACAGGTACTGGCTCGGCGCGCTGCTGCTCGCCCCGGACGCGGCCCCCGCCCTGCTGGGCACCAGCACCGACCCGGCCCGCTACTGGCACCTCGCGCCCCGCCTGAGCGGCCTGCACGCCCACGACCTGGAGCGGCTCAAGCAGGCCGTCGCCTCCCTGGAGTCCGGGCCCGCCCTGCAGCGCGCCCGCGCCGCCACGGACTTCGCAGCCGTCACCGACACCGACCTGGACGACGCCCTCGCCTCCTTCTCCCGGCTGCGCTCCGGCATCGCCCCGCTGGTCGCCGTCGCCGCCGCGGGCACCGCGACAGTCGTCGCCGTCGTCCTGCTCATGACCGGCGGGCTGGCCGCCGACCGGCGCCGCACCGAACTCGCCCTGCTGCGCGCCCGCGGCGCCTGTCTGCCGGGCCTCGCCGGCCGGCTGCTCGCGGAGACCGCCGTGGTCGCCGTACCGGCGGGCGCGCTCGGCCTGGCCGTGGCCCTGCTCGCGGTCCCCGCGGGCCGGCTCGTCCCCGCGGTCGCCGCCGCCCTCGCCGTCACCCTCACCGCCTGCGCCGCCCTCCCGCTGCGCGCCGCCCTCGCCCACCGCACGGTCCGGCTGACCGCCCCGCGCGAGGACCTCGCCTCGGTACGGCCCTCCCGGCGCCGTACGGTCGCCGAGCTGACGCTGCTGGTGCTGGCCGCCGGGGCGGTCGCGGCCCTGCGCCGGCGCGGCACGACCGGCGACCAGCTGGTGGCCGTGGCCCCCGTCCTGGTGGGGGTCGTCGCCGCGCTGCTGCTGCTCCGCCTCCACCCGCTGCTGCTGCGCCGCCTGGCCGGCCCCGCCGGACGGCTCCGCGGCGCCGTCGGCCACCTCTCCCTGGCCCGCGCGGGCCGCACCCGGGCCTCCGCGGTGCTCCCGCTGCTCGCCCTGCTGACCGCGCTGACCACGGCGGCGTTCGGCGGCTCGGTGCTGGCGGGGGTGGCCGAGGCCCGGGACCGGGCGGCCCTGCTCACCGTCGGCGCGGACGCCCGCGCGGACGCGAGCACCCCGCTGCCCGCGGACACCCCCGGCCGGGTCCGGTCGGTGCCCGGGGTGCGCGCGGTGACCCCCGTCAGCATTGCCTACCAGGCCAAACCGCGGGACGGCCAGGACACGGTGCCGCTGGTGGGCGTGGACCCGCGCGGGTACGCGGAGCTGACGGCCCGCACCGGCCTGGGCGCCTTCCCGGCCGACCGCCTGACCGGCCGCTCCGGCACCCTCCCCGCCGTCGCCTCGCCCTCCGTCGCGTCCGCGTACGGCACCCGGCGGGCCTTCCTGGTCCGGCTGGAGGACGGCAGCGCGGTCACGGTACGCATCGTCCTCGTCCGGGACCGCACCCCGGCCGTCTCCGGCGCCGACTTCCTCCTCGTGGACCGCGCGGGCCTGCCCGCCCCGGCGGGCCGTCCCACCACCCTGCTGCTGACCGGCGACCGGGTGCACGCGGGCGCGCTGCGGGACGCCGTCGGCGGCGCGGCCGCCGTCCGGATCCGCGCCGAGGAACGCGCCCGGTACGCCGACTCGCCCCTCCAGTCCGGTGCCGAACACGTGTACACGGCGGCGGTCGCCACCGGGGCCGGCTTCGCCGTGCTGGCCCTGCTGCTGTCCCTGCTGCGGGCGGCCCCCGAACGGGCCGCGCTCCTGGCCCGCCTGCGCACGATGGGCCTCACCCGCGCCCAGTCCCGCCGCCTGCTGATCCTGGAGTCGCTGCCCCAGGCCGTCCTGGCAGCCGTGGGCGGCACCCTGACCGGCTGGTCCACGATCCGCCTCCTCTCCCCCGGCGTGGACCTGACCGCCATCGCCCTGCCCGCGGCCCAGCCCCCGTCCGCCGGCGCCGAACTCCGCCCCGACCCGTGGTCCCTCACCACACCGGCCCTCGCCGTACTGACGGTGACGGTGGGCGTGGCGGCCCTCCAGGCCTGGTGGACGGGAAGACGGGGCTCGGTGACGGAACTACGGGCGGGGGACGGCCGATGAACATCCCCGGCCGCGTGCCTCGCACGGCCGCCGGAGCCGCGGACGGTCGTGCCGCCGGGGCCGCCCGGCTGGGCGCCGGGGGCACCCCCTCCGGGCGAGGCGGGGGAGACGGGGGAGGCAGCGGACGCACCCCGCCGGCGCCGGCAGGCGACCCGACCCCCGCCCGGCCTCGGCACCGGGCATCCAGGCAGGAGACCCCATGACAACCGACCCCACTCTCACGGACCTCGCCAAACGGGTCACGGACGCCAGGGACACCCCCGGCTACGGCCACGACGCCCTCATCACCTGCGACCGCCTCGTCCGCATCTTCACCACGGACGGCACAGAGGTCCAGGCCCTCCAGGGCCTGGACCTCCTGGTCCGCGAGGGCGAACTCATGGCCCTCGTCGGCGCGTCCGGCAGCGGCAAGTCCACCCTGATGAACATCCTCGCCGGCCTCGACACCCCCACCGCCGGCGCCGCCCGCGTGGCCGGCCGCGACCTGCTCACGATGACCGCCACGGACCGCCTCGCCTACCGGCGCGAGGTCGTCGGCTTCGTCTGGCAGCAGACCGCCCGCAACCTGCTCCCCTACCTCACCGCGGCCCAGAACGTCGCCCTGCCCCTGCAGCTCTCCGGCACCCGCAGGGGCCGCCGCGCCCGGACCGAACGCGCCCTGGAACTCCTGGAGTTGCTCCAGGTGGCCGACTGCCGCGACCGCCGCCCGCAGCAGATGTCCGGCGGCCAGCAGCAGCGCGTCGCGATCGCCGTGGCCCTCGCCAACGACCCCGCGGTGCTGCTCGCCGACGAACCCACCGGCGAACTCGACTCGCACACGGCCGCCCGGATCTTCGAGGCGTTCCGCACGGCCAACGAGACCCTCGGCACCACGATCGTCATCGTCACCCACGACCAGGCCGTGGCGAGCGAGGTCCGCCGTACGGTGGCGATCCGCGACGGCCGCACCTCCACCGAGGTGCTGCGCCGCAGCGAGATCGACGCGGCGACCGGCCACGAGACGGTCGTGGCCCGCGAGTACGCCATGCTCGACCGCGCGGGCCGGCTCCAGCTGCCCGCCGACTACCTGCGCGCCCTGGACATGCGCGACCGGGTGGCCCTGGAACTGGAGTCCGACCACATCGGCGTCTGGCCCGACGACACGGGCGCCTGAGAGGAGCCGGTCCTTCGGCTCAGCGCACGCTCAGCCCGAAGGAGCCGAGCCCTGTCTGCCGTACCGCCACCGACCCGTACGGCGTGCGCAGCCGCAGCCACGCCCCCGAGGAGAACAGCCCGGTGTCGCCCGGCTGCGTCCCGGGCCGCAGGAAGCCCAGGGACTGGGCCGCGTGCACGGCCCGCACCGGCAGCCGGGTGCCTCTGATCTGCCGGGACCAGATGTCCCGCCCGATCCGGTCCAGCTCCGCGCGGGTACGGCCCTCGGGCGCCAGTTCCTCGGTGCGTGAGCGGAACTCGGCCACCGCGGCCGCGACCGTGGCGCGCAGCGCGTCCGGTGCGGGCAGCCCGGGCTCCGGCTGCCAGCCGGCACGCGGCGGCAGCAGCCCGGCCCACGGCGGTCCGGTGACCGCGCCCGGGACGACGGCGGTGGCCGCACGCTCGTCCACGGACTCCAGGAACTCACCGGCGGAGACGGTGACGTCGAGGGTGACGTCCAGCCCGTCCTCGTACGGCTTCGCCAGCCGCACCGCGCGGACGGCCAGCACCTCGAAGGACGGCGGCCGGCCGAAGACGGCGAGGGCGGTGCCGGCCGCCTGCAGCCGCACCGCGGCCCCACGGTCGTAGTGGAGCAGCCGGGAGAGGAAGGCGGCGAGGTCCGCCGCCTCCGTCTCGTCGGCCAGGTGCAGCACCGTCATGCCGCGACGGCCTCCTCGGCGGCCTCGTCCGTGTACTGCTGGAGGAACTCGCGCTCCTCCGCGGTGATCCGGCGCGGCCGCTGCGTCTCGAAGTCGAACGGCACGACCACCGTCGAGGCCCGTACGTAGACCAGGTCGTCGTCCTTCACCTCGTAGGCGATGGTGAAGGACGCGGCCTTGATCTCGGTGACCCACAGCTCGATGTCGACCGGGTGGTGCCGGTGGACGAGCTGCCGCTTGTAGTCGATCTCGTGGCGCGCCACCACGGACCCCTGCTTGAACTCCTTGTCCGGGCGGAACAGGAAGTTGATCCGGGCTTCCTCCAGGTAGCGGATGAAGACCGCGTTGTTGACATGACCGTACGCGTCCATGTCGGACCAGCGCAGGGGGCAGCGGTAGATGTGGCGCAAGACCGATCAGCCCCGGGTCAGCTTCTTGTAGGTGGCGCGGTGCGGACGCGCGGCGTCCGGGCCGAGCCGCTCGATCTTGTTCTTCTCGTACGACTCGAAGTTGCCCTCGAACCAGAACCACTTCGACTCACCCTCGTAGGCGAGGATGTGCGTCGCGACGCGGTCGAGGAACCACCGGTCGTGGGAGACGACGACGGCGCAGCCGGGGAAGTCCAGCAGCGCGTTCTCCAGGCTGGAGAGCGTCTCGACGTCGAGGTCGTTGGTGGGCTCGTCGAGGAGGAGCAGGTTGCCGCCCTGCTTCAGGGTCAGCGCCAGGTTGAGCCGGTTGCGCTCACCGCCGGAGAGGACACCGGCCGGCTTCTGCTGGTCCGGGCCCTTGAAGCCGAACGCGGACACGTACGCCCGGGACGGCATCTCGACCTGGCCGACGTTGATGTAGTCGAGCCCGTCGGACACGACCTCCCACAGCGTCTTCTTGGGGTCGATGTTCTCGCGGCTCTGGTCGACGTACGAGATCTTGACGGTCTCGCCGACCTTGATGTCGCCGGAGTCCGGGGTCTCCAGGCCCTGGATCATCTTGAACAGGGTCGTCTTACCGGCACCGTTCGGGCCGATGACACCCACGATGCCGTTGCGCGGCAGCGTGAACGACAGCCCGTCGACCAGCACCTTCTCACCGAAGGACTTGTGCAGGTCGTTGACCTCGACCACGACGTTGCCCAGGCGCGGGCCCGGCGGGATCTGGATCTCCTCGAAGTCCAGCTTCCGCATCTTGTCGGCCTCGGCGGCCATCTCCTCGTACCGCGCGAGACGGGCCTTGGACTTGGCCTGCCGCCCCTTGGCGTTGGAGCGGACCCACTCCAGCTCTTCCTTGAGCCGCTTCTGCCGCTTGGCGTCCTTCTGGCCCTCGACCTTCAGACGGGCGGCCTTGGTCTCCAGGTAGGTGGAGTAGTTGCCCTGGTACGGGTAGGCGCGGCCGCGGTCGAGTTCGAGGATCCACTCGGCGACGTTGTCCAGGAAGTACCGGTCGTGGGTGATCGCGACGACGGTGCCCGGGTACTTGGCCAGGTGCTGCTCCAGCCAGTTCACCGACTCGGCGTCGAGGTGGTTGGTGGGCTCGTCCAGGAGCAGCAGGTCGGGCTGCTCCAGCAGGAGCTTGCACAGCGCGACGCGGCGGCGCTCACCACCGGAGAGGTTGGTCACGGGCCAGTCGCCGGGCGGGCAGCCGAGGGCGTCCATGGCCTGCTCCAGCTGGGCGTCCAGGTCCCAGGCCTCGGCGTGGTCCAGCTCCTCCTGGAGCTTGCCCATCTCCTCCAGCAGCGCGTCCGAGTAGTCGGTGGCCATCAGCTCGGCGATCTCGTTGAACCGGTCGAGCTTGCCCTTGATCTCGGCGACACCCTCCTGGACGTTCTCCAGGACGGTCTTGTCCTCGGTCAGCGGCGGCTCCTGCAGCAGGATGCCGACGGTGTAGCCGGGCGACAGGAACGCGTCACCGTTGGACGGCTGCTCCAGCCCCGCCATGATCTTCAGCACGGTCGACTTACCGGCACCGTTCGGGCCGACGACACCGATCTTCGCCCCCGGCAGGAAGCTCAGGGTGACGTCGTCGAGGATCACCTTGTCGCCGTGCGCTTTGCGCGCCTTGCGCATGGTGTAAATGAACTCAGCCAAGAGAAACCGTCCGGCAGCTTGAATCTGGCAGTGGGCAGATACACCCCATCTTGCCTGACCGCCAGCCTTGGGTGTTAACCCGTCCGGCCGGGAGTCTGTGACCTGGCGCTTCGCCGCTGCCGACCGTGGCTCGTCCGTCGCTGTCGGTCGCCGGTGAGTGTCCTTGGGGAACCTCGGACGGCCCAGGGACGGCCCAGGGACGGTTCGAAGGGGGCACCACGGCGGGCTGGACGGGCACGTCCGGGCACGACACGAGGAACAGGGCGGGATGATGTCGCACGACGAGGCCGATACGTGGTTCGTATGGGGTGAGGGCACCGTGTTCCGCCGGCCTGGCGGCGACGGCATGCTGCTCAATGGACTTTCCCATGAGCGGTTGTTCGCCGCCATTGCCGCACTGGATCCCGACTGGACACCACCACCGCCCTGCGAACCCGACGTCGAGGTGGGGTGGGGGGACCCTGTGGTGGTGGACGGGCCATGGCTGATCTTCACCGGTGGCACCGAACGGGAGATCCGGGCGTTCGTGGACCGCTATGAGGACGTGCGCGGAATGCTGCGTGTATCCAGCGTGCCGTCATCCGGCTCCGCACATGATCGGCCGGATACCGGAAAGTCCCCCTTTGGGCGGTAATATTGGGCCTCCCCGTTCTGCAAGGAGGCTCCCTGCCTGACAGGGACGACGGCATGCAGACTTTTCTTCCCTATCCCGACTTCAGGTCCTCGGCCCTGGCCCTGGACCGTCGGAGACTGGGAAAACAGCGGGTCGAAGCATTGCAGGTCCTTCGGGGCCTTGTCGTACCGGGCTACGGATGGCGCCACCACCCGGCGGTGCGCATGTGGGCGGGATACGAGGAAGCGCTGGTCCGCTATGGCCTGGACGTGTGCAAGGTATGGCGTGAACACGGCCATCAGGACAGCTGTGCGGCCACACTGGTCGCCGATCTCCTCGACTTCCGTCCCGGTGCACCGGTCCGCCATCAAACACTTCTGGCGGCCGCCGGGGAACTGCCTCCTTGGCTGGGCGACGATGCGTTTCACCGCAGCCATCGGTCAGCGCTGGTCCGCAAGGACCCGGCCACCTACGCACCGCTCTTTCCCGATGTGCCGAACGATCTGCCGTACCTCTGGCCGACGTCGGACCGTTCGGGCGAGCCGCTTTCCGGGGCGTGAAAATGGGACTCCCGCCTGCTGTCCTGCGCGCGACCGGGCCGCCGCCGTGACCGGCGCGGCGTGGTGTCCCCTTCTCTTCCTCGACATCGACGGGCCGCTCATCCCTTTCGGGCCGTCGGCCGGTGCTCACCGCCGCGCGCCCGCCGGCCCTCGGGGGAATCCGCTGCTGGAGCGGCTCGACCCGCGGACCGGGCCGCGTCTGCTGGCCCTGGGCTGCCGGCTCGTGTGGGCCTCGACCTGGGGAGAGGAGGCGAACGAGACGGTCGCCCCACGCCTCGGGCTGCCGAGGCTGCCCGTGGTGGAGTGGCCGGACACCTGCGCCGACGACGGCCCGCGCGGCCTGCACTGGAAGACCCGCCCCCTTCTCGCGTGGGCCGGCCGCCGGCCGTTCGTCTGGGTGGACGACGAGATCGGCGCCATGGACCGTCTCTGGGTCGCCGCCCAGCATCCCGGGCCGTCGCTCCTGCACCGCGTCGACCCGGCCGAGGGCCTCACGGACGCCGACTTCGCCGCGCTCGCCGCCTGGCTCGGCACCGCCGCACCAACCCCGGCCGCAGGCGCCTGGCGGCCGCGGTCACCGGCGTCCGGAAGCTGCGGTCCCTCGGGCCCGGCCGGGCCGGAGCCGCCGGACCTCACCGGGTCACTCCCCGGTCGGGTTCTCCCTGCGGCGCAGCACGATCAGGACCGCGCCGCCGATCACGACCAGGCCGATGGCCACGCCCGCGATCAGCGGGGTGATCGCTGAGCCGCCCGTCGCGGCCAGGTCCGTGTCCGGGACGGTGCTGCCACCCACCGTGGCGGGGCTGGGCTCGCTGCGGAGCTGGGCCGTCTCCGTCGTGAGCGCACCCTGGGTCTTGCAGTCCAGGACGCCGGTGAAGCGGTGGCTGAAGCCGTGCGGGCCGGTGATCGTGAAGTCGTAGGCCTGGTCCTCCTGGAGCGGCACGGTCACCGTTCGGGACATGCCCGCGGGGATCGTGTGCTCGGCGCCCATCAGCGTGAAGGTGAACGGCGCGTCGCCCTTGTTGACCGCGGTGATGTCCACACCGCCCTTGGCGCAGTTCTCGCGGGCCGAGACCGCCGGTACGGCGCCCTCGGCCGCCCAGCCGGCCGTCGCCGTCGCGGAGACCGTGGACTCGCTGGAACCGGCCAGGATCTGGGTCTGGCTGCGGCTCTCCGAGGCGAAGGCCCGGCCCACCGGCACGGTGGTCGACGCCTGCACGGACAGCTGGGCCGATCCGTCCGCCGCGTCCTCGGGGACGTCGAGGAACAGCCGGCTGCCGTCCTTCGCCGAGGTGATCACCTTGCCGGTCCTGTCGATGATCCGCACCCCGCTGGTGGCGGCGTCCGCCGGCGGGCTCACCGTGACCGCGGCCGCGTTGGTGTGCACGGTCACCGGTCCGAGCAGGTCGCCCGGCCGCCCGGAGACGGCGGGCGGGTCCAGCCTGAGCGAGGCCTGCGGCTCGGCGACGCCCCGGGCACTCTTCTCCAGGTAGTCGGCGAGCTTCTCGGCCTGCGGGTCGGCGGCGTCGACCTTCGCGCCGTCGGAGTAGCGCCAGATGGCCACCTGGGTGCCGGCCGCCGCGTCCTGCTCGGTCAGCCCGCTCGCGCCCGCCCGCCGGGCGAGTGCGGCGAGGTCGTTGACCTGGGGGTAGGAGTTCTGCAGGATCCAGCGGATCCGGCCCGCGTCCTTGTTGGCGCCCAGCGAGGTGCCGCTCCAGGGCGTCTCCTGGTACCGGGCGTCCCGCTGGGTCGGGTTGTACAGGTCGACGCAGTACGTCTGCAGGGTGCCGCCGCCGTCCACGGACATCTCGAACAGGCCCGCGGACACCCGCTGGTCGGCGCCGTTCTCGTGGATCACCGCTTCGCCGTAGGTCTTCAGGCCGTTGAGCGTGGCCGCCGCCCCGCCCTGTGTCTGCGCTCTCTCGTCGGCAACGGCCGTCCCGGCGCCGGACAGCACGCCGGCCGCCACGAGTCCGGACACCGTGGTGACGGCGGCCAGGCGGGCCGTTCCGGTGGACCGGCAGAACCCAGAGAGCGCAGCAAGCACAGAATTCCCCTTCGAGCAGGACCCGTTGGACGTGGGGACGGTCCCACCAGCAGAATCGGCAGCCCCTAGGGGCACGCCCGGCATCCTATGGATCAGCCGGACCCTCTCCCGGCGGTCGGATCATCCGATGGCCGATCCGATCCGCAATCGTTATCGCCGGGACGGCTCTTGAGCTGGCCATATCGACAAATCCACCGGTTCGTACGGTGTGTTGCGCGGAGCGGCGGCGCGTGGCTGACGTCACGTCACCGCCATTTCCCCCCGCTCCTGTTGCGGGGTCAGGCCGTCCTGCGGGTCCGCCGGGCCGGGTGTCTTCCAGTTCGGTTCGGGCCGCACGGCGGTCGGCGGCGCCTCCGGTTTGACGGCGCGTTGGAAGGCCGCCGTACCGCGCGACAGGTCGTGCCCGATCGCGACGGCGTCGATGTCGGCGGAGACCCACTGCTGCTGCCCCTCCCGCACCTCCGTGCGCACCTTCAGCCGGCCCTGGACGACGACCGGCTGGCCCACCTCCACACATGCGGCCACATTGACCGCGAGCTGCCGGTTGGCCCACACGGTGAAGAAGTTGGTGTGCCCGTCCGTCCACGTGCTCTTCTCCCGGTCCCAGTAGCGCGCGGTCACCGCCAGCCGGAACCGTGCCGACGGCCCCGCCGCCGACTCGCGGTACACCGGCTGGGTCGCCACGTTGCCCACCACACAGACGATGGTCTCGTTCATGTCCTCGCTCCCCTCCCCCGCCCGGTGCTCTTCCGGCCGGGCGGACACGCGTACGGGCCCGTCCCGTACGGCTGCGTCTGCCGTGCCGGCGCGTACGACTGCCGTACGTGCCCGCACGTCCCCGCGACCGCCCGCTCCGCCCGCCGCGTCTGCGGCCGGACCCGTCGTGCGACCGCCGGGACCTCAGACTGCCTCCGCCGGGCCGAGCCCGCTGAGCGCTGTGGACCACCAGCCGCCTGTGGAAAACTCCGCCACCCGGGCGGGTGACGTCTCGCCTCCGCGGCCCCTCAGCCGTCCTCCGCCCCCTCCCCCCTCGGCGGCCCTGCTCAGCCCATCCCGGATCCCGCCCGCACGACCCTGCCGTACTGCTCCCGCACCTCCCGGTACCGCAGCAGCTCCGACGCCACCGGATCGAGCACTCGGGCCCGGCCGCAGCTCGCCGCCGCCTCCCGCAGCCGCCGTTCCGCCTCCTGGCCGTAGCGCCGTGCGGGCCCCCGGGCCGCCATCCGGCAGGCCCACTCCACCAGCGGGCCGCCGATGATCCCGCACACCATCAGCAGCACCGGAACCCCCAGGTTGGGTGCCATCACCCCGGCGATCTGCCCCGCCAGCCACGCACCGCCGGCGATCTGCAGCAGGGTCATCGCCGCCTGGATCAGTACGGCCACCGGCCACCAGCCCGGCCGCGGGGGGCGGCCCGGCGGCAGTCCGGCCCGTGCCGCCAGGTCGTCCAGTGCCTCGGACAGTCCCTGGGAGCCGCGTACGGCCGCCTCGCGCACCGCCTGGGCCCAGGGCGCGGGCAGCCCGGCCGAGGCCCGGTCGGACACCGTACGGACCGCCTGTTCGACGCTCTGGCGGGCCGTGGCCTCCTCGTCCGCCTGGGTGCGCACGGTGTGGCGGCCCGTCGTGGAATCGCCCCGGCCCTGGTACCAGCGCCACAGCCGCAGCCAGGGTGTGCCGCACGCCCGGTTGGCGTTGCGCAGCCAGGCGCGCTCGGCGGCCTCGCCCGCGGCGGTGGCACCCACCGCGTCCGCGAGCCGCGCGGCGAACTCCTCGCGCGCCTCCTCGCTCAGGCCGACCCGCCGGCCGGTGGCGTAGACGGGCCGCAGCTCGGCCGCGGCGGCGTCCACGTCGGCCGCCACCCGGCGGGCCGCGGCGCCGCGCTCCGCCACGAACTGGCCGAGCACCTCGCGCAGTTCGCCGACGCCGTCGCCGGTGAGCGCGGACAGCGCGAGCACGGTGGCGCCCGGTTCGCCGTGCTCGCCGAGCGCGATGCCGTCCTCGTCCAGCAGCCGGCGCAGATCGTCCAGGACCTGGTCGGCGGCGTCCCCGGGCAGCCGGTCCACCTGGTTGAGGACGATGAACATGATCTCCGCGTGGCCGGCCATCGGCCGCAGATAGCGCTCGTGCAGGACGGCGTCGGCGTACTTCTCGGGATCGACCACCCAGATGACCGCGTCGACCAGTTTCAGGATCCGGTCGACCTGTTCGCGGTGCTGTACGGCGGCGGAGTCGTGGTCGGGCAGGTCGACCAGGACCAGCCCGCGCAACGGCCCCTCGATGTCCGGGCTGTGCAGCGGGCGGCGGCGCAGCCGGCCCGGGATGCCCAGCCGGTCGATGAGGCCGGCCGCGCCGTCGCTCCAGCTGCACGCGATGGGCGCGGCCGTGGTGGGCCGTCGTACGCCGGTCTCCGAGATGGGCACGCCGGCGAGCGCGTTGAACAGCTGTGACTTGCCACTGCCGGTGGCGCCGGCGAGGGCGACGACGGTGTGCCGGCCGGAGAGCTTGCGGCGCGCCGCGGCCTCGTCCAGGACCCGGCCCGCCTCGGCGAGGGCGCGGTTGTCCAGGCGGGTGCGGGAGAGCCCGACGAGTTCGCGCAGGGCGTCCAGGCGGGAGCGCAGCGGGCCGTCGTACGCCAGCGGGGCCGGGCTCTGGCCGCCCGGTCCGCGGTGCGCCGGCTCCCCGGCGGAGGCGCGTTCGGCGGCGAGGGCGGCGGCGTTGGCCTCGGTGACGCGCCGGGCGATGAGCCCGTCGTCCCAGGCCTCCGAGGAGGAGTCGGACTCGGCGTCGGTCTTGGGCGGCGCGGCGTCGGCGGCGGGGCGGGGTTTCGACGGGTGGGCGTGCGGCCGGGGGACGGAGACACCGCCCTCCTCGGCACCGTTCCCGCGCGCGGGGCCTTCGTTGTCGCGCGCGGGGCCCTCGTTGTCGCCCTGCACGCGCGCGGGGCGCTCGTGGTCATCCTGCAGACGCGCCGGGTGTTCATTGCCGTCCTGCACGCGCGCGGGGCGAGCGTTCTCGTCCTGCACGCGCGCGTGGCCCTCGTGGTCGCTCTGCACGCGCGCGGGGCGCCCGCCGACGAGGTCCGTGCGGCTGCCGTCGCCGGCTTCGGTCCCGTCCGCCGCGCCGCGCTCGCTCTCCCGCTTCTCCTTGGCCTTGCCCGTGTCCTCGCCGTCGGAGCGACCGCCGCCGGCGGGACGATCACCGGAAGTCCCCTCGCTGCCGGGACCGTCCTCCTTCACGAAGCTCAGGCGGGCTTCCGCGAAGCCGCCCGCGCGCCCGGTGCCGTCCACGGCACCGGAACCGGTGTGACCGCCGTGATCGGTGTGCCTGGCGTGCCCGACGTGACCGCTGTGCTCCCTCCCCACGCCGCCGTCGCCGCCGTGGTCGCCGTGGTCGATGCGCCTCATGTGCTCGGTGTGTTCCGTGTGGTCGTGGTCAGTGACGGCGGTCACCGGTCACCTCTCCTTCTGCAGTACCGACAGCGCGGCGATGAGTTCGGCCTGGGGCTCGGGATGGACGTCCAGGGCGTCCAGCGGGGCGAGGCGCCGCTCGCGTTCGGCGTGCATGACACGATCGACGTGCTCGGCGAGCAGCCGTCCGGCCCGGTCGCGCAGCCGCAGCACGCCGTGGGCGCCGAGCCGTTCGGCGAGCCCCTCGCCCGCCGTACGGGCCCGGCGGCCGCCCAGTACGGCCGTGGCGACGAGGGCGGCGACCACCTCGGGGTCGGGCGCGCCGGTGCGCTCCAGGACCCGTACCTCGTCCTCCGCGTACTCCTCCAGCTCGCGCCGCCAGCGCCGGGCCGCGAGCCCGATACGGTGCTCGGCCCGCTCCAGGGAGGCCTCGCGGCCGGCGAGTTGCGGGGCGTCGGCGGCGGGCTCGCGCCGCCAGGCGTCGTCGACGCGCTCGTCGGCGGCGGTGACCGCGCACAGCAGGAGCGCGGCCAGGCTCTCCACGAGGGCGTCCAGGAGTTCCCCGGCGGTGCAGTCCAGGGGGAAGGCGCGCCAGCGCTTGAGGGCGTCCCCGGCGAGTACGGCGCCGGACTGGAGGCGGGCCCGCACGCGCGCGTGCTCCTTGTCGTAGGCGGCCTCCACGGCGGAGGTGAGCCGGAGGGCCGCCGCGTACTGGGCGGCGGCGGCGCTGGCCAGCTCGGGCATGCGCGCCTTGAGCGAGTCGAGGACGCCGTAGGCCGTACGGGCCATGACGTGCTGCCGGGCGGCGGGGTCCTGGGCGTGATGGACGAGCCAGCTCTTCAGGGGCGCGACGGCGGTGGCGGGCAGCAGGCCGGCGCCCCAAGCGGACTCGGGCAGCTCGGGCACGGTGAAGCGGGGTACGTCGCCGAGTCCGGCCTTGGTGAGCAGGGCGCCGTACTGCCGGGAGACCTCGGAGACGACCTGGTGGGGAACCCGGTCCAGGACGGTGACGAGGGTCGCGTCGTACTCCTTGGCGGTGCGCAGCAGGTGCCAGGGGACGGCGTCGGCGTAGCGGGCGGCCGTGGTGACCATGATCCAGATGTCGGCGGCGCAGATCAGTTCCGCGGCGAGGACGCGGTTGTCCGCGATCAGTGAGTCGATGTCGGGGGCGTCAAGGAGGGCGAGCCCGCGCGGGAGGGTGTCGGCGGTCTCGACGCGCACCACGCGCGCGGGGTTCTCGTCGGAGATCATGAACTCGTCGGCGGGGTCCTGGTGGGGCACCCACACGCGTGTGAGATGGGGGAGCACGCGCATGCCGCTGAACCAGTGATGATCCTCCGGATGGCAGACCAGCACCGGCGTCCGGGTGGTCGGCCGCAGCACACCGGCCTCGCTCACGCGCCGGCCGACGAGGGAGTTGACGAGCGTCGACTTGCCCGCGCCCGTGGAGCCGCCGACGACGGCCAGCAGCGGCGCCTCGGGGTCCCGTAGCCGCGGTACTAGGTAGTCGTCGAGCTGTGCGAGGAGTTCGTCGCGGTTGGCACGCGCGCGTGGCGCCCCCACGAGGGGCAGCGGAAAGCGTGCGGCGGCGACACGGTCGCGCAGAGCGGAGAGTGTGTCGAGCAGCTGAGGCCGTACGTCCAAGGTCACCACATGCGAAGAATGCCCAATTTTAGGGGAATTCTGAAGCATATAGACATGTCTGCGCGCCGACAGAACAGAACGGACGGAAGGGACGACCGGGACATGGGCACAGGCCAGGCATAACGAGTACACAACACCCGGTGCGTCGGACGCCAAAAGCGGTGCACGATTCGTACCTGCCTGCGATTATCAGGACCGCTTCACCGAACCTCCACATCGAGCCACGGAGGCGAAGCGACAGGGTCGAGGAACAGGGAGCTTTATCCTTGGTTCCGCCACCACGCCCCCGTAGCTCAGTGGATAGAGCAGGCGCCTTCTAAGCGCTTGGCCGCAGGTTCGAGTCCTGCCGGGGGCGCCACCTCCTACCAGCAAAAACGCCCCGGAGGGGATCTTTCCTCCAGGGCGTTTCGTGTCTCTGACGGCAAGGCTGACGGCAACGGCCCCGTCACTCGTCCAGCAGGCTGCCCAGCCGATCAAGGCTCGCTTCGCTCGCTGGTCCGGCGGCCAACGGCGCTCTTGGATCATCGTCAACCCGACCGCGGCACCCTCCGCCCAAGCGCACCAACGGCCGCTCCCGGCCCCACCCCACCGCCACCAACTTCCGGTGGGTCGGATCAAGACCCGAGGGCCGCGACGCCTCGCCTGTCTTCGCCACCGGCCGCACGTCGCCGCCCGTCCGTCGCCGCACGCAGCGGGCGCATTCCAACACGGGCACGGGGGCGAACGGTGACGGGCGCCGAACGTCCACGAACTCAAGTGCTGGTAGCTTCCGCCCGTGATCGTGTATCCGCTGTGGCATGTCGGCCACCAGAACGAAGCTGGCGACGACGGCTCGACAGTGCACGTCGACGAGAGCGGCGTCTTCTGCGACGAGTCGGACGGCGACGACGTAAAACTGCTCGGTATCTACTCAACCCTTGAACGGGTTGAAGAGCGCGTCCGTCAGGCTCGACTGCTACCGGGCTTCCGTGATGAACCCGAATGCTTCTACTTCGACGCCTGCGAGCTCGATGAGGACGATTGGACCGAGGGGTTCGTCCGAGTTCCGCCGGGCGAGTAGGCCCGTGGACAGGGTCTCGGTGGGATGCCGTTCCGTGGTCAGGTAAGCCCCAGGCCCCAGAGAAGCTGCCCGAGGACACTCAACGCCGACCGATGTGACAGACGCACCACCGCCGCCAGCAGTGAACCCCCGGTCGGAGCCGCAACCAGCCAGGAGCGCACATGGAAGACCTGACAGCATCGGTGGTGACCCGCGTGCTGAGAACTGTCGGCTCGGCGGCTTCCTTCGTCGTGGACATGCTCGGCGTCCGTGACTGGATCAAGAGCGTCAGGCGCGACAAGCGGGAGAAGGCTGGTCCTGTGACCACACCTCCTGACATCCAGAGCTGACATCAACGACGGCAGACGCGAGCGGATGCCGAAGGCTCCGGACGGATTGGACATGGCCACGACGCCATGGCAGTCCAGGGCGGCGACCGCCCTCCCGTCCAACTCCTGATGCGGTGGTCGCACGGTGGCGGCGCCGACGGGAGTGACGGCAGTGCTGACGGCTACGACGGCGGACGGCAGTGGTTTTCGGCGGCCCGGCACGATGCCGGCATAGGACGATCGGAGCTCCTCACTAGGGCGTGCGCGCATCTTCCCAGCGCTTGGCCGCAGGTTCGAGTCCTGCCGGGGCGCCCACCCTCAGCCCTCCCGGAGGGAGGGCTTTTGCGTCAGAGCGGATGGCGTCGGCCACGACGCATCCCCGCCCGCCCGCTTGGTGATCAGGGGCCGGCTCCGGGGCCGTCCGGCTGCCCCGCGTCTTCGCACGCCGGCCGGTTCGCATGCGTGCCGGAGCTCTCGGCCCGGGGAAGATCAGCCAACGCCCGGCGCCCCGGTATCCGTGGGCGTACGGACCAGCCTTCGCACGGGTGCGTCAGGTTCCGGTGCGATGACCGCCCTGCGGAGTGTCGGGAAAGATCAGCCGCGGTGAACCGCTGACCATCGCCATAGCTCCCAGCCCGAGTGCCAGACGCCCGAGAGCCTTGGCCCCGTGCCAATGGTGCGGAGCCCCGAAGACGACCCAGGCACCCAACGCGATGCCCGCGACGAGGACCGTCAGTCCGCTGATACGACGTAAGCCCTGACTCATGGGGCTCATCGTCACCGATCAAGGATCAGCGCTCAAGCTGCGGTCCGTTTTCGGCTCGTCAGGAACTCGGAAACCGCAGGTCAGTGACGTGAAGCGGTGGTTCTCGTCCGGATCTGTGCCGACGGCCACAGCAAAGGGGAGGCAACTAGGCTCATACTGAGCCATGACCAAGCCTGCTGCGCCGAAGCGTCATCTGCCTACCAGCCCCTTCAAGGCCCCGGTTCCACCGGTCCCCAAGCACTTCGCCATGGGTGATCAGGTCACGCACGACATGTACGGCCTCGGCCGAGTGATCGGCATCGAGGACGGAGTCGCGGCGCTCGTGGACTTCGGCTCGACGCAAGTGCGTGTCCTGAGCCCGTACGCCAAGATGACCAAGCTGTAGCACCGACCGCTGTGCCCGGTCACGGCACCCCAGGCCCCTTCGGGGACCTGCACCGAAAGAGAGCCTTCTCATCGATCTGACATCGCTGTTCTCCGCTCCGGAAGGGCAACCCCGCCGCTCCGCAGCGGCGTCGCCCGCTCCGGCCATCAACCCCTTCCAGGCCCCCGATTTCGGGGAAGAGGAATCCTTTCCGACCGAGGACGCGCAGGCAGCTTGCCCCAGCGAATGACGGTGGGACGGGCAACGCCTGCTGCATGACTCACCTGTGGCCGAAGCGAGGCAGGCCTGCGAGTGGCGCACCCTGCCTTCGGCGGCGGATGCACCAACCAGCCGCCGGCACTACGACGTTGGCGACCACGACAGCCCACACACGCGCCGCGTACCACCGCGGCGAACTCGCGCAACCGGCGTTCGCCGGCGAGGAGTCCGAGCAGCCGTCGGGTCGCCCGCGCCGCCGGTGGAGCCGATGGGATCGCCCGGCGCCCGGCGCCCGCGCATCCCGCGGGGCGCCTCGGGCCCGTCTCATCCGTAGCGGTAGATGCGGCTCAGGTTCTCCAGCTGGTCCGGGGTCTCGTCCCAGGGTGGGAGCCGCTCGTGGCGGGCGACGACCCGCCGGTGCTGCTTGTCGGTGGCACCGGGTGGGTCGGCGGGCAGGTAGCGGTGGTTGCGGTGGGCACGCTGCCAGCGGTCCCACAGCAGGTCCACGAAGGCGTGGTGCAGCCAGAACACCGGGTCGTTGACGGACGCGCTGCCGAGCATGGCACCGCCCACCCAGCGATGCACCCGGTTGTGGTTGCGCCAGGAGGCGCTGCCGCTGCCGGTTCCCCAGCCTTCCAGCTTGTTGCGGAACCCCTTGGTGACGGTCGAGTCCCAGGGCGACGCGTCGTAGACGGGGTCGTCCAGCGCCTTCTTGACGTCCCCAGCGGTGGGCAGCTCGATGGGGGCGGCGGAACGGCCGAGGTCCCGGGTGAGGAAGTTGGCGTCGGTGGTGTTCTCCTTGATGGTCCAGTGGCCCGCCGAGTAGGCGAACGGTCCGGTCATCACCTGCCGGTCGGAGCTTCGGCCGTTGCCGCCGAGCAGGTCCTTCGTCCAGGGGACGGAGGTCTTCTTACGGTCCCGGGTCCAGTCCCAGTACGGCACGGTCACGGACGAGTCCACGCGGCGCAGCGCCCGCTCCAGCTCCAGCAGGAACCTGCGGTGCCAGGGCAGGAAGGACGGCGCCATGTGGGCGGTGCGCAGACCGGCCTCGCCGTCGGGGGCGTAGTAGTCCATGTGGGTGCGCACGAACTCGTCGTACTCACCGCGGCGTTTGAGTTCCAGAAGCGCGTTGACGAACCGTCGCCGCTCGCTCGCGGTGAGCGTGCTGACGTCCTTACGCACGTACACCATGGTGCCCTCCCCCGTGTGCGTGTCCGCCCGCCGGCTGCCCGTCGGGCGAGCCCGGGACCGGGCCGCGCAGCCGCAGGCCGGGGGCGAGTTCGTCGACGGCCGCGCGGGTGGCCTCCAGCGGCGTCCGGTACGACGTGTAGTGGTCGACCATGCTCAGCCAGGTGCCGTCGGCCCGCCGCATCAGGTGCAGCGGGCTGCCGTCGACGGTGATCCGCCAGTCGCAGTCGGTCGTCTCGTGGCCCGCGTCCGGCACCGCGACGCCCTGGATGCGGCGGCCGCGGTAGGTCTCCTCGAAGCAACCGCGGTCGGGATGCCGTGCCGGGAGCGCGGGGCGCGAGGCGGTGACGACCGGTGCCGGTGCCAGGACCGCGGCGCAGGCCAGCAGCCCCCGGGCCACTTCTCTGCGCGACGGTCTGCCCGCACCCGCCGTGGTCCGCCGCTCCGCACCCACCGCCACCCCGTCGGCACCGACGACCATCGCGCGCTCCTCGTCCGGGTTCACGTCCTGTCCGTACCGTTAACCGAGAGACGGCGCCTGGGGTCACCCCCCGAAAGGGTCGTCGTCCGCTGACGCGCGGTATGCGAGCGCCGGCGTGCGCACGCGCCCGGCCCGCCTCAGGGGCCACACGGTCATCGGGCCACAGGGCCACAGAGCCGCCGGGCCACAGAGGCGCAGGGCCACAGAGCCACAGAGCCACAACGGTCCCCGTCACACGATCGGGGGGCGCCCCGGCACGCCACGGGCCGGTTCCGCGGATGCGGTACCGGCCCATGGGGAAGGAGTCGTCAGTGGTGCACGGGGAGACCACCGAGCAGGCCACCGCGCTGGGTGAGGGAGGAGGCGGCTCCCTTGACGGTGCCGAGCGGGGAGTCCTTCTTCTCGGTGTCGAGCGAGACCGACTGGCCCTGGACCGGCAGCACCTTCTGCGTGGTGACGGGACCGCCGGTGAGCTTGTCCAGCGTGCCGCTGACGTTCTGGGGCGACAGGTCGGCGCCGCTGGCGGCGAACGCGGGCGCGGCAACGCCGGCGAGGGCCAGGGAACCGGCGACGACGGCGGCGGCCTTGAGGGACTTCATCTTGTTCCTTTCTTCGGTGACTCACGTCACCAGGTGATGTCCGACGCCGTGCCTAACGAGGTCCGGGCGGGCCGGAAACCCCCGCCCCCACAAGACATATGAGATCCCGAGGCGTCACCCGGTCGCCGGGGACGGGGCGGACACGGATGCCGAGGCGGAGACGGAGGCGGACACGGAGGCGGACACCGACGCCGTGGGCAGGGCGGCGCCGAGGATCCCGGTGATCAGGCCGACGAGGCCGGTCAGCACGCCGGTGGCCGCGGGGAGCACCTGACCCGGGTCGGTGCCGACGGCGTTGACCAGGTTGCCGATCGCCTGAACCAGGGCCTGCCGGTCGCCGGAGAGGTCGCGGACCGCGAGCTGGTTGCCGTCGTCGCCGGCCGCCTCGGGGTGCGGGGGCACGAGCATGGAGAAGCTGGGCTCCATGGAGGGGTGGGCGAGCGCGCTGGAGGTGGCGGTCGCGGTGGGGGTGCCGGATGCCGCGGGAGTCGCGGGCAGCGCGGGCGCCGCCGGCACCGCCAGGGCGGCCGGGTGCGCCACCGCCTCGGCCACGGCCTTCTTCGCCGCGTCGCCGAGCCGCTTCGCCTGGTCGGCGGGCAGCGTGCCCTTGTGCAGTGCCTGGTCGAGCAGTTCGACGACCGGATGGAGGACCGGGTGGGCGGCGCCGAGGGATCCGGCCTGGGCCAGCAGGTTCTCGGCTCCGGGGACGGCAGGCCGGGACGCGGTGTGCTCGTACTCCTGGACGTGGTGGGCCGCGAGGGCCGCCGGGCCGGTGACGGCGACCAGGACCGCGGCGCAGAGGGCGGCGGAGGGCAGACGACGCGTCGGGAGAACACGCATGGGTGTGTTCCTTTCGGTGGACAGCAGGACCTGAGCTCACCCTCGGACGGCCCATCACGGTCCGCAACCGCTCACACACGGTCTGTACTCCACCCAGACAGCACGGAAGCGGTCCACCCGGATGCAGGATCACCTCCACAACACCGACACACTTGTCCGGTTTCTCCGTATTAGTCGGGAAATCCACTAGAGTTACGGTCCTCTCCCGCACATGCGAAAGGCTCCGCCAGTCATGCGCAAGTTCCTGCGTCCGCTGCTGCGTACGGCGGCGGGCGCCGTCGCTCTCGCCGCCCTTCCCGCCACGGCCGTCGCCAGACCGGTCGCGCCGCCCTCCCCCGAGACCCCGCGTCTGGCCTTCGAACGGCGCTACCACGCGGTCCAGCACGGCGGCTTCGTCCGCGCGGCCAACGCCACCATCAGCTGCCGCGCCCCCGAAGCGCCCTCCTGCACCGCGGTTCGCGACGGACGGACCGCGGTGAACGGCGACTTCGACATGTTCTACGTCGACGTCGACCGCGACCCCAACACCTACAACTCCTCCCGCGCCGAGGTCCGTGTCCCCGCGGGCGGCCGGGTGACCTACGCGCGGCTGTACTGGGGCGGCAACCTGCGCGTCGGCGAGCAGAAACCGCCGCAGGACAACGGGCGCGTGCTGATCGCCGAGCCCGGCGGCGAGTACAAGGAACTCCTCGCCGACACCGTCGTGGGGCACCGGGTGGCGCAGGGCGCGGACGCCTTCCAGGCCTCGGCGGACGTCACCGAGCTGGTCCGCAAAAGCGGTTCCGGCCTGTACACCGTGGCCCAGGTCAACACCGCCATGGGGCGGTCGGCCGCCGGGGCGTGGGGCGGCTGGACACTGGTGGTGGCGTACGAGAACGCCGCGGAACCGCTGCGGGACCTGTCCCTCTGGGACGGCTTCGACTCGCTCGACTCGCCGGTGGACGTCCAGCTGAGCGGCAGACGCGTGCCGGCCGGGGCGGGCGGACGCGTCGGCCTGGTCGCCTACGACGGCGACCGGGGCATCGTGGGCGACTCGCTCACGCTCTCCACCGGGCACCGGAGCAAGCCCGTCGCACTGGGCGACGCGGCCGATCCCGCGGACGACGTACTGAACTCCACGATCAGCGAACCGGGTGACGTACCGGCCCGGCGGGTTCCGGCCTACGCCAACACGCTCGGCTACGACTCGGATGTGTTCGATCTCGGTTCGTCCCTGCGCGGCGGTGGTGACCAGTTGGGCTTCCGGCTCGTTTCCCACCGGGACGCGGCATGGGCCGGCGCGCTCTTCGCCGCCGTGGACGCCCGGAACTGAGGCGCGTTCCCCACCGGAGTCCCGAGTGCCCCCCGTGAGCGAGGTATCCCGCGAATGCACCAGCCAGCGCCCGGCTCTCGGCCACGGGTCCTGCACCTGGCCCAACCCGTCGACGGCGGTGTCGCCCGGGTCGTACGTGACCTGGTGCAAGCCCAGCTCGCGGCGGGTCTGCACGTCACGGCGGCCTGCCCCGGCGGCCAACTGGCCGAGGAACTGCGCGACCTGGGCACCGACGTGCGGGACTGGCAGGCCCGCCGGTCCCCGGGACCGGGGCTGCCGGGCGAGGTCCGGCGGCTCGTACACCTGATCGGCGAGGTACGGCCCGATCTGGTGCATGCCCACAGCGCCAAGGCGGGCCTGGCGGGCCGGCTCGCCGTCCGCGGCCGCGTCCCCACCGTGTTCCAGCCGCACGCCTGGTCCTTCGAGGCGGTCGGAGGACTGACCGCCGCCGTCGCGCTGCGCTGGGAGCGGTGGGGGGCGCGCTGGGCCGACCGGATCGTGTGCGTCAGCGAGGCCGAGCGCACGTCCGGCCTGCGCGCCGGGGTACGCGCCCGCTACACCGTCATCCCCAACGGCATCGACGTGGACCGCTTCGCACCGGCTCCGTCCACCGGCGCGGCCCCCGGCTCGGCACCGGTCACCGCGCACGCGCCGCAGACCGCCGGCGGCGGAATCGCCCCACCAGAGCCACTCGCTCCCGGCCACGAAGGCCGCGCGGGTCGTGCGGGCGGGAGCAGCCAAGACGAGTCCGGACCACCTCCCGTCGTGGTCTGCGTCGGCCGCCTGTGCCGGCAGAAGGGGCAGGACGTACTGCTGCGGGCCTGGCCAGACGTGCTGGAGGCGGTGCCGGACGCGCGGCTGGTGCTGGTCGGTGACGGACCCGACCGCGATGCCCTGCGCCGACGCGCCCACCCTTCCGTGCGGTTCACCGGTGCGGTCGCGGACCCCGTGCCCTGGTACCGGGCCGCCGATCTGGTGGTGCTCCCCTCGCGCTGGGAGGGCATGGCGCTCGCCCCGCTGGAGGCTCTCGGCTGTGGGCGGCCCGTGGTCCTCACCGATGTCGACGGCGCCCGCGAGAGCCTGCCCGCCGCCCTCGCCGCGCGCTGCCTGGTCCCGCCGGAGGACCCCGCGGCGCTGGCCGGCGCGATCGCCCGGCTGCTGTCCGACCCCCCGCTGCGCGCGACGCTCGGCGACCTGGGCCGCCGACACGTCCTGTCCGCACACGACGTGCGGCACACCGCCGAACAGGTCGCGGTCCTCTACCGCGAACTCCTCGGCGACCGACCACCCGTGCCCTCCGAGTGCAGGGAGCCCATCCACTCGTGATTGCGGAAAACACCGTCCCCTCCCCCGGCGCGCAGCCATGGGACAACGGATGCACACCCGTCTCGGTCCTGCCGCCCCGCGCCGACGGCGGCTTCCGGTTTCCGCTGCGGCACCCGCCGGAACGGCTCGCCTCGCCCTTGCCCCTGCTCGCCGCCGACCTGATCGCCGCACTGGTGGGCGCGGTCGCGCTCGTCCCGGCCTCCGGCGGCCCGCTGCTGGTGGCCGTCCTGGTGTCCGGCGCGCTGCTGCTGCGACCGAACTCCACCCGACCGGTGCCGGGGGTGCTCGAGGAAGTGCCCCTCGTGTGCGGACGGATCGCGGTGACCTGGCTGGGGCTGGCGACCCTGCTGGCCGCCCACGACCCGGAGCGCTCCCTCGCCGCCCCCACCCTGCTGCTCGGCTGGACACTGCACGCGGTGGCGGCCTGTGCCGGCCGGGGCACGGTGCACTGGCGGCGCCGGGTCGCGCTGCTGCGGCACCCGCGCACGGCCCTGGTGATCGGGCCCCCCGCGACCGCGCAGCGGGTGGCCGCGGCGCTGCTGCGGCACCCGGGCTGCGGGGTACGGCCGGTGGGTGTCGTCGCCGACCGCCCCGACGGCAGCGCGGGCCTGCCCGTGCTCACCACCGACGAGGAGGTGGAGCGGGCGCTCATCCAGAACGGGGTGCGGGTCGTCCTCAGCGTCGCCCCCGCCGTGCGCACCGAGAAGGGACCGCTGCTGCGGGCGCTCGCGGAGTCCGGCTGCACGGTGTGGGAGCTGGACGCGGACTGCCCCGCGTACGAGACGCGCGACCGGCTCGCCGGATTCGCCGTCCGGCGCCTGAACCCTGGCTCGCGGCGGCGCAGCGCCGGCAAGCGGCTGCTGGACGTGACGGTGTCCGGGGCGCTGCTGGTACTGGTCAGTCCGGTACTGCTGGTGTGCGCGGTCGTGCTCCGGCTCACCGACGGACCCGGCGTGGCCTTCCGCCAGGAGCGCATCGGCAAGGACGGCCGCCCCTTCACGCTGCTGAAGTTCCGCACCCACCGCCCGGTCGACGACCACGAGTCGGCCACCCGCTGGAGTGTGGCCGGCGAGCGGCAGATGGGCCGCTTCTGCCGTTTCCTGCGGCAGACCTCGCTGGACGAGCTGCCGCAGCTGTGGAACGTCCTGTGGGGTGACATGAGCCTGGTCGGCCCGCGCCCCGAACGGCCCTACTTCGTCACCCAGTTCAGCCAGACCTACCCCGGTTACGCGGCCCGGCACCGCATGCAGACCGGCATCACCGGGCTCGCCCAGATCAACGGGCTGCGCGGGGACACCTCCATCGAGGACCGGGCCAGGTTCGACAACGCCTACATCGACAACTGGTCGCTGTGGCAGGACGTCTGCATCCTGCTGCGCACCGCCGCCACGCTCGTGCGCCCGACGGGGAGCTGACCGATGGCCCCTGCCCCGCCGCTGCGCCGCGCCGCGCGGTTGTCCCCGGTGCTGGCCGTGGTGGCCGTGGTCGCGCTGCTCGCGCTGCCGGTCCGCCCCGGCGGTGAGGGGGGCGCGGGCCCCGCCGACGCGCTGTCCGCGGTGGTCGTCGGCCTGTGCGCCGTACGCCTGCTGCGGACGCGCCGCCGCCCGCTGTCCCGCACCGCCGCGGTGGTGCTCGGCCTGCCGGTGGCCGGTCTAGCACTCGCCGCCATGAACGCGGTCTCCCCCGGCGCCGCGGTCACGGGCCTCGGCCGCTATCTGCAGATCTTCGTCCTGGTCCCGGCCGCGGTCCTGCTGCTGATCCGGGACCGGCGGGACTTCCGGCTGCTGGCCTGGTCGTTCCTGGGCCTGGCGCTGTGGCAGGGAGCGGTCGGGGTGCACCAGTACCTCACCCGTACCGGAGCGTCCTACCAGGGCGAGGACATCCGCGCGGTCGGCACCTTCGGGCCGACGGACGTGATGGGCATGGCGACGGCGGTGTCCTTGGGGCTGGTGTGCGCCGTGGGTCTCGCCCTCGGCGGCTCCTCCCCCAAGTCGCGCGCGGCCGCCGCCGGATGCGCGCTCGCCCTGGTCCCGCCCCTCGCCCTGTCCTTCAGCCGTGGCGCCTGGATCGCCACCGCCCTCACCGTCACCACCCAGCTGGTGCTGGCCGGGCCGCGCCGGGCACTCAGGATCGGTGCGGCCACGGTGGCCGCCGGCGTGGTCCTGGTGGGCGGGTTCGGCGTGGGTACGGCGATGCTGCAGGAACGGATCGACAGCATCGCCCGGGTCACCGAGGCACCCGACCAGTCGGTCACCGACCGGTACACGATGTGGGCGGCGGCCGCGGGCATGTGGCAGGCGCACCCGCTGACCGGGGTGGGGCTGAAGGGCTTCCCCGAGTACCGCGACGGACACGCCTCCCTCGCGCTGTCGTCCGGCAGCGACACCGAGGGCGCGGGCGCCGCCTACCGCCGCCAGCCGCTGCTCTCCCCGCACAACATGTACCTGCTGGTGCTCGGCGAGCAGGGCCTGCCCGGGTTGCTCGGCCTCGTCGGCGGCTGGCTGGCCCTGCTGGTGTGCGGCCTGCGCGGGCTGCGGCAGGTCCGCGCCGCCGGCGGGCGGGGCCTGGAGTGCGCGCTGATCGGCTGCGGGCTGCTGGTCTGGCAGCTCGTGGACTTCGTCTACGCCGACATCGGCGGCCGGTCCACCGTGCTGACGGCCGTGTGCCTCGGTCTGGTCGCCTGGTGGTCACTGGCGGGCGGCCCCGGGGCCGCCACCGCCGGGAGTGCCACCGTGGCGTCCGAGCGGGCGACGGTGCCGGGGGAGGCCGCCCTGCGATGACGGTGACGACGACCCCGGCCGGTCCGCCGGTACGGCGCACGGCCCGGCCGGCCCCGTGCGGCCCGGTCCGTCCGACGGCTCGGGGCCGGGTCCTTGCGCCGATCCGCGGTGCCGTACGCCGACCCGGGCCGGGACCGGTCCGCGTGCCGGCGCCGGGACCGGTCGCCAGCCGGCTGCGGGGCCGGAGGCCGGTGCTCCGCGTGCCGGCGCCGGGACCGGTCGTCAGCCGGCTGCGGAGCCGGAGGCCGGTGCGATGACGAGTCCCAGGACCGGCGAGGGACCGGGACCGGAAGCCGGTGCGGCGCAGGCGACGACGGCCGCTCCGACGCCGGGAGAGGCGACGGGTCCCGGCGGGGCCGGACTGCCGGAGGCCCGCTCGGCCGTACCGGCCGCTCCCGCCCGGTCATGCGCCTCGGCGGCGCCTACCGCTCCGGTCGGTCCCGATGCCTCGGCGGTGCCGCCCACTTCGAGCAACCCCCAGGCCACAGCGGTGTCACCCGCTCCGAGCAACCCCCATGCCTCGCCGGTACCGCCCGCTCCGAGCAACCCCCAGGCCCCACCGGCGCCGCCCACTTCGAACAATCCCCACGCCTCACCGGCGCCGCCCGTTCCGGCCGGCCCCGACACCCCGTCCGCACGCCTCACCCCGATCGGCCCCGACACCTTGCCCTCGCCGCTCACTCCGGCCCCGCTCCCCGCCCCGGGCGAGAGCACCCGCGCGGTGCCCCTCGTCGCCGAGGAGCCGCTGGTCACCACCAGGTTCCTCGCCAGGACCACGCTGGTCACCGCCTCCCTCTCCGTCGCGGCGGCGCTGCTGGGGCTGGTGCGGGACCAGTCGCTGGCGCGGCTGTTCGGGGCCGGCCGGGACACCGACGCCTTTCTGGTCGCCTGGACCGTACCGGAGTTCGCGGCCACGCTGCTCATCGAGGACGGACTGGCCTTCGCGCTGGTCCCGGCGTTCAGCATGGCGTTGGCCCGCCGCGCCCAGGGAGTCCCCGGGGACCCGGTCCGCTCGCTGGTCGCCGGGACGCTGCCCAGACTGGCGCTGGCATTCACGGCGGTCGGCGCCACTCTCGCGCTGACCGCGCCGTGGTTCGTCGCGGCTCTCGCGCCGGGCCTGCCCGACCCCGCCCTCGCCGTGGACTGCACCCGGCTCACCGCGACCTGCGTGCTGAGCTTCGGCCTCACCGGGTACTGCAGCGCGGCCCTGCGGGCCCACCGCCGGTTCCTGGCCCCGGCCGCGATCTACGTCGCGTACAACGCCGGCATCATCACGGCGATGTACGTCCTCGGTGGCCGCTGGGGCGTGCGGTCGGCCGCGTTCGGTGTCGCGGCCGGCGGCTGTCTGATGGTGCTCGTCCAGCTGCCGTCGCTGCTCGGGCAGTTGCGTGGCCGCCGCGGTCCGGGCGCCGCCCCGGCGGCGGTCGCCGGGGAGCAGCCGATGCACGTGCCGCTGATGGTCACCGTGCTGCTGTTCGCGCTGTGCCGGCAGTCGCAGGTGCTGATCGAGCGGTTCCTCGCCTCGGGACTGCCCGCCGGGGCGATCTCGCACCTGAACTACGCGCAGAAGGTCGCGCAGATCCCGATGACGCTGTCCCTGATGCTGTGCACCGTCACCTTCCCGATGGTGGCGCGGGCGCTGGCCGACGGCGACACCGAGCGGGCCCGGAACCGGGTGGAGCGGGACCTGGCGCTGGCCGTCCCCCTGGTGCTGTTCGGGGCCACGGCGGTCGTGGCCTGCGCCCCGCAGCTGATCGCCCTGCTGTTCCAGCGGGGCGCGTTCACCGCCGCGGACACCGCGGCGACCGCCGACGTGATGCGGGTCTACGCGCTCGGGCTGCCCGCCCAGACGCTGACGGGTGTCCTGGTCCGCTCCTACTTCTCCGCGGGACGCGCCACCTGGTACCCGGTCGGCGCGATGACCGTCGGCATCGTGGTGACCGCCTGCCTCGGCGCCTGGACGGTGGGGGCCGGGCAGGTCACGGGGATCGCCGCCGCGAACGCCGCCGGCATCACCGTCACCGCCGTCCTGCTGCTGGCCGGGACGGGGCGCCGCGGCGTGCCCATCCGGACCCGGCCCGTGCTGCGGGAGCTGAGCCGGCCCCTGGTGGCGGCGCTGGTGGCCGCTCCGGCCGGCGCCTGGGCGGCGGGCCTGCCCGCGGCGCCGCTCGGCGGGCTCGCCGCCGGGGGCGCCACCGTGACCGTCGTCTTCCTCGTACTCGGCACGGCCCTGGGTGTCCAGGGCTTCGCGCCCGCTTTCCGTCCCGTCCGCACCCTCGCCCGAAGGCTCGCCCATGTCCTCTTGCGTTGAGTCCCAGACCCGCACCGGCGCCACGGCCGTCCTCGGATCCGGCCCGGTCCCGTGGATCGCCATGTACCACTCCGTCGGCGACTGCTCCGACGATCCGTACCGCGTCACGGTCAGCCCCGCCCGGCTGGACCGGCAGCTGCGCTGGCTGCGTGGACGCAGACTCAGGGGCGTGTCGGTGACCGAGCTGCTCGCCGCGCGGGCGCGCGGAGCGGGGCACGGCCTGGTCGGTCTCACCTTCGACGACGGGTACGCCGACTTCCTGGACAACGCCCTGCCGGTGCTGGCGCGTTGGCAGTGCACCGCCACCCTGTTCGTGCTGCCCGGCCGGCTCGGCGGCGTCAACGCCTGGGATCCGCTGGGCCCGCGCAAGCCGCTGCTGACCGCCGACGGCATCCGGCGTGCCGCCGAGGCGGGCGTGGAGATCGGCTCCCACGGCCTCACCCACGTCGACCTGACCCGGGCCGACGACCTCGTGCTGAAGACCGAGACCGCCGAGAGCCGCGCCCTGCTGGAAGAGCTGACCGGCAGGCCGGTGGCCGGCTTCTGCTACCCGTACGGCAGGGCCGACCAGCGGGCCGTGGACGCCGTCCGGGAGGCCGGATACGGCTATGCCTGCGCCATCGACCCCGGTGGACTGTACGGGCCGCACGCCCTGCCGCGTGTGTACGTCGGGCAGAACGACGTGGCCGTACGGCTGTATCTGAAGCACCGGCTGCACCGGCTGCGCCGCCGTCCCGTCGAGGGGCTGCGGTGAGGGCACTGCACGTCATCACGGGCCTCGGGGTCGGTGGTGCCGAGCAGCAACTGCGGCTCCTGCTGCGGCACCTGCCGGACCGGTGCGACGTGGTGACGCTGACCAGCCCCGGCCCGGTCGCCGACGGGCTGCGGGCGGACGGGGTGCGGGTGGTGCACCTCGGCATGACCGGCAACCGCGACCTGTCCGCGCTGCCGCGGCTGGCCCGGATCATCCGGCGGGGCCGCTACGACCTGGTCCACACCCACCTGTACCGCGCCTGCCTGTACGGGCGGATCGCCGCCCGCATGGCCGGGGTCCGCGCGGTCGTCGCGACCGAGCACTCCCTCGGCGACACGCAGTTGGAGGGCCGGCCGCTCACCGCGGGCGTGCGCGGGTTGTACCTCATGGGCGAGCGGCTGGGCCGGGCCACGGTGGCCGTCTCCCGGACGGTCGCCGACCGGCTCGTCCGCTGGGGCGTGCCCGCGCCGCGTATCACGGTCGTGCCCAACGGCATCGACCTGGCGCGGTTCCGGTTCGACGCGGCCACCCGGCTGCGCACCCGGGCCCGCCTCGGGCTGCCCGGCGACGCGTTCGTCATCGGCGGCGTCGGCCGGCTCGCTCCCGGCAAGCGCTTCGACGTCCTGGTCCACGCCCTCGCCCGGCTCCCCGGAGACTGCCGGCTGCTGCTGGTCGGCGGGGGCTCCGAGGAGGGCGCCTTGCGCCGCATCGCGCGGCAGGCCGGGGTCGCCGACCGGGTGCTGTTCACCGGTGAGCGGCCGTGCGTGCCCGACGGTTCGCCCGGCCCCGACCTGCCCGCGCTGGCCGCGGCGATGGACGTGCTCGCCGCGCCGTCCCCCGAGGAGTCGTTCGGCCTGGCGGTCGTGGAGGCGCTCGCGGCGGGGCTGCCGGTCCGGTACGCCTCCTGCCCCGCCGTGCAGGACCTGCCGCCCGAGGCCGCCCCGGACGCGCTGCGCGTCCCGTGCGACGCCGGTGCCTACGCCCGCGCGCTCGCCGAGGTCCGCAGGACCGGCCCCGGCCCCCGCACCGCCTGCGCGGCGGCCGGCCACTACAGCATCACCCACAGCGCCGAGCGGCTCATGGACGTCTACGCCGCGGTGCTGGGCCCCCAAGTCCCGACCCGACAGGGAGTCAGTCCGTCATGACCGAGAACCACCCCCGGCAGCATCGCACCTCCCCCGTCTCCCGGGCCCGGGCGCTCTTGCCCTGGTCGCTGGCGACGGCCGGCGTCCTCGCGGGCGGGCTGCTCGGCGGCGCGTACGGGGTGCTGAAGACACCGACGTACACGGCGACCAGCTACGTCGTCGCCGTGCCGACCGAGAAGTCCGACCCGGCCTCCGCGATGGGCTTCGCGCAGGCCTACGGCCGGGTCGCCACCCAGCTCGCGGTGCTCGACGACGCGCAGAAGTCGGCGGGGGTGTCGGCACGCACGCTGCGCAACAACGTGCGCACCGTGACGTCGCCGGACGCCCCGATGATCGCGATCTCGGCCGTTTCCGCCCGCCCGAAGCGGGCCGTCGCCATGGCCAACGCGGTCGCCCGCGCGCTCACCCGGCAGGCCAACCAGTCCAAGGCCGGCACGCACGTCGAACTCCTGACGTTCTCCCGGGCGGTGAAGCCGACCGCGCCGTCCTCACCCTCCGCGAAGGTGACCGGACTGGTCGGCGCGAGCGCGGGCGGGTTGCTCGGCGGCCTCGCCCTGCTGGTACGGCCCAGGCGCCGGCCGGAGGAGGACACCGCACCCGCGCCCTCGGTGCCCGGCCCAGCCGTCGCCGCCGAAGCGCACGGCCAGCGGTGACGGCGACGTACACGGCGCACCGGGCCTACACCGCCGAACTCGTCAGCGACGAGGACGCCTTCGCCGCACTGGGCCCGGCCTGGGAGCGCCTGTACGAGCGGTGCGCCGCCGCGACCCCGTTCCAGAGCCATGCCTGGCTGCACTCCTGGTGGCTGTCGTACGGACGGCCCGGGCGGCTCCGCCTGGTGCTGGTCCGGGCCGGCGGTGAACTGGTGGCCGTGGCACCGCTGATGCTGGTCCGCCGGCCGCTGCCCACGCTGGTCCCGCTCGGCGGGGCGATCTCCGACTACGCCGACGTACTGCTGGACGACGCCGACGACGAGCGCGCGGCCGGCGCGCTCACCTGCGGGCTGGCGGACGCGGCACGCACCACGCTGATCGACTTCCGCGAGGTGCGGCCGGGCGGTGCGGTCGAGCGGGTCTACGACCGCTGGCGCGGGCCGCGCCACGCGGTCCCCGACTCCCTGGGCCTGGAGCTGCCCGCCGTGACGATGGACGGACTGGTGGCCCGGCTGCCGTCGCCCAAGGCCCAGCGGGTGCGGGCCAAGCTGCGCAAGCTGGACGCGCTGGGTGTGCGGCGGCGGACGGTCGGGCCGGAGGAAGTGGACGCGGCACTCGGCCGGCTGCTGGAGCTGCACCGGCTGCAGTGGCAGGGGCGGAAGGTGACGGCCGAGCACGTCCGTCCGCGGTTCCAGGAGCACCTGGTGCGCGCGGTGCGTCCGATGGTGCGCTCGGGGCACGCGGTCGTCACCGAGTTCCGGATCGACGGCGAGGTGGTGGCCGTCGACCTGACGCTGCTGTCACGCAACCTGGTCGGCTGCTATCTCTACGGCGCCCATCCGCGGCTGCGTGAGCGCAAGGCGGACGTGGCGGTGATGCTGCTGCAGGCGTGCGCCGAGAACGCCGCGCACGCCTGCACCGGCGGGCGAGGCACGCTGAGCCTGCTGCGCGGCGATGAGCCGTACAAGCACCACTGGCGTCCCGAGCGGGTCGCCAACCAGCGGCTGTTGCTGGCCAGGCGGCGCACCGCCCCGCTGTTGACGGCCGCGCTGTGCGACGCGGCGGCCCGGCGGCGCGGCAAGGAGGTGCTGGACCGATGGAGGGACCGCCGTCAGGGCTAGCGGATGCGCTGCCGCCAGTCGAGGCGGACGCAGATCCCTCGGCCGATCCAGTGCTGGACCCAGTCGCCCAGGTTCAGCGGCAGGCACCCGGCCGGGAGCCTCCGGGTGGGCGTGGCGACCACCGTGTTCGTCGGGGCCGGGCCGAGGCCGTACAGGACCGTCCGGTAGAGCGCCGACGACTTGGGGTTGTCCGGGCACTGCCACACGCCGTGCGGGCAGTAGTCGGTCAGCGTGTTGTACAGCGGTTTGTGCTCGCTGATCCAGCCGAGCATACCCCGCATGTACGCGGCGTTGTCACCGTTACGGAAGAGCCCCCATTCGGGATAGGAAATGGGCTTGCCGTGGGATTTCGCGAAATCCACGTGGTACTGCAAGCCGTAAGGTTCCTTCACCTGCTGGTCGAAGGTCATACCTGCCGGCTGGTCGTAGGAATCCATGCCGACGATGTCGACCGTGTCGTCCCCCGGATAACACTCGGTCCAGGGAACGGCGTCCCAGCCCCGGCTCGGCGCGAAGTCGAACCGGAATTTCTGGCCGGGCACCGAACGCATGGTGGTGACGATCCTTTTCCAGTACGCCTTCCAGGCCTTCGGGTCCGGACCGCAGCGATGGGTGTAGGTGGTGCCGTTCATCTCCCAGCCGAGCACGATCACCGTGTCCGGGACCTGCAGCCTCACCAGCCGCTCGGCCAGGACCCGGAAGTGGTGGTCGAACACGCCCAACGCGCCGAACTGCAGCAGCCGGCGCACCTCGGCGTCGGCCAGGTGGTCCTCGTTGTGTTCCTGCATGGGCACGTTGAGGACGAGCATCCGGTCGGCCTTCTCGCGCCGCCACTGCGCCCACGGGTCCAGGAATCCGGGCGGGCCTTCGATGTCCCGCCAGCTGTTGCCGGGCAGGTAGGTGTGGGCGACCTTCAGCTCGGTCCCACCGAGCCACTGGCTCAGCTCGGCGATGCGGGCCACCCCGCGGGAGCCGGAGCCGAGGAAGGCACCGAAGGCCGGGGTGTCGGCCCCGGTGTGCCCCGCGGTGACCGACGGTGCCGGCGCCGCCGGTGCGGTCGGTGCCGCCGGGGTCGGTGCGGGGGCGGTCGGTACCAACGTGGTCGGTGCCGGCGCGGTCGGTACCAGCGTGGTCGGTACCAGCGTGGTGGGTGCCGGTGCGGTCGGTGCGGGAGCGGGAGGGTCGGCGGCCCGCCCCGCCCCTGCCGCGGTTCCGGGACCGGCCGCCAGGGTGATCGCCGCGACGGCCGCCGCCACCACCACCACGGTCAGCCGCCGGGAGTGGTTCCGCCGCTGCTCTGGAGCCATGCCTGCACCCTTCTCCGCTGGACTGCTGCTTTCTCGCTGCACATTCCTCTCATGGACACACAGTCATATCGATATGAATTTCGCCAGCGCGGTTACGGCTTTCAGACGGGCCGGAACCATCGCACGGGTGAATAACCCGCCACATCCGACCCAGAGGAGGAAAGTCCGTGTCGCTGCTGGACATCCGGGTCCCCGCCGTGCTGCTGCGGATCGACCGGAACCCTTTTCACCACGGAACGCTGGGAGCCGTGCGCTCGCTCGGCAGAGCGGGAGTCGAGGTGCATCTGGTGGCGGATTCCGCGGGAAGTCCCGTGTCCCGCTCGCGTTTCCTGCGGCACCTTCATGCCCCGCCACCGCCCGGGGCCGGCCCCCGCGAGATCACCGACACACTGCTCAGGGTGGCCGAGCGCTTCCCGCGCCCGGCCGTCCTGGTCCCGCTGGACGACGCCGGTGCGATCGCCGTCGGCCGCATGCGCAGGGAACTCGCGTCCTCCTACCTGCTGCCCGCCATGCCGGGCGTGCTGCCCGAGCACGTCGCCGACAAGGCCGACCTGGCCACCGCGTGCGCCTCCGTGGGCATCCCGCACCCGGAGACGCTGATCCCGGACAGCCCGGCGCAGGCGGCCGCGGCCGCCCGGCGGCTGGGCCTGCCGATGGTGGCGAAGTGGAGCCGGCCCTGGCTGCTGCCGCCCGGCAGCGGACTGCGCAGCACGGTGCTGGTGGGCTCCGCCCGGGAAGCCAGGGAGCTGTACCTGCGCACCGGCCGGACCGGCAACACGCTGCTGCTGCAGAAATACCTTCTGCCCGGCCCGGACCGCGACTGGTTCTTCCACGGGTACACCGATCGGTGCGGCACCGTGCGGGCGAGCGGCTCGGGCCGCAAGCGACGGGCCTGGCCCCGCACGGCGGGACTGACGGCGGTCGGTTGCTGGACTCCCAACGCCCAGGTACGGGCGCTCGCCGAGCGGCTCACCGGCGAACTGGGCTACCGGGGCGTGTTCGACCTCGACTTCCGGCGCTGCGGCACCACGGGCCGTTACCACCTGCTCGACTTCAACCCCCGCCCGGGCGCCCAGTTCCGGCTGTTCTCCGACACCGCCGGGCTGGACGTCGTACGCGCCCTGCACCTGGACCTGACACGCCGTCCGCTGCCCGAGGGGGCGGCACGGGCGGGGCGGGAGTTCGTGGTGGAGAACTACGCGCCGCTCGCTGCGCTGCGACCGGCGCCGCGCGGGCGCGAACTGGCCTGGTACGCCCCCGACGACCCGGCACCCGGCCGGGCGATGTGGGCCCTGTGGTGCCGGCATGTGACCCGCCGGCTGCGGGAGCGGCTGCGCGTCGCCGCCACGGCTCCCGTCCCACCGCCCGCGATGCACCGGGCGGCCGAACCATCCCTCACCGACGAGAAAGCGAGCAGTTGCTGATGTACGACCTTCTGGTAGTGGGCGCCGGCCCGTACGGCCTGTCGATCGCCTCACATGCCGCGGCCGCGGGGCTGAACCTGCGCGTCCTCGGGCGCCCCATGGCGGCCTGGCGGGACAACATGCCCCGCGGCATGTATCTGAAGTCGGAGCCGTGGGCCTCCAACCTGGCAGACCCCGAGAGACGCTGGCGTCTGGACGCCTACTGCGCGACCCAGGGGGTGACGGCACGCCATGCCGAGCCCATCCCGGTGGCGATGTTCGCCGCGTACGGCCTGTGGTTCGCGTCCAACGCCGTACCCCCGGTGGACGAACGGACGGTGCGCCGGCTGACCGCCCGCCAGGGCGGGTTCGAGGCGGTGACCGAGGACGGGGAGGTGCTGCGCGCCCGTACCGTGGCGCTGGCGATCGGTCTGATGCCGTTCGTGGAGGTGCCGTACGCACTGCGCGGACTGGACCCCGCGCTCGTCACGCACAGCAGCCACCACAGCGACCTCGGCCGCTTCCGCGGCAAGGACGTCACGGTGGTCGGCGGTGGCCAGGCAGCCCTGGAGACCGCCGCCCTTCTCGCCGAACAGGGCACGCGGGTACGGGTACTGGCCCGTGCCGAAGAGCTGCGCTGGAACGACGTGCCGCCGCCGTTGCGGCGTCCCTGGCGGGAGTCGGCCCGTGCCCCGCACAGCGGTCTCGGCTGCGGCTGGCGCAACTGGTTCTACGCCGAGTGCCCGGGCCTGTTCCACCGCCTCCCGGAAACGACCCGGGCGCGCATCGCGGCCACCGCGCTCGGCCCGGCGGGCGCCTGGTGGGTGCGGGACCGGGTCGAGACCACGGTCGAGCTGCTGCTCGACCGCGAGGTCGGCTCGGCCCGGGCGATTCCGGGCGGGGTGCGGCTGGAGACGGTGAGCCGGCACGGGCGGCGCCTCTCCCTGGAGACGCAGCACGTGATCGCCGCCACGGGGTTCCGGGCGACCGTGGACCGCCTCGGCCTGCTCTCCGCCGATCTGCGCGGGAGTCTGGCGACCACGGCGGACGGCGCCCCCGTGGTCGGGCGCTCCTTCGAGTCGTCGCAGCCCGGGCTGTTCCTGGCGGGCCTGCTGACCGCCTCCGCCTTCGGCCCGGCCATGCGCTTCGTCCACGGCGCGACCTACACGGCGTCGACGCTGGTGCAAGGGGTACGCCGCCGACTGGACGTCCCCGCACCGGCCGCGGTGGTCCCGGCACCGGCGGTCTGGGGACGCGCCGAAGTACCGTCCGTGGCACGCTCCTGACGGAGGCTGCGGGTGCCGGGCGTGGTCCGGCACCCGCAGCGGCGCACTACCGGCGGGTTGCGGTCCGGCCTCGCCGGTACAGCAGGACGCCGCCGGTGGTCAGCAGCGCGGCCACACCCGAGGCCATGAACGTCAGGTCCCCCGCACCGGTGTTGGGCAGGGAGGGCGACTGCGCGGGCGGTGACGCCGGGGTGCTGGGCGGGGTGGCCGGCCGCGTGGGCGGGGTCTTCGCGGGCGGGGTCTTCGTGGGGGGCGGCGACACGGGCGGGGTGGTGGGAGGCGTGGACGGTGTGTCTCCGTAGCCCAGCTCGGTGCCGTGCACGTGGACACCGTTGTCGTCCCCGCGACCGGGGAGAGCGCCGTCCAGGCCGTTGTCGTCCCCGTGACCGAGCAGGCCGTCGCCCAGGCCGGTGCCGTCCCCGTGACCGAGCAGGCCGCCGTCCAGACCGGTGCCGTCCCCGTGCCCCGGAAGGCCGCCGTCCAGGCCGCCGCCATGACCGGGCGCGGGGGCAGTGCCGGCCGTGCCGCTGCCGTCGGTGCGCACCGGGACGCTGTCGGCCGTGTCGTCGTCACCGTAGCCGGCGGCACCGGTCTGAGCGGTGCGTTTGCTGCCGGTGCCGTGCGGCTGACCGGCACCGTGTTTTTCGGCGTCGTGCGTGGCGTGGGAGGTCGTGCTGGTGTTGCAGGACTTCCCCGTGGACGCGTCGGGCGCGGCGCTCACCTTGAGGGACTCGGCGCAGTCGCCCTCGACATGGTCCACCGGGACATCGGGGAGGGCGTGGCCGGACGGACTGCCGAGTGGTCCCGCCGGGGCCTCGGTGTGCGAGCTCGCGAACGCCGGGATGACGTACAGCGACAGGATGCTCGTCGCGGCGCTGGCCACGACCATTCCCCTGCTCAGGTTCTGTCGCATTCTGGTCGTCTTTCTGATCGAGGAAGGGGGAGGTCGGCCCGGACCTCAGGTCGTGCCTGACGTGCCGGCGCCGACTGGGAGCTGAAGGGAGACGGGTTCTCGGCTACTGCACGAGATCCTGCTGCTGAAGAACTCTCAGCGCCTGCCCTTCTTCCTGCTGCTGCGCCGAGAAGCGACTTCACGTCGGCCGTAGTTCCGTCGCCACTTGATCTGCTGACTGGTCCAGTAATGCGATCC
This sequence comes from Streptomyces cyanogenus, assembly GCF_017526105.1. NCBI lineage: Bacteria > Bacillati > Actinomycetota > Actinomycetes > Kitasatosporales > Streptomycetaceae > Streptomyces > Streptomyces cyanogenus. Next base: position 3,342,382 of record NZ_CP071839.1, read on the forward strand.
GGTGAAATGCCAGTAGCGACAGTCCGAACACCGGTAGATACGGTCGGGAATCTTCTCCAGCAGTGGCTGCTTTACCAGCCAGGCCCGCGCCTCGGACTCTGTGCGAAACGACGCTTTTCCCGATTCCGGACAACGCGGCAAGATGATCGCATCAGCCACATTCCCTCCGAGGCATGACATGTTCGCCCCTCTTCAGCCCGAGGACGGGACCGATACTGCATCACCAGACAATTCCCGCTCAAGCAGCTGGCACTCTTTCGGGCTAGCAATGGAAGGAGTTCACCCGGCCGGCCCACGGGGCGCAGCTGATGCGAATTGCACAAAAACAACTGGACGGCCATCACAATAATGATGGCCGCCACCGCTTCCCCGATGAAAAAATACAAGAAACAATCAGAAACAGATAGGAATTATCGCCCTCCGTGCCGACCCCCGTGTGCGGCTCGACGCACAGGGGGCAAGCCCACAACACAGGACCCACCCCCTGAGCCGGTCACCCGATCACTCGGCGTGGCCGACCTGGGTGCAGAAATTGCCGATGTTCGTCACGTTGTCACCGAGGAGGGCGACCGGCGCATTGACCGTCACGAGCGAGGAGAATTCCTGTTCGCAATCCAGGGACTGCGCGTTCTCGACGGCGGGGTGGGGCGCCTGGCCATCGCAGTCCGCGGCCTGTGCGGCCCCGGCAGCCGTCAGGCCGATGCCGCTGATGACGCTGGTCGCCAGCATGACCTTCCTCAACCTGCGCATCCGTACCTCCATGTGTTGACTCGCGGCCACGACTGACGCGTTGCCGCATCTAGTAGCGAAAAGAGGGACATCGGGCTCCTGCCGACGTCCCGTGGAAGGACGAGGAGCGGGTCCCGCACCCGAAAAGGGGGGACCCGCTCGAACCGGCGTCCTGAAGTCAGTCCCCGATGGACCCGATGACCGTGCAGAAGTTGCCGATGTTCTGGTTGTTGTCGCCGGCGGCAACGGGGGCGTTGAGGAAGGCGGCGCCGCCGTCGAAGGACTGGTCGCAGTCCACGACCTGCAGGTTGTGGACGTAGGGGACGTCGTCGTAGTCGTGGCCGCCGTGCGCGCTGGCGACGCCGCCACCGACCAGGCCCATGCCGCCGACCATGACTGCTACCGCCGCGACCTTCTTGAGCTTCTGCATCGTCTCTCCGATTTCCTCACGCACACGACCCTCCTTACGGACCGTGCCTGACTGATTACAGACGCTAACACACGCCTCACATAATTCGCGATTCCAGACACACCCGAAAGAGTGTCACCAGCATCCCCTATTGGTCTTTCCGAGTGACGCGTGACAAGGCGGGCGCAACCCCACTCCCCGATAGGGCCCACGCAAAGCACCTCCGACAGGCAGTGGCACAAGGAGTTCACATTCCTCGTGCGCACCCGTCGGAGGCGCTTTTCCCTCTCATCCCGGGGTTCGATACCACCCCAGGGAGCGGGACCTGCTTGGTACGGCGTTCCGAATTCAGTCGTCGATGGACCCGATGACCGTGCAGAAGTTGCCGATGTTCTGGTTGTTGTCGCCGCCGGCGACGGGAAGGTTGGCGAAGGCGGCGCCGGCGTCGAAGGACTGCTCGCACTCGACGGGCTGAAGGTTGCCGATCGGGTACTCGCCGTCGTAGCCGTGAGCGCTGGCGACACCGCCACCGATCAGACCCATGCCGCCGACCATGACCGCTACCGCCGCGACCTTCTTGAGCTTCTGCATCGTCTCTCCGATTTGCTCACACACACGACCCTCCTTACGGACCGTGTCTGACTCGTCACAGAGAATAACACGACCCCGCCTTAAACCCCTATTCCCGACACACGCGATTACGCGCCTGCAATCCAGTTATTCCGGTATTTAAGAAAAAAAGACGATCGCCCGGCCGGCCTTCACCACACCGCTCATACGACGGTCGCCGCCCTCCACCCATGCCTTACGGCTCATGGACGGATGGCGGCGACCGCGTGCTGTGGAGGGATGTCGGCGAGGGCGCAATCACCAGAGGGTGCGGACCACGACCTCTCGCCGTCGAAGTCCCTGTAATCAGTCCCCGATGGATCCGATCACGGTGCAGAAGTTGCCGATGTTCTGGTTGTTGTCGCCGGTGACCGCGAGGGGGGTGTTGACGAACGCGGCGCCTCCGTCGAAGTCCTGGTCGCAGTCCACGGCCTGCAGGTTGTGCACGTAAGGGACGTCGTCGTAGTCGTGACCGCCGTGCGCGCTGGCGACCCCGCCACCGACCAGGCCCATGCCGCCGACCATGACCGCTACCGCCGCGACCTTCTTGAGCTTCTGCATCGTTTCTCCGATTTCCTCACGCACACGACCTTCCTTACGGTCCGTGCACGACTCGTCACAGATGATAACAGTCGTCTCACTTGTCTCTCATGTCCGACACACCCGACGGAGTGTCACCGGCCGGGCGGCGCCCGGGGATGCCGTCAGGGGGTGCAGAGCATGGTGTTCGCGGTGCCCGTCCGCAGCGTCGCGCAGACGCGCGGAACCCGGGGCGCGGTGACGGTGACGGTCTGGCCGACGTTGGCCTGGACGGCCTCCTGCGCGCTCAGCAGCACGGCGCCGCCCGCGGTGATCGTCACGGCGACGCTCTGCGCCTGGGCGCAGTAGATGTTGACGGTGACCGTGCTGGTCGTCGTGTTGTCGAGTTTCTGGATGCCGACGGCACAGGGGAAGGTCTGCCGTGCGGCAGCCTGCGCGGGCACGGCGGCGAGGAGCGGCACGGAAGCCAGCAGCGCGATGACCGCCGAACGAAGCGTGCGATGCGACAAGGGTCCTCCCAGGGTCACTGGGGTGGCCACCCGCCATGGGTGGTCACCCCGGATCACGGCGCAGGAATGTCTCCTATGCACCTTTTCTGGGGATATGATCACCGGAGTGGGCACCCCACCACGCGTGTGGACCGCCCGGCCGATCACTCGAAATGGCGACGCGTCCTGCGCCGATCGGCCCTAGGAGACCACGTCCTTGCGCGCGAACCCCCGGAAGGCCAGAGCGAACAGCACGAGCGCGTAGGTGACGGAGATCGCCGCGCCCTGGATCATGCCGGACCACTCGGGGCGGGGCTGGACGGCGTCGGCCCAGGCGAACTGCCAGTGCGCGGGCAGGAAGTCGCGCCAGTGGCCCAGGGCGGTGACGGCGTCCAGGACATTGCCGACGATGGTCAGGCCGACCGCGCCGCCGACCGCGCCGAGCGGGGCGTCCGTCCTGGTCGAGAGCCAGAACGCCAGCCCGGCGGTGACCAGTTGGGACACGAAGACGTACGCCACGGCCACCAGGAGCCGCTGGGCCGCCGTACCCGTGTCCAGTGCGCCGCCGGTCGGTATCTCCAGGGGACCCCAGCCGTAGGCTGCCGTGCCGGCGGCGAGCGCCACCAGCGGCAGCAGCACCATCGCGGCGAGGCTCATCCCGAGCGCCACCACGAGCTTGGACCACAGCAGCCGGGCCCGGGGCACCGGGGCGGCCAGCAGGTAGCGCAGCGAGGACCAGCTCGCCTCGGAGGCGACCGTGTCCCCGCAGAACAGGGCGACCGGGATGACCAGCAGGAAGCCCGCCGAGACGAACAGGTTGACGGCGGCGAAGTTGGCGCCGGAGGCGGTGGCCGTGTCCATCAGCGTGACCTGGTTGTTCCGGCCGCCCGGGTCGCCGCCGATCGCGAAGGCGATCAGCAGCACGAACGGCAGCACGGCCAGGATCGCGCCCATGACCAGGGTGCGGCGCCGCTTGAGCTGGCGGACCAGCTCGACCCGCAGCGGCAGGGTGCGCCCCGCCTGGTAGCCGGAGGCGACCTCGGTGAGCGTGCTCATGCGGAACCTCCGATCAGGGTGAGGAAGGCGTCTTCCAGACGGCGGTGCGGGCCGACCGAGGCGACCGGCACCTCCAGCCGCACCAGCTCCACGACCAGCCGCTCGGCGGTGCCGCCGGGTTCGAGGCGGACCAGCAGTCCGTCGTCGGTGCGCACGGCGGAGGCGACGCCGTCCAGCGCGCCCACCTTCTCGACCACCGGCTCCTGCACCGGTACGGCGGTGCCGACCAGCAGGGTGTCGCCCGAGCCGACGATCTCCCGGACCGGGCCGGCCTGCACCAGCCGGCCGCGGTCCATCACCACCAGGTGGGTGCAGGACTGCTCCACCTCGGCGAGCAGATGGCTGGAGACGATCACCGTACGGCCGCCGGCCGCGTAGCGGATCATCACCTCGCGCATCTCGCGGATCTGGGGCGGGTCCAGGCCGTTGGTGGGCTCGTCCAGGATGAGCAGGTCGGGCAGGCCGAGCATGGCCTGGGCGATGGCCAGGCGCTGGCGCATGCCCTGGGAGTACGTGCGCACCGCGCGGGCGAGCGCGTCGCCGAGGCCGGCGATCTCCAGGGCCTCGTCCAGGTGGGCGTCCTCCGGCGGGCGGCCGGTGGCCCGCCAGTACAGCTCCAGGTTCTCCCGGCCGGACAGGTGCGGCAGGAAGCCCGCCCCCTCCACGAAGGCGCCGACCCGGGAGAGCACCGACGCGCCGGGCCGGATCGCGTGGCCGAAGACACGGATCTCGCCCTCGTCCGGCCGGATCAGCCCCATCAGCATGCGCAGGGTGGTGGTCTTACCGGCGCCGTTGGGGCCGAGGAGGCCGAGGACCTGGCTCTTCTCCACCCGGAAGGAGAGGTCCCGGACGGCGTACCGGTCGGTGGACCCGGCGTACCGCTTGCTCAGGTCCGTGATCACCAGCGGGACCTCGGCCAGCTCGGGGTCGGGCGCGGGGGCGGCCGTACGGCGGCGGGTGGTGAGCAGCAGGGCGAGGGCGGCGACCGCGCCGGCCGCGGGCAGCCACCAGACCCAGGCGGGCAGGGGCGCGGCGGCGGTGCTGACCGCGGGGGCCGTCGGCACGCCCAGGTCTCCCTTCAGGGAGACGGTGTAGGTGGCCGGGGCGGCCGGTGAGGCGTAGCCGAGGTCGGTGGAGGCGAGGACCAGGCGGAGCCGGTGGCCCTTCTGCACCGCGTGGTCGATCGCCGGGAGGGTGACGGTGACGTCCTTGCCCGCCTTGGCACCGGTCACCCGGAAGGGGGCGACGAGCTGGGCGGGCAGCACCTGCCGGGTGCCGTCGGGGCCGACGTCGTAGACCTTGCCGAACAGGACGGCGTCGTCGCCGGTGGAGGTGACGTGCACGGTGGCGGTCGGGGCGCCGGTGATCTGCAGGTCGCGGGTGAGCGGCGCCGAGTCGAACCTCGCGTACTGGCCGGGGAAGTCCAGGGAGACGCCGACGCCGAGCGCGGACAGCTGGGAGAGGCCGCCGGAGCCGCCGAGGCCGGGCAGGGCTGAGACGCCGGGCGGGCTGGCGCCGGCCGGGTTGGTGACGTGCTGGGTGCCGCCGGTGAGGGGGATGGAGCGCGCGTGGTCGTGCAGGCCGGGGTAGGCGGCGGCGCTCGCGCCGCGCAGCTGGGCGGTGCCGTCGGTGGAGTCGATGCCTCCGGTGCGGGTGATCCGGAACGCCGGGCCGGTGTCGGTGGCCTTGTCGTCCTTCAGGTACCGGTCGAACCAGGCACGCACGCGTGCCTCGACCCGGCTGGTCTCCATGTCGCCGCCGTCGTGTCCGCCGGCGATCCAGTCGACGTCGACGGGGGCGCCGTTCGCGCGGATCGCACGGGCGGCCGCGTCGGCCTGGCCGAGGGTGAACAGGGAGTCCGTCTGGCCCTGCAGCAGCAGGGTGGGCACCTTGATGCGGTCGCCGACGGCCGACGGCGAGCGTTCCTCCAGCAGCTTCCGGGCGGCCGGGTCCGGGGTGCCGGACTCGGCGACCCGGTCGTACATCCGGCACAGCGCGGGCTCGAAGCGGGCGCAGCCGCCGCCGGTGTTGACGAAGATGCCGGCCCAGAGCTTCTTGAACACGCCGTTCGGGAACAGGGCGTCCGCGAGGTTCCAGTAGGTGATGGCCGGGGCGATGGCGTCGACCCGCCGGTCGTGTCCGGCGGTGAGCAGGGAGACCGCGCCGCCGTAGGAGCCGCCGGCCATGCCCACGCGCGGGTCGCCGGGCTTGTCGAGCCGGACCTCGGGCCGCTTCGCCAGCCAGTCGATGAGCCGGGAGACGTCGGCGACCTCGCCGTTCGGGTCGTTCAGGCCGATCCTCCCGGTGGACCTGCCGAAGCCGCGCGCGGACCAGGTCAGGACCGCGTACCCGTCCCGGGCGAGGTCCTCGGCCTGCCGGCGCATGTCCTGCTTGCTGCCGCCGAAGCCGTGCGCGAGCAGGACCGCGGGGTGGCGGCCGCCGTCGGCCGGGGTGATGTACGAGGTGTCCAGGCGCACCCCGTCGACCGCCATGACCTGGTCGCTGACGCGTACGGTCCGCGTGTCGTCGGAGGCGACGGCCGCCGTCCACGTCCCGGCGCCGCCGAGCACTGCGACGGCGGCCGCGGCGGCCAGGAGCCGACGGGGCCGCCGAACGCTCCGCAGGGCGGGCAGTCGAAGATCCATGCGTCAACGGTACGGGGCGGGGCTGACGACCGCGGCAGACCTGGGGGTGAACGGCCGGCCCTTCCCCGGGAGTACGGGCCGGCCGTTTCGTACCGCGGTCGTGGTACGGGCGACAGCTCGGTCGTCCGCCGGCTGCCGGTTCGCCGTGGCCGGTCGCGCAGTTCCCCGCGCCCGCGGACCTCAGGCCTGTGCGTCCTCCGGGATCGACACCAGCCAGTGGGTCTCCCTGCGCGGGCGCAGGTACAGGGCCCAGTACAGGGTCGCCGCGGCGGTGATGCCGCCGGTCCACAGGAGGTAGGTGGTCTCCTGCTGGGTCAGGATGTAGGCCAGGACGGCGATGAGCAGGACCGGCACGGCGGGCCAGAGCGGCATGCGCCAGGCGGGGGTGTGCTTGTGGGAGCCGCGGCGGGCGAGCAGGGCGGCGACCGCGACCAGCAGGTACATGCCGGTCACCGAGACGCCGGTGACGCCGTACAGGGTGTCCAGGTTGACGAAACACAGGACCGCGCCGGGGACGCCGACCGCGAGGGTGGCGACCCAGGGGGAGCCGAAGCGGCCGAGCTTGGAGAAGACGGTGTTGACCGGGCCGGGCCAGGCCTTGTCGCGGGCGGAGGCGAACAGGACGCGGGAGTTCTGGATGACCATGACGATGCCCGCGTTGATGATCGCGAGGGCCACGCAGAGGCTGACGAAGGTGCCGACCGCGGAGTTGGACCAGGCGGTGACCATGGAGCTGATGTCGCCGCCGGTCAGCTCGTCGAGGTCGGAGGCGCCCATGGTGATGGCGGCGACCGGCACCAGGATGACCACGGTGGAGATGGCGAGGGTGGCGAGGACCGTGCGGGCGACGTTGCGGCGCGGGTTCTCCAGTTCCTCGGAGAGGTAGACGGCGGTGGAGAAGCCCTGGGTGACGAAGAGGGCGATGGCGAGGCCGGAGACCACCAGCATGGCCGTGACGGTGTCCGTGTGGCCGTGCGCGCCGGCGACCTGCATCGACACCAGGCTGCCCGTTCCGCGGTGGCTGTGCGAGAAGCCCAGCAGGGCGACGACGCCGGCGGCGACGACCTCCAGGACCAGGAAGATGCCGGTGATCCAGGCGTTGGCGCGCAGGTCGAGCAGGCCGGCGAGGGTGGCCAGCAGCATCACGCCGGCGCCGGTCATGGAGGGGTCGAGGTGGACGAGGGGGGCGAGGTAGTCCGCCGTGCCCATCGCGATCACCGGGGGCACGATCATCACGACCAGCAGGGAGAGCACGAAGACGAGCCAGCCCGTCAGCCGTCCGGCCATCGTGGAGACCATGGCGTACTCGCCGCCCGCGCTGGGGATGAGGGTGCCCAGCTCGGAGTAGCAGAACGCCACGGCGATACAGAGGAGGGAGCCGATGGCGATCGTCAGGGCGGTGGCGGTGCCGAGGGAGCCGAACAGATCGGGGACGACCACGAAGAGCGTGGAGGCGGGGGTGACGCAGGACAGCGTCAGCAGCGTTCCGCCGACGACACCGATGGAGCGCTTCAGCCCCGGCGCGGGGGCTGAAGGGGTGTCTACCACGGACTTCTGAAGCGTGTCGGTCATACGGCGGTTCCGATCGACTCGTGCGACTGAGGATGGCGTCGGGAGCGCTATCGCCTCCGGCGGATCGTCGTACGTTCTTCTCGTCCGCTCCCGGCGGTGCATAGCGAACCCCGACGAAAACCGCTGCGTCAATGGCCGTTTACCTTCGGAATCCGCACTTCCAGGAACCGGTACGGTGCATAACTTTCCCAGGCTGCGAAGCCTTATAAGTGCATCCATCAAGCTCATACCGAATGTGACCTTGCTTTCAAAGGTCATCTACCAGTTTCCCCTTCGCTACCCGTTTCGTCCGGGCAGAACGGGAACCGCAGCCGTCGCGTCAAAAAAATGTCAGCCGTCCGGTATCCGGACGGTAATCCGGTCGCGTGCATGTCAGTGGTGGCCGATAGAGTGCGCCGCGCACAGCAGACGCACAGCTTTGGGGTGGGACATGAAAATGCGGCACACCGGCGCGTGGGTGGCGTTCACGACGGCGGCGCTGGTAGCGGCCTCGGGCTGCGGCACGGAGGGCGTGAAGAAGGCCGTCAAGGCGGTCGACAAGGCCGACGCGGCGATGGCGGCGCTGGCCCGGGCCACGGACCGGACGGAGGCGCTGGGGTCGGCCGAGGTGCGGATGACGACCGACACCGGCACCAGCGGCCCGATCGCCATGAACGGCACGTACTCCTGGGGCCACGGATACGCCTTCGACGTGGAGATGGACACCAGGGCCGCGAACATGCAGGCCGTGAACCACTCCCCCACCACGCACGTGCTGTTCGTCGACGGCGTCTACTACTACGACGTGGACCGCTTCCCCTCCGGCCCGTACCAGGGCAAGGACTGGATCAAGGTCGACGGCTCCGTCTTCTTCGGGAAGAAGGGCGCGCAGGCCCTCAGCGGGGACAGCGGCAGCCCCTCCGCCTCCATGAAGGGCCTGAAGTACGCCAAGGACGTCCAGGACCTCGGCACGCAGACCGTGAACGGCCGGCGCACCACGCACTACCGCGGCGTGATCGACAGCGCGCACATGGGCAGGTTCAAGGACGTCTACGGCGAGGGCAGCCCCATGGGCAAGGCGACCGGTGCGAAGTCGATCCTCATGGACGTGTGGGTCGGCCCCGACGACCTGCCGGTGCGGCTCAAGGAGAAGATCGGCGTCATGACCATCAGCATGGACTTCGACAAGTTCGGCAAGGCGGTCACCGTCAAGACCCCGCCCGCCGCGCGGACTGCCGACCTCACCGAGGTCATCGAGAAGCAGCGGAAGCAGCAGGGCTGAACGCGACGGTGCCCCGTCCTCCCCTTGCGAGGAGGGCGGGGCACCGTGCCGTCCGGCTCAGTGGTTGCGCGGGAAGCCCAGGTCCACGCCCGCCGGGGTGTCGGCCGGGTCGGGCCAGCGCGTGGTGACGACCTTGCCGCGGGTGTAGAAGTGCGTGCCGTCGTTGCCGTAGATGTGGTGGTCGCCGAAGAGCGAGTCCTTCCAGCCACCGAAGGAGTGGTAGCCCACCGGCACCGGGATCGGCACGTTCACGCCGACCATGCCGGCCTCGATCTCCAGCTGGAAGCGGCGGGCCGCGCCGCCGTCCCGGGTGAAGATCGCGGTGCCGTTGCCGAACGGCGAGGCGTTGATGAGCGCCACGCCCTCCTCGTAGGTGTCGGCGCGCAGCACACACAGCACCGGGCCGAAGATCTCGTCCTGGTACGCCTTCGCGCTGGTCGGCACCTTGTCCAGCAGCGAGATGCCGATCCAGTGGCCGTCCTCGAAGCCCTCGACGGTGTAGCCGGTGCCGTCCAGCACGACCTCGGCGCCCTCGGCGGCGGCGCCCTCCACGTACGAGGCCACCTTGTCCCGGTGCGCCTTGGTGATCAGCGGGCCCATCTCGGACGCCGGGTCGCTGCCCGGACCGATCTTGATCTTCTCGGCGCGCTCGCGGATCTTCTCCACCAGCGTGTCGCCGATGGCGCCCACCGCCACGACCGCCGAGATGGCCATGCAGCGCTCGCCCGCGGAGCCGTAGGCGGCGCTCACCGCCGCGTCGGCCGCCGCGTCCAGGTCGGCGTCCGGCAGGACCAGCATGTGGTTCTTGGCGCCGCCGAGGGCCTGGACGCGCTTGCCGTGGGCGGAGGCGGTGGTGTGGATGTAGCGGGCGATCGGGGTCGAGCCGACGAAGGAGACGGCCTTGACGTCCGGGTGCTCCAGCAGGCGGTCGACGGCCACCTTGTCGCCGTGCACGACGTTGAAGACGCCGTCGGGCAGGCCGGCCTCGGCCAGCAGCTCGGCGAGGCGGACCGACGCCGACGGGTCCTTCTCGCTCGGCTTCAGCACGAAGGTGTTGCCGCAGGCGATGGCGATCGGGAACATCCACATCGGGACCATCGCCGGGAAGTTGAACGGCGTGATGCCGGCGACGACACCGAGCGGCTGGCGGATCGCGGCCACGTCGACGCGGCTCGCGACCTGCGTGGACAGCTCGCCCTTCAGCTGGACGTTGATCCCGCAGGCGAGGTCGACGATCTCCAGGCCGCGCGCGACCTCGCCGAGCGCGTCCGAGTGCACCTTGCCGTGCTCGGCGGTGATCAGCTCGGCGATCTCGTCCCGGTGCGCGTCGAGCAGCGCGCGGAACTTGAACAGGATGGACGTGCGCTGCGCCAGCGAGGACTGGCCCCAGGTCAGATAGGCGTCCTTGGCCGCCGCGACGGCCGCGTCCACCTCCTCGACCGACGCGAACGCGACCTTGGTGGTGACCGCGCCGGTCGCCGGGTCGGTGACCGGCCCGTACGTACCCGACGCGCCGTCGACGGACTTCCCGCCGATCCAGTGGTTGACGATCTTCGTCATGCCCAGAGACTCCTTCTTACAGATGGCGGCGTCGGGTCGAGACGTGCCGTTCGTACAGCTCTCGTGCCTTGACCGCGGACGCTCGGGTCGCGGTCTCGGCCACAGGAACATCCCACCAGGCCTGCGCCGGAGGCGCGCCCGACACAGTGTCGGACGTTTCGGTCTCCACGTAGACACATGTGGGAGTGTCGGCGGCCCGCGCCTCGGCGAGTGCCGCGCGCAGGTCCCGGACGGTCTTGGCGCGCAGCACCCGCATGCCGAGGCTGGCCGCGTTGGCGGCGAGGTCGACGGGCAGCGGGGCTCCGGTGAAGGTGCCGTCGGCGGAGGTGAAGCGGTACGCCGTGCCGAACCGCTCGCCGCCCACCGACTCCGACAGCCCGCCGATCGAGGCGTACCCGTGGTTCTGCACCAGCAGGATCTTGATCGCGATGCCCTCCTGCACGGCGGTCACGATCTCCGTCGGCATCATCAGGTACGTGCCGTCGCCGACCAGCGCCCACACGTTCCGCTCGGGCGCGGCGAGCTTCACGCCGAGGGCGGCGGGGATCTCGTAGCCCATGCAGGAGTAGCCGTACTCCAGGTGGTACTGGTCCGCCGACCGCGCCCGCCACAGCTTGTGCAGGTCGCCGGGGAGCGAGCCGGCCGCGTTGATGATGATGTCCGACTCGTCCACCAGCGCGTCCAGGGCGCCGATGACCTGGGGCTGGGTCGGCCGTACGTCGATCTCGTCGGCCTCGAAGCAGGCGTCGACGCGCTGCTCCCAGCGTTCCTTGTCCTCGGTGTACTCGGTGACGTAGGAGTCGGCGACGGTGTGGTCGTGCATCCCCAGCGCCTCGGTCAGCTCGCCCAGGCCGCTGCGGGCGTCGGCGACGAGCGGGAGCCCGGCCAGCTTGTGGCCGTCGAAGGGCGCGATGTTGAGGTTCAGGAAGCGGACGTCCGGGTTCTCGAAGAGGGTGCCGGAGGCGGTCGTGAAGTCGGTGTAGCGGGTGCCGACGCCGATCACCAGGTCCGCGGTGCGGGCCAGCTCGTCGGCGGTCGCCGTGCCGGTGTGGCCGATCCCGCCGACGTCCTGCGGGTGGTCGTAGCGCAGCGAGCCCTTGCCGGCCTGGGTGGAGGCGACCGGGATGCGGGTCGCCGCCGCGAACTCCGCGAGGGCCTCCTCGGCGCGGCTGTGGTGGACCCCGCCGCCGGCGACGACGAGGGGCCTGCGCGCCTCGCGGACCGCCCGGACGGCCTCGGCCAGCTCGGTCGGGTCCGCGCCCGGCCGCCGTACGGTCCACACGCGCGGCGAGAAGAACTCCTCCGGCCAGTCGTACGCCTCCGCCTGGACGTCCTGCGGCAGGGCGAGCGTGACGGCGCCGGTCTCCACGGGGTCGGTGAGGACCCGCACGGCCTGGAGCGCGCTCGGGATCAGGGCCTCCGGCCGGGTGACGCGGTCGAAGTACCTCGACACCGGGCGCAGGGTGTCGTTGACCGACACATCGCCCGCGTACGGCAGTTCCAGCTGCTGCAGGACCGGGTCGGCGGGGCGGGTGGCGAAGACGTCGCCGGGCAGGAGCAGCACCGGGAGGTGGTTGATGGTCGCGAGGGCGGCGCCGGTGACCAGGTTGGTCGCGCCGGGGCCGATCGAGGTCGTCACCGCGTGCGTGGACAGCCGGTTCGACTGGCGGGCGTAGCCGACCGCCGCGTGCACCATGGACTGCTCGTTGCGGCCCTGGTGGTACGGCATGACGTCGGCGTACTCGACCAGTGCCTGGCCGAGGCCGGCGACGTTGCCGTGCCCGAAGATGCCCCAGGTGGCGCCGATCAGCCGCCGCCGCTCGCCGTCGCGTTCGGTGTACTGGGCGGCGAGGAAGCGGACGAGCGCCTGGGCGACGGTCAGCCGGATCGTCATCGGTATCCCCCTGTGCTTTCTACGTGGTCGGGGTGGAAGCAGATCCGCCATTCACGGGTCTCGCCCGGGCCCGCCATGACGTTCAGGTAGTACATGTCGTGCCCGGGCTGGGCGATGGACGGGCCGTGCCAGCCGTCGGGGACGAGGACGGTGTCGCCGGAGCGGACCTCGGCGAGGACGTCCGAGCCGCCCTCGCGTGAGGGGAACACCCGCTGGTAGCCGAGTCCGTTCGGGCCGTCGATCTCGAAGTAGTAGATCTCCTCCAGCTCGGACTCCTCGCCCGGCCGGTGCTCGTCGTGCTTGTGCGGCGGGTACGAGGACCAGTTGCCACCCGGCGTGATCACCTCCACGGCGATCAGCTTGTCGCAGTCGAAGGAGTCGGCGGACGCGAAGTTGCGCACCCGGCGGGCGCAGGTGCCGCTGCCGCGCTCCTCGACGGGGACCTCCGGCGCGGGGCCGTAGCGGGCGGGGAGTCGTCGCTCGCACTTCGCTCCTGCCAGGGCGAAGCGGCCTCCCGCGCCGGAGGCGATCAGGACCCGGGCGTCCCGGGGGGCGTACGCGAAGTCGGAGGCTCCGCTGAACACACCTTCCCTGCCCAGGAGTTGGAACTCGACGTGCTCGGTCGACGCAGTCTCGATTCGTACGCTACATCCGCCTTCCAGCGGAAGCACGATCCATTCGCTGTCCCCGGTGGTGAACGTATGGCTGCCACCGGGCGCCAACTCCACGACACGCAGGCTGCTGTGTGTCCAGCCGGCCACCTCCGGGCCGATGTCGACGGCGTACCGGGCGTTCGCGGTGGCGCCCCTGGGCAGGTGCAGGTCGGTGCTGGTCATGCGGCCCTCACAGCAGTCCTACGGCGGTGTCCACGGCGGCGGCCACATCGCCGTCCGCCGGGTACAGCAGCGAGCGGCCGACCACCAGGCCGCGCACGGTGGGGAGTTGGAGCGCCCCGCGCCACTTCTCGAAGGCGGCGACCTGGTCCTCGGGCGAGTCGCCGATGTCCCCGCCGAGCAGCACGGCGGGCAGCGTGGAGGTCTCCATGACCCGCGCCATGTCGTCGGGGTTCTCGGTGACCGGCACCTTCAGCCAGGTGTAGGCCGAGGAACCGCCGAGGCCGGAGGCGATGGCGATGGACCGGGTGACCGCCTCGGCGGACAGGTCGTTCGCCAGCTTCCCCTCGGGGGTGCGGCGGCTGATGAACGGCTCCACGAACACCGGCAGCCGGCGCGCGGCCATGGCGTCGATGGCGCGGGCGGTGGACTCCAGAGTGGTCAGGGAGCCCGGGTCGGCGTAGTCGACGCGCAGCAGCAGCTTGCCCGCGTCGAAGCCGAGGCGCTCGATGTCCTCCGGGCGGTGGCCGGTGAACCGGTCGTCCAGTTCGAAGCTGGCTCCCTGCAGGCCGCCGCGGTTCATGGAGCCCATGACGACCTTGTGGTCCAGGGCGCCGAGCAGGAGCAGGTCGTCCAGGATGTCGGCGGTGGCGAGGACGCCGTCGACGCCGGGCCGGGACAGCGCGAGGCAGAGGCGTTCGAGCAGGTCGGCGCGGTTGGCCATGGCGAGCTTGCGGTCGCCGACGCCGAGCGCGCCGCGGGCCGGGTGGTCGGCGGCGACGATCATCAGCCGGCCGCTCTCGTTCAGCAGGGGTCTGCGGGCCCGGCGAACGGCGGCCTCGGCGATCGCCTCGGGGTGGTGGGTGCGGATGCGGACGAGTTCGGCCACGTCGACGCGGGGCGCGCGGATGCCCGAACCGCCCTCGTGCCGCGTGCCCGCGACCCGGCCGGCCCTCACAGCACCGCTCCGGCCTGGAGCGCGGCGGCGACCTCGTCCGGGGTCGGCATCGCGGAGGAGCACTCCAGGCGGGAGGCGACGATGGCACCGGCCGCGTTGGCGTGCCGCATGATCGTCTCCAGGTCCCAGCCGGCCAGCAGGCCGTGGCAGAGGGAGCCGCCGAAGGCGTCGCCGGCACCGAGCCCGTTGAGGACGGTGACGGGCAGGGGCGGTACCTCCGCGGACTCGCCCTCCCGGTTGACGGCGAGGACGCCCTTGGGTCCCTGCTTGACGACGGCCAGTTCGACCCCGGCGTCCAGCAGGGCGCGGGCGGCGGCATGCGGTTCACGGACGCCGGTGGCGACCTCGACCTCGTCCAGGTTGCCGACGGCGACGGTGGTGTGGCGCAGGGCCTCGGCGTAGAAGGGTCGGGCGGTGCCCGGGTCCGACCAGAACACGGGGCGCCAGTCGAGGTCGAAGACGGTGGTGCCGGACTTGGCGCGGTGGGCGAGGGCCGCCAGGGTCGCCGTGCGGCTGGGCTCCTCGCTCAGGCCGGTGCCGGTGACCCAGAAGATCCGGGTCTCGCGGATGGCGTCGAGGTCCAGCTCGTGGGCGTCGATCTCCAGGTCCGGGGCCTTGGGCTGCCGGTAGAAGTAGAGCGGGAAGTCGTCCGGCGGGAAGACCTCGCAGAAGGTGACCGGGGTGGGCAGGCCGGGAACGGGGGTGACCCAGCGGTCGTCGACGCCGAAGCCGCGCAGCGCCTCGTGCAGGTAGGTGCCGAACGGGTCGTCGCCGGTGCGGGTGATCACGGCGGTGTGCCGGCCGAGCCGGGCGGCGGCGACCGCCACGTTCGTCGCCGACCCGCCGAGGAACTTGCCGAAGGACGACACCTGGGCGAGCGGGACACCGGTCTGCAGCGGGTAGAGGTCCACCCCGATCCGCCCCATGGTGATCAGGTCGTAGGCCATCGGCTTCCCTTCGTCGTGGCTCTCCCCGGCTTTCTAGTCCCGCACGCCGAGCGCTGTCAATATTTTGTCCGGACATTCGGACCAGTTCCCACGGAGGGTCCGGCACCAGTGCGCTCTGTAGTCACTGCGTCACAAATACCCTCGCGCTGTCACACATGTCGCGGCTCAGCGGGCTTTGGGTCACACCCGGTCGACAGGCGATCTCCCCCGGTCACTCTGCGTCGTTCGGCAGGACACAGGCTTGGTGATCGCCAGCGCAGCGCCCGGTCCCCCCGGCGGCCTTTCCCGGTCGCCGCCGTGGTGCGCGCGGGGAGGTGCAAGGCATGACCGACCGAAGGCTCTGGTCCTACAAGGAGATCGCGGCGCACATCCGGGTGCAGCCGGACACCGTCCGGTCCTACCGCAAGCACGGGCTGCTGCCTCCGCCCGACCACGTCGAGGGGGGCAAGCCCTACTGGTACGCCGACACGGTCCGGGCCTGGGTCGCCTCCCGTCCCCGCAACCGCGGCCGCGGGGACGACTGACCCCGGCCGCCGGAGCCGGCGGCCGGCGGGAGGGCCGTCAGCTCCAGGGTTCGACGACCGTGACGCCCGCCCCCGGTGCCGCGTCCATCGCGGCCAGGGCCGCCGGGGCCGCGTCGAGCGTGATCGTCCGGGTCACCAGGAGGTCCGGGCGCAGGACGCCGGCGCGGACCAGGCCGAGCATGGCGGGATAGGTGTGGGCGGCCATGCCGTGACTGCCGAGGATCTCCAGCTCCAGGGCCGTCGCGCGGGCCAGCGGGACCGGGGTGGTGCCGTCGGCCGAGGGCAGCAGGCCGACCTGGACGTGCCGGCCGCGACGGCGCAGGCCGTTCACCGAGGCCGCACAGGTGGCGGGCGAGCCGAGGGCGTCGAGGGAGAGATGGGCCCCGCCGCCGGTCAGCTCGCGGACGGCGGCGGCCGGATCGGACACGCCGGACGCGACCAGGCACGCGGCGGCACCGAACTCGCGGGCCAGGTCGAGGGCCCGGGGCGAGACGTCGACCGCGACCACCCGGGCCCCCGAGGCCGCCGCGATCATCACCGCCGACAGGCCGACACCGCCGCAGCCGTACACCGCGACCCACTCCCCGGCCGCCACCCGGCCCTGCTGGACCACGGCACGGAACGCGGTCGCGAAGCGGCAGCCGAGGGCGGCGGCGGTGGCGTACGCCATGTCGTCCGGGAGCGCCACGAGGTTGACGTCGGCGTGGTCGAGCGCAACGTACTCGGCGAAGGAGCCCCAGTGGTGGAAGCCGGGCTGGGTCTGCCGCTCGCACACCTGCTGGTCGCCCGCCCTGCAGGAGGGGCACGTGCCGCAGGCGCACACGAACGGCACGGTGACCCGGTCGCCGGGCCGGCGGCCGGTCACCCGCGCGCCCACCGCCTCCACCACACCGGCGAGTTCGTGCCCCGGCACGTGCGGCAGCGTGATGTCCGGGTCGTGCCCCATCCAGCCGTGCCAGTCGCTGCGGCACAGGCCGGTGGCCTCCACCCGGACGACCACGCCGTGCTCGGCGGGCTCCGGGTCGGGTACGTGCCGTATCCCGGCCGGCTTCCCGTACTCCTCGAACACCACCGCGCGCATGCCTGCTCCTTCCGGGGAACCTGCGCGAAGGCTAGACGCTCCCGGGGGCACCACGCCGGGGGCGGGACCCCACTGGATTCATACCCCCTAGGGGTATAGTCTGATGAGCATGGGGTTCCTCCACGGGCCCCATCGGCCCCACACACCTCGACGAGGAGTAACGACATGACCGCCCACACCGACACTTCGGGCTCCGTCACCACCGTCTACAAGGTGACCGGCATGAGCTGTGGCCACTGCGAGGGCTCCGTCTCCGGCGAGATCTCCCAGCTCCCGGGCGTCAGCTCGGTCAAGGCCGTCGCGTCGACCGGCGAGGTGACCGTCGTCTCCGCGGCCCCCCTGGACGAGCAGGCCGTGCGCGCCGCCGTCGACGAGGCCGGCTTCGAGCTGGCCGGCCAGGCCTGAGGAAGACCCTCCGTTTCCCCGACCGGGCCGTACCGACCAGCTGATACTGGCTCCGTACGGCCCGGTCCGATGTCTGGAGTCCGGACATGACCAGCACCACCGCACAGACAACCGCCGGCACGGACACGACCGCCGAGGTCGAGCTGCTCATCGGCGGCATGACCTGTGCCTCCTGCGCCGCCCGGGTCGAGAAGAAGCTCAACCGGATGGACGGGGTCAGCGCCACCGTCAACTTCGCCACCGAGAAGGCCAAGGTCGTCCACGCCCCGAGCGTCCAGGTCGCCGACCTGATCGCCACCGTGGAGAGGACCGGCTACACCGCCGAGGAACCCCCGCCGCCGGAGCCGGCGCCCGAGACCGCGCCGGAAACCCCCGAACGGGACACCGAACTCGACGCCCTGCGGCACCGCCTGCTCGTCTCCGCGCTGCTCGCCGCTCCGGTGGTCCTGCTCGCGATGATCCCGGCGCTCCAGTTCGACGACTGGCAGTGGCTCTCGCTCACCCTCGCCGCGCCGGTCGTCGTCTGGGGCGGATGGCCCTTCCACCGGGCCGCCTGGACCAACCTGCGGCACGGCGCCGCCACCATGGACACCCTGGTCTCGGTCGGCACGCTCGCCGCGTTCGGCTGGTCGCTGTGGGCGCTGTTCCTCGGTGACGCGGGCATGCCCGGCATGCACGACGAGTTCCGCCTCACCGTCTCCCGCATGGACGGCGCCTCCACCGTCTACCTGGAGGTCGCCGCCGGAGTCGTCGCGCTGATCCTGCTCGGGCGCTACCTGGAGGCACGCTCCAAGCGCCGCGCGGGTGCCGCCCTCAGGGCGCTGATGGAGCTGGGCGCCAAGGACGTGACGGTGCTGCGGTACGAGGAGGGCGGGCACGGAGCGCTCTCGGACGGGACCGGTGGCGGGGTACGGCCGGGCGGCCGCGAGGTACGGATCCCGGTGTCGTCCCTGGCCGTCGGCGACCGGTTCGTCGTACGGCCCGGCGAGAAGATCGCCACCGACGGCACGGTCGTGGAGGGCCGCTCCGCGGTGGACGCGTCCATGCTGACCGGCGAGTCGGTGCCGGTGGACGTCGGCCCCGGCGACCGGGTCACCGGCGCCACGGTCAACGCGGGCGGCCGGCTGGTCGTCGAGGCGACCCGGGTCGGCTCGGACACCCAGCTCGCCCGGATGGCGAGGCTGGTGGAGGACGCGCAGAACGGCAAGGCCGAGGTGCAGCGGCTCGCCGACCGGGTCTCCGCCGTCTTCGTGCCGGTGGTCATCCTCATCGCGCTCGGCACCTTCGGCGTCTGGCTGGGCGTCACCGGCGACACGGTCGCCGCGTTCACGGCCGCCGTCGCCGTCCTGATCATCGCCTGCCCGTGCGCGCTGGGCCTCGCCACGCCGACCGCGCTGATGGTGGGCACCGGGCGCGGCGCCCAGCTCGGCATCCTGATCAAGGGCCCGGAGGTGCTGGAGTCCACGCGCCGCGTGGACACGGTCGTCCTGGACAAGACCGGAACGGTCACCACCGGCCGGATGGGCCTGCAGGCGGTGTACGTCGCCGAGGGCGAGGACGAGAAGGAGCTGCTGCGGCTCGCGGGCGCCCTGGAGCACGCCTCCGAGCACCCGGTGGCCCGGGCGATCGCCGCCGGCGCCGAAAGGCAAGTCGGTGCGCTGCCGGCGGTCGAGCACTTCGAGAACGTGCCAGGGCGGGGTGTGCGCGGACGCGTGGACGGCCGTGAGGTGGCCGTGGGCCGCCTGTACGACGAGCTGCCGCAGGAGCTGGCGCGCGCGGCCCGCGAGGCCGAGCGGGAGGGCCGTACGGCCGTCGTGGCGGGCTGGGACGGTCGGGCCCGCGGCGTCCTCGCCGTCGCCGACGCGGTCAAGGAGACCAGCGCCGAGGCGGTCCGCGAGCTGCGCGCGCTGGGGCTCACGCCGGTGCTGCTCACCGGGGACAACCGCACGGTCGCCGAGGCGGTCGCCCGGCACGTCGGCATCGACTCGGCGCACGTGTTCGCCGAGGTGCTGCCCGAGGAGAAGGTGGACATCGTACGCCGGCTGCAGCGCGAGGGGCGGACGGTGGCGATGGTCGGCGACGGTGTGAACGACGCCGCCGCGCTCGCCGCCGCGGACCTGGGCCTGGCCATGGGAACCGGCACGGACGCGGCGATCGAGGCCGGCGATCTGACGCTGGTGCGGGGGGACCTGCGGGTGGCCGCGGACGCGATCCGGCTGTCCCGGCGGACGCTGGCCACCATCAAGGGCAACCTGGTGTGGGCCTTCGGCTACAACGTCGCGGCGCTGCCGCTGGCCGCAGCGGGGCTGCTCAACCCGATGATCGCCGGGGCGGCCATGGCCTTCTCCTCGGTGTTCGTGGTCACCAACAGTCTGCGGCTGCGGGCCTTCCGGTGAACCGGCGCCCGGGGTGACCGATGTCCCGGTCCCCCTGGAGTCCGGCGCGCGCCTCACATAAGCTCTTCACAAGGCTCGCGCATCATCCTTACGCTTGAGCCCCGATCGACGTATCGGGGCTCTTGCGCGCCTAAAGGACATATGCAAGAGACGCAGATCACAGTGATGCGAACGTAACCATCGAAGGGGTTCGAAGGTCTAAGTTGGCGATGTCAGACCAGCGTCTTGGGGGGCGCTGACTGGCATCTGGGGATGTCTTGGGGGACTTCCTCAGAGATGCGTTGCCGGGGCACGTACACCGGGAAGCTTTGAGCGGCCCTCCCAGCGTGCGTTGTCCCGGCAGATCGCACCGCATCACTGGAGTGCGACGAGTTTTGCTCGTTGTGCTCAACGACAGCGATTCAGGCGCTGTCCTCTCCAGCGCCCGGCCGGATCCCGTGGGGGGAATCCGCACCGGGACATGGGAAGGCGCCCTGGTCGTCGGCCCGTGGGGGGACCGGCGTCTCAGGGCGCCTTCCGTCTTTGCGTCCTACGGCCGTGTGCCGACGCCCGCGCAGTGGGCACGGCCCGTCACGCCGCCCAGGAGGCGCGGGGAACTGCGCGGCCGGCGACCAGCCGACCCACAGCCGCCCACGCCCTTCAGCGGCACACTCCCGGGCGCACACCCGGCCGGGAGCACCTGCTCCGGTGTGGGGCACCGGCAGACGCGGCCCCCTCACCGGCCAGGTGTCAGCGCTCCTCGACCGGAACGAAGTCGCGCAGCTCCACGCCCGTGTAGATCTGGCGCGGACGGCCGATGCGGGAGCCCGGCTCCTTGATCATTTCGGTCCACTGGGCGATCCAGCCCGGGAGCCGGCCGAGGGCGAACAGGACCGTGAACATCTCGGTCGGGAAGCCCATGGCGCGGTAGATGAGGCCGGTGTAGAAGTCGACGTTCGGGTAGAGCTTGCGCTCGACGAAGTAGTCGTCGGACAGCGCGTGCTCCTCCAGCTTCAGGGCGATGTCGAGGAGCTCGTCCTCCTTGCCCAGCGCGGAGAGCACATCGTGCGCGGCGGCCTTGATGATCTTGGCGCGCGGGTCGAAGTTCTTGTAGACCCGGTGGCCGAAGCCCATCAGCCGGACGCCGTCCTCCTTGTTCTTCACCTTGCGGATGAAGGTGTCGACGTCGGAACCGGAGTCACGGATGCCTTCGAGCATCTCCAGCACGGACTGGTTGGCGCCGCCGTGCAGCGGGCCCCACAGCGCGTTGATGCCGGCGGAGATCGAGGCGAACATGTTGGCCTGCGAGGAGCCGACCAGGCGGACCGTCGAGGTCGAACAGTTCTGCTCGTGGTCGGCGTGCAGGATCAGCAGCTTGTCCAGCGCGGAGACGACGACCGGGTCCAGCTCGTACTCGTCGGCCGGCACCGAGAAGGTCATGCGCAGGAAGTTCTCGACGTAACCGAGGTCGTTGCGCGGGTAGACGAACGGGTGGCCGATCGACTTCTTGTACGCGTACGCGGCGATCGTCGGAAGCTTCGCGAGCAGCCGGATCGTGGAGAGATCGCGCTGCTTGTCGTCGAACGGGTTGTGGCTGTCCTGGTAGAAGGTGGACAGCGCCGAGACGACCGAGGACAGCATCGCCATCGGGTGGGCGTCACGCGGGAAGCCCTTGTAGAAGTTCTTGACGTCCTCATGCAGCAGGGTGTGCCGCGTGATGTCGTTCTTGAACGTGGAGAGCTCGTCGACGGTCGGCAGCTCGCCGTTGATCAGCAGGTAGGCCACCTCGAGGAAGGTGGAGCGCTCGGCCAGCTGCTCGATGGGGTAGCCGCGGTAGCGGAGGATGCCCGCCTCGCCGTCGAGGTAGGTGATCGCGGATTTGTAGGCGGCCGTGTTGCCGTACCCGCTGTCCAGGGTCACCAGACCGGTCTGGGCGCGCAGCTTCCCGATGTCGAAGCCCTTGTCGCCGACGGTGCTGTCGACCACCGGGTAGGTGTACTCGCCGTCGCCGTACCGCAGTACTACAGAGTTGTCGCTCACGTCTTCCCTCACCGACGTAGTGCCTCATCTTCGAGGTGCCCTGACTGTCTCTACCATCCCCCATTTGGCTCAGGAGAGTGCACTCGGGGTCGACCATTGGGCCTATCGGCGGCACTCAGTGCCGCCAACCTGCTCATCCTGCCCCCTCCGAGGGGCATCTGGAAGTGCTCTGTGACCTTCACGACTCATTTGATCGATCATTTTTTGCGCCGAGCCTGAAGTCGAGGGCTGTACAGCGCCGTCCGGCCGAGACCGTGCGCACCGCCTGCCCGATCGCCCTGCGGGATCCGACGAGGACGACCAGCCGACGGGCCCGGGTGACCGCCGTGTAGAGCAGGTTCCGCTGGAGCATCATCCATGCTCCCGTGGTGACGGGGATCACCACCGCGGGATATTCACTGCCCTGCGAGCGGTGAATGGTCACCGCGTACGCGTGCGCCAGTTCGTCCAGTTCGTCGAACTCGTACGGCACCTCCTCATCTTCGTCCGTCAGCACGGTCAGACGCTGGTCGACCGGATCGAGCGAGGTGACGACGCCGACGGTGCCGTTGAAGACACCGTTCTTCCCTTTCTCATAATTGTTACGAATCTGGGTGACCTTGTCGCCGACGCGGAAGACCCGGCCGCCGAACCGCTTCTCCGGCACGTCGGGCCGCCCGGGCGTGATGGCCTGCTGGAGCAGCCCGTTGAGCGCGCCCGCCCCGGCCGGCCCCCGGTGCATCGGTGCGAGCACCTGCACGTCCCGGCGCGGGTCCAGCCCGAACCTGGCCGGAATCCGCCGCGCGGCCACGTCGACGGTGAGCCGGCCGGCCGCCTCCGTGTCGTCCTCGACGAAGAGGAAGAAGTCCTTCAGTCCGTCGGTGAGCGGATGCTGCCCCGCGTTGATCCGGTGCGCGTTGGTGACGACACCGGACTGCTGGGCCTGCCGGAAGACCCGGGTGAGCCGGACGGCCGGGATGGGGCTGCCGTCGGCGAGCAGGTCCCGCAGCACCTCACCGGCACCGACGCTCGGCAACTGGTCCACGTCCCCGACGAACAGCAGATGGGCACCCGGTGGTACGGCCTTCACCAGTTTGTTGGCGAGCAGCAGGTCCAGCATGGACGCCTCGTCCACGACCACCAGGTCGGCGTCGAGCGGCCGGTCCCGGTCATAGGCCGCGTCGCCGCCCGGCCTCAGCTCCAGCAGCCGGTGCACGGTGGAGGCCTCCGCGCCGGTCAGCTCCGCCAGCCGCTTGGCCGCCCGGCCGGTGGGAGCCGCCAGCAGCACCTTGGCCCGCCGGGCCCGGGCCAGCTCCACGATCGAGCGCACGGTGAACGACTTGCCGCAGCCGGGCCCACCGGTGAGCACGGCGACCTTCTCGGTCAGCGCGAGCTTCACGGCCGCCTCCTGCTCGGGTGCGAGGTCGACGCCGGTGCGCGACCGCAGCCACCCGAGCGCCTTGCCCCAGTCCACGTCCCGGAAGCCCGGCATCCGGTCCTGGTCCGTGCGCAGCAGCCGCAGCAGCTGAGCGGACAGGGACAGCTCGGCCCGGTGGAAGGGCACGAGGTAGACGGCGCTGACGGGCTCCTCGGCGCCGTCGGGCCCGGGCACCTTCTCCCGTACGACCCCCGGATCCTCCCCCTCCTCCGGGGCCCGGCCCAGCTCGGCGAGACACTCGATGACCAGCCCGGTGTCGACCTGGAGCAGCTTGACCGCATCGGCGATCAGCCGCTCCTCGGGCAGGAAGCAGTGCCCTTGGTCGGCGGACTGGGACAGCGCGTACTGCAGGCCGGCCTTCACGCGCTCCGGGCTGTCATGGGGGATGCCGACGGACTGGGCGATCTTGTCGGCGGTGAGGAAGCCGATGCCCCAGACGTCGGCCGCGAGCTGGTAGGGGCGCTCCTTCACGACGGTGATCGACGCGTCGCCGTACTTCTTGTAGATCCGTACGGCGATGGACGTGGACACCTCGACGGTCTGCAGGAAGAGCATGACCTCCTTGATCGCCTTCTGCTCCTCCCAGGCGTCGGCGATCTTCTTGGTCCGCTTCGGGCCGAGCCCCGGCACCTCGATCAGCCGCTTCGGCTCCTCCTCGATGATCCGCAGCGTGTCCAGCCCGAAGTGCTGCGTGATGCGGTCCGCGAAGACCGGCCCGATCCCCTTGACCAGCCCGGAGCCCAGATAGCGCCGGATGCCCTGGACGGTGGCGGGCAGCACGGTCGTGTAGTTCTCGACGTGGAACTGCTTGCCGTACTGCGGATGCGAGCCCCAGCGGCCCTCCATCCGCAGGGACTCCCCCACCTGGGCACCGAGCAGCGCGCCGACCACGGTGAGGAGGTCACCGGCACCTCTTCCGGTGTCCACCCGGGCCACCGTGTAGCCGTTCTCCTCGTTGACGTACGTGACCCGTTCCAGCACGCCTTCGACCACGGCGAGCCGCCGCTCGCCGGTCTGGGTCCCCGCCTGTTGAGCCATGATCCGACGGTACCCGTCAGGTCTGACACCGGGGTGGGGCGGTCGGGCCACGGGCCTCAGTTGACGACGCTCCAGGCCTGGTTCTTGCCGCCGATGCAGTCCCACTGCTGGACGATCACCCCGTGCTCCGGAGCCTGCAGGGACGGCTGGTCGGCGTCGAGGCACTTGTCGCTGTACAGGGAGCGGATCTGCCAGCGGTTGTCGGCGCGCCGCTCCAGGTACCACTTCTGGTTCAGGCCGCCGTGGCAGGACCACTGGACGATCCTGGCGCCGTTGCTCTTGCTCCACTCGAAGACGTCCAGGCACTTGCCGCTGTGCGCGGCCACGATCTCGAAGACGTTCTGGTAGGCGAGGTCGTTGCCGGCCCGGCGGAAGACGAAACGCTGGTTTGCGCCGCCCCAGTAGTCCCAGACCACCGTGCCGGTGCCGTCCTGGGTGCTGCCCTGCCACACGTCCACGTACAGCACCTGTTTGCCGTTGCGCGCCGCCGTGTACGAGCTGCGGATCTTGTACTCGTGGCCGGCGTCCGTGAACGGGAAGGGGACGTAGCCGTCCGGGTACACCCGGTCCCAGGTGGCCTCCCAGTGCATCGCGGCCTGCTCGTTGGCCTTGCGGGCGGCGTCCCGTACGGACTGGGTCACGCATATCTCGTCACCCGGTATGGCCTCCCGGAACACGAGGCCGTCCCGGCACCGGCCGTTGTCGTCGGTGTTCCCATAGTTCGCCCTGTTCTGGTTCCAGGTCTGGGTGCGGACGTCGGGGGTCACGCAGACGTGGTCCTCCGGATGCGACTCCCGCCAGACGTAACCCTGCTTACAGGTGCTCGGGCCGAACGGGCCCGCCTTGGTGGCCGACGCCGGGGCGGAGTCCGGGGCCGAAGCGGGGGCCGCGTTCGCCGGGACGGCGCCCGGGGCGGTGCCCGCGAGGACTCCGGCCAGCAGGAAGGCGTACGCGGGGGCCGGGCGCGGCCGTTTGAACGTTCGACTTCTTCCAGATGTTTCGGACATGGGGGTGTCCCCTGCGCTGAGTGGGGTGCGGCATCTTGAAGTACCCCGAGCCCCCTCCTTCATCGTGCACCCGGGGGGCCATGTTTCGCACGGTCAGGGACGCGGGTGTTGCTTCTTCAGGCCTTCGAGGAAGGCGGTGAAGGCGGGGGTGGGGAAGGTGAGGGGGATACGGGTGGGGGCCTTCGAGTCGCGGACGGCTGTGTGGGTGGGGGTGGTGGCGACTTCTACGCAGGCGTTGCCGTCGCCCTCGCCCGAGTACGACGACTTACGCCAGTTGACGAGGGTGGTCATGGATACCTCACAGCTCCTTGGCCAGCTTGTGGATGAAGTCGCGCGACCGGTCGGGGTCGAGCGAAACAGCCTCCACCCTACGGAAACGCGTTCGATAGGCGTTGAGCTGTGCTTCGGAATCGATGAACACTGAGCCGTGAGGGGCGTCCCGCACCACCGTGTCCAACTTCGGGAGAGGTCCGCCCACGTACGTCATGGTGCTGGAGGCCCTGGTGAAGCCGTCCAGGTCGAACGGGATGACGCGTACGGTGATGTTGTCCGCCTCGGACAGGTGCAGCAGCTTGGTCAGCTGGGCTCGGGAGGCGTTGCGGTCGCTGACCCTGATACGCAGGGCCGCCTCATGGATCACCAACTCGTAGGGAACGGTGATCTGCTGGCGCCGCATTCGATGGCGGACCCGCAGCTCCAGCTCATCAGCAGTCAGTTCGGGCACTCTCGAAGAGAAGACCGCGCGGGCGTATTCCTCCGTCTGCAAGAGGCCGGACACGTGCAGGATCGCCACCTCACGCAGGAACGTGGCGTGGTGCTCCAGTTCCGCGAGGTCCAGGAACGAAGTCGGCAGCAACCGCCGGTATTCCTCCCACCAGCCACGCGTCCTGTCGGTGGCCATCGCCACCAGGGCGTCGATGAAGTCCTGGTCTGCGCACACGTAGTGGGATGCGAGGCGACGCAGCCGTTTCTCGCTCACACCCGAAAGACCTGCCTCGATCTGACTGATCTGCGGAGCGCTCACGCCGAGAAGCGCCGCCGCTTCCCGGGCGGTCAGCCCTGCCGCCTCGCGGAGTCTGCGCAGCTCGATTGCCAGGCGCATCTGACGTGCCGTCGGCTCGTTCCTCAATGCCATGGCCGATCCTTCCAACGCCCCTGCCCAAGCTGCTCGTTCGAGGGACAGATTACGCGACCGGCTTGCCGGACTTAAACAATAAGGTCTACCGTCGGTGACGCACCGCACACGCAGCGGAAGCGCACCGTGCGTCGAATCTCCCCTTCAGCCACCGGAGTTGATGAGGCATGCCCGAAACCTGGGACTGGGACTACACGCTCTGCATCCCCAACGACCCCAGAGCCGTCACCGTCTGCCGCCACACCCTGCGAATGATCCTGACGATGCACGGACTGACCGGGCTCGTGGACACGGCGGAGCTGCTGGCGACGGAGCTGATCTCCAACGCCGTGCGGCACACCAAGGGGCCGGCGGCGTTGCGGGTGCGGCGCTCCCGGGAGGGCGTGGTGTGGATCGGGGCGTGGGACACGGACCCGGCACCGCCGGAGCCGCCGGTGCCCTTGGAGCAGGCGGTGGAGCGGGAGGAAGGGCGGGGGCTGGGCCTGGTGGTGGCCTGCGCCGAGTACTGGGGCTGGCAGCCGTCGGCGCGGTTCGGGGACCGGGGGAAGTACGTGTGGTGCGAGCTGGGGGTGGCGTGATGGTGGGCTCGTCGCACGAGGCGCTGCACCGGATCTTCCAGAAGGATCCGACGCTGCTGACGAAGGCGTTACAGAAGGTGCTGCACGTTCCGTTCCCCGAGCCCAGGGAGATCGCCGCGCTGAACGTGGATCTCACCGAGATCGAACCGGTCGAGCGCCGTGTGGACACGTTGCTGCGGGCGGAGACGGACGAGGGCACCTACCTGCTCGTGGTCGAGTCGCAGGGGAAGGTGGACGACCGGAAGCGGGGCAGTTGGCCGTACTACCTGTCGTACCTGTACGAGAAGTACCGGTGCGAGCCGGTGCTCATCGTCATCACGCAGAGCAGTGCTACGGCGAGGTGGGCCTCGCGTCCGATCCGGCTCGGTTTCCCGGGGTGGGACTCGCTGACGGTGCGTCCGCTGGTGCTGGGGCCGGACAACGTGCCGGTGATCGCGGATGAGCGGCAGGCCGAGCGGGACGTCCCTCTTGCGGTGCTGTCGGCGATGACACACGGGCGTGGTCCGCAGGCTCCGGCCATACTGGAATCCCTGGCATCCGCCCTGCGGACCATCGACCCCGACAGTGCCGCGGTCTTCGTGCAGTTCGTCGACTCGTGCCTGGCCGACCCCCAGGCGAAGCAGATGTGGAGGGAATTGATGACGGCGATCCAGTACTTCTGGCGACACCCGCTGGCCGAGCAGGTACGGGAAGAGGGACGGGAGCAGGGCCTGGAGCAGGGCCGCATCCAGGACCGCCAAGAGATGATCCTGCGCATCCTGGAATGGCGCGGCATCCCGGTGTCCGACGCCGTCCGGAAGCGGGTGCTGGCCTGCGCGGACCTCGACCGGCTGGAGGTCTGGGCCCAGCGCGCCGTCCACGCGGCCGAGGCGACGGAGTTGTTCACCGGGGAGTGAGCGAGCGGCCCTGAACAGTGGTGGCCCGCCCGGCGCCGGGCCCTCGGGCAGGCCGAGTGGCACCGGTCGGCGGGGGCGCGGCCGCGCCTCGCCGGCACGCCGGGCGGGTTCGGCGGCTTACAGCCGGGGGGGGCTCGCAGGTAAGCCGGGGAGACCGCGCTTCCTTTCGGGGGCGGGGGCTTGTACGCCTCTCCGTCGTGATGGGCGGATTCGTTCCAAGGGGCCGGAGGAAAACGCCGTGTCAGCGGATGGGGCAGGTCGGCGGAGTGCCCCGAATCCGCCAATCACACGTGCATCCGCCGCTCACGATTGGTCGGCCGCCCCACCTCTTGCCGGCGCCCCGTGTGGTCGGTTTCGACGGCACCCGGGCGGGCTCGAAGGCGGTCCGGGGCGAGAAGGTGGAACCGGGTCATCTCGCAGAGGAGTCAACGGATGTATGACTACGACCTTCTGGTCGTGGGCTCGGCCAACGCCGACCTGGTGATCGATGTCGAGCGGCGGCCGGCCGCCGGGGAGACGGTGCTCGGCGGTGACCTGGCCGTGCACCCCGGCGGCAAGGGCGCCAACCAGGCGGTCGCCGCCGCCCGGCTGGGTGCCGGTACGGCCCTGCTGGCTCGGGTCGGCGACGACGGCCACGGCCGGCTGCTGATCGACTCCCTGCGCGCGGCCGGGGTCGACACGGTGGGGGTGCTGGTGGGCCGGGACCCGACGGGAGTCGCACTGATCACCGTGGACCCCTCCGGTGACAACAGCATCGTGGTGTCGCCGGGCGCCAACTCCCGGCTGCTGCCCGCGGACGTGCGGGCGGCGACGAGCCTGTTCCACGCCTCCCGGGTGGTGTCGGCGCAGCTGGAGATCCCGCTGGAGACGGTCGTGGAGGTGGTGCGGAACCTGGCGCCGGGCGGCCGCTTCGTGCTGAACCCGTCCCCGCCGCGGGAGCTGCCCGCGGAGGTGCTGGCGGCCTGCGACCCGCTGATCGTGAACGAGCACGAGGCGCGGGTGATCCTCGGTGCCGCCTGTGTGAGCGAGGACCCCGCGGACTGGGCCCGGCTGCTGCTGGCCAAGGGGCCGCGCTCGGTGGTGGTGACGCTGGGCGCGGAGGGCGCGCTGGTGGGCGACGCCTCCGGGGTGACCCGGGTGCCGTCGGTCGCGGTGGACGCGGTGGACACCACCGGTGCCGGGGACGCGTTCACGGCGGCCCTGGCCTGGAAGCTGGGCGCGGGCGCGGCGTTGGCGGAGGCGGCGGCGTACGCCGCCCGGGTCGGCGCGGCGGCCGTGACGAGGCGGGGCGCACAGGAGTCGTACCCGACGGCAGCGGAGGTGGACGCCCTGTGAGGAAGGCGGGGATCCTCGCCCGGCACCCGGCCGGTGCGCCGGCCTGGCGCCGGTTGGCCGGGCGCACAGCAGCCGGCCGCACGAGCGGCTGAAGGAGCGGTCGGCCGGAGCCCGACTGCACCGGAGAGGCCGGCCCATACGCGAACGTGCTGCTGCGCTGCGTGGTGTTCTTCCGGCCCGGCGCCGTCGCAGACGCTTCGAGGGGGCGTTTCCCGGCCCGCAGGCCCGGACACGCCCCCTCGGTCTCCCCTCCCCGCCGGAACCCGCAACCCCCCCGGGTCCCCCGTGGTTCCGACGTCATGTACGACACCGCAGGCGACGGAATGGTTGCACCCACTCCCGCGGTTTTTCCGGCGCCGGCCCGCTAGCGGATCACGTGCTCCACGAACCGCTCCGCCGTCCGGGCGAGGACCTCCCGGCCGTCCTGGGCCCACAGGCCCTCGTTGAACAGCTCGACCTCGATGGGTCCGGTGTAGCCGGCGGCCTCCACGTATCCCTTCCACTCGCGCATGTCGATCGAGCCGTCGCCGATCTGGCCGCGGCCGTTGAGGACGCCCTCGGGCAGCGGGGTGGTCCAGTCGGCGAGCTGGAAGCTGTGGATCCGGCCGGCCGCGCCCGCGCGGGCGATCTGGGCGGGTGCCTGGTCGTCCCACCACACGTGGTACGTGTCCACGGTCACCCCGACCTGGTGCGCGGGGAAGCGTTCGGCGAGGTCGAGGGCCTGGGCGAGGGTGGAGACCACGCAGCGGTCGGCGGCGTACATGGGGTGCAGGGGCTCGATGGCGAGGCGTACCCCGCGTTCGGCCGCGTACGGGGCGAGGACGGCGAGGGCGTCCGCGATCCGCTCCCGGGCGCCGCGCAGGTCCCTGCTCCCCGCCGGGAGGCCGCCGGAGACCAGGACCAGGGTGTCCGTGCCGAGCGCGGTGGCCTCGTCGACGGCCGCGCGGTTGTCGGCCAGTGCCGCGGCCCGGTCGGCGGGGTCGGTCGCCGTGAGGAAGCCGCCCCGGCACAGGGTCGTCACCGTCAGGCCGGCGTCGCGGACCAGCTTGGCGGTCGCCTCCAGGCCGTACGCCTCGACCGGTTCCCGCCACAGGCCCACGTTGCCGATTCCCAACCCGGTGCAGGCGTCGACCAGTTCGGGCATCGACAGCTGCCTTACCGTCATCTGGTTGATGGAGAAACGCGCGAGATCCGTGCTCACCGGTCCACCCCGTACACGCTCAGCAGGCTCTTCATCCGCTCCTCCGCCAGCCGGGGGTCCGGGAACAGGCCGAGGGAGTCGGCGAGTTCGTAGGCGCGGGCCAGGTGCGGCAGGGAGCGGGCCGACTGGAGGCCGCCGACCATCGTGAAGTGGCTCTGGTGGCCGGCGAGCCAGGCGAGCAGGACCACGCCCGTCTTGTAGAAGCGGGTGGGCGGTTGGAAGAGGTGGCGGGACAACTCCACCGTCGGGTCGAGGAGCTCACGGAACCCCTTGACGTCCCCGGTGTCCAGGACCCGTACCGCCTCGGCCGCGAGCGGGCCCAGCGGGTCGAAGATGCCGAGCAGGGCGTGGCTGAAGCCCTGGTCATCGCCCGCGATCAGCTCGGGGTAGTGGAAGTCGTCACCGGTGTAGCAGCGCACGCCCTGCGGCAGCCGCCGTCTGAGGTCGACCTCGCGCTGCGCGTCCAGCAGGGAGATCTTGACCCCGTCGACCTTGTCGGGGTGCGCGGCGACGACCTCCAGGAAGGTCTCGGTGGCCGCGTCCAGGTCGGCCGACCCCCAGTAGCCCTCCAGGGCCGGGTCGAACATGGGGCCCAGCCAGTGCAGGATCACCGGTTCGGCGGCCTGGCGCAGGAGGTGGCCGTAGACCACCAGGTAGTCCTCGGGGCCCTTCGCCGCCGCGGCCAGGGCGCGGGACGCCATCAGGACGGCCTGGGCGCCGGCCTCCTCGACGACCGCGAGCTGCTCCTCGTAGGCCGCGCGGATGCCGGCCGGGCTGCCGGCGGTGAGCTGGTCGGTGCCGACTCCGCAGGCGATGCGGCCGCCGACGGCGCGCGCCTCGGCCGCGCCGCGCCGGATCAGCTCGGCCGCGCCCGCCCAGTCCAGGCCCATCCCGCGCTGGGCGGTGTCCATGGCCTCGGCGACACCGAGACCGTGGGACCACAGGTGGCGGCGGAAGGCGAGGGTGGCGTCCCAGTCGACGGCGGCGGGCGAGCCGGGCGAGACGTCGGCGTACGGGTCGGCGACGACGTGGGCCGCGGAGAAGACCGTACGAGAAGTGAAGGGGGTGCCGGCGGAGAAGGCCTGCGGCTCGGTGCGGGGCTCGTAGGCGCGCAGGGTGCCGTCCGCCGCGGGGAGTCGGATGGTCACAGGACGATCTCCGGCACGTCGATGCGGCGGCCCTCGGCGGAGGACCGAAGGCCCAGTTCGGCGAGCTGCACGCCGCGGGCGCCGGCCAGCAGGTCCCGGTGGTAGGGGGCGTCCGCGTGGACGTGCCTGAGGAACAGCTCCCACTGGGCCTTGAAGCCGTTGTCGAACTCGGCGTTGTCGGGCACCTCCTGCCACTGGTCGCGGAAGACCTCGGTGGCGGGGACGTCCGGGTTCCACACGGGCCTGGGGGTGGCGCTGCGGTGCTGGACGCGGCACCTGCGCAGGCCGGCGACGGCCGAGCCCTCGGTGCCGTCGACCTGGAACTCCACGAGTTCGTCGCGGTGGACGCGGACCGCCCACGAGGAGTTGATCTGGGCGATCGCGCCGCCCTCCAGCTCGAAGACACCGTAGGCGGCGTCGTCGGCGGTGGCGTCGTAGGGCTTGCCCTGTTCGTCCCAGCGCTGCGGGATGTGGGTGGTGGCGAGGGCCTGCACGGACCTCACGCGGCCGAACAGCTCGTGCAGGACGTACTCCCAGTGCGGGAACATGTCGACGACGATGCCGCCGCCGTCCTCGGCCCGGTAGTTCCAGGAGGGGCGCTGGGCGGGCTGCCAGTCGCCCTCGAAGACCCAGTAGCCGAACTCGCCGCGCACGGACAGGATCCGGCCGAAGAAGCCGCCGTCGACGAGCCGCTTCAGCTTCAGCAGGCCCGGCAGGAAGATCTTGTCCTGGACGACGCCGTGCTTGACGCCCTTGTCGTGGGCGAGGCGGGCGAGGGCGAGGGCGCCGTCGAGGCCGGTGGCGGTGGGCTTCTCGGTGTAGACGTGCTTGCCGGCCGCGATCGCCTTGGTGAGGGCCTCCTCGCGGGCGGAGGTGACCTGGGAGTCGAAGTAGATGTCGATGCCCGGGTCGGCGAGGACGGCGTCCAGGTCGGTGGAGACGTGGTCGAGGCCGTGCCGCTCGGCGATCTCGCGCAGGGCGTGCTCGCGGCGGCCGAGCAGGACCGGTTCGGGCCAGAGCACGGTGCCGTCGCCGAGGTCGAGGCCGCCCTGTTCACGCAGGGCGAGGATCGACCGGACGAGGTGCTGGCGGTAGCCCATGCGCCCGGTCACGCCGTTCATGGCGATACGCACCGTCTTGCGTGTCACGTGAGTCCCCTTCGCGGAGCCGGTGTAGCAAGCGCTTTCTACACTGAGAAGCTAGCCTCTGGACGTGGTCCGTACAAGACCGTGTCCGCTTCGAGTTGTTCGAGGGGGCGAACAACGGGGGGTCGTGGCCTTAAGGTCTGCTCGGAACCAGGACGTGTGCCTGGCTGTCTACGAGGGCGTACGACATGACGCGTGACCGGAGGACGACGAGATGACGGTGACCCTGGCGGACGTGGCGGCCCGCGCCCAGGTCTCCCCCGCGACGGTGTCGCGCGTGCTGAACGGCAACTACCCGGTCGCCGCGTCCACCCGCGAGCGGGTGCTGCGGGCGGTGGACGAGCTGGACTACGTCCTCAACGGTCCCGCCAGCGCGCTCGCCGCGGCCACCTCGGACCTGGTCGGCATCCTCGTCAACGACATCGCCGACCCGTTCTTCGGGATCATGGCGAGCGCGATCCAGGCCGAGATCGGCGGGCCGGGCGGGCGCGCGGGCGGCGAACGCCTGGCGGTCGTCTGCAACACCGGCGGCTCCCCCGAGCGCGAACTGACCTACCTCACGCTGCTCCAGCGGCAGCGGGCCGCGGCCGTGGTGCTGACCGGCGGGGCCGTGGAGGACGCGGCGCACGCGGCCGCGGTCGCCGGGAAGCTGCGGAAGCTGGCGGACGCCGGGACCCGGGTGGTGCTGTGCGGACGCCCGCCGGCGCCGGACACCCAGGCCGTCGCGCTCACCTTCGACAACCGGGGCGGCGCCCGCGCGCTGACCGACCACCTGATCGGCCTCGGCCACCGCCGGCTCGGCTACATCGCCGGCCCCGAGGAACGCACCACCACCCGGCACCGCCTGGAGGGCCACCGGGCCGCGCTCGCGGCGGCGGGCATCGAGGAGGACCCGCGCCGGACGGTCCACGGCCGCTACGACCGCCGGTCCGGTTACGAGGCCACGCTGGAGCTGCTGCGCCGCGATCCCTCCCTGACGGCGATCGTCGCCGCGAACGACTCCGTCGCTCTCGGCGCCTGCGCCGCCCTGCGCGAGTCCGGACTGCGCATCCCCGAGGACGTCTCGGTGGCCGGCTTCGACGACCTGCCGTTCAGCATCGACGCGGTGCCGTCCCTCACGACGGTCCGGCTGCCGCTGTCGGAGGCGGGGGCGCGGGCCGGACGCATCGCGATGGGCCGGGAGGAGCCGCCGCCCGGGGGGATCGCCTCGATGCGGGGGGAGTTGATGGTGCGGGGGTCCTCCGGGGTTCCGCGGGAGTGAGGGTGCGGGGTGCCGGGGCGGCGGCCGGGGCCCGGTGGTGTGGTGGGTGCGCCCACTCCGCGGCGCCGTACGCCGGTACGGCCCAGCGCCTCCCAGGTTGCTCGTTCCCCCGCCTTCCGGGCGGCACCGATGAGTTCTCGGACCGCCGGCCGTCTACACCGTCGTCAGCAACGGACACTTGCCGAGGAGCAACACCATGCGTGTCGTCGTCACCGAGTTCATCAGCCTTGACGGAGTCGTGCAGGCCCCGGGCGGGCCCGAGGAGGACACCGACGGGGGGTTCGCGCACGGGGGCTGGTCGCATCCGTTCTTCGATCCGGAGGTGGTCGGCGGGGCGTTCGCCGCGGGGCTGGAGCGGGC
Source organism: Streptomyces cyanogenus (assembly GCF_017526105.1). Lineage (NCBI taxonomy): Bacteria > Bacillati > Actinomycetota > Actinomycetes > Kitasatosporales > Streptomycetaceae > Streptomyces > Streptomyces cyanogenus. Next base: position 3,376,829 of record NZ_CP071839.1, read on the forward strand.
CGAGGCGCTGCTGTACGGGCGGCGGACGTATCTGACGATGGCCGCCACGTGGCCCGAGCGGGCGGGGGACCCCTTCGCCGACCGGCTCAACTCCCTGCGCAAGTACGTCGTGTCCGACACCCTCGGCGACGCCGAGCTGAGCTGGGAGAACACCGTGCGGATCCCGGGTGCCGAGGCCCTGGACAAGGTGCGGGAGCTGCGGGCCGCGGAGGGCGGGGACCTGGCGATGATGGGCAGCCCCACGCTGGTGCGGGCGCTGATCGAGGCGGAGCTGGTGGACGAGTTGCAGCTCGTGGTCATGCCGGTGCTGCTCGGCGGCGGTAAGTCGATCTTCCCGGCGGACGGGGGCAAGCGGACCTGGGAGCTGGTGTCGTCGGCCACCGCGAAGACGGGGGCGCAGCTGAACGTGTACCGGCCCGCCCGGCAGGCCCGGTAGAACCGGCGGCGCGCGCGGACCGGGCGAATGACGCACACGGTCCGGCGCGCGCGAACCACGCCGAGCGGCCCGACGCCCCCTCCGGCACACCGTGAACGGCGCCGCACCACCCACCGCTTGCTACGGCACACCGTGAACGGCGTCGCACGGACCACCGCCTGCTACGGCACACCCGCGAACCGCACCGAACCACCCACCACCTCCTCCGGCACACCCACGAACCGCGGCGAACCGCCCGTCCGCCGTCGTCGGCCCGGCCGGTCGGCCGGTACTGGGCGGTGCGGGTGAGTGACGGCTGGGGTGTGGGGGTAGGAGCGAGTAGGGTCCGTGACCATGAAGCTGGCGTTCTCCACTCTCGGTGTCCCCGGCCTGCCCGTCCCGGAGGTCCTCACGCTCGCGACCACCCACGGCTATCACGGCGTCGAACTGCGCGCCCACCCCGAGGAGCCCGTGCACCCGGGCCTGACGCCCGCCCAGCGCGCCGAGACCGCGGCCCTGTTCCGGAGCGCGGGCATCGAGGTGCTCGGCGTCGCCGGGTACGCGCGCGTCGCCGCCCCGGGCGAGGACGCCCCGGTGCTGGCGGAGATCCGGGACCTGCTCCAACTCGCCCACGACCTGGGCGCGCCCTTCGTCCGCGTCCTCCCCGGCGCCGATCCGGACCGGCCCCGGGAGGAGTCGGACGCGATCGCCGCCCGGCGGCTCGGCACCGCCGCCGAGGACGCCTCGGCGCTGGGCGTGCGGATCCTGCTGGAGACCCACGACTCGCACCGCACCGGCGCCGACGCGATCCGGATCCTCGGCCCGGTCGGGCACCGGCAGGTGGGCGCGCTGTGGGACGTGATGCACACGTGGCTGGGCGGTGAGCAGCCGTCGGAGACGTACGCGGCCCTCGCCCCGCACCTGGGCTACGTCCAGGTCAAGGACATCGCCTCCGCCGAGGACACCACCCCGCTGCCGCTCGGCACCGGGGTGCTGCCGCTCACCGAGTGCGTGGACGTGCTGTCCCGGCAGGGCTGGGACGGCTGGCTGTGCTGGGAGTACGAGAAGCGCTGGTACGAGGGTGCCGCGCCGCTTCCGGATCTGCTCGGTGCCGGCCGCGAGCACCTGGCGCGGCTGCTGGGCGAGGCGGCCTGACCCGCGGCCCCGCGCGGAGAAAACGACTGGCGGGCGCCCGGGTCCGCGGCTAGCCTCCCCCGGTGATCCAGCCACCGGGGCCGTGCGCCCGCTTCCGCCCATGAGCCTCGCCCGCTCGCTCATAGACGTACGGCCGCTGCGCACCTCCCCCGTCTTCCGGCGGCTGCTGATCGGCCGGACCGTGTCCGTCCTCGGCGGGTTCATGACCATGGTGACGGTCATGTACCAGGTCTGGGACATGACCCGCAGCACCGCCTGGACCGGTGCGGTGGGGCTGGCGCAGGCGCTGCCGCTGGTGGTGTTCGGGCTGTTCGCCGGGGCCTGGGCGGACCGGGCCGACCGGCGCCGGGTCTTCCTCGCCGCGACCGTCGGCCAGGCGGTCTGCTCGCTGCTGCTGGCCGTGCAGGGCTTCACCGGGCATGTGCCGGTGGCGGCCGTCCTGCTGCTCGTCGCCGTGCAGTCGGCCTTCGGCGCGCTCGGCGCCCCGGCCGCCGGGGTCTTCGTACCGCGGCTGCTGCCCAAGGAGCAGGTGGCCGCCGGGCTGGCGCTGCAGCAGGTCACCGGTCAGTCGATGATGCTGCTCGGACCCGCCCTGGCCGGGCTGCTGCTGGGCTGGTTCGGCATCGGCGTCTGCTATCTGCTGGACGCCCTCAGCTTCGGCCTCGCCTTCTACGGCGCCCGTGGGCTGCCCGCGCTGCCGCCGCAGGGCGAGCCGTCGCGGGCGGGCGTGCACGGGGTGCTGGACGGGCTGAGGTTCCTGGCCGGGCACCGGGTGGTGCGGGGCGCGCTGGTCACCGACCTCGCCGCCACCGTGCTCTCGTTCCCGGTGAGCCTGTTCCCGCTGGTCAACGCCGAGCGGTTCGGCGGCGATCCGCGCACCCTCGGCCTGTTCCTGTCGGCGCTGGCGGTGGGCGGTGTCGCGGCGACCGCGCTGTCCGGCCCGCTGACCCGGCTCGCCCGGCCGGGCCCGGTGATGCTGTGCGCGTCCGCCACCTGGGGCGCGGCGCTGATCCTGTTCGGCCTGGCCGGCAGCCCGTGGCTGGGTCTGGCCCTGCTCGCGCTGGCCGGCGCGGCGGACGCCACGGCGGTGGTCTCCCGCTCCACGATCGTGCAGACCCGCACCCCGGACGCGCTGCTCGGCCGGGTCACGGCGGCCGAGCAGATCGTCGGCCAGGCGGGCCCGAGCCTCGGCAACGTGCGCGGCGGTCTGCTGGCCGGCTGGACCTCGGGCACGACCGCCCTGCTCAGCGGCGGCCTGCTGTGCGTCCTGGCGGTGGCGGCGGTCGCGACGACGACGCCCGAGCTGCGCGACCGGGTCAGCGGGACGCCGGACGAGGCGTGAGCGGCGCGGTGCCGTCGACGCACCAGTCCAGGACCGCCGGCCAGGAGCCGTACCCGGCGTCCAGGTCGAGGTGGGCGGCGCCGGGCAGGATGTCGGCGGGGATGCCGAGCGGCTCGGCGAAGAGCGGGCCCGCGCCCTCGGGGCAGTAGGGGTCGTCGTCGCCCGCGACCAGCCGGGTCGGCCCGGGCAGGGTGAAGTCGAGCGCGGGCGGGGCGAAGGCGGCCACCTCCGGGTACCGGGCGAGCACGGAACCGGAGGGCGGGGAGACCAGCAGCACCCGGCCGGCGTGCCGCAGTTGCTTCATGCCCCGGGCGGCGGCGTGCAGCCACAGCACGCAGGACAGGCTGTGCGCCACCACGACCAGCTCGCCCGAGGCGTCCGACTCCTCCAGCTGCCGGGCGAGTTCGGCGAGCCAGACGTCCAGGTCGGGGTCGTCGGCGTCGGGCAGCTGCGGGTAGCCGACCCGGTGGCCGGCGGCGGTGAGCCGGTCGGCGAGCCAGTGCTGCCAGTGGGGCTCGGGACGGTGGTTCTGCCAGCCGTGCAGAATCAGGTACGAGCGTGTGGTCATGCCGGTGATCCTCTCCCGCCCGTGTCCCCGGGTCCAGGGCCCCTCGGTGCCGTCAGCCGGCGGCGGGCAGTGCCGCGAACGCCTCGTGGAAGCCGGGGAACGTCTTGCGCACGCAGCCGGGGTCGTCGTACGTCAGGCCGGGCGTGCGCAGGGCGGTGACGGCGAAGGACATCACGATGCGGTGGTCGCCGAAGGTCCTGATCTCGGCTCCGGGCGCGGGCTCGCCCGGGTGGATCTCGATCCGGTCGGGGCCGGTCGAGACCCGCACACCGAGCCGCCGCAGGTTGTCCGCGCAGGCCTCCAGGCGGTCGCACTCCTTCACCCGGGTGTTGCCGACGTCCTCGATGCGGACCGGTCCGGAGGCGAACGGCGCGATGGCGGCCAGGGTCGGCATGGTGTCGGAGATGTCCCGCATGTTCACCGTGAGCCCGCGCAGTTCGCCCGTGCCGCGCACGGTCGTGCGGTCCTCGGCGACCTCCACCTCGGCGCCCATCCGGCGCAGCACCTCCACGAACCGCAGGTCGCCCTGGAGCGCGCCGGAGCCGAGGCCGGGCACGGTGATCTCACGGCCCGGGGTGACGGCCGCCGCGGCGAAGAAGTAGCTCGCGGTGGAGGCGTCCGGCTCGATCGCGTAGGTGGTGGCCCGGTAGCCGCCGGCCGGGACGTCGTACACCAGGCCGTCCCGGGCGACCTCCACGCCGAAGGCCCGCATCATCGCGAGGGTGATCTCCACGTAGGGCGCCGAGACCAGGTCGGTGACCCGGATCCGCAGGCCGGTGCGGGTCAGCGGGCCGAGCAGCAGCAGCGCGGTCAGGTACTGGGAGGACTCGCCCGCGTCCAGCACCACCTCGCCGCCCTCGACGCCGGCCGCGTGGACGGTGAGCGGATGGTGGCCCTCGGCCTCCTCGTGCCGCAGGTCGACACCGAGGTCGCGCAGGGCGCGGGTGAGCGGGCCGAGGGGGCGGCGGCGCATCTGCGGGGAGGCGTCGAAGCGGTAGGTGCCGTGGCCGGCGGCGGCCAGGGTGGGCAGGAAGCGTGCGGTGGTGGCGCCGTCCCGGCAGAAGACGTCGGCTTCGGCGGCCGCGGGGCCCTGCGGGCGGCCGTCGACCTGCCATGCGTCCGCGCTGCGGCCGACCCGGTAGCCGAGCCGGGTCAGGCCCTCGGCGAAGCCCTCGGTGTCGTCGGAGTGCAGGGGCCGGACGAGGGTGCTGACCCCGTCGGCCGCGGCGGCGAGGAAGAGGGCGCGGGCGGTGAGGGACTTGGAACCGGGGATGTCGACAGCGGGCATGGCCGCATGATGACGCCTCGTCGGGTGCGCGGTCCCGGCTGTCCAGGGGCTGGACGCGCCCCCGGGAATGCGCGGCCGGCGGCCCCTTCCTGGTTACTGTGCTTTCCCTTGACGGAAAGAAACTTCCCGGATATTGGTGACTCCTCGGAAGTTTCCTTCAGCGGTTCTCCTCTGGAAGGAGCGCACGTGCACGACACCAGCACGGGAAGCGACACCGGCACGGGAAGCGACACACGCACGGGAAGCACGGGAAACACCGCACGGCCGTCCAGACGCGCCGTCCTCACCGCCACCGCGGGCCTCACCGCCGCGCTGACCGTACCGGCGACCGCCCACGCCGCCGCCCACGGCGTCCCCGGCGAACGCCGGCTGCGCGCCCTGATCTCCCGGATGACCCTGGAGGAGAAGGTCGGCCAGCTCTTCGTGATGCGGGTCTACGGCCACTCCGCCACCGCCCCGGACCAGGCCGACGTCGACGCCAACCTCAGGGAGATCGGTGTCCGCACCGCCGCCGAGCTGATCGCGAAGTACCGCGTCGGCGGCATCATCTACTTCGCCTGGGCGCACAACACCCGTGACCCGCACCAGATCGCCGACCTGTCCAACGGCATCCAGCGGGCCTCGCTGGACCAGCCGCGCGGCCTGCCGGTGCTCATCGCGACCGACCAGGAGCACGGGGCCGTCTGCCGGGTCGGCAGGCCCGCCACCCTCTTCCCCGGCGCCATGGCGGTCGGCGCGGGCGGCTCCCGCTCCGACGCGCGCACCCTCGGCCGGATCTCGGGCGCCGAACTGCGCGCGATGGGCATCAACCAGGACTACTCCCCCGACGCCGACGTGAACGTCAACCCGGCCAACCCGGTCATCGGTGTCCGTTCCTTCGGCGCCGACCCGGACGCGGTCGCCGGGCTGGTCGCCGCGGAGGTGAGGGGCTATCAGGCGGCCGGGGTCGCCGCGACCGCGAAGCACTTCCCGGGCCACGGGGACACCGCCGTCGACAGCCACTACGGCTTCCCGGTCATCACGCACAGCCGGGAGCTGTGGGAGGAACTGGACGCCGTACCCTTCCGGGCCGCGATCCGGGCCGGGATCGACTCCGTCATGACCGCGCACATCCAGTTCCCGGCCCTGGACGGCTCCGGCGACCCGGCCACCCTCTCCGGCCCGGTCATCACCGGCATCCTGCGCGGCGAACTCGGCTACGACGGGGTCGTGATCACCGACTCCCTGGGCATGCAGGGCGTGCGCACCAAGTACGGCGACGACCGGGTGCCGGTGCTCGCCCTCAAGGCCGGCGTGGACCAGCTGCTCAACCCGCCGTCGCTGGACGTGGCCTTCCACGCCGTGCTGAAGGCCGTGCGGGAGGGCGAGCTGACCGAGGCCCGGCTGGACGAATCGATCCTGCGCATCCTGCGGCTGAAGGCCCGGCGCGGGCTCTTCGACGACCCCTGGGCCGACCCGGCGGCCGTCGACAGCACGGTGGGCACCAAGGCCCACCTGGCCAGGGCCGACCGCATCGCCGAACGCACCACCACCCTGCTGGTCAACGAGGGCGGCACCCTGCCTCTCGACCGCCGCCGGCAGCACAGGCTCCTGGTCGTCGGCGCCGACCTCGCCTCCCCGTCCGGCACCACCGGCCCGCCCACCGGCGTCCTGGCCGCCGCCCTCACCGAGCTGGGCTTCACCGCGACGGCCCTGCCCACCGGCACCGCCCCCTCCGCGGCGACCGTCGACAAGGCGGTGACGGCCGCCCAGGACGCGGACGCGGTGGTCGTGGCCACCTACAACGTGACCGCGTCCAGCACCCAGCGCACCCTGGTGGAGCGCCTGCTGGGCACGGGCAGGCCGGTGGTCGCGGTGGCCGTCCGCAACCCGTACGACGTCGCGCAGTTCCCTGCCGTCCCGGCCTGCCTGGCCACGTACTGCTGGACGGACGTCGAACTGCGCGCCGCCGCCAGGGTCCTGGCCGGCCGGGTGCGCCCGCGCGGCACACTGCCGGTACCGGTCCAGCGGGCGGACGACCCTGCCCGGGTGCTGTATCCGATCGGGTACGGGCTGACGTACTAGAGGCGCCCGCCCGTCGTCCGGCGTCTCCCCCGTACGGCCCCCTTCCGGCTGCGGCACATGCCACGGATGACCGATCCTGGCCGGGATGCGGGGCCGACGCCCCGCGCGACGGAGGAGGCGCCGTGACAGTCCTGACCCGGATCCCGCTGGAGGGCGGAGGGTCCGTCCTGGTCGAGGCACCGGCCGGCCCGGAGGGACCGGTGCGGGCCGGACGCGTCGGTGAGTTCCTGCACGAGGCACCGCAGACCCTGCAGGAGGCGCTGGAACCGGTCGCCCAGGCGGCCCAGAGCGCCCTGGACGAGCTGCGCAAGGCCCGGCCCGACGTGATCACGGTCGACTTCGGGGTGGACCTCACGGTCGAGGCGGGGGCGGTGATCACCAAGGGCCGGGCCGCCTGCCACCTCCAGGTGACGATGTCCTGGCAGAGCGCGCAGGCCTAGGGCCTGTCCGACAATTCGCGTCGTCGCCCGAAGGGCGGCCGCGCGGCGTCAGGTGCGTGCTCTGGGGGTCCCCCCGGCCGGAGGCTGGGGGAGTGCCGGACCCAGGCCCTCGTACTGGACGTACTCGGGTCTGGGGCCGGTGCGGCGAGAGCGCGTGCATGGCGTCGCGCGGCAGACGGGAATTGTCAGACAGGCCCTGGCAGGCCCCGTACCGGGCCGATCTGACGGCGGGCCGGCTCGCGCCCGCCGCCAGTCCCTCACCCGGCGGAGGCTACGGCCGCAGCGCCGGCTCCCGCTCCGGGTCCCGTACGTCCAGCTTCGCGTCGTACGTCGCCAGTGGCCTCGCCTCGGCCACGGTGGACGGGGAGGCGCCCGCCCACTTCAGGATGCGGGCCGTGGCGAGGTCCTTCTGGTCCGGGACGAGGCCCGCCACGTTCGCGCCGTGGTTCATGCCGGGTGCCGTGAAGACGTACGCGTCACGGGCGCCCGCGCCGAGGCGGAAGCGTTCCGAACCCCAGGGGTCGTTCTGGCCGTAGACGAAGAGCATGTGGTCGGCGTGGTGGCGCACCCACGTGTCCACGTCCCGCATCGCCCGCGGCTGGAAGCGCATCGGGATGGAGCGGGGGACGAAGTTGCGCGGCGGCTGGTAGCCGTAGCGGATCAGCTTCCGCTCGATGTGCGGGAAGTGGATCGTCGGGGCGCCCAGCTGCGTGCCCGCCTGGTAGTAGTACGGGGTGTACGTCTCCAGGCCCTGGTCCGTGTAGGCGGAGAAGCCGGAGATCGTGTCGACCGAGGTCCAGATCTCCTCGTCGGTCGCGGTCGCCGCGTGCGCCGGGACGGTCTCGCAGTCCTTCAGCAGGCTGTACTGCCAGAAGCCCCAGACGTAGTCGAGGACGACGGCCTCGTAGGCCTTGTCGAGACCGCCGATGGTGTCGAAGGTGTAGCCCTTGTCGGCGGCGTACTGCGCGTACCGCTTCTCCAGCGGCTCACGGCGCACCAGTGCCTCCCGCTGGACCGCGTTCAGCCGGTCCCGGCACTCCTTGGTGCCGACCCGCTCGAAGAACCGGTCGTACGCCGAATCCTCCTTGTTCACGACGTCGTTGGGGGCGACGTACGCCACGACGCCGTCCATGTCGCGGGGGTAGAAGCGCTCGTAGTACGTCGCCGTCATGCCGCCCTTGGAGCCGCCGGTGGCCAGCCAGTTGGCGGAGTAGAGGGGCTTCAGGGCCTGGTACACGCGGTGCTGGTCGCTCGCCGCCTGCCAGATGTCCAGCTTGGACCAGTCGGCCGGGTCGGGGCGGGACGGGGTGAAGAAGCGGTACTCCAGGGAGACCTGGTTGCCGTCCACGATCTGGGTGGGCTCGCGGCGCGACGGGTTGGTGGAGACGTTGTAGCCGCTGGTGTAGAAGACCGTCGGGCGGCTCACGTCCTTGTGCAGCACGGTGATGCGCTGCTGGAAGGTGCCCCGGTCCGGGTGGCGGTGGTCGATCGGCTGGGTGTAGTTCAGGACGAAGTAGCGGTAGCCGGGATACGGCTTCTCCTGGACGAGACTCATGCCGGGTATCGACAGGAGCCGGTCCTTGATGTCGGTGGGCTCGGGCTCGGCGGCGGTGGCCGCGCCGGTTGCCGTGCTCAGCGTGCCTATGAAGACCGTGAGCGCCAGCAGCCATCTGAGCGCCTTGCGCATGCGCACTCTCCCCTGTGAGACAGATGTGCGCCGGAAGCTATCCCAGCAACTTGCCTCACACCAGGGGGATTTGAGTGCTCCTCGTCACCCCGGCACCGGGCCGGGGCCGGGCGCTCAGCACAGGGTCCAGCCGGAGCTGACCGAGTACCGGCCCACCGCGCCCCTGATCCAGACACAGCGGTGGCCGGCGTGCACGGTCACCGGGCCGGCGTGGTACCGGTAACGGCCGCTGTCGACGACGGGCCGGTTGCCGCGGGCCTGCACGCTGACCGACATGGTCCGGGCGGCGCCGGGGTCCTTCGCAACCGTGACGGCACAGACGTAGCCGTTGCGCTGGTAGACCCGGGTGACGCCGGTCTTGAACGGCAGGGTCTTCACCACCCGCCCGGCGCAGGCGCCGGACGATCCCGCCGCCTGCGCGGTCCCCGTCGCCGTGAGCGTGAGCGCCCCGGACACGGCCAGCACGGCCGCGGCGAGCGCCAGTCGCCCGCGCAGTCGTCGGCCTGTCGCACCACTGTCCACTGTCGTCCTCCCCGTAATCGGACACACTCCCGGATGCCCGTACTGATGTACGGACGCACGGGTGTGTCGGATGGTTGCACGACCGTCAGGGATGCACCTCGGCCCCGGGGCTCAGCGGGACACGCCGACCGGCTCCTCCGGCTCGGACTGGCCGACGAAGGTCCGCCACAGCTCGGCGTACCGGCCGCCGCGGGCCAGCAGCTCCTCGTGGGTGCCGTCCTCCACGACCCGGCCGCGGTCCAGCACCACCACCCGGTCCGCGCGGGCCGCGGTGGTGAGCCGGTGCGCGACGACCAGCGTCGTACGGCGGCCCGCCAGCCGGTCGGTGGCCTGGTTGACCTGGGCCTCGGTGGCCAGGTCCAGGGCGGCCGTGGCCTCGTCCAGCAGCAGGATGTCCGGGTCGACCAGTTCCGCGCGGGCCAGCGCGATCAGCTGGCGCTGTCCGGCCGAGAGGTTGCGGCCGCGCTCGGCGACCTCGTGCAGATAGCCGCCCTCCAGCGTCGCGATCATCTCGTGCGCGCCGACCGCGCGGGCCGCCGCCTCCACCTCGGCGTCGGTGGCGTCGGGGCGGCCGTAGGCGATGGCGTCGCGGATGGTGCCCGGGAAGAGGTACGCCTCCTGCGGCACCACCCCGAGCCGGTGCCGGTACGCGGTGAGGTCCAGGGCGCGCAGGTCCGTGCCGTCGACCGTGACCCGCCCGGCGGTCGGGTCGTAGAACCGCGCGACCAGCTTGACCAGGGTCGACTTGCCGGCGCCCGTCTCCCCGACGAACGCGACCGTCTGCCCCGCCGGGACGGTCAGGTCGACGCCGGACAGCGCCTCCTCCTCGTCGCCGTACGAGAAGTGCACGCCCTCGAAGGCGATGTCACCGCGCAGGGAGAGCACGTCGAGGGGCTCGGTGGCGGACCGCGTGGACGTCGGCTCGCGCAGCAGCTCCTGGATGCGGCCCAGCGAGACCGTGGCCTGCTGGTAGCCGTCGAAGACCTGGGAGAGCTGCTGGACGGGCGCGAAGAACAGGTCGATGTAGAGCAGGTACGCCACCAGGGCGCCGGTCGTCAGCGTGGCCGCCTCCACCCGGCCCGCGCCCGCGATCAGCACGGCCGCCGCGGCGACCGAGGAGAGCAGCTGCACGAACGGGAAGTAGACCGAGATCAGCCGCTGGCCATGGATACGGGCGCTCCGGTAGGCGTCACTGCGCTCGGCGAACCGGCGACCGCCGTCCCGCTCCCGCCGGAAGGCCTGCACGATCCGCAGCCCGGCCACGGTCTCCTGGAGATCGGCGTTCACCGTGGAGACCCGCTCGCGGGCGAGTTCGTACGCCTTCACGCTCGCCCGGCGGAAGAAGAAGGTGGCCACGAACAGCGGCGGCAGGGTCGCGAAGACGACCAGCGCGAGCTGGAGGTCGAGCACCAGCAGGGCGACCATGATCCCGAAGAAGGTGACGACCGAGACGAACGCGGTGACCAGGCCGGTCTGCAGGAAGGTGGAGAGCGCGTCGACGTCCGTCGTCATCCGGGTCATGATCCGGCCGGTCAGCTCGCGCTCGTAGTAGTCCAGGCCGAGCCGCTGGAGCTGCGCGAAGATCTTCAGCCGCAGCGCGTACAGCACGCGCTCGCCGGTACGGCCGGTCATCCGGGTCTCGCCGACCTGCGCGGCCCACTGGACGAGCACGGTCAGCAGGCCGAGCAGCGCCGCCGCCCAGACCGCGCCGATCGCCATCTTCGTGACGCCCGAGTCGATGCCGTGCCGGATCAGCACCGGCAGCAGCAGGCCGGCGCCCGCGTCGACGGCGACCAGCAGCAGGCTGACGAGCAGGGGCAGTCCGAAACCGCGCAGCAGGCGGCGCAGGCCGTAGGAGTCCTCGGGCAGGACCGCGCGGCCCTCGTCGATGTCCGGGGTGTCGGTGGCCGGGGGCAGCGCCTCCACCTGGGCGAGCAGCTCCGGGGTGGCCGGGGTGCCGGACAGGGCTGTGTCCTTGGGTTCGCGGTCGCCGGTCCACAGCCGGGGGGTCACCCCGCGCTCGGCGTCGAACTCGGCGTCCAGCTCGTCCCGGACGGAGGTGTCCTCCTGCGGCTCGGCCGGGCGGGCGTGGCCCGGGGAGACCCCGCCCAGCTCGTCGGGGTCGGTGAGCAGCCGGCGGTAGAGGGCCGAGCGCTCCTGGAGCTCGTCGTGGGTGCCGAGGTCGGCGAGCCGGCCGCCGTCGAGGACGGCGATGCGGTCGGCGAGGTTCAGGGTGGAGCGGCGGTGGGCGATGAGCAGGGTCGTACGGCCCCGCATCACGTGCGCCAGCGCCTCGTGGATCTCGTGCTCGACGCGGGCGTCCACGGCCGAGGTGGCGTCGTCCAGGACCAGCAGGCGGGGGTCGGTGAGCAGGGCGCGGGCGAGCGCGACGCGCTGGCGCTGGCCCCCGGAGAGGGTCAGGCCCTGCTCGCCGACCTTGGTGTCGTAGCCGCGCGGCAGCTCCCTGATGAAACGGTCCGCCTGGGCGGCGCGGGCGGCGGCCTCGATCTCCTCCTGGGTGGCGTCCGGGCGGCCGTAGGCGATGTTGTTGCGGACGGTGTCGGAGAAGAGGAACGAATCTTCCGGAACCAGGCCGATCGCGGCCCGCAGCGAGTCCAGGGTCAGCTCGCGCACGTCGTGGCCGCCGATCAGGACGGCGCCGTGGGTGACGTCGTAGAAGCGCGGCAGGAGCAGGGAGAGAGTGGACTTGCCGGAGCCGGAGGAGCCGACGACGGCGAGGGTCTCGCCAGGCCGGATCTCGAAGCTCAGCCCGTCCAGCACGGGATGCTCGTGGTCGTAGCCGAAGGACACGTCGTCGAACTCGACGGTCGCGGGCGCGTCGGCGGGCAGCTCCTTGGTGCCCTCCTTCAGGGTGGGCTCGGTGTCGATCAGCTCCAGGACGCGCTCGGTGCCGGCCCGGGCCTGCTGGCCGACCGTGAGGACCATCGCGAGCATGCGGACCGGGCCGACCAGCTGGGCCAGGTAGGTGGAGAAGGCGACGAAGGTGCCGAGCGTGATGTGACCGCGTACGGCGAGCCAGCCGCCGAGGGCCAGCATGGCGACCTGGCCGAGCGCCGGGACGGCCTGGAGCGCCGGGGTGTACCTGCTGTTCAGGCGGATCGTGCGCAGGCGGCCCGCGAACAGCCGGCGGCCGACCTCGCGCAGCTTGTTCGTCTCCTGGTCCTCCTGCCCGAAGCCCTTCACCACGCGGACACCGCTCACCGCGCCGTCCACCACGCCGGCCACGGCGGCGGCCTGGGCCTGGGCGTACCAGGTGGCGGGGTGGAGCCTGCTGCGGCTGCGCTTGGCGATCCAGCCGAGGGCGGGCGCGACGGCCAGGGCGACCAGGGTCAGCGGCAGCGACAGCCACGCCATGATCACCAGGGACATCAGGAAGAGCAGGACGTTCCCGATGGTCATCGGGAGCATGAAGAGCAGGCCCTGGATCAGCTGGAGGTCGCTGGTGGCTCGGCCGACGACCTGCCCGGTGGACAGCTCGTCCTGGCGGCGGCCGTCCAGCCGGGTGATCGTGCCGTACATCTCGGTCCGCAGGTCGTGCTGGACGTCCAGGGCGAGCCGGCCGCCGTAGAAGCGGCGTATGTAGGTGAGGGCGTAGACGAGGAGGGCCGCGCCGACGAGGGCGCCGGCCCAGGGGGCCATGTCGCGCGTGCGGGCGCCGATCACGTCGTCGATGATCACCTTGGTGATCAGCGGGACGACGGCCAGGACGGCCATGCCGGCGAGTGACGAGCCGAGGGCCAGGACGACGTCCTTCGGATACCGCCAGGCGTATCCCGCCAGGCGTCGTGCCCATCCCCGTTGCGCTGCCACGCCGGTGCCTTCCGTTCGACCTGCTCTACCGCAGACACCAACGCCACGGGGAGCGGATTTCATCCCTCCGCAACGAACGGCTCCGCTGGGTCCGGCCCCCGTGACACTGCGACGCGGACACGTCACCGCAGAACCCGTAGGTGACGTACGTCAGACCGTCCCGGGAGGCGTCAGCCCTGCGGCGGTACGGCGACGAACGCCTCGCTCGGCGAGTCGGTCGGGGTGTAGCGGGTGACACCGGGCGTGGTCGGCACCAGGTCCTTGTGGATCACCTTGGACACGTTCTGGATGGTGGTCACGCCGTAGTCCATGGTGCTGTCGTCCTGGGTCAGCACGGTGATCATGTAGTCGTGGCCGGCGCCGTTGAAGGTGCCCAGGCTGTGCACCCGCCAGCCATGCGTGGAGCGCTGCAGCCAGCCGTTCTTCACGTGCACGGCGACGGAGGACGGCGCCCCGGCCGGGGTGCCCCAGCGCTGGTCCGCGACGACCTGGCCCATCAGCTTGAGGATGTAGGCGCGGGCGTTGTCGCTCAGCACACTGTTCCTGGCGGTGACGAGTTTGAGCAGCTTCTGCTCGTCATTGACGTTCTCCTGGGTCAGACCCCAGTAACCGTCCGCGCCCGGCACGGTCTTCGTCATGCCGGCGGCCGTCAGGAACCCCTGGATCTTCGCCACGCCCAACTGCTTCCACAGCTTGCTGGTCGCGTCGTTGTCCGACTCGGTGATCATGGCCGTGGCGAGTGCGTCCTCGGTGTCGGTCAGGTACCGGTTGCTCTTCTTCGCGTCCCACAGCAGCGTGGCGAGCACGGTGACCTTCACGGTGCTGGCCGAGTCGAAGGCGGTGGTGGCGTTCAGGGTGCAGGTGGTGCCGGTGGAGCGGTCGTACAGACCGAGGCCGACGGTGCCCTCGCGGTTCGCGAGGGCGGCCGTGATGTCCTTCTTCAGCTTGGCGGCCAGGCCCGCCTTGGCGGACGTGCAGTCGACGGTGGCCGTCGGTGCCGCCGTGGCCGGAAGGGCGGTGGTGCAGACGAGCAGCGTGGCAGCGAAGGCGGTGGTGAATGCCCCGGCTCTGCGGGATATCCGGTGGGTCATGAAGACTTCCCCCTGTGACGTCGGTCGGGCGTCCTGCGGGTACGCATGTTCGCAGTACGGGAGTTCGCAGGATCAGGGGGGGTCGGCCATCGGGCCGGCAGCCCGTCGGCGAGGGCCGGGCGACGGCCGATACGCGTACTGCGGCGGCCTGTTGACGCGGCCTCACGCCGCCTGGACGCCTGCGCCCGCCCCGGCCGAGGCCGGCCGGCAGCGCAGGACCTCGCGGGGCGGCGTGAGGCCCGGGCTCAGCCCTGCGGCGGTACGGCGACGAACGCCTCGCTCGGCGAGTCGGTCGGGGTGTAGCGGGTGACACCGGGCGTGGTCGGCACCAGGTCCTTGTGGATCGCCTTGGACACGTTCTGGATCGTGGTGATCCCGTAGCTCATGGTGCTGTTGTCCTGCGTCAGCACCGTCATCATGTAGTCGTGGCCGGCGCCGTTGAAGGTGCCCAGGCTGTGCACCCGCCAGCCGTGCGTGGAGCGCTGCAGCCAGCCGTTCTTCACGTGCACGGCGACGGAGGACGGCGCCCCGGCCGGGGTGCCCCAGCGCTGGTCCGCGACGACCTGGCCCATCAGCTTCAGGATGTAGGAACGGGCGTTGTCGCTCAGCACACTGTTCCTGGCGGTGACGAGCTTGAGCAGCTTCTGCTCGTCATTGACGTTCTCCCGGGTCAGACCCCAGTAACCGTCCGCGCCCGGCACGGTCTTCGTCATGCCGGCGGCCGTCAGGAAGCCCTTGATCTTCGTCATGCCGAGCTGCTTCCACAGCTTGCTGGTCGCGGTGTTGTCGGACCGGGTGATCATGGCCTTGGCGAGCGACTGCTCGGTGCTCGTCAGGTACCGGTTGTGCTTCTTCGCGTCCCACAGCAGCGTGGCGAGCACGGTGACCTTCACGGTGCTGGCCGAGTCGTAGGCGCTGGTGGCCCGCAGGGTGCAGGTGGTCTTGGTGCTGCGGTCGTACAGGCCGACGGCGACGGTGCCCTTGCGGTTCGCCAGGGCGGCCGTGATGTCCTTCTTCAGCTTGGCGGCCAGGCCCGCCTTGGCCGACGTACAGCTCACGGTGGGCGTGACCGCGGCGGCCGGGGTGGCGGCGGTCACGGCCGGTATGAGCAGCGCGGCACTGAGGGCGGCCGCGAGCGCACCCGCCCGAGCGGATGTCCGGTGAGTCATCGAAAGTCCCCTTGAAGGTCGTACGGGCGTCCCCCTGAACGCCGTTGAGCGCACCCGTGCGCTGCCTCGATGGACTCGCCAAGGGGGTCGATAGTTGTACGTACGTTCGGGGAAAGGGACGTGTCTCACCGGGCCCTCGCCGACCCACGGGGTCCGGACGGGGCGCGCACGGCTTCCGCGACTGGGGGGAAAGCGGCTGAGCGGAGCGCGGGCGGCGGCTCCTACGCGGTGGCCGGCGTCCGCGTGCGGTGGCCGGCGTCCGGCCGGGCGGCTACGTCACCGCGGTCAGCGTCGCGTAGACCACGACGTTGCCCAGGTAGCCGGTGCGCTTGGTGTAGCCGCCACCGCAGGTGATCAACCGGAGCTCGGGCCGGCCGGAACTGCCGTAGACCTTCTCGCTGGGGAACTCGTCCCGGTCGTACAGCTCGACGGCGCGGACGGCGAACAGCGCCGTCCGCCGGTCCGCCCGGCGGACCTCGATGGTGGCGCCCCGGGCCAGGGCGCCGAGATCGTAGAAGACACCCGGGTCTCCGGTGGGTGTGTCCACGTGCCCGGTGGCGACGGCGGTTCCCGCCGAGCCGGGAGCCGTGCCGTCGCCGTACCAGCCGACGAGGCCGGGTTCGCCGCCTGCTGGGGTCCGGAGCGCACCTGTCGCGTCGAGGCCCACGCGGGTCATCGGGGCGTCCACGCCGATGGCGGCGATCCGGAGCCGGACCGGATCCGCGGGAGGCAGCGGACGGACCGTGCGGCCGGTGGGGTGCGCGGGGGCCGAGAAGGCCTGGGCCGCCGACGGCCGCGGCGGCTCCCCGCCGTGGACCCCGTTGACCAGCAGCAGGGCGCCCGCCGTCATCACGCAGGCGAGAAGGAGCCCGACGGGGCTCAACGCGTCTCGGGGAGCGCTGGTGGGGTGTCCGGGTGCCATCGCGGTCGGGCCTCTGCTTCACGGCGGGTGCGGCGCGGCGGGTGGTGCGGGCCTCGCGGCCATCGGACCGAGCCCGTTCCGGGGCCGGTCACAGGCCGAGGCGGGGGGCCGGCCGGGGGGGGTCGGACGGTCAGGTCCGGTCGCCGTTCGGGCGGCGGCGCAGCCAGACCACGCTCCCGGCGGCGGCCGTGACGAGCAGCCCGCCGCCCAGGACGAGCTTCGTGCCCGTGTCCTCGTCCGGTCCGAAACCGGCGCTGACCGAGCCGGCCGGAGGGCGGCCGATGACCTGGTACGTCTCCGTGAGCTTGGTCAGTGGCGGACACTTCAGGGTGATGGTGTCGCTGCTGCCCGGCCTGGCTCCTTCCGGGATCCGGAACTGGCCGGTCAGCTCCCCCTCCTCGTCACCTTCGAAGAGGTGGAAGTCTCCACCGACCTCCGAGTTCCCCTTGCCGTAGTCCGCGTCGGGGTCGCAGGCGCTCGTACTGACCGTGACCGTGGAGCCCGGGTAGGCCTTCCACGAGTCGATACGGACATCCGAGTCGTCGGCGGCGGCGGCCGGGATCTGCAGTCCGAGAGCACCGAGAGCCAGGCCGATCCCCGCACCCAGGTGTGTGTAACGCATGCGAATCCTCCAACGGAACAGTGTCCGGCCTGTCTGCGCGGCGCCTCTCCTGTGTTCCGCTCACGAGGCAACCGACAGTCCGTCAGTTCCGCAACCCGAGGCAGCGCCGGATGTGTCACCCGGTCAGGTGCCGCGGCGTCCCGTCCCGGTCGCTTGCGCAGGTCACCGTCGGTGGAGATCACGTATGCGCATCACCCGCCACCCCGTCCCCATCACGGTGAAAGCCGGCCGGGCGGTCCCACGCGGGGGGACCGCCCGTCGGGGCCGCTCGGTCAGCCCAGGTGCGTCGGCGCGAACATCCGCAGCACCGCCGGGAGGACGACCACCGAGGGGCCCGGCGCGGACAGGGCCTTGGCCAGGTCCTCCTCCAGGGACTCCGGGGTCGTGCGGACGCCCGGGACGCCGAAGGACTCCGCGAGCGCCACGTAGTCCGGACGGTGCAGTTCCGTCGCGGTCGGCCGGCCGAAGGCGTCCGTCATGTACTCGCGGAGGATGCCGTAGCCGCCGTCGTCGATGATCAGCCAGGTGACCGGCAGGTCGTACTGCTTCGCCGTCGCCAGCTCGGCGATCGAGTACAGGGCGCCGCCGTCGCCCGAGACCGCGAGCACCGGGCGGGTCGGGTCCGCCGTCGCCGCGCCCAGGGCCGCGGGGAAGCCGTAGCCGAGGCCGCCCGCGCCCTGGGCCGAGTGCATGGTGTTGGGGCCCTGTGGGTCGAAGGCCGACCAGGCCCAGTACGCCAGGATCGTCATGTCCCAGAAGGACGGGGAGTCGGCGGGCAGGGCGCGGCGGACCGAGGCCAGTACGTTCCGCTCCAGGGTGAGGTCCTGGGACGCGATGCGGTCGGCCACGCGGGCCAGGAGGTCCCGTACGCGCTGCGGTGCCGTGTCGTCCTTGCGCTCCTCCACCGTCTCCAGCAGCGCCTGGAGGGCCGGGCGGGCGTCCGCGTGGATGCCCACGGCGGGGTGGTTGGCCTCCAGTTTGCCGAGGTCGGCCTCGATCTGGACGACTCGGCCGCGGGGCTTGAACGTGTGGTAGTTCGAGGAGAGCTCGCCCAGGCCCGAGCCGACCACCAGGAGCACGTCCGCGTCCTCCAGGAAGTCCGTCGTGTGGCGGTCCTCCAGCCAGGACTGCATCGACAGGGGGTGGTTCCAGGGGAACGCGCCCTTGCCGCCGAAGGTGGTCACGACCGGCGCCTGGAGCTTCTCGGCCAGCCGGCGCAGCTTCCCTGACGCGTCCGCGCGGACGACCCCGCCTCCCGCGATGATCGCCGGGCGGGCCGCGTGCGAGAGCAGGTGGGCTGCCACGGCCGTCAGTTCGGGGCGCGGGACCAGGTCCTCCGGGGTCGCGTCCATCGCCGTCACCACCGGCAGGGACGCCTCGGCGAGGAGGACGTCCTGCGGGATCTCCACCCATACCGGGCCGTGCGGGGCGGTCAGGGCCGACTTCCAGGCCGCCGCGATCGCCGACGGGATCTGGGACTGCGTACGGACCGTGTGAACCGACTTCACGACGCCCCGGAACGAGGCCGCCTGGTCCGGGAGTTCGTGGAGGTAGCCGTGCCGGCCGCCGCCCAGGCCCGCCGTCGGGATCTGGCTGCTGATCGCCAGGACGGGGGCGGACGCGGCCGCCGCCTCCTGGAGCGCGGCCAGTGACGTCAGCGCGCCCGGTCCCGTCGACAGCAGCAGCGGGGCCGCCTGGCCGGTGATCCTGCCGTAGGCGTCGGCCGCGAAGCCCGCGTTGTTCTCCACCCGCAGGCCCACATAACGCAGCGAGGACCTGCGCAGGGCGTCGAACATGCCGAGGGCGTGCTGGCCGGGCAGGCCGAAGACCGTGGTCGCGCCGAGCCCGGCCAGCGTCTCCACGACCAGGTCTCCGCCGTTGCGCCCCGGGGGAGGGTTCAGGGCGGCGGTGATCTGCGCCGGCGTCGGGCGGAGTACCAGGTCGTGGTCGTGAGTCACTTCGCTTCCGCGTCCTTCCGGGCCGCCGCGATCTGGCGGCTCATGATGGTGGTCAGTTCGTACGCCGTGTGGGAGGCCGCGACCGAGGTGATCTCCGCGTGGTCGTAGGCCGGGGCGACCTCGACGACGTCCGCCGAGACCAGGTTGCAGCCGGCCAGCCCGCGCAGGATCTCCAGCAGCTCGCGGGAGGTCATGCCGCCCGCCTCCGGGGTGCCGGTGCCGGGCGCGTGCGCCGGGTCGAGGCAGTCGATGTCGATGGAGATGTACAGCGGGCGGTCGCCGATGCGCTGGCGCAGCTGGTCGGCCACCTCGTCGGCGCCCCGGCGGTAGATGTCCGCCGAGGTGACGATGCCGAAGCCCATCTTCTCGTCGTCGGTGAGGTCCTGCTTGCCGTACAGCGGGCCGCGGGTACCGACGTGGGAGAGCGCCTCGGTGTCGAGGATGCCCTCCTCCACCGCGCGGCGGAACGGGGTGCCGTGGGTGTACTCGGCGCCGAAGTAGGTGTCCCAGGTGTCCAGGTGGGCGTCGAAGTGGAGCAGGGCGACGGGGCCGTGCTTCTTCGCCACCGAGCGCAGCAGCGGCAGGGCGATGGTGTGGTCGCCGCCGAGGGTCATCAGACGGGCGCCGGTGCCGAGCAGCTCGTCGGCCGCGGCCTCGATCGTCTCGACGGCCTCGTTGATGTTGAACGGGTTGACGGCGATGTCGCCGCCGTCCGCCACCTGCGCGAGGGCGAACGGGGAGGCGTCCTGCGCCGGGTTGTACGGGCGCAGCAGCCGGGACGCCTCGCGGATGGCGTTGCCGCCGAAGCGGGCGCCCGGCCGGTACGAGACGCCGGAGTCGAACGGCACGCCGACCACGGCGACGTCGGCGGTGCCGACCTCGTCGAGGCGGGGCAACCGGGCGAAGGTCGCGGGTCCGGCGTACCGCGGGATGCGGGAGGAGTCGACGGGGCCGCGGGGCGTCTCGTTGCTGCTCATGGTGAATTGCCTTCTTTCCTGCGCTTCATCGCGCTTGCACTGCTTTTCCTATGACTCTACTGGGGAGTCGGGACCGGTTCGGACACGAGTTCGGGGGATCGGCCGGCGAGACGCTCGCGCCAGGTGGCGAGCACCGCCTCGTCGGTGGGCCTGGTCGCCAGGGAGACGGCGACGTAGGCCGCGAGGGAGGCCAGCAGGCCGTAGTAGACGGGTTCGTTGGCGAGGATGCCGTAGCCGGCCATCAGGCCGATGACGGCGAGGCCGCCGACGACGACGGAGGCCAGCGCGCCCTGGACGGTGCCGCGCTTCCACAGCAGGCCGCCGAGGATGGGCACGAGCAGGCCGCCGACGAGGAGGTTGTAGGCGACGGTGAGCGCCTCGACCACGTTGTTCAGCGCGATCGCCGTGCCGATCACGGCCAGGCCCATGATCAGGATGAAGGCGCGGTTCCCCCTGACCTCGTCGTGGTCCTCGCCGTCGCGGCGTACGACACCGCGCAGGCGGGACCAGATGTCGTTGTTGGCGACCGTGGCGCAGGCGATCAGGGCGCCGGAGGACGTCGACATCACGGCGGCGAGGGCGGCGGCCAGGACCAGGCCGCGCACGCCGACGGGGAGCTCGTCCTTGACGATGGTGGCGAAGGCGTCGTCGGGGCTGCCCAGCTTGGGATAGAGCACCTTGGCCGCGGTGCCGATCACCGCGCCGGCCAGGGCGTAGGCCAGGCAGTAGGTTCCGGCCACCGTGCCGCCCCACTTGGCGGTCCTGTCACTGCGGGCGGTGAAGACGCGCTGCCAGATGTCCTGGCCGATCAGCATGCCGAACGTGTAGATCAGGACGTAGGTGAAGATCGTCTCGCCGCCGATGCCCAGCGGGTCGAAGTACGAGGTCGGCAGCTTGGCCTTCATCTCGGAGAAGCCGCCCGCCTTGACGACGGCTATCGGCAGCAGGAGCAGGAGCACGCCGATCGTCTTGACCACGAACTGGACCATGTCCGTCAGCGTGATGGACCACATGCCGCCGAGGGTGGAGTACGCGACGACGATCGAGCCGCCCAGGATGATCGCGACGGTCCGGTTCATGTCGAACAGGACGTCGAAGATCGTGGCGTAGGCGATGGTCGAGGTCACCGCGAGCATGAGGGTGTACGCCCACATGACCACGCCGGAGATGACGCCGGCCCGCCCGCCGTAGCGCAGGTCGAGCATCTCGGAGACGGTGTACACCTTCAGGCGGGCGATGCGCGCCGAGAAGAAGACCGACAGGGCGAGCAGACCGAGGCCGATGGTGAAGACCATCCAGGCGCCGGAGAGGCCGTACTGGTAGCCGAGGCCCACCCCGCCGATGGTGGAGGCGCCGCCGAGGACGATCGCCGCCATGGTGCCGGAGTACATGGCGGGCCCGAGGCGCCGGCCGGCCACGAGGAACTCGCTCTTGGACCTGGCGCGGCGCATGCCCCACCAGCCCATGGCCAGCATGCCGGCGAGATAGACGACGATCACTGTGTAGTCGACGGCCATGAGGCGGCCCTCCTTCGCGCACTGTCCGGTGGCGTGTCGTGCAGATGCTTCGGGGATGTGCCGGCAGCGGCTCGCGGGGACATCCGCCCGTACCCGCGGCTGCCGTGCCCACCCGACACTAGGTGGCCGGAAAGCGACTGCGAAGTGTACGTTTCATCCATATGAACGGGGCGGGATGGAGGAAACGCACACCATGCCGGAAACGATCGCCCCAGCAGTCCCACCGACCCCACCGGTACCCCTCCAGGCGCTGCTGGCCCGCGAGGACCTCGCGCTGCGGCAGATCGCCGGGCCGGCGGATCCGGGGATCGTGATCCACTGGGCGCACACCTCGGAGATGGCCGACCCCTACCCCTACCTGCTCGGCGGCGAGCTGCTGCTGACCGCCGGGGTGCACGTCCCGGAGGCGGCCGGCTCCGACGGGGGCGCCCCCGGTCGGATGGGTCCGGGGCTGGAGGAGTACTTCGACGGCTACGTCTCCCGGATCGTGGCGGCGGGCGGGGCGGCCCTCGGCTTCGGGCTGGCCCCGGTGCACGACACGGTCCCGCGCGCCCTGGTCGCCGCCTGCCAGCGGCACGGCCTGCCGCTACTGGAGGTCCCGCCGCAGACCACGTTCTCCGGCGTGGCCCGCGCGGTGTGGCAGCTGATGGCTCAGGCCCGGCTGGCCGAGCTGCGCCGGGTCACCGAGGCCCAGCAGAGCCTCGCGGCAGCCGCGGCCCGGCCGGATCCGGTCCCCTCGGTGCTGCGCCAGCTGGCCCAGCGCCTCGGCGGCCGCGCGGTGTTGTACGGGCCGGACGGCACGCAGGTCGCGCATGCGGGCCGGGAGACACCGCAGGGCGTGCGGACGGCGCTGGCGGAGCTGGCCGCGGTGGTGCGGCCGGCGACCGGAGCGGCGCCGGCGCCGGACCCCGGCCGCCCGCACCCCACCTCCGCCACCGACACCCACGGCTCCACCCACCTCGCCGTCTACGCCCTCGGGGCCGGCGCCGGCTTCGTGCTCGGCGTGGCCGCTTCCCGGCGGGACCCGGGGGACCACACCATCGCCTCGGTCGCCGCCGTACTGCTGTCCCTGCTGACCGGTGAGCACCAGAGCGGGGCCGGGGCGGCCCGGTCCTCCGCGCTCGTGCGGCTGCTGCTGGGCGCCCCGCCCGAGCAGGTGGCCCCCCTGCTCGGCACCGGGCAGTGGCTCGTCGTCCACGCACGGCCGGAGGCGCAGACCCCGGACGCGGTCGCCGCCTCGGCGCTCGGCGCCGCGCTGGGCTCGCCGCTCGTCGACCTCGCCGGTGACGTCGTACGGGTGCTGGTGCCGGCGGACCGGGAACCCGAGCCGCAGCCCGGCTGGACGCTCGGGGTGAGCGCCGCGGCCGGGCCGCCGGAGTGGCCGGCCGCCGACACCCAGGCCGCCCGTGCCCTCGCCCGGGCCCGCGCGACCCGTACCCCGCTGGTCCGGCACGCCGCCCGGCCGGCGCTGGAGGACCTGGTGCCGCGGGCGGACGCCGACACGCACGCCCGTACGCTGCTCGCCCCCCTCGCGGGGCAGGCCGCGCTGGCCGACACCCTGCGCACCTGGCTGTCCCTGCACGGCAGTTGGGACCGTACGGCGGTGGCGCTGGACGTGCACCGCAACACCGTGCGGCAGCGGATCGCCCGCTGTGCCGCCCTGTTGGCCGCCGACCTGGACGACCCGGACGTCCGCATGGAGCTGTGGTTCGCGCTGCGGCGGACCTGAGGACAGGGCCGGGCGACCCCGAGTGACCCCCGTCCCAGCGGGCGGTATGCCAAGGACGCGGGCCACGGGCTGCCTCACAATGGGAGGCATGCCGATACCCGGGACACCCAGCCGCGCCCAGCTCGTCGACCACCTGGTGCGCACCCGAATCGCGGGGGACGTCGCCACGCCCCGCGAGAACAACCTCTCCCACTACCGCCAGCTCGCCAACGGTGTCCGGGGCTTCTGGCTCGGCCTGGAGCTGGGCGACCGCTGGACGGACGAGCAGGACGTCCTCGCGGTGATGGCCGAGCGGGTGGGTGTCAACGACGACCCGGAGTACCGGTACGGGCAGGACACCATCGACCCCGAGCTGACCGTGGACGCGCTGGACCGGATGGCGGCGCGGCTGCGCAAGGCGGCCGGGGGACGGCAGCGGGTGCTGTTCGCGACCGGGCACCCGGGCGGTCTGCTGGACGTGCACCGGGCCACGGCCGCCGCGTTGCGCGCCGCCGGCTGCGAGATCGTGGTCATCCCGGACGGGCTGCAGACGGAGGAGGGGTACGTCATGCAGTTCGCGGACGTGGCCGTGCTGGAGCACGGGGCGTCGCTGTGGCACACCCACTCGGGTGAGCCGATGCGGGCCATTCTGACGGGACTTGAGCGGGAGGGGCGGCCGCTGCCGGACCTGGTGGTCGCCGACCACGGCTGGGCCGGGTACGCGGGTCAGCACGGCGTCGACTCCGTCGGGTACGCCGACTGCAACGACCCGGCGCTGTTCCTCGCCGAGTCCGAGGGCACGGTCCAGGTCGTCGTGCCACTGGACGACCACGTCGTCAGCCCGCGCTACTACGACCCCATGACGGCGTATCTGCTCGCCGAGGCGGGTCTGGCCTGACGGGGTGACGGGTATGACGGGATGACAGGCGTGACGTGCGGTCCCGCTGCCGGGGCCGCACGCCGCGGTCAGTACCCGGTCGGGTCAGTGACCGTGCCCACCTCCTCCGTGGCCGCCTCCGCCGCCGTGGTCGCCGCCATAGCCGCCGTGGTCACCGCCGTAGCCGCCGTGGTCACCGCCATAGCCGCCGTGGTCGCCGCCGTAGTCGCCGTGGTCGCCGTAGCCGTAGTCGTCGTCATCGTCGCCCCACCAGTCGTGGTCGCCATGACGTCCGTTGTCGTCGTCTCCCCAGCTGCTGCTGTAGGAGCTGTGGTCGCTGTGGTCCGCCGCAGAGGCGGCTCCGGCCGTGCCGATCGCGGCTCCGCCGGCCAGCAGCAGGCCGGAGGCGGACAACGCGACAAGACGCCTCGTGCGCTGTGATCGCATGGGAATACCTTCCATCTCCATCGTCTCTCGCGGCTCCCGGCGGAAGGCGCGAGGTGGATGGCCGTCGCCGCTCGTGGAGGGAGGGAAAGGCGGCGCGGTCTTTACAGATGTCACCGCAGCCGGTTGGACGAAACGGCGTCGGGCTCCTCGTACTCCGGGTACACAGGGCAGGCCGTTCGCTGCGGCTTTCACTCAGAGAGCCTAGACCCACATGTGTCACACGTCACCTGGAACGGCACGCCGGTCACTCCGGTCGCGGAACGCGGACCACGCCCTCCTGGATGACCGAGATGGCGAGCCGTCCGTCCTGGGTGTAGATACGGGCCTGGCCGAGGCCGCGGCCGCCGTGCGCGGACGGCGACTGCTGGTCGTACAGCAGCCATTCGTCGGCCCGGAAGGGCCGGTGGAACCACATCGCGTGGTCCAGGGAGGCCCCGACGACGTCGCCGACGGCCCAGCCGCCGCGCCCGTGCGCGAGCAGCACGGAGTCGAGCAGGGTCATGTCGGAGACGTAGGTGGCGAGGACGACGTGCAGCAGGGGTTCGTCCACGGCGCCGTGGAGCTTGCCGTTGGTGCGGAACCACACCTGGGAGTGCGGCTCGCGCGGCTCGCCGTACTGCCCGTACGGCGGCTCGTCCACGTACCTCAGGTCGATCGCCTCGCGTGCCTCCAGGAACCGCTCCACCACCTCGGGCGCGAGGTGGCCGTAGCCGCGCAGCCGCTCGTGGGAGGTGGGCAGGGTGGCCGGGTCGGGCGCGGCGGGCATGGGCGTCTGGTGGTCCAGCCCCTCCTCGTACACCTGGAAGGACGCCGAGAGGTGGAAGATCGGCTTGCCGTGCTGGACGGCGACCACCCGGCGGGTGGTGAAGGACCGGCCGTCCCGGATGCGGTCCACGGTGTAGACGATCGGCGCGCCCGGGTCGCCGGGGCGCAGGAAGTAGGCGTGCAGGGAGTGGGCGGGCCGGTCCGAGGGGACCGTCCGCCCGGCGGCGACCAGTGCCTGCGCCGCGACCTGCCCGCCGAAGACGCGCGGGACGACTGCGGAGCGGGACTGGCCGCGGAAGATGTTCTCCTCGATCTGCTCCAGGTCGAGCAGATCGAGGAGATCCTGGAGTGCCTGGCTCATGGCGTCAGTTGTACCGGCCAGTGATCGCGTGTCGGTGTCGCGGGCCTTACAGGCCCATGTCCTTGGCGATGATCGTCTTCATGATCTCGCTGGTGCCGCCGTAGATGCGGTTGACGCGGTTGTCCGCGTACAGGCGGGCGATCGGGTACTCGTTCATGTAGCCGTAGCCGCCGTGCAGCTGGAGGCAGCGGTCGATCACGCGGTGCGCGACCTCGGTGCAGAACAGCTTGGCGGAGGCGGCCTCGGCCGGGGTCAGCTCACCGGCGTCCAGGGCCTCCGTCGCGCGGTCGGCGACGGCCTCGGCGGCGTCCACCTCGGCCTGGCAGGCGGCCAGCTCGAACTTGGTGTTCTGGAAGTGGGCGACCGGCTTGCCGAAGACGGTGCGTTCCTGCACGTACTGCTTGGCGAACCGGACGGCGGCCTTGGCCTGCGCGTAGGCGCCGAAGGCGATGCCCCAGCGCTCGGAGGCCAGGTTGTGGCCGAGGTAGTAGAAGCCCTTGTTCTCCTCGCCGAGCAGGTCCTCGACCGGCACCTTGACGTCGACGAACGCCAGCTCGGCGGTGTCGGAGGTGCGCAGACCGAGCTTGTCCAGCTTGCGGCCGACGGAGTAGCCCTCGGACTTGGTGTCCACGGCGAACAGGGAGATGCCGTGACGGCGGTCCTCGGCGGTCGGCGCGGCCGTGCGGGCGCAGACGATCACCTTGTCGGCGTGCACGCCACCGGTGATGAAGGTCTTGGCGCCGTTGAGGACGTAGTGCGTGCCGTCCTCGCTCAGCCTGGCGGTGGTCTTCATGCCCGCGAGGTCGGAACCGGTGCCCGGCTCCGTCATCGCGATGGCCCACATCTCCTCGCCGGTGACGAACTTCGGCAGGTACCGCTTCTTCTGCTCGTCGGTGGCGAGCATCTTGATGTACGGCAGGGCGAGCAGCACGTGCACGCCGGAGCCGCCGAAGTTGATGCCCGCGCGGGCGGTCTCCTCGTAGATGACCGCTTCGAACTTGTGGGTGTCCAGGCCCGCGCCGCCGAACTCCTCGGGCACGCTGATGCCGAAGACGCCCAGCTCACCGAGCTTGTAGTAGAAGTCGCGCGGCGCCTGGCCGGCGGCGAACCACTCGTCGTACACCGGTACGACCTCGGCCTCGATGAAGGCGCGAAGGGTCTCCCGGAACGCCTCGTGATCCTCGTTGAACACCGTACGGCGCACGCCGCCACCTCCACGTACCTGACATCGGCATGTCTAAGCGCTTGCTCACTCAACCGTACCGGTGAGTACGGAACGCCGTCCAGGGGGGTTCCGCCGTAACGCTCGTCACGCCGGGGCGTCAGGACGGGGGCGTCGCCCTTCCGGCCGCGGGCGGTGTCCACGGCCCCCTCGTCCGGGGCGGAGGGAATCAGATCCGGCCGCCGACCCGCCGGAACAGCCGGAACCCGCTATTCCGCACCGGCCGCCTCGAACGCTCCCCGCGCCATCCGGTGCAGCAGGGCCGCCGTCGTCTGGCGGCCGGGGAGGGTGCCGGCGCGGCCGAGGTGCGGGGTGGAGTTGAGCAGGCCGAAGACCGAGTGGACGGCGGAGCGGGCGGCCGGCTCGGTCAGGCCCGGATACACCTCGCGGACCACCTCCACCCACAGTTCGACGTACTGCCGCTGGAGCTGCCGCACCAGCTTGCGGTCGCTGTCGCGCAGGCGGTCGAGCTCGCGGTCGTGCAGGGTGATGAGCGGGCGGTCGTCCAGGGCGAAGTCGATGTGGCCCTCGATCAGGGAGTCGAGGATGCGGGTCGCCGGCACCCCGTCGGCCTCGGCCAGCCGCCGCTTGGCACCGGTCAGCAGCTGCCCGCTGATGCCGACCAGCAGCTCGGCGAGCATCGCGTCCTTGCCCGGGAAGTGCCGGTACAGACCGGGGCCGCTGATGCCGACGGCGGCGCCTATCTCGTCGACACCGACGCCGTGGAAACCGCGCTCGGCGAAGAGCCGGGCGGCCTCCTTGAGGATCTGCTCGCGGCGGGTCGGGGCGTCGGTTCTGGTGGCCATGCAGCCAATTCTAGACAGCGAGGTTAGCGGTCGTTAACCTGAAGGAAATGGTTAACGCTCATTAACAGGTTCGAACAACCGGGTGAGGGGACCGCAGGATGCAGGAGGCACCGGAGCTGACGAGCGCGGCAGACCCCGCGTCGGAGGCCTGGCGGGCCAATGAACAGGCCCATCTCGCCCTCGTGGAGGAGCTGCGCGCCAAGCTGGCCGCTGCGGCCCTCGGCGGCGGCGAGAAGGCACGGGCGCGGCACACCGCGCGCGGCAAGCTGCTGCCGAGGGACAGGGTGGACACGCTGCTCGACCCGGGCTCGCCCTTCCTGGAGCTGGCCCCGCTCGCGGCCGACGGGATGTACGACGGGCAGGCCCCGGCCGCCGGGGTGATCGCCGGGATCGGCCGGGTCAGCGGGCGCGAGTGCGTGATCGTGGCCAACGACGCCACGGTCAAGGGCGGCACGTACTACCCGATGACGGTGAAGAAGCACCTGCGCGCGCAGGAGGTGGCCCTGGACAACCGGCTGCCGTGCGTCTACCTGGTCGACTCCGGCGGGGCCTTCCTGCCGATGCAGGACGAGGTCTTCCCGGACCGGGACCACTTCGGCCGGATCTTCTACAACCAGGCCCGGATGTCCGGCGCCGGCATCCCGCAGATCGCGGCCGTCCTCGGGTCCTGCACGGCCGGCGGGGCGTACGTCCCGGCGATGAGCGACGAGGCCGTGATCGTCCGCAACCAGGGCACGATCTTCCTCGGCGGGCCGCCCCTGGTGAAGGCGGCCACCGGCGAGGTCGTCACCGCCGAGGAGCTGGGCGGCGGCGAGGTGCACTCGCGGATCTCCGGGGTCACCGACCACCTCGCGGAGGACGACGCGCACGCCCTGAGGATCGTCCGGAACATCGTGGCCACGCTGCCCGCCCGGCGCTCCCTGCCCTGGGAGGTCCAGCCGTCCGTCGAGCCCAAGGTCGATCCCCACGGGCTGTACGGCGCCGTCCCGGTCGACTCCCGCACCCCCTACGACGTCCGCGAGATCATCGCGCGCGTGGTCGACGGCTCCCGGTTCGCCGAGTTCAAGAGCGAGTTCGGGCAGACCCTGGTCACCGGGTTCGCCCGGATCCACGGCCACCCGGTCGGGATCGTCGCCAACAACGGCATCCTGTTCGCCGAGTCCGCGCAGAAGGGCGCCCACTTCATCGAGCTGTGCGACCAGCGCGGCATCCCGCTGGTGTTCCTGCAGAACATCTCCGGCTTCATGGTCGGCAAGGACTACGAGGCGGGCGGCATCGCCAAGCACGGCGCCAAGATGGTGACCGCGGTGGCCTGCACGCGCGTGCCGAAGCTGACGGTCGTCGTCGGCGGCTCCTACGGCGCGGGCAACTACTCGATGTGCGGCCGGGCCTACTCCCCCCGTTTCCTGTGGATGTGGCCCAACGCCAAGATCTCCGTCATGGGCGGCGAGCAGGCCGCCAGCGTCCTCGCCACCGTCAAGCGCGACCAGCTGGAGGCGCGCGGCGAGGAGTGGCCGGGCGAGGAGGAAGAGGCCTTCAAGGCGCCCATCCGCGCGCAGTACGAGCGCCAGGGCAACGCCTACTACGCCACCGCCCGCCTGTGGGACGACGGCGTGATCGACCCGCTGGACACCCGTCAGGTCCTCGGTCTGGCCCTGACGGCCTGCGCCAACGCGCCCCTGGGAGAGCCCCAGTTCGGCGTCTTCCGGATGTGAGGAGGGGAACCGTGTTCGACACAGTGCTGGTGGCCAACCGGGGCGAGATCGCCGTACGCGTCATCCGTACGCTCCGCTCGCTGGGCGTGCGCTCGGTGGCGGTCTTCTCCGACGCCGACGCCGACGCATGGCACGTCCGGGCGGCCGACACGGCGGTACGGATCGGTCCGGCGCCGGCCGCCGAGAGCTATCTGTCGGTGGAGCGGCTGCTGGAGGCCGCCGCCCGCACCGGCGCCCAGGCCGTCCACCCGGGGTACGGCTTCCTCGCCGAGAACGCGGGCTTCGCGCGCGCGTGCGAGGAGGCGGGGCTGGTCTTCATCGGCCCGCCGGCGGACGCGATCGCGCTCATGGGCGACAAGATCCGTGCCAAGGAGACGGTGAAGGCGGCCGGGGTGCCGGTGGTACCCGGCGGGCGCGACCCCGAACTGGCCGCGGCGGCCCGCGAACTGGGGGCGCCCGTGCTGCTGAAGCCGTCCGCCGGCGGTGGCGGCAAGGGCATGCGGCTGGTGCGGGACATGAGCGTGCTGGAGGAGGAGATCGCCGCCGCCCGCCGCGAGGCCCGCGCCTCCTTCGGCGACGACACCCTGCTGGTGGAGCGGTGGGTCGACCGGCCCCGGCACATCGAGATCCAGGTACTGGCCGACGGCCACGGCAACGTGGTCCACCTCGGCGAGCGCGAGTGCTCCCTCCAGCGGCGCCACCAGAAGATCATCGAGGAGGCGCCGAGCGTCCTCCTGGACGAGGGGACCCGGGCCGCGATGGGCGCGGCGGCCGTGCAGGCGGCCCGCTCGTGCGGGTACCGCGGCGCGGGCACGGTGGAGTTCATCGTGCCGGGCGGCGACCCCTCGTCGTACTACTTCATGGAGATGAACACCCGCCTCCAGGTGGAACACCCGGTCACCGAACTCGTCACCGGGCTCGACCTGGTCGAGTGGCAGCTGCGGGTGGCGGCCGGGGAGCGGCTGGGCTTCGCGCAGGAGGACCTGCGGCTGACCGGGCACGCGGTGGAGGCCCGGATCTGCGCCGAGGACCCCGCGCGCGGGTTCCTCCCGTCCGGTGGCACGGTGCTGCTGCTGGACGAGCCGCAGGGCGACGGTGTCCGCACCGACTCGGGGCTGAGCGAGGGCACCGAGGTGGGCAGCCTGTACGACCCGATGCTGTCCAAGGTGATCGCCTACGGCCCCGACCGCGCGACGGCGCTGCGCAGGCTGCGCACGGCCCTCGCGGAGACGGTCACGCTGGGCGTGCAGACCAACGCGGGCTTCCTGCGCCGGCTGCTGGCCCATCCGGCGGTGGTGGCCGGCGAGCTGGACACCGGGCTGGTCGAGCGGGTGGTGGACGAGCTGGTCCCCGCCGAGGTGCCCGAGGAGGTGTACGAGGCGGCGGCGGCCGTGCGGCTGGCGGCGCTGCACCCGCGCGCGGAGGGCTGGACCGACCCCTTCTCGGTGCCGAGCGGCTGGCGCCTGGGCGGCACCCCGAAGCCGCCGTCCTTCCCGCTGCGGGTGCAGGAACCGGTGACCCACACCCCCCGGGGTTCCCACGCGGTCACCGGGGACCGGGTGTCCGTCACCCTCGACGGCGTCCGGCACACCTTCCGCCGCGCCGGTGACTGGCTGGGCCGTGACGGGGACGCCTGGCACGTGCGCGACCACGACCCGGTCGCCGCGTCCCTGAACCGCTCGGCCCACGCGGGCGCCGACTCGCTGACCGCGCCCATGCCGGGCACGGTGACGGTGGTGAAGGTGGCCGTCGGGGACGAGGTCGCCGCCGGGCAGAGCCTGCTGGTGGTCGAGGCGATGAAGATGGAGCACGTCATCTCCGCCCCGCACGCCGGCACGGTCGCCGAGCTGGACGTGACGCCGGGCACCACGGTCGCCATGGACCAGGTGCTGGCCGTCGTCGCACCGCACGAGGAGGTGGCGCAGTGACCGCCGGAGAACTTCCCATGGTCGTACCGGCCCCGGCCCTGCCCGCGCGGGTGCGGATCCACGAGGTCGGCGCGCGCGACGGGCTGCAGAACGAGAAGACGGCCGTACCGACCGAGGTGAAGGCGGAGTTCATCCGCCGGCTGGCCGGGGCGGGCCTGACCACGATCGAGGCGACGAGCTTCGTGCACCCCAAGTGGGTGCCGCAGCTGGCGGACGCCGAGGAGCTGTTCCCGCTGGTCCGGGAGCTGGGCGCCGACCTTCCGGTGCTGGTGCCCAACCAGCGCGGGCTGGACCGGGCGCTGGCCCTCGGCGCCGACCGCGTCGCCGTGTTCGCCAGTGCCACCGAGTCCTTCGCCAAGGCCAACCTCAACCGCACGCTGGACGAGTCCCTCGCGGTGTTCGAGCCGGTGGTGCGGCAGGCCAAGGACCGGGGCGTGCACGTGCGCGGCTATGTGTCGATGTGCTTCGGCGACCCGTGGGAGGGCGCGGTGCCGCTGCACCAGGTGGCGCGCGTCTGCACGGCCCTGCGGGACATGGGCTGCGACGAGCTGAGCCTCGGCGACACGATCGGGGTGGCCACCCCGGGCCATGTGCTCGAACTGCTCTCCCTGCTGAACGAGGAGGGTGTGCCGACGAACGTGATCGGCGTGCACTTCCACGACACCTACGGTCAGGCGCTCGCCAACACGCTGGCCGCGCTGCAGCACGGCGTCACCACGGTCGACGCCTCCGCGGGCGGACTGGGCGGCTGCCCGTACGCCAGGTCCGCCACCGGCAACCTCGCCACCGAAGACCTCGTCTGGATGCTGCACGGGCTCGGCATCGAGACGGGGGTCGACCTCGGCCGTCTGACCGCCACGAGCGTGTGGATGGCCGAACAGCTGGGCCGGCCCAGCCCGTCCCGTACCGTCCGCGCTCTCTCCCACAAGGACCAGTGATCAGCATGGACCACCGCCTCAGCCCCGAGCTGGAGGAACTCCGCCGTACGGTCGAGCAGTTCGCGCACGACGTCGTGGCGCCCAAGATCGGCGACTTCTACGAGCGGCACGAGTTCCCGTACGAGATCGTCCGCGAGATGGGCCGCATGGGCCTGTTCGGGCTGCCGTTCCCGGAGGAGTACGGCGGGATGGGCGGCGACTATCTGGCCCTCGGCATCGCGCTGGAGGAGCTGGCCCGCGTCGACTCCTCGGTGGCCATCACGCTGGAAGCGGGGGTGTCGCTGGGCGCGATGCCGGTCCACCTCTTCGGCACGGAGGAGCAGAAGCGGCAGTGGCTGCCCCGGCTCTGTTCCGGAGAGATCCTGGGCGCGTTCGGCCTCACGGAACCCGACGGCGGCAGCGACGCGGGGGCGACCCGTACGACGGCCCGGCTGGACCCGGACACCGACGAGTGGGTGATCAACGGCACGAAGTGCTTCATCACCAACTCGGGTACGGACATCACGGGCCTGGTCACGGTGACCGCCGTGACCGGCCGCAAGCCGGACGGCAGGCCGGAGATCTCGGCGATCATCGTCCCGTCCGGCACGCCGGGCTTCACGGTGGCGGCGCCGTACTCGAAGGTCGGCTGGAACGCCTCCGACACCCGCGAGCTGTCCTTCGCCGACGTCCGGGTGCCCGCCGCCAACCTGCTGGGCGAGCGGGGCCGGGGTTACGGCCAGTTCCTGCGCATCCTGGACGAGGGCCGCATCGCGATCGCCGCGCTCGCCACCGGCCTGGCCCAGGGCTGTGTGGACGAGTCGGTGAAGTACGCCAAGGAACGCCACGCCTTCGGCAGGCCCATCGGCGCGAACCAGGCCATCCAGTTCAAGATCGCCGACATGGAGATGAAGGCCCACACGGCCCGCCTGGCCTGGCGGGACGCGGCCAGCCGTCTGGTGGCCGGCGAACCCTTCAAGAAGGAGGCGGCCCTGGCCAAGCTGCACTCCTCCACGGTCGCCGTCGACAACGCCCGCGACGCCACCCAGATCCACGGCGGCTACGGCTTCATGAACGAGTACCCGGTGGCCCGCATGTGGCGCGACTCCAAGATCCTGGAGATCGGCGAGGGCACGAGCGAGGTCCAGCGCATGCTGATCGCGCGCGAACTGGGCCTGGTGAGCTGACGGGACGCTCACCCCGCACGGGACCGGCAGCACACGGCTGCCGGTCCCGTGTCGTGTGTGCGGCCGCCGCGGTGACGTACCGCCAACTCCGGGCCGTCCGGGAGCCGTCCGCGACGCGCGCACCGGCCGGACGGGCAGGTATCCGCCCCCTGGACATCAGCTGAGGTTAGGCTAACCTACCTTGGAACTTGTCCGACGGGCGCTTCGCCCCGTTCGAAAGCAGTCATACCCATGCCCCTTGCCCGTGCCACCCATGTCACTCGCCGCGGCCTGCTCGCCGCCGGCGGCGCCCTCGGTCTCGGTGCCGCGCTCGCCGCCTGCGGGGACGACAAGGGCAAAGACAGCGGCTCGGGCGCTCAGGGGAAGTCCGGGAAGTCGGGGCCCTGGTCCTTCAAGGACGACCGCGGCACGACCGTGAAGCTGGACAAGGTCCCCGCGAACGTCGTCGCGTTCACCGGTGTCGGCGCCGCGCTGTACGACTACGGCATCCAGGTGAAGGGCGTCTTCGGTCCGACGAGGACGACCGCCGGCAAGCCCGACGTCCAGGCCGGCGACATGGACATCAGCAAGGTGACGGTCCTCGGCAACGCCTGGGGCCAGTTCAGCATCGAGAAGTACGCCTCGCTCGCCCCGGACGTGCTCATCACCACGATGTTCGACGCCGCCGGCACCCTCTGGTACGTCCCCGAGGAGTCGAAGAAGAAGATCGCCCAGCTGGCCCCCAGCGTCGGCATCTCCGTCTACGACCGTCAGCTCACCCAGCCGCTGCAGCGCATGTGGGAGCTCGCGGAGTCGCTCGGCGCGGACATGAAGGCGGCGAAGGTCACCGACGCCAGGAAGCGCTTCGAGGACGCCGCCGCCCGGCTGCGCGCGGCCGCCAAGGCCAAGCCGAACCTCAAGGTGATGGCCGGCAGCGCCAGCGACCAGCTGTTCTACGTCTCCGGCACCAACCTCTCCATCGACCTGGAGTACTTCAAGTCCCTCGGCGTGAACTTCGTGGAGCCGCCGGAGAGCGCCAAGAAGCAGGGCGGCGGCTGGTACGAGTCGCTCAGCTGGGAGAACGTCGACAAGTACCAGGCCGACATCATCATGATGGACGACCGCTCCTCGGCCATCCAGCCCGCCGACATCACCAAGGCCACGTGGAAGAAGCTGCCCGCGGTCAAGGCCGGGCAGGTCGTCTCCCGTTCCCCCGAGCCGATCCTGTCGTACGACAAGTGCGTGCCGCTGCTGACGAATCTGGCCGAGGCCCTGGAGAAGGCCGAGAAGGTCGGCTGACCCCCGGCGAAACCCCTCACAGAGCCCTGAACCCCCACTCTCAGGAGCCCACATGACGACGGCCGTAGCCGCCCCGTTCCGTTTCTTCGCTCTTCAGGTCGTACGGACGAGGCGGCTCGGTCCGTCCCTGGTCCGGGTCACCTTCGGCGGAGCCGATCTGCACGCCTTCCACTCGGACGGACGGGACCAGTCGCTGTCCCTCTTCCTCCCGCATCCCGGGCAGACCGAACCCGTCGTGCCACTGGAGCTGGGCGACAGCTGGTGGCAGGGCTGGCGGGAACTGCCGGACGACGTGCGCGCGGTGATGCGCTCGTACACGCTCCGGGCGCTGCGCCGGGACCCCGACGAGGTCGACATCGACTTCGCGCTGCACGGTGTCGGACCGGATGCCGCCGCGCCCGCCGGACCGGCCTCCCGCTGGGCCGCGCGGGCCGCCGCCGGCGACCGGGTGCTGCTGCTCGGGCCCGCCGTCGCCGACAACCGGGCGATCCGGTTCCGCCCGCCCGAGGACACCGGGCTCGTCGTGCTGTGCGCCGACGAGACCGCCGTACCCGCCGCGACCGCCATCCTGGAGTCCCTGCCCGCCGGTACCCGGGTCCGGGCCTGGCTGGAGGTCCCGCACGCCGGTGACGTCCAGGACGTGCGCACGGAGGCGGACGCGGAGATCACGTGGCTCGTACGGCACGACGGGTCCCCCATGGCCGTCGACGCCGTACGGGCCGCCCGGCTGCCGGACACCGGGCGGGCGTACGTGTGGCTCGCGGGCGAGTCGGGCCGGGTGAAGGCGCTGCGGCGGCACTTCGTCGGCGAGCGCGGGGTGGACCGGCGGCGCGTCACCTTCGTCGGCTACTGGCGGCGGGGCATGACGGAGGAACAGCTCCGGGCCGCGGAGTAGCAGCGGGCGCACCCCTTCCGTGACACCGCTCCTGGAGAGGGGCGCCCCGAGCCCGTGAAGTTAGGTTAGGCTAACCTAAGTTGATCCCGCACGGACCGTCCCCTCGGAGGACCCCCACATGCGCTCGCACCTGCTCAATGGCCTCACCGCGGAGCACTACCGCCGCTCCGTGACCGAAGGAGTCGAGCGGGTGGCGGCCAAACTCGCCACCACCGACCGTCCGTTCACCGGCGTCACCGTGGACGCCCTCTCCCCCGCCATCGACGCGATCGACCTGGACCGCCCGTTGGGCGACACCACCGCCGTGCTGGACGAACTGGAGGACGTCTACCTCCGGGACGCGGTCTACTTCCACCACCCCCGCTACCTCGCCCACCTCAACTGCCCGGTCGTCATCCCCGCGGTGCTCGGCGAGGCCGTGCTCTCCGCGGTCAACTCCTCGCTGGACACCTGGGACCAGTCGGCCGGCGGCACCCTCATCGAGCGCAGGCTCATCGACTGGACGGCCGCCCGCATCGGCCTCGGCCCGGCCGCCGACGGCGTCTTCACCTCCGGGGGCACCCAGTCCAACCTCCAGGCACTGCTGCTGGCGAGGGAGGAGGCCAAGCCGGGGCGGACAGGGTGGGAAGAGGGGAACTCCCTCGGCAGGCTGCGCGTCTTCGCCTCCGAGGTGAGCCACTTCAGCGTGAAGAAGTCCGCGAAACTGCTCGGCCTCGGCCCGGACGCCGTCGTCTCGATCCCCGTCGACCACGACAAGCGCATGCAGACGGTCGCCCTCGCCCGCGAACTGGAGCGCTGCGCGAGCGACGGCCTGGTCCCCATGGCCGTCGTCGCCACCGCCGGCACCACCGACTTCGGCTCCATCGACCCGCTGCCGGAGATCGCGGGACTGTGCGCCCAGTACGGCGTCTGGATGCACGTGGACGCGGCCTACGGCTGCGGACTGCTCGCCTCCCTGAAGTACCGGGACCGCATCGACGGCATCGAGCGCGCCGACTCGGTCACCGTCGACTACCACAAGTCCTTCTTCCAGCCGGTCAGTTCCTCCGCCGTGCTGGTCCGGGACGCGGCCACGCTGCGGCACGCCACCTACCACGCGGAGTACCTCAACCCGCGCCGCATGGTGCAGGAACGTATTCCCAACCAGGTGGACAAGTCGCTCCAGACCACCCGCCGCTTCGACGCCCTCAAGCTGTGGATGACGCTGCGCACGATGGGCGCCGACGGCGTCGGGCAGCTCTTCGACGAGGTGTGCGACCTGGCCCGGGAGGGCTGGAAGCTGCTGGCCGCCGACCCCCGCTACGACGTCGTCGTCGAGCCCAGCCTGTCCACCCTCGTCTTCCGCTACGTCCCGGCCGCCGTCACCGACCCCGCCGAGATCGACCGCGCCAACCTCCACGCCCGCAAGGCCCTGTTCGCCTCCGGTGACGCCGTGGTCGCGGGCACCAAGGTGGCCGGCCGCCACTACCTGAAGTTCACCCTGCTCAACCCCGAGACACGGACGGCCGACATCGCCGCCGTCCTCGATCTGATCGCCGGCCACGCCGAGCAGTACCTGGGAGAGTCCCTTGACCGCGCGTCCTGAAGCCCACAGCACGACCCACGACTTCGTGGGGATCGGGCTCGGCCCCTTCAACCTCGGCCTCGCCTGCCTGACCGAGCCGATCGCCGAGCTGGACGGCGTCTTCCTGGAGTCCAAGCCCGACTTCGAGTGGCACGCCGGCATGTTCCTGGACGGCGCCCACCTCCAGACCCCGTTCATGTCGGACCTGGTCACCCTGGCCGACCCGACCTCGCCGTACTCCTTCCTGAACTACCTGAAGGAGAAGGGCAGACTGTACTCATTCTACATCCGCGAGAACTTCTACCCGCTGCGGGTCGAGTACGACGACTACTGCCGCTGGGCCGCGGGGCAGCTGAGCAGCATCCGCTTCGGCACCACGGTCACCGAGGTGACGTACGAGGACGAGCTGTACGTCGTCCGCACCGAGGCCGGGGACACCTACCGCGCCCGGCACCTGGTGCTCGGCACCGGCACGGTCCCCTTCGTGCCGGAGGCGTGCCGGGGGCTCGGCGGGGACTTCCTGCACACCTCCCGGTACGTGCACCGCAAGGCGGAGCTGCTGAAGAAGAGGTCCGTCACGATCGTCGGCAGCGGGCAGAGCGCGGCCGAGATCTACTTCGAGCTGCTCGCCGAGATCGACGTCCACGGCTACCAGCTCAACTGGGTCACCCGCTCCCCGCGGTTCTTCCCGCTGGAGTACACCAAACTGACCCTGGAGATGACCTCCCCGGACTACGTCGACTACTTCCGGGCGCTGCCCGAGGAGACCCGCTACCGGCTGGAGAAGCAGCAGAAGGGCCTGTTCAAGGGCATCAACTCGGACCTCATCGACTCGATCTTCGACCTGCTGTACCAGAAGAACGTCGAGAGCGGCGACCGTCCGGTGCCCACCCGGCTGCTCACGAACTCCACGCTGCGCACGGCGACGTACCAGGACGGCACCTACACGCTCGGCTTCCACCAGGACGAGCAGGGCAAGGACTTCGAGATCCGCACCGAGGGCCTGGTCCTGGCCACCGGCTACCACTACACCCCGCCGGCCTTCCTGGACCCGGTCCGGGACCGCCTCCGCTTCGACGGGCACGGCCGCTTCGACGTCGCCCGCAACTACGCCGTCGACGTCACCGGCCGCGGGGTCTTCCTGCAGAACGCCGGCGTCCACACGCACAGCGTCACCAGCCCCGACCTGGGCATGGGCGCGTACCGCAACGCGTACATCATCCGTGAGCTGCTCGGCACGGAGTACTACCCGGTCGAGAAGACCATCGCCTTCCAGGAGTTCGCCGTATGACCTTCACGTTCCGCCCCCTCGATCCCCTGAAGGACGCCGAGCTCCTGCACCAGTGGGTCACCCACCCCAAGGCCGCGTTCTGGATGATGCAGGACGCGAAGCTGGAAGACGTCGAACGCGCCTACATGGAGATCGCGGCGGACGAGCACCACCACGCGCTGCTCGGTCTCACCAGGGACGGCACGCCCGCGTTCCTGATGGAGCACTACGACCCCGCGCACCGGGAGCTGGTCGGGCTGTACGAGCCGCGGTCCGGGGACGTCGGGATGCACTTCCTGGTGCCGGCCACCGACTCCCCCGTGCACGGGTTCACCAGGTCGGTCATCACCGCCGTGATGTTCCGTCTCTTCGAGGACCCGTCGGTGCGGCGGGTCGTCGTCGAGCCGGACGTGCGCAACACGGCCGTGCACGCCCTGAACGCGGCCGTCGGCTTCGTGCCCGAGCGGGAGATCGACAAGCCGGAGAAGCGGGCGCTGCTGAGTTTCTGCACCCGCGAGCAGTTCGAGAAGGCGGTGGCCGCATGACCCTCGCCGACGCCGTGGCCCATCTGTCGCCCGGGCGCTGGGCGACCGCCAACCGGCTGCTGCTGCGCAAGGCGCTCGCCGAGTTCGCGCACGAGCGCCTGATCACCCCGGAGGAGGACGGCGACCGGTACGTCGTCCGCAGCGACGACGGGCTCACCAGCTACCGGTTCAGCGCCGTACGGCGGGCCCTGGACCACTGGGAGATCGACCCGGACTCCGTCACCCGGCACCGCGACGGCACCGAACTCCCGCTGGCCGCGCTGGACTTCTTCATCGAGCTGAAGGAGTCGCTGGGGCTGAGCGACGAGATCCTGCCGGTGTACCTGGAGGAGATCTCCTCGACACTGTCGGGCACCTGCTACAAGCTCACCAAGCCGCAGGTGACCTCCGCCGAGCTGGCCCGGAGCGGCTTCCAGGAGGTCGAGGCCGGGATGACCGAGGGCCACCCGTGCTTCGTCGCCAACAACGGGCGGCTCGGTTTCGGGATCCACGAGTACCTGTCGTACGCCCCCGAGACGGCGAGCCCCGTCCGGCTGGTGTGGCTGGCCGCGCACCGCTCGCGGGCCGCTTTCACGGCCGGCGCCGGCATCGAGTACGAGTCGTTCCTGCGGGAGGAGCTGGGCGAGAAGACGGTGGAGCGGTTCCGTGCCGTCCTCACCGGCCGGGGCCTGGACCCGGCCGAGTACCTGTTCATCCCGGTCCACCCCTGGCAGTGGTGGAACAAGCTGAGCGTCACGTTCGCCGCCGAGGTCGCCCGTGAGCTGCTGGTCTGCCTCGGCGAGGGCGACGACGAGTACCTGGCCCAGCAGTCGATCCGGACCTTCTTCAACACCAGCGCCCCGCACAAGCACTACGTGAAGACGGCCCTGTCGGTGCTCAACATGGGCTTCATGCGCGGTCTGTCGGCCACCTACATGGAGGCCACCCCGGCGATCAACGACTGGCTGGCCCGGCTCATCGACAGCGACCCGGTACTGAAGTCCACCGGCCTGTCGATCATCCGGGAGCGGGCCGCCGTCGGCTACCGGCACCTGGAGTACGAGCGGGCCACCGACCGCTACTCGCCGTACCGCAAGATGCTGGCCGCGCTGTGGCGGGAGAGCCCGGTGCCCTCGCTGCGGGACGGCGAGACCCTCGCGACCATGGCCTCCCTGCTGCACGTCGACCACCGGGGCGCCTCCCTCGCGGGCGCGCTGATCGAGCGCTCCGGCCTGCCTCCGGCCGAGTGGCTGCGGCAGTACCTGCGGGCCTACTACGTCCCGCTGCTGCACAGCTTCTACGCCTACGACCTGGTGTTCATGCCGCACGGCGAGAACGTCGTGCTGGTGCTGAAGGACGGCGCCGTGCAGCGGGCGGTCTACAAGGACATAGCCGAGGAGATCGCCGTCATGGACCCGGACGCGGCCCTGCCGCCGGAGGTGCGGCGGATCCGCGTCGAGGTCCCCGAGGACACGAAACTGCTGTCGGTCTTCACGGACGTCTTCGACTGCTTCTTCCGCTTCCTCGCCGCCCGCCTCGCCGCCGACGGCATCCTGACGGAGGACGGCTTCTGGCGCACGGTCGCCGAGGTCACCCGCGAGTACCAGGAGGCCAACCCGGAGCTGGCCGACCGGTTCCGCCAGTACGACATGTTCGCCCCAGAGTTCGCCCTGTCCTGCCTGAACCGGCTCCAGCTGCGCAACAACCGCCAGATGGTGGACCTCGCCGACCCCTCCGGCGCGCTCCAGCTGGTCGGCACCCTGAAGAACCCCATCGCCGGCCTCTGACGGCACCCCGGACGGACGGGCACCCCGGAGTACGGTCCTCCGGGGTGCCCGTCGGCAGGTGGTCAGCGGGTCGGCCAGGGCACCTGGGGCGACCGGTAGTAGTGGATGCCGAGGGCGTCCCAGCGCGGGGCCTGGGCGGCCAGCCGCGCCCGGTAGGCCTCCCAGTCGTGCGTGGCCGCCGGTGACCAGCCCAGCTCGGCGGCACCGGCCAGGCGCGGGAACGCCATGTACTCCAGGTCGGCGGACCGGGCCAGGGTCTCGGTCCACAGCGGCGCCTCGACGCCCCGGATCGCCGTGTCCGGGACTCCCGGCAGGTAGGCGCCGGGGTTCCAGTCGTAGGAGCGCCTCACCTCCACCAGGCCCGCCCACCTGGTGCCGAGCCTGGTGTCGCTCGTGTACTTCATGTCGAGGTAGACCCGGTCGGCCGGGGACAGGATCAGGCCCGTGCCGTTCCGGGCGGCCTGCGCGACCTGCTCCTTCTCCGCCGCGCTGGTGCCGTCCAGGCCCCAGTACTGGGCGAGGGCACCGCGGGCCGGGTGCGCGCCGGCGAGCTGGTGCCAGCCGATGACCGTCTTGCCGTACCAGGCGACGACCGGCTGCACGCGGTCCATGAAGGCGACGTAGTCGGTGTGGCTCGTGGAGTGCGCCTCGTCGCCGCCGATGTGCAGGTAGCGGCCGGGGGTGAGGGCGGCCAGCTCCCGGATCACGTCGTCCACGAAGTCGTAGGTGACCTGCCGGGGCACGCACAGCGAGCTGAAGCCGACCTGGGTGCCGGTGTACAGCGGGGGCGCCACCCCGTCGCAGTTGAGCTGCGCGTAGGAGGCGAGGGCCGCGTTGGTGTGGCCGGGCATGTCGATCTCGGGCACGACCTCCAGGTAGCGGGAGGCCGCGTACCGGACGATCTCCCGGTAGTCGGCCTTGGTGTAGAAGCCGCCGGGGCCGCCGCCGACCTGGGTGGAGCCGCCGTAGGAGGCCAGGCGCGGCCAGGAGTCGACGGCGATGCGCCAGCCCTGGTCGTCGCTCAGGTGCAGGTGCAGCTCGTTGATCTTGTAGAGGGCCAACTGGTCGATGTAGCGCTCGACCTGGGCGACCGTGAAGAAGTGCCGGGCGACGTCCAGCATGGCGCCCCGGTAGGCGTAGCGCGGGTGGTCCTGCACGGTGCCGCCGGCGATCGGCCAGGGCCCGGGCTGCACGGTCCCCTTCTCGACGGCGGCCGGGAGGAGCTGACGCAGCGTCTGGACGCCGTGGAAGAGCCCGGCGGGGGTGCGGGCGGTGAGGGTGACACCGTCCGCGCCGCTGTGCAGCCGGTAGCCCTCGGCACCGAAGTCGCCCTGCGCCAGGGCGAGTCGGATACCG
This sequence comes from Streptomyces cyanogenus, assembly GCF_017526105.1. Classification (NCBI taxonomy): domain Bacteria; kingdom Bacillati; phylum Actinomycetota; class Actinomycetes; order Kitasatosporales; family Streptomycetaceae; genus Streptomyces; species Streptomyces cyanogenus. The sequence goes on from NZ_CP071839.1 coordinate 3,419,004, forward strand.
CCGGTGCCCTGGTCGGTGACCGGCAGCGGGTAGCCGGTGGCCGGGCGGAGCAGGCCGGCCAGATAGGCGCCGATGCGGCGGACCTCGGCGGTTCCGTCGACGCGGACCCGGGTGTCCCGGGTGATGCGGTACGGCGTTCCGCCCGGCGTGACCGAGGCGGGGGCCGGGACCACCCGGTCCAGCGGGACCGGGGCGGCGGCCTGCGCCGAGGGGGCCGCGCCGAGGGTGACGACGCCGGCCGCCGCGAGCAGCAGCAGGGATCCGAGGACCCGGGACAAGCGGGGAGTCGTGCTGTGGTTCCGTCTCACAAGCACTCCCTTCGGAAGGGGTGACCATCTGACATGGTCGAGACCACTGTCCCGCAGACCGGGTGGAACAATCCCCGCATGGCGGAAATCATCCAGAAGGACGGCACTTGGGCCTTCGACGGCGACACCCTGCGCCTCACCCCGGGCCGGGACAGGAACGTGGGCCTGCTCCGCCGCGAGCTGGGGGAACTCGCCGTACCGCTTCAGGCGTTGGCCGGTGTCTCGTTCGAACAGGGCCGGAAGGCGGGGCGGCTCAGGCTGCGCTTGCGCGACGGCGCCGACCCGCTGCTCCAGGCCACCGCCGGCCGGCTCACCGAGCCGCACGACCCGTACCAGCTGGCCGTGGAGCCGGACCGGTACGGCGTCGCCGAGTACGTCGCCGACGAGCTGCGCAGGGCCCTGGCGCTGGCGGGGGTGTCCCCGGAACCGTCCGGCTCCTACCTGCTGCCGGGCCCGTCGCTGCCGGTGTCGGTGTCGGCCGGGGACGGCACGGCGGGCTTCGACGGGGAGCGGGTGCGGCTGGAGTGGAACTGGAAGACGGAGGGCGCCAAGGCCTCCGCCGGCCCGCGCACGATCCCCCTCGGGGACATCACCGGGGTGGAGTGGCAGCCGGCGGCCGGCCTGGAGAACGGCCATCTGCGGTTCCTGGTGCGCGGCGCCCCGGTCACCGCGCCGCCCAAGTACGACCCGAACGCGGTGGAGCTGTGGGGCTTCCGGAAGGACCCGCTGACGGCCCTGGTGGCGGCGGCCGTGCAGGCGCGCCTGCCGCACCCCTCGGCGGCCGGGCCGGACCCGCGGAGGATCCCGCCGCAGCCGGCCGGGGAGCGGGCCGGGGACGACCACGACGCCCTGCTGCGCCGGCTGCGCGAGCTGGGCGAGCTGCACCGTGACGGGGTGCTCACGGACGAGGAGTTCACCCTGGCCAAGCGGGCGGTCCTCAAGCGCCTGTGAGGACCGCCCGCGCCAGGGGCTACTGGGCCTTGCGGGACACCGTGAAGTGGTCGATGCGGTTGCCGGTCTCGGCGATGCCCGACACCTTCAGCGTGGTCTGCCGGCCCCTGGGGGCGGGCGTGACGTCCACGCGCAGGAAGGAGTAGTTCAGGTACCGCACCCGGGACCAGGCGACGGTCTCGTCGACCTTGCCGTCCTTGGTGTTGACGAAGGAGGCCACGGAGTCGGTCTTGTGCTCGTGGCCCTCGTAGGAGTCCGGGGCGGAGAAGGCGTACAGGCTGCGGCCGGCCGCGCCGGCGGTGACGTACACCACACCGTCGGTCTCGGGGTAGGCGGTGCCGCCGATCGGCAGCTCCTTGGAGACCCTGCCCGCCTTGATGACGTCGGTGCGCTCGTACTGGTGGTTGTGGCCGTTGATGACCAGGTCCACGGTGTACTTCTCGAACAGCGGCACCCACTCCTGGCGCACACCGCCTTCCGAGGCGTGTGCGGTGGAGGTGCAGTAGGCGCAGTGGTGGAAGAAGACGACGATGAAGTCCACGTCCTTCGACGCGCGGAACTTCTTCAGTTGGCCTTCCAGCCATTTCGTCTGCGTTCCGCCTGATATGCCCAGGTTCGCCGGGATCTCGAAGGAGACGTCGTTGGCGTCGAGCGAGATGACCGCGGTGTTGCCGTAGACGAAGGAGTAGACGCCCGGCAGGTTCTTCTTGTCGGGGCCGTTGTCCGGCAGGTTCCAGCGGGCCTCCTCGCCGCCGTAGCCGTTGGGCGAGTACCAGGCCTCCATGTCGTGGTTGCCGTACGCGGGCATCCACGGGACCTGCTTGGCGACCGACTCGGTCTGGGCGAGGAAGGAGTCCCAGGTGCGCGAGTCGAAGCCGGCGTCGGAGGTCTTGCCCGCGCCGGACGGGTCGGCGTAGGCGATGTCGCCGGCGTGCAGGTGGAAGGCCGGGTTCTGGCCGAGGAGGAGGCTGTTGTTGGCCAGACCGTGGTAGCCGACACCCTCGTCGCCGAAGGCGGTGAAGGTGAACGGCGCCTTGTGCGCGGGGGCGGTGGTGAAGGTGCCCACGGTGCCCAGCAGGTGCGGTGCGGCCGGGTCGAAGCCCTGGTGGCCGACGCCGTAGTAGTAGGTCCGGCCGGGGCGCAGGTGGGTCAGCTTGGCGTGCAGGTAGTACTGGGTGTGGTCGCCGCTCGCACCGACACCGGCCGGGGTGTACAGGGTGCGCACCTCGGCCTCGATCTTCCGGGAGAGGTCCCAGGGATGGGCGCCGATGCGGATGAACGGCTTCTTCACGGCGACCGGGACCTGCCAGGAGACGGTGATCTCGGTGCGCGGGTCGTTGCCCCAGGCCAGATGGCGGCCGAAGGGTGCGACGAGGGAGCCGTCGACGGCCGCGGGGGCGGAGGCGGTGCTCCCCCACTGCCTGAACGGCGTGGGAGGTGCCCCCAGGGCCGGCACGGCGGCCCGGGCGGTGGCGCCCGGCACGAACGCGCCACCGGCGACGGCGCCCAGCGTGACGGCGCCGCCCCTGATCATGGTGCGCCGCGAGAATCTGGCGCGCAGGTACTCGTGCTGTTCGGCCATGCTCATGCGCGCGGCCAGCTTCTCGGGTACTCCCATACGAGGAATGTCCATGACGTCTGAAACTCGTCCGTCCGGGCAACGAGACGCAAGACACCGGATGGACAGCTTGCGAACAGAGCGCCATGAGACTTTCAACAGTCACTTGCCCGGAATCGGGCACGAATCTTGCGAAAGACGCGCCGGTACTCCAGGATCTACCGGGTGCACGACGAACTTCTTGATCATCTGACGCGGTCCACGCCCCTCAGCCGGGGCGAGGCGCTGCGCGTGGTCCAGGACGTGCTCGCCTATTTCGACGAGACGGCCCAGGAGTACGTCCGTCGCCGCCACCGCGAACTCCAGGCCCAGGGCCTGGTGAACACGGAGATCTTCGAACGGATCGAGGCGGACCTGAAATACCGGGCGGTGGCGCCGCCGGAGCTGACGCTCAGGCAGCTGCGCCGCATGGTCTACGGCTGAAACCAGCCGGAGCCGGACCAGCGACAGCCAAGGGATACCTCTATATATGTGCGGAATTGTCGGATACATCGGGAAGCGTGACGTCGCCCCCCTCCTGCTGGAGGGTCTCCAGCGCCTGGAGTACCGCGGCTACGACTCCGCGGGCATCGTCGTCACCTCCCCGAAGACGCCCGGCCTGAAGATGGTCAAGGCCAAGGGCCGGGTGCGCGACCTGGAGGCCAAGGTCCCGGCGCGCTTCAAGGGCACCACCGGCATAGCCCACACCCGCTGGGCCACCCACGGCGCCCCCTCCGACGTGAACGCCCACCCGCACATGTCGGCCGACCAGAAGGTGGCCGTCGTCCACAACGGCATCATCGACAACGCCGCCGACCTGCGCCGCAAGCTGGAGGCGGACGGCGTCGAGTTCCTCTCCGAGACCGACACCGAGGTCCTCGTCCACCTGATCGCCCGCTCGCAGGCCGAGAAGCTGGAGGACAGGGTCCGCGAGACCCTGCGGGTGGTCGAGGGCACCTACGGCATCGCGGTGATGCACGCCGACTTCTCCGACCGCATCGTGGTGGCCCGCAACGGCTCCCCGGTCGTCCTCGGCATCGGTGAGAAGGAGATGTTCGTCGCCTCCGACATCGCCGCGCTGGTCGCCCACACCCGGCAGATAGTGACCCTCGACGACGGCGAGATGGCCACCCTCAAGGCCGACGACTTCCGGACGTACACCACCGAGGGCACCCGTACCTCGGCCGAACCGACCACCGTGGAGTGGGAGGCGGCGTCGTACGACATGGGCGGCCACGACACCTACATGCACAAGGAGATCCACGAGCAGGCCGACGCCGTGGACCGCGTGCTGCGCGGCCGCATCGACGACCGCTTCTCCACCGTGCACCTGGGCGGCCTGAACCTGGACGCCCGCGAGGCCCGGCAGATCCGCCGCGTGAAGATCCTCGGCTGCGGCACCTCGTACCACGCGGGCATGATCGGCGCCCAGATGATCGAGGAGCTGGCCCGCATCCCCGCCGACGCCGAGCCGGCGTCCGAGTTCCGCTACCGCAACGCGGTGGTCGACCCCGACACCCTGTACGTCGCGGTCTCCCAGTCCGGTGAGACGTACGACGTGCTGGCCGCCGTCCAGGAGCTCAAGCGCAAGGGCGCCCGGGTCCTCGGTGTGGTCAACGTGGTCGGCTCCGCGATCGCCCGTGAGGCCGACGGCGGCATCTACGTCCACGCCGGCCCCGAGGTCTGCGTCGTCTCCACCAAGTGCTTCACCAACACCACGGTCGCCTTCGCCCTGCTCGCCCTGCACCTGGGCCGCACCCGCGACCTGTCGGTGCGCGACGGCAAGCGGATCATCGCGGGCCTGCGCAAGCTGCCCGAGCAGATCACCGAGATCCTCAAGCAGGAGGAGGACATCAGGCAGCTGGCGGAGAGCTACGCCGAAGCCCGCTCGATGCTCTTCATCGGCCGCGTCCGGGGCTACCCGGTGGCCCGCGAGGCGTCCCTCAAGCTCAAGGAGGTCTCCTACATCCACGCCGAGGCCTACCCCGCCTCCGAGCTGAAGCACGGCCCGCTGGCCCTGATCGAGCCGGCGCTCCCCACGGTCGCGATCGTCCCCGACGACGACCTGCTGGAGAAGAACCGCGCGGCCCTGGAGGAGATCAAGGCCCGCGAGGGCAAGATCCTGGCGGTGGCCCACCGGCACCAGGAGAAGGCGGACCAGACGATCCTCGTCCCGAAGAACGAGGACGAACTCGACCCCATCCTGATGGGCATCCCCCTCCAGCTCCTCGCCTACCACACGGCGAAGGCCCTGGGCCGGGACATCGACAAGCCGCGGAACCTCGCCAAGTCGGTCACGGTGGAGTAAGACGCCCCGGTTCAGGCGCAGAAAAGGGACCCCCGTGCGGCCACCTTCACACGGGGGTCCTTCCCGTGCTGCTGCTCATCAGCCGGCGGCCGTCACCCCCCGGCCCGCAGCACGCCCCGGAAGGGCCGTCGGCCAGTGGGCCAGCGCGGCCGTGGCCGCGTACCAGGCCACCGCCCCCGAGACGGCGGCCACCCAGCCGCCGACCTTGGTCAGGGCCGAGCTGTCCGTGAACTGCGCCACGGCGAGCACGAGCATCGCCAGGAACAGCAGGCCGTGCACGACCTGGCCGAGGCTGTCCCCGCCGGCGAGGGTCAGCGTGAGCGCCACGAGGGCGAACAGGAGCAGGAAGAGCCCGCCCGCGTTGGCGGACGAGTGCCCGGCGACCGCCCAGGTGAACCACAGGGCGCCGAGGGCCGCGAAGCCCGTACCGGAAAAGCCGTCACGGTCCCGGAGGGCCAGCAGACCGATGAGGAACAGGGCAACTCCGCCCACGTAGTGGGCCACTGACACGGCGTCGGACACGGCCACGCCGTCGATGACACCGGTGGTACCGAGCCCGAACGCCAACAGGGTGATGCCCAGGGCGAGTCGGCCGACCACGGTGGTGCTTCCGCTTCCCGCAGAGACGTCGTTGTCCACGGCGGGCTCCCTTCGTGCAGGTGCAGTTGTGCGGTGAGCGCTATATGCCCTTCACAAAGGCACGAACCACCTCTACGCGCGAGTAGTTCTGCGCTGCACCAAGCTGCGCCGAACTGCACCAGGGCAGTTGGGAGGCTCAGGGAATGACGATCACGGGCCGCCGCGCCCGCTTGGCGAGCCGTCCCGCGACGGAGCCGAAGATGCGGCCGACGATGCCGTGCGTGGAACCGACGACGATCGCGTCGGCCTCGTACTCCCGCCCGACCTCTTCCAGCTCGTGGCAGATGTCACCGCCCCGCTCGACCAGGATCCACGGCACCTCGGCCAGATAGTCCGCACACGCCAGCTCCAGCCCCAGGACCTCCGTGCGGTGGTCCGGCACGTCCACGAAGACGGGCGGCTCGCAGCCGGCCCACACGGTGGTGGGCAGCCGGTTCGCGACATGCACGATGATCAGACCGGAGTGGGAACGGTGGGCCATGCCGATCGCGTAGGCGAGGGCGCGCTCGCTGGACGTGGAGCCGTCGAAGCCGACCACGACTCCGTGCCGGAAGGCGGGGTCGCAGGAAGGGCGTGCGTCTTCCGCCGCCAGGGGATCGGCCGCCGTGGGATCGGCGACCGGCCGCTTGCGGTCCGCGGGTTCGAAGAATTCGTGACCGGCCATGGCTGTCTCGGCGTTGTGATCCTTTATGGGAGGGACGACAGTGTGCGGCGGAGCTGTGTCCGGGAAACGTCTTCCCAGGCCCATACCCTCAAGGGTACGGCGGCACGCCTCCTGAGCCCAGATCCCGCGCACGCTCCGTGAGCGGCCCCCCGACGTCCGTAGGGGTTCACCGGAGCATGCACGAGCCGCGCCCGTAACGCAATGGTTGCTGCCCCGTACAGGCGGTTTGCACAGCGTTCACAGCTGCGCCTGCGGTGACCGACCGGTCGAACGGGCGTTGAATCGGGGTGAGCCACCGCCACAGGGAGTACGAGATGCCCGGACCCCGACCCAGCAGCGAACCGCGCCCCGCACCGGACAGCGCGAGCGATGTGATCCGCTGGGCGGCCTTCAGCTGCGTGCTCGTGCCCGTGGTGCTCGTCTGGTACGGCACCTCGCTGGCCGGCGCCGCGGGCACCGCGCTGGGTCTCGCCGCCGTCACCGCCGTCTGCCGGGTGCTGCTGCGGCGCTCCGAGCGGTGCGCCCGGCGTTGCACCGCGCAAAGAGGCGGACGTCACACCCGGGAGCAGACACCGGTCGACTGACCTGTTTCCGCGCCTCCGAACGCTACTTTTCAGCCAACTTCTGGATATCGGCCAGGAGGGGTCCGAACCACCCTCCAACCCCCGTTCCACCTGCACGGAAAGGGTCTACGGGCCGCTGCGCACCCTACGCGGTTTGGCCACTGCCACAAGGCGCACTTCCCTGCGCGCCTCACGAGTGCAACGCTTCGTGATCGAATGCTTCACGCCAAGTTGTCATGTCGACAATGTGGCGCGTGGGGAACTGGTCACCGCCCGATCGCGGGAACCAGTAAATTCGATCTTGACTGTCTTACGGCGGGGGACTCGTGCAGGACCGAGGGGAAACGTGCAGGAGCGACACAACCGAGGAGCCGCGACCACCGAGGGGGGCTTAGCAGTATGAGCCACGACTCCACTGCCTCGCCGGACGCCGCAGCCCGGAAACTGTCCGGGCGACGCCGCAAGGAGATCGTCGCGGTGCTGCTGTTCAGCGGTGGCCCCATTTTCGAGAGTTCCATTCCGCTGTCGGTGTTCGGGATTGACCGCCAGGACGCCGGCGTGCCGCGCTACCGCCTGTTGGTGTGTGCCGGCGAGGAAGGCCCGCTGCGGACCACAGGGGGCCTGGAACTCACCGCACCGCATGGGCTGGAGGCGATCTCCCGCGCCGGGACGGTCGTCGTACCGGCCTGGCGTTCGATCACCTCACCACCACCGGAGGAGGCACTCGACGCGCTGCGCCGGGCACACGAGGAGGGCGCCCGCATCGTCGGGCTGTGCACGGGCGCGTTCGTGCTCGCCGCGGCCGGACTGCTGGACGGCCGCCCGGCGACCACCCACTGGATGTACGCACCGACGCTGGCCAAGCGCTACCCGTCGGTGCACGTCGATCCCCGTGAGCTGTTCGTCGACGACGGCGACGTGCTGACGAGCGCGGGTACGGCGGCCGGAATCGATCTCTGTCTCCACATCGTGCGGACGGACCACGGCAACGAGGCGGCCGGTGCGCTCGCCCGGCGCCTGGTGGTCCCGCCGCGCCGGTCGGGCGGTCAGGAGCGCTACCTCGACCGCTCTTTACCGGAGGAGATCGGCGCCGACCCGCTGGCCGAGGTCGTCGCCTGGGCGCTGGAACACCTCCACGAGCAGTTCGACGTGGAGACGCTGGCGGCACGCGCCTACATGAGCCGCCGTACGTTCGACCGCCGGTTCCGCTCGCTCACCGGGAGCGCACCGCTGCAGTGGCTGATCACGCAACGGGTGCTCCAGGCGCAGCGGCTGCTGGAGACGTCGGACTACTCCGTGGACGAGGTGGTGGCGGGCCGGTGCGGCTTCCGTTCACCCGTCGCGCTGCGCGGGCACTTCCGCCGCCAGCTCGGCTCGTCCCCCGCCGCCTACCGGGCCGCCTACCGGGCCCGTCGGCCGCAGGGCGACAAACCGGGTGAGGCGGAGCCGACGATGCAGCCGCCCGGCCAGCAGGGCGCGCCCGCGGGCCTCTCCGGCCACGGCGGACCGGTGGGCCCGCCACCGGCCCTGCTGCACGAGCACCGGGACGGCGGGGTACCCCTGCAGAGCCGCCGCGCCGCGGCCGGCGCGGTGGGACTGCTGCCGGGACCGCGCAGCGGAAGCTGAGCGACTCCCGCACGGAGCACAGAGGGGGGCGGAGCAGGACTCCGCCCCCCTCGCCGTGCCCGCCCCTTCGGGTGTCCGCGCACCGACAAGGTCGGCGCACGGTCGGTCCAGCTCAGCGCGGCGCGCCGTAAGGTGAGACACATGAACGATCGCATGGTGTGGATCGACTGCGAGATGACCGGCCTCTCGCTGTCCGACGACGCGCTCATCGAGGTGGCCGCCCTCGTCACCGACTCCGAGCTGAACGTACTGGGCGAGGGGGTGGACATCGTCATCCGGCCGCCGGCCCGGGCGCTGGAGACGATGCCGGAGGTGGTGCGTCGGATGCACACCGCGTCCGGGCTGCTCGCGGAGCTGGAGAACGGTACGACCCTGAAGGACGCCGAGGAGCAGGTGCTGGCGTACGTGAAGGAGCACGTGAAGGAACCCGGCAAGGCACCGCTGTGCGGCAACTCGGTCGGCACCGACCGGGGCTTCCTGCTGCGGGACATGCCGACCCTGGAGGACTACCTCCACTACCGGATCGTCGACGTGTCCTCGGTCAAGGAGCTGGCCCGCCGCTGGTACCCGCGGGCGTACTTCAACAGCCCCGAGAAGAACGGCAACCACCGGGCCCTCGCCGACATCCGCGAGTCGATCGCCGAGCTGCGCTACTACCGCGAGGCCATCTTCGTGCCGCAGCCCGGTCCGGACTCCGACACCGCCAGGACGATCGCCGCCAAGCACGTACTGCCCGCGCAGTAGCCGCCCGCGCGGGCTCCCCGGGCGCGCTCGGCGGCCCGCGCGAAAACCTGTGCGCGAGCACCCCTTCGGACCCTGTAGACTTCTTCTCGGCCGGTCGGGGAAACGACAAGTTCCACCGCCGGTCATGGTGGGTGTAGCTCAGCTGGTAGAGCACCTGGTTGTGGTCCAGGATGCCGCGGGTTCGAGTCCCGTCACTCACCCTGAGTGTTCAGCCGGTGACTCCGTCGCAAGACGGAGTCACCGGCTGAACGCGTTTCGGGCCCCTCCGATCGCCCGGCAGGCCGAGATCGGCAGGTGTGTTCCCTCCCCCACCGGCCCGGCCCCCTGCCGCTCTCCCCTGCCGCTCTCCCCTGCCGATCTCCGCTACGACGAAGCCCGCACCACCAGTTCCGTGGGCAGTACCGCCCGGCGGCGGTCCAGTCCGCGGGACGCGGGCGGGCGGCGGTCGGCGATGTCGGCGAGGAGGAGGTCGATCATCGCGCGGCCCATCTCCTCGATGGGCTGGCGGACGCTGGTGAGCGGTGGGTCCATGTGGCGGGCGATGGCCGAGTCGTCGTAGCCCACCAGGGCCACGTCGTCGGGGATACGGCGGCCCGCCTCCCGCAGCACCTGGCGGGCGCCGGCCGCCATCACGTCCGAGCCGGCGAAGACCGCGTCCAGGTCGGGGTGGTGGGACAGCAGGACCGTCATCGCCCGGCGGCCGCCCTCCTCGGTGAAGTCGCCCGGCTCGATCAGGAGGTCGTCGGCCGGGTGGCCCGCGTCGCGCAGGGCCTCGCGGTAGCCGTCGACGCGGCGCTGGGCACCGTAGACGTCCAGCCGGCCGGTGATGTGCGCGATCCGGCGGCGGCCCCGGGCGAGCAGGTGCTCGACGGCGGAGCGGGCCCCGCCGTAGTTGTCCGAGTCCACCGAGGTGAGCGACTCCGCCGCCGAGCGCGGGCCGCTGATCACGGCGGGGATCTCCAGCTGGGACAGGAGGTCGGGGAGGGGGTCGTCGGCGTGGACGGAGACCAGCAGGACGCCGTCGACGCGGTGGGCCGCCAGGTACTGGGCCAGCCGCTGCCGCTCACGGTCGCTGCCCGCGAAGATCAGCAGCAGCTGCATCTCGGTGTCGGCGAGTTCGGCGCCGACACCGCGCAGCATGTCCGAGAAGTACGGCTCGGCGAAGAACCGGGTCTCCGGCTCCGGGACGACCAGGGCGATGGAGTCGGTGCGGTTGGCCGCGAGGGCGCGGGCGGCGGTGTTGGGGACGTAGCCGAGTTCGGCGACGGCCGCCTCGACCGCGGCGCGGGTGGCGTCGCTGACCCGGGGCGAGCCGTTGATCACCCGGGAGACCGTGCCCCGTCCGACCCCGGCCCGCGCGGCGACCTCTTCGAGCGTGGGCCGCCCTCCGCTCCGGCCCCGCCCGCCGTGGCTTGCCATGGGCTCCGCCTTTCTCGCCGTGTCCTGATTCTGGCTGGAATCTAACAGTCCTGGCCAGAGTGGTGAGCGGTGCCAGGCGGCCCGCGAGGGCAGTTAACAGGCAGATAACTGAACGCGGTTCGCCCTGTCCGTTCCCTTGACACCCCGCCGGGAACCGACGACTCTTCAACACATCACTTGTGGGAGCGCTCCCACAGTACCTGACACCTACACATCCCGCACGTTCCCCGCCCGAGCCGCAGCGAGTACGAACGGGCCCGATTCCAGCAGTTGGCCGGGGGGTCGGTACGTCAGGCAACAGGAGGACGCAATGCGCACGAGCATCCGCCGGTCACGGCGGCTGATGGCCCTCGCGGCCGTGGCCGCGCTGACCACCGGGCTGCTGGCCGGCTGCGCCAACGACTCGGACGACGGCTCGTCGAACGACTCGGGCGGCGACGGCGGTGGCGGCAAGGGCAGGATCACGCTGACCATCGGTACCTTCGGCGTCTTCGGCTACAAGCAGGCCGGCCTCTACGACGAGTACATGAAGCTCCACAAGGACATCAGCATCAAGGAGAACGTCACCACTCGTACCGACGTCTACTGGCCGAAGGTGCTCACCCGCCTCCAGGCCGGCTCCGGCACCGACGACGTCCAGGCCATCGAGGTCGGCAACATCACCGAGGCCGTGCAGACCCAGGCGAACAAGTTCGTCGACCTCGGCAAGGAGGTCGACAAGTCGCAGTGGCTGGACTGGAAGCTCGCGCAGGCCACCACCAAGGACGGCAGGACCATCGGCCTGGGCACGGACATCGGCCCGATGGCGATCTGCTACCGCAAGGACCTGTTCAGGAAGGCCGGTCTGGAGACGGACCGGACCAAGCTGGCCGCCCGGTGGAAGGGCGACTGGGCCAAGTACGTCGACGTGGGCAAGCAGTACATGCAGAAGGCGCCGAACGGCACCAAGTTCGTGGACTCCGCCTCCTCGGTCTACAACGCGGCCCTCGGCGGCGCCGAGACCCGGTACTACGACAAGGACGGCAACGTCGTCTGGGACGAGTCCGCCGGTGTGAAGAAGTCCTGGGACGCGGCGATGGCCGTCGCCACGAGCAACATGTCGGCCAAGCTGAAGCAGTTCGACAAGCCGTGGGACCAGGGCTTCGCCAACGGCACCTTCGCGACCGTGGCCTGCCCGGCCTGGATGATCGGCTACATCGAGCAGAAGTCCGGTGACGCCGGCAAGGGCAACTGGGACGTGGCGGCGGCTCCGACCGCGGCCAACTGGGGCGGCTCCTTCCTCGGCGTGCCGACGGCGGGCAAGCACCAGAAGGAGGCCATCGAGCTGGTGAAGTGGCTGACCGCGCCGGAGCAGCAGGCGAAGGTCTTCGCCAAGCAGGCCAGCTTCCCGTCCACCCCGTCGGCGTACGCGAGCCTGAAGCCGGCCGCCGACACCACGACGTACTTCTCGAACGCGCCGATCACGCAGATCTTCGCCGACTCGGCGAAGACCATCCCGGTCCAGTACTTCGGCGTCAAGGACCAGCCGATCAACAGCGCGCTGACCGACGTCGGCATCCTCCAGGTCGAGCAGAAGGGCAAGTCGCCCGAGCAGGGCTGGGACGCCGCGAAGAACGAGATCAAGGACGTGCTCGGCCAGTGAGCAGCTCCAAGCAGGCTCTCGCGCATCCCGCGTCGAGCGCCGAGGCCGCGCCCGGCACCACGCCGGGCGCGGCCCGGGGCGCTCGCGGTCGCGGTGGGCCGGCGGCGCCCGACTCCTGGCGCAGCCGGCTGTACCGCTGGGACATGAAGGCGTCGCCGTACGCGTTCGTCGCCCCCTTCTTCGTTCTCTTCGGGGCCTTCTCGCTGGTCCCGTTGCTCTACACGGCCTGGTACTCGCTGCACGACGTGCAGCTGTCGGCGCTGGACCACCAGACCTGGGCGGGCCTGGACAACTACAAGAACCTGCTGTCCTCGGACTTCTTCTGGAACGCCCTGAGGAACACCCTGAGCATCGGCGTCATCTCGACCGTGCCGCAGCTGCTGGCGGCGCTCGGGCTCGCGCACCTGCTCAACTACAGGCTGCGCGGCTCGACCGCCTGGCGCGTGGTGATGCTGACCCCGTACGCCACCTCGGTGGCGGCGGCGACCCTGGTGTTCACGCTGCTGTACTCGTGGGACGGCGGCATGGTCAACTGGGTCCTCCACTTCTTCGGCGTGGATCCGGTCAACTGGCGGGAGTCCGACTGGGGTTCGCAGTTCGCGGTGTCGTCCATCGTGATCTGGCGGTGGACCGGGTACAACGCGCTGATCTACCTGGCCGCCATGCAGGCGATCCCGGCCGATCTGTACGAGTCGGCGGCGATCGACGGCGCCAACCGCTGGCAGCAGTTCCGGCACGTGACCATTCCGCAGCTGCGGCCGACGATCCTGTTCACGGTGGTCGTCTCCACCATCGGCGCGACCCAGCTCTTCGGTGAGCCGCTGCTGTTCGGCGGGGTCAGCGGGTCCAAGGGCGGCTCGGAGCACCAGTACCAGACGCTGGGTCTGTACATGTACGACCAGGGCTGGATCATCGGCAACCTCGGCAAGGCGTCCGCGATCGCCTGGTCGATGTTCCTGATCCTGCTGATCGTCGCCGCGGTCAATCTGCTGCTCACCCGACGGCTGAGGAAGTCCCAATGACCACCACTGAAGCGACCCTGCCCCGGGAGGCGGGCCGGCGCCGCGGCCGGATGGGCGCGGGCAAGCAGCTGCACGCGGGCCCGGTGACCTACCTCGTGCTCACCGTGTTCGCGCTGGTCTCGCTCGCCCCGCTGGTGTGGACGGCGATCGCGGCCTCCCGCACCGACCGGCGCCTGGCCCAGACCCCGCCGCCGCTGTGGTTCGGCGGCAATCTCTTCAAGAACCTGGAGGCGGCCTGGGACCAGGCCGGGCTCGGTACCGCCATGCTGAACTCGGTGATCGTGGCGGGCACCATCACGGTGAGCACGGTGCTGTTCTCCACGCTGGCCGGCTTCGCCTTCGCCAAGCTGCGGTTCCGGTTCTCCGGCGTGCTGTTGCTGCTGACCATCGGCACGATGATGATCCCGCCGCAGCTGGCCGTCGTACCGCTGTACCTGTGGATGTCGGACCTGGGCTGGTCGAACCAGCTCCAGACGGTGATCCTGCCGAGCCTGGTGACCGCGTTCGGTACGTTCTTCATGCGGCAGTACCTGGTGCAGGCGCTGCCGACGGAGCTGATCGAGGCGGCCCGGGTGGACGGGGCCAGCAGCCTGCGGATCGTGTGGCACGTGGTCTTCCCGGCCGCGCGGCCGGCGATGGCGGTGCTGGGTCTGCTGACGTTCGTGTTCGCCTGGAACGACTTCCTGTGGCCGATCATCGCCCTGACCCAGCAGAACCCGACCGTGCAGGTGGCCCTGAACTCGCTGGGCACCGGGTACGTCCCCGACCAGGCGGTGATCATGGCGGGGGCGCTGCTCGGAACGCTGCCGCTGCTGGTCGCCTTCCTGCTGTTCGGCAAGCAGATCGTGGGCGGGATCATGCAGGGCGCGATCAAGGGCTGACCCGCCCGTCCACCGTCACGGGGGCCGGGTCACCGCCGTTCCGGCCCCTTCTCCCCACTCATCCGTCGGCCCTTCCGACCGTTCATGGGAGCGCTTCCATGCCTGACTCCGTTTCGTCCGTGACCTTTCCTCCCGCCTTCCTCTGGGGCGCCGCGACCTCGGCGTACCAGATCGAGGGGGCGGTGCGGGAGGACGGCCGCACCCCCTCGATCTGGGACACCTTCAGCCATACGCCGGGCAGGACGGCCGGCGACGAGACGGGGGACGTCGCGGTCGACCACTACCACCGCTACCGCGACGACGTGGCGCTGATGGCGGAGCTGGGCCTGACCGCGTACCGCTTCTCCGTCTCCTGGTCCCGGGTGCAGCCGACGGGCCGGGGGCCGGTGGTCCAGCGGGGGCTGGACTTCTACCGCCGGCTGGTCGACGAGCTGCTGGCGCGGGGCATCAAGCCGGCGCTCACCCTCTACCACTGGGATCTGCCGCAGGAGCTGGAGGACGCGGGCGGCTGGCCGGTGCGGGACACCGCGTTCCGGTTCGCCGAGTACGCCCAGCTCGTCGGGGAGGCGCTCGGGGACCGCGTGGAGCAGTGGATCACCCTCAACGAGCCGTGGTGCAGCGCCTTCCTGGGGTACGGCTCCGGGGTGCACGCGCCCGGGCGCACCGACCCGGCGGCCTCGCTGCGCGCGGCCCACCACCTCAACCTGGGGCACGGGCTGGCCGCGTCGGCCCTGCGGGCGGCGATGCCGGCCCGCAACCAGATCGCGATCAGCCTCAACTCCTCGGTCGTACGGCCGCTCTCCCAGGACCCGGCGGACCTGGCCGCGGCCCGCCGGATCGACGACCTGGCCAACGGCGTCTTCCACGGCCCGATGCTGCACGGCGCGTACCCGTCGTCGCTGCTGGAGGCCACGCGCTCGGTGACCGACTGGTCGTACGTCCTCGACGGCGACGTCCGCACGATCAACGCCCCGCTGGACGCGCTCGGCCTGAACTACTACACGCCGACCCTGGTCTCGGCCGCGTCCGGCGAGGTCAAGGGCCCCCGGGCGGACGGCCACGGCGCCAGCGAGCACTCGCCCTGGCCGGCCGCGGACGACGTCCTCTTCCACCAGACCCCCGGCGACCGTACGGAGATGGGCTGGACGATCGACCCGACCGGCCTGTACGACCTGATCATGCGCTACACGCGCGAGGCGCCGGGCCTGCCCCTGTACGTCACCGAGAACGGCGCGGCCTACGACGACAAGCCCGAGCCCGACGGCCGGGTGCACGACCCCGAGCGGATCGCCTACCTGTACGGGCATCTGGCGGAGGTGCGCCGCGCGATCGCCGACGGCGCCGATGTGCGCGGGTACTACCTGTGGTCCCTGATGGACAACTTCGAGTGGGCGTACGGCTACGGCAAGCGGTTCGGCGCGGTGTACGTGGACTACGCGACGCTGGAGCGGACGCCGAAGTCGAGCGCGCGCTGGTACGCGGAGGCGGCCCGGACGGGGGTGCTGCCGCCGGTGGACTCCGTCGCGTGACAGGTGGGGCGCGGCCCGTCGTGGGAGCGGGCCGCGTCCTCTTCCACCAGCGGGAGGGGGCGTCCGGGCTTTGGCCGGCCGGGGCGGCAGGGGGAACGGGGCGGGGCCCGGCGCACACGATCCGCCGGGCCCCGCCATGCACACATCGGTGCTTCGCGCTATCCCTTGAACGCCCCGAACGCCTTGGCGAAGGCGGACTTCTCCTGGAGGATCGAGCTGCAGGTGGCGTCGGCGGTGGGCTTGGTGCCGCCGGCGCACTGCTGGTCGCGGGCCGCGGACCACATGGACAGCCAGCCCAGGCCCTTGGACCGGGCGAAGTCCACCAGCTGGGTGGCGTCCTCGACCTTGAAGATCTCGGAGGAGACGTCGTTGACGCCGATCATCGGGGTGACGGCGACGGTCTTCCAGGCGGCGGCCTCGGACAGCCCCAGCACGCTCTTGATCTGGGCCTGGGTGGCCGTCGCGGCCTGCTCGGCGTAGGTGCCCATGTCACCGCTGTACGCGGGGCCGTAGTCCATCGCCATGATGTTGACGGTGCTGATCTTCACGCCGTTGGTCTTGGCGTCGGCGAGGAGGTTCACGCCGTCCTGGGTGAGGCCCTCGGGCATCACCGGCAGGGTGAAGGAGACGTCCAGGCCGGGGTGCTGGGCCTGGAGCTTGGCGATGGCCTGGGCGCGGCGGGTGTTGGCCGCGGTGTTGGGCAGCGCGCCGCCCTCGACGTCGAAGTCCACCTTGGTCAGCTTGAACGCGTCGACCGCCTTGCCGTACGCCGCCGCCAGCGCGTCCGCGGAGGAGCAGGTGGTGGCCAGTTCGGAGCCGGAGGCGCCGCCGAAGGAGACCCGGACGTCACCGCCCTTGGCGCGCAGCGAGCCGATCTGCGCGGCCACGGCGTCGCCGGTGAGGTCCGTGACGCCGCCCCACTTGGGGGTGCAGCCGCCGCCGTCGGTGAGGAAGGCGAGGTTGTAGTTCTTCACGCCGGTCGCGTCGGCGGCGCCGAGGAGGTCGAAGGCGGGGTAGAGGCTGGTGTCGACGTAGGGGGCGAAGCCGGCGGAGCCGGGGGTGCCGCTTCCGGTGCTGCCCGTGGGGGTGGGCGTGGCCGTCGTCTTGGTGGGGGTGGGCGTGGGGGTCGTCTTGGTGGGGGTGGGGGCCGGCGTGGTCTGCGTCGGCCGGCCGCTCGGCTCGGGGGTCGCGCCGCCGTCCGCGGAACACTGGGTGTCGTCGACACGACAGCCGGTCGGGTCGCCGCTGCCGCTCACCACGAAGCCGACGGTCACCGACTTGCCGGGGGCCAGGCCGTCGGTGTCCCACTTGGCCGGCTTCACGGTGACGTGCTGACCGCTCACGCTGGACTCGCCGTTCCACAGCGAGCCGAGCTTGGCGCCCGCCGGGAGGTCGAACTCCAGCGTCCAGGTCTTCTCGGCCTGGGCGGTGTTGTTGGTGACGACGTACTGGGCGGAGTAGCCCGTGGACCAGTCGCTGGTCTTGGTGTACGCGGCGTTCACCCCGGCCGCGTTCGCGGTGCCGGTGAGCAGGACCGCGCCGCCGCCCACCACGGCCGCGGTCACCAGGCCGCCTATCGCCTTGTTCCTGCCACTGATCCTGCGCCGGTGCGTACTCATGCGCGTGCCTGCCTTCGCTGTTCACGGGGTGGGGTGCGGCAGCACGCTAGCGACCTGGAATTGGACAAACGGCTTGTTCGGGGCTCTTGTTGAAGACCTTAGGGTTCACTTAAGGAAGGGATCGGGGACGGTTAAAGGTCGAGACCAATTTGCCCGGTCGACGCCTCCGCGTGACCCCCCGCTGCCTGCGCCCCGCCGGTTTGCGCGCGTCCAGCTGGAACCAGACCCGCACCTCCGTGCCACCCAGCACCGAGGCGCCGATGCGGACGTCTCCGCCGGTGGACTCGGCGAGCCGGCGCACGATGTCCAGCCCGAGGCCGGTGGAGCCGGTGGTCCCGGAGCCCCGGCCGCGGGCCATGGCCGCCTCGGGGTCGGGTATGCCGGGGCCCGCGTCGGAGACGAGCACGATCACGGCGTCCTCGCCGTTGTGCACGTCGACCGCGAAGGCGGTGCCCTCGGGGGTGTGCCGGAAGACGTTGCCGAGCAGGGCGTCGAGGGCGGCGGCCAGGTCGGCGCGGGCCACGGGTATGCGCACCGGCCGGTCCACGCCGGCCACCCGCCACTTGCGTCCCTCGTCCTCGGCGAGCGCGGACCAGAACTCCATGCGCTCGCGGACCACTTCGGCCGCGTCGCAGCCGGCGCCGGGTCCGGCGGCGGCCGTCTGCGGCTTGGCCTCACGGGCCGTGCGGATGATGGTGTCGACCTCGCGCTCCAGCTGGGCGACGGCCGCGCGGGTCTGCTCGGCGGCCGGTCCGGCGCCCAGGGAGGCCGCGTTCAGCCGGAGGACGGTGAGCGGGGTGCGCAGCCGGTGCGAGAGGTCGGCGGCCAGTTCCCGCTCGTTGGCGAGGAGCTGCACGACCTGGTCGGCCATGGAGTTGAACGCGGCGGCTGCCAGCCGGAGTTCGGTCGGCCCCTCCTCGCGCACCCGGGCACCCAGCTTGCCCTCGCCCAGCTCGTGCGCGCCCTCGACCAGCCGCCGGGCGGGCAGCACCATGCGCACCCCGAGCCGGTCCGCGACGGCCACCGAGCCGACGATGAGCGCGAGGCCGACGGCCGCGAGCACCGCCCAGGCCGTGCCGACGCCGTTGGTCACCTCGGACTCGGGGACGTACACCTCGACCACCGCGACGCCGGAGCCGAGCGCGACCGGCTGGAGCAGGGTGGAGCCCCCGGGTACGGAGGTGGTGGAGGCACGGCCCAGTCTCCGTACGGCCTCGACGTCGCGGGCGGCGGCGCGCCGCCGGCCGAGGTCGAGCGCGGCCCGGTCGCCGTCGGCGGGCAGGTGGACGGCCATTCCGGAGCCGGCGCCGGCCGAGGCCACCACCCGCTCCAGCTGGTCCCGGTCGGTGGTGATGGACAGGGCGGGCGCGACCGCGGCGGCCTGCCGTTCGGCGCCTGCGAAGGCGCGGTCGCGGGCCATCTCCTTGACGACCAGGCCGAGCGGCACGGCGAAGGCGACCACGACCATCGTGGTGACCGCCAGGCAGACCTTGACCAGTGCCCATCTCATCACGGCACCTGCCCGTCCGCCGCGGGGTCCACGGGGGGTTCGAGCTTCACGCCGACACCGCGCAGGGTGTGCAGATAGCGCGGCCGGGCGGCCGTCTCCCCCAGTTTCCGGCGCAGCCAGGACAGATGGACGTCGATGGTCTGGTCGTCGCCGTAGGACTGCTGCCACACCTCGGCGAGGAGTTCCCTGCGCGGGACGACGACCCCGGGGCGGCCGGCCAGGAAGGCGAGCAGGTCGAACTCGCGGCGGGTGAGGTCGAGCCGGACGCCGTCCAACTCGGCCTGGCGGCGCAGCGGGTCGACGGTCAGGCCGCCGACGCGCAGGACGGCCGGGGGCGGGGTCTCCGCGCCGGCGGAACGGGCCCGGCGCAGTACGGCCGCCATCCGGGCGGAGAGGTGCTCGACGGAGAACGGCTTGGTGAGGTAGTCGTCCGCCCCGGCGTTCAGCAGCCGGACGACCTCCGTCTCGTCGTCCCGGGCGGTGGCGATGATGACGGGCACGTCGGTGATGCCGCGGAGCATCTTCAGGGCCTCGGAGCCGTCCAGGTCGGGCAGTCCGAGGTCCAGGATGACGAGGTCGAAGCGGAAATGGGCGACCTCGCGCAGCGCCTCCAGTGCCGTACCGACGCTGCGCACGGTGTGTGCGGCGTCGGTCAGATGCCGGATGAGCGCCGAGCGTACGAACTGGTCGTCCTCGACCACGAGCACACTTGCCATGCGCCGCACCGTACGCCATGCGGCCGGTCCGGTTGGGCGCCTGTGGATAACCCGGAGCATGTGCACACAGCGGTACTGCTGGGGCAGTATGGCCCGCGATGCGCAGAGGACTCGTACACGTACTGGCGTGGCTGCTCGCGACGGGAGCGGCGGCCACGCTGTCGTGGTGGGGCGTGCACACGGTGATGGCGGGGACGGCGTACGACCCGCCGCGCGCCCTGCCGGTGAAGGCGGCCGACGCGGACAGCCGGGACGTGACCTCGGTGTCCCGGGCGCCCGCTGCGTCCCCGACCCCGTCCCGCGAGCGGACGTCGCCGGCCCCGGCGCGGACGCGCGCCCCGGCCCGCACGCCGAAACCCTCCCCCAGCGCCACGGTCTCCGGCCGGGTCAGGTCCTACGACACCGACGGCGGCCGGGCGGTGTTCGACCTGGGCACCTCCAGCGCGACCCTGGTCTCGGCGACCCCGGGGACCGGCTGGTCCATGCAGGTGTGGAAGACGGAGAGCTGGATCCGGGTGGAGTTCAGCCGGGGCGCGGACCGGGTGTCGGTGTTCTGCACCTGGCACGACGGTCCGCCGCGGGTGGAGGTCGGAACCTACTGAGCCGAACGGCCGCCTCGGCCGACCGGCCGGCGGGGGCGGCCTTCATCGTGGCGCTACGACCACATGCGCGCAGGGGTCACTGGGCGCAGACGACGTAGACGGTGCCGCTGGCCGCGGCGCCGTTGGCCCGCTGGCGGATGTCACCCTTCCAGCCGACCGGCTGGCCGGCGGAGTTCTGGACCGGCTCGGTGCGCGAGACGTACATGCTGTCCGGCACGTCGACGCCGACACCGCCCCCGGTGGCGATGTAGCCGGCCGGGCAGTAGATCGTGGAGGAGCCGGTGGTGAAGTACTGGGACCTGACGGTGGGGTTGGAGACCGCGGCGTTGGCCGTGGACGAGGTGAACGAGTTGAACGCGACCAGGGCGAGGAGGACCGCGGCGACCGCGCCCAGGGCGTAGGCGGTCCGTCGGACAGCTGCGCTCATGACCGTTTCCTTTCGGTTACTACCGAAGTGATGGGCCACCAGATCAGCATCAGCGGCAAAACGACACGCGAAAGCGCCTTGAATTGACGCGGGTTGCACTCATGCAGACCGCTTACGACTGATCCTGATCCGCCCGGCAACCGGTTCGGCCCGGGCCGCGGGGCCCTAGCGAAACACCGAGGGCGGTGGGGCCGGCGAGGCCACCGCGGCCTCGTCCGTCACGGGCAGCGCGCCACCGGTGAAGTCGGTGAGCTGCCTGCCGTGTTCGACCCGGCCGGGGTGCGGGTCGGAGGCCGCGCGGCGGGTGAGGTCGGCGAGCGGCAGCGGGAGGTCGGCGGCGACGAGGATCGCGTTGCCGAAGCGCTTGCCGCGCAGCACGGCCGCGTCGGCGATCAGCGCGAGTTCGCCGAACCGGGCGGCGGCCGTGGCGATCTGGCCGCGCAGGTGCGCGAGCGGAGGCCCGTCGGCCAGGTTGGCCGCGTAGACACCGGAGGGCTTCAGGGCGCGGCGGACCTCGTCCAGGAACTCGGTGGAGGTGAGGTGGGCGGGGGTGCGGGCGCCGCTGAACACGTCCGCGACGACCAGGTCGGCCCAGCCGTCCGGCACCTTCGCCAGGCCCGCGCGCGCGTCGGCGGCGCGCACCCGGATCCGGGCGTTCGGATCCAGGGGCAGCTCACGCCGGACCAGCTGGACCAGGCGCGCGTCCCGCTCCACGACCTGCTGGGTGGAGCGGGGCCGGGTCGCGGCGACGTACCGCGCGAGGGTGAAGGCGCCACCGCCGAGGTGCACGGCGTGCACCGGCCTGCCGGGCGGGGCGACGAGGTCGATGACATGGCCGATGCGGCGCTGGTACTCGAAGGAGAGGTGGGCCGGGTCGTCGAGGTCGACGTGCGACTGGGGTGCCCCGTCGATCAGCAGCGTCCAGGCTCGGCCGCGGTCCGGGTCGGGCACGAGCCGTGCGGTCCCGCCGTCGACCGGCTCCTCGACGGCGGCGGCGGCCGACCCGCGCCGCGTGTTCCTGGACCTGCCCATGGGGCCATTTTCGCAGCTGCCGGGAGCGGTCGCGGCCGCAGGCGGGCGTCAGCGGCAGTTGTCCGCGGCCTCGATGATGCGGGCCGCCTCGCCCAGGGCCCGGCGCAGCACCACCGGGTCGGTGGCGAGGTCGGCCTCACCGGGCGGCAGCAGCCAGTCGGAGCCCTCCACGGGGGGCCAGGGGGCCGGCCACAGCCCGCGGCCGTCCGACTCGGTGCAGGTGCTGCCGGGCACGTCCCAGCCGGCGGCCGTACCGGCCGGGACCAGGAAGCCGAGGGTGCCGCAGCCGTCGTCGTGCAGCACGGGCCCCACCGCGTCCGCGGCTCCCCGTCGCAGGATGTCGACCGCCTCCAGCCCCTGCCGGGTCGGTACCGTCACGAGGTCGCATGCACTGTCGCCCACCGCGAACGCGGACGACGAGGTACAAGGTTCGTTGCTCTGGCTGGTCTCCATGCCGGCCTCCAACACACAGCCCTGTTGCGGTCCATGGTGACCAACGCGCGAAACCGTCAACGGCTACGGCACAAGTGCGCCGCAAAGGATGGCACTTCATGGCAGATCTTGGATGAGATATCCGGTTTGTAGCCAAACACCGCGTGGCGGGCCCTTCACAACAGGTACGTTCATGCCCGCCGGAACCAGGGCGTCCCACGGGCAACTCGTCCCGAAATCATCCCGGTCCCGGCATGGTTCGACGGTTCGCACGAGAGGACCCGGCCATGGCGTCGTCAACCGCGACCTCGTCACAGCCCGAACGGCCAGCCCGGCCGAACCTCGCCTTCCGGCAGTTACGCGGCCGGCGCTCACCGGCCGAGTTCGCGGCGCTGGTACGGCGGGCGGCGCGGGAGATCGGTGAGCGGGTGAGCTGTGACGCGCGCTACATCGGCCGGGTCGAGGCCGGCGAGATCCGCTGCCCCAACTACGCGTACGAACGGGTGTTCCTGCACATGTTCCCCGGCCGCACCCTCGCCGACCTCGGCTTCGCCCCCCGCTCGTCCGTCCGCGGCCGCGCGGCACGTACGGCCGTGGAGGCGACCCGGGAGCGCACCGCGGGCACGGCGTCCGGTGAGTCGTGCGGGGCCGGGGGGCCGTATGACTCCTACGACACGCAGGACACGCACGATCCGCAGGAAACGCACCACCGGTACGAACCGCACGAACCATGTGCGGAAGACCCCCTGAACCACGAGGAGAGCGACGTGCTGCGTCGCGCATTCATGACCGGCGGAGGCGCCACGGTGGCCGCCGCCACACTGGCCCCGCTGGGGCTCGCCACCGGCGCCGCGGCGGCCGAACGGCCGCCGCGGCGGGCCGGAACCCCCGAGGCGGTGGCGCTGGAGGAGGCCGTCCGCCGGATCCGGCTGCTCGACGACCGGCACGGCGCGGACGGCCTCTACCGGCGCGCGGCTGCTCCGCTGCGCGCCGCCTACGCGCTGCTCGACGCCGGTGCCACCCGGCAGACCACCGCCGACCGGCTGCACGCGGGCGCCGGTGAACTCGCCATCTCCGTCGGCTGGCTGGCCCACGACTCCGGGCGCTTCGACGACGCCCGCTCGCACTACGCGGAGGCGCTGGCCACCGCCCGCATGACCGGAGACCCGGCGCTGGAGGCCCACGCCTTCTGCAACACCGCGTTCCTGGCCCGGGACGCCGGGCGCCCCCGGGAGGCGGTCCGGGCCGCGCAGGCCGCACAGCGCGCCGCCCGGCCGCTCGGCTCCGACCGGCTGATGTCCCTGCTCGCGCTGCGCGAGGCGGGCGGCTGGGCGGGGCTGGCCGACCGCACCGCCTGCGCACAGACGCTGGCCCGCGCGCAGGCCCTCTTCGAGCGGGGCCGCTCGGACGCCGACCCCGAGTGGATGAGCTTCTACGGAGAGGCCGAACTGGAGGGACTGGAGGCGCAGTGCTGGTCCACCCTGGGCGACTGGGGGCGGGCGTCCCGGCACGCGCGGCGGGCGGCGCACCTGCAGGATCCGCACTTCACCCGCAACATCGCGCTCTACACCGCGGAGCTGGCCGACGACCTCGCCCGCGAGGGCCGCCCCGACGAGGCGGCGGAGGCGGGGCTGCGGGTGCTGTCGCTGCTGGACCAGGTGCAGTCCTCCCGCATCCAGACGATGCTCGCGGGGACCGCGCGGGTGCTGTTGCCGCACCGGCGGGCCTCCGGGGTGGCGGAGTTCCTGGACCGTCACGCCTCGCTGCCGCGGCGGGTGTAAGGCCCTTCCGGTCCGGGGCGGGAGCCGGGCGTGCCGGCGCGGCGCAGCGCACACCGCCATGGCTGCGCGCCCCTCGGGGGCGCCGGGCGCCCCGTCAGCCCGCCAGGTGCCCCAGGTCGTTCCAGCTCTCGATCGCCGGTTCCCCGTAGGCCCAGCCGAGGACGGACAGCGAGGTCGGGTTCAGCCGTATGCGCGCCGCGAAGTCCAGCGGCAGCCCCAGCCACCGCGCGCCGATCGACCGCAGGATGTGCCCGTGGGCGAAGACCAGGACGTCGCGGTCGGCCGAGCGGGCCCAGGCGACGACCTCGTCCGCGCGCGCGGTGACCTCGGCGAGGGTCTCGCCCTCCGGGACCCCGTCCCGCCAGATCAGCCAGCCGGGCCGGACGGCCTGGATCTCGGCCGGGGTCATGCCCTCGTACGCGCCGTAGTCCCACTCCATGAGCGTGTCCCAGGTCGTGGCCCGGTCGCCGAAGCCGGCCAGTTCGCACGTCTCCCGCGCGCGGGACAGCGGACTGGTGCGCACCTGCGCGTCCGCCAGCCCGTCCAGCGGCGCCCGGTGCAGCCGCTCGCCGAGCAGCTTGGCCCCGCGCCGCCCCTCCTCCAGCAACGGCACGTCGGTCCTGCCGGTGTGCTTGCCGGACAGCGACCAGGCCGTCTGTCCGTGCCGGGCCAGCAGGATGCGCGGTGCCATGCGAGACCTCTCCGGGGAGCGAGGGGATCCGGGACGAGGACCCGGAACAAGTGGATGCGGTCCCTCCATCATCGCGCACCCCGGTCCCGGGCAACCCGCCGGGCGATCCCGGCGTCTTCGTGGACTGGAAACGCAACGAAGTGTCCGGAGCTCCCCTCATGGGCCGAGGAGCGACACCGTAAAGTGGCACGGTCGCCCGCCGGGGCGCCGCACAGCAGAAGGGGGAGGGCGATCGGATGCCGCAGACCGAGACACCGGGCACCGAGGTGGTCCCGCGAACCCGGCTGCGCTGGTGGACCGAGCTGCCCCTGATCCTGCTGGTCTACGGCTGCTACTCGGCCGGCCGGCTCCTCGCGCGCGGTGACGTCGGCAGCGCCGTCGACCACGGCGTGGCGATCCTGCGCATCGAGAAGGCCCTGCACCTCGACGCCGAGCACCCGCTCAACCGGCTGTTCACGCGCGAGGCCTGGCTCGGGGTGCCCGCCGACTTCTGGTACGCCTCGCTGCACTACCTGGTCACGCCGGTCGTCCTCGTCTGGCTGTTCCGGACCCGCGCCGGGCACTACCGGGCGGCCCGCACCTGGCTGATGACGTCCACGTTCCTCGGCCTGATCGGCTTCACCCTGCTGCCGACCTGCCCGCCCCGCCTGCTCTCCGCCGGCCACGGCTTCGTGGACACGATGGCCCAGTACAGCTCGTACGGCTGGTGGGGCGGCGAGGCCAGCGCCCCGCGCGGCATGGGCGGCATGACCAACCAGTACGCGGCGATGCCGAGTCTGCACGTGGGCTGGGCGCTGTGGTGCGGGGTCATGCTGTGGCGGTACGGCGGCACCCGCCTGGCGAAGGTCCTCGGTGTCCTCTACCCGCTGCTCACCGCGATCGTGGTCATGGGCACCGCCAACCACTACTTCCTGGACGCGGCCGCGGGCGTCGCCGTGATGGGCGTCGGCCTCCTGCTGGCGCCGCGCGTGATGCGGGCCGCGGACCTGGTCCGCATCCGGCTGTCCCGCGGCACCGCACCGGTCCCCGACGGCACGGGGTCCCCGATTGTCAGTGCCGGATGCCAGACTTCGGCGGGTGAGCGAATTCCACGGCAGCGCGCGTCGCGGCTCGACCCCGCGGCCGGACCGGACGCCTCCCCCAGCGACGCGGGCGAAGGGACTCCGGCACCGGCTCGCTGAGCTGCGCGGTCCCGATGTACCCGCCAAGGCCCTGGACGCCCGTGCCCTCGCCGCGCTCGCCGCGAACCCCGGGTGCGCGCGGCGGGCCGTCCTGGACGGCGCCGGGGTGGACAAGGCCCGGCTGGCGACCGCACTGGGCGCGCCGTCCGGTTTCGGCCAGTCGCAGTTCGCGCTGACCCGGGGCAACGCGTTCGAGGCGCGGGTGAAGGCGGACGGCGGCGCGGAGCTGCTGCGGCTGGTGCACACCCGGCTCGACCCGGGCGCCGAGCCGCCCGCCGGGGCGGCCGTGCCCGACCTGAGCGCGCACGGCCCCGAGGGCCGTACGGCCCGTACGGCGCTGGCGCTGCGCGAGGCCACGCGGGCCGGCGGCTGGACGCTGCTGGACCATCCGATGCTCGCCCTGGACGTGGCGGGTTCGCCCGCCTTCCTGGAGCCGGACGCGGTGGTGGTGCACCCGGACGGCAGCTGGTCGGTGGTGGAGATCAAGTCCTTCCCGATGGTGGACGGTTCCGCGGACCCGGCGAAGGTGGGCGCGGCGGCCCGGCAGGCAGCGGTGTACGTGCTCGCCCTGGAGGAGGTCGCGGCGCGGCTGGATCCCGCCCCGCGCGTGCGGCACCGGGTGCTGCTGGTGTGCCCGAAGGACTTCTCGAACCTGCCCGCCGGTTCCGCCGTCGACATCCGCAGGCAGCGCGCCGTCACGGCTCGCCAGCTGGCCCGGCTCACCCGCATCGAGGAACTCGCCGGCGCGCTGCCCGAGGGCACGTGCTTCGCGCCCGACCGGCCCGCCGAGGAACTGACGGCGGCCGTGGAGGCGGTGCCGGCGACCTACGCGCCGGAGTGCCTGTCCGCGTGCGAACTGGCCTTCCACTGCCGGGACCGGGCCCGCGCGGCCGGCGCGGTCACCCGCCTCGGCCGGCCGCTGCGGGCCGAACTGGGCGGCCTGGCCACGGTCGAGGAGGTGCTGGCCGCCGCCCGCGGCGAGAGCGGCGACCCGGACGACCCGGCGGTGGCCGCCCTGCGCAGGGCCGCGGCCCTGCGCGCGGAGGCGCTGGCCGCCGCCGCGGAGGTGACCGCGTGTCCCTGATCACCACGCTCGCCCGGCTGGAGGCCGTCGGCAGCGGCCGGGCGCAGCCCGCGGCCACGGTCCGCCACCGGCATCTGTCCGAACGTCCGCTGGTCTTCGTGCCGCTCATCACCGCCGGTGAGACCGGTGCCCCGCTCGGCGCGCTGGTCGGCACCGACCGGGACGCGCCCCGCCTGCTGGTCGTACCGCAGCCCCGCGACCGCGACCTGCGCTTCACGTTCCTGGCCGACCTGGCCGACATCGTCCTGCCGTACATCGACGGGTACGCGCAGTCGGTGGAGGCGGCCGAGCGCACCGAGACCGACCCGCAGACCGGCAAGCGGGTCAAGGTGGCGGCCGAGCTGTGCGCGGACGCGCCCCAGCTCATCGTGCCGAGCCGTACGGGCCTGGACCTCGTCCGGCTGCTGGGCCGCTCGATGCGGTTCCGGCGCACCGCCGAACAGGACCCGGACGCGCCCTACCCGGCGCCGCCCCGGGTGCCGCTGCTCGGCCGCTGGCTGACCCACTACGGCGAGCGGGCCCGGGTCCCCGGCTCCTCGCTGCTGCTCGCCCTGACCGACGTGCTGTCCCGGCACTGGGCGACCGGCCAGTCCGGTCTGGAGGACCAGCACCTGGGCGCGCTGCTCGCCTGGATCGACCCCCCGGAGGGCGTGTCCGGCGCCGAGGCCGCCCGCCGGGCCGAACTCGCCCGGGACGCCGACGGGCAGCTGCTGTGCCCGCCGGCCGGCCCCGCCACCGACCCGGCGTTCGACAACAGGCTGCTGGCCCCGGCGATCGAGCGCTACGACCGCGCGCGGACCGCCCTGGCCGCCGCCGAGGATCCGCTGGAGGCCGACGGCCGGCTGGCCGCGCTCAGCAGGGCCGAGCGGGAGATCCGCGATCTGGTCGAGAGCCGCACCCGGCCCACCTGGGACGCGGTGTGGCGGGGCCTGGACCTGCTGCGGGCGCTGCCGGAGGGCGCGCACGTGGAGGGGCGCTGGACCCGGGACCGCTGGTCGTTCACCGCGCACCGGGACCGGGTGCTGGCCGGGGAGCCGCCGCAGCCGCGCCGGGACGACGCGGTGACGGCGGCGAACAAGCTGGCCACGCGCGAGCGGGAACAGGCCCGGCTGGAGGCGCAGGAGGCGCTGGACGATCCGCTGGTGATGGCGGGGCGGCGGCTGGCCGGGGAGGCGTTCGCGGGCGAGGTGACCGGCGTCGAGACGGCGTACAGCGAGGGCAGGCGGCCGAGCCCGCGCCCGCTGGTGACGGTCCGCACGGAGGACCGGCCGCATCTCGCGGAGCGGGCGCGGGTGTACCGCTCGCTGGGCGGCAGGCCGCAGTCGGCGGAGTTCGTCGGTCAGGAGGCCGAGGGCGTCCTCGTCCTGCGGATCCTGGACCGGATGGGCCGCGGCAAGGAGCCCGAGCCCGGGTCGGTGCCGGAGAAGGGCGACCGGGTCTGCTTCACGCTCTTCGAGCACGAGCAGCGCGGCGGCGCGAAGCTGCCCGACCCCGAGGAGACCCCCTGGACGCACGGCGGCCCGCCGGGCGAACCGGCGCCGGAGGCTCCCGACCCCGTGACCGAGGAGGACGTGCTGTGACGACCGTCGACTTCGACCCCGGAGCCGAGGCCGCCCGCGCAACCGACGCGATCCTGCACGACACGCTGCACGGCGACCGGCGGGGCGTGGTGGTGGACTCGCCGCCGGGCGCCGGCAAGTCGACCCTGGTGGTCCGCGCGGCCCTCGAACTCGCCGGTGCGGGCCGCCCGCTGATGGTGGTGGCCCAGACCAACGCCCAGGTCGACGACCTGGTCCTGCGGCTCGCCGAGAAGAACCCGGACCTGCCCGTGGGCCGTCTGCACAGCAGCGACGCCGACGCGTACGACAAGGCGCTGGACGCCCTGCCGCAGGTCCGTACGTCGGCGAAGGCGGCCGATCTGAACGGCCTGCCGGTCGTCCTGTCCACCGCCGCGAAGTGGGCGCACGTGAAGGCGGACGAGCCGTGGCGGCACGCGATCGTGGACGAGGCGTACCAGATGCGCTCGGACTCCCTGCTCGCCGTGGCGGGCCTGTTCGAGCGGGCGCTGTTCGTGGGCGATCCCGGGCAGCTGGACCCCTTCTCCATCGTCGGCAGCGAGCAGTGGGCGGGTCTGTCGTACGACCCGTCGGCGTCCGCCGTCACCACCCTGCTCGCCCACAACCCGGACCTGCCCCAGCACCGGCTCCCGGTCTCCTGGCGTCTGCCGGCCTCGGCGGCGCCCCTGGTCTCGACGGCGTTCTATCCCTACACCCCCTTCCGCAGCGGCACGTCCCACGACGACCGCCGCCTGACCTTCGCGGTCCCCTCCGACGGTTCCGGCCCGGACCGGGTGATCGACGAGGCCGCGGAGTCCGGCTGGGGTCTGCTGGAGCTGCCCGCCCGGCACACCCCGCGCACGGATCCGGAGGCGGTACGGGCGGTCGCGGCGGTCGTCCGGCGCCTGCTGGACCGGGGCGGCGCGGCGGTCTCGGAGCGCGCACCGGAGCCGGCGCCGCTCACCGCGGACCGGATCGCCGTCGGCACCGCCCACCGCGACCAGGCGGCGGCGGTCCGTGCGGCCCTGTCCGACCTCGGCGTGCCGGACGTGACCGTCGACACCGCGAACCGGCTCCAGGGCCGCGAGTACGACGTCACGGTCGTCCTGCACCCGCTCTCCGGCCGCCCCGACGCAACCGCGTTCCACCTGGAGACCGGCCGCCTGTGCGTGCTGGCGTCCCGCCACCGCCACGCCTGCATCGTGGTCTGCCGCGCCGGCGTGACCGACCTCCTGGACGACTACCCCTCCACAGAGCCGGTCCAGCTGGGCACGCTGGTGAAGTTCCCGGACGGCTGGGAGGCCAACCACGCGGTCCTCGCCCACCTGGCGGAACACCGGGTGAGCCAACGCTGAGGACACGCTCCCCGGGACCCGTACCTGGGCGGAACACCCGGTGAGCCGGCGGTGGTGACACGCTCCCCGGGCGCCTCACGGAATAAGCGGAGACTCCCTCCTGTTAGCACCGGGACAGCTCACGCTCGGGAACAGGAGGCCCACACCGTGGTGGCAGACGAGGCAGACGAGATCCGGGGGACGCGTCGGGGCGCCGCCCCCGCCCCCCTCTCCGTACTGGACCTGGTGACCGTCGGCGCGGGCAGTACCGCGAGCGAAGCCCTGCGCACCAGCGTCGCGCTCGCCCGGCTCACGGAGTCCCGCGGCTTCCACCGGTACTGGGTCGCCGAGCACCACTCCATGCCCGGTGTGGCCTCCTCCTCGCCCGCCGTGATCCTCGCCCACCTCGCCGCCCACACCGACCGCATCCGGCTCGGCTCGGGCGGCGTCATGCTGCCCAACCACGCCCCGCTGGTGATCGCGGAGCAGTTCGGCACGCTGGAGGCCATGGCGCCGGGGCGGATCGACCTGGGCCTGGGCCGGGCGCCGGGCACGGACGGGGCCACCGCCGCCGCGCTGCGCCGTAGCGACACCCTCAACGAGGGCGCCGACGACTTCCCGCAGCAGCTCGCGGAGCTGACCCGGTTCCTGGACGACAGCTTCCCGGACGGGCACCCGTACGGCCGTATCCACGCGATCCCCGGCCCGGTGCAGGGAACCACCCCCGGCGGCGTCCAGTCCCCGCACCGCCCGCCGATCTGGCTGCTCGGCTCCTCCGGCTTCAGCGCCCGGCTGGCCGGCATGCTGGGCCTGCCGTTCGCCTTCGCGCACCACTTCTCCGCGCAGAACACCATCCCGGCCCTGGACCTGTACCGGCAGACCTTCCGGCCCTCCGCCGTGCTGACCGAGCCGTACGCCCTCATCGGCGTCTCGGCGATCGCCACGGACGACGAGCGGGAGGCCCGCCGGCAGACCCGCGCGGTGGCGCTGAACATGCTCCGGCTGCGCACCGGCCGCCCGGGCCTGTTCCCGGACCCGAAGGACGTCGAGAGTTACGAGTTCAGCCCGATGGAGGAGGAGTTCGTCGCCTCCTGGACGGCCAACATCGTGCACGGCACCGCCGACGAGGTGCGCGCCGGCCTGGACGATCTGCACAAGCGCACCGGCGCCGACGAGCTGATGCTCACCTCGCACGCGCACCGCGGTGAACTGCGCCTGCGCTCGTACGAGTTGATCGCGGACGCCTACGGGTTGCCGACCGCGTAGGCCTGCTCCCCCAGCAGCTCGGAGATACGATCCGGCGACACCGGGCGGGAGTACAGCCAGCCCTGGCCGGTGTCGCAGCCGATCCGGCGCAGCCGGGTGGCCTGCGCCGAGGTCTCCACGCACTCCGCGGTGACCGTCAGGCCGAGCCGGTGGGCGAGCTGGATCATCGCCTCCACGATGACCTCGTCGGCCGGGTTGGGGGCGACCGCCTTCTTGTCGCCCTCGTACTGGAAGCCGCGGACGAAGGAGCCGTCCAGTTTCAGCGTGGACACCGGCAGCCGGCTCAGGTAGGCGAGGTTCGAGTAGCCGGTGCCGAAGTCGTCGATGGCGATGCGCACCCCCATGTCGCTCAGGGCCTGCAGCGCCTGGAGCGGGCGGCCCGCCGAGCCCATCACCGCGGACTCGGTCAGCTCCAGCTGGAGCAGATGCGGGGCGAGCCCGGTCTCGGCGAGAACCTCCGCCACGTCGGCGACCAGGTCCGAGTCCCACACCTGCCGTACGGCGACGTTCACGCTGACGAAGATGGGCGGTTCGCCGGGGCGGTCCAGCTGCCAGCGGCGGGCCTGCCGGCAGGCGGTGGCGAGCGCCCAGCGGCCGAGCTGCACGATCGAGCCGTCCTCCTCCGCCAATCCGATGAACCGATTCGGCGTCAACGTGCCGAACTGCGGGTGATGCCAGCGGATCAGCGCCTCCACGCCGTTGAGCCGGCCGTCCTCCATGGCCACCAACGGCTGGTAGTCGAGGACGAACTCCCCGCGCTCGATGGCGGGGCGAAGGGTGGAGGACAGCGCCTGACGGGTCATCCGGTGGGCGTTGCGCTCGGGGTCGAACAGCGTCCAGCGGGCCTTGCCGTCGGCCTTCGCCCAGTACAGCGTCGTATCGGCCGCCTGCATCAGGCCCGTTGCCGTCGTACCGGCCGCATGCCGCTCGACGACGCCGATGGACGCGGTCAACGACAAGCGCTGGCCCGCCAGATCGAAGGGTTCCTCCAGTGTCTTCAGCGCGGACTCGGCGAGGTCGGCGAGTTGTTCGGTGCCGGTGGAGGCCTCCACCAGCAGCGCGAACTCGTCGCCGCCGAGCCGGGCCACGAGGGGGGTTGCCGCGCGGGCGTACCCGGCCTCGTCGGCGACGCGGGTGAGGCGTTCGGCCACGGCCGCCAGGAGCCGGTCGCCGACACGGTGGCCGAGGGTGTCGTTGACGGCCTTGAAGCCGTCGAGGTCCAGGTAGCACAGGCCGATCCGGCCGGTGCCGCTCTGCTCGTACGACTCCGCTTCCAGCGCGGCCGTCAGGCGCTCGAAGAACAGTGTGCGGTTGGGCAGCCGGGTCACCGGGTCGTGCATCTGCAAGTGCCGCAGCTGCGCCTGGAGTTCGCGGCGCGAGCTGATGTCGGTGACCGACATCAGGACGCCGGGCTCGCCGTCGGCCAGCGGGGCGACGGCGACCTGCACCCACACCGAGTGCCCCTCGGGACGTTTGAGGCGGCGGGTGCAGCGCAGACGGGCCTGCCGGCCGCGCAGCACCTCGCGGTAGGAGTGCCAGCTACGGGCGTCGGCGGCCAGGTCCACCAGGTCGGCGGCGACCCGCCCGACGAGGGTGTCCGGGTCGGTGCCGAGCAGCTCGCCGAGGGCGGCGTTGGCGCTGACGACGTATCCCTCCGGGGCCACGACCGCCATGGCGAGCGGCGCGGTCGCGAAGACACGGTGGTAGGTGGTGTAGTGACTGTCTGTGACGGCCGACCGGTCGAGGTCTGCCGCGGGCGTCGGCCCTTCGGACGTTCCGCTCACCGCTCGCTCCCGCAGTGCACTCGATCTCTGTCCGTGCCGGAAAGTGTGCCGATCATAGAGGCTGGCCCCGGGCCCTTCCAGCCACTGTCCAGTGTCCCGGACCGACCACAGGTTCTGACAGATCGTTTCTGCCCGCACCTGGACAGGTTCTACAGGCCCCCCGACCAGTTGTGACGTTCCGTGAGTGTTTCGGGGTGTCGAGCGCCGGGGCGCGCCGGTGTACGGCGGGGGCGCGCTCACCCTTCTGGTGCAGGCAAACAGGGCAGAACACATCAAATGCCAGCAATCTGGGTGCGGGTCCCGCGAACCGCACCCGGAGGTCATGTCCGTGCCCAAGCTGCGCAGCACCGCCGCCGTGTTCACCACGATGTCGGCGCTCGCCGCGACCTCGGTCCTCACCGGCCCGTCGGTCGCCGAGCCGTTCTCGACGGCCCCCTGCGCCCTGCACCGCACCGAGGCCCACCACTCCGAGGGGGTGGACGGCTGGAACCCCGCCTACACCCGGCCGACCGGCGCGCTCGACGCCGTGATGGTGTTCCTCTCCTTCCCGGACGCGGCCCCGCGCACCACCCCCGCCCAGCTGACCGCCGACCACTTCCCGGCCACCAGCCGCTTCTACGAGCAGGCCTCCTACGGCAGGTTCACCCTGCGCCCGCACCCGCTGAAGCACTGGCTGCGCATGCCGCGCCCGTCGACGTCGTACGCCATGCGGCGGGACTGGAGCGCCGAGGACCGGGCCGCCTACCTGCGGGACGCGTTCGCCGTGGCCGACAAGGAGGTCGACTTCTCGCGCTACCCGGTCGTGTACCTGATCGCCGATCCGGACGCGCCCGGCGTGGACTCGGACGCCACGAAGGTGGTGAACCTCGAAACACCCCTGCACCTGGACGACACCGACATCCACCGGGTCGTCACGGTGTTCGAGCACCATCCGCCGGACCGGCTGGTTCTCGCCCATGAGACCGGCCACGTCTTCGACCTGCCCGACCTGTACCACCGTCCGGTCGACGGCAAGGGCGACTGGGACACCTACGTCGGCGACTGGGACCTGATGGGCAGCCAGTTCGGACTGTCGCCGGACCTGTTCGGCTGGCACAAGTGGCGGCTGGGCTGGCTGGGGCCGCGCCAGGTGGTGTGCGTGCGCGGGGCCACTCCGACCCGGCTCACCCTGGAACCCCTCGCGGCCGGGCGGGGCGTCACGGTGCCGGGCGCGGGCGGCACCCCCGCCTTCGGCCTCGGCGACGGCGTCAAGCTGGCCGTCGTGCGCACCGGCCCGGACAGCGCCCTCGCCTTCGAGGCGCGCGGTGCGGCCGGCAACGACCGGATGTCCTGCCGGCAGGGGATCCTGGTCTACCGGGTGCACGGCGGCGCGGAGTCCGGCGACGGCCCGGTCCAGGTCGTGGACGCCCACCCGCGCACCGACGCCTGCTGGGAGAACTCGGTCTACCCGCCGCTCGCCGACGCGCCGGTCTTCCTCGGGGAGAGCTTCACCGTGCCCGGGGAGGGCGTGAAGGTGGAGGCGGAGGGCCGGACGGCCTCGGGGGCGTGGACGGTGAAGATCACGCCGGGCGTCGAGGACTGAGGATGGGGCGCCCCGCGCAGCCGCATACGTATACGAAAACGGCGGGCCTGATTCTTTCGAACCGGACCCGCCGTTTCCTTCGCGTGCGCCGCCAGGGACTCGAACCCCGGACCCGCTGATTAAGAGTCAGCTGCTCTAACCAACTGAGCTAGCGGCGCCTGCTGACGTCGTAGACATTAGCATCCTGGTCGGCGGGAGGAAAAATCGAAATCCGTACCGCCGCCCGGGCGGCGCGCACCGCCGCCCACAGCAGCACCTCGGGGCCGGGCAGCCAGGGGTGCCGGGTGTCCGGGGCGACCAGCCAGCGCGCGGAGCCGGAGGCGTCGCCGCAGGTCAGAGGCGGTACGGTCACCGCGTCGCCGACGCCGTGGCACAGCAGCGGCGGCACCGCCTGCGCCCGCTGCGACCCCCACTCCTCCCAGTCCAGCAGCGAGGGCAGCCGCTGGGCCGTGCCCGGGGCGGCGAACAGCAGCATCCGACCCCGGAACACCGCGACCGGGCCCGATCCCGCGCCCTCGTCCCACAGCCGGTCCAGCATGCGGCGTCCGAAGACCGCGGGGACGCTCACCACGTCGAAGACGGTGCCGCAGGCCAGGACGACCGGGGCGTCCGGGCGCTCCTCCCACAGGGCGAGGGTGCTCCGGGAGTGTGTTCCCGCCGAGGCGAGCCAGGCGACGCCGGCGGAGCTGACACAGGTGACGTTCGGTGCGCTGGTCATGTACTACATGTACTGGCTGTGAGCGGGCCGTTCTTCTGGGTTGCCGAAAACCGGGACAGGAGGGGTGGAGGAGGAGTATCTTGCCCGCCTGGCATATGCCGACCGGGTGTTACAGCGGATCGGCGGACGTGCGTCCGTCCGGCTCGCCGCGCATCAGGTCCCGCCCGAACTCGACCATCTTCTTCGCGTAGTCCTCGGTCCACTCCGCCCGCTCGGCGATGTCCGCCGGGGTCAGCCGGTCGAACCGGCGCGGGTCGGCGAGCTGGGCCGCCGCGATGGCCTGGAACTCCACGGCCCGGTCGGCGGCCGCGCGGAACGCCTGGGTCAGCTCCGTCGCCCGGGCCAGCAGCGCCCGCGGATCCTCGATCGACTCCAGGTCGAAGAAGTGCTCCGGATCCCCGGCCGCCTCCGCCGGCTCGAAGAGCAGGGGCGCGGGGCGTAGCCGCGGTTCGTTCCGACGCGGCGTGGGCTCCGCCATGTCTCGTCTCCTCCTCGTACGGTTCACCGGCACCGCCTTCGGGTGGGCCACCGTCCATTGTCCCGCGCCCACGCAAGGGCACCGGCGTCGAGGAGGAGACCCGGGTTACACCTGCACCAACGGCTCCCGGGTGAAGAGGCTGCCCAGCGACGGTGCGTTCACCCGGCGGTCGGTGAGCCGCAGGGCCTCCCACACCGTGACCTGGTTGGCGGTGAGCACGGGCTTGGACAGGGCCTTCTCCAGCAGGGCGAGGTGCGCGGCGGTGTGCAGGGCGGTGTCCGGCAGCAGCACGGCCTGGGCGTCGGCGGAGTCGGCCGCGCGGGCCAGCGTGAGCACCTCCTCCTCCCCCCAGGTGGCGGCCTCCGCCGCGGTGACGATCCCGGAGGCGCACAGTCCGGTCACCTCCAGGCCGCCGGCCCGCAGGAAGTCCGCGAAGAGCGCGGCCACGTCGTCCGGGTAGGTGGCGCCGACGGCGACCCGTCGTGCGCCGATCTCCCGGGCCGCGTGCACGAAGGCGAAGGACGTCGACGAGGCCGGCGTCCCGGCCAGCCGGGCCAGGGTCCGCACCTGTTCCTGGGCGCCCTCCCAGCCGTGTACGAAGCTGCCGCCGGTGCACGCCCACACCGCCGTCTCGGCCCCGGCCAGCCGCAGCTCCTCCACACCCTCGGCGAGCCGGGCGGCGGAGCCCACCGCGCGCAGCGCGTCCACCCGGCGGGCGTCCTCGCCGACGTCGGTGTGGCTCAGCTCCACCCGGATGTCGCTGCCCAGGAGCTGCTCGATGCGTGGATAGTCGTCCTCGGCGGAGTGGCCCGGGTAGAGGAATCCGAGTGCGGTCATGTCCAGCCTTCCTGCTGTTCTTCGGGCAGTACGGGCCGTGCGCGGGCAGCCGCGTTCGGCAGCGCCCGGCAGGGCTCCACGGCTCGGGTACCCAGCCGGCGCGGCGCAGCCCACCTGGTGACCTGGTTGGCCGAGACGGGGCCTGCGCGGCTCCGTCCTCCAGCCGGGGGACGACGTCGTGGGCCGGGTGCCCGGTGCAGGAGAGGAGCAGGGCGCCGGCCGGGCCCGGGCGGGCGGCGCGCCGCGGCGAGCCATGGCGGCACCGGCCTCACGCTCGGAGAGCAGGGGGCAACGGATCGTGGGCCCGCCCGTGTTGACGAAGGTGGGTTCGGGTGCGAGCGTGGTCGATCCGCGCACGTCAGACGCCGGGAGCCGCCCCGTATGACGCCGACCGTCCCCACCGTGCTGGTCCTCGACGCCGATCCCCCGCCCCGGCTCGGCCGCCTCACCGGGCGCGCCCGGATCGTCCACACGGACGCGGCGCACCTGGCCGAGCGGCTGCCCGCCGCGGACGTGCTGCTGGTGTGGGACTTCACCTCGCACGCGGTGCGCGGGGCGTGGCCCGGGGACGGTCCCCGGCCGCGCTGGGTGCACACGGCGAGCGCGGGCGTGGACCATCTGATGTGCCCGGAGCTGGCCGCGTCGGACACGGTGGTGACGAACGCGCGCGGGATCTTCGACGAGCCGATCGCCGAGTACGTGGCGGCCCTGGTGCTGGCGGTCGCCAAGGACCTGCCGCGCACGCTGGAGCACCAGCGGGAGCGGACCTGGCGGCACCGGGAGACGCGGCGGGTGGCGGGCACCCGTGCGTGCGTGGTCGGCTCGGGTCCGATCGGCCGGGCGATCGTCCGGACGCTGAAGGCCCTCGGGGTGACGACGGCGCTGGTCGGGCGGGTGCCGCGGACCGGCATCCACGGACCGGACGACCTGGACCGGCTGGTCTCCCGCGCGGACTGGGTGATCGCGGCGGCCCCGCTGACCGAGCAGACGTACCGCATGTTCGACGCCCGCCGGTTCGGCGTGATGCAGCCCTCGGCGTTCTTCGTGAACGTCGGCCGGGGTGACCTGGTCGACGAGGAGGCCCTCGCCCGGGCGCTGAGCCGGCGCTGGATCGCGGGCGCGGCGCTCGACGTGTTCGCCGCCGAACCGCTGCCCGAGGACAGCCCGCTGTGGGAGCTGCCGGGGCTGATCGTGTCCCCGCACATGAGCGGCGACACGATCGGCTGGCGGGATGAACTCGGTGCGCAGTTCGTGGAGTTGTACGAGCGGTGGGCGGCGGGCAGCTCCCTGCCGAACGTGGTCGACAAGAGGCGCGGTTACGTGCCCGGCCACTGAGGGCCCGAGAGGTGAAGGAGACCGCCGGGGACCGGGGTGGCCGTCGGGTTCTCCGGTGGGGGTTCCGTGGAGGCGCAGGGCGGGAAGAGGGCCTGGATCGCGTCGCGCGCGTACTCGGCGGGAGGGGCCTCGCCGGGTACGCGCCCGGGTCTGTCCCACTGCCGCGCAGGTCAGGGCCGCTCGGTCGGTCGAAAGGCGTGCCGTGCGGTGGCGGTTCCCGCCGGTCGGCGGGACGGTGACGCACCGTTCGGCCGGGAAAACCGGGGCGCATGGCCCGGATGCGCTTGGGTAGCCGCGCCGCCATGGCTCCACCACGTGGCAACGACGTACACATGATCCGGCCGGAACACAGACACACCCGGCGCTCGGTGCTGGCGGGCCTCGCCGCGTTCGGCGCGCTGGGCGCGGCGGGCTGCACCCGGGTGGCGTCGGCGTCCGGCAAGGGCGGCGGCGATCTGCTGGAGCGGCTGCGCGCGCTGGGTGTCGTACGGCTGGGGATCGCCGGGGAGATCCCCTTCGGGTACATCGACCGGGACGGGAAGCTCACCGGGGAGGCGCCCGAGCTGGCGAAGGCGGTCTTCAAGCGGCTCGGCGTGGACCGGGTGCAGCCGGTGCCGACCGAGTTCGGCTCGCTGATCCCGGGGCTGAAGTCGCAGCAGTTCGACGTGGTGGCCGCGGGGATGTACGTCACTCCGGACCGCTGCGAGCAGGTCATCTTCGCCGATCCGGACTATCGGATGCCGGACGCCTTCATCGTCCCCAAGGGCAACCCGCTGGGCCTGCGCACGTACGCGGACGCGCTGCGGCGGCACGCCAAGGTGGCCACCGGGAGCGGGTACGCGCAGATCCAGCACGCGGTGGAGGCGGGCTACGAGGAGAACGACCTCGTCATCGTCCCGGACCAGGTCGCGGGGCTGAACGCGGTGGAGTCCGGGCGGGTCGACCTGTTCGCGGCCACGGCCGTCACCGCCCGGCTCGTCGCCCGGGACTCCGCCGGGGCCGAGTCGACCGAGCCGTTCGTCGCGCTCGTCGACGGCAGGCCGAAGGCGGACGGCGGGGCGTTCGCGTTCCGGCCGACCGAAACCCGGCTGCGGGACGCCTTCAACGCCGAGCTGCACAAGCTGCGCCGCAGCGGGGAGCTGTACCGGATCGTCCGGCCCTTCGGTTTCACCAGGGCCGAGATGACGACCCTGACCGCCGAGGAGCTGTGCGGCCGATGACTGCGGGACTCTGGGAACTCGTCCTCCAAGGGACGACCACCACGTTGCAGTTGCTGGTGTACAGCGCGCTGCTCACCCTCGTGGTCGCCTTCGTCGTCGGTGCCGCGCGCACGCACCGCTCGCGCCTGGCCCGCTTCCTCGCGGCCTGCTACACCGAGGTGTTCCGCGGCATCTCGGCGCTGGTGATGATCTTCTGGGTGTTCTTCGTGCTGCCGGTCGCCTTCGGCTGGCAGCTGGTGCCGATGTGGGCGGGCACGCTCGCGCTGGGCCTGACCTACGGCGCGTACGGCGCGGAGATCGTGCGCGGCGCCCTGGCCGCGGTGGACCCGGCCCAGCGGGAGGGCGGGATCGCGCTCGGCTTCTCGCCCTGGCAGCGGCTGCGGCTGGTCCTGCTGCCGCAGGCGGTGCCGGAGATGATCCCGTCCTTCTCCAACCTGCTGGTCGAGCTGCTCAAGGGCACCGCGCTGGTGTCCATCACGGGCATGGGCGACCTGGCCTTCAGCGGCAACCTGGTCCGCCTGGCGCTCCAGCAGAGCGGCCGGATCTACGCGTACCTGCTGCTGATCTATTTCGTGATCGCGTTCCTGCTCACCCGCGGGATGCGGGTGCTGGAGCGCCGGCTGAAGGCGGAGGTGGCCCGATGAGCTGGGACTGGGGAGCCGTCGCCGACTTCCTGCCGTACTTCGTCAGCGGCCTGGTCGTCACCCTGGAGGCGCTGGCCCTGGGATCGCTGATCTCCTTCGCGCTGGGCCTGGTGTGGACCCTGCTGCTGCGCACGCCGACCCGGTGGGTGCGCTGGCCGGTGGGCGTCCTCACGGAGTTCGTGCGGGACACCCCGCTGCTGGTGCAGCTGTTCTTCCTGTTCTACGTGCTGCCGGAGGCGGGCCTGACCCTGTCTCCGCTGACCACCGGGGTCATCGGCCTGGGGCTGCACTACTCGACGTACACGATGCAGGTCTACCGGGCCGGCATCGAGGCGGTGCCGCCGGGTCAGTGGGAGGCCGCGACGGCGCTCAGCCTGCCGGTGCGGCGCACCTGGGCGGCGGTGATCCTGCCGCAGGCGGTCCGCCGGGTGGTGCCGCCGCTCGGCAACTACGTCATCGCGATGCTGAAGGACACGCCGATGCTGATGACGATCGGCGTGCTGGAGATGCTGGGCCGGGCGCGGCTCGTCTCCCAGCAGCACTTCCAGTTCACCGAGCCCCTGACGGTGATCGGCATCGCCTTCGTCGTCGTCTCGTACCTGGCCTCCCTTTGTCTGCGCACCCTGGAGCGACGCCTTGTCCGTTGAGACCCGCAAGCAGCCGGCCGTGACCGGCACCCTGCCG
Organism: Streptomyces cyanogenus; assembly: GCF_017526105.1. Taxonomy (NCBI): domain Bacteria; kingdom Bacillati; phylum Actinomycetota; class Actinomycetes; order Kitasatosporales; family Streptomycetaceae; genus Streptomyces; species Streptomyces cyanogenus. The sequence continues at coordinate 3,459,410 of NZ_CP071839.1, forward strand.
ACCGAGCTGATCCGTCTGGAGGGCGTGACCAAGCGGTTCGGGGACAACACCGTCCTCGACGGCCTGGACCTGTCCGTGGACACGGGCCGGCACGTCACCCTGATCGGCCCCTCCGGCTCCGGCAAGACCACGATCCTGAGACTGCTGATGACCCTCGCCCAGCCGGACGAGGGCACGATCACCGTCGACGGGCAGCGGCTGTTCCCGGCGCCGGAGAGGCAGGTCCGGGAGGTCCGCAAGAAGATCGGGATGGTCTTCCAGCAGTTCAACCTGTTCCCGAACATGTCGGTGCTGCGCAACCTCACCGAGGCGCCGGTCCGGGTGCTGGGCCTGTCGAAGGACGAGGCCGAGGCGCGGGCCCGGGAGCTGCTGGACCTGGTGGGCCTGGCCGACAAGTGCGACGCGAAGCCGACCCGGCTCTCCGGCGGGCAGCAGCAGCGGGTGGCGATCGCCCGGGCGCTGGCGATGCGGCCGCGGGTGCTGCTGCTGGACGAGGTGACCTCCGCGCTCGACCCGGAGCTGGTGGCGGGCGTGCTCGACCTGCTCCGGGACATCGCGCGCAGCACCGACATCACGATGCTGTGCGTGACCCACGAGATGGGTTTCGCGCGGGACATCTCCGATCAGGTGCTGATGTTCGACGCGGGCCGGGTCATCGAGTCGGGGCCGCCGGAGCAGATCTTCGGCGACCCGGAGCAGCGGCGCACCCGGGAGTTCATCAGCGCGGTCCTGTGAGGACGCGGGGGCGGGAAGAGCCGAGGTCCACCGACTGGGTCTTGACTCTGGCATATGCCAGAGGATCTCCGCCCCAGTTGGGAGCAGGGGTGCGCCCGGACAATCTCGCCAACACCCTCTCGCCGGTGGCCCTTTCACGGCTATCGTGGAGACGATCCGCCGACCCGGATCGCGGCCGAGGGGGACCGACATGAGGATCGAGCCGACCGCCCCGTACCACTCCGCCCAGGACGCGCTGCGCGTGCTGGAGACCGTGGCCCGGCACTCCGCCGGCGTCACCGACACCGAGCTGGCCCGCCGCACCGGCCTCGGCGCCGAGCGGCTCACCGCCCTGCTGCGGATGCTGCGCCGCGAGGGGTACGTCGAGCAGATCACCGACGGCGCGTACGTCACCGGCGACACCCTGCGCCGGCTCACCTCGGCGCACGACCGGGAGCGGGCCCTGCGCGACAAGCTCCAGCACACCCTGGACCGGCTGCGCGACTCGGTCGGCGCGGCGGTCTACCTCAGCCGGTATCTCGACGGCGAGGTCCGCGTCACCCAGTACGCCGCCGGGCCGGGCACCCCGGCGGTCAACGAGTGGGTGGACTTCCGCTGCTCCGCCCACGCCACCGCCGTCGGCAAGAGCCTGCTGACCCAGCTGGACCACAACGCCCGCCGCGACCACCTCTCCCGGTACAGGATGGCCCGCCTGACCTCGCGGACGATCACCAGTGACAAGCTGCTGCTGTCCCGGCTGGAGTCGCAGCCGCCGACGGTGCCGGTGCTGGACCTCCAGGAGTACGCGGTCGGCACGGTCTGCGCCGCGGTGCCGCTCACCGCGGGGTCCTCGGTGGGCTGCCTGGCTGTGTCGCTCCCGGTGGAGCACGCGCACCGGCTGAAGCAGGCGGCGCAGACCCTGAACCGGAACGCGGCTCCCGTGGTCCTGTCGCTGACGATCTAGATCGGCCGTGGTCACGAGCACCCCTCGGGACCAGGTAGTATTTTCTTCGTCGCCGGCCGCGGAAGGAAAAATCCGAGGCGGGCGGGAGTCATGCGCCGCTAGCTCAGTTGGTTAGAGCAGCTGACTCTTAATCAGCGGGTCCGGGGTTCGAGTCCCTGGCGGCGCACCTGATCGAAGGGCCCCTCGTGGAAGCGAGGGGCCCTTCGGCGTCCTCGGCGGTCAGTCTCCGGTACGGCTCCTCCCCCGGGGCCGCCACCACACCGGATCCGCGCACGCGCAGCCCTCCCGCCGCAGCCGGGCCCTGCTCGATCTTGTTCGTCGCCGTCACCGGCATCCGCCTCGTGGTGGGTCAGCTCCCGGTCCTCGCACCACAAGCCCCCCGGCCGGTGGTCACCCCAGCCCGCCGCGACCAGCGCGGCGACCGTCGGCGGCTCCATGGCGGCGGACGGTAGCCGACGACGCGTCGGACGTGGAGGGCTACGGCATCATGCCGGCGGACTCGGAGAACATCATGTGGGCCACGACGATGAAGCCGACGCAGAAGGAGCCGGCCACGCCGAGGAGGACCAGTCCGACGCCGGTGCCGACGGCGAGCCTGCCGCGCGCCGGGGGCAGCGCGGTGGCCCGCTGGGGAAGCTCCGGCAGGTAGCGCACGGTCACGAAGTCGCCCTCCAGGACGGTGGCGGGCCCGTTCTCCTCCTCGAAGCGGACCGTCCGCCCCTCGCGGGTGGTGAACTCGTAGACGTGGTGCACGGTCGTGTGCACGGAGGTGTCCCCGCCGCCCCCGCTGGTCGTCGTGAACATCCTCAGACAGCGCGCCTCGGCGGTGAGGCCGTGCGTCCACGTCCTGCTGATCCGCCGCGCCCGGCGGATCAGCAGGTAGGCGGCGTACGCGAAGCCCGCGAGCATGAGGGTGGGGACGGCGTAGAAGAGCGACTCGAACATGAGGTTCCCCCGAGGAAGGTCCGCCGCTCCCGGTCGAGCGGTGTGGCGGGAACCTACCCGGCACGTGGGGCGCCCGGCCTCAAGGGAACCTCAGTTTCCGCCCCGTACCCGAACGGGGATCAGAAGGTGACGTCCGAGCAGGCGTAGAACGCGTTGCCCGTGTCGGCGATCGTCCACACCGCGAGGATGACGTGGTGCCCGCTCAGCCCGCTCGGCAGGGTGCCGCTGTGGCTGAGGGTGGCCGGCGGGCGCTGGCCGTTGTAGGGCACCGTCAGGAACGGGGTGAGGTTGAGGTCCGAGCGGGTGAGGTTGTGGTTCTGGTTCCAGCCCGGCTTGGTGATGTAGTACTTGAAGTCCGTCGTCGCGTGCATGGCGGTGAACTGCCAGCGGAACGTGTACGACTGACCACCCGTCACCCTGGTGGTGGGCCAGGCCGCGCCGGACGGCGTCCTCGGCGAGCTGAGCGGGGCGAACTGGCCCAGGCCCGCGTTGCATATCTGGCCGTCGGCCGGTCCGGCCGCCGGGAAGCCCTTGGGGCCCTCGACGCTCTGCGGCTCCCACTGGATCTGGCCGCAGTTGGCGACGGTGCCGTTCTGGCAGAGCTTCTGCCTGCTGATGGGGAGGTCGGTGTAGCCGTGCCCGCTGGCGCCGCCGGTGGAGAGCGCGAAGGCTCCGGCGGTGACCGCGCCCAGCACGACCGCGGACAACTTGGTCTTGGTGCGCATGCTGCCGCTCCTGGGGAACGTGGGGAGTTCGGTGAGCCGTGCAGATTAGGTCTAGACCAAGTCACAGATTATTGCCACTAGTTGAACATGTCCATACCAATCGCGGACCTCTGTGCGTCCGCCTCTACACCGGCTCACCGCGCCCGGAGCAGAACGCCACCGTCAGGTCACGGACCAGCACCTTGCGTTCGTAGTCGTCCAGTTCGACCAGACCGCGCATGGTCAGCCGGGTCACCGTGTCCTCCACCGAGTCCACCACCGAGCTGAGCATGCTGGCCCGCTGCCGGGCGTCCAGCGCGGCGATCCGGCGCCGGTGCATCGCGGGCGCCACCTCGGGGGCGTAGTCCACCCGGACCGGCTGCACCGAGAACACCTCCACACCGACCGGCGCGGTCTCCGTCGCCACCAGCCGGGTCAGCGCGTCCCCGGCCGCCGTCGTCCCGCCCCGTGTCCCGCCCGCCGGCTCCACCGGCACCCGGGCCAGCGCCGCCTCCACGCACTCGCGCAGATAGGTCTCGTGGTCGTCGATGCCGAGCAGGGCCCGCGCGGTGTCCCGCACCCGCCACACCACCAGCACCACCACCCGCAGCGCCACCCCGTCGGGATCCGTCGCCGGCATCGCCTCGCTGCGCCAGTGCCGCAGCCGCACGTCCATCCGGCGGCGCAGCACCAGCGGGTTCACCCACAGCAGCCCGGTGCGCCGGACGGTCCCCCGGTACCGCCCGAACAGCCCCAGCACCCAGGCCCGTCCGGCCCGTCCCCGGGCCAGCCCGCCGAAGCCGAACGCCCCCAGCATCCCGGCCCCGGCGTACGCGGCCCAGTGCGCGAGACCCAGACCGGCACCCGTGGACGCCGGCAGCCGCAGCGCCTCGGTGGCCAGCGGCGGCAGCAGCCCCGCCCACCAGGTGGTGGCCAGGCAGCCGGTGACCCCGCAGGCGCCGGCGAGCACCCCGGCCGCGCCGGGCAGCACCCGCGCCGGGCGTTCCGCCAGCTCCGGGTCGGCCTCCGGCAGCGGGCGTCTGCGCACCGGCACCGGGCGGCGCAGGCGCGGCTGTTCGCCGGTGCCCTGCCGGCGGGCCACCACGGCCGGCCGGAGCGGCACCTTCACCGGGTCGGGGTCGTCCCGGAAGAGCAGGTGGACGGGGATCTCGGTGGTCGCCTCGTTCTGGATCAGACGGGCCGGCCGGATGCCGGGGCCGGCGGCCCCGCCGTCCGACTGCCCCTCGGACTCGGGCGGCGTGTGGGATGCGGTCGTACTCATGCGTGCTCCAGCCTCCGCGCCAGACGCGTCATGAAAAGGGGGGTGGGATGGGGGTGGGGTGCCTGGTCAGGCGAACAGGCGGCGCCAGGTCTCCGGTCCGGGGTAGCCGTCCGCCGCGCCGCCGCGCCAGCCCTGGGCGCGCTGGAAGGCCTCGACGGCCCGCCGGTCCGCCTCGCCCCAGTGCGGACCGGGACCGAGGCCGTAGAACCGGCCGAATCCCTTCTTCACCAGCTGGGCGCCGAGCCGGGTGACGTGGTCGTTGCTCCGGCCCGGCCGGAAGTAGTGCCGGCCGGGATAGCCGGGGACCCCGTGCGAGGCGGGTCCGGTGGCTTCGACGTCCTTGCCCCGGCCGGTGGTCAGCAGTTCCCAGGTGCGCCGGTCGGGGATCCCGTCGGCGTCGGCGCCCGTCCAGCCCTGGGCGAGCTGGAACGCCCGGGTGGCGCGCCGGTCGGCCTCGCCCCAGACCGGTCCCGGGCTCTCGGTGTAGAAGGAGCGTGCGCCCCTGGCGGTCAGCATCTCGCCGAGCAGGGTGACGTACTTGTTGCGGGCGCCGGGACCGAAGTAGGCCGCGCCCGGGTAGGCCGCCACCGCCCTGGCGCCGGGTGCCGGCGCGGCGGCGGTCGCGGCCTTGGTCAGGCCCTTGTAGCGGTAGGGGACGTATTTGTCGGTGTTGTTCCAGTAGGGGTAGGGCGTGGTCTGGCGGCGGGCGTGCGGGGGCGTCTGCTCGTAGACCGTGTAGTAGGTGTGCGTGTGGTCCGTCCAGCCGCCGAAGATCACGACGTGGGAGCCCTTCTCGGGGTTGTCGGGGTTGTGGTACAGCAGGATGTCGCCGGGTTGCAGCTCCTCCTTGGTGATCTTGACGCCGAACTGGCCGAGGCTGCCGGTCCACTCGTTGTTGGGCAGCCCCCAGGCCATGGAGACGTAGCCGGAGCAGTCCTGCCGGTAGCCGTCGGACCAGAAGGCGTACATGCTGTACGGCACCTGTGCGGCGACCCAGGTCTTGGCCCGGTTGATGATCGTGGTCCGGTTGGTGGCGGGGAGCGGGTCGGCCGGGGCGCCCGCGGGCTTGCCCGGCCGGCCGTGCAGCGGGGCCTTGGTGCCCTGCGGGGTGTCGGGTTCGCCGTCGCCGGGCAGGGCCTGGCGGTGCGGGGAGTGGTCGGGGGTGAGGGCGGCGGCCGGCGGGACCGCGCCGAGGGCGGCGGAGGCGGCGGCCACGACCACCACTCCGCGGGCCATCGGATGACCGCGACCGGGCAGGGGACGGGGGACCGGCCGCTCATGGGCGCAGCCGGGACAGTCGCAGCCGCCCGCCGGGTCGATGTCCTCGAACACGGGAGCGGTCATGCGATCTGCCTCACATTCGGGGGTGGTTTGTCCGCGAGTGTGCACGTTGATCAGTTTCCCAACTGGGCACAGAACGCGCATTTTGACGGTCCGAATGATGTACGCGACCCTCCGGACGGCGGCCACACCCCCTCCCGGTGGTCCGGAGCACCCCCGGAGGTCGGGTAGAGTTTTCTCCGTCAGCAGGCGCCGCTAGCTCAGTTGGTTAGAGCAGCTGACTCTTAATCAGCGGGTCCGGGGTTCGAGTCCCTGGCGGCGCACCGACCGGAAAGCCCCTCGCGGAAGCGGGGGGCTTTCCGTATGCCCTCCGCCCGAATGGCCGGATACCCTCTCGCCATGGCAGCCCGGGACCTTCAGGAGCGGATCAAGAAGCTGATCGTGGACCAGCGGCTGCCCTCGGGCGCCCCGCTGCCCACCGAGCCGGAACTGATGCGGCTCCTCGGGGCGAGCCGGAACTCGGTGCGCGAGGCGCTGAAGGCGCTCCAGGCCATGGGGATCGTGGAGATCCGGCACGGGTTCGGGACGTACGTCGGCTCGATGTCGTTCGCGCCGATGATCGAGGGGCTGGCCTTCCGGACCGTCGCCGGCCACTACCGCGGCGAGGACTCCCTGCTCCAGCTGCTGGAACTGCGCGAGGCCGTCGAGACCGGGCTGGTGTCCCGGCTGGCCGGGCGGCTGCCGGAGGCGGACCTCGTGGCGCTGGAGGCGCTCGTGGACCGCATGGAACGGGAGGCCGCCGAGGGGACCGGGCTCGCCGAGACCGACCGTGCCTTTCACGCCACCCTCTACCGGGGGCTGGACAACGTGCTGCTCGGCGAGGTGCTGGAGGCCTTCTGGGACGCCTTCCACCGGGTGCAGCAGGACCTCGTGGAGGTCGCACAGGATCCGCGGGTCACCTGCCGCCAGCACCGCGAGATCCTCGACGCGGTGCGCTCCGGCGACTCCCTGCGGGCCGAACGGGCCATACGCGACCACTTCGGCAACCTCCGCACCCGCCTGTCCCCGGTGGCGGCGGCCAACGGGTGAGGGGCGGGGGGCGGCCTTCGGCCGGGCGTGCGGGACTGTGGGCCTCGCGGCCGGGTGGCTTTCGGCCGGGTGCGCAGGGGGTGCGCGCCTCGCACGGGCTCAACCGGTGGTCCGGGTGAGGTACGCCGAGACGACCACGTTCGCCGTGTAGCTGCCGTTCGCCCGGTCGAAGGTGCCGCCGCAGGTGATCAGGCGCAGCTCGGCGCGGCCGGGGACGCGGGGCCCGTAGGCCTCGCGGGCGTCGAAGGTGTCACGGGGCAGTACGCGGACGTCGTCCACGGTGAAATCGGCGACCTTGCCGTCCGCGCGGAAGACCCGGACCGTTCCGCCGGGCTTGAGGGTGCTGAGCCGGTAGAAGACGGCCGGCCGGGTCTTGGTGTCGACGTGCCCGACCAGCAGGGCCGCGCCGGCCGCGCCCGGCTTGGGACCGGCGCCGTACCAGCCGACGACACCGGGCTGGTCGTACGGCGGCGGGTCGACCGCGCCACGGGCGTCCAGACCGCGGACCACCACCGGGGCCTGGACGCCCAGCCGGGGAATGTCGACGCGCTGGGGCACCGCCTCGGCCAGGGGTTTCGCCGGGCGCGGCAGCCGGGCCGGATCGGCGTCCCGGCCGAGGGCGAGGACGTCGCCGGTGGCCGGGCCGTCCGTGCCCCCGGGCACGTCCGTCACGCCGCGCCCCCACAGCCACAGCCCGCACAGCAGCAGCGTCCAGGCCAGGGCGGTGACGAGCCGCCCCGAACCGGTGGTGTGCCCCTCGTCGTCGGACATGGCGCGGCTCAGCGGGGACCGCGGCTCCGGCGGGCGCGCAGCCCGGCGGCGACCGCGGCGATCCCGGCGAGCGCGAGGCCGGTCACCGCCTGCAGGGTGTCGGGGCCGGAGCCGCTGGTGGCCACCGTGGCGAAGTGCGCGGTGCCGCCGCCGCCCGCGGGGACCGGGGCGATGGGCGAGGCCGTGCCGGCGGGGGGTTCGAGGGACTCTTCCGCCCGGCCGGTGCCGCCCGCCTCCGTGACCCTGATCATGCCGGTGCGCACGGAGCCGGCGCAGCTGACCTTCACGGTGTAGGCGCCGGGCGTCAGGGCGGAGCGGACCCGGGTCTCGCCGGTGAGGCTGCCCTGGGCGCCGGTCAGCTGGGCGTCGCTGACGAAGGCGGAGGAGGCGGCGGTGCCCTGCTCGCCGGCGCAGCCGCTGACCCGCAGGGTGACGTCGTCGCCCGGCGCCGGGACGGCGGGGGTCACGCCGACCGAGCCGCCGTCCGCCGCGTGGGCCACCGGCGGAAACGCGGCGGACGTGACTGCGAGGATTCCGGTACAGACAGTGAGGCGTAGTGAGCCCATCGTGAACCTCCAGTTATCTGGAGACTCCCCCGGGCAGGGCGCCCCCGCATCCTCGGGGGGCGCCCTGTTGCTCCGGACGGGTGACGCCGGGTTTCGGCCGGGCCGGATCGGAGGGGCCGGCTCAGACCAGGTCGACCAGGTCGGCGATGGAGTCGACCACCTGGGAGGGACGGAACGGGTAACGGTCCACGTTCTTCGGCTGGGTCACCCCGCTCAGCACCAGGAACGTGCGCATCCCGGCCTCCAGGCCCGCGAGCACGTCGGTGTCCATGCGGTCGCCGATCATCGCGGAGGTCTCGGAGTGGGCGCCGATCGCGTTCAGCCCGGCCCGCATCATCAGGGGGTTCGGCTTGCCGACGAAGTACGGCTTCTTGCCGGTCGCCGCGGTGATCAGGGCGGCGACCGAGCCGGTGGCGGGCAGGTCGCCCTCGATGGACGGGCCGACGTTGTCGGGGTTGGTGGCGATGAACCGGGCGCCGTTGTTGATGAGCCGGACGGCCTTGGTCAGGGCCTCGAAGGAGTACGTGCGGGTCTCGCCGAGGATCACGAAGTCGGGGTCGTGGTCGGTGAGGATGTAGCCGATGTCGTGCAGGGCGGTGGTCAGGCCCGCCTCGCCGATGACGTAGGCGGTGCCGCCGGGCCGCTGGTCGTCCAGGAACTGGGCGGTGGCCAGGGCCGAGGTCCAGATGTTCTCCACCGGCACGTCCAGACCCATCCGGCGCAGCCGGGCATGCAGGTCGCGGGCGGTGTAGATGGAATTGTTGGTGAGCACCAGGAAGGGGCGGCCGGACTCGCGCAGTTTCTTCAGGAAGGCGTCGGCGCCGGGGATCGGGACACCCTCGTGGATCAGGACGCCGTCCATGTCGGTGAGCCATGACTCGATGGGCTTGCGGTCTGCCATGCTGTGCGTCTCCTGCGTACGTACGGGCGGGAAGCGGGGGCGCCGGAACCACGGCGTGCCGACGCCCCCAGCCTAGTCAGGAGGGGCCGATCCCGACCCCGCCGATCACCCGCTCTCCGGCGGGCGGGACATGGCGCCGGGCGGAGCACCGGGGTGGCACCGGCGGCGGCGACGTGGGCGGCGGAGTCCCGATCGAAGCCGACGTCAAGCCGGGGTACCCGCGCGACGACGGTCTACGTGCCCCCGACCGGTCCGCTCGTCATCGCCGAGCAGCGCCCACCGCGGGTGCCACACCGGCTCGCCGTGGATGGGCCCGGCCTCGACGGCGATGGCCCCTGGCACGGGAACGGGAACGGGAACGGGAAGGGGAAGGAGAAGGGGAACGGGCGACGGGAACGGGCGAGGATGACGGTCGTACGACCCGCCGCCCCCTCGCGCCGCCGCCGGGGCAGCGGCCGGGCCGACTCGGGCCCGGATGACGACCGTCCTGCCGGCGCGGCAGCCGCCCCGCCGGCACCAGCTCCCGCACATCCTGCGGCGACGTGCCCCGCGGGGCACGTCGTACCGCTGGGTGGAGTCCCGCTCCGTGTGGATGCCGCCGCTCCCCTCCAGCCCCTCGCTCACCCGCAGCGAGGAGAACAACTGCGCGGGGCCCAGCGGGGCCACGTCGTACCGCTCGGCAGCATCCCGCTCCATACGGATGCCGCCGCCCCCTCCAGCCCCTCAGCCGGAGAACGGCCCGGCGGGTTCAGCGGCGGGTGCGGAGGACGATGAAGGCGCCGGCGGCCACACCCAGCAGGGCGGCCAGGGCCGCGAGGAGGCCGTGGGCGAGGTCCGGGCCGGTGCGCGCCAGCTCGCGCGCCCGCTCCCCGGCGTCCTCCGCTTCCCGGGCCAACGCCAGGGAGGAGTCGTCCTCGGCGTCGGTGTCCGAGGCGTCGTCCGGCGTGGTGCCGGACGGGGCGGTCGGCACGCCCTCGGTCCGCTGCGCGGTGCCGGCCTCCTGCGCGCCCGGCGTCTCCTGCGCGCCCCCGGTCTCCTGCACCTCCTCGGCCTCCCGCGGTTCCTGCTCTCCTTCCCTGCCGATCCCGAAGCGGTACGTGTTGGACTCCCCTACCCACTCCCCGTCCTGCCCCCGCCGCTGGACGACGGCCGCGTTGGCGGTGACCTCGCCGGCCACGGTGTCGGAGGGGAGCGCCAGCCGGACCCGGACGCTGACGGTCTTGCCCGGCGGCACGGTGAACCCGGGGAAGCCGGTGCCGTCCAGCACCCCGACCAGCTCCTGCTCGTCGGTGGTCTCGAAGGCCACCGGCCGGGGCGTGGAACCGTCGTAGAAGTCCAGCTGGGGCTGGTCCGGCCGCAGGGAGCGCTTGTCGTCGACGAGGACCACCACCGGGTGAACGCCGGCGCAGGCCCGGCGGGTGGTGTTGGTGAGGTCGATGTACCAGGTGCCGAAACCGCCGCCGGCCTCGTAGGAGGCGGGGCCGCCGCGGATCCGGGTGGCCAGCGGGAAGCTCCGCGCGTCGGCGGCGGCGCAGGAGGGGGGCGTCGTCGTGTCGGCGGAGGCGGTGTCCGGCGACAGGGGGGCGAGGACGGGGACGACGGCTGCGGTGGCGACGGCTGCGGTGAGGCGGAGGGACGGGGACGGGGGCGTGCACAGTCGCATGAACACATGACCATGCCGGGTGGAGCGGGGGACGGGGGGCGCCGCGCCGGTGGTGGGGCCGAAGTCTGCTCGATCAGCGGAGCGGTGTGGGCTGGGCCGACAGCACCGTGCCGGTACGGGCCGTCGTGACCGTGCGGGTCCGCGGTGGCCGGTCGCGCAGTTCCCCGGGCCCCTGGGATGTTGCAGTGCCGCCGGCATGAGAAGCACCGCCGCCGCGGACCCGGCCGCGGGCAGCCGTACCGCCAGGGCAGCACGGATGGGCGGAGCAAGACCCGCAAGCCCCCGTGAGCGAGGTTCGGCGTGCCCCGCCACAGTGCGCGCCGTCACGCCTGCCCCCGCCCGAACAACGGTGCCAGCAGCAGCTGGGCGGCTCCCTCGGCCACCACCCGCTCCCCCCGCGGAGCGACCCGTACCGGAACGGCGGCCTCGGCCGCGCCCTCCCGGCGGGCCCGCGCCCCCAGCACCTCGCTCACCCCGCGCACGTACACCTCGGGCGCCCCGGCCACGGTCCGCCCCCCGAGCAGGACCACGTCGATGTCCAGCAGCCCCACGAGGTTCCCCGCGGCGACCCCCAGCACGCGCGCCGCCTCGGCCACCTCCCCCCGCGCCACGGCCCCGAGACACAGCACCTCCACGCACCCGCGGTTCCCGCACTCGCACAGCGGCCCGTCCAGCTGGAGGACCTGGTGCCCGAACTCCCCCGCCCCGGTCCGCGCCCCCCGGTGCACGCTCCCGCCGATCACCAGCCCGGCCCCGAGCCCGGTACCGAGGTGCAGGTAGGCGAAGGAGTCCCCGGCGGCGCCCTCCTCGCCGCCGACCGCCAGTCCGAGCGCCGCCGCGTTGGTGTCCTTGTCCACCACCACCGGCACCCCGAGCCGTTCCGCGAGCGCGTCCCGCAGCGGGAAGCCGTCCCACTCGGGGAAGCCGGTGACCCGGTGCAGCACCCCGCGCGCATGGTCCAGGGGTCCGGGCAGCGCGACGCCCACGCCCAGCAACGAGACGGCCCGGGCGAGTTCTCCCTCACCCGGTGCGCCGGCCCCCAGCCCCCCGGCCACCCTGCGCACACCCGCGCAGACCGCGCCCAGCACGGCTTCCGCCCCCGCCCCGAGATCCAGTTCCCCCCGCCGCTCCGCGACCACGGTCCCGTCCAGGTCCACGAGCACCACCCGCAGTTCGTCGCGGTCCAGGTGGACCCCGACCGCGTGCCCCGCCTCCGGCACCAGCCGCAGTACGGTCCGCGGCTTGCCCCCGGTCGACGCCCGGCGGCCGGCCTCCGCGGCGAGCCCCTGCTCCCGCAGCCGTGCGGTGATCTTGCTGACGGCCTGGGGGGTCAGTCCGGTGCGCTCGGCGAGCTCCAGCCGGCTGATGCCCTCGGCCCCGGCGTCCCGCAGCAGCCCCAGCACCAGCGCGGTGTTGTGGCTGCGCAGCACCCCGAGGTTCGCCCCCGCGGACCCGCCGCTCCCAGGTCCCGTCCCCGTCGTCGCCGTGCTCACCCTCTTCACACCCCCCATTGTCCGCACCGCTTGCACTTTCGCAACAGCGTTGCCAAAGTGGAGGGCATGACTGCTACCCCCCTCCGCGTCGGCCTGATCGGCTACGGCCTCGCCGGCTCCGTCTTCCACGCCCCGCTGATCGCCGCCACCGAGGGCCTCGCCCTGGACACCGTGGTCACCTCCCACCCGGAGCGGCAGCAGCAGGCCCGCGCCGAGTTCCCCGACGTCCGGCTCGCCGCCGGCGCCGAGGAGCTGTTCGACCGCGCGGACGACCTGGACCTGGTCGTCGTGGCCTCCCCGAACAAGACGCACGTCCCGCTGGCCACGGCCGCCCTGAAGGCCGGCCTGCCGGTGGTCGTGGACAAGCCGGTCGCCGGCACCGCCGCCGAGGCCCGCGAGCTGGCCGCTCTCGCCGAGGAGCGCGGCCTGCTCCTGTCGGTCTTCCAGAACCGCCGCTGGGACAACGACTTCCTGACCCTCCGCCGGCTCCTCGCGGACGGCGAACTCGGCGACGCCTGGCGCTTCGAGTCCCGCTTCGAGCGCTGGCGCCCCCAGCCCAAGGGCGGCTGGCGCGAGTCCGGCGACCCCGCAGAGATCGGAGGTCTGCTCTACGACCTCGGCAGCCACGTCGTCGACCAGGCCTTGGTCCTCTTCGGCCCGGTCACCGAGGTCTACGCCGAGACGGACGTCCGCCGCCCGGGCGCCGAGACCGACGACGACACCTTCATCGCGCTCACGCACGCGAGCGGCGTCCGCTCCCACCTCTACGTCTCCGCGACGGCCGCCCAGCTCGGCCCCCGTTTCCGGGTGCTGGGCTCCCGCGCGGGTTACGTCAAGTACGGCCTGGACCCCCAGGAGGCGGCCCTGCGCGAGGGCAGCCGCCCCGGCACCGTCGCCGACTGGGGTGCCGAGGACGAGTCGCTGTGGGGCCGTATCGGCTCCGGCGAATCCCCCCTGTCGGGTGGCGGCACCCCCGTTCCGACCCTGGCGGGCGACTACCCCGCCTACTACGCGGCCGTCGCCGCCGCTGTGCGCGGCGCAGGTCCCAACCCGGTGAGCGCCCTGGAGGCGGCCGCCGCGCTCGACGTACTGGAAGCGGCCCGCAGGTCCGCCCGAGACAAGGTGACGGTGACCCTCTGATGCAGCACACGCAGATCACGCCCCGGTCGACACCCGAACTGACGCCGAGCCTGGAGGAGCTGGAGGCCCAGGAACGCCGGCTGGTCTTCCGGCAGTTCACCCACGAGGACGCCTGGGCCCTCGGTTCCCTGCTGGTGGAGCTGGCCCGGGAGCGCCAGGCGCCGGTCGCCATCGACATCCACCGCGCCGGCCAGCAGCTCTTCCACGCCGCCCTGCCGGGCTCCTCCCCGGACAACGACGCCTGGATCGTCCGCAAGCGCCGGGTGGTGGAGCGCTACCGTGCCGCCTCCTACCTGGTCGGGGCCCGCTTCCGCGCCAAGGGCACGACCTTCGAGGAGGCCTCCCGCCTCGACGCGGACGAGTACGCCGCCCACGGCGGGTCCTTCCCCATCTCGGTCGAGGGCGTGGGCGTGATCGGCGCGGTGACCGTCTCCGGCCTGCCTCAGCTCCAGGACCACCGGCTCGTGGTGGAGGCGCTGGAGGAGTTCCTCGGCCGTTCGGCCGACTGAGCGAACGGCGGGAATCACGGCCGGGTGCCCTCCGGTTGGCAGTGTCGGACGACGTGATGATCACGTCACCGCACACCACCGGAGGGACGCACCCGATGACCACCTCGCTGAAGGAGACCACCGGCCGCTACGGCGTCTGGAGCGTCGAGCTGCGCTCGGACGACCCGGCCCGGCGCGGCGAACTGGACGAGGCCGCGGCCGAGCTGGAGGAACTCGGGTACGGCGCCCTCTGGTTGGGCGGCAACAGCACCGCCGACCACGCGGCCCCGCTGATCGGCGCGACGCGCCGCATCGTCGTCGGCACCAGCATCCAGAGCGTCTGGCAGCAGGACGCGGCCACGACCGCGGCCGCCTTCGCCGAGGTGGAGACGGCCCATCCCGGCCGCTTCGCACTGGGCCTCGGTGTGAGCCACGGCCCTCTGGTGGAGGGCTACCACCGTCCGTACACGGCCATGACCGGCTACCTCGACGAGCTGGACAAGGCGGGCGTACCCGCCGGCCGTCGCGTGCTCGCCGCGCTGGGCCCGAAGATGCTGGGCCTGTCCCGCGACCGCGCGGCCGGCGCGATCCCCTACCTGGTCACGCCCGAGCACACCGCGCAGGCCCGCGAGATCCTCGGCGAACAGGCCCTGCTCGCCCCGGAGTTCAAGGTGGTCCTGGAGGCCGACCCGGCCCGCGCCCGGGAGACGGCCCGCGCCTACCTGGCCCGTTACCTCGAACTCCCCAACTACACCAACAACTTCCTCCGCCTGGGCTTCTCCGAGGACGACATCGCCGGCGGCGGCAGCGACCGCCTCATCGACGCGGTCTTCGCGTGGGGCGACGAGACCCGGATCCGCGAGCGCGTCAGCGCCTTCCACGAGGCGGGCGCCGACCATGTCGCCCTCCAGGTCGTGACCGCGGCCGACGGCAGCGTCCTGCCGAGGGAGGAATGGCGCCGGCTGGCCTCGCTGCTCGGGTAACCGGTCCGGCTTCGGGTGGCGCGGGGCCGCATTCGACATGCGGCCCCGCCGCGCGGGCGCGACCGGCCGAGAACCACCCGCAGCCGGCGGCGATGCCGCAGTTCCCCGGCGCTCCCGGCGGAGCGCCTACGCGTCCTTCAGTTCCTGCCGCTGCCGCCCGAGCCCCTCGATCTCCAGCTCGACCACGTCCCCGGCCCTCAGGTACGGCTTCGGCTCGGGCCGCCCCATGGCCACCCCCGCCGGCGTGCCCGTGCTGACGACGTCCCCGGGGTACAGCGTCATGAACCGGCTGAGGTACCGCACGACCTCCCCCACGGGGAAGATCTGCTCGGCCGTCGTACCGTCCTGCTTCAGCTCTCCGTTCACCCACAGCCGCAGCGGCAGCCGCTGCGGGTCCGGGACCTCGTCGGCCGTCACCAGCCACGGCCCCAGCGGGTTGAACGTCTCGCAGTTCTTGCCCTTGTCCCACGTGCCGCCGCGCTCGATCTGGAACTCCCGCTCGGAGACGTCGTGCGCCACCGCGTACCCGGCGACGTGCGCGAGGCCCTCCTCGGCGGAGTCCAGGTAGCGGGCCGTACGGCCGATGACGACCGCGAGTTCGACCTCCCAGTCGGTCTTCACCGAGCCGCGCGGCACCAGCACCGTGTCGTGCGGCCCGATGACCGTGTCCGGCGCCTTGAGGAAGACCACCGGCTCCGGCGGCGCCTCGACACCCGTCTCGCGGGCGTGGTCGTGGTAGTTGAGCCCGATGCACACGATCTTGCCGATGCGGCCGAGCGGGGGGCCGATCCGGAGTCCAGCCGCGTCCAGCGCGGGCAGCTCACCGGACGCGGCCGCCGCCCGCACCCGGTCGAGCGCGGTGTCGTCGGCGAGGAGCGCGCCGTCGATGTCGTCCACGAGGCCCGACAGGTCCCGCAGGGTCCCCTCGGCGTCGAGCAGCGCGGGGCGCTCGGCCCCTGCCGTACCGACTCGCAGCAGCTTCATGGTCACAATCTCCCTCGATCGCGGGCGCCCCGCCGACGGGTGCGGCCATCGGAGGACTGGCTGATCCTCCAATTCGCCCGTCCAGTCCGCAAGACCATGTTCACGTACTGGACCGTAACGGGACGGCCCGCGCCGCTCAGCGGGACAGCAGCGCCTGTTCCGCCGCGCTCCAGGCGGTGCTGGTGACGACGTACAGCGCGGCGGCGAGCGGGACGACCGCCACGGTGACGAGGGTGAAGAAGGACAGGAAGGGGGTGACCCGGGTGACCGCGGCGAGACCGGGCACCTGGTCGCCGGCGGCGGCCGGGGCGGACTGTTCGGCGATCGTCCGCCGGGCGCGCCGGAAGTTGACGGCGGCGACGGCCGCGACGACGGCGAAGAGGCCGAGGTAGACGACTCCGGCCGGGCCGAACACCCCGCCGTCCGCCATCGCGTCCGCCCAGCGTCCGCCGAGCGGTGCCGCGAACAGCCGGTGGCCGAGCAGGGCGTTGTCCTCACCGCCGATCGTGGAGCTGGAGAAGAGGTGGTAGAGCAGGAAGAAGGCGGGCACCTGGAGCAGGCTGGGCAGGCAGCCGGAGCGCGGCGAGACCTTCTCCTCGGCGTGCAGTTCCAGCACCGCCTGCTGGAGCCGCTGCGGGTTCCCGGCGTGCTTCTCGCGCAGTGCGGTGATTCTCGGCTGGAGCGCGGCACGGGCGCGCCGGCCGCGGGCGGCGGCCCGGGACAGCGGGTGGACGAGGAGCCGTACGAGTGCGGTGAACAGGACGATCGCGGCGGCTGCGGCGGAGGCGTGGAAGAGCGGGGTGAGCAGGTCGGCCAGGTGCTCGACCAGACGGGCGAAAACGGACATGGGTGAGCCCTCCGGGGGTCTCGTCGTGCCGAAAGGAGCGGAGAACGGCATGACGACCCGCGCGGGGTCACGCGCTGAGGAGATGCGAGGACGTGCCCTACGCGGCGGTCGCCGGACCGGCGTGCCCGGGCGCTCTGGGCCGCCGCCGGCCGGGCGCGTCGGGATCGCGCTGGGGCAGGAAGGCCGTACGGCGGGCCCGGTCGCGTATCGCCGTGCGGACGCGGGTGGGTGGTACGGCGGGCACGCTGCGTGCGGCCAGCAGGGCGCAGGCGGTGAGCGCGGCGGCCGCGGTGGCGGTCGCCGCGAGGGCGACGGCGGTGGTGAGGCCGCCGGTGCCGAGGAGCGTGGTCTGGAGGACCAGCAGCTGCGCCAGGAGCAGCAGGAGGGCGAGGGGGCGCGCGACGGCGACACGGCCGGCCATCAGCACTCCCCCCCTTCGCGAGACGGACGGCCGCTCGACCGTCTGTCGTATGACTGCCCGTCGTATGACTGCCTGTCAGTCTGCCAGGTGCACCGGATCGGTCACCAGGGGCTCCAGCAGCCGCTTCGGCCGCAGCAGCGCCCTGCTGACCGGATCCGCCGGGGCGGAGTCCAGTTCCGGCCCCGGCACCATGACAACGTCCGCGACCGGCACGAGAGTTCCGCACTCCGCGCACTTTCCGGACGGCTCGACGTCCCCTCCGCAGTCCGCGTGCCGGAAGGACCGCAGCCGGCTGCCGTCGACGTGTTCACGGCCCCAGCGGCCGAGGGCGCGGAGCACGGGCCAGAGGGCGGCACCGCGCTCGGTGACGACGTACTCGTCGCGGGGCGGGGCCTCCTGGTACCGGCGCTTTTCGAGGATGCCCTCCTCGGTGAGCGTCCGGAGCCGGGCGGAGAGGACGGCGCGCGGGATGCCGAGGTGGACGAGGAAGTCGTTGTAGCGCCGGACGCCGTAGATCGCGTCGCGGACGACCAGCAGCGTCCACCGCTCGCCCACGACCTCGAGCGCCCGGGCGATCGAGCACTCCTGCGTCACGTAGTCCTTGCCCAGTGCCATGCCATCCACTGTAACCATCGACCACCTGCGGGTTCAGTGAACGAACCGACGGTGCTACGGTGGGCGGCGGACCTAGGTTCAATGATTGAACCGATTGTGGCAGACCCCGGCGGACCCGACCGGGGCCCCGGAACGACAGGACAGGCCATGACCCGGCTCGACTCCGCCACCACCCCCGCGGCCGTACGCGGTGCCCCCGCCCCGGACATCCCCGTACGCCCCCGCGCCACCCTCGCCCTGACCAGCGCGGCCACCGCCGTGGCCCTCATGACCTACACGGCCCCGATGGTCACGCTGCCGGACACCGCCTCCGCCCTGCACACCCCGCTCTCCGCCCAGGCCTGGCTGCTGAACGGCGCCCCCCTCGGCCTCGCCGCGCTCCTCCTGGTGGCCGGCAGCCTCGCCGACGACCACGGCCGGCGCCGGATCTTCCTCTCCGGCACCCTGGCCCTCGGCCTCACCACCGCCCTCGCCGCGTTCACCACGTCGACGTGGCAGTTCACCCTGGCCCGCATCGCCCAGGGCGCGGCCTGCGCGGCCCTGCTGGCCAGCAGCCTCGGCCTGATCGTGCACGCCTTCCCCAGCCCGCGCGGCCGGCTGCACGCCACCGGCGTGTGGGGCGCCTTCGTCAGCGGCGGCATCGCCGTGGGCCCGCTGCTCGCGGGCGCGCTGCCGAGCTGGCGGGCGGGCTACGTCGTACTGGGCGCCGCCGCCCTCGTCGTGGCCGCGCTCGGCACCCGGGCGCTGGCCGAGTCGCGCGCCCCGCGCGGCGGCCGGCCGGACGTGCTGGGCGCTCTCACCTTCGGACTGGCCCTGGTGGCCCTGGTCGCGGCCCTGACCCTGGGCCGGGACGGCTGGCTGCGCGCACCGGTCGGCCTGTTGTTCGCGGCGGCCGTCGTGCTGGTCGCGGTGTTCGTCGCGGTGGAGCGCCGGACCGGCACCCCGATGATCGACCTCGCCCTCCTGCGCCACGGCCGCTTCCTGGCCTCCTCCGCGGGCGGCCTGTTCACCGGCCTGGCCGTGATCGGCCTGTTCAGCTTCCTGCCCGCGCTGCTCCAGCAGGCACTGGGCCTCTCCCCGCCGGCCACCGCATGGCTGTTCCTGCTCTGGTCCGGACTGAGCTTCGCCGTCGCCCTCCAGGTCAAGCACCTGGCCGGCCGGGTCGCCCCGCGCACCCAGCTCGCCCTCGGCTTCGCCCTGCACACGATCGCCATGGCGGCGATGCTCGGCGCGGTCGGCTCCGGCTCCTGGCCCCGCCTGCTGCCCGGCCTGATCGTCGGCGGCGTCGGCAGCGGTCTGCTCAACGGCGCGCTGCCGCTGCTCGCCGTCGAATCGGTGCCGCCCCAGCGGGCCGCGATGGGCTCCGGCGCCCAGCAGACCTTCCGCTACGTCGGCTCCTGCGCCGGCGTGGCCCTGACCATCGCCGTCGCCACCTCCGCCGACGGGCCGGCCCGGGGCGCGAACCTCGCGCTGCTGGTGTCGGCGGGGCTCGCGGTGGCGGGCGCGGTGAGCGTGCTGGCGCTGCGGGAGCGGGCGTGAGGGTGGCCGGGCCGGTGGCTCACCTGGGCCGCACGGACACCAGCTCGGCCCACACCACCAGCCGGTACCGGGAGGTGAACTCGGGGGTGCAGGTGGTCAGGGTGAGGTAGTGCCCCGGCTCGTGGTAGCCGTATCCGGGCCGGACCAGCGAGCGCGGGACGGGCCGGACGACCCCCGAGTCCAGCGCCGACGTGCGCGGCAGGATCCGGTCGACGCCGTAGGTGTACGTCGCCGTCCGCGTCTCCACCTCGACGGCGTCGCCCCGCCGCAGCCGGGGCAGGTACCGGAAGGGCTCGCCGTGCGTGTTCCGGTGCCCGGCGAGCGCGAAGTTCCCGGCCTGGCCCGGCTGCTGGGTCCCGCGGTAGTGACCGACGTACCCCTTGTTCAGCACGTCCGCCTTGCCGACTCCCTCGGCGACGGGGACGCGCAGGTGCAGCCGGGGGATGCTGAGCACGGCGTACGCCCGGGACCGCCGGGGCGGGGACGCGGGTACGTCCCGCCGCGGCGCGCGGGACGTGCCGGGGGCGGGGGCGGCGGATCCGGGGGCCGAGGCCGTACCGGAACCGCCGGGAGGTGCGCCGGGGCCGGCCGTCGTACCGCTGCCCCACTCCCGTTCCAGCGCCGCCACCTCGCGCGCGGCCCCGCGCCGGGCCTCGCGGTTGGTCCACCACAGCTGGTGCACCACCAGCAGCAGGAGGACCAGCCCGGCCGTCACGAGCACCTCGCCCCCGCTCCACAGCACCCGCCTGCGCCGGGCGCCCCTGCGCCGATCGCCGTGCCCCACGACCCGCACGCCCGCCACAGCCCGCATCCGCGCCCACCTCCACCGGAACCGCCCGCACCATAGGCGCGGCGTCCCCAACTGGCCAGAGACAGACGGGCACGCGCCGGGATGTGGTGGATGTGCTCCGACCACAACCCGCCCGGCACGGCCGACGGCGGCAACAACCTCCGGTCCTGGACCACGGCCGGCACGCCTCCCGCCTCGCCGCGGTCGCCCTGCGGCGACCGCTACACCGCCCGCTCGGACGCGTACCTGAACGGCGCGTCGGTGTCCGTGCCATGCGCGGCGAAGTCGGTGCAGACGCTGCAGGTCGACGGCGTCACCGTGTGACGGGCCGGTTCAGCCGAGCGGCAGGGCGTCCTGGTAGCCGTTCGCCGGCCGGGGCACCTTCGTGACGGTACGGGCGTCCAGCCCGACCTGCGCGGAGCCCGTGCCCAGCGTTCCGCCCGGGTGCCAGGTCCCGGTGACCGTCACCCAGGTGTTCGCGGGCAGGGCGGGCCCGCCGTGGATCCGCACCTTCACGGACTGGGCGTCGGCGGCACAGCAGTTGAGGATGATCCGGGTCAGCTCCCAGCTCCCGCCGTCCCCGGGGGTGACGAACCCGGTCATCCGGATCGTGCGCCCCTTGATGGCCTGTCCCCGGTCCTGCCGTACCCGGCTGGTGAAGTCGGAGAGGGTCATGGGCAGTGGCGAGGTGCGCGGCAGCGGATCGAAGTCGCTGTCGTGGACGACGGCCTTCGCCGGCTGCCGGGCGGCGGTGTAGGCGCCGAGGGCGGGCGGGGCGTAGACGAGCAGGCTGAGGGCGGGCAGCAGGAGCAGCCAGGTGACGCGGGGCACACCGGAGTGGCCGTGGTGGTGGTGCTCATCGGCCTCCTCCGCCCTGTCGAGTACGACGCTCGCGATCCCGAGCACGAGCAGGACGACCCCGGAGGCGATGAGCGGGAGCCGCATGCCCTCCTTGACGTAGCGCAGGCACAGGTCCGTGAAGAGGGAGACGTGCAGCAGCCCGAGCCCGCAGAGGACGAGGAGGCCCGCCTGGAGCGAACGTTTCACGGCGGCCCCCGGCAGTCCGGCGTCACTTGTCGGCTTCACAGCAGCCCCCATCCGGTCAGCGCGCTGCACGCGACGGCGACGACGACGGTGGCGGCGGAGAACCGCACCGCGAAGGCCCGCCCGAAGGTGCCCGCCTGCAGGGCGATCAGCTTCAGGTCGACCATGGGCCCCACCACCATGAACGCCAGCCGCGCCACCGGCGGGAACCCGGTCAGCGAGGCGGCCAGGAAGGCGTCCGCCTCGGAGCACACCGCGAGCAGTACGGCCAGCCCGGCGAGGAACAGCACGGACAGCCAGGGCGCCGCGGCGAAGGTGTCGAGCACGGAGCGCGGGACGGCGACGTTGAAGGTGGCCGCGGCGATGGCACCGAGCACCAGGAACCCGCCGGCGTGCAGGAAGTCGTGCTGGAACCCGCGCCGGAACTCGTCGAGGCGGCTGCGCCCCGGCCGGTGCCCGGTGTGCCGTACGACGGGCTTGAGCCACTCGGCCCGCCCGAACCGGAGCCACAGCCACCCCATGACGAGGGCGGTGGCGAGGGAGGCGAGCAGCCGGGCGAGCACCATGGCGGGGTTCCCGGGGAACGCGATCGCGGTGGCGGTGAGCACCACGGGGTTGATGGCGGGCGCGGACAGCAGGAACGCGAAGGCGGCGGCCGGTGGCACCCCGCGCCCGATCAGGCTCCCCGCGACCGGCACCGAGGCGCACTCGCACCCCGGCAGGACGGCTCCGGCGACCCCGGCCACGGGTACGGCGAGCACGGGCCGCCGGGGCAGGATCCTGTTGAACACCCCCTCCGGCACGAAGGCGTTGATCGCTCCGGACAGGGCCGTACCGAGCAGGAGGAACGGCAGGGCCTGCACGGTCACGGCCAGGCACACGGTCCGCCAGGCCTGCACGGCCGGGGCGTCCCCCCAGCGCCCGAGGAGGAAGAGGAGGGTACCGGGGACGACGGCGGCGCCGACGAGAAGGAGGGGCCAGTGCCGGGGCGGCTCACGCCCGTCGTCCAGGACAGCCGCTTGATCGTCCACGACCAGCGCACCCGTCTTCTGCATGCCGGCTCCACCCCGTGTAGATGTCGGCACCGAAGATATCCATATATCCATACCGGGATGCACACCCCCCTGGGGGCACCTCACTTTTGTCACCGCCCGGCAGTACGGTGTCCCCCATGCGCCCCGACACGCCTGCCGAGAACGTCGACCACACCGCCGAAGCGGCACGCCTGGAGCGGACCGCCGGCCTGTACCCGGAGGACGCCGAGACCCTCCTCCTGCGGGCGGCGGCCCACTTGGAACTGTCCGGCGACCGCCCCGCGGCGACGACCCTGTACGACCGCCTGCTCGCGTCCGCCGAGACGCTGGACAACCCGGCCCTGGTCCGCGCCCTGAAGGCGTCGAACCTGTGGGAGTACGGCCATGAGGCGGAGGCGAGGGCGATCATCGAGGGCATCCGCACCGCGGCTCCCCGGGACCCGGCTCCCTGGGTGATCGTGGCCGAGGCCCTCGAATCGCACGACGAACTGGAGGCGGCGGCGGAGACGTTCGGTGAGGCCGCCCGCCTCCTGCTGGGGTCCTCGGACGAGCCCCCCGCCACCACCCACCCCCTCCTCTACGGCCGCCACCGGGTCCGCCGCATGCTGGGCCTCCCGCACGACGACTGGGACACCCTCGCGGACACCCTGCACACCTCCCCGGTCTCCCTGGACGAACTCCACGACCCCAAGCGCGTGTGGTCCCTGGGCTCGGACAACCCCGCGGAACTGGTGGCGGAGATCTCCCGCCTCCGAGCCGAACTCGGCGCCTACCGCGAGGCCCTGTCCCGCCCGTTCCCGGTGGCGGTCCTGCACTGGCCGGCCCCGGAACTGTCGGAGCTGCTGTCGGCGTACCCGACGCTGAGCACGGAGTACCCGTCCCACGCCGAGCACCTGTCGACCATAGAGTCCTCCCTCCGCGAACTCTCCGCCTCCGGCACGGCCAACCTGGGCATCGTCACCGGCACGGTCCCCTCGTACGAGGCCTTCGCAGCCTCGGAGGGCACCTCCCCGGCGGACCCCACCCTGCTGCCGCAGTACGCGACGACTCTGGCGGCCCGGGGGAGGGCTGTGGCCTGGCCTCCGGGGCGGGGGGCGGGGTGTTGGTGTGGGGCGGGTGAGAGCTACGAGAGCTGCCACGGAGCCTAGGCAGCTAAGGGCCTCGCGCCCAGTCCGCCCACGCTTGTCAGTGTCTGCTGTTAGAACGGATCAGAACCGGCACGAGTAACCGTGCGGGACAGCGACACTGATGAAGGAGCCGGCGTGACGCAATCGGGGGGCCTGAGCAAGCCAGTCGCGGGCATCTATGAGCAGCTCATCACCGAAGCTGTCCAGGAGCGGATGAAAGGTCTGGAGGCCGCCGGCTGGAAGGCCATCGACGTCGAGGTCAGCCCCGAGTCCACCCCGCACGTGCTGGCGCGCTACGTCGGTGAGGTTGTGGGGCGAAGGCTCAGTCAAGTCCCGCCGGACCAGCAAGTCTCCCTCGTCAATCGGGTGTTGCAGGCGTTGTCGAGCGTCCCCTCCGCAGATGAGGCCACGAGTGCCATCGCGGAGGGACCGCGCCAACTGCTCGCTCTGGCGGAACAGGAAGCACCCGGCGTGTATGCCGTGCGTCCGCTCACCCCGCTGTCGGAAACAGCCCTGATCACCAACTCGCCGGATGATCCGAGCTTGGGCAGCGAGCTGCGAGCGGAACTGGCGACGGCTGACCGGATCGACCTGCTGTGCGCGTTCGTCAAGTGGTACGGCCTGCGGGTGTTGGAAGACGCACTACGCGCCGCCCGGGACCGTAAGGTGCCCATACGTGTCATCACGACCACCTACATCGGTGCAACCGACCGGCATGCCTTGGATCGCCTTGTCCGCGATTTCGGCGCGCAAGTGAAGGTCAACTACGAACTCCGCTCGACCCGGCTGCATGCCAAGGCTTGGCTCTTCCGACGTAACAGCGGCTTTGACACGGCCTACGTCGGCAGTTCGAACCTCTCAAAGGCGGCGCTCCTCGACGGCTTGGAGTGGAACGTTCGACTGTCCTCGGTAGCCACGCCAGCGGTGCTCAACAAGTTTGAGGCGACCTTCGACGCGTACTGGAACGACAACGCGTTCGAGAGGTACGACCCAGACTCCGATGGCGAACGCCTTGACCGAGCCTTGGCTCAGGCCGGTGGGTCCAGTCCTACCGCCGACCTAAGAATCAGTCTGTCCGGCCTTGAGGTACGCCCCTACCCGCACCAGCGGGACATGCTGGAACGCCTCCGCGTCGAGCGAGAGATCCGCGGCCGCAACCGCAATCTCCTCGTAGCGGCAACGGGCACCGGAAAGACCGTGATGGCCGCGCTGGACTACCGCGACCTGCGCAAGAAACTGGGCGATGGATATCCGCGGCTGCTCTTCGTAGCCCACCGTAAGGAGATCCTCGACCAATCCCTCCGCAAGTACCGCGAGGTCCTCGACAACGCATCCTTCGGTGAACCGCTCTACGGAGGGCAAGACCCAGTTCACTGGAACCACGTGTTCGCCAGTGTGCAGTCACTCAGCGTCCAGCGGTTGGAGCAGCTTGCACCTGAGCACTTCGACATCATTGTGATCGATGAGTTTCACCACGCCACGGCAGCCACGTACCGTCGCATCATCGAGCACTTCAAGCCTAAGGAGCTCCTGGGTCTCACGGCGACTCCTGAGCGCATGGACGGCCTCAATGTGCAAGATGAGTTCTTCGACGGTCGCATCGCGGCCGAGCTACGTCTGTGGGAAGCCCTCGAAAACGATCTCCTGTGCCCCTTCCACTACTTTGGCATCCCCGACGGAACCGACCTCACCAACGTCACTTGGCAGAAGGGCTCCTACAGCGATCGAGACCTGGACGGGGTCTTCACCGGAAACCACGCCCGCGCCCGCATTGTCGTCAAGCAGATCCGCGACAAGGTGTCCAACCCCGGCGTCATGCGCGCGCTCGGCTTTTGCGTGACCAAGGCTCATGCGCACTTCATGGCCGAGTTCTTCCGTTCAGCCGGCTTCCAAGCCGTAGCACTCGACAGCGACTCAACCACTGAGGCCCGGGCACAAGCCCTGGCCGGCCTTCGAAGCGGTGAGCTTCAGGTCATCTTCTCCGTCGACCTGTTTAACGAAGGCCTCGACATCCCCGACATCGACACGTTGTTGTTGCTGCGCCCTACCAACAGCGCGACCGTCTTCCTCCAACAATTGGGCCGGGGTCTTCGCCGAACGGAAACCAAGCCGGTGGTCACTGTTCTTGATTTCATCGGTCAGCACCGAGCTGAGTTCCGGTTTGAAGAGCAGTTCCGCGCTCTAACCAACCTCTCACGCAACCGGTTGGTCGACCACATCGAGCACGACTTCCCGCAACTCCCCTCCGGATGCCAGGTCATCCTGGAAGGCAAGGCGAAGGACCTCGTCCTGGGGAACATCCGTTCGCAACTAGGTGCCACGATCAAGACGCTCGTGAAGGAGATAAAGGAGTACCGCACCCCGCGCCTCGCGGACTATCTCCGGGAGAGTCGACGTGAGATCAAGGAGCTCTACAAGAGCGGCAACTCCTGGACAGCCACCTTGCGTAAGGCGGGTCTGGTACAAGAGCCAGCACCCGCGGGAGAAGCAGTACTCCTCAAGCGGGTTCACGCCTTTCTACACGTAGACGATCCTGAGCGGGCGCATGCCTATCTCAGACTATTGGCCGATGATGCCTCTGATTACGACAGCCTAGGGACAAGGGAGCAGGCGTACGCCCGCATGCTCTTCTTCAACTTGTGGGACGACGCTGGGGGGTTCACAAGCTTCCAGGAAGGGCTGGAAGCGCTGCGGACCCAACGGGCAGTCCGCGACGAGCTGCGGCAGGTACTGAAGTGGGTCAGTGAGCAGACCGATCACTACCCGATCGACCTCTCGGGCCCCCACCGCGCACTCCCGTTGAAGGTGCACAGCGCCTACAACCGTTCAGAGATCCTCGCGGCGCTCGGCGTCGCTCGCTTCGGTGGCCAGATGCCCAGGTCGTTTGCCCAGGGCGTGCAGTGGGTCGAAGAGCTGAAGACCGACGCACTCCTCATCACGCTGGAAAAGAACGAGAAGGACTTCTCTCCCACGATCCGCTACAAGGACTACGCGCTGAGCCCGACGCTCTTCCACTGGGAGTCACAGAACGCCACGTCGGAGAGCTCCCCCACCGGCTTGCGCTACCAGCACCACGTCCGCCGAGGCAGTCACGTTCTCCTCTTCATGCGCCGCTACAAGAGCACCGACATAGGCAAGTCGCAGCCGTGGATGTTCCTCGGGCCGGCCACCTATGAGCACCACACCGGCAGCAAGCCGATGGCGATCACATGGCGACTGGAGCATGAGTTGCCGGCCGATGCCTGGAGCTACGCGGCTGTCAACGCAGGCTAGTTGAGCAACTTTGGTGTCAGTGCGGTCAGCTAACGTCAAGGTATGGGCATACCTTCGATCACCCCTGGGCTCCTGACCACGCGCGCGGACATGGATGAGCTGTTCGGCGGAGGGAGCCAGGGCGGGATCCTCCCCTCGACGATCACCCCAAACATCCTGATTTACGTAGATCACGACAGTGGCAAGCAGTACGGCTACGAGGACGGCTGGCTGGCGGAGGAGGACGACCTCGGGCCGATATTTGAGTACACGGGTCAGGGGACCAGCGGAGACCAGACGTTTCTGGGAACGAAGGGCTCCCGCAACGCGGCTGTCCTGTACCACGCGGAAGCCGGGAGATCTCTTCGCGTGTTCATGGCAGAGGGCAAGGTTCCTGGCTCCAAGTCCGGCGCCAAGCAGCAACGTTACGTCGGCGAGTTCGCATTGGACCTTAAGCAGCCGTACACCGTGCGCGAGGCGAAGGACCAGCATCACAAGCCGCGCCGCATCATCGTTTTCCGACTGCGCCCCACGGGAGAATACCAGCGCCTGCCCCAGGACCTGGTCAGACCCGCGGAAAAGACCAAGGCACAACGAGTCTTGGCAAGGGTCGCTACGACCAAGCTACCCGAGCCTAAGACGACCACCGCAAAGAAGGTCGCACCACGGCAGAAGCGCGCAGCAGAGAGCAGACGCGCAGCTCAGCCGAGCCTGATCGCCGAACTCCGCCAGTCGACGCTTCGCAACGAGTACCTTCAGGAACTCATCCACAGAGGACATGAAGTCTTCGCGTATCAAATAAAGATCGCAGGCACCACAACCATCCTCACCACCGACCTCTATGACGCCACCGAGCACGAGCTTTATTCGGTACGCGGCGAAGGCAGCCGCGAGGAAGTGCGCATAGCTATAGGTCAGCTCAAAGACTATGTGCGGCACATCGAGCCGCGCCCCAAGCTCGCCGCACTCCTTCCGGAAAGACCGCAAGATGACTTGCTAGACCTTCTCCACACGGAGGGAATCAGCGTCATCTATCAGGGTGACCACGGATACGTCAGAAACACCGCAAGGTAACTGCCTGCCCGCACCCTTGGAGTCACCATGGCAACATCGCCGGAGCACGACTTTCTCTCACACGCAGCCCTTCGCATCATGGAGAGCGCTTCGAGATCGGGACTCTTCGGCTACACGGAGGGACAGCGCAAGCTCTTCGACTTCTCCTGTGACCTCAAGAAGGACTGGTCGAAGGTAGTCGTTGGACAGACCTTGTGGCAGCACGGCGGCGACGGAATTGATAAAGACCTCAGGACGCTCCTCAATGAGCGCGATATCGCTGCCGCGGTCTACATTGCCCGCCATGAGAGTCGGCTCCGCACCCGATTCGCTGAAGTAACTCAGTCACATCTCGACACGCCCTTACGGGACCGACTGGCTCGGTTGCGGGTCTTCTGGGTGCCGGCGGATTTCAAGACAGGCGACGAGAAGACCGAGAAGTCCACGTACGACTCCCTGCGCGAGGAGATAACGAGGGATCTACTCATGCATGTGGCTCTCGGCGGGCTGACCCCTCAGGATGTGAAACGCTTCGCCGCCTCAAGACGTCCCGGCCTCCCTCTTGCAATACTCTCCCACGTCAAGCAGAACGGTTATCGCAACCACAGACATACGGCGAAATCCCTGGACGTCAGCCTGGACGCACTGCGCTACGAGACCGAGCGACTCTTCATCATCGGCTTTCTGGAAAGCGAGAGCCTCCAAGGCGGCATCTATGACGTTACCGATAGCGGCAACGCGATGCTTGATATCTGCTCACGACTGCGCGACTACCTCAACGGCAACCTTGGCCAGGACAACAGAAACGCCGAGTTCGAGCATATTTGCAGCCTGCTCGGAATAGCCTACCCCTCCATACCCCTCACAACTCGCTTGCTGGGCAAGGACGCTGAAGTAGACCTACAGGATCCAACGGCTCTGCTGTTGCAACACGTGGCACAAGCCGACCGAGACGGTTCGGTGCGCTGGCCCGGGCCGTACTTCGCGTTGCCTGCGGCCTCAACGCTCTTTTAGCGGGGCACGGTGAGAAGCGGCGGGCGCCGCGCCTTCTGGGGCGGCGCCCGGGGCACTTGTGGTCGTTATGCCGTCGGCGCCAGGTCCGCGCGGCCGAAGAGGAGGGCGTAGCCCGGGGGGAGTTGGGTGAGGACTCGGCTGGTCAGGGGTTCGCCGATGTGGTTCGACAGGACGCTCAGGACCGAGCTGACGTCCCAGCGGGCCGTCGCCGGGGTCGAGCCCTCGATGCGCGTGGCCACCGACTCGACGAACTCGCGGGCCGTCAGGGGGTGGGTCGCGGGGATCTGGGAAGCGATGACGCGGCCCGCCTCCCGGGGGAGGGCCTGGGCCAGGGCCACGCGTTCGTCGCCGGTGACGTGTCCGCCCAGGGCCGAGAGGACGATCCGGGTGACGCGTTCCGCCTCCGCCCGTGTCGGGTACTGGCCCGCTTCGCGTACCGCCTCGGTCAACTCCAGCCAGTCGGCGTCCTCCACCGCGCCCTTGGCACGCGGGCGCGGGGTCGTGGTCGGGGCGGGGATGGCGATTCTCGGCTGCGGGGTCGTCACGGTCATCGTGGTGGCTCCTCCTCCGGGACACTTCGGGGCACCGGAAGCCCGGTACCCCGTAATGCAGCGGGCATGGGCGGCAGTTCGGCCAATGTGGGACTGGTGGGGGTTCTGCGGTGTGTGCCGCCTTTCGGAAGTGTTCGGGGCTGTGTGGGGTGTGTGGGCTGTAGGGAGTGTTCGGGGGCGTGTGGGCTGTAGGGGCCGCGCGGTCTTCGGGGTTGTGGTGGGTCTCCGTACGAGGGGATCGTGGAGGGTTTCCGTCGGGGGGTGAGATCGCGGCGGGCGGTGGCGGGAGCCGCACGGGTCCGGCACCGGACAGGCCACTGGGCCGGTACCTGCTGCGGACACAGGACCGCCGCGCCGGTACGACCGGAGGTGACCGGCGCGGGCGAGGCCGCCGGGGGGCCGCTGTTTGCCGACGCGTCCTGGGTGCGCCGGGGCCGTCGGTGGCCGACGAGTGCGGATCTGGCGGTCGTCGGCGAAACGAGGTCGCCGGCTTCATCGCTGGTCGGCGAGACCGGGCCTGTCGGTCACCGGCAAACCCGGATCGCGCCGGTCCCATGGGTCACCGGCCAGACCGGCCCTGTCGGTCACCCGCAGACCCGGCATCGCTCCTGACCATCCGCCACCGGCGCCACCAGGCAATCCGTCCCCGGCGACACCAAGCCCCGCCGGCTCCCGCCAAACGGCCCCGTCGGTCATCAGCCGCTGATCTGCTTGCGGTCGCCGCCTCCGCCGGTGATCTGGATGCGGCGTGGCTTGGCCTGTTCGGCCACCGGGATGCGCAGGGTCAGGACGCCGGCGTCGTACGAGGCGTCGATGCGCTCGGTGTCGAGGGTTTCGCCCAGGAACAGCTGGCGGGTGAAGGTGCCCGTGGGCCGTTCGGCGACCAGCATCTCCGCGTCCTCGGGAGCGGGGTTGCGGCGCTCGGCGCGGACGTTGAGGACGTTGCGCTCGACGTCGAGTTCGATCGTCTCGGGGTCGATGCCGGGCAGGTCGAAGTGGACGAGGAACTCGTCACCGGACCGGTAGGCGTCCATCGGCATCGCGGACGGACGGGCGTTCGGGCCCAGGACCTGCTGCGCGAGTCGGTCGAGTTCACGGAAGGGGTCGGTGCGCATGAGCATCACAGGTCACTCCTCTCGTCAGGGGCTGTTGTGCGATGCCCTACGGCTTCTTATATAACTCTCCGCTGGAAACTTGACAAGCCTCGACTCAGGTTCGCGGGCGCCGCTCGCCTGCGCGTTAGCCTCGGGACGGACATCCGGGATACGAGGAGGCACTCATGGCCAGGGTTCCCAGCGCGGTCGTCGCCGCCACCGGGCTCATCGGCGGCTACGGCGTCGCCCGCTGGACCAGGAAGCGGCAGCTCGGCGGGGCCGTCCTGGCCGTCGCCGGTGCCGCGGCGGCCCAGCAGTGGCGCAGCCGGGCCGGCGGGAAGGCGGCCGGTGCGCTGACCGCCGCCTACGTCGCCGCGTTCGCCGGATCCCACCCGCTCGCCAAGAAGGTCGGCGCCTGGCCGTCCGTGCTCGGCGTCGCCGGTGCCGTCGCCGTCGCCTCCTGGGCCGTCGCCGACCGCAAGGCCGCCTGAGCCCACACCTTCACGGCACTCACCTTCACGACACCCCCGCCCGGAACGCCCTCCGGTACGCCTGCGGGCTCGTCCCCACCACCTTCCGGAAGCGTTCCCGGAAGGCCGTCGGTGAGCCGAAACCCGTCTGCACGGCGATGCGTTCCACGGGGTGCCCGGTGGTCTCCAGCAGATACTGGGCCCGCCGCACCCGCGCCCGGTGCAGCCACTGCAGCGGCGTCGTACCGGTCTGCTCCCGGAAGCGGCGATTGAGGGTACGGGTGCTCATGCCGGCCTGCGCCGCGATCCCGGCCAGCGTCAGATCGCGGTCGCAGTGGTCCTCCAGCCAGGCCAGCAGGGGCTCCAGGGTGGTGCCGGCCGGGGCCGGGGGCAGGTCGTGGACGATGAACTGGGCCTGCCCGCCCTCCCGTTCCAGCGGCATCACCGACATCCGGGCCACGTGCGCGGCGACCGCCGAGCCGAAGTCCTTGCGGATCATGTGCAGGCACATGTCCAGGGCGGCCGCGGCACCCGCCGACGTCAGGAACCGGCCGTTGTCGACGTACAGGACGTTCGGGTCGACCGTCACCTCCGGGTGGCGCCGGGCCAGCTCCGCGGCCGCGAACCAGTGGGTCGTCGCGCGCAGCCCGTCCAGCAGGCCCGTCGCCGCGAGGAGGAACGCGCCGACACAGATGGACGCGATCCGGGTGCCGTTCGCCGCCGCCGCGCGCAGCGCCTCGGCGATCCCCGGCGGCAGCGTCCGCGGTGGTTCCGCGACCCCGGGCAGGATGATCGTGTCGGCCTCCGCGAGCGCGTCCAGGCCGTACGGCGCCCGGACCGTGAAGGCACCCGCGCTCACCTCCTCCCGCACCGAACACACCCGTACCCGGTACGGCTCCCGGCCGTCGGGCAGCCGGGCCCAGCCGAAGGTGTCGATGGGGGCGGAGAGGTCGAACGGGATGACGCCGTCCAGCGCCAGTACGGCCACGGTGTGCATGGCGAGAGCGTAGGGGTACGACGAGTTGTCGCCGACAAGGGTTCGTCGTCAAGAGGGGTCCGGGAGCGGGCAGACCCGAAGGCAGAGCCCTACGGGGACGGACGCGAGAAGGCGGAGGCGTCACGGGAAAGGGACGCGGCGAACGCAGAGCCGCTACCGGAGCGGACGCACCGAGGCGCAACCGGCCTCTGCCGTCGGCTCCCTGGTGAGGCACCTTTCAGCAGCCCCCCCGTTGGCGAGAATCCGTCGAACCCTGGCACTCCTGCCACTCCTCCAAGATCCACGCCGCCCCTACCGTCCTCCTGTGACCAAGTTCCTCCTCGCCGTCCACGTCATCGCCGCGATCCTCGCCGTCGGCCCCGTCGCCGTCGCCGCCAGCATGTTCCCGCCCGCCGCCCGCCGGGCCCTGGCCACCGCAGCCGATGACCTCGACGACCCCCGCGGCTCCGGCGCCGTGGGGACGCTGCACCTGCTGCACCGGATCTGCAGGGTCTACGCCGTCGTCGGTGTCGTCGTCCCGGTGTTCGGGTTCGCCACCGCGGGCCGGATGGGCGTGCTCGACAGTGCCTGGCTGATCGTGTCGATCGCCCTGACCGCGCTCGCCGCCCTCGTGCTCGTCGCGCTGGTGCTGCCGACCCAGACCGCGTTCCTCGAAGGCGGTGCCGGGCCCGAACGGGCCGTGCGGCTCGCCATGTTCACCGGGCTGTTCAACCTGCTGTGGGCGGCCGTGACGGTGCTGATGATCGTACGGCCCGGCTCCACAACCGGCGCCTGACAGCGAAGGAACCCACCGCCGCGGCGGCGACCGTCACGGCCTGCTCGCCGCCGGCGGTGCCGTCGGACCGCGCCCCTCGGTACCGCGCGAACCGCGCGTCCCCCGGGACGACCGCGCCCCCTGCGCCGCCGCCCTGGTCCGGCCCGCCACCGCCGTCAGCGGGCGGGCGATGTCCTCCAGGGAGCGGCGCTCGGCCCGTACCGCCAGGGCCGCCGCGACCAGACCGGCCGCGCACATCAGCGTGGCGCCGATGCAGAAGGCCAGGACCGTGTCGCCGACCCGGCCGGTGCCCGTGAGGTCGGCGAAGAGCAGGGGGCCGCTGATGCCGCCGGCCGCGGTGCCGAGGGCGTAGAAGAAGGCGATCGACATCGCCCGCGTCTCCATCGGGAAGATCTCCGACACCGTGAGGTAGGCGCTGGAGGCGCCCGCCGAGGCGAAGAACAGCACCGCGCACCAGCAGGCCGTCAGCGTGCCCGCGCCGAGCGAACCCCGGTCGAACAGCCACGCCGTGGCGAACAGCAGCAGGCCGGAGAGCAGATAGGTCGAGGAGATCATCACGCGGCGGCCGACCGTGTCGAACAGCTTGCCCAGCAGCAGCGGGCCGCAGAAGTTGCCCACCGCGATCACCGCGAAGTAGTAGCCGGTGTGGTCGGCGGGCACGTCGAAGAACTTCGTCAGGATGGCGCCGAAGCCGAAGGTGATCGCGTTGTACAGGAACGCCTGGCCGATGAAGAGGGAGAAACCCAGCACCGCCCGCTTGCGGTAGCGGCCGAAGACCGTGCGGGCGATCTCCAGGAAGGTCACGTTCTTGCGCTGGTGGATCTCCAGCTCACCCTCGGGCTCCGGGAGCCGCTCGCCCCTCTCCGCCTCCACCCGGCGCTCGATGCCCGAGACGATCTCCTCCGCCTCCCGGTCCCTGCCGTGGATCAGCAGCCAGCGCGGGCTCTCCGGGACGTGCCGTCGTACCAGCAGGATGACCAGGGCCAGGACGGCGCCCAGCGCGAAGGTCAGGCGCCAGCCGACGTTCGCGGCCAGCAGGTCGGTGTCGAGGGCGACGATCGACAGCAGCGAACCGCCGACCGCGCCGAGCCAGAAGCTGCCGTTGATGACCAGGTCGACCCGGCCCCGGTAGTCCGCCGGGATCAGCTCGTCGATCGCGGAGTTGATCGCCGCGTACTCGCCGCCGATGCCGAAACCGGTCAGGAAGCGGAACAGGAAGAACCACCAGGCCTCCCAGGAGACCGCCGTCAGCGCCGTCGCCGCGAGATACACCGCCAGCGTGATCATGAAGAGGTGCTTCCGGCCGAAGCGGTCGGTCAGCCGCCCCCAGAACAGCGCACCCAGGCAGGCGCCCGCCACGTACAGGGCGGCGGCGATGCCGGTGATCTGCCCGGAGGAGATGGACAGTCCGCTGCCGGGCTCCGACAGCCGGCCGGCGATGTTGCCGACGACCGTGACCTCCAGGCCGTCGAGGATCCACACGGTGCCCAGACCGATCACGATCGTCCAGTGCCAGCGGGACCACGGCAGACGGTCGAGTCGGGCGGGGATGTTCGTGGTGATGGTCCGGCCGGTCTCCGGTGACGGCGCTTCGGCTGCTGCGCTCATGGGGGCTCCCTCCGTGTCGAGGCGGGATACCGGGTGCCCGGAGCGCACCGGAACAGTCCGGTCAGGCCCCCAGCCCACGCGACACCGCGTAGATCACCAGACCCGCCAGGGATCCCACCACCGTGCCGTTGATCCGGATGAACTGCAGGTCACGGCCGATGTGCGCCTCGATCTTCCGGGTGGTGTGCTCGGCGTCCCAGCCGGCCACCGTGTCCGTGATCAGCGAGGTGATCTCCGCGCGGTACGTCGTCACCACGTGCACCGCCGCACCCTCCACCCAGGAGTCGACCTTGTTCTGCACCTTCGGCTCGGTCGCCATCCGCGACCCCAGGGACAGCAGCGCGGCCCGCACCCGCGTCCGCAGCTCGCTGCGCTCGTCCTCGGCGGCCGCCACGATCA
The DNA here is from genome assembly GCF_017526105.1 of Streptomyces cyanogenus. Taxonomy (NCBI): domain Bacteria; kingdom Bacillati; phylum Actinomycetota; class Actinomycetes; order Kitasatosporales; family Streptomycetaceae; genus Streptomyces; species Streptomyces cyanogenus. The sequence goes on from NZ_CP071839.1 coordinate 3,494,008, forward strand.
TCGACCGTACGGCCGTCCACACCGACGCGATCAGGTCCTGCACCTCGCCACGGCCCAGCACCTCGCCCTTCAGCCGCTCCACCCGCACCCGGGTCTCGGTGTCGGACTGCAGGTCGGAGGCGAAGTCGGTGAGGAAGCGGTCCAGGGCGCCACGCGCCGGGTGCGAGGGCATGTCCCGCATCTCGGTGACGAACCGCAGCAGCTCCTTGTAGACCCGCTCGCCGACCTTCCGGTCCACGAACCGCGGGGTCCAGCCCGGCGCACCGCCCTCCACGGCCACCATCACGTCGTCCCGGTGCAGCACCAGCCAGTCGTGCGCGCGGGCCACCACCAGGTCCACCACCCGCCGGTGCCCGCCGTCGGCGACGATCCTCTCCAGCGTCTTGCCGAGCCCCGGCGCGATCTCCTGCGCCTCGGCCCGCCGGGTGATCGCCTCGCCGACGACCGCCTGCACGTCCGAGTCGCGCAGCACGGTCAGCGCCCCGCGCAGGGCGGTGGCCAGTTCCGCCGTGACCCGGTCCGCGTGCTCCGGCTCCGCAAGCCAGGCCCCGAGCCTGCTGCCGATACCGACCGCGCGCAGCCGCTGCCGCACGACGTCCTCGGAGAGGAAGTTCTCCCCGACGAACTCACCGAGCGAGACACCCAGCTGGTCCTTCTTGGTGGGGATGATCGCGGTGTGCGGAATGGGCAGCCCCAGCGGATGCCGGAAGAGCGCCGTGACCGCGAACCAGTCGGCGAGCGCGCCCACCATGCCCGCCTCGGCCGCCGCCGCCAGATAGTCCGTCCAGGCCCCGGCGCCCGCGTGCCCGGCCGTCTTCGCCAGGACGTAGACCACCGCGACGAACAGCAGCATGCCCGTCGCCGTGAGCTTCATCCGGCGCACTCCGCGCCGGCGCTCCTCGTCGGCCGGGGTGAACGCCGTCATCGTCTTGTACGACGCGACCCGCCCCGGTGTTCCCGTCTCGGTAGGTTCCATCAGCTCCACCCGTTCGGTGATCCCGCCCACAATTGTCCCTTCCTGACCGACTCCCGGAACGCAACAGGAGTTCCCCGCGTCTGTCTGAAGGGAGTAGTGGCAGGGTCCTGTCAGACCTCCCCGGCCCATGACGCATCATGGGTGAGCAAGATCGGAGCCTCGGGCTCCCATCTGTCGAGGAGAACAACACAAGAGTGGCCAAGCGTCATGGTTATGCCGTGCTCGGTGCGCTGATCGCCCTGGTCATCGCACTGTCCGCCGGCATCTACGTCACCGTCGCGGCCGATGACGGCACCCCCCGCAGCACCCTCGGCGACAACCGCCCGCACCGCGACTCGCACGCCGCCCCCGCCTCCACCGGCACCTGGGTCGGCGCCTGGGCCACCGCCCCCGTCGCCGGCGAACCCGGCACCGAGACCGCCGGCCTGGCGGGCCGCTCGGTCCGCAACGTCGTACACACCAGCACCGGCGGTACGAGTGCCCGGGTCACGCTGTCCAATCTCTACGGCCAGTCCCCCCTCGCCGTCACCCACGCGTCCCTCGCCCTCTCCAGCGGCGACGGCACCGCGGCCGCCGACGCGGAAACGATGCGGCGCCTCACCTTCGACGGCAGCACCGGCGTCGTCATACCCGCCGGCGGACAGGCCGTCAGCGACGCCGTCCGCATCACCGTCCCGAACGGCGCCGACGTCCTGGTCACCACCTACTCCCCCACCCCCTCCGGACCGGTCACCTACCACCCGCACGCCCGCCAGGTGTCGTACCTCGCCACCGGCGACCGCACCGAGGACGCGACCGGCACCCCGTACACCGAACAGACCCCGTACTGGCGCTACGTGACGGCCCTCGACCTGCTCAGCAACGAGGCCGCCGGCACCGTCGTCGCCTTCGGCGACTCCATCACCGACGGCATCACCTCCACCACCGGCACCAACCGCCGCTGGCCCGACATCCTCTCCGGCCGGCTGCGCAGCGCCCTGGAGGACGGGCAGCAACTGCCGCGCTACAGCGTCGTCAACGAGGGCATCAGCGGCAACCAGGTCCTCGCCGACGGCCTCGGCCGGCCCGCCGAGAACCAGAGCGGCCTCGGCCGCTTCGGCCGCGACGCGCTCTCCCGGACCAACGTCAAGGTCGTCGTCGTCGACCTCGGCGTCAACGACATCCTGCGCAACCCCCGCCTCGCCGACCCCGACCGCATCCTCACCGGACTGCGCACCCTGGTCCGCCAGGCCCACGCCCGCGGCCTGAAGGTCGTCGGCGCCACCCTGATGCCCTTCCAGGGCCACCGGGGCTACACCCCGGCCCGGGAGGCGGTACGGCAGCAGGTCAACGCCCAGATCCGGGCCGGCGGCGTGTACGACGCGGTCGTCGACTTCGACAAGGCCCTCCGGGACCCCTACGACCCGCGCCGGCTGCGCCCCGAGTACGACTCCGGCGACCACCTGCACCCCAGCGACCTGGGCTACCGCACCATGGGCGAGGTGTTCGACCTGCGCACGCTGCGGGGCGCGGGGCAGGCGGAGCTCTAGCCGGGCGGCGAGGAATACTGGCGGGCATGACCCGCCTGATCCTCGCCACCCGCAACGCCGGAAAGATCACCGAGCTGAGGGCCATCCTGGCCGACGCCGGACTCCCCCACGAGCTCGTCGGAGCGGACGCCTACCCCGACGTTCCCGACGTCAAGGAGACCGGTGTCACCTTCGCCGAGAACGCCCTGCTCAAGGCCCACGCGCTCGCCCAGGCCACCGGGCTCCCCGCCGTCGCCGACGACTCCGGCCTCTGCGTGGACGTCCTGAACGGCGCCCCCGGCATCTTCTCCGCCCGCTGGGCCGGCCGGCACGGCGACGACCGGGCCAACCTGGAGCTGCTGCTGGCCCAGCTGTCCGACATCGCCGAGGAACACCGCGGCGCCCACTTCGCCTGCGCGGCGGCCCTGGCCCTCCCGGACGGCACGGAACGGGTGGTCGAGGGCCGGCTGCGCGGCACCCTCCGGCACGCCCCCGCCGGCACGAACGGCTTCGGCTACGACCCGATCCTCCAGCCGGAGGGCGAGACCCGGACGTGCGCGCAGCTGACCCCCGAGGAGAAGAACGCGATCAGCCACCGGGGGAAGGCGTTCCGGGCGCTGGTGCCGGTGGTGCGGGAGTTGCTGGGCTGAGTGCACTAAAAACGGCCTGCGATTCGCCTTGGATTCGCAGGCCGTCCAGGTGCGGCGGAAGGGATTCGAACCCTCAAGCCCGATCAAGGGCCACAGATCCTAAGTCTGCTGCGTCGCCATTGCGCCACCGCCGCTAGCCGCCTGCCATCGTACCGGGAGTTGCTCGCCGCCTTCCGCCGCCCCTGCACCAGGTACTCGTGATCGCATGGCAGTTGGGGCACAGCAGCCGCAGGTTCTCCCGCCTGTTGTCGCGCCAGTCGCCGTCGACGTGGTCGATCTCCAGCGTCATCGGCTTGCCGCGCCACTCGGGGCCGACCCCACACCTCGCGCACCGCTCGGGAACGCCCACTTCGCGGAGCGCCCGCCGGAGGCGTTCGGTCGCGATCCGGTGTCCGCCTTCGTGCCGCACCAGGACGGCTTCCGGCCGCTTGGCATTCGTACCCGGCTTCCCTCGCTGATGTGCCTGGCCGAGAAAGTGCGCGGTGTCGAGACCGTCTTCGGCGATCCACTTGCCGAGCATCGTGCGTTGGCCGCCGTTGTTCGCACGACCGAGGCGGCGAAGGACCTCGGCGACGGATGCCGACACATCGACCACCGCCCGCAGCTCCTCCGGCGCGGGTCGCGCCTGCCTGCCGGTGGGTGAGAAGTGCGAGATGTCGATGCCGAAGTGGGCGAATCGCTTCACGAGGTATCCCCGCAGGTGGCCGTACGGCCGGGTGCCGAAGAAGGCGATGACCTCGTCCAGGTTCGAGCACTGCGCGGCTGCCTGGGCCAACCGCTCGCGTGTGTACTGCGGCGCTCCGCTGCTCATACGGCACCCGCCCGGGCACGGCTCTTGCCGCGCCCTCGGTACGTGTCGGTGGTCGAGTGGCAGTTGGGGCAGAGGAACCGGAGGTTCTCTACGCGGTTGTTCCGCCAGTTGCCGTCGGCGTGGTCGACTTCGAGTGGGAGTCGCTCGCCGAGCCAGAGCGGCTCGGTACCGCACAGGGCACAGCGCTCCTCCAAGCCCAGCTCGCGCATGGCCCGTTTGAGTCGCTGGCTCGGGATGCGTGGGGCATCCGCCGACGTGTTCTCGACAAGGATCTCCTCGGGCGTTCGCCGGCGCTGGTTGTGCCGCATCCGCTCGGTTCGGACGGCAGGCGTGAAGTGGGAGGTGTCGATGCCGTACGCCTTGATCCGCCGGGCAATGTTGGCCTGGTGACCGCCCACGGAGTCGAGCCCGAGCCGACGCACGACCTCATTGGTGCTCGTGGAAACCGCGACAACCGGCTCGAGAACCTCGCGCGTCCACTTCACCCCCTCCGGCGCGAAGTGCGACGTGTCGACCCCGAGCTTCTTCATCCGCCGCCTGATGTAGTCCCGCCTCGAACTCCGCGGATCCACCCCCAGCCTCTCCAGCGCCTCCGACAACGTCCTCGCCCCGCGAGCCGCCGCCTCCAGCCGTTCCCTCGTGTATGGGCTGGCCCCCATCGAGCCCCCTCCGTTCCGGGCACACGTTCCTTGCTCGTACGGAGTAACGAACCGGTTATCGGACAGTCACGCCCGGCATCACGGAAAACGGCCCGCGCCGGGGCTTCCGGTGCGGGCCGTTGTCGCGGTGGGGGCGGGTCAGATGCCCAGATCCTTGATGATCTTGGCCACGTGGCCGGTGGCGCGGACGTTGTACAGGGCCCGTTCCACCTTGCCCTCCTCGTCCACGACGATCGTGGAGCGGATGACGCCCAGGTAGGTCTTGCCGTAGTTCTTCTTCTCGCCGTACGCGCCGTAGGCCTCGGTGACCTTCTTGTCGGGGTCGGCCAGCAGGGTGACCTTCAGGGACTCCTTCTCGCGGAACTTCGCCAGCTTCTCCGGGGCGTCGGGGGAGATGCCGATGACGTCGTAGCCGGCGCCGGCCAGGAGGTCCAGGTTGTCCGTGAAGTCGCAGGCCTGCTTGGTGCAGCCGGGGGTCAGGGCGGCGGGGTAGAAGTAGACGATGACCTTGCGGCCCTTGTGGTCCGAGAGGGACACCTCGGTGCCGTCGGCGTCGGGGAGGGTGAAGGCGGGGGCCACGTCCCCCGGCTGGAGTCGCTCGCTCATCGGGCCAGCGTAACCGGGGGGCCTTGCGGTGCGGCGCGGCCCGGAGCTGACAGACTGTTCCGAACAGCATCAGGAGACTTCGGAGGCCGTACGGTGGCGGACACGTCGGACACCAGAACCCCGGCGCAGATCGAGGCGGACATCAGGCGCCGCCGTGAAGTGCTGGCCGAGACGCTCGACGAGATCGGGGTGCGGGTGCATCCGAAGACCATCGTCGGCGATGCCAAGGCCAAGGTGATCGCCAACGTCGATCACACGGTCGGCCGGGCGTATGTGCAGGTCAACCGGGCTGTCAGCGAGGTGCGGGCCCGGTTCGTGGATGAGGACGGGGCGCCTCGCCTGGAGCGGGTCGTGCCCGTCGCGCTGGTCGTCGTGGGGGTCGTGGGGCTGCTCGCCCTCGGGGCCCGGCGGCGCAGGGACTGACCGGGGCAGGTAGGTTCGAGCCGTGAGCGCCAAGAGAAACGAGCACAGCACTCCCCACCACGACAAGCTCCCCATCCGGATGCTGCACGACCGGGTTCTCGTGCGGCAGGAGACCGGTGAGGGCGAGCGGCGGTCGGGGGGCGGCATTCTGATTCCCGCCACCGCGGCGGTGGGGCGGCGGCTGGCCTGGGCCGAGGTCGTCGCCGTCGGTCAGAACGTACGGACGGTGGAGCCCGGCGACCGCGTCCTGTTCGACCCGGAGGACCGGGCGGAGGTCGAGGTGCGGGGCGTGGCGTATGTGCTGATGCGCGAGCGTGACCTGCATGCCGTCGCCGCGGACCGGTTCGAGGGGTCGGAGGACTCCACGGGCCTGTACCTCTAGCAACGCGCAGCGAAGAGGGCCGGTGACCATCGTCACCGGCCCTCTTCGTCGTGTCTTTACCGGGTTGCCGGGTTGCCGGGTTGCCGGGTGCGGCCGCTGGTCGCCGTCGTGGGGCCGAAGGCGACCAGCGGTCACTGATCCACTGCGTGGGTGAGGCGTCAGGTGCCGGGGAAGCCTCCGGTGCCCGCGTCGGTACCGGAGTTGTCGCCCCCTGTCGTGCCGCCGCCCGGGGTGCCGCCGCCGGTGGTCGTACCGCCCCCGGTCGTGCCGCCGCCGGTGGTCGCGCCTCCGCCGGTCGTGTCGCCGCCGGTGGTGTCGCCGCCGGTGGTCGCGCCGCCGCCCGTGGTCGTGTCACCGCCGGTGGTGGCGCCCCCGTCGGTGGTGGTGCCGCCGTGGGTCGGGGTGCCGGTGGTGCCGCCGGGGGTGGGGGTGGCCGTCGCGCCGCCGTCGGTCGGGGTGGCGGTCGCGCCGCCGTCGGTCCGGCCGCCGTCGGTGCCGGGCTGGGCGGTGCTGCTGGCGGGCGGCTCCTGGATCTGGTCGGCGCCCTGTTCGAGCTGGAGGTCGAAGTCGCTGGCCGGCTTGCCCTTCAGCGCGTCGCGGGTGTACTGCGCCCAGATCTCGGTGGGCGGGCCGCCACCGTTCATCCGGGCCTGGCCGAGGGCCCCGTACAGCGGCTGGTGCTTGGCCGTCACCGGGTCCTGGCCCATGACGGAGACCACGGTGGCCAGGTCGGGGGTGTAGCCGGCGAACCAGGCGGCGGTGTCGCTCTCGGCGGTACCGGTCTTGCCGGCCGCGGGGCGGCCCGCGTTCTGTGCGGCGGTGGCGGTACCGCTCTGCACCACGCTCTGCAGGACGGCGGTGGTGGTGTCGGCGGCCTCCCGGCTGACGGCCTGCTCGGCCGGCTGGTCGGGCAGCCTGACCTCCTCGGTGCCCTCCTTGGTGATCTTCTCGACCAGCGTGTACGTGCCGTGCTTGCCGTGGTTGGCGAGGGTGGCGTAGGCCTCGGCCATGTCCAGGACGCTGGCGGTGGCGGTGCCGAGGGCGATGGACGGGTACGGCTGGAGGTCCGGGGTGTCGGAGGGGACGCCGAGGTCGATCGCGGTCTGCTTGACCTTGGCGGGGCCGACGTCGACGGCCATCTGCGCGTACACCGAGTTCACCGACAGGTCGGTGGCCTTGCGGACGGTGATCGGGCCGTACGACCGCTGGTCCTCGTTCTCGGGGGCGTAGGCGCCGCCGCTCCAGCCCTGGACGGGGCGCTGGTTGGTGCCGTCGTAGACCGTGTTCGGGGTGATGGTGCGGCCGTCCTGGGTGGTGGACCCGTTCTGCACGGCGGAGGTGAACACGAACGGCTTGAACGTGGAGCCGACCTGGAAGTCACCGCGGGTGGCGCCGTTGGTGTACTGCTTCACGTAGTCGATGCCGCCGTACATCGCGACGACCTTGCCCGTCTTGGGGTCGACGGAGGCGCCGCCGGCCCGGACGTAGGTGTCGGCCTTGCGGTTCTTCTTGTCCAGCTTGGACATCAGCTGGTCGTCGACCGCCTTGACGAAGGCGTCCTGCCGCTTCTTCTGGATGGTGGTGGTGATGCGGTAGCCGCCGGCCGCGAGGTGGTCGGAGTCGATGATGTTGTTGGTGGTCAGATAGTGCTTGACCGCCTCCACGAGGTAGCCGCGCTGGCCGGACATGCCGGTGGAGATCGTCTGCTCCTTCGGCATGGGGAACTTCATGCCGGCGCGCTCGGACTCGCTCAGCCAGTCCTTGGTGACCATGCCGTTGAGGACGTAGTTCCAGCGGGCGACGGCGGCCTTCTTGTTCTCGGGGTGGGCCACGACGTCGTACTCGCTCGGCGCGTTGACGAGCGCGGCGAGGTAGGCGGCGCGGGCCGGGTCGAGGTCGGCGGCGTCCATGCCGTAGTAGGCCTGGGCGGCGGCCTGGATGCCGTAGGCGTTGCGGCCGAAGTAGCTGGTGTTGAGGTAGCCCTCCAGGATCTCGTCCTTGGACTTGTTCTGGTCGAGCTTGATCGAGATGAAGAACTCCTTGGCCTTGCGGGTGACCGTCTGTTCCTGGGCCAGGTAGTAGTTCTTCACGTACTGCTGGGTGATTGTCGAGCCGGACTGCTTGCCCTTGCCGGTCGCGGTGTTCCACGCGGCGCGGAGCATGGCCTTCGGGTCGACGGCCGACTCGGTGTAGAAGTCGCGGTCCTCCGCGGCCAGTACGGCGTGCTGGGCGTCCTTGGAGACCTGGGCGAGGCTGACGTTCTCGCGGTTGACCTCGCCGTCGCGGGCGAGCTGGGAGCCGTCGGCGTAAAGGTAGACGTTGCTCTGCTTGGTCGCGAAGGCGTTGGCCGGCGGGATCTTCACGAGGGAGTAGCCGAGGAAGAACAGTCCGACGAGCAGCAGTACGCCGATGACGAAGGTGCCGAGCACCATGCGCCACGTGGGCAGTATCCGCCGCCATCCGGTCCGCTTGGGCCGCTTGCCCTTCTTGGCCTTGGCCTTGCCGTTGCCGTTGCCGGTGCCTCCGGGCGTGTCACCGTCAGCGGCGGCAAGAGCGGTGGTCTTCGCCTCGGTGGAGGGGGCGCCGGGCGCGGCGGCGGCAGCACCGGCTGCGGGCGCGGCGCCCTTGGCGGCCTGGGCACCGGCGCCCGCGGCGGCAGCGGCGGTGCGTCCGGCGGCGGCCTGGGCGGCGGCCGCGGCACCGGCGGCTCCGGCGGCGGTACCGGCGGTACCGGCAGCGCGTGCGGCGCGGGCGGCACGGGCGGCGGCCGGGGAGGAGACGGCGGCACCAGCACCAGCACCAGTCTCGCGGTTCTGGCCGGCGGGGCGGGGAACGGTGGGGCGAGGGGTACGGCTGTCGGAGTCCGAGTCCGCGCCGGCGCGGGGCGCGCCGATCCGCCGGAGCACCTGCGTGGTCTCGGGCGCCTGCTCGGCACCGCCCGCCTCACCGGCCTTCGGCCCCTTCGGCGGGGTGACCCGCCGAAGCACCTGCGTACTCTCGGCCGGCTGCTCGGCCGGGGCCCCGGGAGCGGCCGGCTTCTTGCCGCGGGGTCCCTTGGCAGCGGCCGGGGCGTCACCGGCGGCCGAAGCCGCACCGCTGACCGCGGCACCACCGTCACCGGAAGCACCACCGGGCCCCGATCCACGCCCGGACGCCGAAGCCCCCTTGGAGTCCGCGCCCTCACCGGACACCGACGCGCCACGCCCGGACGCCGGACCACCACCGGACGCCGCACCACCACCGGACGGCGAAGCACCGCCGGAAGCCGGACCACGGCCAGACGCCGAAGCCCCACCGGAAGCCGGACCACGGCCAGACGCCGGACCCTCACCGGAACCCGGACCACGGCCAGCCGCCGAAGCCCCCTTGGAGCCCGCGCCCTCACCGGACACCGACGCACCACGCCCGGACACCGACCCACGCCCGGACGCCGGACCACCACCGGACGGCGAAGCACCGCCGGCAGTCAGCCCCCCGCCGGACGCCGAAGCGCTGCCGGTGGCCTTGTCCGCGGTGGGTCCCGCGGCGCCCGTCTGGTCCGTCCGGCCGCCGCGCGCCGCCTGGCGGGCCCGGGCCATGGAAGCCGTGCGGTCCTGCTCCCCCGAGTCCACCGGCCCGGAACCCGTCCCACCGGACCGGTCGCCGGACCCCGAGCCCCTCGCCCCGGAACCGTCCCGGGACGTCGTGGCCGCCGGGCCGTCGGACGGCGCGTCCGGGCCGGAGGAGCCGGCGCGGGATGCCGGCCGGGGGGTCGCGGGGGGTTCGGTGTCGTCGGGCTGCACGGGGCGTGCGGTGCGGTCGGCGTCGGCCCGCCGGGGGCGGTCCCCGGTGGTCTCGCGCCTCCCGTCGTCGGGGGCTGGCGTGTGCGGCTTGCGGCCCCCCGGGGTGCCGGGCCCTTCAGCCGGCAGCGGCCGTTTCGGTGCCCCGCCGTCGTTCGGCTGCTGCGGCTGCGGCTCGTCGCTCATCTCGTGCACGGACTCCTGTTTCGCGTCGTACGTTCCCGTACGCCTCGTACGCTTCTGCGCTCCCCCTGTTGGAAGACTCTCGCACCTGGCGTTCCGTTCCCGGATTCCGGCACCCTTCCGGCCGGAAAACGCGTGGCCGGCCACCGGGCCTCCGGACTAGGCTCCTGCGCTTCGGTGTCGAGCAGTCCGAGGAGGTCGACTGGCGTGGGCGCGGGACGGTTGTACGCGGCCGTCGCGGCAGGGGGGTTCAGACGGTACGCGACCTATCGGGCCGCCACTGCGGCAGGGGTGTTCACGAACACCGTCTTCGGTCTGATCCTCGTCTACACGTATCGCGCGCTGTGGGACGCGAGGCCGCATCTCGGGGGATACGACCAAGCGCAGGCCGTGACCTACGTGTGGCTGGGGCAGGCGTTCCTGTCGACGCTCGCGATCGGGGGTGGCGGGGTCGAGGACGAGTTGATGGAACGCATCCGGACAGGGGACGTGGCGATCGACCTGTACCGGCCGGCCGATCTCCAGTTGTGGTGGCTGGCGGCGGATCTCGGCCGGGCGTTCTTCCAACTGCTGGGCCGGGGGCTGCTTCCGTTCGTGTTCGGCGCGCTGTGCTTCCCGGTGTACCTGCCGGCCGACGCGGGCACCTGGGCGGCCTTCCTGGTCGCCGTCGTGCTGGCCATGCTGGTCGGCTTCGGCATCCGCTACCTGGTGGCGCTGAGCGCGTTCTGGCTGCTGGACGGCACCGGTGTGGTGCAGATGGCGTGGCTGCTGGGCTTCTTCTGCTCGGGCATGCTGCTGCCGCTGAACGTGTTCCCGGGCGCGCTCGGCGAGGTCGTACGCGCCCTGCCCTGGTCCTCGCTGCTGCAGGCGCCGGCGGACATCCTGCTGGGGCACGCGGACCCGTTCCCCGCCTATCTCTTCCAGGCCGCGTGGGCGGCGGCGCTGCTGGGGGCGGGGCGGCTGGTGCAGGCGGCGGCGACGCGCCGGGTGGTGGTGCAGGGTGGCTGAGGGGCGGGCCGAACGGCTGGCCGAGGGCGTGCGGGCGTACCGGCTGATCGCGGGGATGTGGGTGCGGTCCACGATGGCGTACCGCGCGTCGTTCGCGATGACGACGTTCGGGAACTTCGCGGCGACCTTCCTCGACTTCGTCGCGATCATGCTGATGTTCTCCCGGGTGGACGCGCTGGGCGGCTATCCGCTGCCCGAGGTGGCGTTCCTGTACGGGCTGTCCGCGGCCTCCTTCGGGCTGGCCGACCTGCTGATCGGGTCGATGGAGCGGCTGGGCCGGCGGGTGAGGGACGGCACGCTGGACACCCTGCTGGTGCGGCCGGCGCCGGTGCTGGCGCAGGTGGCGGCCGACCGGTTCGCGCTGCGCCGGCTGGGGCGGGTGGTCCAGGGGGCGCTGGTCCTGGGCTGGTCGCTGACCCGGGTGGACGTCGGCTGGACGGCGGAGCGGCTGCTGCTGATGCCGGTGATGGTGGTGAGCGGCTGCGGGATCTTCTGCGCGGTGTTCGTGGCCGGGGCGGCGTTCCAGTTCGTGGCGCAGGACGCCTCGGAGGTGCAGAACGCCTTCACGTACGGCGGTACGACGCTGTTGCAGTATCCGCCGACGGTGTTCGCGAAGGAGCTGGTGCGCGGGGTGACCTTCGTGCTGCCGCTGGCCTTCGTCAACTGGCTGCCCGCCACGTACGTGCTGGGGCGGCCGTATCCGCTGGGGCTGCCGCTCTGGCTGGCGTGGGCTCCGCCGCTGGTGGCGGTGGGGTGCTGTGCGCTGGCGGGGCTGGCCTGGCGGACGGGTCTTCGTTCGTACCGCAGCACGGGGAGTTAGCGTGGGTGACGTCACCGCAGGGGACGGCTTCATCGTCCTGGAGCAGGTCGGGAAGGTCTTCGAGGTGCGCCGGAAGGCCGGGTTCCTCCGGCGGGAGCGGCGCGAGGTGCGGGCGGTGGACTCGATCTCGTTCACCGTGGCGCGCGGGGAGATGGTCGGGTACATCGGGCCGAACGGCGCCGGGAAGTCGACGACGATCAAGATGCTGACCGGGATCCTCACACCGAGTGCCGGGCGGCTGCGGGTGGCGGGCATCGATCCGGCGCGGGAGCGGGCGCGGCTGGCGCACCGGATCGGGGTGGTGTTCGGGCAGCGGACCACGCTGTGGTGGGACCTGCCGCTGATCGACTCCTACCGGCTGGCGCACCGCATGTACCGCATTCCGGACGCCCGTTACCGGGAGAACCTGGACCGTCTGGTGGAACTGCTGGAGCTGGGCGACCTGTTGGACGTGCCGGTGCGGCAGTTGTCGCTGGGGCAGCGGATGCGCGGGGACGTCGCGGCGGCGCTGCTGCACGATCCGGACGTGCTGTACCTGGACGAGCCGACGATCGGCCTGGACGTCGTGTCGAAGGCCAGGGTGCGGGAGTTCCTGCGGGAGGTGAACGCCGAGCGCGGTACGACGGTGCTGCTGACCACGCACGACCTGCAGGACATCGAGCAGTTGTGCTCGCGGGTGATGGTGATCGACCACGGGCGGCTGGTCTACGACGGTCCGCTCGCGGGGCTGCACGAGGCCGGGGAGGGCGAGCGGACGCTGGTGGTGGACCTGGAGCGGGAGCTGCCGCCGGTCGAGGTGCCGTCGGCGCGGGTGGTGCGGGTGGAGGGGCCGCGGCAGTGGCTGGCGTTCCCGGCGGGGCAGTCGGCGGCGCCGCTGGTGGCCCATCTGGCGGCCCGGTACCCGCTGGTGGACCTGTCGGTGCGGGAGCCGGACATCGAGGCGGTCATCGCCAGGATGTACGCCGAGAAGGCGGTCTCGTAGGCTGCTGCCATGAGCGACGACGCAGCCCCGGATCTGAGGGCGTCCGACGCCGACCGTGAGCGGGTCGCCGAGGTCCTGCGGGACGCCCTGGCCGAGGGGCGGCTCGACATGGCGGAGTTCGACGAGCGCCTGGAGGCGGCCTACACGGCGCGCACGTACGGTGAGCTGGCGCCGCTGACCCGCGATCTGCCGGCGTCCGGTTCCGCGGCGGTGTCCTTCGTCAAGGAGCCGGTGCGGGACGGGGGTTGGGCGGGCCGGATCACCGGGGGCGAGGGGTCCTCGACGGGGGCGGTGGCGATCCTGTCGGGGTTCGAGCGCAAGGGCCGCTGGACGGTGCCGCGGCGGTTCTCCTGCCTCGCCTTCATGGGCGGCGGCGAACTCGACCTGCGCGAGGCGGACTTCGCCGGCCGCGAGGTCGTGATCAACTGTGTGGCGGTCATGGGCGGGGTGCAGGTCGTCGTACCGCCCGGTGTCGAGGTCGTCGTACGGGGCATCGGTGTGATGGGTGCCTTCGACCACCCCAGGGACGACGCCCCGCCCGAGCCGGGCGCCCCCCGGGTGGTCATCGGCGGTTTCGCCTTCTGGGGCGGTGTGGCCGTGGAACGCAAGCTGCCGCGCGCCGAACGCAGGCGCCTGAAGGAACAGCGCCGGCTCGACGGGGGCCGCTGACCGCGCCCGCAGGGATCCTGCGCGACGGAGCCTCGGGTGCCCGTTACGGCGTGCACACCTTGGTGAGTTCCCCGGCCGCGTCCGTCACCGGGCTCACATCCGGCGTGGTGTCCCCGTTCTTCACGGCCGTCCGCACGTTGCCGACGGCCTTGCGCAGGTCGTCCACAGCCTTGTTGACATCGGCGTCGTCCGTCTTGTCGCCGATCTTGCGCAGGCTCTTGTCGATGGAGTCGAGCGAGGAGTCCACCTGGGTGGGGTCGTTCGCGGCGTTCTCCACGGCCTGCTGGAGATCGGTGACGCTGTCGGCGATGGTGTCGGCGGTCTGCACACAGTCCAGCGCCCTGTTCATGGCGTCGCAGCCGGCCGTGAGGCCGGCGGTGAGCGCGGCGGTCGCTACGGCGGCGGCGACGGCGGTGAGCCTGCCTCGGCGTCGGCTGGCGGCCATGGTGGTGTTCCCTCCCCTGGTACGGCTGTCCGGGCGCACGCCGGTGAGCGGTGCGCCCGTACCCAGAGGGACGACGGGAGGGCCCGGCGGGTTGCCCCGGGCCTTGAAGGTTTCTTTACGCGCGGGTGGCCGCGAGGGCCGCCTGCTGGGCCGCGGTGAGTTCGGCGCAGCCGGTGACGGCGAGGTCGAGCAGGGCGTCGAGCTCCTCGCGGGCGAACGGCGTGGCCTCGGCGGTGCCCTGGACCTCGACGAAGCGGCCGTCGCCGGTGCAGACGACGTTCATGTCGGTCTCGGCGCGGACGTCCTCCTCGTAGCAAAGGTCGAGCAGCGGGACGCCGCCGACGATGCCCACGGAGACGGCGCTGACGGTGCCGGTGAGCGGCTGCCGGCCGGCCTTGACGAGCTTGCGCCCCTGCGCCCAGGCGACGGCGTCGGCCAGGGCGACGTAGGCGCCGGTGATGGCGGCCGTGCGGGTGCCGCCGTCGGCCTGGAGGACGTCGCAGTCGAGGACGACGGTGTTCTCGCCGAGCGCCTTGTAGTCGATGACGGCGCGCAGGGAGCGGCCGATGAGCCGGGAGATCTCGTGGGTGCGGCCGCCGATCTTGCCCTTGACGGACTCGCGGTCGCCGCGGGTGTTGGTGGCGCGGGGCAGCATGGCGTACTCCGCGGTGACCCAGCCCTCGCCGCTGCCCTTGCGCCAGCGCGGGACGCCTTCGGTGACGGAGGCGGTGCAGAGGACCCTGGTGTCGCCGAAGGAGACGAGGACGGAGCCCTCGGCGTGCTTGCTCCAGCCGCGTTCGATGGTGACCGGGCGGAGTTGTTCGGGAGTACGGCCGTCGATGCGAGACATGCCGACGAGCCTAGCCGTACACGGCGAAGGGGCTCCTCCCGCGTCGGGAAGAGCCCCCGGCCGGTGAACCCGCCGGCTCACATCATGTCTTCGATCTCCGCGGCGATCGGGTCGGCGTCGGTGCCGATGACGACCTGGATGGCGGTGCCCATCTTGACGACGCCGTGGGCGCCGGCGGCTTTCAGAGCGGCGTCGTCGACCAGGGCGGGGTCGGACACCTCGGTGCGCAGCCGGGTGATGCAGCCCTCGATCTCCTCGATGTTGTCGATGCCGCCGAGCCCGGCGACGATCTTCTCAGCCTTGCTGGCCATGTTCCTTCTCCCTGCTCCGAACCGCTTTGTCGCAGTAACCCACAGTTGGCCCATCTTCGCGAGCGGTCATGCCGTCCGTGCCCGATGATGGCGATCACGACAGCGGAACCGTCCGCCGACTGGTCTACACCACCGTGGGGAAGGTCGCCAAACCCATGAGTGCCGAGAGCACGGCAAGCGCCGCCGGGACCCGCTGGAACCGCCTGTTCCAGGCCATGCAGAAGATGGGCCGCAGCCTCCAGCTGCCCATCGCCGTCCTGCCGGCGGCAGGGATCCTGAACCGGCTGGGGCAGCCGGACGTGTTCGGCGACGACGGCCTGGGCTGGACGGACGTCTCCAGGGTGATGAGCGGGGCGGGCGGCGCCCTGCTCGACGGGCAGTTGGGGCTGCCGCTGCTGTTCTGCGTGGGCGTGGCGATCGGCATGGCGAAGAAGTCCGACGGTTCGACGGCGCTCGCGGCGGTGGCGGGTTTCCTCGTCTACAACGGCGTGCTGCGCCAGTTCCCGGAGACCTGCCCGGCGGGCGCGAAGGTGGTGGTGACGGGCTGCCAGGCGCCCGACGGCACGGTGGCCGCGTTCACCTACCAGAACCCGGGCGTCTTCGGCGGCATCGTCATGGGCCTGCTGGCGGCCTTCTTCTGGGCCCGGTACCACCGCACCCGGCTGGTGGACTGGCTGGGCTTCTTCAACGGGCGCCGGCTCGTGCCGATCATCATGGCCTTCGTCGCGATCGCGTTCGCGGTGGTGTGCCTGTTCGTCTGGCCGCCGATCGGTGCCGCCCTGGAGAGCTTCAGCGGATGGCTGCGGGACGCGGGTGCCTGGGGCGCGGGCCTCTTCGGGGTCGCGAACCGGGCGCTGCTGGTGGTGGGTCTGCACCAGTTCCTGAACGTGCCCATCTGGTTCCAGTTCGGCAGCTACACCAAGCCCGACGGCACGGTGGTGCACGGCGACATCAACATGTTCCTGCAGGGCGATCCGAACGCCGGCCAGTTCACCTCGGGCTTCTTCCCGATCATGATGTTCGCGCTGCCGGCCGCCGCGCTGGCCATCACGCACTGCGCGCGGCCGGAGCGCCGCAAGGAGGTCGGCGGCCTGATGCTGTCGGTGGCGCTGACCTCGTTCGTCACCGGCATCACCGAGCCGCTGGAGTACGCGTTCCTCTTCATCGCGCCCGCCCTGTACGCCGTCCACGCACTGCTCACCGGTGCCTCGATGGCGGTGACCTGGGCGCTCGGGGTGCACGACGGCTTCAGCTTCTCGGCGGGGCTGATCGACTACGTGATCAACTGGAAGCTGGCGACGAAACCGTGGGCGATCATCCCGATCGGCCTGTGCTTCGCGGCCGTCTACTACGCCGTGTTCCGGCTCGCGATCACGAGGTTCGACCTGAGGACACCGGGGCGGGAGCCGGTGGACGAGGTCGAGGACGTCACCAAGGCCTGACCGGCACCGACCGCGCGCCGGCCGGGGGCCCGGGGGCGTACAGCGCGTAGCGCGGCGGTAGCGGATTCGCGGGTTCCTTACGCCGCCTTCACCGTGCTAAAACAGGTCTACACCACTGGTGGTGTAGACCACAGACGCTGCCGTCCCCTTCCATGGTTCCCGGGCGGCGCCTTGCCTATGGAGGAAGTTGTGACCACGGCCAGCGCCGCTCCCGCGGCCGAGAAGAAGAAGGGCGCCGGCGCGATGGCGGTGCTGCAGCGCATCGGTCGCAGCCTGATGCTGCCGGTGGCCGTCCTGCCGGCCGCCGCCCTGCTGGTGCGCCTCGGCAACACCGACATGCTGGGCCGCCCCTCCTTCCCCACGTTCCTGACCAAGATCGCCTCCTTCATGGCGGCCGGCGGCAACGCGATCCTCGACAACATGGCGCTGCTGTTCGCCGTGGGCATCGCGATCGGCTTCGCGAAGAAGTCGGACGGTTCCACGGCCCTCGCGGCGGTCGTCGGCTATCTCGTCTTCAAGAACGTGCTCGGCACCTTCACCGACAAGAACCTGCCGAAGGTCGCGACCGTCGTCGACGGCAAGATCGTCATGCAGAGCGCCCCGGTGGACGCCAAGGTCCTCGGCGGTGTGGTGATGGGCATCGTGGTGGCCCTGCTCTACCAGCGCTTCTACCGCACCAAGCTGCCCGACTGGGCGGGCTTCTTCGGCGGCCGCCGGCTCGTCCCGATCCTGTCGGCCTTCGCCGGCCTGCTCATCGGCATCGTCCTCGGTTACATCTGGCCGGTCCTCGGCACGGGCCTGCACAGCTTCGGCGAGTGGCTGGTCAAGTCGGGCGCGGTCGGCGCCGGCATCTTCGGTGTCGCCAACCGCGCGCTGATCCCGATCGGCATGCACCACCTGCTCAACTCGTTCCCGTGGTTCCAGGCGGGCGAGTACCACGGCAAGAGCGGTGACATCGCGCGCTTCCTGGCCGGCGACCCGCACGCGGGCCAGTTCATGACCGGCTTCTTCCCGATCATGATGTTCGCGCTGCCGGCCGCGTGCCTGGCCATCGTCCACTGCGCCCGGCCCGAGCGCCGGCAGGTCGTCGGCGGCATGATGTTCTCGCTCGCGCTGACGTCCTTCGTCACCGGCGTCACCGAGCCCATCGAGTTCACCTTCATGTTCATCGCGCCGGTCCTGTACGCGATCCACGCGGTCCTCACCGGTGTCTCGCTGGCGCTGACCTGGGCTCTGGGCATGAAGGACGGCTTCGGCTTCTCGGCGGGCGCGGTCGACTTCGGGCTGAACCTGGGCATCGCCAGCAACCCGTGGGGGCTGGTCCTGGTCGGCCTGTGCTTCGCGGTGGTCTACTACGTGGTCTTCCGCTTCGCGATCACCAGGTTCAACCTGCCGACACCGGGCCGCGAGTCCGACGAGGAGCTGGCGGACCTGCAGAAGGCCGAGGCGAAGTAGCCAGGCACCGCGAGGGCCCCGGAACCGGAGTTCCGGGGCCCTTTCGTCTGTCCGGCGTCAGATCTCGTACGTGCCCCGCGGCGCGGCCAGTTCCACCGGCCCCGCGAACACCTCACGGGCGTCCCGCAGGTTCACCTGGGGGTCGGTCCACGGCGGGATGTGGGTGAGCACCAGGCGGCGCACCCCCGCGCGCGCGGCCGTCTCCCCCGCCTCGCGCCCGTTGAGATGCAGGTCGGGGATGCTCTCCTTGCCGTGCGTGAACGCGGCCTCGCACAGGAACAGGTCGGCGTCCCGGGCCAGCTCGTCCAGCACCTCGGTGACACCCGTGTCGCCGGAGTACGTCAGGGACTTCCCGCCGTGTTCGATCCGGATGGCGTAGGCCTCCACTGGGTGGCGCACCCGTTCGGTGTGCACGGTGAAGGGGCCGATCTCGAAGGTGGACGGCTTGACCGTGTGGAAGTCGAAGACCTCGCTCATGGAGGAGGCGGAGGGCGTGTCCGCGTAGGCCGTGGTGAGACGGTGTTCGGTGCCCTCGGGGCCGTAGACCGGGAGGGGAGCGCACCGGCCGCCGTCATGGCGGTAGTAGCGCGCCACGAAGTACGCGAGCATGTCGATGCAGTGATCGGCGTGCAGGTGGCTGAGGAAGATCGCGTCGAGGTCGTAGAGACCGCAGTGGCGCTGCAGCTCGCCAAGGGCGCCGTTGCCCATGTCGAGGAGCAGCCGGAAGCCGTCGGCCTCGACGAGGTAGCTCGAACAGGCCGATTCCGCGGACGGGAACGACCCCGAGCAGCCGACGACGGTGAGCTTCATGAAGCAGAAACCTCCGTTGGCGGGAACGCTGTGGGCGGGACGAGGGACCCCTCGGGGTGAGGGCTGTCGGGGGTCGTGCGGTTTGTCGAGCGTAAGGCGCAAAAGCACGGGTCGCTCCTCCGCCAGGGGCCGTTGTGGGCGAACTCACCTGTGCTGTCACCGGTTCGGCTGGACCTAGGGCGCACAAGGATCGGAAGAGGGCGCGCGATGTGCGGCGCGCGCCGGTAACGTCGTCGTATGGACACGTCCTGGTGGCTCGCGCTCGCGGCGGTGGTGCTGCTCGCGCTGGTCGCCACGCTCGTCGACGGCTGGGGCGGGGGCCGCCGGCCCGGCGGACGGCGGCTGCGGCCCCCTGGCCGGCCGGGTACCCGGACCGCGCACGCCGTACGGCCGTCCCCCGGGGACATCTGGTGGGCGGACGTCCCCTTCGAGGACCGCAGCGGGGTCAAGGACCGGCCCTGCCTGGTGCTGGCCGTGCGCGGGGACCGGGCCACGGTCGCGAAGATCACCAGCAAGTACCACGACGAGCGGTCCGGGGTGATCCCGCTGCCGCCCGGCGCGGTCGGCGACGCCCAGGGCCGGCCCAGCTTCCTGGAGACCGACGAGCTGCGCGAGGTCCCGGTGGCGGGCTTCCGCCGCCGGGTGGGCGTGGTCGACCCGGTCCTGTGGGACCAGGTACGGCACTTGGCGGGCTAGCCCACCCGGACGGTGACCGACCATTCCTCGATGCCCTTGCACGACATCCGGCCCGGTGCGGTGGGCTGGGCGCACAGGGGACGGGACGACGTGAGCTTCACCGTGCCGGCGGCCACCGCCTGGTACGCGGCCGTGGCATCACCCGGCTGGAGTACGAAGCCCGCGTTGACGGCCTTCAGCGCCGTACCGCTCGCGGTGACCGGCTTCCAGGGGCGGGCCCGGGTGCCGTCCAGGGTCAGCCGGACCTCGCCGCCCTCGGCCACGCAGACGGTACGGCCGTGATCGGCGGCCGTCAGCTCCGCGTGGCCGGTGCAGTCGCCGGCGGGCCGGGTGGGCGACGGCGTCCCGCCGCGGGGCGGCGCCGACACCTTGTCGCTGCTCCCGGTGCCCTGCTGGGAACCGCAGCCCGCGAGGATCAGCGCGGCCGCCGCGAGGGCGAGGGGCGTGGTACGGCGCATGGGGTCCGCCTTTCTGCAGATGTCCTGGTGCAGATGTGACGTACCACCGACGCGCCCGGATCCCCCGCCGTCACGCCCAGAGCTGACCCTGCAGCGTCGCGATGGCCTCCTCCGTGGTGGCCGCGGTGTAGACGCCGGTGGAGAGGTACTTCCAGCCACCGTCGGCCACGATGAAGACGATGTCGGCGCTCTCGCCCGCCTTGACGGCCTTCTTTCCGACGCCGATCGCCGCGTGCAGGGCGGCGCCGGTGGAGACGCCCGCGAAGATGCCCTCCTGCCGGAGGAGTTCACGGGTGCGGGTGACCGCGTCGGCGGAGCCCACCGAGAAGCGGGTGGTGAGGACGGAGGCGTCGTACAGCTCGGGTACGAAGCCCTCGTCGAGGTTGCGCAGGCCGTAGACCAGGTCGTCGTAGCGCGGTTCAGCGGCGACGATCTTCACGTCCGGCTTGTGCTCGCGCAGATAGCGGCCGACGCCCATGAGGGTGCCGGTGGTGCCGAGGCCCGCCACGAAGTGGGTGATCGAGGGCAGGTCGGCGAGGATCTCCGGGCCGGTGGTCGCGTAGTGGGCGCCCGCGTTGTCCGGATTGCCGTACTGGTAGAGCATCACCCAGTCGGGGTGCTCGGCGGACAGCTCCTTGGCCACGCGCACGGCGGTGTTGGAGCCGCCCGCGGCCGGTGAGGAGATGATCTCGGCGCCCCACATGCCGAGCAGGTCCCGGCGTTCCTGCGAGGTGTTCTCCGGCATCACGCACACCATGCGGTAGCCCTTGAGCTTGGCCGCCATGGCGAGGGAGATGCCGGTGTTCCCGGAGGTGGGCTCCAGGATGGTGCAGCCCGGGGTGAGCCGGCCGTCCTTCTCCGCCTGCTCGATCATGTGCAGGGCGGGACGGTCCTTGACCGAGCCGGTGGGGTTGCGGTCCTCCAGCTTGGCCCAGATCCGGACCTCCGGGGACGGCGACAGCCGCGGCAGGCGCACCAGAGGGGTGTTGCCCACCGCGGCCAGCGGGGAGTCGTAGCGCATCGCTGGTCAGCGGCCGATCAGCGCATGCCGCCGGCCACGGCCGGCAGGATCGTGACGCTGTCGCCGTCGGACAGCTTGGTGTTGATGCCGTCCAGGAAACGGACGTCCTCGTCGTTCAGGTACACGTTGACGAAGCGGCGCAGCTGCTCGCCGTCCACGATGCGGGCCTGGATGCCGGCGTGCCGGGTCTCGAGGTCGGCGAACAGCTCGGCGAGGGTCTCGCCGTTGCCCTCCACCGCCTTCTGACCGTCGGTGTACTGGCGGAGGATGGTCGGGATGCGGACCTCGATGGCCATGGCTCAGGGCTCCTGTCGGAAGGTGTCGTCGGTTCGGTCAGGCGCGCGCGCAGCCTGGGGGTCCCCCCGGGCTGTCGGCACTGAGGGAGCGCCGCGGCTCACGGCCGGACGGCGGCAGCGGGGTGGATCAACAGATGGCGCTGTTCAGCCTGCACAGGTCGACGTGCAGCCGCGCCACGAGCAGCATGCCCGGCGCCTTGTCGCTCACGTCGAGAAGAACCATGGGCTCATCGTATCGATTCCCGGCCCGCGTCCCGGAGTGTGATTCCGCATGCCGGACGGATTTCGTCCGGTGGTCGAGATCAGTAGGCCTGCACGACCTTGACCTCCTCCTCGGTGACCTCGCCGTCCACGATCCGGTAGGAGCGGAACTGGAATTCGCCGAGGCCGTCGGTGTCGGCGGTGGAGACCAGGACGTAGTGGGCGCCGGGTTCGTTGGCGTAGGAGATGTCGGTGCGCGAGGGGTAGGCCTCGGTGGCGGTGTGGGAGTGGTAGATGACCACCGGGTCCTCGTCCCGGTCGTCCAGCTCGCGGTAGAGCCTGAGCAGGTCGCCCGAGTCGAACTCGTAGAAGGTGGGCGACATCGCCGCGTTCAGCATGGGGATGAAGCGCTCGGGGCGGTCCGAGCCCGCCGGGCCCGCCACCACGCCGCACGCCTCGTCGGGGTGGTCCTTGCGCGCGTGGGCGACGATCTGGTCGTACAGGGCCTGGGTGATGGTCAGCATGGGGGTCAGGATAAGCAGAGGGGCCGTCCCGTACCGAGGGGTGGTACGGGACGGCCCACATGGCGGACGTCCTGAGCGGCGGCCGCCGGGGGCGCCACGAGTGCTCCCGGCGGCCGGACGTCCTGGGGTGGCCCGTAGGGCGGCTCAGCCGATCTTTTCCAGCTCCGGCTCACGGCGCTGGGCGACCTCCGGGTTGCGCGCCTTCAGCACGGCCCAGCCGACGCCGAGGGCGGCGGCCCAGCCGGCCATCACGTACAGGCAGACGCGGGACTCGGCGTCGTACGCGATCAGACCGGTGACGAAGACCAGGAAGACCAGGGCGATCCAACTGCACACCGCGCCGCCGGGCGCCGGGAAGGCCGAGACGGGCGCCAGCCCCCGTTCCACCTTGCGGCGGTAGAGGATGTGGCTGACCAGGATCATCATCCAGGTCCAGATGCCGGCCGCGGTGGCGACGGAGGTGACGTAGCCGAACGCCTTCTCCGGGACGATGTAGTTCAGCACGACGCCGATACCCATGAAGGCGACCGAGACGGTGATGCCGAGCGCCGGGGTCTTGGTGGAGGACAGCTTGGTGAAGACCCTGGGGGCCTCGCCGTTGTCGGCCAGGGTGCGCAGCATGCGGCCCGTGGAGTACATGCCGGAGTTGCAGGACGACAGGGCCGCGGTGAGCACGACGAAGTTGACGATGCCCGCGCCGGCCGGGATGCCGATCATCGCGAACGCCTTCACGAAGGGGCTGACACCGGGGGCGAACTCCGTCCACTTCACCACGCACAGGATGACGGTGAGGGCGCCGACGTAGAACAGGGCGATGCGCCACGGCAGCGTGTTGATCGCCTTCGGGAGGGTCTTCTCCGGGTTCTCGGACTCCCCCGCGGTGACGCCGACGAGTTCGACGGCGAGGTAGGCGAACATCACGCCCTGGAGGGTCATCAGGGACGAGCCGATGCCCTTGGGGAAGAAGCCGTCGAACTGCCACAGGTTGGAGACCGCGGCGGTGTCACCGGCGGCGGAGAAGCCGAAGGTGAGCACGCCCAGGCCGATGACGATCATGCCGATCAGGGCGGTGACCTTGACCATCGAGAACCAGAACTCCAGCTCGCCGAAGAGCTTCACGGAGATCAGGTTCACACCGAAAAGGATCACCAGGAACACCAGCGCGGTGACCCACTGAGGAACGGCCGGGAACCAGTAGTTGACGTAGATCGCGGCGGCCGTCAGCTCGGCCATACCGGTGACGACCCACATCAGCCAGTACGTCCAGCCGGTGAAGTAGCCGAAGAACGGGCCCAGGAACTCGCGGGAGTACTCCGCGAAGGAACCCGACACCGGGCGGTAGAGCAGGAGCTCGCCGAGCGCCCGCATGATGAAGAAGATGATCAGGCCCGCGAGGGCGTACATCAGGATGAGGCTGGGACCGGCCTTGGCGATGTTCGCCCCGGCTCCCAGGAACAGACCCACGCCGATGGCCCCGCCGATGGCGATCATCTGGACCTGACGGCTGCCGAGCCCGCGCTCGTACCCCTCCTCGGGGGCTTCGGTGACCTTCTCAGAGGTCATGTTGTGGTGCGCCTTTCTCCATGCCGACCCGGGCCTTTCGTCGGCCTCGGATCGGGTCTCGATCCCCCCGGATGATGGAGCTGTCTGCCTGGCCGACGGTCGTCGGCTCGGTGGCGCACCCGGCCGGACATGGGTGGTGTCGGCCGGGCGGTCGTGAAGATTTATCACGGCCGCAATATTGATCACAGAGGCGCGTTGTGGCGCATCGCACAGGTAAAAGTGGACAAAGAGCGCCCGAATGCGGCAAACACGGCCACAAAGGTGACGGGATCGTTATCCGGATTTGAGCGTCCTCTGAGCGAACACCAGAGCGGGGGCAAACCGCGCGATCCGGGACGAAGGGCTACGGCAGCAGGGTCGTCACCAGGGTCTCCTGGAGACCGCCCAGCCACAGGTAGGCCAGCACCATCGGCTTGCGCGGGTCCTCCTCGGGGAGCCGGTAGAGCAGGTCGGTGTCGTCCTCGTCGGTGATCTCCAGCCGGGCGCCGATCGCCAGCCGGAGGTCGTTGAGGGCGCCGAGCCACTGCCGGGACTCCTCCGGGGTCAGCTTGAGCACCGCCCCGCCCTCGTCCACCGGGGCGAGCGCGTCCAGGCTGCGGATCACGCCGAGCGCGTTCTCCCGCTTGCCGGCCCGCAGGTCGTTCTCGGTGTAGCGGCGGAACTCCGCCGAGTGCGCCCGCCGCTCCTCGGCCTCCGCCGACGAGGAGGGCGTCTCCTCGGGGTCGCTGTAGGCGTCGGGGAAGAGCCTTCTGAGCACCGGGTCGGCGGGCGGCTCGCTGGGGCCCTCGGCGAACAGCTCGGCGAGCGGGTCCTCCGGGGCGTCGGCGCCGGGGCCGGGACCGATGAGTTCCAGGAGCTGGACGGCCAGCGACCGGATGATGGAGATCTCGACGTCGTCGAGCGCGACGGCCGCGCCGCCGCCGGGGAGCGGTTCGAAGTGTCCGGGCATCTGAGTGCGTTTACTTCCGGTCCTGCTGGAGAGTGGCCCACAGACCGTAGCCGTGCATCGCCTGCACGTCGCGCTCCATCTCCTCGCGACTGCCGCTGGAGACGACCGCCCGGCCCTTGTGGTGGACGTCGAGCATGAGCTTGGTGGCCTTGTCCTTGGAGTAGCCGAAGTACGTCTGGAAGACGTACGTCACATAGCTCATGAGGTTGACCGGGTCGTTGTGCACGATCGTGACCCAGGGGACGTCGGGCTCGGGTACGGCGAAGACCTCCTCCGCCGACTCGGTGCGTTCGATCTCTACGGGCGCGGGTGACGTCACACAGCCATGCTGCCACGGCCTCCATAAATCGTCACACCGACGAAAAGGGAGTACGATTCCTCGTCATGAACACAGCGGACCTTGGGCTGCCGGTGGACGTTCCCTCGACGGCGCTCTTCACGGACCAGTACGAGCTGACCATGCTGCGCGCCGCCCTGAAGGCCGGTACGGCCGGACGGCGGAGTGTGTTCGAGGTCTTCACCCGGCGGCTGCCGGACGGGCGTCGCTACGGCGTGGTGGCCGGCACCGGCCGCGTCCTGGACGCGGTGGAGAACTTCCGCTTCGACTCCGGCGTGCTCGGCTTCCTGCGCGAGCGGGAGATCGTCGACGAGGAGACGCTGCAGTGGCTCGCCGACTACCGCTTCAGCGGCGACATCTGGGGCTACCCCGAGGGCGAGGTGTACTTCCCGGGCTCGCCGATCATGCGCGTCGAGGGCAGCTTCGCCGAGTGCGTCCTGCTGGAGACGGTGATCCTCTCCATCCTCAACCACGACTCCGCGATCGCCGCGGCCGCCTCCCGGATGTCCTCCGCCGCCGGTGACCGCCCGCTGATCGAGATGGGCGCCCGCCGCACCCACGAGCTGTCGGCGGTGGCCGCCGCCCGCGCCGCCTACGTCGGCGGCTTCGCGACCACCTCGGACCTGGCGGCCGGCTTCCGCTACGGCATCCCCACCGTCGGCACCTCGGCCCACGCCTTCACACTGCTGCACGACCGCGAGCGGGACGCCTTCCAGGCCCAGGTGGACACCCTCGGCCGGGGCACGACGCTCCTGGTGGACACCTACGACGTCACCGAGGCCGTCCGCACGGCGGTGGAGGTGGCCGGCCCCGAGCTGGGCGCGGTCCGCATCGACTCCGGCGACCTGCTGCTGGTGGCGCACCGGGTGCGGCAGCAGCTGGACGAGCTGGGTGCGACCCGCACGAAGATCATCGTCACTTCCGACCTGGACGAGTACGCCATCGCCTCGCTGGCCGCCGCGCCCGTGGACGCGTACGGCGTCGGCACCCAGCTGGTGACCGGATCCGGGCACCCGACCTCCTCCATGGTCTACAAGCTGGTCGCGCGCGCCGAGTCCGCCGACCCGAAGGCGCCGCTGGTGCCGGTCGCGAAGAAGTCCAGCAGCGGCAAGACCTCCGTCGGCGGGCGCAAGTGGGCCGCGCGCCGGCTGGACGCGGACGGCGTCGCGGAGGCCGAGGTCGTCGGCACCGGGCCGGTCCCGGCCGAGCTGGCCGACCGGCAGCTGCTGGTGCAGCTGATCAAGGGCGGAGAGGTGGTCGCCCGGGAGCCGCTGGACGTGCCCCGCGACCGGCACATCGCGGCCCGCGCGAACCTGCCGCTCTCCGCTACGCAGCTGTCCAGGGGGGAACCCGTCATTCCGACGGAGTACGTACACGGGCGCTCGGGTAGCTAGAGGCGGACCGCCGTCCGCCCTCGAACGCCCCCTCCCGCACGGGCCCGGAAGTCTCTAGGCTCAGTTACTTCACTCTCAGTCGAAGGACACCCACCATGCGCCGCGCCTTGATCGTCGTAGACGTGCAGAACGACTTCTGCGAGGGGGGCAGTCTCGCGGTGGCCGGCGGTGCCGACGTGGCCGCCGCCGTCACCGAGCTGATCGGCCAGGCGGCGGGCACCGGATACCGGCACGTGGTGGCCACCCGCGACCACCACATCGCGCCCGGTGGCCACTTCGCGGACAACCCCGACTACGTCCGCTCCTGGCCCGCGCACTGCGTGGCGGGCACGGAGGGCGTGGGCTTCCACCCGAACTTCGCCCCCGCGGTCGCCTCCGGCGCGGTGGACGCCGTGTTCGACAAGGGCGCGTACTCGGCGGCCTACAGCGGCTTCGAAGGCACCGACGAGAACGGCGTCCCGCTGGCCGACTGGCTGCGCGCCCGCGAGATCACCGAGGTGGACGTGGTCGGCATCGCCACGGACCACTGCGTACGGGCCACCGCCCTGGACGCGGTGCGGGAGGGCTTCCGCACGCATGTCCTCCTGGACCTGACGGCAGGGGTGGCGGGCGAGACCACCGAGCGGGCCCTGGAAGAGCTCCGGCAGGCGGGCGTGGAGCTGACGGGCAAGCCGGTGGTCAGCGGGTAGGACCGCCGAGCGGGGGTTTGCGGCCGGTCCGGCACCGCCGGCCCCGGGCCGTCGTGGCCGATCGCCGTGGCGGCGGGAAGAAGGTGCACGGCAGCGCGCCCGAGGGGCAGGGGTGGCTGCAGGCGCCGGGCCTGGCGGCCGGCCTGAAGGGGCGCGCCGGGCTGTGTCGACGTGCGGCTCCGCCGCGCGGGCGCGAGCAGCCAGGATGCGCCCGCGCCCGACCTCGCGCGCCCCGAACCTGCTACTGCACCACCGCCGACCTGCGCAGCAGCGCCCGGATCGGGTGCCACAGCTCGGTCACGGTGACACCGTTGTCCGCGGGAGCCGTGCGCCATATCAGGCCGTCCGGATGGTGCAGCACCGCCGTGATCTCGTCCGGCGTCGGCGGCTCGGCGTTGCCCCGGAGATAGATCGCCCGCAGCCCCAGGTTGCGCAGCCTGGTCAGGGCCCGGGCCCGGTTCTGGGCATGCACCAGCACCCGCACCCCGGCGGGGCCGTAGGGCAGGTTCAGCGCCACCACCACGGTGCCGTTCGGCAGCTTGCAGAAGCCTCCAGCGGCCATGCGGTCACATCCCCGTTCCGGTCGGTGTCAATAAGCGGTCCACAGGACGCACCTAAACACGATCGGCGGCAACCCGCCAAGGGGTTGCCGCCGATACGCGTCTGACCTGCGGTTTCGCGGACTACTTCACCGCGGGACCGACCTTGAGCTGGATCGTGGAGCCGTCCTTGGCCTCCTTGACGATCGTGATCTTGGTGTTGGTGTCAGTGACCTTGACGCCGCCGGTGGGGTTCTTCGGGTCGTAGTAGGTGCTCGTGTGGTCGTTGAAGACCGGGACACCCTTCGAGCCCTTGATCTTCAGCGCGACGTCGGCCTTGTGCAGGGTGATGCCGTCCGTGCCGTAGAGGCTGAACGGCGAGTCGTACGCCTGGACGCGGTTGCGCAGCAGCGTGCCGTCGGCCCACTTCAGCGCCTTCCAGTGCGAGTCGACCGGCAGGATCAGACCGGTGCCCGGGTGGCCGTTGGTCTCGTTCGTGTTGTCGTCCGCCTGGGAGGTGTCCCACTTCCAGATCAGCAGGCCGTTCTGGTACGGGTAGTGCTCCACCCAGTCCGGGCGCGACGCGAAGCCGAAGTTGTACGGGCCGACCTTGAGGGTCTTGTCGTACGACACGTACTGCCGGTTCTCGGCGATGTAGTACTGCTTGTAGTCCTTGGTGAAGGACGCGCCGATACGGGAGAAGCCCGCCGCGGTCCAACCGGCGTCCGCGGTCTCGGCGTTGTCCGAGAACAGCGGGGTGCCGTCGGCGGTCACGGTGATCTCGTCGGCCGTGAAGCCGTTCTCCGCGACACCGCCGTCGGTGGCGTAACGGAAGCGGAGGTCGATCTTCTTGCCCGCGTAGGCGTCGAGCGGGAACGACAGCTTCTTGTGCGTCTGCGAGAAGCCGCTCAGCGCCGGCTTGCCGCTGGCGTCCTTCGGCAGGGCCTGGCCGTCCGCCGTGCCGTCCAGGGCGGTCCAGTTGGCGCCGCCGTCGGTCGACACCTCGGTGTAGACGTAGTCGTAGCCCTCCTCGGTGGCCCACCAGCCGTCCAGGGTGAGGCTCGCCGAGGACTTGCCGGTCAGGTCCACGGAGCGGGTCAGCGTGTTCTTCAGGTCGTTGCCGCTGCCGCTCCACCACTGGGTCGAGCCCTGCGCCGGCTCGGTGATGGTGGTGGTGACCGCCTTGTCCGGCAGGGTCACCAGGAGCGCCTGCTTGTCCCAGGTGTTGTACTCGGCGACGCCCAGCTTGTGCGTGGACTGCTTGCCGGCCTTGGCGGTGTCGTAGTTGAGCCAGCCCAGCTGGAGCTTGTCCCAGGCGTTCATGTCACCGGGCAGGTCACCGATGGACTCCTTGCCCGTGCCGAGCCAGGAGCCGGAGGACATCAGGGTCCAGAAACCGGTGGAGTTGTCGCCGCCGGCGGTGTCGTACTCGTCCGGCAGACCGAGGTCGTGGCCGTACTCGTGGGCGAAGACGCCGAGGCCGCCGTTCTCCGGCTGGATGGTGTAGTCGCCGACCCAGATGCCGGTGCTGCCGACCTGCGTGCCGCCGAGCTTGTTGTTCTCGGGGCCGGTGGCGCCGGCGTCGGTGCCGAAGGCGTACCAGCGGTGGGCCCAGATCGCGTCCTTGCCCTGCGCGCCGCCGCCGGCGGACTCGTCCTCACCGGCGTGCACGATCTGGAAGTGGTCGACGTAGCCGTCCGGCTCGTTGAAGTTGCCGTCGCCGTCGAAGTCGTAGCGGTCCCACTGGTCGTACTTGGCGAGGGTCTTCTTGATGTCGGCGTCGGTCCTGCCGGCCTTCTTCTGCTGGGCGACCCAGGCGCCCAGGCCGTCGCTGACGACGTTCCACACGCTCGGGCAGTTGGTCTGGCCGCAGGCGTTGTTGCCGTAACGGGCCTCGTTGTAGGGGACCTTGACCCAGTCGGTCACCTCACCGGAGACCGAGTAGCGGCCCGAGGACTGCTTCTCGTAGTACTTCTTCAGCGACTCGGTCTTCTTGCCGGTGCCGAAGTAGAGGTCCTGGTAGTGCTTGCGGTTGTAGTCCTTCTGCCAGGCCGTCGAGTTGTCCTTCTTGCGGTCCGGCGCGGCGATCTTGTTGTGCAGCGGGCCGGGTGTCCCGCCGAACTTGGGATCGGTCTGGTCGCCGAACTCCACCAGGATCGTGAAGATCTTGTCGGTCTTCTCGCGGCTCAGCTCGACGTACTTGCTCTGGCCCTTGCGGCTCTTGAGCTTGACGACCTTGGAGCCGTTGCGCTCCTGCGCGGTGGCCTTGCCCGCTATGAGCTGGTTCAGGGCCTCTTCACGCTGGGCGTCCTGGGTCTTGCTGAGCGGACCGTCCAGGTCGTGCTTCTGCTGCTTGACCGGAGCCGGGTCGTGCCGGTTGGCGGCGGCGCTCCTGGTCTGGGTGCTCGCCTCCGCTACGGCGAAGGTGGCGAACGTGGCGGAAGCCGCCGCGAGCGTCACGCCGATCGCGGCCGCTCTGAACGTCCAGGATCTGCTGGTCACTTGAGTTCCTCCCCCGCGCCGCGCACACGGACAGGGGGTTCCGGGTCATGGAGGAATCCGTGCGCGCACGATCAACGCGTGTATCAAGTGACGACATTTGACTAGAGGTTTAGAAGAAAAGACAGTCCTTGACTTGAGCAGGACAAGTGCACTATGCGGAGGTGACGTTCGCTTTGCGGACACGTGTCGACCGGCCGACCGGCGCAGGAGAACGTCCGTTTGATGGGACGGATGACTCCGTGCGCCCCCCGTGCACCGGTACCGTGGGTTAGGTCACGCTTACCGGGCGTCCCGCTCGGGCATGCAGGCCAAGAGAGTCGAACGGCACCCCCGAACTTCCGAAGACTGCCGAGGACACGATTGCCATGCCTCGTCCGACCCCCGCACAGCTCGCCTACGGTTCCTGCACCGTGATCTTCTCGACGCTCGCCATGCTGCTGCTGTCCCAGACGAGTTCCGGCCCAGGGATCACCGTCATCGCCCTCGCGGCACTCGCGCTGGGCCTGCTGGTCGCCCTGACGGTCCCCTCCCCCGGGACGGGCACGGCGCAGCCGTCCGCCGAGCCCGTGGCGGACGAGGAGCGGGTTCCCACGACCCTGTGACCGGGCGGCACGCCCGGCGAGAACACCCATGGACACGGGGACACGGCGGCGGGTCCGGGTACGTCCCGGGACCGCCGCCGTCGTGCGAGCACCCCTCGCGGTTCGCTCAACCGGTGCTGACCACCACCGTCTTGGCCGCCTTGTCGTGCAGACCCTGCTTGTAGGGCTTGTCGAAGAAGCTCCAACCACCCGAGATGGCCGTCCAGATGCAGGCGCAGCAGAAGGCGAACGGCAGCCACAGCACCAGGGCGCGGAGCAGCGAGGACTGGACGGAGGGGGTGGCGCCGTCCTCCAGGTTGGCCACGCGCATGCCGAGCCACTTCTTGCCGAGGGTCTGCCCGGATTTTCTGATCATGAAGGTGTCGTAGGCGACATAGAGCACGGCCGCGATGACGGACTGGGCGACGGATCTGCCGACTTCGACGCGGTCGCCGCTGACGGTGTACTCGCGCACCCCGAACGCCAGGGTGAGCAGCCACACCACGATGCCGACCATGATCATGTCGATGATCCGTGCGAGCGTCCGTTTGCCGCTGTCGGCGAGCGGGGGCATGCCGGCCAGCGGGTCGGCGGGGTAGCCGCCGTAGGGGCCGGTCGGGCCATCGCCCGGGCCGTCACCGTAGGGGGAGCCGCCGTACGGGCCGCCACCGTAGGGAGGTGGCTGGCCGCCGCCGGGGGGTGGGGGCTGCTGGGCACCGCCGTACGGGGCGTCGTACGGCGAGCCCGACCCCTGGTCCGACGGGGGCCGCTTCCTGAAGGGGTCGTCCTCGGGGGGCTGCTCTCCGGAGCCGGGGGGCGGTTCGGTGCTCATGGCCCGAGTGGAACCCGAAGATCCCGGTTCCGCATCCGGCGCGGGGCCGTACGGGGGTACGGCCCCGGCGCCGGTGTCAGCCCGCGACGAACGTGTGGGCCGCCTTGTCGTGCCAGCCCTGGCGCCAGGGCCGGTCGAACAGGCACCACAGCACGCCCACGATCCCGATCAGCAGCAGGCCCGGCACGCTCAGGACCAGCCAGCGGCGCAGCGCCGGGCCGAACGTCGGGGGCTCGTGCCCCTCGATGTCCCGCACCTCCAGACCGCACAGCTTCTTGCCCAGGGTGCGGCCCCACTTGACGGTGGGCAGCACCTCGTACAGGACGCCGGCCAGGAGCAGGACGGCCAGGACGATGCCGAGGCCGGTCCCGGTCGTGCCGTCGAGCAGCCAGACGGTGACCTCGCGGCCGGACAGCCGGGCCGCGTCGATCTTCTCCTGGACGTGGTCCACGGCCCGGATGCCGAGCGGGACCGCGGCGGCGGACGTCACCGCGGCCACGGCCAGCAGGTCGATCAGCCGCGCCACGAACCGCTTGCCGAGTCCGGCGGGACGGGCGGAGGCCTGCCGGCGGGCGGCTGCCTGGAAGAGGTCCTCCACCGGCGGCTTCCACGGTGCGACCTGCTGCTCGTCCCCGCCCCCGGCCAGCTGATGCACCTGCTGCGCCCAGGAGGCCTGTCCGCCACCGGGGCCGCTGGTCAACGGGGTGCCGGAGGCGGCGGGCTGCCCGGGGCCGACCTGTTGCGGCATCGCGGGAGCGGGCTGCGGCGCCTGGGCCCCCTGGGCGGGAGGCGCCTGCCCGCCGGCGGCCCGGGCCGCGGCGGCCTTCCCGGCACCGAACCCGGAGCCGCCGGGCGCACCGACGGGCCCCTGGGCGCCGAAAGCAGGGGGACCGCTTTCGGCGGGGGTGAGGGCCGGGCCGGGAGTGCCGGGAGCGACAGCGGGAGCCGGGGTG
The DNA here is from genome assembly GCF_017526105.1 of Streptomyces cyanogenus. Taxonomy (NCBI): domain Bacteria; kingdom Bacillati; phylum Actinomycetota; class Actinomycetes; order Kitasatosporales; family Streptomycetaceae; genus Streptomyces; species Streptomyces cyanogenus. Next base: position 3,526,312 of record NZ_CP071839.1, read on the forward strand.
CCGGCCGGACCGGCGGTGCCCGGAGTGGCGACGGGACCCGGGGTGCCGGCCGGACCGGCGGTGCCGGGGGTGCCGGCGCTGCTCGGAGTGCTCCCGGTGGCGGGGCCGCCGGTGCCGGGGCCGGACGGTGCCGGGCGGAACGTCATGGTGCCGTCGTCGGTGCGGGCCGCCGCCGGTCCGGGGACGGGGCGGCGGAAGACGAAGGTGCCGGGGTCCGGGGCGTCGTCCCCCGGCGGAGGGACCGCGGGGGTGCCGTCGGTACCGGCGGTGGCACGGCCGTCGGACGCGTCGGAGGACTCGGCCGGCACCCGGGGATCGGCGGCCCGGGCACCCCCGCGTCCGCCGTCGCCGCCGAACCCGGCCGACTGGGCACCCTGCGCGGACTGACCGGACTGGGCGGGCAGACCGGGCTGCGCGGTCCGACCCGGCTGACCGGAACCGCCCCACTGCGCGGGTCCACCGGACTGCGCCGGCAGTCCCGGCTGAGCCTGCCCGGACTGGCTCCACTGCGCGCCCTGCGCCACCCGGCCCGCCTGACCGGCGGGGCCCGCCTGGCCCGGCACGCCGGGTTCGCCCCACTGCGCGGCAGGCGCTCCCTGCGCCGCTGGGCCGGCCTGCGCGCCTCGGCCGGCGCGACCCACCTGTCCCGGCACGCCCGGCTCGCCCCACGGCGCGCCCTGACCGGCCTGAGCCCACTGCCCGCCCGGGCCGTCCTGCTGACCCGGCTCTCCCTGGGACAGCTCTGGCGGGTCCTCGTCGAAGAAGTGGGGGCCCGTCTCCTCGACGGCCGGGGGTGCTGCCGGGCGGACGCCCGGGGGTGGGGTGAGCGGTTCGCCGTCCTTCGGCGCCGGGCGGCTGGTGCCGGGCACCCAGGAGGCGCCGTTCCAGTACCGGACGTAGCCGGGGATGGACGGGTCCGGGTAGTAGCCCTCGCGGGGCCGGTCGTCACCTGGGGCCGGGGTTGGGGCGCTCATGTCCGTCGTCCCGTATCTGCTCGTGGGATGGGGGCCTCCACATCTATCAGACCGCGGCAGCCCGCAACGCCAGTCCCGCGTGACCCACCCCTTTCCGGGCAACGCCGTACCGGACTCTCACGGGTCCGCGAAGAGGAATTCACCCGAACCCGCGTAATGCCCCGGCCCCCGCCCCCTCTCCCCCGGTACGGGCCCGACTCCGAGCGGCCCCGGTCGGAAAGGAAACGCAGGTCATGCAGCACACCGTGGTGGAGCGCGAGCTGGAGCTGAGGCTCGTCCTGTCCCCGGAGCGGAGCGTCCCGGTCCCCGCCCGGCTCGGCTACCGCTCCGACGACCCGTACGCCGTCCACGTCGCCTTCCACATCACCTCCGAGCACCCCGTCCACTGGACGTTCGCCCGCGACCTGCTGGTCGAGGGGGTGTTCCGGCCGTGCGGGCAGGGGGACGTGCGGGTGTGGCCGGCGAAGGTGGACGGCCGGAGCGTCGTCCTGATGGCGCTCAGCTCGCCGGACGGCGACGCGCTGCTGGAGGCACCGGTCCCGCAGGTGTCGGCCTGGCTGGAGCGGACGCTGCGGGTGGTGCCGCCGGGCACGGAGGGCGGGCGGCTGGGCATCGACGACGCGCTCGACCACCTGCTCGCCCGGTGAGCCCGACGTCAGAAGAGCTTGCCCGGGTTGAGGATGCCCAGCGGGTCGAAGACCTGCTTCACCGCCCGCTGCATCTCCAGCCCGACCGGGCCGATCTCGCGGGCCAGCCATTCCTTCTTCAGCACGCCGACACCGTGTTCGCCGGTGATGGTGCCGCCCAGCTCCAGGCCGAGGGCCATGATCTCGTCGAAGGACTCGCGGGCCCGCCGGGACTCCTCCGGGTCTCGGGCGTCGAAGCAGACGGTGGGGTGCGTGTTGCCGTCGCCCGCGTGGGCGCAGACGCCGATCGTGAGGCCGTACTCGGCGGCGATCCGCTCCACGCCCTCCAGCATGGCGCCGAGCCGGGAGCGGGGCACGCACACGTCGTCGATCATCGTCGTGCCCTTGACCGCCTCCAGCGCGGTCAGCGAGAGCCGCCGGGCCTGCAACAGCATCTCGGACTCGGCGGCGTCCTCGGCGGGCACGACCTGGGTGGCGCCGGCGGCCTCGCACAGGGCGCCGACGGCGGCGAGGTCGGCGGCAGGGTCCGGGGTGTCGAAGGCGGCCAGCAGCAGGGCCTCGGTGGTCTCGGGCAGTCCCATGTGGGCGAGGTCGTTGACCGCCTTGACCGTCGTACGGTCCATCAGTTCGAGGAGGGAGGGGACGTGACCGCCCGCCATGATGCGGCAGACGGCGTCGCAGGCGGCGGCCGCGGAGGCGAACTCGGCGGCCAGGACGAGCTGCCGGGGCGGCTTGGGCCGGAGCGCGAGGACGGCCCGGACGACGATGCCGAGTGAGCCCTCGGAGCCGACGAAGAGCCGGGTGAGGTCGTAGCCGGCGACGCCCTTCGCGGTGCGGCGGCCGGTGGACATCAGGCGGCCGTCGGCGAGGACGACGTCCAGGCCGAGGACGTACTCGGCGGTCACGCCGTACTTGACGCAGCACAGGCCGCCGGAGGCGGTGCCGATGTTGCCGCCGATGGTGCACGTCTCCCAGCTGGAGGGGTCCGGCGGGTAGTACAGGCCGTGTTCCCCGACCGCGCGGGAGAGGGCCGCGTTGACCACGCCCGGTTCCACCACGGCGATCCGGTCGACGGGGCTGATCTCCAGGATGCGGTCCATCCTGGTGAGGGACAGCACGATGCAGCCGTCGGTGGCGTTGGCGCCGCCGGACAGGCCGGTGCGGGCGCCCTGCGGGACGACGGGTACGCGCAGCTCGGTGGCGGTGCGCATGACGTGCTGGACCTGCTCGACGGTGCGCGGCAGGACGACGACGGCCGGGCTGCCCGCGGGGCAGAAGCTCGCCATGTCGTGTCCGTAGGAGGCCGTGACGTCGGGGTCGGTGAGGACGGCCTCGGGCGGAAGGCCGGCCAGGAGCCGGTCGGTGAGGTTCCCCGTGTGCTCGTCGCGCGGTGCTTCGATACGGCTCATGATCAGAGCGTGGCACTCGCGGCCATCGGTGTGAACCCCGCCCGTGCCGCGCTTGGGCCACCCGGATGTGTTCGTCGTATTGACGCACAGTGAGCGCCATGGACAACCGACAGTGCGGGGGTACGTCCCTGATCTCGCAGCCGCCGGCGCCGCGCCGGTCCCGGCGGGTGCTGCGCCGGGTGCTGGTCGCCGCGCTGGCGGGCGGTGTCGTCGCCGGCTCGGTGCTGGTGCTGCTGCCGGAGGAGCGCCGGCCGCACCGGTCGGTGCGGCCGGCCGCCGCCGGTCCGCAGGCACAGCCCCAGACGCTGACGGCGGTGACGTACGCGGTGCCGGCCGCGCTGCCCGGGCTGACGGCGCTGATCGGGCGGCAGGAGCAGCGGGTGCGGGCGCAGCCGCGGGACGCGCGGGCGTGGGCGGTGCTGGGATCGGCGTACGTGGCACGGGGGCGCCGGGCGGGCGACCCCGGGGACTATCCGCGGGCCGAGCGGGCGCTGCGGACCTCGCTGGACGTGCGCGGCGCGAAGAACACCGAGGCGCTGGACGGGCTGACCGCGCTGGCGCTCGCGCGCCGGGACTTCCCGGTGGCGAAACGGTACGGCGAGCAGGCGCTGAAGGCGACGCCGAAACGGTGGTCGGCGTATCCGCCGCTGATCGACGCGTACAACGGGCTCGGCGACTACACGAAGGCCCGCGCCACCCTGGACAAGCTGATGGAGCTGCGCACCGGTCCGGCGGAGCGGCCGGCGGTGATGGCGCGGGCCGCGGCGGTGTACCGGGACCGGGGCTGGCGCGAGGACGCGGTGGCCCAGCTGACCGACGCGGCGGCCGCCGCCCGCACCCCTGCCGAGCAGGCCGCCTGGCTGGCCGGGCTGGGGCAGCTGGCGTGGGAGCGCGGGGATCTGCCGGACGCGCTCCGGCACTTCGAGGCGGCGCTGCGGCTCGATCCCGACCAGCGGGCGGCGCGGGCCGGGCGGGCGCGGACGCTGGCCGGGCTGGGGCGTACGGCGCAGGCGCTGGCCGCGTACCGGGCCGCCGTCGCGCAGCGGCCGGACCCGGAGGTCCTGCTGGAGCTGGGCGAGCTGTACGAGTCGCTGGAGCAGCCCCAGGCCGCCGAGGAGCAGTACGCGCGGCTGAAGGCGGCGGTACGGCAGTCGGTGGCAGGCGGGGTCGACGAGGAGCTGCTGATCGGGCGGTTCGAGGCGGACCACGGGGATCCGTGGGACGCCGTGGACCGGCTGCGGGAGGAGTGGCGGCGGCAGCCGGGGATCGAGGTGGCCGACGCGCTGGGCTGGGCGCTGCACCGGGCCGGCGAGGACCAGGAGGCGCTGCCCTACGCGACCGCCGCGACGGACGAGGCGAAGGGCGGCGGGGTGCGCAGCGCGCTGTACTCGTTCCACCGGGGGGTGATCGAGGCGGAGCTGGAGCGGTACGGGCCCGCGCGGCGGTATCTGGAGGAGGCGCTGCGGATCAATCCCTATTTCTCGCCGCTCAGCGTGCCGGTGGCCCGGGAGGCGCTGGAGAGGCTGGGCGAGCCGCCGGCCGAGGAGCCGCCCGAGTCCTGAGGGGTCACTTGTAGTAGATCGAGAACTTCCGTGCGCCCTCCGCCCCGGACGCGAACCCGATGTACAGGCGCGGGGTGCCCGTGGCGCGGACGGCCAGGCCCTCCGGTTCGCGGTGGTCGAGGGAGTACGCGGCCTCGGTGCGGTGCCGGGCGAGGAGTTCGCCGGTCCGGATGTCCAGGCAGGACAGGTGGGTGTCGCCGTGGCCGGCGGGCGGGTTGCGGCGCGGGTCGTAGGCGGAGCCCGCGAGCTGGTAGAGGTGGTCGCCGTGCAGGGCGAAGCCCTGGAAGGGGGCGCCGGGGTCGGGGTGGGCGCCGGTCTGGGGGAGGTCGGCCAGCGGGGCGGCGTAGTCGCGGGCGATGAAGGCGGCCAGGTCCCACACGCGGTAGCGGGGGGTGCCGTGCAGGTGGTGGCGGACGGCGATGCGGCCGGTGGCCGGGCAGAGGGCGGGCTGGTTGGCGCGGGAGCCCTCGACGGGGTGGCGGACCTTGACGTCCCCGGTGGTGCGGGTGGCTCCGGCGGCGAACCGGAAGCGGGTGACGCCCCGGCCGTAGCCGTCCACGGCGTCCGTCTCGGTCCAGATCCACACCGTGCCGTCGGCGTCGTGCTGGACGCCCATGCTCACGCCGTGCCCGAAGCCCCTGAGGTACATGTGGCCGAGGCGTCTGCCCGTCAGGTCCAGGCGGTTGAGGCACAGGTCGCCGGCGGCCCGGCCGCCCGGGGTGAGCTGGAGGACGTAGAGGTGGTGGTGGACCTCGTCGAAGGCGAAGGACTGGAGGACCGTGGGTTCGCGCAGGGTGCCCTTCTCCCGCAGCCAGCGGACGGCCGGTGCGGCGAGGTCGATGCGTTCCGCCACGGTCCCCCCTCGGACGTCCGGCGGGGGACCCGTCGGCTACAGGTTGCCCCGCTTGGCCTGCTCGCGTTCGATCGCCTCGAACAGTGCCTTGAAGTTGCCCTTGCCGAAGCCCATCGAACCGTGCCGCTCGATGAGTTCGAAGAACACGGTCGGCCGGTCCTGGACCGGCTTGGTGAAGATCTGCAGCAGGTAGCCGTCCTCGTCGCGGTCGGCCAGGATCTTCAGTTCGCGCAGCGTCTCGATCGGTACGCGGGTGTCGCCGACCCACTCGCCGAGGGTGTCGTAGTACGAGTCGGGGGTGTCGAGGAACTCCACGCCGGCCGCGCGCATCGTGCGGACCGTCTGCACGATGTCGTTGGTGTTGAGCGCGATGTGCTGCACGCCCGCGCCGCCGTAGAACTCCAGGTACTCGTCGATCTGGGACTTCTTCTTGGCGATGGCGGGCTCGTTGATCGGGAACTTGACCTTGAGGGTGCCGTCCGCGACGACCTTCGACATCAGCGCGCTGTACTCGGTGGCGATGTCGTCGCCCACGAACTCCTTCATGTTCGTGAAGCCCATGACCTTGTTGTAGAAGGCCACCCACTCGTTCATCCGGCCGAGTTCGACGTTGCCGACGCAGTGGTCGACGGCCTGGAAGGTGCGCTGGGCGGGCGGCTCGACGATCGGCCGGGCGGCGGTGTAGCCGGGCAGGTAGGGGCCGTCGTAGCCGGTGCGCTCGACCAGGGTGTGGCGGGTCTCGCCGTAGGTGGCGATCGCGGCGAGGACGACCGTGCCGTGCTCGTCCTTCATCTCGTACGGCTCGGCGACGCTCCGCGCCCCGTGCTCGATCGCGTAGGCGTACGCACGGCGGGCGTCCGGGACCTCGATGGCCAGGTCGACGACGCCGTCGCCGTGCTCGGCCACGTGCCGGGCGAGGAAGTGGCCCCAGGTGCTGCTGGGCTTGATCACCGAGGTGAACACGAAGCGGGCGGAGCCGTTCTCGAGCACGTAACTGGCGGTCTCGCGGCTGCCGTTCTCCGGTCCGGAGTAGGCCACCAGCCGCATGCCGAAGGCGGTGGAGTAGTAGTGCGCCGCCTGCTTGGCGTTGCCCACGGCGAAGACGACCGCGTCCATTCCCTTGACCGGGAAGGGGTCGTCCTGCCGGGCGGTCGTGACGGGAGTGTGCTGTGTGGTCTGCGTCATAGCGGAAGGGTGGCTCTGCTCTGCAAGGTGCGCAATAGTTCGCTTCATCGCTGGGCAATCCGACCAGCGGAACGCCGGTGTCGCCGGTCTTTCTGTACAGGATGACCATCTCAGGGGGTCCCGTGGCGATCGATCATCTGGACGGCCGGATCATCGTGCTGCTGGCCGAGGAACCGCGCATCGGGGTGCTGGAGATGTCCCGGCGGCTGGGTGTCGCGCGGGGCACGGTGCAGGCGCGCCTGGACCGGCTGCAGTCGAACGGGGTCATCCGCGGATTCGGTCCGCAGGTGGACCCGGTGGCCCTCGGCTACCCGGTCACCGCGTTCGCCACCCTGCAGATCCGGCAGGGCCAGGGGGCCGACGTACGGGCGTACCTGGCGACCGTGCCGGAGGTGCTGGAGCTGCTGACCACCACGGGCAGCGGGGACATGCTGTGCCGGCTGGTGGCCCGCTCGAACGCCGATCTCCAGCGGGTGATCGACCGGGTCGTCGGTTTCGACGGCATCGTCCGGGCCTCCACGGCGATCGTCATGGAGAACGCCGTGCCGCTGCGGATCATCCCGCTCGTGCAGCAGGCCGCGGAGGACCGGCACCCGGGCGCGGGGCGTGCGTCCGGATCGGGCCGGCAGGGCCCCAAGGAAGCCCCCTAGGGCCTGTCTGACAATTCGCGTCGTCGCCCGAAGGGCGGCCGCGCGGCGTCAGGTGCGTGCTCTCGGGGTCCCCCCGGCCGGAGGCTGGGGGAGTGCCGGCCCCAGGCCCTCGTACTGGACGTACTTGGGTCTGGGGCCGGTGCGGCGAGAGCGCGTGCATGGCGTCGCGCGGCAGACGGGAATTGTCAGACAGGCCCTAGCAGCTGGGGACCTCGCCCTTGCCCTTCTCCAGCGCCACCAGGGAGTCGACCGCGCCCTTCAGCGTGGTCACCGGCACGAGCCGCAGCCCCTTCGGCAGTTCGGCCCGGGCGTCGGCGCACTCCGCCTTCGGCACCAGGAAGACGGTGGCCCCGTCCCGGCGCGCGGCCTGGGTCTTCAGGGCCACCCCGCCGACCGCGCCGACCTTGCCGGCGGCGTCGATGGTCCCCGTCCCCGCGATGGTGCGGCCCCCCGTGAGGTCGCCGCCGCTGCCGTCGCCGTCGAGCCTGTCGATGATGCCCAGGGTGAACAGCAGCCCCGCGCTGGGCCCGCCGACGTCGGCGAGCTTCAGCGTGACCTTGACCTTGGCGGGGTTCAGCCCCAGGTACTTCAGCGCCGCCTGGGTCGCCGCGTCCTGGGACTGCTGCATCTGGGCCTCGTTGTGCTTCTCGATCTCCTTGACGGTGTCGCCGCTCGGGTAGACCGCGTCGCGCGGCATGACGGCCCGGTCGGTGCGGAACCAGTTGCCGAGCACGTCGCCGAGGGAGACCCGGGCGTCGGGACCGGTCGCCTCGATGGTGGTCATGCGCAGCTGCCCGCTGGTGTTCCGGGTCGCCGCGCCGGAGACGGTGATCACCGGGGTGCCCTTGTTCTCGCCGAGCACGTTCGCCGTCATGCCGGGCTGCGCCACCGAGAACGGCAGCGGCGCGAACACCGCCGTGCCCAGCAGGGCCACGACGGGCAGCGCGCAGACGGCGAGGGCCTGGGGGCGTGTGAGACGTGAGAGCACGGGATCAATCTACGTGACAGCCAGGTGCCCCTTTGCCCTGGTACGGGGTGCCCCCTATGCCGTGTACAGGTCCCGCCGCTCCCGGGTGAACCGGCGCAGGGCGTCCGGCCGGGGCTCGACGCCGATGCCGGGGCCGGTGGGGACGGGCAGGTGGCCGTCCCTGAGGACGAACGGCTCGGTGAGGTCCTCGGCGAAGTAGCGGCTGGAGGCCGAGGTGTCCCCCGGCAGGGTGAAGCCGGGCAGCGCGGCCAGGGCGAGGTTCGGTGCCCGTCCGATGCCGGTCTCCAGCATACCGCCGCACCACACGGGCACGCCGTGCGCGTGGGCCACGTCGTGGACCCGGCGGGCCTCCAGGTAGCCGCCGACCCGGGCGGGTTTGACGTTCACCACCCGGCAGGCGTCCATGGCGATCGCGGACGCGGTGTCGCGCGCGTGGTGCAGGGACTCGTCCAGGCAGACGGGGGTGGCCAGGCGCTGCTGGAGGAGGGCGTGGGCGTGCAGGTTGTCCTCCTCCAGCGGCTCCTCGATCAGCAGCAGCCCGAACGCGTCCAGCCGCCGCAGGTGCTCGGCGTCGGCGAGGGTGTAGGCGGTGTTGGCGTCGACCTGGAGGGGCAGGCCGTCGCCGAAGCGCTCGCGGACCGCCCGGACCGGCTCCACGTCCCAGCCGGGCTCTATCTTCAGCTTGATGCGGACGTACCCCTCGGCGAGGTAGCGCTCGACGTCGTCCAGCAGCTCGGGCAGCGAGTTCTTGATGCCGACGGAGACCCCGGCGGGCACCCGGTCCCGTACCGCGCCCAGGTAGGCGGCGAGCGGCATGCCGTAGGAGCGCAGCTCGGCGTCGAGGACGGCCGTCTCCAGGGCCGCCTTCGCCAGCTCGTGCCCCTTGATCTTCGCCATGGCCGGGGCCAGCGCGGCCGTGGTGAGGTGCGGGAGCGCGGCCACGCGGGGCAGCAGGAAGTCGCGCAGCACGATCTCGGCGCCGGCGACGAACTCCGAGCAGTACAGGGGTTCGGGGTCGGCGGCGAACTCCGACCAGCCCTCGGCACGGTCGGTGACGACGCGCAGCAGGAAGGTGTCCTTCGCCGTCATGGTCCCGAAGGACGTACGGAACGGGGTGACCAGCGGGATCGCCACGTGCACGATCTCGACGCGTTCCAGCTTCATGCGGTCGCCTCCGTCCCGGTGAGGGTGTACCAGCCGTCGCGGGACATCCCGGTGGCCCGGAACCCCTCCAGGAAGGCCTCCTGGAACACCTCGCGCACGGCGTGCCGCCAGCGCAGCGCCAGGGCCGGATCGGTGGCGCGCAGGGTGACGACGTCGTCCGGGACCCGGCACCAGACGTGCCGTCCGGCGCGCCGCACGAGCGGCCCGCCGTCGGGGGCGCTGCGCAGGACGGGCCCGTGCGGCTCCGCCTCGGACGACCGCCCCGCCGCCGCCAGGTCCCAGGTCACCGTCAGCCGGTCGCTCTCGTCGCCGTCGTTCACTCCGTCGGTCATGGGGCCGTAGAAGTCGACCAGGTACTCCGTGCCGACGGCACCCAGCTTGACCAGGTTGAAGCGGGCGTTGCGGCCGACCAGCGGGTCGAAGGTCCAGCGCATGGTGCGCGCGCCCAGGGCGCGGGCCCAGTCGCGCTGGGCCAGCTTCAGCGCGGGCCCGAGCCCGCGCTCGGCGGCGGCCACCAGCGAGTACGTGCTGTGCTCCGGGCCGAGGACGGCGACGGCCGCGCCGGCGAGCCGCCCACCGGTGTACACGGCGTGCACCGCGCCGCCGGCGTGCACCAGGCTGTGCAGGACCTCGGCCGGGTACGGCGGGGCGGTGCGGGGCGTCTGCCAGACGTCGCTGAAGTGGTCCGCGACGGCCGCGAGCCCGGCGACGTCGTGGACGGTACGGATGGTGGTGCCTGCTGTCATGGGACCGAGTCTCGGATTCCCCGGAGCAGCGTGTGTTGTGCGAGCGGCCAATGGATGCGTACGTTCGTTTCAGCATCAGCCAAGCCCGCCCCGGTTCGGCATCAGCCGAGCCGCCCCACGAGGACTCCCCATGGAAACGTGCACTCTCGGCGACCTCCTGGACGTCGTCGGCGGCCCCGCCCTGCGCCTGCACACCGCCCCGGCGGGACAGGCCGTGCCGGTCACCGAGGCGGTGCTGTACGACGGCCACGCCCCGCTGCCCCGGCTGCCCGGCGCGCTGCTGCTGGCGGTCGGGGTACGGGCGTCGGAGGCGGGGCCGCTGGTGCGGGCGGCGGCCGAGGCGGAGCTGTCCGGGGTCGTGGTGCGCGGCGCCGACGGGCCGGTCGAGGAGGCGCGGGCGCACGGCGTCGCGCTGCTGTCGGTCGCCGAGGACGCGGCCTGGCACCAGGTGCACCTGCTGCTGGCCTCCGCCATCGGCGCCCGGCCCGCCGCCTCCTCCGACACCGGGCTCGGCGACCTGTTCGCGCTGGCCGACGCGATCGCGGCGGCGACCGGCGGGGCCACCGCCATCGAGGACCCCCGGCAGCGGATCCTCGCCTACTCGACGGTGCCCGGGCAGCCGGTGGACGAGGACCGGCGGCAGGGCATCCTCGGGCTCCAGGTGCCGGCCAGCGCGGAGAACACCGAGCAGTACCGGCGGTTGTTCGCCGCCGACCGGCCGGTCCGGCTGCCCGCGCTGTCCGGCTCGGGCCTGCCCCGGCTGGCGATGCCGGTGCGGGCCGGCGGCGAGACGCTCGGCTCGGTGTGGGTGGTCGACGCCGGCTCGCTCGCCCTGGACGCCGCGGACACCCTCGTCCAGGGCGCCTCCACGGCCGCCCTGCTCCTGCTCCGGGCCCGCGCGGCACGCGAACTGGCCCGGCACCGCAACAGCGACCTGCTGCGCCGCCTGCTGGACGGCACGGCGGACGCGCCGACGGCTGCCGGGCGGCTCGGTGTCACGGGTCCGGCCCGGGTGGCGGCCTTCGTCCTGGACTCCGCCGCGAGCGTCCCGGACGCCGAACGCACCGCGCTGCGCCTGCTGGACGTCGTACGCCTGCAGTGCGAGGCCCGCTACGGCCGGCACGCGTGCGTGCTGCTGGACGGGGTGGTGTACGCGGTGCTGCCGGGCCCCGGTGAACGGCACCGGAAGCTCGCCGAGGACATCGTGGCGCGGGCCGGGCAGGCGCTGCGGGTGCCGGTGCGGGCCGCGCTGGGCGAGGTGGTGCCGGGCGCGGAGGGGCTCGCGGACTCGCGGGCGGACGCCGACCTGGTGCTGCGGCTGCTGGACACGGAGCTGCCGGTGGCCACGGCGGACGAGCTGCGGGCCCGGGTGACGCTGCTGCGGCTGGCCGAAGTGATGCCCGGGCAGCGGGAGTTGAACGCGGGCGCCTGGCGGCGGGTGCTGGCGTACGACGCCGCGCACGGCACCGAGTACGCCCGCACCCTGGTCTGCTGGTTCGACGCGGGCTGCGACATGGCGGGCGCGGCCAGGCTGCTGGCCGTGCACCCGAACACCTGCCGCTACCGGCTCAGGCAGCTCCAGCAGCACGCCGGGGTCGACCTGGACGACCCCGACGAACGGCTGGTGCTGTGGCTGCAGTTGCGGACGCTGGCGGGGCTCAGCGCAGCCACGCCCTGAGCCGCTCCTCGCACCGCAGAAGGTGCGCCACGGGGACGTACTCCCCCGCCGTGTGCGCCAGCGAGGGGTCGCCGGGGCCGTAGTTGAGCGCGGGCACCCCCAGCGCGGCGAACCGGGCCACGTCGGTCCAGCCCAGCTTGGCGCGGGGCTTACACCCGAGCGCGGCTACGAGGGAGCCCACCCGGTCCAGGTGCGGCAGGGCGCCGCCGACCACCTCGGTGACCCGCACCTCGTACTCCGGGAACAGCCCGCGCACGTACGCCTCCGCCTGCTGCGCCGAACGGCTGGGAGCGAAGCGGCAGTTGACGGTGACGACACACTCGTCCGGCACGACGTTGCCGGCGACCCCGGCACGTACGGCGACCGCGCTCAGCCCCTCCCGGAACTCCAGCCCGTCGATCACGACCCGCTGCGGGACGTGCGCGTCGAGCCGCTGGAGCACCTCCCCCGCCTTGTGCGCGGCGTTGGTGCCCTGCCAGGCGCGGGCGGTGTGCGCGCGGGCGCCCCTGACCACGATGTCGGCGGTGAGGATGCCCTGGCAGCCGGCCTCGACACCGGCGTCCGAGGGTTCCATGAGGATCGCGAGACCGGCCTCCTCCAGGAGTCCGGGCCGGGCGGCGGCGATGCGGCCGAGCCCGTTGCGCTCCCCTTCCACCTCCTCGCACTCGTAGAAGACGTAGGTGACATCGCGCACCGGCTCCGGCACGGTGGCCGCGAGCCGCAGCGCGACGGCCACCCCGCCCTTCATGTCGCAGGCGCCGAGCCCGTGGATCCGACCGTCGGCGAGCCGGGAGGGCAGGTTCCCGGCGGCCGGCACGGTGTCCAGGTGCCCGGCGATCAGCACGCGCTCCCCGTGCCCGGGACCGGTCCGCGCGATCACGGAGTTGCCGACCCGGTCCACGGCGAGGTGCGGCAGGCGGTGCAGGGCGTCTTCGACGGCGTCGGCGATCCGCTCCTCCTGGCCGCTCTCGGAGGGCAGGTCGACGAGGGCGCGGGTGAGGGTGACGACGTCGGCGGTGGGATCGAGGGCGCTCATGCGGGGTCTTCCTGGGGGTGGGCGAGCTTGGAGTGCCGGATGCCGTAGAGGCCGTAGACGACGAGTCCGGCCGCCATCCACGCCCCGAACGCGATCCAGGTGTCGGCGCCGAGGCTGCACAGCATGTAGCCGCAGAAGGCGACGCCGAGCAGGGGGGTGACCGGAGAGAACGGCACCCGGAAGGATCGGGGTGCACCCGGGTCGCGCCGGCGCAGCAGCACCACCGCGAGGTTGACCAGCATGAAGGCGAAGAGCGTGCCGATGCTGGTGGCGTCGGCGAGGCTGCCGAGCGGGACCAGGGCTGCGAGGACGGCGATGAAGCCGGAGACGATGACGGTGCCCGCGCGGGGCACCCCGGTGCGCGGGTGGACCTTCGCGAACAGCGGCGGCACGAGTCCGTCCCGGGCCATGGCGAACAGGATGCGGATCTGCCCGTACTGCACGGTGAGCACGACGCTGGTGGTGGCGACGACCGCCCCGACGGACAGCAGGACCGGCCACAGGTTCCCGCCGCCGACAGCGTGCACGAGCACCTCGCTGAGCGTGGCCTCGGTCCCCGCGAACCGCTGCCACGGCATCGCGCCGAGCGCGGCCACGGCGACGAGGACGTAGAGGGCGGTGACCAGGACGAGGGACAGGATGATCGCGCGGGGCAGGTCCTTCTGCGGGTCGCGTGCCTCCTCGCCCGCGGTGGAGGCGGCGTCGAACCCGATGTAGGAGAAGAAGAGGGAGGCCGCCCCGGCGCTCATGCCCGCGGCGCCGAGCGGGAAGAGGGGGTGGAAGTTGCCGGCGCGGAAGGCGGTGAAGGCGACGGCGCAGAACAGCACGAGCGCCGCGATCTTCACCGCGACCATGACCGTGTTGGCGACGGCGCTCTCCTTGGCCCCGCGCAGCAGCACGACCATCGCGAGGACGACGATCAGGGCGGCCGGGACGTTGAGCACGCCTCCGGCGCCGGGCGGCGCGCTGAGCGACTCGGGCAGGCTCACGCCGAGGGTCAGCTCCAGCAGCTCGTTGACGTACTGCCCCCATCCCACGGCGACGGCGGCCACCGACACCCCGTACTCCAGGATCAGACACCAGCCGCAGACCCAGGCGACCAGCTCGCCGAGGGTGGCGTAGGCGTAGCTGTACGAGGACCCCGAGCCGGGGATCATGCCGGCCAGCTCGGCGTACGACAGCGCGGAGAACAGGGCGGTGACGCCGGCCAGCACGAAGGAGACGACGACCGCCGGGCCGGCCTCCGGCACCGCCTGGCCCAGCACCACGAAGATTCCGGTGCCGAGCGTGGCGCCCACGCTCAGCAGCGTCAGCTGGGCCACGCCCATCGTCCGCCTGAGCGGGCTGCCGGCGGCCTCACCGACGAGTGTCCGGACGGCCTGCCGCCGGGTGAGCCGTGTACCTGTTGTCCGCCGGCCGGGTGCCGGAACCGTCCCCACTCTGTCCACCGCGCCGTTCCCTCCGCCTCGGGGTTGCCTGGCCCTTGATGATGCGGAGCAGGGAAGACCCGGAGGTGTGCGGATCGGCCAAAGGTGGATGCGTGGGTTTGTCGAGGCGGCCAAGAGGGCGCGGTCGGTCGTCTGCGCGGACGGGTGTTCGCCGTGACCGGCCGCGCCGTGCCCCGCGCCCCTTCCGGGGCGCGGGACGGACTCAGCGCAGTGCTTCCGCGACCTCCCGGGCCGCCTCCACCACCCGTGCGCCGACCCGCTCGGGTACGGCGTCCGCCAGCATCACCACGCCGACGCTGCCCTCCACGCCGGTCACGCCGACCAGCGGCGCGGCGGCCCCGCTCGCCCCGGCCTCCAGCTCGCCGTGCGTGAGCGTGTACCCGGGATCGGCCGACGGCGACTGCCGCGCGGCGAGGATCGCCTTGCCGGCCGCGCCGCGGTCCAGCGGATGCCGGAACCCGGCCCGGTAGGCCACGTGGTAGTCCGTCCAGGTCGGTTCGACGACCGCGACGGCCAGCGCCTCGGACCCGTCCACGAGCGTCAGGTGCGCCGTCGCCCCTATGTCCTCGGCCAGCGATCGCAGCGCGGGCAGCGCGGCCTCGCGCACCAGCGGATGCACCTGGCGCCCGAGCCGCAGCACCCCGAGCCCGACCCGGGCTCGGCCGCCCAGGTCACGTCGTACGAGCGCATGCTGTTCGAGTGTGGCGAGCAACCGGTACACCACGGTCCGGTTGACGCCCAGTTTGGTGGACAATTCGGTGACGGTCAGCCCGTGGTCCGTGTCGGCCAGCAGTTTGAGGACACGCAGTCCCCGGTCGAGCGTCTGAGAGGTCTCCGCGGTCACGACGCCCACTCCTTCGGCGGTGAGGTCGGCAGCCCCTGAGCGAGGGATGCGTCACCGAGTCCCGTCGGCGACGCGCTTCAGAGGCCGCCGATCGGCAGAACGGCCCGGTGGCTCCCGGGCCGAGTCGCTTCACGGCTGCGCTCCGCGGCGGCGCTGCCACGGGGCGTGTGCGTAGCGGGACAGTAGCGAAGCGGGTTCGCTGAGCGGAAGTCTTCGTCCAGAATCCGGGCAAGGGCAGATCCGGCCTGCCTGCATTCGTCCGGATACGCACACGGCACACGGGGCCGAAGCCGAGAAAACACGTTCGAAGAACGGGGGTCCGGGCGCAGCCCGACGGCGACGACGAGCCGCCCGACCGAGCCGGCCCACCCACCCGCGGCGGGGCCCGGGGCACAGCCCCGCGGCGGTTAATTCCGGCCCCACCCGAGCCACCACCCCACCCACCCGCGGCCGCCCGCGGCGGGGCCCGGGGCACAGCCCCGTGGCGGTTACCTCCCGCCCCACCCGAGCCACCTCACCCACCCGCGGCCGCCCGCGGCGGGGTCCGGGGCGGAGCCCCGTGGCGGGTCCTCTCCGCCTACCGAGACGGGTGGGCGGGTGGGCAGGAACCGCCGAACCAGCGGAGCCTCACCGCATGCGAGTCGCCCACTCCTGCACCTTGGCGATGCGCTGCCGCAACTGCCCCGCCGTGGCCTCCGCACTGGGCGGCCCCCCGCACACCCGCCGCAGCTCGGTGTGGATCACCCCGTGCGGCTTGCCGCTCTGGTGGACGTACGCGCTGACCAGCGTGTTGAGCCGCTTCCGCAGCTCCATCATCTCCTTGTGGCTGACCACCGGCCGCCGCTCGGCCGGCAGCTCCAGCAGGTCCGCCTCGCTGTCCGGCTTCTTCCGGCTGTGCGCGATCTGCCGGGCCTGCCGCTTCTGCAGCAGCAACTGCACCTGCTCCGGCTCCAGCAGCCCGGGGATGCCGAGGTAGTCCTGCTCCTCCTCGCTCCCGGGGTGCGCCTGCATGCCGAACTCGGCGCCGTCGTACAGCACCCGGTCGAACACGGCGTCGGACTCCAGCGCCTCGAACGGCAGCATGTCCTGCTCGCCGGTGTCCTCGTCCTGCTGCTTGTTCGCCTCCTCCATCTCCTTCTCGGATTCGGCGTACGGGTCCTCCTCGCCCTCCTCCTTCGGCTTGTCGAGGGCGTGGTCCCGCTCCTTCTCCATCTCGTTGGCGAAGGTCAGCAGGTCGGGCACGGTCGGCAGGAACACGGACGCGGTCTCGCCGCGCCGCCGGGACCGTACGAAACGCCCCACGGCCTGCGCGAAGAAGAGGGGGGTCGAGATGGTGGTGGCGTACACGCCGACCGCCAGCCGCGGTACGTCGACACCCTCCGACACCATGCGCACCGCGACCATCCACCGGTCGTCGCTCGCGCTGAACTCGTCGATCCTCTTCGAGGCGCCGACGTCGTCGGAGAGCACGAGCGTCGCCTTCGTACCGGTGATCTCCCGGATCAGCTTGGCGTACGCGCGCGCGGAATCCTGGTCGGAGGCGATGACGAGCGCCCCCGCGTCCGGGATGGCCTTGCGGACCTCGGTCAGCCGCTGGTCGGCGGCGCGCAGCACGCTCGGCATCCAGTCGCCGCGCGGGTCGAGGGCCGTACGCCAGGCCTGGCTGATCGCGTCCTTGGTCATCGGCTCGCCGAGCCGCGCGGCGACCTCGTCACCGGCCTTGGTCCGCCAGCGCATGTTGCCGCTGTAGGAGAGGAAGATGACGGGCCGGACGACCCCGTCCGCGAGGGCGGACCCGTAGCCGTAGGTGTAGTCGGCGGCGGACCGCCGGATCCCGGCGTTGTCCTCCTCGTACGTCACGAAGGGGATGGGGTTGGTGTCGGACCGGAACGGCGTACCGGTCAGCGCGAGCCGCCGGGTGGCCGGTTCGAAGGCCTCCAGGCACGCCTCACCCCAGGACTTGGAGTCACCGGCGTGGTGGATCTCGTCCAGGATCACGAGGGTCTTGCGCTGCTCGACCCGGTTGCGGTGCAGCATCGGCCGCACACCCACACCGGCGTAGGTCACGGCGACCCCGTCGTACTCCCGGCCGAGCGGCCCCGCGCTGTACTCGGGGTCGAGCTTGATCCCGATCCGGGCGGCCGCCTCCGCCCACTGCTTCTTCAGGTGCTCGGTGGGCGCGACCACGGTGACCTGCTGCACGACGTGGTGGTGCAGCAGCCAGGAGGCCAGCGTCAGGGCGAAGGTCGTCTTGCCGGCGCCGGGCGTGGCGACGGCGAGGAAGTCACGTGGCTGCTCCTGGATGTACTGCTCCATCGCGCCCTGCTGCCAGGCACGCAGCTTGCTGGCGGTCCCCCACGGGGCCCGGCCCGGGAAGGCGGGCGAGAGGTGATGCGAGTGAGCGGCGGAAGCTGCGGAAGCGGCGGTGGTAGTCACGGTCTCCGTGCATTGGGTCGGCGGCTACGTATGACAACCGGGCCACCCTACCGGCGCCGCCGTGCCGTCAACGCGCGAACAAGGCCGGGTCGCCCGCGGGTGGGAGCCACGTCACAGCAGCAGCAAGCGCCCCGCCGTCCCCGGCCGTCACTCAGCGCGCAGGCGTGCGTTCCCGCAGCCGCCGTGTCACCCAGGCCCCCACCAGGGCGACCCCGGCCATCGGCAGGAAGACGACGACGAAGGCGGCGGGATGCCCGCTGCCGGCCGCCGTGGCCGTGGGGGCCGCCGTGCTGCCGCCGCCCAGGGCCGCGAAGGCCGCGCCGGTCGCCGCCAGCAGGACGACGTTGGCGAGGGCGTCGGAGATCTGGAGCGCGGCGGAGTTCGCGCCGGCCTCCTCCGGGGCGGACAGCTGGAGCAGCAGCACGCTGGTGGAGGAGATCACCAGCCCCATGCCGAAGCAGCCGACTCCCCAGGCGACCGCCACGGTCCACACCGGCACGGAGTGCACGAGCACACTCGGCGCGGTGACGATCGCGGCGGCGACCAGCACCATCCCCAGGGTCATCAGCCGCTCCCGGTACGGCGTCACGCGCGCCCGGGACTGCACGAACGACCCCAGCGCCCAGGCCCCGCCGCCGGCCGCCAGCGAGAAACCGGCGAGGGTCGGCGACAGCCCGCGCTGGGTCACCAGCATCAGCGGCACGAAGGACTCGGCGGCGACGAAGGAACCGGCGGCCAGGCCGCGCAGCAGCACCACGGAGGGCAGGCCGCGGGCGGCCCGGTAGGTGCCGCGGGGCAGCAGTCCGAGGACGGCGGGCACCAGGAAGGCGGCACCGGCCAGCCCCGGGACCAGGGAGAGCGGGCGCAGGTCCTGGGCGGCGTACTGGAGGAGCCCGGCACCGAGCGAGATGCCGAGCGCGAGCCGGATCCGCCGCCGGTCGAAGGAGCCGGCGCCGGCCTCCTCGTCCACCGGGCCCGACGCCCTGCTCCGTATCCGGGGCAGGGCGAGGGCGAGCGGGAACACGACGAGGACCGGGATGCCGAGGAACACCCAGCGCCAGCCGAGGTGTTCGGTGACGGCACCGGCGGCGAGCGGGCCGACGATGGACGGTACGACCCAGCCGGCCGCGAAGGACGCCATGATCGCGGGGCGCAGCCGCTCGGGGTAGGCGCGGCCGACGACGACGTACAACGCCACGATGACCAGTCCGCCGCCCAGCCCCTGCACGGCCCGCCCGAGGATGAACACCCACATGACCTGCGCGGTCCCGGCGACGACGAGGCCCGCCGCGAAGGCGCCGATACCCGTGGTGAGCGCGCCCAGTGGGCCCCGCCGGTCGGACCACTGCCCGGCGAGCACCATCCCGAACAGGCTGGTCGTGAAGTACCCGGAGAAGGCGAACGCGTACAGCGCCAGGCCGTCCAGCTCCCGCGCGGCCACCGGCATCGCCGTCCCCACGGCGGTCGCCTCGAAGGCGATGAGGACCACGACGGACACGATGCCGACACTCAGCGCCCGGTACGCCCTGCTCAGCACCCCCTCGCTCTTCTCGGCGAGTGGATCAAGGACACCGGGCTCACGGGACTCGAGGGCACTCATGCCCGCCAGAGTAAGTCCCGTTCTCCCATTTGACCCCTGTCGGAAGTCCGACCCCGGAGTACGCCCTTGGTCGTACACACGCCCCGCTTCATGAACGGCGTATGGCAGTCCCGTTGCAGCACCCCCGCTCCCCTTGAGCCCCTCGCGGCCCGCCCCGTACGTTCTTCTCACGAACACGGCCGTGTGCCCGAGTGGTTCAGGGACTCGCCTGCAAAGCGAGTTACGTGGGTTCGAATCCCGCCACGGCCTCTACCCGCCCGTCCAGGCGAAGAAAACGGCGGCACCCCATGCGGGGGGTGCCGCCGTTTTGGTCGTCCGGCTCAGTTCCCGTCTCAGTTGCCCCGGGGACGAGCAGCCCGGTTCGGCCGTCTCGTCTGACGCGCCGGCCGCGAACGGCGGTCTGTGGACAGCGTCTCCCAGCAGTCCCAGTAGGGTTGTTGCAGTGGGCGCATCCCCATTCCGGGGTACCAGGCACCCGGCGAACTACCAGGAGGTCGACCGGTGATCACTCTGTCCGCAGTGGGAGGAGTGGCTCTGGTCGAACTGGGCATGGCCCTGACTCCGGGACCGAACATGATCCACCTCGCATCCCGCGCAATCACCCAAGGTCGCAGGGCGGGTCTGGTCAGCCTCAGTGGGACCGCCGTGGGCTTCCTGTGCTACCTGCTGGCCGCGGCGGCGGGCCTTTCCGCGCTGTTCACTGCCGTGCCGGTGGCCTACACAGTGGTCAAGCTTGCCGGGGCCGTCTACCTGGCCTACCTAGCCTGGGGCATGCTCAGGCCCGGCGGCCGTTCGCCCTTCGCCCCGGCCCAGGACCTGCCCCCGGTCTCCGACGCCCGACTGTTCTCGATGGGGCTGCTGACCAACCTGCTCAACCCCAAGATCGCTCTGCTGTACGCCGCCCTGCTTCCGCAGTTCCTGAACCCTCAGGCGGGTCCGGCCTGGAAGCAACTGCTCCAGCTCGGCGGTGTACAGATCATTGTGGGGATCACCGTGAACGCTGTGATCATGTTGGGCGCAGCACGGGTGTCCGGGTTTCTGGCCGCCCGGCCCCGCGTCATGACCGCCCAGCGGTTCACGGCAGGCGGCCTGCTCGGTATCTTCGCTCTGCGCACCGCACTGTCCCGCACCCCCGTCTCCACCTGAGCCCGAGTTACGTGGGTTCGAATCCCGCCACGGCCTCTGAGGCCTGAGCCAGCGAAACCAAAGGGCGGCACCCCGTGCGGGATGCCGCCCTTTCCTTCTGGCGCCTCAGCTCCTGGACGCGTACGACACGAAGTCCGCCCAGGTGTCCGACGCAACCGCGAGCTGCGGGCCGCCGAGGGACTTCGAGTCACGGACGTGCACTTTGCGGAGAGTGACGGCCACCTCGACGCAGGACTCGCCGTTGGTGCCGCCGCTGTAGCTGCTCTTGAACCACGCCAGTTCGCAGGAGTGCCCGGCGGAGGCCTCGCGCATCATGTCTCTCCCAGCAGTTTCTGGATGAAGGCAAGCGACTCCCGCGGCGGGAGGGCCTGCGCCCGGATGGTGCCGTACTGCAACTCCAGGATGCGGAGCTGCTTCGGATCGGAGACGGGCCGGCCGTTGAACAGGCCGTCGGAGCGGCCCACGGCCTTGCCGTCGGAGAACTTCAGTAACTCGATCCTGCCGTCCAGCCCAGGATGGGCGTCGGCGTTCGTCGGCATGACCTGGAGCGAGACGTTGTTCAACTGCCCCACCTCCAGTAGATGTTCGAGCTGCCGACGCCACACCATTGTGCCCCCGACCTGGCGGTGCAGCGGCGCCTCTTCCAGCACGAAGTGGATCGACGGGGCCGGAGCGCGTTCGAAGACCGACCGCCGGGCCAGCCGAGCAGCCACCATGCGTTCCACGTCGTCCGGCGAGTACGGCGGCTGCGCCGCCCCGATCACGGCTCGCGCGTGCTCCGCCGTCTGCAGGAGCCCGGCGATGATGTTGCACTCGTAGACGCCGATCTCCACCGCCTTGGCCTCCATCTCCGCCAAGGCCCGGACCTTCTTCGGGTAGCGGACCTTCTCCACGTCCTCCTTCATCGCCGAGAGCAGGCCGCCGGCCCCCAGGACGTCATCGGCCTTGTCCAGATACTCGGGCCTGGGAATCCGCTGCCCCCTCTCGATCTTGTAGACCATGTCCTCGCCGTAGCCGACGGCCTTGGCGAAGTCACCGGCCCTCATCCCCACCGCTTCCCGGCGCAGTTTCAACTGCCGTCCCACCGTGGCGATGACGGCGACGCCCCACTCGTCGTCCGGGTCCACCTCCCAGCCGCGCTCGCTCACCTCGTCCTTGAGCGGCTCCGCGTCCACGCCGACCGTCATTCGCGCCCCTCCGTCACCGTGCGTGCCGACTCCATCACCTCTCACGGTAGGGCGGAGCGGCCACGCTGAGTGACCAGAAGGCGGAAATGCACCGGGACGGGGCGCCTCAGAAGACCCCGCCCGCCTCGTCCTGGAAGAGTTCCGTCCAGTAGTGCCAGGTGGTGTCGGGGAGGGCGCCCGTGGGGTCCAGGGTGTTCAGGGTGTGGATCATGGCGGCGACCAGGTGGTCGTAGGCGTGGGTCGCCAGTTCGTGGCCCAGGTGGGTGTCGATCGTGCGCTCGTGGTGGATGAGCCAGAGCGTGAAGGCCAGGGTGGAGACGTCGGTGTTGAGGGGGTAGAGGGCCGCCTCGGGCTCGTTGAAGGTGAGGACCGCGCCCGTTCGGCCGTCGACCACCAGGCTGGTCTCCTCCAGCAGGCGGCCCAGGCGGATCAGGTGGTCGCAGTGGGCCGGGAGTTCGGAGAGGGGGTAGTCGGGGCGCTCCTCGGCGAAGTATTCGCGGAGCGTCGGCAGCGGGACGTCCGTGTCGGCGTGGAAGAAGACCGCCTCCTCCGGCAGCCCCGTCTCGCGCAGGAAGCGGCGGGTCGGCTCGTGGGTGAGCGTCGCCGGGAAGTCGACCTCCTCGAAGCGGGCCACCCGGCCCTGGCCGAACTCCTGGTCCAGGATGCGCGCGGGGACGTCGAGGGTGAGGCCCGAGGCCGTACCGGGGCCGGCGACGAGGGAGAGCGGACGGATCAGGGCCGCCGCCTTCCAGTACGGCGGGACCTCGCCGCCCGTTCCCTCCTCGAAGAGGGTGAGGAGGCGGCGGGAGGCCTCGGTCGCCGTCCTGGGGCCGTACTGGCCCGCCAGCGAGGCGAACCGGCCGCGCAGGCCCGCCAGTTCCTCGGTGACCGCGGCGAAACGCAGCAGCGTGGCCAGGGAGGGCGCGAAGGGGCGGACGTCGGACGGGTCGAAGAGGTGGGCGGTGGTCAGCTCGCCCGTGGCACCGTCGAGCAGGATCGACTCGGGCTCCATGCCCGCCGGGGTGAGGAGTTCGCCTATCACCAGGCGGCCGCGCAGCTCCTCGGCCAGGCCGAAGGAACTCTCGGCGGCGTCGGCGACCGTGCGCAGGCCGTGGGTGCGCAGCGGGGAGAAGGTGAGCAGGTCGGTCTCGGCGGGCAGGCCGGTGCCCGTGAGCAGGCCGCGCGTCGGCGTGTGCGTGACGAGCCGGTCCAACTCCGCCTCGGTCAGCGTGATCACCGGTGCTCCGGCGTCGGTCGTGCTCATCGCTCCCCCGCGATCTCCCCTGTGCGTGACAGGCCGGCGCACACCGTCGTACGCGGCCCCCGGGCAGGTGCCCCACCGCTCAGCACACTACGCCGCCCCACTGACAACGGCCCTCACCAGGGAAGACGTCAGGAAACCCGGGCTCGTTGCGCGTCCGCGGGGATCGTCTCGGCCGTCTCGTCCGGCGCCCAGCCGGACGCGTCCGGAACCATCGTCCGGCGGAACCCCTCACGCCGGTGACCAGGACGGCGCCGTTCCTCAGGTGAAGTGGATCCCGCCCAGGACGCCGGCCGACGCCGCCGCGGACAGCAGGATCCACCGGGACAACCCGCCCACGCCGGGCGCGGGTTCGTCCCGCAGGTCCCCGGGCGGCGGTGTGCTCACCGGTCCGTCACCACGGCCGCCTGCGGGCGGATCGGCAGGCGGTTGACCGGGCGGCCGGTGGCCGCGCGGACGGCGGAGGCGATCGCCGCGGGGGCCGTCACCACCGGGACCGCGCTGACCGACTTGGCGCCGAACGGAGCCACCACGTCCCGTTCCTCGACCAGTTTCACGATCCGGATGTCGGGGGCGTCCAGGGCGGTCGGCAGGGCGTAACCGGTGAGGTCGGGGTGGCGGATCAGGCCGCGGGGCGTACGGAGGTTCTCGGTGAGGGCGATGCCCACGCCCTGGGTGACGCCCGCCTCGATGCGCGCCGCCAGCTGCGCCGGGTTCAGCACCCGGCCCACGTCCTGGGCGACCGCCAGTTCCACCACCCGGACCGAGCCCAGCTCGACGTCGACGTCCACCACCGCGCGGATCGCGCAGAACGCGAGGCCCACGAAGGCGTCGCCCTGGCCGGAGGCGTCCAGCGGCTCGGTGGGGTGCGGGCGGCACTGGGCGGTGGCCCACAGCTCCTTGCCCTCCATCGCCTCGGTGACGGTGGTCGAGAGGACGCCGTCGTACGAGGTGATCTTGCCGTCCGTGATCTGGAGCAGCTCGGTGGACATGCCGAACTTGTGCGCGAGCGGCTGCAGCAGTTGCGTGCGGACCATCTTGGCCGCCCGTTCGACCGCGCCGCCGGACACCCAGGTGTGCCGGCCCCGGCAGCCCGCGCCGGCCGGCGGCTGGTCGGTGTCGACCGGGGCGACGTGGACCTCCTCGACGCCGAGGGTCTCCTGGACGATCTGCCGGGCCAGCGTGGTGAAGCCCTGGCCGGTCTCGACGGCCGCGCACAGCACGGTCGCGATGCCGTCGTGGACCTTGACGGTCGCGGTCGACACCTCGTCGGCGCCCTCCGCGCCGAGCATGTGCACCATGCCCAGGCCGTAGCCGACGCCCCGGCGCACCGCGCCCGGCTCGCCCGCGCCCTCGGGGCCGCCGGGCAGCAGCCACTCCTCCTCGGGGGTGTCCTTGGGCAGCGCCGGGAGCGGGAAGTCCCGTACCGCCTGGAGCAGTTCGGCGACCGGGGCCGGGCAGGTCACGGTCTGGCCGATCGGCAGGACGTCACCGGTGGCGAGGACGTTGCGCAGGCGCACTTCGGCCGGGTCCAGGCCCAGCTTCTTCGCCAGCTTGTCCATCTGCGCCTCGTAGGCGGCGCACACCTGCATGGCGCCCTCGCCGCGCACGTGCCCGGAGGGCGGGTTGTTGGTGCGCACCGCCCAGCCCTCGATGAAGGCGTTGGGGACGACGTACGGGCCGCACGCGAAGGAGACGGCGGCGGCGAGCGCGTCGGCGGAGGTGTCGGCGTACGCGCCCGCGTCCAGCAGGATCTGCGCCTCGACCTTCACCAGCCTGCCCTCGGCGTCGGCGTGGTGGCGGTAGCGCAGCAGGGTGGGGTGGCGGTGGGCGTGGCCGAGGAAGGACTCCTCGCGGCTCGCCGTCAGCTTCACCGGGCAGCCGGTCTTCAGGGCGAGCAGGCCGAGCGGGAGCTGGAAGCCCTGGTCCTCGCGGTCGGCCGTGGCACCGGGCACCCCGGTGACGACGATCTTCACTCGATCGGGGGACAGGCCGTAGCAGGCGGCGGCCGTGTTGCGGTCGGTGTGCGGATCGGTGGAGGCCAGGTACAGCTCCACCCCGCCGTCGGGGCGCGGTACGGCCAGACCGGCCTCGGCGCCGATCGGGGCCGGGTCCGCGCGGCCGATGCGGTACTGGCCCTCGACGACGATCTCGCCGACCGCGCCCGGGTCGCCGTGGTGCAGCGGGATGTGCCGGATCAGGTTGCCGTCGGGGTGCAGCGGCTCGGCCTCGAAGGCCTGCTCGGGGTCGGTGACCGGGTCGAGCACCTCGTACTCGACGATGACGGCGGCGGCGGCCATCCGCGCGGTGTCCGGGTGGTCGGCGGCGACGGCGGCGATGGGCTCGCCGTGGTGGCGTACGACCTCGGAGGCGAACACCGGCCGGTCGGGCGTGCCGCGGCCGTGGCGCGGCGTGCCGGGCACGTCCTCGTGGGTGATGACGGCGCGGACGCCGGGCATCTCGCGCGCGTGGGTGGTGTCGATGGAGACGATGCGCGCGTGCGCGTGCGGGGAGCGCAGCACGGCCGCCCACAGCAGGCCCTCGGCCCACAGGTCGGCCGCGTACGGGAAGGTGCCCTCGGTCTTGGCCCGGGCGTCGGCGTGCGGCAGGGAGGCGCCGATGCCGTGCGGCAGCGGCTCGGCCTCGGGGGCGGGTTCCGCGGCGGTGGTCGCGGTGCCGGCTTCGTTGCTCACGCCTGGCCTCCGTCCTGGCCGTAGTGCTGGTCCTGCGGTCCCGGCGGCGTGCCGTACGGGTCCGACGGGTCGTACGGATCCGACGGGTCGTACGGATCCGACGGGTCGTACGGATGCGACGGGTCGTACTGGTCGTACGGGTCCGGCCGGTCGTGCGGCTGGGGTGCCCGCGGGGTGTCGAACGCGCCCGGTGCCTCGAACGCCGACGGGTGGACGCCGCCGGAGCCGGGGCCCGCCTGGTGCGGAATGCGGGCCTCGTCCGCGTCCGGCTCGCCGCCCTCGTGGGACGTCTCGCGCTCGGCGACGACCTCCTTGACGGCCTCCAGGACGCCCCGGTAGCCCGAGCACCGGCACAGGTTGCCGCACAGGGCCTGCCGGGTCTCCAGCTCGCTCGGCGCCGGGTTGCCCTCCAGCAGGTCGTGCACGGTCATCGCCATGCCGGGCACGCAGAAACCGCACTGCACGGCACCGCACCGGGCGAGCGCGCGCTGGACGTCGGAGGGCTGCCCGTCGGCGGCCAGGCCCTCGACCGTACGGACCTCGCTGCCGGCCGCGGTGGCCGCCGGGACCAGGCAGGAGGCCACCAGGCGGCCGTCGACCTGCACGTTGCAGGCCCCGCACTCGCCCTGCGAGCAGCCGTCCTTGGCGCCGGCGAGGCCGAGCCGTTCGCGCAGCACGTACAGCAGTGACTCGCCGATCCAGGCGTCGGTGACCGGGCGGTCGGCGCCGTTGACGCGCAGCACGTAGGAGGCGAGCGGGTGGTCGTCGTGCGGCGGCAGCGGTACGGCTGCCTGCTCCCCGGCGTCCTCGGAGGCGTCCTCCCGCGCGCGCGGGGTGTCCTCTTCGGCGGGGCCGTCCGGGGCGGGCGCGTCGGCGGGGTGCCCGGGTACGTCCGCTTCGGCCGCGGGTTCGGGGTCCGCCGCGTCGCCGCCGGGGGCGTTCGGGGAGGCGGCCGGCTCGGCCGTGGCCGCCGCTGTGGCGGGCCGGGACGCGTCGGACGGGTCTGCCGGCTGCTCGTGGCCCGCGGGGACGTCAGCGGGGCGCTCAGGGGCTTCGGCGAGGCCGTGGGCCTCGCCGGCGTCGGTGGTCTCGGCGTCCTCGGCTTCCGGCGCGGCGCCGTCCCCGGCCGGCGGAACCGGTGCGGCGGTCGCGGACAGCCCCGTACCGCCGGGCGTGTCGGCCTCTTGGGCCTCACCGGTGTCCCCGGCGTCCCCCGCGTAGTCGCCGTGGCCGCCCTCCGCGTGGCCGGACGGGCCCTGGCCGTGCCCGGACTCCGGCACGTACCGGTCCTCGGGCACGTACCCGTCCGCCGAGCCGTACCCCTCCTCCGGACCGTACGCGTCCGGCGCGCCGCCCCCCGGGTGGGCGCCGGTGTGCTCGGGCAGGGGGTGGTGGCCGGCGGGGTCGTCGTGGTCCGGCACGGGGGTGGCCGGCCGGTCCTCGGGCCGGTCCCAGGCGTGGCCCGCACCGTCCGTCGCCCAGGGCGCCGGCGCGCCGCCGGGGAGCGTGGCCGGCGGGGTGCCGCCCCACTGCTCGACCAGCGAGGACGTGGTGAACTCGCCCGACTCGTCCGGCAGCTCGCCGCCGGCGACGGGGATGGACCACTGCCCGGTGACGTCGTGCCCCGGGGCGGCCGGTGCCGCGGGCTCCTCGTAGGTCCAGTGCTGGGTGGCACCGGGCTGGTAGGTGAACCGGTCGTCCGCGGACTGCGGCTCGGCCGGCGTGACGTTCGGGTCGGGCCACTGGGCGCCGCCGTCGGGCGCCGGCCACGTACCGGTGGCGCCGTCGGCGTGCGTGGCCGTTATCCGCGGCGGCACGTAGCCGTGGCCGGGCGCGGCCAGCGGGCTGTCGCCGGACAGCAGGGCGTCGATGCCGCCCTCGGGGAGCTGGACGAAGGCGGTGGCGCCGTCGTCGTAGTCGCCCTGGGGCAGCGGGTCCCAGCGTCCGCCGCCCTGGGGGGTGCCCTCTCCGTGCTGGTCGTCGGTCACGACAGTGCCCTCCCCAGTGCTCGTCGGGCCAGCGCGGCGACGGTGCGCCGCAGGTGCAGTACGGCGGGCGGAAGCGGGGTCACCGAGCCGTCGGGCTCGGGGGCCGGATCGGGGATGCAGGCCGCGGCGACGTACTCCCCGAAGGCGTGCAGGGCCTCCGGGACGAGGGCGCGGTCGTTGTCCCAGTCGATCAGCTGGGCGACCCACTGCTCGGCCTCCAGTGGCCTGAGCGGCATCGGCGCTATGGCTCCCACGGCGCAGCGCACGCCGCGCCGGGCGGGGTCGAGGACGAGCGCCACGGAGGCCAGCGCGCGGCCCGGGCCGGTGCGTCCGGTCGCCTTCAGGAAGACCTGCGGGGCGTGCAGCAGCGGTACGCGCACGTAGCCGATGAGTTCGCCGCCGCGCAGCATCTCCACGCCGGCCAGCAGGTGCGACACCGGGATCTCCCGGCGGGCCCCGCCCGGGCCCGCGATGATCAGCGTCGCTTCCAGGGCGGCCAGCACCGGCAGCGCGTCCCCGGTGGGGGCGGCCGAGGCGATGTTGCCGCCGAGCGTGCCCGCGTTGCGGATGTGCGGCGGGCCCGCGGCGCGCGCGGCGGCGGCGAGCGCCGGGATCAGGGCCGCGAAGTCGGGGCGGCCCATGCGCGCGTGTGTGAGGCCGGCGCCGAGCAGCGCGTGGCCGTCCTGGTACTGCCAGCTGCGGATCTCGCTGATCCGGCCGAGGCCGACCAGTGCGGCGGGCCTGAGCTGGCCGGAGTTGACGGCGGCCATCAGGTCGGTGCCGCCCGACACGGGGACGGCGGTGGGCATGGCGGTGAGAGCCGCCACGGCCTCGTCCAGTGTCGTGGGCAAGGTGACGGCCTGCGCCGCCTGCGGTGCGTGCGTGGTCAAACCGGCTGCCCCTTCCCGCTGCCCCACCTGGTCCCGCCTGTGTTGCCGTACGGTACGTGCTGACAGGGCGGACGACGCAACTCTGGCACATCTTCGCAACACCCGAACGTGGGGGTCCGCCAGGAGGCGTTCGCCCACCCCATCGGGGAGATGGTCCGTTTTCGTACGGCATCACCGGTGCGCGCGGATTGCCTCTCTTCAGCGGTCCTGGCGGGTTATTTTCCATTACCTGTTCGGGGCGGCCCGGCGCGGTCACCGGTTCGGGGGCGGCCCGTCGAGCGGGCGGCCGAGGACGCCGGGGCGGCGCTGCCAGGGGCGGGGTCCGGTGGGCGGGCGGTAGGCGACACCGAGGGCGTCGAGTCGCCGGTAGTGGGCCGTCATCCGGCGTTCGAAGTCCGCGTAGTCGCGTTCGGCCGGTGCGGGCAGCGGGCTCCAGGCGACCTCGGCGAAGGCCGCGAGGCGGGGGAAGGTCTGGTAGTCCACGCGCGCGGCGTCCTCCAGCGCCTCGGTCCACACGTTGGCCTGGGTGCCCAGCACGTGCCGGGCCTCCGCCTCGGTGAGTCCGTCCGGGACGGGCTCGAACCGGTAGACGTCCTCCAGGGTGCGCACGAAGCCGATCGGTACGGGCTCGTCCTGGCCGGGGGCCTGACGGTGGTCCAGGTACACGTACTGCTCCGGGCACATGACCACGTCGTGGCCGGCCCGCGCGGCGGCGATCCCGCCCGCGTAGCCGCGCCAGGAGGAGACGGCCGCACCGGGCGCGAGTCCGCCCTCCAGGATCTCGTCCCAGCCGATGAGGCGGCGCCCGCGCGCGGAGAGCCAGGCGTCGAAGTGCCCGATGAACCAGGACTGCAGCTCGTCCTCGCCGGCGAGGCCGAGGTCGGTGATGCGGGTCTTGGCGGTCACGGACTCGGTCCACTGCTCCTTGCGGCACTCGTCGCCGCCGACGTGCACGAACGCCGAGAACTCGGCGGCGTCCGCGGGGAACAGCTCCAGGACCTCCTCGAACACCCCTTCGTAGAAACGCAGGGTGGTGTCGGTGGGAGCCAGTACGTTGGCGGAGATGCCCCAGGTGTCCCAGACGGAGAGGGCCGTGGTGTCGACGACGTCGGTGTTGCCGAGTTCCGGGTACGCGGCGATGGCGGCCTGCGAGTGGCCCGGTACGTCGATCTCGGGGACGACGCTGACATGCCGCTCGGCGGCGTAGGCGACGATCTCCCGGATGTCGTCCTGGGTGTAGAAGCCGCCGTGGGGCCTGTCGTCCCACAGCGGTGAGGCCCGGTGGCCGAATTTCGTCCGCGTGCGCCAGGAGGCGATCTCGGTCAGTTTCGGGTACCGCTCGATCTCGATGCGCCAGCCCTGGTCGTCCGTCAGGTGCAGGTGCAGGACGTTGAGTTTGTGCGCGGCCATCAGGTCCAGATAGCGCAGCACGCCCTCCTTGGGCATGAAGTGCCGGGCGACGTCGAGCAGGAGGCCGCGCCAGCGGAACCGGGGGGCGTCCTCGATGACCTGGTGCGGGACGCCGAGGGCGGCGCCCCGGCGGACGGGGGCGCGCCGGAAGGCGTCGGGGCCGAGCAGCTGGCGCAGGGTCTGCGCGCCCCAGAACACGCCCGCGGGCCCGCCGCCGCGGATCTCCACGCCCTGCCCGGCGACCGCGCTCAGCCGGTACGCCTCCGGCGCGAGCGTGTCGTCCAGCAGCAGCCGTACGCCGTCGCGGGCGTCCCGCGGCCCGGGGTGCAGCGGCAGGCCCAGGGCGGCACCCAGGGTGGCGCGCAGCCAGCGTTCGGTGCGCTGCGCGCCAGGGCCGGCCCACAGGGTGGTGCCGTCGCCCAGCGGCACCTCGGGCCCCGCCGGCCCCTCGACGGCGTACGGCGCCGGAATCAGTTCCACGACATCAGCCCCTCACCGCGTTGCACCATATGCAACGCCCCTAGCGCCCTGCACAACACAACGCCTCGAAGGCTAGGGACCGGGCGGTGGCCCCACAAGAGGTCTGGACCAGTGGTCGGCCGGGAAACGCAGAGATCCCCGGTACGTGCCGGACACACGTACCGGGGACCTCACCGCCGGCGGGCGGGCCGGTGACCTACTTCTTGTCGCCGCCCTTGCCCTCGTCGCCGCCGCTGCCCATGGACTCGTAGATCTCCTTGCACATGGGACAGACGGGGTACTTCTTCGGGTCGCGGCCCGGCACCCAGACCTTGCCGCAGAGCGCCACGACGGGGGTGCCGTCGAGGGCGCTCGCCATGATCTTGTCCTTCTGGACGTAGTGGGCGAAGCGCTCGTGGTCGCCGTCGCCGTGGGACACCTGTGGCGTCGGCTCTACGAGGGTCCCCGTACCAGTCCCGCGCTCGGGCTCGAGAGTGCTCATATCGCCAAGGGTACTGAAGCTCACACGCATCAGTTGAGCGAAGGGTCGTCCGGATACGTGGCCACCATCGCCAGCTCGTTGCGCTGGCGGCGCAGCACCTCGCGCCAGAGTCTCTCCGGGGCCGGCGAGGACACGTCACCCGGCTCGGACTCCACGACGTACCAGGCGCCCTCCACCAGCTCGTCCTCCAGCTGGCCGGGGCCCCAGCCGGCGTACCCGGCGAAGATCCGCAGGCTGCCCACGGCCGAGGCGAGCAGTTCCGGCGGTGCCTCCAGGTCGACCAGGCCGATCGCGCCGTACACCCGCCGCCAGCCGAGGGGAGCCCGGTCGCCGTTGACGCCGCCCGGGATGACCGCCACGCCCAGCGCCGAGTCCAGCGACACCGGGCCGCCCTGGAAGACCACACCGGGCTCGCCGGCGAGGTCGGCCCAGTCCTCCAGGATGTCGCCGACGACCACCGGGGTGGGCCGGTTGAGGACGACACCGAGGGAACCCTCCTCGTCGTGGTCGAGAAGGAGCACCACCGCACGGTCGAAGTTCGGGTCCGCCAGGGCGGGGGTGGCCACGAGCAGCCGCCCTGTGAGCGAGGACACCTCGGTCATGCCAGACATGATCCCGCATCTTCCCCCGGTGTGGGGACCCAATCGGGCGCACCGGAGTGAAGGCTGCTCAGGGCGCATCGAAGCCGGGGGGCGCACATCCCCGGCTCCGGTGACCCCATGTGCCCGATTGGGAACGGTTCGTGTTGTGACACACCGGTGACGCATCTGGGCGGTCCTTGGACTTACGGGCGGGGGGTGATCGGCGATTACCCTGTCTTCCCGGCCCCTGCGCACAGTGATCGGCCGGCCCCTGACCAACTCATCGGAACGCGAGATTCATGACCGTCAACGACGATGTCCTGCTTGTCCACGGCGGAACCCCGCTGGAGGGCGAGATCCGTGTCCGCGGTGCGAAGAACCTCGTACCGAAGGCCATGGTCGCCGCCCTGCTGGGCGGCGAGCCGAGCCGACTGCGCAATGTTCCGGACATCCGTGACGTGCGGGTCGTCCGCGGCCTGCTCCAGCTGCACGGGGTGACGGTCCGTCCGGGCGAGGAGCCCGGCGAGCTGGTGCTGGACCCGACGCGGGTCGAGAGCGCCAACGTGGCCGACATCGATGCCCACGCGGGTTCCAGCCGGATCCCGATCCTCTTCTGCGGTCCGCTGCTGCACCGCCTCGGCCACGCGTTCATCCCGGGTCTCGGCGGCTGCGACATCGGCGGCCGCCCCATCGACTTCCACTTCGACGTGCTGCGGCAGTTCGGCGCGGTCATCGAGAAGCGGGCGGACGGCCAGTACCTGGAGGCCCCGCAGCGGCTGCGCGGTACGAAGATCCGGCTGCCGTACCCGTCCGTCGGCGCGACCGAGCAGGTGCTGCTGACGGCCGTACTGGCCGAAGGCGTCACGGAGTTGTCCAACGCGGCCGTCGAGCCGGAGATCGAGGACCTCATCTGCGTGCTGCAGAAGATGGGCGCGATCATCGCGATGGACACCGACCGCACGATCCGCATCACGGGTGTGGACAAGCTCGGCGGTTACACCCACCGCGCCCTTCCCGACCGCCTGGAGGCCGCCTCCTGGGCCTCCGCGGCCCTCGCGACCAACGGCAACATCTACGTGCGCGGCGCCCAGCAGCGCTCGATGATGACGTTCCTGAACACCTACCGGAAGGTGGGCGGTGCCTTCGAGATCGACGACGAGGGCATCCGCTTCTGGCACCCCGGCGGGCAGCTGAAGTCCATCGCGCTGGAGACCGACGTGCACCCCGGTTTCCAGACCGACTGGCAGCAGCCGCTGGTGGTGGCCCTCACCCAGGCCACGGGGCTGTCCATCATCCACGAGACGGTCTACGAGTCCCGGCTGGGCTTCACCTCCGCGCTGAACCAGATGGGCGCGCACATCCAGCTCTACCGCGAGTGCCTGGGCGGCTCCGCCTGCCGCTTCGGCGCGCGCAACTTCCTGCACTCCGCGGTCGTCTCGGGCCCCACCCGGCTCCAGGGCTCCGACCTGGTCATCCCCGACCTGCGCGGCGGCTTCTCGTACCTCATCGCGGCCCTGGCCGCCGAGGGCACGTCCCGCGTCCACGGCATCGACCTGATCAACCGCGGCTACGAGAACTTCATGGAGAAGCTCATGGAGCTGGGGGCGAAGGTCGAGCTGCCCGGCAAGGCGCTCGGCTAGGCACCACGGACACCGAGAAGGGCGGCCCCCCTCGACGGGGGGCCGCCCTTTCGACGTCTTCGGCCGGTTCGTGCCCGAAAAAGCGCGGGGAACTGCGCGGCCAGCCACAACCGGCCCGCAGTCACCCACGGCGCTCCATGCCACGGCGCGTCAGTGGGACGGCGCCTCCAGGCGGAGCGGTTACTTGCCCTTGGCGGCTTCCTTGAGCTTGCTGCCCGCGGTGACCTTCACGCTGTAGCCGGCCGGGATGTTGATGGGCTCGCCGGTCTGCGGGTTGCGCGCGGTGCGAGCGGCACGGTGGGTGCGCTCGAAGGTCAGGAAGCCGGGGATGGTGACCTTCTCGTCGCCCTTGGCGACGATCTCGCCGACGGTCTCGGCGAACGCGGCCAGCACGGCGTCGGCGTCCTTGCGGGTCACCTCGGCGCGGTCGGCCAGCGCGGCCACCAGCTCACTGCGGTTCATGTTGTTACTCCCGTGTATTTCTTGCCGTTGGGGTGTGCCACGCGGCGGAGCCGCCCGAGGCACTGCGATGCCGATGCGCTCGCGCCCTTTGGGGTGCCCCCGGGGACGGAGTCCCTGGGGGAGCATCCTGCCCCTACCTGCGGCGGGAAAGCCAATCCGGCACCCGTAGGAGTCGTGAGAACACCCTGGGGAGTCACACGAAAAGCGCCCGCTCGGCCGTCACCCTAGAGTGCGCCCGGCATCAGGCCGTTCCACGACGCGCCGGTGCGGGGGCTGCCGTGGTGATGTTCACAGCCCCCAGCACACTACGACACGCCGTGCTCAGGCCGTCGCGCCGGCCGCCTTGGCGGCCTCCCGGACCGCCCCGGCGACCGCGCCCGCGACCTTGTCGTTGAAGACGCTGGGGATGATGTAGTTCGGGTTCAGCTCGTCCTCGGTGACCACGTCGGCGAGGGCCTTCGCGGCGGCGAGCATCATCTCGGTGTTCACCGTGCGGGACTGGGCGTCCAGCAGGCCGCGGAAGACACCCGGGAACACCAGCACGTTGTTGATCTGGTTCGGGAAGTCCGAGCGGCCGGTGGCCACGACGGCCGCCGTCTGCCGGGCGATCGCCGGGTCGACCTCGGGGTCCGGGTTCGCGAGCGCGAACACGATGGCGCCGTCGGCCATGGCGGCCACGTCGGCCCCGTCCAGGACGTTCGGGGCGGAGACGCCGATGAAGACGTCGGCCTCGCGCACGGCCTCCTTCAGGGTGCCGGTCAGGCCCTCGGGGTTGGTGTTGTCGGCGATCCAGCGCAGCGGCGAGTCGGCCGGGGCGTTCACAAGGTCCTCGCGGCCGGCGTGCACGACACCGTGGATGTCGGCGACGACGGCGTTCTTCACGCCGGCGGCGATCAGCAGCTTGAGGATGGCCGTGCCGGCCGCACCGGCGCCGGACATGACGACCCGGATGTTCTCGATGGCCTTGCCCGTGACGCGCAGGGCGTTGGTCAGGGCGGCGAGCACGACGATGGCGGTGCCGTGCTGGTCGTCGTGGAAGACGGGGATGTCGAGGGCCTCGCGCAGCCGGGCCTCGATCTCGAAGCAGCGCGGCGCGGAGATGTCCTCCAGGTTGATGCCGGCGAAGCCGGGGGCGATCGCCTTGACGATCTCCACGATGGCGTCGGTGTCCTGGGTGTCCAGGCAGATCGGCCAGGCGTCGATGCCGGCGAAGCGCTTGAAGAGGGCCGCCTTGCCCTCCATGACGGGCAGCGCGGCCTTGGGGCCGATGTTGCCGAGGCCGAGCACGGCGGAGCCGTCCGTCACGACCGCAACGGAGTTGCGCTTGATGGTGAGGCGGCGGGCGTCCTCGGGGTTCTCGGCGATGGCCATGCAGACGCGGGCCACACCGGGCGTGTAGACCATGGAGAGGTCGTCACGGTTGCGGATGGGGTGCTTCGACGCCATCTCGATCTTGCCGCCGAGGTGCATCAGGAAGGTACGGTCCGAGACCTTGCCCAGCGTGACGCCCTCGATGCCGCGCAGCTCCTCGACGATCTCCTCGGCGTGGGCCGTGGAGCTGGCCGCGATGGTGACGTCGATACGGAGCTTCTCGTGACCGGACGCGGTGACGTCGAGGCCGGTCACCGAGCCTCCGGAGGACTCCACGGCGGTGGTGAGCTGCGAGACGGCGGTTCCGCTCGCGGGCACCTCCAGCCGGATCGTCATCGAGTAGGAGACGCTGGGCGCCGTTGCCATGGCCGACTTCCTCTGCTTTCACCGTGGTGCGAGTTGTGCCGTCCGATCGTCGCACCTACCGCGGAGTACGCGGTAGTCGCCCTGGATTGCGGACGTTGTGTTCATGAGCGGTGCCTGATTTCGGAAAACCACTTCCACCATACGAGAACCGATCAGGCAAAGAAAGAGACCCACGTCACGGTCGTGACGTGGGTCTCTCCTCCGTTCATGACACCGACCCGCCATGCTCGCCTCGCGGCAAGTGGTCCCTCTGAGGGACGAAGGTTGGGCCCGGGGGCTTGGATCGGGCCGGTGCCACACCCAGGCTAACAAACGGATCCCGTAAGGCCATTCCCCAACGGGGACTCAGTCCCGCAGCAGGTCCGGAACCCCCGCGGCGTCCGGCTCGTCCCGCTCGCCCGACACCACCGTGAGCTGCTGCGTGGCCCGGGTCAGCGCCACGTACAGCACGCGCAGGCCGGCCGGCGACTCGTCGGCGATCTCCGCGGGCGAGACGACGACCGTGGCGTCGTACTCCAGGCCCTTGGCCTCCAGGCTGCCCAGGGCCACCACACGGTCGCCGAGCCCGGCCAGCCAGCGCCGGGCCTCCTCGCGCCGGTTCATCGCCACGACCACGCCGACCGTGCCGTCCACCAGGTCCAGCAGCCGCTCGGCCTCGGCGCGCACGGTCCGCTCCAGGGAGTCCCGCAGGACCGCGCCGTGTTCGGCGTTCGTTCTCACGAAACGCGGCTCGACCCCGGTGGACCGCACGGCGGACGGCGCCTCGGAGCCGGGCATGGCGAGCGCGAGCACCTTCGCGGCCAGCTCGGCGATCTCGGCAGGGTTGCGGTAGTTCACGGTGAGCTGGAAGCGGCGCCGGGGCCGGGTGCCGAGGGCCTCGTCGCGGGCCTCGGCCGCCTCGTCCGGGTCGGACCAGGAGGACTGCGCCGGGTCCCCGACGACCGTCCAGGTGGCGTGCCGGCCGCGGCGGCCGACCATGCGCCACTGCATCGGCGTGAGGTCCTGCGCCTCGTCCACGATGACGTGTGCGTACTCGGTGCGCTCCTGCGCCAGCCGCTCGGCCCGCTCGCGCTGGGTCTCCTCGCGCACCGGCATCAGCTCCTCCAGTCCGGTGAGCTGGTCCAGCGGGTCGAGTTCGCGCTTCTTCCGGGGGCGGGCCGGGGCGCCGAGGATCGCCTGGAGCTCGTCGAGCATGGCGATGTCGTGCACGGAGTGACCGTCCCGCCTGAGCGAGCGGGCGACCCTGCGGACCTCGCCGGGGTTGAGGATCCGCCGGGCCCAGCGGCCCAGCCGCCTCTCGTCGGCCATCGCGGCGAGCACGGCCCTCGGGGTCAGCTCCGGCCACCAGGCGTCCAGGAACGCGAGGAAGGAGTCCTCGCCGGTGACGTCCTCGTCGAAGGACGAGCGCAGCTCGGCGGCCAGCTCCGGGTCGGTGTGCCGGGCGGCACCGCCGGACTTGGCCCACAGGGCGTCCAGCAGCAGTTTGCGGGCGCGCGGGCGGAGCAGGTTGACGGGCGCGGTGCCGCCGAGGGCGGTACGGCGGATACGTTCCAGCTCGTCGGCCTCCAGTTCGATCCGGCGCCCGAAGGCGACGACCCGCAGCCGGGCCGGCGGACCGGTGACCGTGTCCCCCTCCGCGGCGGCCGGGCCCAGCTCCAGGGCTCCCCGGGCGGCCTTGCGCAGCACCTTCAGCATCCGGTACGAGCCCTTGGCGCGGGCCACGGCCGGGGAGTCGTACAGGGTGGCCTCCGCGCCGTCGACCAGCGAGCCGATCGCGCGGATCGCGACCTGGCCCTCCTCGCCCAGCGAGGGCAGCACGCCCTCGGTGTAGGCGACGAGCAGCGGGGTCGGCGAGACGATCAGGATGCCGCCGGCGTAGCGTCTGCGGTCCTGGTAGAGCAGGTAGGCGGCGCGGTGCAGGGCGACGGCGGTCTTCCCGGTGCCCGGACCGCCCTCCACGTAGGTGACGGAGGCGGCGGGGGCCCGGATGACCAGGTCCTGCTCGGCCTGGATGGACGAGACGATGTCCCGCATGGTGTGGCTGCGGGCCTGGCCGAGGGCGGCCATCAGGGCGCCGTCGCCGATGACGGGCAGCTCGCGGCCGTCGAGGAAGGCCGTCAGTTCCGGCCGCATCAGATCGTCCTCGACGCCCAGCACCCGGCGTCCCTTGGAACGGATGACCCGGCGCCGCACCACCCGCCCCGGGTCCACGGGCGTGGCCCGGTAGAAGGGGGCGGCGGCGGGGGCGCGCCAGTCGATGACCAGCGGGGAGTAGTCCTCGTCGAGGACGCCGATACGGCCGATGTGCAGGGTCTCGGCGATGTCGGCGGTGTTGTCCGGCCGCACCGCCCCCTCGGCCGGCTCCACCGCGGTGTAGGCCCCGTCCGGCCCCTTCCTGCCGTCCTTGCCGTGGAGCAGGTCGATCCGTCCGAAGAGGAAGTCCTCGAACTCGTTGTTCAGCCGGTTGAGGTGGACGCCGGCCCGGAAGACCTGCGCGTCCCGCTCGGCGAGTGCGCCCGGGGTGCCGACCTGACCGCGCTTGGCCGCGTCGTGCATCAGGAACTCGGCCTCGTGGATCTTCTCCTCCAGCCGCCGGTACACCCGGTCCAGGTGTTCCTGCTCGACGCTGATCTCCCGGTCACGGACGGAATCGTGTGCGTCGTGTACCGAGCCGACCGCGGACTGCTGAACCTGAGCGGCCACCTGGCCCCCTTCTGACGTGCTGGGCAGCCGTCAACCGTACGCGAAGGGGACCCGTCAAAGCTACGGGGCGCCGCAGCCGCGGAGGCTGCAACGCCCCGGGAGGCGAGGCGGGTCGCGCTACGCCTGTACCTGCACGAGCTTCTTCCCCTCGAACGTCACGACCTCGAAGTGGTCGATCTCGTTCGGCTGGAAGGCCGCGGCACCACCGATGTACAGCGGCTTCTTGGCGTCCTCGGTCTTGGCGTCCGGGATGCCGTATCCCCAGTTCGGCACGGACCAGGACGACATGGTCACGCGCTGCCCGTTCTTGGCGACCAGGACCAGGGAGCACTTGAGCGGCCCCTTGACGTTCTTCAGCTCCAGAACGGCCTGGGTCCCCCACTCCTTCGACGCCATGCCGACGGTCGCGCTGACCTGGGTCGACGCGTCCGTGGCGGACTTCTTGTCGGCCATGGTCCGGAAGGTCTGCTGGGCGGGCGTCGCCGCGACCTGCTGCCCGCCGTCCGAGCCGCCGTTCACCGCGACCGCGGCCAGCGGTCCGGCGATGATCAGCGCGGCCGCAGCAGCGATCATGTAGAAGCTGCGCCGGCGCTTCTGGGCGCGCTTCTCGGCGACCTCGTCGACCAGCTTCTCCACCAGCCGCGGGCTGGGCTTGGCGGACAGCGACTCGCCGATCGCGGGCGTGCTGCCGGAGCCGGGCAGGTCGGCGAGCGCGGCGAGCATCGGCTCCATCCCGGCCAGCTCGTCCAGCTGCTGGGCGCACCACTCGCAGCCGGCGAGATGCGCTTCGAAAGCGGTTGCCTCGGCGTCGTCGAGAATCCCGAGGGCGTAGGCGCCGACGGTCTCGTGCTCACTCGGCACCGAAGATCCCTGACTGGGGTTCATGGGCCCAGACATACCCGGACCAGTCGGTCCGAATCCCTGCATCCCCCCGTACCCGTTGCTCATCACGCCGTCACCCCCCGCTCCTCCAGTGCCAGCTTCATCGATCGCAGGGCGTAGAACACCCGGGAACGGACGGTTCCGCTCGGTATGCCCAGTGTTTCGGCCGCCTCATTGACGGTACGCCCCTTGAAGTACGTCTCGACGAGCACCTCCCGGTGGGCCGGGGTCAGGTCGTCGAGCGCGTCCGACAGCGTCATCAGCCACAGCGCCTTGTCGATCTCGTCCTCCGCGGGGATGACCTCCAGCGGCGACGGATCGACCTCCTGCGGCCGGGCCTGCCGGCTGCGGTGGCCGTCGATGACGATGCGGCGCGCGACCGTCACCAGCCAGGGGCGTACCGAACCGGTCGCCCGATTGAGCTGACCGGCGTTCTTCCAGGCACGGATGAGCGTTTCCTGTACGACGTCCTCGGCACGCTGCCGGTCACCGGCGACCAGCCGCAGGACATACGCGAGCAGGGGCCCCGCGTGCTCCCGGTACAGGGCACGCATCAGCTCCTCGTCGGGTTCGGAAGGCTGCGATGAGGACATGCGATGTCGGGCCCTCGCTCCACGTTCATTGGCCACGGCCGCATCCTTGCGCACGCCCACCTCCGGTGTCCGGGGGTTCCCCCAGTCGGTCGCTCGCCCACCTGTACGGACCCCGGTGCGCGAGCGTTCAAACCGGAGTGACAGATTTCTCCGAGGTGACGTGACGAGCGGGACATGGGCGCACATTCCCACCGCATGATCTTTACATTTCCGACACATCGCCGGAGCCGGTGCGCGATCCCCGTGTACGGGCCACCCAAACCCGGTGTTACGGAAATCACTTCCGTCTCAGGCTCGCGCCAGCGCCGCCCGCCGCCGGTGCCGGGCCACCCGCTCCCGGTTGCCGCACACCTCGCTGGAGCACCAGCGGCGGCGCCGGCCACGGGAGGTGTCGAGGTAGACGAGCGGACAGTGGTCCCCCTCGCACTCGCGTACGGCGGCCCGCGCGACGGGATCGGTGAGCAGCTCGACGGCGTCCCGGGCGACCACCGCGAGCAGCGCGGCACAGCCGGGCGGCCCGGCCAACTCCCGTACGAGGCGGCCGTCCTCCCCGCGTACGGCGAGGGGCGCCGGGGTCGCGGCCCGCGCGGCCTCGTTCACCCGGGCCAGCGCACGTCCGTACGACGGCGTCTCCACGCCTTGCATCCCGCGCACCAACAGCCCCACGTGCCCCCGCAGTTCCCGGAACCCGAGCAGCCACGAGTCGTCGGCATGCGCCAGGTGCACCGCGGCCGGCACGAGCCCCGCACCGGCGATCCAGGCGCGCAACGCCCCGATCCCGTCCAGCCGTTCCGCCGGATGGCTGGTCGCGAGCAGGTCCAGACAGATCCGTCCGGCGTCGAACCGCGGCTCGTACGAGGGCTTGGAGGCCGTACCCAGCGCCATGTGCCTGTCACCGCCTAGGGTCACCAGGGTGGGAGCCGTCTCCCCCTCTCACAGTGCCCTCCCGCACACGTCTCCGGAACCCCCCGTACCGCACGAGGCACCGCTCGCCGCCGCGCCGGCCCGTCCGGCCCGCCCCCGGCGGGGACTTCGGTGTCCGGAGCGTGGACCGGGCCCCGCCTCAGGCGTCCGCGTACTTCGCGTCCGCCGCCGGGTCCAGGGCCAGGCGGTACCCCCGCTTGACCACCGTCTGGATCAGCTTCGGCGCGCCGAGTGCCGTGCGGAGGCGGGCCATCGCCGTCTCGACGGCGTGCTCGTCGCGGCCCGCGCCCGGCAGCGCGCGGAGCAGGTCGGCACGGGCCACCACCCAGCCGGGGCGGCGGGAGAGGGCGCGCAGCAGGGACATGCCGGCCGGCGGGACCGGCTTGAGCTCGCCGTCGACCAGGACAGCGTGGCCGCGGATCTCCACCATGTGGCCTGCGACGGGCAACGACCGTGCGCGGGCCGGGAGTTCCTGGCACAGGAGCTGGACCAGGGGGCCGAGGCGGAAGCGCTCCGGCTGGACCGTGTCCACCCCGACGGCCTGGAGGGGGATCGCGGTGACGGGGCCGACGCAGGCCGGCAGGACGTCGTGGGCCAGGGCCGCCAGCAGCTCGTCCAGCAGCCCCCGGTCCTCCGCGCGGGACAGGAGCGAGGCCGCGGCGGGGGCGCTGGTGAAGGTGAGGGCGTCCAGGCCGCGGGTGACGGCCGCGTCCAGGAGGCGGTCCAGCGGGCTGATGTCCTCGGGCGGCATCCAGCGGTAGACCGGGACCGGAACGACCTCCGCCCCGGCGGCCCGCAGCGACTCGACGAAGCCGGGGAGCGGTTCGCCGTGGAGCTGTACGGCGATGCGGTCGCCGTCGACGCCCTCCTCCAGGAGCCGGTCGAGAACTTCGGCCAGCGATTCCGAGGAGGGCGACCACTCCTCGGTGAGGCCCGCCGCGCGGATCGCGCCCTTGACCTTCGGGCCGCGCGCCAGCAGCCGTACCCCGCGCAGCCGGCCGAGGAGCTGCTCGCCGAGACCCCAGCCGTCGGCGGCCTCGACCCAGCCCCGGAAGCCGATCGCGGTGGTGGCCACGACCACGTCCGGCACCTGGTCGATGATCTCCTTCGTGGCGGCGAGCAGTTCGCCGTCGTCCGCGAGCGGCACGATCCGCAGCGCGGGAGCGTGCAGGACGGTGGCACCGCGCCGCTGGAGCAGGGCGCCCAGTTCCTCGGCCCGGCGCGCGGCGGTGACACCCACCGTGAACCCGGCGAGGGGGCCGTGCTCGGGTTGCTGCTCTTCGTCGTACATGGGGCTCTCCTAGCTGACCGGCGCGCCGAACGAGCCTGTCAACGATGCGTGACAGGCTCGGTTCGACTTGATGTCACCGGTGTTACGTCACACCTCGGCGTAGTTGAGCTCGGCCTTCTCCGGGGAGGTGGCCGCCGTCGCCGGAATCCGGCCGACCGGGCGGCGAAGGTATACGGCCCAGGTGACCGCGAAGCAGACACCGTAGTAGGCGAGGAAGGCGACGAACGCGCCGGTCCCGGAGCCGTAGGAGAGGAAGGACTGGCGGAAGGCGAGGTTGATGCCGACACCGCCGAGCGCGCCGACCGCGCCGATCAGGCCCATCGACGCGCCGGACAGCCGCCGGCCGTGGGCGACGGCCGCCTCGCCCTCCAGGCCCTTGGCCAGCGCCTTGGCCTGGAAGATGCCGGGGATCATCTTGAACGTCGAGCCGTTGCCGAGCCCGCTCAGCACGAACAGGACGACGAAGACGGACACGAACAGCGGCAGCGACTTCTGCATGCTGGCGACGACGAGTACGGCGGTGGCCGCGGCCATGCCGACGTAGTTCCACAGGGTGATGCGGGCGCCGCCGTAGCGGTCGGCGAGCCAGCCGCCGAGCGGGCGGATGAGGGAGCCGAGCAGCGGGCCGATGAAGGTGAGGTACGCGGCCTGCAGCGGGGTCCGGCCGAACCCGTTCGTCAGGACCTGGCCGAAGGCGAAGCTGTAGCCGATGAACGAGCCGAAGGTGCCGATGTAGAGGAAGGCCATGATCCAGGTGTGGGCGTCCCGGGCGGCGTCCTTGGCCGCGCCGGTGTCGTTCTTCACCGAGGCCAGGTTGTCCATGAACAGCGCGGCCAGCACCGCGGCCACGACGATCAGCGGGATGTAGATCCCGAGCAGCACGCGCGGGCCGCCGCTCGCGCCGATGATGGCGAGCGCGATGAGCTGGATGACGGGCACGCCGATGTTGCCGCCGCCCGCGTTGAGCCCGAGCGCCCAGCCCTTCTTCCGCAGCGGGAAGAAGGCGTTGATGTTGGTCATGGAGGACGCGAAGTTGCCGCCGCCGATGCCGGCGAGCAGGCCCACCAGGAGGAAGGTGGAGTACGACGTCCCGGGCTCCATCACCACGAACGCGGCGGTGGTCGGGACCAGCAGCAGGCCGGCCGAGACGATCGTCCAGTTGCGGCCGCCGAAGACGGCCACGGCGAAGGTGTACGGCACCCGGACCACCGCGCCGACCAGGGTGACCACCGAGGTCAGCAGGAACTTGTCGGCCGGGGTGAGGCCGTACTCCGGGCCCATGAACAGGACCAGCACGGACCACAGGGTCCAGACGGAGAAACCGATGTGCTCGGAGAGCACGGAGAACCACAGGTTCCGGCGGGCGATCCGTTCCCCGGTCGACTTCCAGAATCCCTCGTCCTCCGGATCCCAGCGCTCGATCCAGCGGCCACTGCGACGGGTTGGGGCTGGGGGTGTCATCACGCCTCCACGGGGCTCCGGCTGCTCGGTCTGCCAACCACTGACTGAGCCCGAAGGTAGGGAGGCCGGGTTTCGGCCCTGTGGCTGTGGGTGACCGGAAGGGAACTTTGCTCTCACTCGGCCGGGAACCGGCCGGTGAGGCCCACCGCCGACAAGCCTCTGGATCTCCTCAAGTCGTTTGGAGCGGGCGGGGCGGGGGCGTCAGCATGATCCGTATGAAGGGATTGACAGGGCTGGGCAGGAAGCAGGACCACGTGCTGGTCATCCGAGACTCCGACCTGGTCGCGGCGGCGCTGCGGGAGGCGCTGGCCGGGGCCCCGGAGGAGGAGCGGCCGGGGCTGGAGCGGGCGGTCGCGCTCGTCGGGGCCACCGCCGGCGCCAGTGAGGGGCGGCTGCGTGCCGAGTGGGTCCGCGCCAGACTGGCCGGTGTCGGCTTCACCGGGGACATCGCCTCGGTCGCCGCGGTGAGGGCGCTGCGCCAGGCCGAACCGGGGCTGAGCCTGCTGGCTGCCGTCCAGTTGCAGAAGGAAGCGGTGACCCACCCCGAGTAGGGCGGGCCCGCCGTCATCCCACCGGGGCCGCGGACCGGTGCTCGGCGGGCGGTGCCGCCACCCCTCCCGTGCGGCGGAGTTTCTGCCAGCGCAGCCGTCCGCCGGTCAGGGCGGTGATCCAGGACTGGAGCAGGACGACGTACATGAGCTGGCGGTAGAGGATCTGCTGGAGCGGGAGGGACAGGAGCGGGGTGAGGGGTTCGCGGTCCAGGCGGAAGGCGTAGGCCGCGCAGACCGCCTGGACGGCGAGGACGGCGAACCAGGCCGCGATCGTCTTCCCGGTCGGGCCGAAGACCAGGCCGTAGACGAGGAACAGGTCGATCAGCGGGGCCAGCAGCGGGGCGACGACCATGAACAGGGAGACCAGGGGCAGGCCGACCCGGCCGAAGCGGCCCGACGGGCCCCGTTCGAACAGGGCGCGGCGGTGCTTCCAGATCGCCTGCATGGTGCCGTACGACCAGCGG
This sequence comes from Streptomyces cyanogenus, assembly GCF_017526105.1. Taxonomy (NCBI): domain Bacteria; kingdom Bacillati; phylum Actinomycetota; class Actinomycetes; order Kitasatosporales; family Streptomycetaceae; genus Streptomyces; species Streptomyces cyanogenus. The sequence continues at coordinate 3,570,357 of NZ_CP071839.1, forward strand.
TAGCGCTGGGACCACAGCTGCTGGACCGACTCCGGCGCCTCCGTCCACGCGCGGGCCTTCTCGGCGTACACCACGCGCCAGCCGTCGCGGTGGAGGGCCATCGTGACGTCGGTGTCCTCGGCGAGCGTGTCGTCACTCATGCCGCCGACGCGCTGCAGCGCGGACTTCCGGAACGCGCCGACCGCGCCGGGGATGGTCGGCATGCACCGCAGGACGTCGTACATCCGCCGGTCGAGGTTGAAGCCCATCACGTACTCGATGTGCTGCCAGGAGCCGATGAGCCGGTTCTTGTTGCCGACCTTGGCGTTGCCGGCGACGGCGCCGACGCGCGGGTCGGCGAAGGGCTGGACGAGTTCGCGGACGGTGGCCGGTTCGAAGACGGTGTCGCCGTCCATCATCACGACCAGGTCGTACCGGGCGTTCGCCAGGCCCCGGTTGAGGGCGGCCGGCTTGCCCGCGTTGGCCTGGCGGATCACCCGGACCTCGGGCAGGCCGAGTGCCTCGACGAGGTCCGCCGTGCCGTCGCCGGAGCCGTCGTCGATGACGAGCACCTCGACGGGGTGCTCGCTGCGGGTCAGTGACCGGACGGTGTTCTCGATGCACTTGGCCTCGTTGTACGCCGGCACCAGCACCGACACCGGTTCGGTGACCGGCCCCTCGCCCCAGCGGAAGCCGGGGCGCCGGGTGCGGCGGGCGTGCACGCCGGAAAGCAGCAGCATCAGCCCGAAGCGGGCGAGGACGAGGCAGCCGACGACCGCGAGGCCCACCACCAGGACGGCGGTGAGGTTGTCGGCGCCCTTCACCAGCAGGACCCAGGCCTTCCCCTTCCACAGGTCGAGGCCGGTGACGGGGGTGTCCGCGCTCGGCGCCCGCAGCGCGCCGGTGAGCGTCTGGAAGGTGTAGCCCTGCTGCTGGAGGCGGGGCAGGAGCGTGTCCAGGGCCTGCACGGTCTGGTGCCGGTCACCGCCCGAGTCGTGCATGAGGACGACCGCGCCCCGGCCGCCGTGCGGGGTGGCGTTCCGGATGATCCGCGCGACGCCCGGCCTGCGCCAGTCCTCGCTGTCGGCGTCGTCCACGACGGTGAGGTAGCCACGGCCGCCGATGTACCGGGTGACGGGCCAGGAGCGGTTGTCGAGGGCGTCGGCGGAGGAGGAGTACGGCGGCCGGAACAGCGAGCTGCGGATGCCGGCCGCGCCGGCGAGCGCCAGCTGGTTCTGGGACAGCTCCCAGTCGATGCGCTTCGTGGAGTGGTACGACAGGTCGGGGTGGTCGAAGGTGTGCAGGCCGACCTCGTGGCCCTCGGCGACCATGCGCCGGACCAGCTCGGGGTGGCGGGAGGTCATGGTGCCGGTGACGAAGAAGACCGCGTGCGCGTGGTGCTTCCTCAGGACGTCGAGCACCTTCGGGGTCCAGGTCGGGTCGGGGCCGTCGTCGAAGGTGAGGACGATGCGGTGGTCGGGGATGCGCAGGCTGGTGCTGCGGCCGTGGCGGGTGTCGATGACCGGGCCGCCGTCGAGGATCCGCCGCGGCACCTCGTCGTTGGCCGCGGCGGGCCGGACCCGGTGGTCGGCGAGGATCTCGTTGTGCACGTAGCCGCGCAGCATCAGCATCGCCAGGGTCGCGCCCAGGACCAGGAGGGGCAGCAGGTAGCGCAGCGGCAGCCGGGCACGGCGCCGGGGGTGTGAAGCCATCTGAGGGTGTTCCGCCTGGTCAGAGGGAGAGCTTGGGGTGCGGGTGCCGGGTTCGGCCGGGCGGGGTGTGGGCGGGGCCCGGCGGGGTCGGCGTGGGCGCCGGAGCGGTCGCGGTGCCCGAGGCGGACGGTGCCGGGCTCTCGCCGGTGGAGGGCACGGCCGGGGACGGGGACGGGGCGGCCGAGGTGCCGGGCGCGGAGGCGGTGCCGGCCGACGGCTCGCCCGAGGCGGAGACGTCGGCCGGGGCGTCGGCGGGCGCCGCGCTGCCCGGTACGGCGGTGCCGGTCGCCACGGTGCCCGCGGCCGGCCCGGTCACCGCGCCGGTACCCGGCGGGACCTGGGTCGTGGAGGCGCTGGGCAGCGGGGAGGTCTCCACCTTGCCGGCCGGCTTGTCCTCGTGCTGGCCCGGCACGGGCAGCCAGGGGGCGGCGGAGTTGCCGGACAGCAAGGTGGCCACGATGACGGCGGCGTAGGCCGCGCAGGCGACGGCCACGGCCTGGCCGAGCCGGCGGAAACGGCGGCTGCGACGGCCCGACTCGTCCACGAAGACCGGCCCGTCGGAGGCCCGCGGATCGCCCACGGCCGCCCCCGCGCGCGGCGCACCGAGCCGTACGTCGTCCAACTGGACGGTCGCGTCGTCCGGCCCCGCTACGGGCACCACCGAATCGCCGACGCTCCCGGAGGAGCCCTCCGGCTCGACGGGCGCGGCGGACTCCGCCGAAGCACCGGATTCCCCGCCCTCGGACTGCGCGGGGCCGGGCGCCTCGGAGGACTCCACGGCGCCAGCAGGCTCAGCGGGCCCGGCGGACTCCGCGGAAGCACCGGATTCCGGGGCCCCGGACTGCGCAGGCTCAGCCACCTCGGAGAACTCCACGTCAGCAGGCTCAGCAGGCCCGGCGGACTCCACCGAAGCACCGGATTCCACGGCCTCGCACTGCGCAGGCCCGGGCACCTGCGAGGACTCCACGCCGTCAGCAGGCGCGGCGGACTCCGCCGAAGCACCGGATTCCGGGGACCCGGACTGCGCGGGCTCAGCCACCTCGGAGGACTCCACGGCGTCAGCAGGCTCGGCGGGCGCGGCGGACTCCGTGGAAGCGACGGGTTCCGGGGACCCGGACTGCGCGGGCTCGGCGTCAGCAGGGTCGGCCGGCTGGGAGGGGTCGGGCTCGGTGGTGTCGGTGGGCTCCGCGGAGGCCGCCGTCTCGTCCACGTCCGCAGCCGCGTCCGGATTCATCTGCTCGTCGCCCTCGTCCACCGGCACACCTCGCCCCGCGGACGCCGCTGTCTGCTCTTCGGGTTGGGCGCCTTCCGGCCACTCTTTCACGCGCTTGCATCCCCCCACGGGACAGTTCCGGGCGCGCTCACGATCCATTGCCACCTGTGCCCGGGCCATGAATGTAGCGCACGCGGAGGGGTGCCGTTCGCCGGGTCGTCACGGGCGGGCGCCGGTCCCGTCCGGCACGCCCTGGTTCATCACCTCCGTATCCATGGCCGGAATCCATCCACCGGCAGGCCGCCGCAGCCACCCCTCCCCCCGCGCGATCTCGGCCACCGCCGTCCGCAGCGCGGTCAGTCCGGGATGGACCAGCCCCTTCCGCCACACCAGGGAGACGGGCGACAGCGGAACGGGGTCGACGAGGGGACGCCGTACCGTGCCGGGCAGGGGCGGGAAGTCCACGACGGCCAGCACCGGCGTCCGCGTCTTCGCCATGATGCGGCCGAACTCCTCGTCCCCGACGGCCAGCGGGAGCGGCGGGGCGAGCCGGATGGCGTGGTCCGTGAACAGGCGCAGGGCCAGGTCGGTCCACTCCCGGGTCCGCGGGTTGCCGGCCCCGGCGTACACCGTCTCCCCGGCGAGCGCGGACAGCGGCACCCGGGCCGACCCGGCCAGCGGATGGTCCTCGGGCAGGACCACAGCCATCGGCTCGTACCGCACCGGCTGCTGCTCCAGGCCGGAGCGGAGCGCCGGGTCGAGGCCGGCGAACCGGCCGAAGGACGCGTCGAGGCGGCCGGCCAGCAGTTCGGCCGCGGCTCCGGTGAGGCCGCTCTCGTAGCGGGCCATCAGCTCGCAGTCGGGGGCGAGTTCGCGGGCCCGGTACAGCACCCGGCGGCCGGTGACCAGGCCCGGCGTGTTGATGTCGACCAGCAGCGGACGGGCCTGGCCGGCGGCGAACACGCTCAGCAGGTCGTCCTGGGCGGCGAGGACGCGGCGGGCGTGGGGCAGCAGGCGCTCGCCGTCGGGGGTCAGCGTGACCTGCCGGGTGGTCCGTACGAACAGCTCGGCACCCAGCTCCCGCTCCAGCCGCCGTACGTCCCGGCTGAGCGCCTGCTGGGCGACGTACAGCCGGGCCGCGGCCCGGGTGAAGTGCAGTTCCTCGGCGACGGCGACGAAGGCGCGCAGCAGGCGGGGGTCCAAGTGGACGGGAGCGGACATGGCCGCGAACTTACAACGCCGGCGCGTGAATCGGCACGCGGAAGGTGTTGGACCCGGTGATCCACTCCGGGTGACCGTGGAGCCATGCCGCAACAGACCACCGAAGACAGCCCGATAGCCGCCAAAGCCCCGCGCTCCACTGGATACCGCCGCCTGTTCGCCCTGCCCGGCGCCCGCGCCTTCACCACCGGCAACCTGCTCGCCCGCCTGCCCATGGGCATGTTCAGCGTGAGCGCGGTCGTGATGATCGCCGGTTCCCGTGGCTCGTACGCCCTCGCCGGTGCCGTCTCGGCGACCGGGCTCGCGGCGACCGGGGTGGCCGGGCCCTGGCTCGCCCGGCTGGTGGACCGGCACGGGCAGGCCCGGGTCGCGCTGCCGGCCACGGTCGTCGCGGTGCTGGGCAGCCTCGCGTTGCTGCTGTGTGTCCGCTACGACGCCCCCGACTGGACCCTGTTCGCCGCCTACGCCGGCACCGCGGCCACCCCCAACATCGGCGGTCTGTCCCGCGCCCGCTGGGCCCATCTGCTGCGCGACGAGCCCGGCGCGCTGCACACCGCGAACGCCTTCGAGCAGGCCGCGGACGAGCTGTGCTTCATGCTCGGGCCGGTGCTGGCGTCCTTTCTGACCGGCACGTTCTTCCCGGAGGCGGGCACGCTCGCGGCGGCGGCGCTGCTCCTGGCGGGCATGCTGCTGTTCACCGCCCAGCGGGCGACCGAGCCGCCGCCGACGGCCCGTTCGCTGGCGCCCTCGCCGCTGCGCAGCCCGGGCATCCCGCCGCTGCTGGCCTGCTTCCTCGCGACCGGCGCGGTGTTCGGCTCGATGGAGGTCGTCACGATCGCGTACGCCGACGCGCAGGGGCATCGCGCGGCGGCCGGTGCCGTGCTCGCGCTCCAGGCGGCGGGGTCGTGCGCGGCGGGCCTGGCGTACGGCGCGCTGAGGCCGGCGAGGGTGCGCTTCACCTGGTGTCTGGCAGCCATGGCCGGGCTCATGGCCCTTCCCTGGGCCGCGGCCACCACCGGGTCCCTTCCGGTGCTGGCGGGAGCGCTGCTGGTGGCCGGGATGGCGACGGCGCCGACCATGGTGACGGCCATGACGCTGGTACAGCGGCGCACCCCGGCCGGCCGGCTCAACGAGGGGATGAGCCTGATGGTGACGGGACTGCTCACCGGCATCGCGTGCGGTTCGGCGACGGGCGGCTGGGCGGCGGAACACCTCTCCCCCACCGGCGCGTACGCCGCACCGGTCGCCGCCGCTGCCCTCGCCCTGGGGTTGGCCACGCTCACCGGCCCCGAAGGGGCGCGGGAAAAGGCGCGACCAGCCACGACGCACCCGCAGCCGACCCCTGACCCGCACCCACGGGGCGCCACCCCATGACGAAGGCCCCGTCGCTTCCAGCGACGGGGCCTTCGCCCACATGGGGTCGACCCCCGGAGGGGCCTCGTGGAGATGGCGGGAATCGAACCCGCGTCCAACGGTGCGGAATCAGGGCTTCTCCGTGTGCAGTCCGCTGCGATTTTCTCGGCCCCGGAGATCACGCGGACAAGTCTCCGACGGGCTCAGTCACTGTTTGATTTCCCTCTACACCCCGTGACCGGGTCTAGAGGTTTAGTTCCCTAGCTGATGCCAGGATCCGGGTCGGGAACAGCCCCGGGCTGACACTTCGCGAGTCGCTACTTAGGCAGCGAGGGCGAAGGAATCGCGCTTGGTGTTGGCGATTATTTTTTGCGACATATGGTTTACGAGATCATTGCCGCTTCCTCGACACGCTTCCCCTGCTTCGACAGCCGCTGTCGAAACCGATCATCCCCATGTTGTTTTTTCAATCCCGCCTGAGCGGGGCGCGCACCCTCTGTGGAGTGCACTGCCATCGTACGTGACCAACGCCCGACGATGCCAGCCTATTCCCGGCGGCCGGGCCGCCTAGAGACCGCGCTGCCTGCGCTTCGCCGCCGCGATCGCCCGCTCCGACTCCCGGCGGTCCTGCTTCTCCCGCAGCGTCTGCCGCTTGTCGTACTCCTTCTTGCCCCGTGCGAGAGCGATCTCGGCCTTCGCCCGGCCGTCCTTGAAGTAGATGGCGAGGGGCACGATCGTGTGTCCCGTCTCCTGGGACTTCGACTCCAGCTTGTCGATCTCCTCGCGGTGCAGGAGCAGCTTGCGCTTGCGGCGCGCGGAGTGGTTGGTCCAGCTGCCCTGGTGATACTCGGGGATGTGGGCGTTGTGCAGCCACGCCTCGCCCCGGTCGATCTGGACGAAGCCGTCGGTCAGCGAGGTCCGTCCCTCGCGCAGCGACTTGACCTCCGTGCCCATGAGCACGAGCCCGGCCTCGTAGGTGTCGATGATCGCGTAGTCGTGCCGGGCCTTCTTGTTCTGGGCGACGATCTTGCGCTTGCCGCCCTTCTCGCCGTCCCTGGCCTTGGCGGCCCCGCCGCCCTGCTTGGGCTGGGACTCCTTCGGTACGTACATTCCCTTGCTCATAGTGCCGACCATTTTCGCACCACAGAGGGGGTCTGAGTACAGCCGATTACGCGGGGCCACGTGGCGTGGCCACGAGCCGTGGCTACGAGGGGTCCCCCAGGCCGGCGAGGACCGTCTCGGCCCGCTCCAGGGCGTGCGCGCCCGCCTCCAGGTCGGGGGTGATGCCGCGGCCGTCGACCGTGTGCCCGGAGGGGGTGCGGTAGTGGCCGACGGTCAGCTCGGCCACCGAGCCGTCGGGCAGCTTCGTCGGCATCTGGACGGAGCCCTTGCCGAAGGTGCGCGAGCCGATCACCACCGCGCGTCCCCGGTCCTGCAGGGCGCCGGTGAGCAGCTCGGCCGCGCTCATGGTGCCGCCGTCCACGAGGACGACCAGGGGCCGGGTGGTGTCGCCGCCTGGCGCGGCGTGCAAGGGGCGCTGGACGCCGTCGACGTCGTAGGTGGCGACCAGGCCGCCGTCCAGGAACGCGGAGGCGGTGTCCACCGCCTCGGTGACCAGGCCGCCGGAGTTGCCGCGCAGGTCGAGGACGGTCCGGCCGTCGGCCGGTGCCGTGCGCAGGGCCTCGCGGACCGCGTCGGCGGAACCCTTGGTGAAGGCGGCGATCTTGAGGACGGTGACCCCGTCGGGCAGCCGGCGCACGGTCACGGAGTCGGTCGACAGCCGGGCCCGGTGCAGCTTCTCGGTCCACGCGCGCGTACCGCGCTCCAGACCGAGGGTGACCGTCGTACCGGCCGGGGCGTCCTCGGCGTCGCCGCGCAGTAAGGCGACCACCTCGGTGACCGGCCGCCCGTCGACCTTGCCGCCGTCGACGCTGCGCAGCCGGTCGCCGGTGCGGATCCCGGCGTCCGCGGCGGGCGAGCCGGGCTGCACCCGGGTCACCACGATCCGGCCGTCCGGCTCCTGCCGCGCCCACAGGCCGACGCCGGTGTAGCGGCCGTCGAGCGCGTCCCGGAACTCCTCGTACTCGCCCTCGGAGTAGACCGCGGCCCAGCGGTCCCCGCTGCGGCTGACGGCCCGTTCGGCGGCCTCCATGGGGGACTTGCCGTCGGCCATCGCCTCGGCGGCGGCCTTCTCGACGGCCTCGTGGCGGGTGGCCGTACCCGCCGGGCCGACGGCGGTCCGGCGCGCGGGTCCGTCGGACTCCGGGAAGAAGCCGGTGGCGGCACCGGCGACCAGCACCCCGGCGAAGATCAATGTCAGGGCGGCCCCACGGCGGATGCGGCGGGGCTGACAGAACAGGTCACGGCCTGACATGGCGGCGAGTCTAGGGCAACGCGAAGGGGCCGTACGGCCGGATGCCGGTGCGGCCCCCTTGGTATGCGTCACACCTTCAGGTACTTGCGCAGCGCGAAGAACGCGGCAAGCGACGGCATCAGCACACTGGTGGCCAGGATCAGCGGCAGCTTGGTCAACACCGCGTCCCAGCCGACGAAGTTGATCAGCGTGAGCTTGTGGGACAGCTCCATGCCGTGGTCGATGGTGAAGTACCGGCCGACGACGAGGGCGACGCAGGCGAGGCCGCCGCCGATGAGTCCGGCGACCGCGGCCTCGGCGATGAACGGCGCCTGGATGTAGAAGCCCGAGGCACCGACCAGGCGCATGATGCCGGTTTCGCGCCGTCGGCTGAACGCCGAGACGCGCACGGTGTTGACGATCAGCAGCAGGGCGACGATCAGCATCATCGCCATCACGCCGAGCGCGCCCCGGTTCATCAGGTTCAGCAGCTGGAAGAGGTTGTCCAGGATGCCCTTCTGGTCCTGCACCGACTGCACGCCGTCACGCCCGTTGAACGCGGACGCGATCACCTGGTACTTCTGCGGGTCCTTGAGCTTGATCCGGTACGACTCCTGCATCTGGTCCGGCGTGAGCGAGCCGGCCAGCGGGGAGTTGCCGAACTGCTCCTTGTAGTGCTTGTACGCCTCGTCCTGCGACTCGTAGGTCACCTTCTCGACGACCGGCATCTTGTCGAGGTCGACGAGGATCTGCTTCTTCTGGTCCTCGGTGACCGCGCCCTTGGCGCAGTGCACGTCGTTCTCCGCGTCGTGCTTGTTGCACAGGAAGATCGAGACGTTGACCTTGTCGTACCAGTAGCCCTTCATGGTGCTCACCTGGTCGCTCATCAGCAGCGAGCCGCCGAACAGGGCCAGGGACAGGGCGACGGAGACGATGACGGCGAAGGTCATCGTCAGATTGCGGCGGAGACCGACACCGATCTCCGACAGGACGAACTGGGCGCGCATGGCGGGGTCTTCAGGCCTTTCGGGAACTGGGTGCTTGCGGTCAGTGCTGGTAGCCGTAGACGCCGCGGGCCTGGTCGCGGACGAGGCGGCCCTTCTCCAGCTCGATGACGCGCTTGCGCATCTGGTCCACGATGTTCTGGTCGTGCGTCGCCATGATGACGGTGGTGCCCGTCCGGTTGATGCGGTCGAGCAGCTTCATGATGCCGACGGAGGTCTGCGGGTCGAGGTTGCCGGTGGGCTCGTCGGCGATGAGCAGCTTGGGGCGGTTGACGAACGCGCGCGCGATGGCGACGCGCTGCTGCTCACCACCGGACAGCTCGCCGGGCCTGCGGTCCTCCTTGCCGCCGAGCCCGACGAGGTCGAGCACCTGCGGCACGGACTTGCGGATCTCGCCGCGGGACTTGCCGATGACCTCCTGGGCGAAGGCCACGTTCTCCGCGACCGTCTTGTTCGGCAGCAGCCGGAAGTCCTGGAAGACGGTGCCCAGCTGGCGGCGCATCTGCGGCACCTTCCAGTTGGACAGCCGCGCGAGGTCCTTGCCCAGCACGTGCACCTGCCCGTGGCTGCACCGCTCCTCGCGGAGGATGAGCCGCAGGAAGGTGGACTTTCCGGAGCCGGAGGACCCCACGAGGAAGACGAACTCGCCCTTCTCCACCTCCAGGGAGACATCCCTGAGTGCGGGGCGGGTCTGCTTGGGGTAGACCTTGGAGACGTTGTCGAATCGGATCACGGATGCACCACGGGTCGCCGGGGGTAGATGAGCGTGACCATACGCGAACCCGGTGTGCAAGTGCAGTCGCAGGTTGAGGTTGGGCAAGACTTGTACGTTTTTGTACCGGCCCCTTCCCGTGCCCCGTTCTCCGGGGTCCCGCGCACGCTCCGCTGGAACCTGGCACAGTGGGAGGGAAGCGAAGGAGAACGGGAGCGAAGGGGAACGTTCTCGTTCCGGCGAACGTTGTACATGTGATGGCCGGTGCAAGGAGGGCGAGCGCATGACGTACGACCGGTTGGTGTGCGCGAACTGCGCGTCGCCTGTGAGTGAGGGCCGGTGCCCGGTGTGCCGTGCCAATCGCGAGCGACTGCAGCAGGAGGGCCTCCTCGGAGGCCTGAACGGACTGAACCCCATGGCGCTGATCGCGCTGCTCGCGGTACTGATCGCCGCTGTGGCGCTGCTGGCGCACCAGACGGTGTGACCGGGCGGAAGAGCCCGCACAAAGCGTCGTAAGGGCCCGGAGCGCCAAGCTCCGGGCCCTTACGTGTGCTGTACGCGTGCCGTGCGTGACCGTGTGGCTACGGTCAGGCGGCGGCGCCGCCCCGGCCGCTCACCAGGCGGGGCAGGATACGGAAGCCGATACCGCCGGCGATCATGGTCGCGGCACCGACGAGCAGGAACGCGGTCTGGCCGGCACCGGTCTCGGCGAGCTGCTTGCCGCCGCCCTGGGCCGAGTCGTCGGAGCCGGTCGCGGTCAGCGCCGAGGAGCCCTCGTTCTGGGGGACGTTGTTGTTGCCGCCCTCGGGAGAGGTGTTGTTGCCGCCGGTGCTGCCGGAGCCGCCGTCGGTGGAGCCGCCGCCGGAGGTGCCGTTGCCACCCGAGTTGCCGTTGCCGCCCGAGTTGCCGTTGTCGCCGCCGGTGCTGTGGCCGCCCGAGTTGCCGTTGCCCCCCGAGTTGCCGTTGCCGCCGGAGTTGCCGTTGCCGCCCGAGTTGCCGTTGCCACCGTCGGTCGTGGTGGTGGTCCCACCATCGGTCGTGCCGCCGTCGGTGGTGCCGCCGTCGGTCGTGGTGGTCCCACCGTCGGTCGTGCCGCCGTCGGTGGTGCCGCCGTCGGTGGTGCCGCCGTCGGTCGTGGTGGTCCCACCGTCGGTCGTGCCGCCGTCGGTGGTGCCGCCGTCGGTCGTGGTGGTCCCACCGTCGGTCGTGCCGCCGTCGGTGGTGCCGCCGTCAGTGGTAGTGGAACCACCGTCGGTCGTGGTGGAACCGCCGTCGGTGCCGCCGTCGGTGCAGATGCCGATCGGGCAGCCACCGCCGCCGTCGGTGTTGCCGCCGTCGGCGCCGACACCGCTCACGCCCAGGCTGATCGGACCCGCCTGGACATCGAGGTCCAGCGCGGAAGCCGCGCCGGCGGCGGTCAGCGACGCACCGGCCGCGATCACGGCGCCGGCGGCTATCCGCGCGACCCGGATCCGCGTCTTCTTCGTCATATGGTTGCTACCCCCAGTAGCTGTTCGTCAATGAGGCGGCGCGATGGGGCGTGCCGTGATCGACGGAGGCAGCTGGTGACGAAGCGCGTCAACTCGATCCCCCGGTTCACATGCGCCCCTCGAGTACGCATGCCGCGCCTCACCCTTCCCCATTTTTCAAAGCAACGTCAAGGCCGTTGCGGGCGCAATGTCCAATGAGGCGGTTTTTGCGGCGAGTTGAAGCCTGTGAGTGTGATGTAAAACCCAGACATAAGACAACTGCCGCCCTTCAGGCGGCAGTTGTCATGTCGACAAAGTTACTTCTCCTGCTGCTTGCGCCAGCGAATCCCGGCCTCCAGGAACCCGTCGATCTCGCCGTTGAACACGGCCTCCGGGTTGCCCACCTCGTACTCGGTGCGCAGGTCCTTGACCATCTGGTACGGGTGCAGCACGTACGAACGCATCTGGTTGCCCCAGGAGTTGCCGCCGTCGCCCTTGAGGGCGTCCATCTTGGCCTGCTCCTCCTGCCGGCGCCGCTCCAGCAGCTTGGCCTGGAGGACGTTCATCGCGGTGGCCTTGTTCTGGATCTGCGAGCGCTCGTTCTGGCAGGAGACCACGATGCCGGTCGGGAGGTGCGTGATGCGGACCGCGGAGTCGGTCGTGTTCACGCCCTGGCCGCCGGGGCCGGAGGACCGGTAGACGTCGATGCGCAGCTCGGACTCGTCGATGTCGACGTGGTCGGACTGCTCGACGACGGGGAGCACCTCGACGCCGGCGAAGGAGGTCTGCCGGCGGCCCTGGTTGTCGAAGGGCGAGATGCGCACGAGGCGGTGGGTGCCCTGCTCGACGGAGAGGGTGCCGTAGGCGTACGGCGAGTGCACGGCGAAGGTGGTCGACTTGATGCCGGCCTCTTCGGCGTACGAGGTCTCGATCAGCTCCGTCTTGTAGCCGCGCTGCTCGGCCCAGCGCAGGTACATGCGCTGGAGCTTCTCGGCGAAGTCGGCGGCGTCGACGCCGCCGGCCTCGGCGCGGATGTTGACGAGCGCCTCACGGGAGTCGTACTCGCCGGACAGGAGGGTCCGGACCTCCATCTCGTCCAGCGCCTTGCGCACGGCGGCCAGCTCCGACTCGGCCTCGGCACGGGTGTCCGGGTCGTTCTCCTCCTCGGCCATCTCGAAGAGGACCGCGAGGTCGTCGATCCGGCCGCGCAGCGCCTCCGCCTTCCTGACCTCGGCCTGGAGGTGGGAGAGCTTGCTGGTGATCTTCTGCGCCTCGTCCGGGTTGTCCCAGAGGGACGGCGCGGCCGCCTGCTCCTCGAGCACGGCGATGTCTGCCCTCATCCTGTCGAGGTCCAGGACGGCCTCGATCGACTCCATGGTCGAGGAGAGGGACTTCAGCTCTTCGGATACATCGACGACTGCCACGCCTTCCAGCGTAACGGCTGTGGCAAGCGACCTCGGCCGAACGGTGCCCGGCGCTGCACGCCCCCTCCCGCCGTGCCCGCCCGGCCGCAAGATGCGGGTGGGTGGAAAACGGGGGTCCAGGAGGGCGGAGCCCCCGGGTGGGTCAGGGGCGGAGCCCCCGGGTGGGTCAGGGGGCCGACGTGCTGTGGGTGGCCGGCGCCGGCCGGTCCTCGTCCCCGCCGGAGGAAGCGAGCCACGCGCCGACGGCCACGACGGCGGCCACCACCACACCGGCCACCCCCAGCGTCACCCTGCGCCGCCGCACCGCGGCCTTGTGGCGGGCCGAGCCGGGGCGGGGCGTACCGGGGGCCCGGGGGACGCGGGCGGTCCCGTGCGCCCCGCCGGCCAGCTCGTCCGGCCCCGGCACCCGCATCGAGGTGTGCGTGTCCCGGTTGGAGTCGGGCTTGGCTCCCGGGACGAGGGACACCGCCCCCCGCCGCCGTACCGGCTCGTCCTGCGGGGCCGACGGCACGGACTCCTCGGCGGCTTCCTCGGAGAGGTCCGGCTCGTCCACGTCCAGCGGCGGCATCCCGGCCAGCATGGGCAGCTGCTCACGCAGCCGCGCCGCCAGCTCCGAGGCGCGCAGCCGGGAGGCGGGGGCCTTGGCCAGGCACTGCACGAGCAGCTGCCACAGCTCCTCGGGGATGCCGGGCAGCGGTACGACGGTCTCGGTCACGTGCCGCCGCAGGACCGCGCCGGGGTGCCCGCCGCCGAAGGGCGTGAAGCCGGCCAGCAGCTCGTACAGGACGGTCGCCAGCGCGTAGATGTCCACGGCGGCCCGGGGCGGCAGGCCCTCCACGATCTCCGGGGCCAGGTAGTCCGGCGTACCGATGATCTTCGTGGCGCGGGTCCGCCGCGGCGAGTCGATCAGCTTGGCGACGCCGAAGTCGGTGAGCAGTGCCGGGTGGGCGCCGCCCGGCCCGAGCGGGCCCTGCATGTCGAGCAGGACGTTCTCGGGCTTGACGTCCCGGTGGACGACCCCGGCCGCGTGGGCCGCGGCCAGCGCGTCGGCGACGTCGGCGACGATCGCCACGGCCGCCTCGGGGGCGAGCCGCCGCTCCCGCTCCAGCCGGGTGCGCAGGTCGGTGCCGCGCACGAGGTCCATGACCAGGGCCAGGTCGTTGCCGTCGACCACGAGGTCGCGCACGGTGACGATGTTCGGGTGCTCCAGCCCGAGCAGCGCGGTGCGCTCCTGCACGAAGCGTCCGACGAGTTCCTGGTCGCAGGCGAGGTCCTCGCGCAGCAGCTTGATGGCGACGGGGCCGTCCGGTCCCTCGCCCAGCCACACCGTGCCGGCGCTCCCCCGCCCCAGGATCTGGTTCGCGGTGTACCGGCTGCCGATCTTCCGTGCCAAGACTGCTCCTACAGACGCGTGTTGTCGCCAAAACTACGCGTCCGCCGAGCCAACCTTCACCGCGGAGACGGAAATCACCCGGCAGATGTCGACAAATCTCCGAACCAGGCGCCTGAATCGGCGATCAGTTCCCGCTGCCGGACGAACCGCCGAGATCCTTGACCCAGCCGCCCACCTTGCCGACCCAGTCGCTCATCTGGTCCCAGTAGCCCTTGCCGGTGCCGATCCAGTCCTGCAGCGGGGTCAGCTCCCAGATCAGCCAGCTCGCCACGATCAGGATGACGATCGTGAACAGGCAGCCCTTCAGACAGCCGAGACCGGGGATCTTCATCGGGTTGGCGCTGCGCTGCCGCGGCGCGCGGGGCTCTCGTACGGGCCGCTGCGGCTCTGGCCGGGCGGGCGGCGCGTACTGCTGCGGCTGCGGCGGGGCGTACTGCTGGGGCTGCTGTTGCGGATAGCCGTAGCCGGGGGCCTGCGGCGCCCGCTGCCGGCCGCGCGGCTGCGGCTGCTGGGGCCGGGGCTGCGGGGCCGGGCGGGGCTGCTGCTGGGGCCGGGCGACCTGCCGCTGGGGGCGGCGGCGCAGCGGGTCCTCGTCCGGGTCCAGGTACTGGATCTGGGTCTGCTCGTTGCGGTCGCGCGCGGCCCGCAGCTGCGTCTGCCAGGGGTGCGGCTGCTCGGGCTGCTGGTCCTGCTGCTGGTCCTGCCGACCGTACTGTCCCGGTCCGACGGGGGGCAGGACGGCGGTGGGGTCGGCGGCGCCGGCCGGGCCGCCGGTGTGCGGGAGCACGCTGGTCGCCGCATTGGGATCGTGCTGGCCGTACGCCCCCTGCGGCGCGTTCGTCGGCAGCACCTGGGTGGGGTCGGCGGCGCCGGGCACGCCCGGGACGGCGGTCGGGTCCGGGTCCGGGGCGAGCAGCGCGCCGACGCCCTCGGCGGCGGCGATCTGCGCGGCGTTCGCGTGCACGCCGACGCCCTCGGCGACGACCCGCAGCCCGCGCGCGAGGTTCTCCGCGCTCGGCCGCTCGTCGGGGTTCTTGCGCAGGCAGCGCTCTATGACCGTCCACAGCGGGTCCGGAACGGTGGAGGGGCGGCGCGGCTCGGCGCTCAGGTGCTGGTGCAGCACTTCGAGGGCGGAGCCGCCGGCGAACGGCGGACGGCCGGTGACCAGCTCGTACAGCAGGATGCCGGCGCCGTAGACGTCGACGGCGGAGGTCTGCGGGCGGCCCTCGGCGGACTCCGGGGCGACGTAGGCGGGCGTGCCGACGAACTCGCTGGTGCGGGTCAGGCCCGGGGAGTCGGCCAGGCGGGCGATGCCGAAGTCGGTCAGCATCGGGTGCATCTGGCCGTCGCGCTGCTGGAGCAGCACGTTGGCCGGCTTCAGGTCGCGGTGGACGACCCCGTCGGCGTGGCTCGCGGCCAGCGCGTCGGCGATCTGGGCGGTCAGCAGGGCGGCGGCGACGGGCGTGAAGGGGCCGTTCTCGCGCAGGTAGCGGTGCAGGTCGGGGCCCTCGACGAGGTCCATGACCAGCGCCAGCAGATCGCCTTCGACTACCAGGTCGCGGACCCGGACGATGTTGGGGTGGGTGAGCCGGAGCAGTACGGAGCGCTCGCGCAGGAAGCGCATCACGATGTCCGGGTCGCTCGCCAGCTCCTCCTTCAGGACCTTGATCGCGACCGTCTCTCCCGGCTGGCCGGGCACGGCCGCCTCGGCGCCCGCGGTCTCGCGCTGGCGGGCACGCCAGACGGTGCCTGTGGCGCCGCGTCCGAGCGGCTCCTCAAGCAGGTACTTGCTGCCGACTGGCCGCACGTCACGCGCTCCCTGCTGCTTGCTGTTGCTTGCCTGCGTTCCGGTGTCCGGTGTTCCGCACCACTGTAGTGGGGTCCTTGGAGGCACTACGTAAGCGTTCCCGAGGATGTTCGAGGGGTCCGGACCGGTCCGGCGGCGGGCTGGACGGGAAGACGCACGTCGCGGTCGCACGGTTGCCGGGACCGGACGTGACCGATCTCAACTGATCGCCGTCGGCGCACTGGTCAGGCACTTTTGGGGGCAGAGCCGACCAATCAAGATCACTTGTGCCCGGGTCCGGGGCGCGTTGTCGGTGGCAGGTGCGAGGATGCTGCCAGCAGCCCGCTGGGACGCCTCCGGTGGCTGCTGGCCGACGTGCTCGTGTGGGGTGGGGGGAAGTCCGCGCCCGCGCAGACCCGCGCAGAAGGGACCGCTGACGCCGATGCAGATCCGGCTGACCGTCGTAGACCCGCTCGGCCCGGCCCCGCAGCGGGGCCGCGCCGTGAGCCGCGACGTGCTGGTCACGGCGCCCGCGGGCACGGAGCTGGCCGCGGTCGCGTCGGCGCTGGCCGGGGCGGTCACCGGCGAGGGCGGAGCGGGGCGGGAGGCCGGCGGCGCGTCCGTGGTGCTGTACGCGGGCACCGAGCGGCTCGACCCCCGGCGCAGCACCCTCGGCGAACCGCCGCTGACCGACGGCGCCGTGCTCTCCCTCGGCGCGCCGGCCGCCCCCGAGCCCCACCCCGAGCTGGACGAGGCCCCGACCCAGCTGCACGTGGTCGCCGGACCGGACGCGGGCGGGGTGCATCTGCTGCACGGCGGCCGGATCACCGTCGGACGCTCCGCCGACGCGGACGTCCCGCTGGACGACCCCGACGTGTCCCGCCTGCACTGCGTGGTCACCGTCGACGCGGACGGCCGGGTCTCCGTCGCCGACCTCGGCTCCACGAACGGCACGTCGCTCGACGGCGTGCGGGTCTCGGAGCAGCCGGTGCGGGTTCCCGCCGGGGGTCTGCTGCGGATAGGGGAGTCGGCGCTGCGGGTCGCCCCGTGCGGGGGTCCCGGGATGCGGGTGCGGACGGTCGCCGACGGGGAGGGCTGCATACGGGTCGTAGCGGGTGGCGGATCAGCTGCAGCGTCCGGTGCCTCCGGTACTCCCGGTGCGCTTGGTGCTGCCGGTGCTGCCGGTGCGCTTGGTGCTGCCGGTGCTGCCGGTGCTGCCGGTGCTGCCGGTGCTGCCGCGAGGGATGCGTCTCCCGGTGCCGGTGGTTTCGGCGAGGGGCCGGCCGCGGTGGACGGCTCGGGAGGCTCCGGGGCACGGCTTTCCCCTTCGGCCGGTGCCGGGCACCCGACCGGCGGGACCGAGGCGTCGCCGCTCGCCGGTGAGGGGCGCCTCGGCCGGGCGGAAGGTGTCTCGTCGGCCGGTGCGGGGCGGTCCCGAGGGGACGCGTCCGCTTCCGGTGGGGCGGGAGCCCCTTCCGGTCGGGCGGCCGCGCAGCATGCCTACGGTCCCGATGGCGCCGCCGGCTGGGACGCGGGGGCGCAGGAGCACCGGCGGGGGCCGTCTGCGGTGGTGCCCGGGCAGGCCGGCGCGCCGAGTGCGGAGAGCCGGAGCGGGGCGGCCGGCGGGGACACCCACGCGGGGCGCTACGGGGTCGCCGGTGAGGATCCGCGGGCGGGCGGGCGCGAGGGGACGCCCCTCAGGGGTACCGACGCCCCGCAGGCCGCCCGGCGACGCGGCCTCGGGGCCTGGGCGCGCCGGCTGGCCGGCGGACGCGGCGAGCAGCCGGCCGGCCCCGGGACGTACGCCGGCACGGCCGCCCGCGCCGGCGCGGCACCGACAGCCGGTGTCCCGAGGCAGCCGGAGGCCTGGCCGGACCCGGCCGCCCTGCTGCTGACCGCGCTGGGCCCCGGGCCCCGCCTGTGGGAGCGCGGGCCAGGACACCCCGAGGCGCTGACCGTGCGCCTCGGCACGGCCGACCGCAGCGCCCCGGACGGCTCGGGTCTGCTGCCTGCGGTACCGGTGACCGCCGCGCTGCGCGAGGCGGGCGCGCTGGGCCTGGCCGGCCCGCGTCCCCGGCTGTCCGGGCTGGCCCGCGCGGTGCTGGCCCAGCTCGCCGCGCTGCACTCCCCCGACCTGCTCGAAATCGTGCTGATCAGCGCGGACCACTCGCGGCCTGTGGCGGACCGCACGGCCGAGTGGGCCTGGCTGGGCTGGCTGCCGCACGTCCGGCCGGGGCACGGCCAGGACTGCCGTCTGCTGCTGGCCTACGACCGCGAACAGGCGGCGGCCCGCACCGAGGAGCTGCTGCGCCGCCTGGACGACCACGCGGCCACGGGCCGCACCGCGGCCCACCCCGCCCCGGCCCGCGCCACCGGCCCCACGCCGGCCCCCGCCCACCAGGGACCGACCGCACCCTCCGGCACCCCCGCCGGGACGCCGGTCACCCCCGGACACGCCCCGCGCCCCGCGGACACCGGCACCCCCGCCCAGGGCGCTCCCTCCCCCGGCAGCACCGCCGACCGGGAGGCCACCTCGCCCCGGCGGCCCTCCTGGGCCAAGGAGGACGCCGGTGCCGGCGGTGCCCGAGGCTTCGCGGGGCCCTACACGATCGTCGTCGTGGACGGGGATCCGGGCGGCTCGGCGCTGCGGGACGCGCTCGCGCGGCTGGCCGTGGCCGGGCCGCGGGCCGGTATCCACGTGGTGTGTCTCGCCGAGACCGAGACCGCCTCGCCGGCCTCCCCGGTGACACGGACGTACGAGGCCGCCTGCGCGGTGACGCCGACGTTCCGGCACTGCGGTGCCGTGGCGCTGCTGAGCGGGGACGTCGCGGCCGCGCTGCAACTGCTGCGGGTGGCGCCGGGCGGTCCTGTCGGCACCGGCACGCGCGCCGCCGTCGACGCGGTCTCCGCCGCCTGGGCGGAGCGGTTCGCGCGGGCGCTGGCGCCGCTGCGCCCGGACGGCCCGCCCGATGAGCGGCACGCGCGCGTGACCACGCCGCTGCCCCGGTCGGCGCGGCTGCTGGACGAGCTGGGCCTGGCCCGCGCCACCCCGGCGTCGCTGATGGCGCGCTGGGCGGACGCGGCCGACGACACGGAGTCGCTGGGCGGGCGGGCGCGGGCGGTGCTGGGCGCCGGGCCGCGCGGTCCGGTCACCGCGGACCTGGTGGCCGAGGGCCCGCACCTGCTGATCGAGGGCCCGGCCGGCAGTGGCCGTACCGAACTGCTGCGGGCCGTGGTCGCCTCGCTGGCCGCCGCCGAGCGCCCGGACCGGCTGGCGATGGTGCTGCTCGACGGCCGGGACGGCGTCGGCACGGGCGCCGGCCGTGGTGAGGGCCTGCGTGTGTGCACCGACATACCGCATGTCACCACGCACCTGATCGCCAACGACCCCGTGCGCATGCGGGAGTTCGCCCAGTCGCTGGCCGCCGAGCTGAAGCGCCGGGCGGAGTTGCTGGGCCGGACGGACTTCGCCCGGTGGCACGCCGGGCAGGAGGTGTCCGGCCGGCTGGTGGCCCAGCGCACGCCCACCTCGGGCCACGCCGGTTCCGCATCCGGCCACGCCGGTTCCGCACCCGGCTCCGTCTCCGGTACCGCATCCGCCGCCGGCCACGCCGGTTCCGCATCCGGCTCTGTTTCCGGTTCCGCCTCCGGTGACATCGAGTCGCCGCCCAGCTCCACCCTGCGGCTGCGGCCGGGCGCGGCGTCCCGGCAGCAGGCCGCGGCCGCACCGCCGTTGCCCCGGCTGGTGGTGGTCGTCGACGATCTGGACGCGCTGGTCTCCCCCGCCCTCGGCTCGCCGGGCCGGCCCGCCGCCGGCTCGGTGATACGCGCGCTGGAGGCGGTGGCCCGCGACGGCGAGCGGCTCGGCGTGCACCTGGTGGCGGCGGCCGGGACCGGCGGCCGTACGGCGGAGTCCGAGCCGGCGCGCCGGGCGTCCCTGCGGGTCACGCTGGACACCCCGCAGCCGGGGCCGGACCAGCCGGCGCCGGGGCGGGGCACGCTGGCGTACGCGGACGGGCGGACCGTGGGCTTCCAGGGCGGCCGGGTGACGGGCCGTATCCCGCGTACCGCGACCCAGCGGCCCACGGTCGTCCCGCTGGACTGGCAGCGCATGGGCGATCCGCCGGCCCGCCGGCCCGTGCGGGAGCTGGGCAACGGCCCGACCGACCTGGCGCTGCTGGCGAGCGCCGTGGAGCGGGCCGCCCGCGAGGTCGCGGCGGCGCAGGTGCCGTCCCTGCTCTGAGGCTTCCGGGAAGGCGCTCGGGGAAGTCGGCGGAGGCCCGTCATCCCTCCAGGTGAACCTGCCGCCTCCCCGGCGGGACCGCCCCGCCCCTGGCCCCCGCGAACCCGCACGCATACACCCCTGGTCACGAGCCGGTCACGATGAGCCGGTGGACAGGGCAGGCGCTCTTGCCCGCCCCGAGCGGCCCGGCGTACACCGGAGCGCACGGGACAGAGTTCTGACGTTCAGCAGCGTTCAACGAAGAACGACGAACGGGGAAGTGATGCACAGCAAGAGCAGCACGTTCCGGACACACAGGGCCGTCACCACACTCGCCGCACTGCTCGCGGGAGCGCTCGCGCTCTCCGCCTGCTCCGGCAGTGACAACGACAAGAAGGGCAACGGGGACAGGAGCAGCGGAGCCACCGGCTCCACCGTGACCCTGCCGAAGCTGAACGGCGCCCGTCTGGAGGTGGCCGCCGTCTGGACCGGCGGGGAGCAGGCCAACTTCAAGAAGGTGCTCGCCGAGTTCGAGAAGCGGACCGGCGCCCACGTCACGTTCGTACCCGCGCAGGACCCGATCATCAACTTCCTCGGTTCGAAGATCGCGGGCGGTCAGCCGCCGGACGTCGCGCTGCTCCCGCAGCCCGGCGCCATCAAGCAGGCGGTCGAGAAGGGCTGGGCCAAACCCCTCGGACCGGAGGCGCGCAAGGAGCTGGCCGAGAACTACGCGCAGGGCTGGCAGGACATCGGCAAGGTCGGCGGCAAACCGTACGGCGTCTACTACAAGGCCGCCAACAAGTCGCTGATCTGGTACAACGCCAAGGTCTTCGAGAACGCGGGCGCCCAGGAGCCGAAGACCTGGCAGAACCTGCTGACCGCCTCGCGCGCGGTGTACGACTCGGGTGTCACCCCGTTCTCGGTGGCCGGCGCGGACGGCTGGCCGCTGACCGACTGGTTCGAGAACGTGTACCTGTCGCAGGCGGGCCCGGAGAAGTACGACCAGCTCGCCCAGCACAAGATCAAGTGGACCGATCCGTCGGTGAAACAGGCGCTGACCACACTCGCCCAGATCTGGGGAAAGAAGGACTACCTGGCCGGCGGCCAGACCGGTGCGCTCCAGACGGAGTTCCCGCAGTCGGTCACCCAGACCTTCACCGGCGGCGACCAGCCGAAGTCCGCGATGGTGTACGAGGGCGACTTCGTGCAGGTGAACATCGGGGAGACCAAGGCGAAGGTGGGCACGGACGCGAAGGTGTTCCCGTTCCCGGCGGTCGGTTCGAGCGCGCCGGTGGTCTCCGGCGGTGACGCGGCGGTGATCCTGAAGGACTCCAAGGCGGCACAGGCCCTGGTCACGTTCCTCGCCTCCCCGGACGCGGCCACGATCCAGGCGAAGCTCGGCGGGTATCTCTCGCCGAACAAGAACGTGCCGATCTCGGCGTACCCGAACGCGGTGCAGCAGAAGATCGCCAAGGCGCTGATCGCGTCCGGCGACGACTTCCGCTTCGACATGTCCGACCAGGCCCCGCAGGCCTTCGGCGGGACGCCCGGCAAGGGCGAGTGGAAGGACCTCCAGGACTTCCTGAAGAACCCCACGGACGTCGCGGGCGCCCAGGCGAAGCTGGAGAAGGACGCGGCAGCGGCCTACGGGAACGGGGGCTGATCCGGCCATGGCGTCGGCAGCGGCGGCCGGGGCCCCACCGGGCCCCGCCGCGCCCCGCAGTCGCAAGAGCGTGACCGGCACCCGCAGGATCGTGGCAGCGCTGTTCCTGCTGCCCGCGCTGGTGCTGCTCGGCGCGCTCGTGGTCTACCCGATCGGGTACTCGGTCGTCCGCAGCTTCTACAACGCCTCCGGCGACGGCTTCGCCGGCTTCGACAACTACGCGACCCTCTTCACCGACGACGGCATCCGCACCGCCCTGAAGAACAACGTGCTGTGGGTGGTTTTCGCGCCGACGATCGCCACCGCGCTGGGCCTGGTCTTCGCGGTGCTGACCGAACGGGTGCGCTGGGGAACGGCGTTCAAGCTGGTCGTCTTCATGCCGATGGCGATCTCGATGCTGGCCGCCGGGATCATCTTCCGGCTGGTGTACGACCAGGACCCGGACAAGGGGGTCGCGAACGCGGTGTGGGTGGGCGTGCACGACACGTTCGCGCAGTCGTCGGCGTTCCCGAAGGCGCACCCGGGCCGCGAGTCGCCGCTCGTGGCCGAAGGCGGAGGCTTCGTCACCAAGGCCGCCGTGCACGCCGGGCGGCCGGTGACCCTGCCGCTGGTCGGTGTCGCGCCGGACCAGCTGCCGGACGACGCGAAGAGGGCCGTCGCCGCGCAGCCGGAGCCGGGGAAGGTCACCGGCACCACCTGGCAGGACTTCACCCGCGGCAAGGGCGTCGGCAAGCTCGGCGCGCCCGATCCGTCCGAGGTGGGCTATGCCGGGATGCGGATCGAGGCGGTCAAGGACGGCACGGTGGTCGCTTCCACGAAGGCGTCCGGCGACGGCACCTTCACCCTGCCCGCGGCGGCCGACGGGGCGCGGCTCCGGCTGCCCGCGAGCAACTTCAGGGAGCCGTACAACGGTGTCGACTGGCTCGGCCCGGCGCTGGTCACCCCGGCGATCATCGGATCGTACGTGTGGATGTGGGCGGGCTTCGCGATGGTGCTGATCGCGGCCGGGCTCGCGGGCGTGCCCCGGGAACTGCTGGAGGCGGCGCGGGTGGACGGCGCCACCGAGTGGCAGGTGTTCCGCAAGGTCACCGTGCCGCTGCTGGCGCCGGTGCTGGCGGTCGTGGTCGTCACCCTGATGATCAACGTGCTGAAGGTGTTCGACCTGGTGTTCATCATCGCGCCGGGCTCCTCCCAGGACGACGCGAACGTGCTGGCGCTGGAGCTGTACCGCAAGGGCTTCGCGGAGGGCCAGCCGGGCGTCGCCAGCGCGATCTCGGTGTTCCTCCTGCTGCTGGTGATCCCGGTGATGCTGTTCAACGTGCGTCGGCTGCGGCGGGAGGTACGGCGATGACGGCGACCGCCGGAAGCATCGGCAAGGCCGAACCGGTCCGGACGGCGAAGGCAGGGCAGTCGGTCGCGTCCCGGATCGCGGAGCGGCTGAGCGGCGGGCTGGTCCGGGTGGTCCTGATCCTGGTGGGCCTGTTCTGGCTGGTGCCGACCATCGGTCTGCTCGTCTCGTCCCTGCGCACCCCGCAGGACATGAGCGCGAGCGGCTGGTGGACGGTGTTCACCAAGCCGTCCCAGCTGACCGTGGACAGTTACCAGAAGCTGCTGGAGAACTCCGACATCACCAACTCCCTGGTGAACACGGTGCTGATCACGGTCCCGGCGACCGTGCTGGTCGTGGTGATCGGGGCGCTGGCCGGGTACGCGTTCGCGTGGATGGAGTTCCCGGGCCGGGACTGGTGGTTCCTGGGCGTGGTGAGCCTGCTGGTGGTGCCCGTGCAGGTGGCGCTGATCCCGATCGCCGAACTCTTCGGCAGGATCGGGCTGTTCGGGACGATCCTCGGGGTGATCCTGTTCCACACCGGCTTCGGCCTGCCGTTCGCGGTGTTCCTGCTGCGGAACTTCTTCGCGGAGATCCCGCGCGAGCTGCTGGAGGCGGCCCGGCTGGACGGCGCGGGTGAACTCCGGCTGTTCGCCCGGGTGGTGATGCCGCTCGGCGGGCCGGCCATCGCAAGCCTCGGCATCTTCCAGTTCCTGTGGGTGTGGAACGACATGCTGGTGGCGCTGGTGTTCACCAAGTCGGGCACCCAGCCGATCACGGTGGCGTTGCAGACGCAGGTACGGCAGTTCGGCAACAACATCGACGTGCTGGCGCCCGGCGCGTTCATCTCCATGGTGATCCCGCTGGCCGTGTTCTTCGCGTTCCAGCGGCAGTTCGTGTCCGGGGTGATGGCGGGCGCGGTCAAGTAGCCACGGAAGGGACATCTCGCGTGGGGCGGGCCGTCGCCGGCCCGCCTCTTCGCGTTCACCTGATGTCACCCGAATGCAGTACGGGGCCGTAACCGAGTCACTCCATCGGCCGTTCCCGGGCAGAACGCCCGCGCCGACCGACCCATGGATGCCCCTTGCCCAGGTTCAGTGTCATTGTCCCCGCGTACAAGGTCCAGGCGTATCTCTCCGAGTGCCTGGACTCGGTGCTCTCGCAGTCGTATCCCGATCTGGAACTGATCGCCGTGGACGACTGCTCGCCCGACGCCTGTGGCGCGGTCATCGACGAGTACGCGGCCCGGGACGCCCGGGTGAAGCCCGTCCACCTGGCCGAGAACCAGGGGCTGGGCCGGGCCCGGAACGTGGGGCTCGCCGAGGCGACCGGTGACTACCTGGTCTTCCTGGACAGCGACGACACGCTCACCCCGGACGCGCTGCGGGCCGTCGCCGACCGGCTCAAGGAGACCGGCGACCCGGACGTGCTCGTCTTCGACTACGCGCGCACCTACTGGGACGGCCGCACGGTGCGCAACCAGCTCGCCGCCCACCTCACCGAGCAGGGCCCGGCGCCGTTCCGGCTGGAGGACCGGCCGGGGCTGCTGCGGGTGCTCATGGTGGCCTGGAACAAGGCCTACCGGCGGGACTTCGTCGAACAGCACGGCTTCCGGTTCCCGCCGGGCTACTACGAGGACACCCCCTGGACCTTCCCGGTGCTGCTGACCGCGGAGTCGCTCGCCACCCTGGACCGGGTGTGCGTGCACTACCGGCAGCGCCGGCAGGGCAGCATCCTCGGCACCACCAGCGACAGGCACTTCGACCTGTTCGAGCAGTACGACCGGGTGTTCGCGTACGTCGAGGAGCGCCCCGAACTCGCGCGCTGGCGACCGGAGTTGTTCCGGCGGATGGTCGACCACTACGCGACGGTGTTCACCAGGCCGGGCCGGCTGCCGCGCGGCAGCCACGGCGCCTTCCTGCGCCGGGCCCGCGCCCACTACCGCCGCTACCGGGTGCCGGGGGCGCGCCTGCGGCTGCGGCACGCCCTGGTCCGCTTCGGGCTGCACCGCACCTTCCGGGTGCTCCGGCTGGCCGCGGCCGTCCGCCGGCGGGCGCTGAAGTCCGCGGTGAAGCTGGTCCGCGCCGTGCGCACCGGTGTTCTCCAGCTGCACTACCGGGTCCAGCTGCGGCTGCCGCTGCGCTCCGACCGGGCGGTGTTCGCCGCCCGGGAGGGGCGCGGGGACCCGGCCGCGCTGGAGGAGGCGTTCCGGGCGCACGCGCCGCGGCTGAGCACGGCGTGGATCGCCCGGCCCGGCCGGGAGCAGGCCGTACCGGCGGGTCCGCGGCGGCTGCGACCCGGCACGGCCGCCTACTGGACGGCGCTGGCCCGCTCCCGCTACCTGGTCAGCGACGCCGGCTTCGAGGGGCGGCTGCGCAAGCGGCCCGGGCAGGTCTTCGTGCAGACCCAGCAGGGCACCCCGCTCGGGTACGCGGGCCTCGACCTGCTGGAGCGCCCGGCGGCGGCCCGGGACCTGGACCTCGCGGAGCTGCTGCGGGCCGTCGACCAGTGGGACTACGTCCTGTCCGGCAACCGGCACGCCACCTCGACCTGGGAGCGCGTCCACCCGGGCGGTTACACCACGCTGGAGTACGGGCTGCCCCGCAACGACGTCTTCCAGCGGGCGACCGCGGCGGACGTGGCCCGGCTGCGCGCCTCGCTGGGCGTCCCGGAGGGCGCGGTCGCGATCCTGTACGCGCCCGCCCGTCGCGCTCACCGGCGCACCCAGCACCCGCTGCTCGACCTGGAGCGGATCCTGCGCCGGCTGGGCCCGCGCTTCGTGGTCCTGGCCCGCACCCACGTCCCCGTGCAGGGCACCCGGATCATCGACGTCTCCGGTCACCCGGACCCGGCGGAGCTGTGTCTGGCCTCCGACGCGCTGCTGACCGACCACGCGCCGGTCGTGTTCGACTACGCGGGCCTGGACCGGCCGATCGTGGTGCACACCGAGGACTGGGCGGCGTACGAGGCGGTCCACGGTGTCTACATCGACCTGCGGGCCTTCCCGCCGGGCGCGGTGGCGCGCAGCGAGGACGAGCTGATCGACGTCTTCGCCACCGGCGACTGGTGCGGCTCGCGCTCGGCGCAGCTGCGGGCGGCGTTCCGGGAGCGGTTCTGCCCGTGGGACGACGGGCGGGCCGCCGAGCGGGTCGTACGCCGGGTGGTGCTGGGCGAGACGGAGCTGCCGCCGGTGGTGCCGCTCGCGGAGCGGAAGCCGGTGCCGGCGGCCCGTGCGCGTTCGCCGCTGGCCACCGTGCCGCAACCTTCCGGTCCCCTTCCCGTCACCGACAGCCACTGAACACCGTTGGTCCTCCCGGGAGTTCCCATGCCCCTCGGCTCGACGCGGCCCACCCCGAGCCGGCCGTCCACCTGGCGCCCGGCGGGACGGCCCGGCCGCGTCCGCAAGACGACAGAAAGAACAGAATGCCCCGCTTCAGCGTTATCGTCCCGTCCCACGGCGTCGCCGGCCGGCTG
This sequence comes from Streptomyces cyanogenus, assembly GCF_017526105.1. Lineage (NCBI taxonomy): Bacteria > Bacillati > Actinomycetota > Actinomycetes > Kitasatosporales > Streptomycetaceae > Streptomyces > Streptomyces cyanogenus. Next base: position 3,596,662 of record NZ_CP071839.1, read on the forward strand.
TCCCAGGCGCTGGACTCGGTCCTCGGCCAGTCCTTCGGCGACCTCCAGCTGATCCCGGTCTGCGACGCCCCCGACGCCCCGGCCGCCGAGGTCGCCGCCGGGTACGCCGAGCGGGACTCCCGGGTGACCCCCGTCCACTCGCCGCCGTCCGCCGGGCTGAGCGGGGCACGCAACACCGGGATGCGGGCGGCGACCGGTACCTATCTGCTCTTCCTGGACGGCGACGACCTGCTGCTGCCGGGCGCACTGGACGCGCTGGACGCCCGGCTCACCGAGACCGCCGGCGTGGACGTGCTGTACGCCGAGCACGAGCGCGTCCCCTGGTGGGAGGGCGAGCCGGCGAACCCGGCCGCGCCGCTGCTCGCCGGCGCCCCGAAGGGTGCCTTCGCCCCCGCCGACCGGCCCGCGCTGACCGGTGTGCAGCTGCCGGCGTGGAGCGCCGTCTACCGTCGCGCCTTCCTCGTCGAGCGCGAACTCGTCTTCCCCGAGGGGCACTTCACCGACATCGGCTGGGGCGGGCTGGTGACCGTCGCCGCCGGACGGATCGCGGTGCTGCGCCAGGCCGTCGTACGGCACCGGCTGCGGCGGCAGGGCAGCCGGCTCAATCTGCCCGGACCGCACCAGCACACCCTGCTGGACCAGGTGGAACGGGTGCTGACGCGGGCGGCCGACAGCGGCCTGCCGGCCGAGCGGACCGGGCCCCTGTTCGACCAGCTGTTCTCCGTGGTGCTGAAGACGGCGGCCCGGCCGGAGCGGCTGCTGACCGGGCGCCGGGCGTTCTTCCGCCGGGCGGCCCGCCTCTACCGGCGGCACCGGCCGGCCGGGCACCGGGTGCCGGGCGGCAGCCTGGGGGTGCAGCACCGGCTGCTGGCGGCGGGCGCGTACACCGCCTTCCGCGCCCTGCGCGGCGTCAACCGGGCGGCCGGCGGCACCACCGGGCGGCTGCCCCGCCCGCACCTGCTGCGCACCCGGCTGCGCTACGCCCGCGACCTGCGCCGCCCGCTCGACCCGAACCTCGCGGTGTACTGCGCCTACTGGGGCCGCGGTTACGCCTGCAACCCGGCCGCGATCCACGCCAAGGCCCGCGAACTCGCCCCGCACATCCGCTCGGTGTTCCTGGTCGAGGCCGGCCAGGAACACGCCGTACCGGACGACGTCGAGTACGCGGTGATCGGCTCCCGGCGCTACTGGGAGGTGCTGGCCCGCGCGAAGTACCTCGTCAACAACGCGAACTTCGCCGAGGGCGTGGTCAAACGGCCGGGCACTGTGCACCTGCAGACCCAGCACGGCACCCCGTTGAAGACGATGGGCGTGGACCAGTCGACGTACCCGGTGGTGGCCGCGCAGTCCGGCAGCTTCACCAAGCTGCTGGGCCGGGTCGACCGCTGGGACTTCAACCTGTCGTCGAACCGCCACTCCACCCAGATGTGGGAGCGCGCCTTCCCCGGCTCCTACGAGCATCTGGAGTACGGCTATCCGCGCAACGACGTCTTCTACACCGCGACCGCGAGCGACGTGGCCCGGATCCGGCGGGAACTGGGCGTCCCCGAGGGCAGCACCGCCGTGCTGTACGCGCCGACCCACCGCGACCACCACACCGGCTTCGAGCCCGGCTTGGACCTGGAGGCGTTCTGCGAGGCGGCCGGCGAGGACGTCGTCGTGCTGCTGCGCGCCCACTACTTCTACGACCGAGGGCGCTCCCGGGGCTCGGACCGGATCATCGATGTCACCGGGCACCGCTCCTCCGAGGACGTGTGCCTGGCCGCGGACGCGCTGGTCACCGACTACTCGTCCATCATGTTCGACTACGCCAACCTGGACCGGCCGATCGTCGTGTACGCCGACGACTGGGACGTGTACCGGGAGACGCGGGGCGTCTACTTCGACCTGATGGCCGAGCCGCCCGGACCGGTCGCCCGGACCCCGGAGGAACTGGCCGCCGTCTTCCGCGACGGCTCGTACGCCGGCCCGCAGGCCCGGGCGCTCAGGGCCGTGTTCCGGGAGCGGTTCTGTCAGTTCGACGACGGGCGGGCCGCCGAGCGGGTGGTCCGGCGGGTGCTGCTCGGGGAGCCGCCGGAGGCGGTCCCGCCGGTGGTCCCGCTCGCGGAACGCATCCCCGCCCCCGCCGCCGCGACCCTCGTGAGGAGCTGACCCCGCCGTGCCCCGCTTCAGTCTGATCGTGCCCTGTTTCAAGGTGCAGGGCTTTCTGCGCGAGTGCCTGGACTCGGTGCTCGGGCAGTCCTTCGGTGACTTCGAGCTGATCGCCGTGGACGACCGCTCCCCGGACGGCTGCTGCGCGATCCTGGACGAGTACGCCGAGCGCGACCCGCGCGTGAAGGTGCTGCACCTGCCGGAGAACGTGGGCCTCGGCCGGGCCCGCAACGCCGGCCTCCCGCACGCCACCGGCGACTACCTGTTCTTCCTGGACAGCGACGACACGCTCACCCCGGGCGCGCTGCGGGCCGTCGCCGACCGGCTCGCCGAGGCCGACGACCCGGACGTGCTCGTCTTCGACTACGCGCGCACCTACTGGTGGGGCGGCACCCGGCGCAACGTCCTCGCGCCCGTCCTGGCCGAGGCCCCCGCCGTCTTCGCCGTCTCGGAGTACCCGCAGATCCTGGACCTGCTGATGGTGGTCTGGAACAAGGTGTACCGGCGCGCGTTCGTCACGGAGAACGGCTTCGAGTTCCCGCCGGGCTACTACGAGGACACGCCCTGGACGTTCCCGGTCATGCTGAGCGCCCGCCGGATCGCCGCCCTGGACCGGATCTGCCTGAACTACCGGCAGCGCCGCCAGGGCAACATCCTGTCCACCACCAGCCGCAAGCACTTCGACATCCACGACCAGTACGAGCGGGTCTTCGCCTTCGTGGCCGAGCGGCCGGAGCTGGCGCAGTGGCGGCCTTACCTGCACCGCAAGATGGGCGAGCACTGCCTGGACATCCTCGCCAAGCCGGACCGGCTGCCGCCCGCCGACAGGGCCGAGTTCTTCCGGCGCACGGCGGAGATGTTCCGCCGGTACCGGCCGGCGGGCGCCCCGGTGGACGGCGAGGTCGCCGTGCTGGAGGGGTCCTGGACCGGGTACCGGCTCAAGCGGCAGGCGGCGCGGGCCGGGAGGGAGGCGGCCCGGCGGGCGGACCGGGTGCGCCAGGTGGCCGCAGGCCGGGCCCGCGCCGGCTGGGCGGCCGTGCACGCGCGCCGTCCGCTGGACGAGAACCTCGTGGTCTACTCGGCGTCCTCGCACCGCGGCCTGCTCGGCGACCCGGCGGCCGTCCACGCCGCGGCCCGCGAGATCGCCCCGCAGCTGCGCGGGGTGTGGGTGGTGCGGGACGCGGAGACGGCCGCGCAGCTGCCGCCCGACGTGGAGCACGTGATCCTCGGCTCCCGGCGCTATCTGGAGGTGACCGCGCGGGCGAAGTTCTTCGTCAACGACGTCAACTGGCCCGGCTCCCTGGTCAAACGCCCCGGCAGCGTGCACATCCACACCCACCAGGGCACCCCGCTGAAGTACGTGGGCGCCGACCTGCTCGACAAGCCGGGCGCCCGGCTCGGCTTCGACGTGCCGCAGATGCTGCGCCGGGCCGACCGCTGGGACTACAGCCTGGTCGCCAACCACCACTCCGAGCTGGTGTGGGAGCGGGCCTACCCCTGCCACTTCACGTCGGTGCGCACCGGCAGCCCGCGCAACGACGTGCTGGTGAACGGCGGGCCCGGTGACTTCCGGGAGCGGCACGGCATCCCGGCGGACCACACGGTCGTGCTGTACGCGCCGACCCGCCGGGACTACCGCCGGGGCGGGCACGTGGACCGGATCGACCTGGCCCGGTTCGCGGCCGACCTCGGCGAGGGGCACACACTCGTGGTCCGGCTGCACCCGTCGCTGGCGACCGGTCCCGCGCGGGGCATGGGCCTCGCGGAGCTGGCCCGCCGCCGGATCGTGGTCGACGCGACCGACGAACCCCGGACGGCGGACGTGCTGCGCGCGGCGGACGCGCTGGTCACCGACTACTCGTCCGTCATGTTCGACTACGCCGTCCTGGACCGGCCGATCGTGGTGCACGCCGACGACTGGCCCGCGTACCGGGCGAGCCGGGGCACCTATCTCGACATCACCGCCGAGCCGCCGGGCCATGTGTCCTGCTCGTACCGCGAGCTGGCCGGGCTGTTCGCCTCGGGTGCCTGGCGGGACGGGGAGTCGGCGCGGCTGCGCGCGGACTTCCGGGCCCGGTTCTGCACGTACGACGACGGGCGGGCCGCCGAACGGGTGGTCCGGACGCTGCTGCTGAGCGAGCCGGCGCCCGGGCCGCGGCCGGTGCGGATCCCGGGCCAGGCGGCGGCCCCGGACGCACTGACCTCGGCGTGACCCGTGCACGAGGGGGCCGGCCCCGACCGGGACCGGCCCCCTCGGACGTGCTCCGCGTTACTCGATGACGAGGTCGACGTCGATGTTGCCGCGGGTGGCGTTGGAGTACGGGCAGACCTGGTGGGCGGTCTCGACCAGCTTGCGGCCGGTCTCCTCGTCCACGGTGCCGGGCAGCTCGATGCGCAGGGTGACCTTCAGCCCGAAGCCCTCGCCCTGCTTGCCTATGCCGACCTCGGCGGTCACGGCCGCGTCGCTGACGTCGACCTTGGCCTGGCGGCCGACCAGGCCGAGGGCGCTGCCGAAGCAGGCGGCGTACCCGGCGGCGAAGAGCTGCTCCGGGTTGGTGCCCTGGCCGTTGCCGCCCAGCTCCACCGGCATGGCCAGGGCCAGGTCGATCCTGCCGTCGGAGGAGACGGCACGGCCCTCGCGGCCGTGGGTGGCGGTGGCGACGGCGGTGTAGAGCGCGTCCATGAAGACCATCCCTCTGGGGTGTGGCGGTTCGTTGCGACCACAAGTAGAGCACACAATTTAGTTGTGCACAACTAAATGGCTCCCAAGAGCTACCCTGGAGTCATGAACGACATGGACTGGCTGCGCCTGGACCGCCAGATCTGCTTCTCCCTGCACGCCGCGTCCCGTGCCTTCAACGGCGTCTACCGCGTGATCCTGAAGGACCTCGGGCTGACCTACCCGCAGTACCTGGTGATGCTGGTGCTGTGGGAACAGGGCGAGCTGCCGGTGAAGAAGCTCGGCGAACAGCTGCGGCTCGACTCGGGCACGCTGTCCCCGCTGGTCAAGCGGCTGGAGGTGGCCGGTCTGGTGCGGCGCGAGCGCAGCGCCGAGGACGAGCGCTCGGTCCTGGTCCAGCTCACCGAGGAGGGCACGGCACTGCGCGAGCGGGCCCTGGAGGTGCCCCGCCGGATCATGTCGGCGACCGGCTTCGAGCTGGCCGAGATCGTCGAGCTGCGCGCGCGGCTGGACCAGCTCACCACCGCTCTGGACGCGGCGGCGGAGGCGGAGGCCCGGGCAGCCCGCTGAGCGGGCGGACGTAGAGCCGTACGGTCACCCCGCCCCGCACGGCTTCCCGGCGGGACACGAACTGCTGCCCGAGCACGGTCGCCTTGGCCCGTTCGACGGGGTCGCGCGGCGCACCCCGGCCGGCGAGCAGCTTCCCGTCCGCGACCACCCACACCCGGTCCAGCCGCGCCAGCCTCCGGCGCACCTCCACCGGCCCGGCCTCCCGCCCGTACAGCGTCCCGGACTCGGCGGCCCCCGTCACCAGCGCCACGTCCCGGATCCCGCGGAAGGCCCCCGGATACGTGAGCGCCGCGTTCCGCATCGACCCGGGGAAGAACAGCACGGACGCGCCGGGGGGCAGGTTGCGCGCGGCCAGCCGGGAGACCGCGCCGAGATCGTCCGGCCGGTGGCCGGGTTCCCGGTCCTTCTGGAGCAGGGGGAACTGGTGGAGCAGGGAGAGGGCGAGGGCGAGAACACCGGTGAGGGTGCCGTAGGGCAGCGGCAGCAGAGGGGGTGTTCGCGGGCGGCCGTCGTCGTGCGGGCGGCCGTCGCTCAGGGCGGCGGGGGCGCCCCTGCGCGAGCGGGACCCGGCGCGCAGGCGCCCGACCACCCGCGCCACCCGCGCCGCCCGCTCGGCCCCGCAGGCCACCAGCAACGGCGCCCCCGACAGCGCGTACAGCACGTACCGATCGACATACAGCGGCGACATCTGCGACGCCAGCATCAATGCCACCGGCGGCAGGACCACCACCGGAAACGCCACCCCGGCACACGTGACCTCCCCCCGCCGCCCCACCAGTCCCGCAAGTCCCAGGACTCCCAGTCCGAGACACACCCAGAACACCTCGTCCGTCGGCCCCAGAAACATGCTCAGCAGCCTTCGGGCCGTCTCCGTCGTGGGCGCCCGCAGCCACGCCAACTGCGCGGCCTGCGCCCGCGACACCACCACCATCGGCAGCAGCGCGAGCACCACCGCCACCGCCGCACACCCCCACCCGCGCCACACCCGCCCCGGGGACCGGGCCAGCGCCAGCGACACCGCGTGGGCGAGGAGCAGCAACACCGCGAACTCGTGCAGCCAGCAGGTGAGTCCGAGGACGACGCCGTAGGGCCACCAGGAGCCGCCCTGCACGGCCCGGACGAACAGCAGCGTCGCCCCCGTGGCGCCGGCCGCGACGATCGCGTAGGAGCGGCCCTCCTGGGCGTAGTGGCCGGCCATCGGCGTGACGGCGTACAGCAGTCCGGCCCACAGCCCGACCCGCGGCCGGACCAGCCGCATGCCGAGGGCGGCCACCAGGCCCGCCGTGCCGGCCGCCGCGCACAGCGACGGCAGCCGCAGGACGACCTCGCCGGGGTGGACGGCGAGGACGGCGTGCAGCAGCAGGTAGTACAGGCCGTGCACCGCGTCCACGTCGTGCAGCAGCCGCCAGATCTGCGGCACCGTACGCCGCCCGACCTGGTAACTGACCGCCTCGTCGCGCCACATGCCGCCCCGGTCGAGCCCCCAGAGCCCGAGCGCGAGCATCACCAGCGCGGGCAGGCCCACGGCGGCGGCCCGGTGCAGCCGTGTCCGGGACACCGGCAGCGGGTACGGTGAGCGGCTCGTCGCACCGGTCGGTACGCCAGTGGTCACAGCCGCCCGACACGACTGCGGTTTCGCAGGAAGCCCGACGTTCACCATGGCCCGATCTCTTACGATTAGCCAAATTTGCGATTCTTGACGGCGTATCAACATGAATACACCCTTCGCACCGCTTAGGCTCGCATCTGATGAACCGTCTCCGCGTCACCCCCGGCCCGGTCCTCGCCCTCACCGCCATCTGGCTCACCACCCGTGCCCTGATGCTGTGGCTGCTCGTCCAGGGCGGCGCCCGGCTGCTGGGCGGTGGTTCGGTGAGCCGCGAGGTGTGGCGGCTCTACTTCCACTGGTACGGCGTCCTCGGACACGGCTCCTTCCCGGTGCACGACACGCTGTGGCAGTACCCGCCGGGCGCCGGCGCGGTCCTGCTGGCGCCGGGCCTGCTGCCGGGCCTGACGTACTTCGAGGCGTTCGTGGTCGTCACGCTGGCCGTGGACGCCCTGACCCTGGCGGCGCTGCTCCGCGCGGGCACCCGGCCCGGCCGCAGCCTGCTCGGCGCGGCCCTGTGGACCGGCGGCCTGCCGTTGCTGCTGCACCTGCCGCTCGCCCGGTACGACGTCCAGGTCACCGCCCTGGCCGTGCTCTCCCTGCTGGCCTCGGCGCGTTCCCCGCGCGCGGGCGGTGTGTTCGGGGCGCTGGGCGCGCTGGTGAAGGTGTGGCCGGCGCTGGTGCTGCTGGGCATGCCCCGGGGCCGTCCGACGCGCACGGCGTGGGCGTGGGCGGGGTGGGCCGGTGTCGCGGGCCTCGCCCTGCTCGCGGCCCGCTTCACGCATCCGCTGTCGTTCCTGCGGGAGCAGGGCGGCCGGGGCGTGCAGATCGAGTCGCTCGGCGGTACGGCGCTCAACCTGGCCCGGCACGCCGGCTGGCCGGGCCGGGCCCGCTACCAGTACGGGGCGATCGAGGTCGTCGGCCCGCACGTGCACGCCGTCGCCACCGCCTCCCTCGCGCTGACGGCGGTCTCCTTCGGGCTGCTGGTGCTGTGGCGGGTGCGGGCGCGGCACTGGACCGAGGCCACGCCGTTCGACGCCGCGCTGAGCGCGGTGCTGCTGTTCACGGTCACCAGCCGGGTCGTCAGTCCGCAGTACATGATCTGGCTGATCGGGCTGGCCGCCGTGTGCCTGACCTCCCGGCACACCAGCCAGCGGCCGGTGGCGGTGCTGGTCCTGGCCGCCTCCGCACTCAGCACCCTGGCGTTCCCGATGTTCTACCGTGAGGTGGTCACCGGCACCTGGGCCGGGTGCCTGCTGATGCTGGCCCGCAACGGGGTGCTGACGACCGCCGCCGTGCTGTCTTTCGTGCGGCTGTGGCGGGCCGCGCGGCCGCCGGCCGGAAAGACCGGGCCGCCGACGCAACCCCGATCCGGTTTCAACCGTCTTCCGGAGCGAGCACTAAGCCTCTCTTAACGGGGTATTACCGAATATTCTTACGCTTCCGGCCCGTGGACCCCATGCATCCAGAACCGCGACACCCGCACCCGGCGCCGGCCCCGGCGCCGGAACCGGCATCATCATCGACGCCGGCGACGCCCCAGGTCGCCGTCGTCGTGATCGGCTACAACGACCGCGCCCACGTGGGTGATGCCGTGCGCTCGGCGCTCGCCCAGGGGCCCGCGGTCGCCGAGGTGATCGCCGTGGACGACTGCTCCACCGACGGCAGCGACGAGCTGCTCGCCCGGCTGGCGGCCGGCGAACCGCGGCTGCGGGTGGTGCGCCGGCCGGTGAACAGCGGCGGCTGCGGCAGCCCGCGCAACGCCGGGGTCGACGCGGCGACCGCGCCGTACGTGATGTTCCTGGACAGCGACGACGTGCTGCCGCCCGGCGCGGTGGACGCACTGCTGGCGGCGGCCACGGAGGCGCGCGCGGAGGTGGCGAGCGGACTGTGCGTGCGCCGGGAGCTGCCCTCGGGGCGCGATCAGCCCTGGCAGGCGCCCCTCTACGCGGCGCCCGCCGTCGTCGCGCGCCCCGCCCAGCGCCCCCTCCTGGTCCACGACACGCTGTGCGTGAACAAGCTGTACCGCACCGACTTCCTGCGCCACCACGGCATCCGCTTCCCCGAGGGCCGCTTCCTCTACGAGGACTTCGTCTTCGTCGCGCGGGTGCTGGCCGCGAGCCCGCGCATCGCGCTCGTACCGGACCGGGTGTACGTGTGGCAGGTGCGCCGGTCGGCCGAGCGGCTGTCGCTCTCGCTGGACCGGGGGCGCATCGAGAACTGGACCGCGCGCCTGGAGGCGTCCACGCTGGCGTACGACATCCTGCTGAGCGCCGGGCAGAAGGACCTGGCGCGGGCGGCGCGCGCCAAGTTCCTCGACCACGAGGTGCGCATGTACGTGCGCGAGCTGGGCCTGCGCGACCCGCACTACCGGCGTGCGTGGTGGGAGCTCACCCGGGAGTACCTCGCGCACTACGACGCGGCGGACTGGGAGCTGAACCCCGCCTCCCCCGGCCGAACGGTCGCCCGGGTCCTGCTGGAGTCGCCCGAGCCGCGCGACCTGCCCCGGCTGCGGGAGCTCGCCGCGCGCCCGGCGCGCCTGCTGCCGCCGTACGCCCGCGCCGCCGACGGGACCCCGGTCTGGTCCGCCGACCTGCCCCAGGTCTCCCTGGCCCCCTTCCTGACCCGGCCCGTCGCCGGGCTGCCGCTCGCGGTGGACGCGGAACTGCGCCCCCGCGCGCGCGTCTCACTGCTGCGCCTGCGGCTGCACGACCTGTACGGCAGGGTGGCCGAGGCGGACCCGCGCGAGGTGGAGCTGGAGTGGCAGGCGCGCGAGGACGACCGCACGCGCGGGCACACGACGGTGGCGCTCACGCCCTCCGGTGCGGACACCTGGTCGGCCGAGGCGCCCGTCGATCTGGCGCGGCTCGGCTCGGGCACCTGGGACCTGCGCCTGACCCTGCGCTTCGCGGACGGCACGCAGCGGGAGATGACGGCGCACGCCCTCACGGGCGCCGGTCGGCTGCGCCGACGCGCCGTCCCGAGCGCCGTGCACGGCGTGCTCCTGGCCCAGCCGTACGCCACGCACTCCGGCGCACTGGCCCTGCGGGTGGCGACCGGTCCGGGTGGAGTGCTGCGCGTGGTCCGCGGCCGGCTCCGCCGCCTGCTTCACTGAACACGGGCCGACCGACGAACTGACGAGGGGATGGCCGCAATGACCTGGCTGATCACCGGCGGCGCCGGATACATCGGGGCGCACGTCGTACGGGCGATGACCGAGGCGGGCGAGCGCGCGGTCGTCTACGACGACCTGTCCACGGGGGTCGCCGAGCGCGTACCGGCCGAGGTCCCGCTGGTGCGCGGCTCGGTCCTGGACGCGGACCGGCTGGCCCGCGCGCTCGCCGAGCACGAGATCACCGGGGTCGTCCATCTGGCGGCGAAGAAGCAGGTGGGCGAGTCGGTGGAGCGCCCGCTGCACTACTACCGGCAGAACGTCGAGGGCCTGCGGGTGCTGCTCGAAGCGGTGACGGCGGCGCAGATCCCGTCCTTCCTGTTCTCCTCCTCCGCGGCCGTCTACGGCATGCCCGACGTCGACCTGGTGACCGAGGAGACCCCCTGCCGGCCGCTGTCGCCGTACGGCGAGACGAAACTGGCCGGCGAGTGGCTCGTCCGTGCCGCGGGCCGGGCGACCGGCATGGCCACGGCGGCGCTCCGCTACTTCAACGTGGCGGGCGCGGCCGGTCCCGAACTGGCCGACACCGGTGTGTCCAACCTGATCCCGATGGTCTTCGAGCGGCTCACGGAGGGCACGGCGCCGCGCATCTTCGGCGACGACTACCCGACGCCCGACGGCACGTGTGTCCGCGACTACATCCACGTGGTCGACCTGGCCGAGGCCCATGTGACCGTCGCCCGCGCGCTGCGCTCCGCGCCCGGCACCGACCTGACCCTGAACATCGGCCGGGGTGAGGGCGTGTCGGTGCGCGAGATGATCGACCGCATCAACGCGGTCACCGGCTACAACCGTCCCCCGACGGTCACCCCGCGCCGCCCCGGCGACCCCGCCCGCGTGGTCGCCTCGGCCACCCGGATCGCCACGGAACTCGGCTGGCACGCCAAGTACGACGTCCAGGACATGATCACGTCGGCGTGGGAGGGCTGGGTACGGGTCCATCCGGACGCGGCGCGGTCGTAGACCACCCGCCGTTGCCTTGCGGGCCGTCACCTGCCCGCGGCCACACACCGGCTGGCCGCGCAGTTCCCCGCGCCCCTTCGGGGAGCCGGGCGCCTCACAACGCCTTGAGCGCCCCCGCGGTGGCCCGGGCCAGCTTGTCCAGGTAGCCCTTCGGCAGCTTGGGCGAGCGGATCACCACCGCGCGCCAGTACAGCGGCCCGGAGATCAGGTCCAGGGCCAGCTCCGGATCGAGCCCCGCGGGCAGTTCCCCCCGCGTCTCGGCCGCCGCCACGATCCGGCTGGCCACCCCCTCCTGGCCGTCCCGCAGCGCCTTCTGGAAGGCATCCGCGAGGTCGGGATTGCGGGCCGCCTCGGCCTGGAGGTCGGGGATGATCTGCGACGCCACCGGATGCCGCAGCGCGCGGGACGTGACCTCGTACAGAAGCCGCAGGTCACCCTCCAGGGACCCGGTGTCCGGCACCGGGAACCCGGTCACCGCCAGCGCCGACACCACGTCGAGCACCAGGTGCAGCTTCGAACGCCACCGCCGGTACACCGCCGTCTTGCCGACACCGGCCCGCCGGGCGATCCCCTCGATGGACATGCGGGCGTAGCCGACGGCCGCCAGCTCCTCGAAGACGGCCGCCCGGATGGCCTCGGTCACGTCCTCGCGGAGCACGGCCGCCCCGGCGGGCGCCCGGCGGCGCGCACGCGCCGGCGGCTCGTCGGCGGGCCCGGCGGCGTTCGTCGTCATAGCGCACAGCATAGGGGCGTCACGACGAAACGGTTGCGTTCCGACGTCGATCGCCCTACGCTCGCGTTGCGACGATACGGTCCCGTCCCGACGTAAGAGAACGTGAAGAGAAGCGTAAGGAAACGCCGAACGACGGGAACGAACGCGGCGATCCCGGCGAAAGTCGGACGCAGCACCCCCTCCCCCGAGCGAAAGCAGCGGATGTGAGCCAGGTCCTCCACACACCGCCCCCGACCCAGACCCCGGCCGACGACGACCTCGCGGCCCTGGCCGCCCGGCACGGCCTGTCGGTGAGCGGCGCCCGCCCCTCGCTGCCGGAGTACGTCCGCCAGCTGTGGGCCCGCCGCCACTTCATCAGCGCCTTCGCCACCGCCAAGCTGACCGCCCAGTACAGCCAGGCGAAGCTCGGCCAGGTCTGGCAGGTCATGACCCCGCTGCTGAACGCGGCGGTGTACTACTTCATCTTCGGCGTGCTGCTCGGCACCAAGCACAACGTCCCGGACTACGTCCCGTTCCTGGTCACGGGCGTGTTCATCTGGACGTTCACGCAGAGCTCGATCATGGCGGGCACCCGCGCGATCTCCGGCAACCTCGGCCTGGTCCGCGCCCTGCACTTCCCGCGCGCCGCCCTGCCGATCTCCTTCGCGCTCCAGCAGCTCCAGCAGCTGCTGTTCTCGATGGCCGCCCTGGTCGTCATCCTGCTCTGCTTCGGCGTGCCCGTCGCCGCCTCGTGGGTGCTGGCGCTCCCGGTGCTCGTGCTGCAGTTCACCTTCAACGCCGGCGTATCGATGATCGTGGCCCGGATGGGCGCCAAGACCCCGGACATCGCGCAGCTGATGCCGTTCGTGCTGCGCACGTGGATGTACGTGTCCGGCGTGATGTGGAGCATCGACAAGCTGGCCAGGAAGGACGACCTGCCGCACGTCGTCACCGTCCTGCTGGAGCTCAACCCGGCCGCGGTCTACATCGACCTCATGCGGTTCGCGCTGATCGACAGCTTCCACGCCGGCTCCCTGCCCCCGCACGTGTGGGCGGCGGCCACCGGCTGGGCCCTGCTCGCCGGCATCGGCGGCTTCATCTACTTCTGGAAGGCCGAGGAGACGTACGGTCGTGGCTGAGCACAGCGAGAAGATCCCCACCGTCATCGCGGACGACGTCGACATCGTCTACCGGGTCAACGGCACCGGCGCCGGACGCGGCTCCGCCACCGCCGCCCTCAACCGCATCCTGCGCCGCAAGCAGACCGAGAAGGCGGCCGGCGTGCGCCGGGTCCACGCGGTGAAGAAGGTGTCGTTCGTCGCCTACCGGGGTGAGGCGATCGGGCTCATCGGCACCAACGGCTCCGGCAAGTCCACGCTGCTCAAGGCGGTCGCCGGCCTCCTCCCGGTGGAGAGCGGGCACATCTTCACCGACGGCCAGCCCTCCCTGCTGGGCGTCAACGCGGCCCTGATGAACGACCTCACGGGCGAGCGGAACATCCACCTCGGCGGTCTCGCCATGGGCATGTCCCGGGAGCAGATCAGGGAGCGCTACCAGGAGATCGTCGACTTCTCCGGGATCAACGAGAAGGGCGACTTCATCACCCTGCCGATGCGCACGTACTCCTCCGGCATGGCCGCCAGGCTGCGCTTCTCCATCGCCGCCGCCAAGGACCACGACGTCCTGCTGATCGACGAGGCGCTGGCCACCGGCGACCGCTCCTTCCAGAAGCGCTCCGAGGCCCGGATCCGCGAGCTGCGGCAGCACGCGGGCACGGTCTTCCTGGTCAGCCACAACAACAAGTCGATCCGCGACACCTGCGAGCGGGTGCTGTGGCTGGAGCGCGGCGAGCTGCGCATGGACGGGCCGACCGAAGAGGTCATGAAGGAGTACGAGGCCTTCACCGGCGACAAGAAGCCGGCCCCCCGCAAGCCCGCGGCCAGGACTCCGGAGCAGAAGAAACCGGAGCCGAAGGCCAACGACCCGAAAGGGGAAGTGAAGAACACGAAGGCGGACGGAGCGAAAGCGGACGCATCGCAACCCGACGCACCGAAAGTGCCTCTTCCTTCCTGAGCCCTCTCTTACGCCGGGTGCCGTCATCCCTTTCATCCTCTTAGTGACAGTATGTTATGAAGGGGTACGCCCGGAGACATCAAGCCGAAGGAGTCCACTGCGATGCCCCAGTTGAGTGTGATCGTCTACGGGTCGAACGCACAGGGGCATCTGACCGAGCTGCTGGACTCCCTGGAATCCCACCCCCTCACCGACGCCGAGGTGATCGTCGCCGCGGTCGGCGCGTGGGCGCGGGAGACGGCCGAGGCCCACGCCCCCGAGACGATCGTCGTCCCGCTGCCGGACGGCACCGGTGACGCGGAGGCCCGCGCGGCCGGCGCCGCCCGCGCCTCCGGCCGCTGGCTGCACTTCGTCCACGCCGAGGACGGCCTGCCGGCCGGCGCGCCCCGCCTGATCGCCGAGCGGACCACCGAACTGGACGCCGCGTCCACGGCTGCGGACACCCCCGTGGACGTCCTCCTCTTCGACCACGTCACCACCACCTGGCAGACCGCCGCCAGGCCCTCCCGCGACGGCCGCCACCTCGCCGCCGTCGGCCGCGCGGCCCTGCCCCTGGACGAGGCCGCCGACCTGGTGCGGCTCACCCCGCTGCTCGGCAACCGCGCCCTGCGCGCCACGTTCTGGCAGGCCCACGAGGAGCAGCTGAACACCGACGACGAGCCCCGCGCCGCCCACACGGCCCTGCTGCTCGCCGGCCGCGTCGCCTGCCTGAACCAGCCGGCGTACGAGCACCGGGTGCTGCGCCCCGAGAGCCAGCCGCCGCGCGCCCCCGAGGACCGGCTGCGGCTCATCGACCACTACGAGTCCCTGCTCGCGCTCACCAAGGACCGCCGCGCCCCCCGCACGGTGCTGTACGACCTGATGGTGCGCGACCTGGTGCGCACCTTCGCCCGCGAGGACCTGCCCGACCCGGTGGCCCGCGAGTTCTTCCGCCGCGCCTCCCTGGCCGCGGTCCGCTGGCGCCCCGAGGGCCACCGGCGCCCGGCGGGCCTGGAGGGCGTACGGCACGGGCTGCTGGAGGAGGGCGCCTACACCAAGTACCGCGCGTTCCAGGCGGCCAACCGCACCCGCCGCGCCGCCCGCAAGGCCGTGCGGACCCGCAAGCGGCGGATGGGCGCCAAGGTCCGCGACCACCAGTACCAGCGCGCCCTGAGCCGCCCGGTCGACCCCCATCTCGCGGTCTTCGCCGCCTACTGGGAGCGCGGGGTGTCCTGCAACCCGGCCGCGATCGCCGCGAAGCTCGCCGAACTCGCCCCGCACATCCACCCGGTGTGGGTGGTGAACAAGGAGAACGCGGCCCTGCTGCCGCCCGGCACCGACCACGTGGTCCCCGGCACCCGCCGCTACTGGGAGACCCTGGCCACCGCCAAGTACCTGACGAACAACGTCAACTTCCCCAACGCGGTGGTCAAACGCCCGGACGCGATCCACCTCCAGACCCACCACGGCACCCCGCTCAAGCGCATGGGCCTGGACCAGATGGACCACCCGGCCGCCGCCAAGGGCCTGGACTTCGCCGCCCTGCTGGCCCGCATCGACAAGTGGGACTACAGCATCAGCGCCAACAGCCACTCCACCCGCATGTGGCAGCGCGCCTACCCGTCCCGCTACACGTCCCTGGACTACGGCTATCCGCGCAACGACGTCTTCTACACGGCCACCGCGGCCGACGTCCGCGCCGCCCGCGACCGCCTCGGCATCCCGCCCGGGAAGACCGCCGTCCTCTACGCCCCCACCCACCGCGACTACGAGGCCGGCTTCACCCCGCGCCTCGACCTCGCCGCCCTCGCCGACCGCCTCGGCGAGAACACCGTCCTGCTGGTGCGCGCCCACTACTTCTACGGCGGCGCCGCCTCCCCGCTGACCGGCCTGCGCCGCTCCGGCCGGATCATCGACGTCTCCTCCTACGACCCCGTCGAGGAACTCTGCCTGGCCGCCGACGCGCTGGTCACGGACTACTCCTCGATCATGTTCGACTACGCCAACCTGGACCGCCCGATCGTGATCTATGCCGACGACTGGGAGACGTACCGGACCACCCGGGGCGTCTACTTCGACCTGATGACCGACCACCCCGGCCAGGTCGCCCGCACCCAGGAGGAACTCGCGGAGATCTTCGTCTCCGGTGCCTGGCGCGACGACAGCGCGGCCAAGGCCCGGGCCGCGTTCCGGCGCCGGTTCTGCGAGTACGACGACGGACGCGCCGCCGAACGGGTCGTACGCCGGGTGTTCCTGGACGAACCGGAAGACGCGCTGCCACCGGTGCTGCCCCTGGAGGACCGCACCCCCGCCCCGACGCCCGAGGAGGCCACGGCATGACCATCCCCGACGTCACGGTCACGGTCATCGTCTTCAACGACGCGGCCCGTCTCCCGCGCGCGGTCGCCTCGCTGCGCGCCCAGACCCACGCGAACATCGAGATCGTCATCAGCGACGACCACTCGACGGACGAGACGCCCGAGGTGGCCCGGGAGCTGGCGGCCCAGGACCACCGGATCCGCTACATCCGCCTGCCGGAGAACAGCGGCGGGTGCAGTGCCCCGCGCAACCGCGCCATCGAGATCGCCCGGGCGCCGTACCTGATGTTCCTCGACAGCGACGACGAACTCCCGCCGCGCGCGGTGGAGCTGCTGCTCGCCGCGCACCGCGAACGGGAGGTGGACTTCACCATGGGCGCGGTCCGCCGGGTCCGGGTGGACAACGGCCGCCGCACGACGTGGATGCCGCACCTGGTCACCGAGCGCCGCACGGTGGAGGGCATCGAGCAGGACCCCCGGCTGCTCTTCGAGCACCTGTCGACCAGCAAGATGTACGCCCGGGCCTTCCTCGACCGCCACCAGCTCCGCTTCCCCGAGGGCATCCACTACGAGGACCAGTTGTTCTCCGCGCAGGCGTACTGCCTGGCGAAGGCGTTCACGATCATCCCGGACCCGGTGTACGTCTGGTACATCGAGCCGTTCGCCGCCGCGGCCTCCGCCTCCATCTCCAACCAGCGGCACAAGATCTCCAACGTCCGCGACCGGGTCCACGTCCAGCGGCTGATCGACGACTTCCTGGTGAGCAGCGGGCACGCGGGGCTGCGGGAGGACAAGGACTACAAGTTCCTCAAGCACGACTTCCGGATGTACGCGGGCGACCTGCCGTACCGGGACGAGGAGTGGCTGGCGGCCTTCGCGGACCTCATGACCCCCTACCTGGACACGCTCTCCCCCGACGCGTACGCCCGGCTGCCGCGCGCCGAACGGGTGGTGCTGGAGCTGCTGCGCGAAGGCCGCCTGGCCGAGGTCCGGATCGCCGCGCGCGGGCTGGGGCACGCGGTGGCGCCGCGGCAGGTGACGACCGGCCCCGACGGCGTTCCCTACTGGGGCGACAGCGTCCCGTCGACGGACCGCGCCCGCCGCGAGCTGGACGTGTCCGAGCTGGAGCTGGACACCCGGCCGTTCCCCACCGCCCAGTTCCGCCACGAGATCACGGAACTGACGCCCGGCCCCGGCGCGTCCCTCCTCCTCGCGATCCGCACCTACGACCCCGGCCTGCGGCTGCCCGTCGGGCCCCAGCGCGCGTCGCTGCTCCTGACTCCCGGCCGACGTCGCATGACGCTCCCCTTCCGCCTGGACCCGGTCAGCCCCGGCGTCTTCGAGGGCACGGTCCGGCTGGACCTGACCGCCGCGCCGGTCCCGCTGCACGGCTTCGCCGGCGTACGGCACCCCCTGGTCCGCCTGGACCAGCAGGGTCTGTCCAACTCGGCCGTTCTCCTAGCCCCGCTGGACTTCCCGACCCGCACCGCCCGCATCCCCTACCACTCCGGCGCGGCTCCCCACGACCTCACGATCGAACCGGAAGCCCGCAACCCCGGCCGCCTCCAGCTCCGCTGGACCCCCGTCGGCGTCGCCGCACACGTGACCCGCCCCCTGCTCCGGCGCCTGGCCCACCCCCGGCTCCGAAACGCCGCCCGACTGGCGGCGAGCGTCCTGAAGTAAGAAGCCGGGCCGCCCTTCGGCACGCCGGGGCCTGCGCCTGCTCGTTGCCGCCCTGGGCGACAACGAGTGGGCGCGGGCGGCACGGGTGGGTGCGGGCGGCACCGGCCGGCGCCGGTGAGCGGGCCCGCCCCGTACGGCTCAGGGGAGCACTCGGTACAGGGTCTGGTCGCCCGGGCCCGCGGCCGCCTTCCGGAGCCACGGTGCCGGACTGCCTCCGACGACCCACTTCACGCCGTACTCCCGCAGAATCCGCCGCCGTTCCGCGACCCCCGTCCCCGCCGAGAAGTACCGCTCGACCGCCGTCTCCCGCCGCCCCGCGTCCGGGAGGAACACGTCCGGGTACCCCGGCGCCACGGTGTACGGCCCGTACGCGGGGATCTGCCGGGCCGGGAACGTACGGGCCATCACCACGTCCCCGTACTTCACTCCGGCCCGCATGATCCACTGGTAACCCACCCACGGCGTCCGGTACTTCTCGGCGACCGCCCGGGGCAGCGCCTCCTGGTCCACCACGTACCCGAGCGTCCCGGCCTGCGTCCACGCCCCCACCGCCAGCGCGGCGAGCAGCACACAGGCCCACCCGCGGCGCACCGCCCGCCGCCCCGCCGACACCGCCTCCAGCGCGGCCGCGAGCTGCGCCGGGACGAGGGCGGCCGGCAGGGCGCGGCCCCAGGAGTAGTGCCCGGTCAGGCCCCCCGCCGCGAACATCAGCGCGCCGAGGAGGAAGAACAGGACCAGCGGGTCCCGGTGGTCCCGCCGCCAGCGCAGGCCCAGCGCCACCACCCCGAGCAGCACGAGCCCGAACCGCCCGGCCAGGTCCTGGTAGAGCGGCTGGTGGATGGCCTCCAGGTCCGCACCGACGGAGAACAGGGCGAAGAAGTCGTAGTACGGCCAGAGCCACAGCACCAGCAGGCCCGGAGCCAGCCCGGCACCGAGCCGGAGCAGCACCCCGCGCGCCGGCTTCGCCGCGAGCACCGTGGCCAGTCCGCCCAAGGACGCCACGACCCCGGTGAACTGATGGCACAGCAGGATCAGCGCCCACAGCACCCCCAGCCCCGGCCACATCCCCCACCCGGCCTCCGAGCGCAGCGCCCGGGTCAGCCAGGCCCAGAAGTGGAAGCTGAGCCCGAGCGCGAACGCGCTGGGGTACGCCATCGTCAGCGCAAGGGAGTTCAGCCCCAGGAAGCCGCTCCAGTTGAACAGCACCGGCCCCCAGAGCAGCAGCAGGCTCAGCAGGGCCAGGGCGGGAGCGGCGCGATGGGCGCTGAACGTGCGCACGTACCGGAAGACCCCGGTCACCAGCACCGCCAGCCCGGCGAGCGCGGCCAGCCGCAGCACCACGAAGACGGAGAGGCCCGTCAGCTTGGCGACGACTCCGAGCAGCAGCATCCACGGCGAGTAGTACGGGCTCGACGTGTCGGCGTCGACCAGCGGGTTGCCGGGGTGCAGCAGGCTGTGCCGCAGGCGCTGGACGGTGGCCGCGTGCATGCCCAGGTCGCCCGCCCACGGCAGGCGGACGACGACCAGGAGCAGCAGGACCAGGACCAGCGCGGCGGCGAGCTGCGGCAGCGTCCGGCCGGCGCGCGAGGCGGAGCCGCTCGGCGATGCCGTGGGGCTCACCGGTTCGGTGTCTGACGGCGCGGTGTGCACACCGCCGACCCTATCCGAAGCCCCGCGAATAGCAGGAAAGGGTAAATTCACCGCGGGTTTCCGGCGGGATGTCGGCAAGAAACCGGCCAGAAGGCCGGACGGAGAACCGGACAGAAGACCGGCCGCAGAACCGGTCGGCGAACCGGTCGGCGAACCCGTCGGAACGACGGGCGCCCCCGGCACACTGCCGGGGGCGCCCGTCGTGTCGTACGCCTACGAGTGCGTGCGCAGCAGCGTCCGCATCGTCCGCATCGCCACCGACAGGTTGGCGAGGTCGAAGGAGTCGGAGCTGCGGATCTCGTCCAGCGTGGTGCGGGCCCGGCTCAGGATCGCGGCGTTCTTCTGCTCCCAGGCCTTGAAGCGCTGCTCGGGCGTCGAGGTGCCGTTCCCGACGGCCAGGACGTCCGCGGTGAGCGCCGCGTGGGCCGCGTACAGGTCCTCGCGGATGGAGGCGCGGGCCATGGACTGCCAGCGGTCGGCACGGGGCAGCTCGATGATGCGGTCCATCAGCTGGGTGATGTTCAGCCGGTCGGCGAGGTCGTAGTAGATCTCGGCGACGTCCAGCGGCTCCTTGCCCGTGCGGTCGGCCACCGACACGATGTCGAGCGCCGGGAAGGCGGAGGAGAACCCGGCCACGCGGGTGGCGAGTTCGTCCGGGACGCCGGCCGCGGACAGCTCGTCGTACACGTGCTGGTACCACTCCAGGTCCGCGCCGCGCAGCAGCTTCGGCAGCTCCTGCCAGACCCGCTCCACCCGGTCGGCGAAGAACTCGACCGTCTCGGCGAGCTGCAGCGGCTGCGGCCGGTTGTTGAGCAGCCAGCGGGTGCCGCGCTCGACCAGGCGGCGCGAGTGCAGCCGGATCCGCGTCTGGACGACCGCGTCGACCTTGTTGTCCAGCGCCTCCACCGCGTCCCACACCGGCGCGGAGCAGAAGATCGCGCGGGCCGCGGTCTGGGCGCGGACGATCTCCTCCAGGGAGGCCCCGGTCTCCTCGCGCAGCCGGTGCAGATAGGTCGTACCACCCGTGTTGACCGTGTCGTTGACCAGCACGGTCGTGGTGATCTCGCGGCGCAGCGGGTGGTTGTCGATCGCCTCGGCGAACCGCTCGCGCAGCGCCGTCGGGAAGTAGGCGTGCAGCAGACCGCGCAGGTACGGGTCGTCCGGCAGCGAGGTGTGCAGCAGCTCCTCGGCCACCGTGATCTTCGTGTACGCCAGCACGACGGCCGTCTCCGGGCCGGTCAGCCCCTGGCCGCCGGCGAGGCGCTCGCGGATCTGCCGGTCGGTGGGCAGGAACTCCAGCGCCCGGTCCAGGTGGCCCTCGCGCACCAGGTGGCGGATGAACCGCTGCTGGGCGTGGAGCATGTCCTTGGCCTGGAACAGGGCGTTGGCCAGGGCGGTGTTCTGCGCGTAGTTGTTGCGCAGGACCAGGGCGCCGACCTCGTCGGTCATCTCGGCGAGCAGCTTGTTGCGCTGCTTGACGGTCATGTCGCCGTCCGCGACCAGGCCGTTCAGCAGGATCTTGATGTTCACCTCGTGGTCGGAGGTGTCCACGCCGGCGCTGTTGTCGATCGCGTCCGTGTTGATCTTGCCGCCGAGCATGGCGAACTCGATCCGGCCGAGCTGGGTCAGGCCGAGGTTGCCGCCCTCGCCGACGACCTTCACCCGCAGGTCCCTGCCGTCGACGCGGATCGCGTCGTTGGCCTTGTCGCCGACGTCGGCGTTCGACTCCACCGACGACTTCACGTACGTGCCGATGCCGCCGTTCCACAGCAGGTCCACCGGCGCCTTGAGGATCGCCTTCATCAGGTCCGCCGGGGTCATCTTGGCGACCTTGTCCTCGATGCCGAGGGCCTCGCGGATGTGGCTGTTGAGCGGGATCGCCTTGGCGGTGCGCGGGAAGATCCCGCCGCCCGCGGACAGCAGCTCGGTGTCGTAGTCGGCCCAGCTGGAGCGGGGCAGCTCGAACAGGCGGCGGCGCTCGGCGTAGGAGGTGGCCGCGTCCGGGTTCGGGTCGATGAAGATGTGCCGGTGGTCGAAGGCGGCGACCAGGCGGATGTGCTCGGACAGCAGCATGCCGTTGCCGAACACGTCACCGGACATGTCA
Organism: Streptomyces cyanogenus; assembly: GCF_017526105.1. Classification (NCBI taxonomy): domain Bacteria; kingdom Bacillati; phylum Actinomycetota; class Actinomycetes; order Kitasatosporales; family Streptomycetaceae; genus Streptomyces; species Streptomyces cyanogenus. The sequence goes on from NZ_CP071839.1 coordinate 3,618,323, forward strand.
CCGATGCCGACGACCGTGAAGTCCTCGGTCTGCGTGTCCACGCCCAGCTCACGGAAGTGCCGCTTCACGGACTCCCAGGCGCCGCGCGCGGTGATGCCCATGCCCTTGTGGTCGTAGCCGGCCGAGCCGCCGGAGGCGAAGGCGTCGCCGAGCCAGAAGTTGTAGGTGTTCGCGACCTCGTTGGCGATGTCCGAGAAGGTCGCGGTGCCCTTGTCGGCGGCCACCACCAGGTAGGTGTCGTCCCCGTCGTGCCGGACCACGTCCTGCGGCGGCACGACCTCGCCGGCCACCATGTTGTCGGTGATGTCCAGCAGCGCCGAGATGAACGTCCTGTAGCTGGCGATGCCCTCGGCCAGCCAGGCGTCGCGGTCCACGCTCGGGTCGGGCAGCTGCTTGGCGACGAAGCCGCCCTTGGCGCCGACCGGCACGATGACGGTGTTCTTCACCATCTGCGCCTTGACCAGGCCGAGGATCTCGGTACGGAAGTCCTCACGCCGGTCGGACCAGCGCAGACCGCCGCGCGCGACCTTGCCGAAGCGCAGGTGCACGCCCTCCACCCGCGGCGAGTACACCCAGATCTCGTACGCCGGGCGCGGCGCGGGCAGGTCCGGGATGGCCTGCGGGTCGAACTTCATGGAGACGTAGTCGTGCGGCTTGCCGCCGAGCGCCTCCTGGAAGAAGTTCGTGCGCAGGGTCGCCTTGATGACGGTCAGGAAGGAGCGCAGGATGCGGTCCTCGTCCAGGCTGGCCACCTGCTCCAGGGCCGCGTCCAGCTCCTCCAGCAGGGCGTCGGTGATCTCCAGCCCGGCCTTCTGCCGCTCCGGGGACATCCGCGCCTCGAACAGGGAGACGAGGAGCCGGGTGGTGTGGACGTTGTTGCGGAGGGTGTCCTCCATGTAGTCCTGCGAGAACGTCGAGCCGGCCTGCCGCAGGTACTTGGCGTAGGCGCGCAGCACCATCGCCTGCCGCCAGGTCAGCCCGGCGCTCAGCACGAGGGCGTTGAAGCCGTCGTTCTCGGCCTTGCCCGTCCAGGTCGCGGCGAACGCGTCCTGGAACCGCTCGCGGGCGTCGTCGCCCAGGTAGTCGCCGTTGCCGCCGCCGAGCGTCCTCGGCATGCGCAGACCGAAGTCGTAGATCCAGGCGGTGGTGCGGTCGGCGCAGCGCAGCTCGTACGGCCGCTCGTCCGTCACCTCGACGCCGAGCCGGCTCAGCACCGGGAGCACCTTGGAGAGGGAGACCGTGCCGCCCTTCTGGTAGATCTTGAAGCGGCGCTCGTCGGGCGCGGCGCCCACCGGCTCGTACAGGCTGAGCGAGAAGGCCTTGTCCTCGCTCAGCTGCTCCAGGTGGACCAGGTCGGCGACCGCGGCACGCGGGCTGTGGTCGGCCTTGTAGCCCTCGGGGAAGGCGTGGTTGTAGCGGCGCAGCACCTCGGCCGCGCGCTCCTCGCCGCACTCGGCGGTCAGCGCCTCGGCGAACGCGTCGGCCCAGGAACGGGCCGCCTCGACCAGGCGGGCCTCGATGCGCTCCTTGTCCGCGTCCGACAGCTCGGGCAGCTCGGTGCCCTGCGGGACCCGGACGACGAAGTGCAGCCGGGACAGGATCGACTCGGTGTTCCAGGCGGTGAAGTCGACGCTGGTGCCGCCCAGCTCCTCCTTCAGGATGTCGATGATCCGCAGGCGCACGCCGGTGGTGTAGCGGTCGCGCGGCAGGTAGACGAGCGCCGAGTAGTAGCGGCCGTACTCGTCCTGGCGCAGGTACAGCCGCAGCCGGCGGCGCTCCTGCAGGTAGAGCACGCTGGTGACGATGGACTGCAGCTCGGCGACCGGGGTCTGGAACAGCTCGTCGCGCGGGTAGGTCTCCATGATCTGGAGCAGGTCCCGGCCGTCGTGGCTGTGGGGCGAGAAGCCGGCGCGGCTCAGCACCTCGTCGACCTTGCGGCGGATCACCGGGACCCGGCGCACGGACTCGGTGTAGGCGGCGGAGGAGAACAGTCCGAGGAAGCGGCGCTCGCCGACGACGTTGCCGTCCGCGTCGAACTTCTTGACGCCGATGTAGTCCAGGTACGACGGCCGGTGCACGGTGGCCCGGCTGTTGGCCTTGGTCAGCACCAGCAGCTTGTGCTCGCGGGCCTTGGCGCGGGCGTCGGCCGGGAGCCGCTCGAAGGAGGGGCTGACCGGGTGCTGGTCCTCCCGGGCGTGGTGCGGGTCCGAGCGCAGTATGCCGAGCCCGGTACCGGGCACCGCGGCGAGCGTGTCGTCCTCGCGCAGCTGGTACTCGCGGTAGCCGAGGAAGGTGAAGTGGTCGTCGGCCAGCCAGCGCAGCAGCTCGCGGGCCTCCTCGACCTCGGCCCCGGGCAGGTCGCCGGGGGCCGGCTCGCTCTCCAGGCCGTCGGCGAGCCGGGTCGCCGTGCTCCGCATCTTCTCCCAGTCCTCGACGGCCTCGCGGACGTCGGACAGGATGCGCAGCAGGTCTACGGAGATCTGCTTCAGGTCGGCGCGGTCGGTCTCCCGGTCGATCTCGACGTGGATCCAGGACTCGACGTGCGCGTCGTGCGGGAGGTCGCCGACGGGCGGGGTCGGCAGCACCTCGATCAGCTTGCCGGTCAGATCCCGCCGGACCACGAACTGCGGGTGGATGACGACGTGGATGCCGCGCCCCTGCCGGGTCAGCTCATTGGTGACCGAGTCCACGAGGAAGGGCATGTCGTCGGTGACGACCTCCACCACGGTGTGACTGCAGGTCCACCCGTTCTCCTCCACGGTCGGGGTGTGCACCCGGACGTTGGCGGTGCCCTGCGGGCGGGTCTCGGCGAGCCGGTGGTGCGAGACCGCGGCGCCGAAGATGTCGACCGGGTCGCGGTCGGCGAGGTCTTCCGGGGCGGTGTGCAGGTAGTAGCGCTGGAGGAACGCGAGCATGGATTCGCTGTCCGGGGTGCCGGGGGTGCCCTCGCTCGTCGTCCCGGTCGGTAGGTGCCCCCCGACCGGGCTGTTCTCAGCTACCCGGGCGGCCCTTTCGAGCAGCTCGGCCTTGGCTTCGTCCAGCTTGGTCTGCATTGTCCTCTGGCTCCTGTCGCGCGCCGTTGCGTGACGTAGAAGGAAGTACGGTCTCTTCCCCTCCGGCCCGACGCCACGGCCCGGGGTGTCCGGTCCGATCCGACGCTATGCCGAGAGGTGAGATGAGCGGGGGGTATTCGGCCATTCTCGGCACGCCCGTCGACTGTGACGCTGCTCTCGGCACCGCCGTGTCCCGGAGCGTCCTCGGCGTCCTGGGAGCGTCCGTGCTCCCGTCCCGCCCGCGAGGACCAGCGACCGCCGCCCGGTCACGGAGGTGTTCCGTGCAACCCGGGCGCAGGGCAGGAGCAGGATCGCCCCCGCGAGCTATCGCGCTGATCACGCCACAAGGCTATCGCCACTTACCGGGGGCCCGTCATGAGCCGTATGTGTACAAAACCGAGGGGTGAAGTTTGACGTTCTGCACAGGGGCGGGGTGGGGGGTGGGTGACGTATCCGAGCGGGGGCCGGGTGCCGGTGTCAGGTGCGGTGCCGTCGGGCTCGTCGGTGGGGCAGGTCCTCGGTCATCCGGTCGCGTCCCCGCGCCCGCGGCGGCACTCTGAAAAACAACCGGGCCCTCTTGGCAAGCGCGCCCGGCGGGGGCACGGTGCCCGGAGTCCCACCGCCGCCCGGAGTACGACCGGAGGAACCGACATGCCCACCAAGATCCTCATCGTCACCGGCGACGCAGCGGAGTCCCTGGAGGTCCTCTACCCCTACCAGCGGCTGCTGGAGGAGGGCTACGAGGTCCACATCGCGGCCCCCACCCGCAAGACCCTCCGCTTCGTCGTCCACGACTTCGAACCCGGCTACGACACCTACACCGAGAAGCCCGGCTACACCTGGCCCGCCGACCTGGCCTTCTCCGAGGTCGACCCGGGGGACTACGCGGCCCTCGTCATCCCCGGCGGCCGGGCCCCCGAGTACCTGCGCAACGACGCCGAACTCCGCAAGATCCTCAAGGCGTTCTTCGACGCGGACAAGCCGGTCGCCCAGATCTGCCACGGCCCGCTGCTCACCGCCGCGATCGACTCCCTGCGGGGCCGCCGGGTCACGGCCTACCCCGCGCTGGAGCCGGACATGCAGTCGGCCGGAGCGGGCTTCCAGGACACCGAGGCGGTCGTCGACGGCACCCTCGTCTCCTCCCGCGCCTGGCCGGACCACCCTGCCTGGATGCGGGAGTTCCTGAAGGTGCTGCGCTCCAAGGCACCGGCGAGCTGAGGTATCCCGCAGGGCCCCGGGTTAGGGCCCCGGGTTACGCCGCCATCCTCCCCGCCTCGGCCACCGCGTCCGCCAACGTGTCCACCACGGGCGCCCCCACTCCCTCCAGACTCTCCCGGCTGTGCGACCCCCCGCTGTACAGCACGGCCCGCGCCCCCACGTACCGCGCGGCGACCGCGTCGTCCGCCGCGTCCCCGATCACCACGGTCCGCTCCGGCGCCACCGTCCCCGCCAGCGCCTCCAGGTGCCGCACCATGTGCTCGGCCTTGCTGCCCCCGGACGGCCCCGTACGCCCGTCGACCCGTATGAAGTGCGCCTCGATCCCGAACCCCCGCACCAGCGGCACCAGCTCCTCGTGCCCGTACATGCTGAGCAGCGACTGGCTGTGCCCCGCCGACCGCCACCCCAGGAGCAGCTCCTCCGCCCCCTCGGTCAGCCCGCACCGCACCCGGTGCTCGGCGTAGTACCGGTGGAAGACGCCGTCCATCAGCTCCCACTCGGAGTCGGTCGGCAGCCGGCCGAGCAGCCGCTCGTAGAACTTCGGCACCGGCACGCAGTACAGCGTCCGGTACTGCTCCAGCGTGATCGGCGCCAGGCCCAGCTCCGCGAAGGCCGCGTTCGTCGCCCCGATGATCGCGTCATTGTCGTGGAACAGCGTCCCGTTCCAGTCCCAGACGATGTGCGCGCTTTCGTGCATCCCCATGTCAAAGACGGTACCCGCCCCCACTGACAGTCAAGGCGCCGCCCGGACCGGCGCCCGGGTCAGCCCAGCCCGACCAGGTTGGGGATCTCCTGCGTGGCGTACCACAGCAGCTCGTGGTCGTCCGCGCCGTCCACGACGAACTGCGCGTCGTCGTCCCCGCCGTCCGCCGCCTCCAGCGCGTCCGCCGCCGCGGCCACGTCCGGCTCCGCGTCCTCGGCGTCGACGTGCACGGCGGCCGCCTTCGCGAGCGGCACCGCCGCCGTCACGGTGACCTCGCCGAGGGCGGACGGTTCGAGCCCGCGGTCCGGGTCGACGCCGGCGGCGCGGTCGGGCACGTCCACGGCGACCACGACCCGGCGCCGTACCGCGTCCGGGTCCGCCGCCAGCAGCCGCAGCGAGGCCAGCGCGGCCCGGCTGAGCGCCGCGTACTCCAGCTCCTCGACGTCCTCGGAGAGGTACCACTCGCGGAGCGCGGGCGTGACGGCGTACGCGACGAGGGGGCCGCTCCCCAGCTCTCCCGTCCTGTACGCCTCGGCGAGAGCGGGAAGGGTCAGGGGGACGTAGACGCGCATGCTGGCCGCTCTTTCCTGTTCCTGGTCGAAGGCTCCGCTGGGCCCCGGGGAGGGCGGCTGGCGCGTCTCCCGAAGGGCCTTCAGGATACGTGCGGCCGTCCCCCTTCGAGCCCCTGCCCACACCCGCGGAAGCGTCGACTCCGGGCCCGGAATTCACCCTCTCCCACCCCTTGCCCGTGGGGTTCCGGACGCCTCGCACCCCTCGGATAGGTGAACATTCCGGGCTCCTCCCGCCGGCCGCGCCTTCCTTGCCGACGCCTCCCGCACCCCGTACAAGATCCCCACCAGCGAGTTACCGCCCGGTATCCCCCGGGCCCGCCGAACGGGGACCCCCATGAACAAGGTCATGAGCCGTACCGCAAAGCCCCGCCCGCGGCACCGCCCGCCGACCCGCCGCGACTCCCGCCGCCCCGGCGGCGCCCCGCCCCGCATGCCCAGCCGGCCGACGGCCGCCCGGCCGGAGGCGGCCCGCACGCCGCCCGGAGCGGCCGCACGGCAGCCCCGGCCCACCGACCTCTTCGCCGAGCGTCTGCTGGCCGTCCTGAGCGGCCAGCGCCCCGTGCACTGGATGCTCCGCCACACAGCGGGCCGCGCCTACGACGACCTGGCCCGCCTCGCCGAACGCAGCCCCCTGAGCACGCTCGGCCCCCGCCCCGTCGTCCAGGACATCGGCTACTACGTCCCCAGCGAAGGCGCCCTGGAGGTCTTCGCCCGCATCGCCGCCGGCGACCGACTCCGCGCCATGGCCTTCCGCCTGGAACGCGGCAAGGACCTCCGCTGGCGCTGCACAGCGGTGGAAACGGGCCCGTCGTAGCGGGGGCCGCCGTACGGGTGCGGGCGCGAACCCGCACTGCGGACGCCGTACGGGTGGGGGCGCGTCGTGGCTGGTCGTGGAGTTTCCCGCGCGCCGGGGGACTGCTCCGGCCGTCGGCCGAGGAGTACCCGCGCGGCTACGCGGAAGGGCCGGGCTCCCAAGGAAACCCGGCCCTTCCCAAGCGGCGCCGCCACTGAGCGCCGCCGACGTTACTTCTTACGGCGACGCCCGCCCTTGGCCTGTCGACGCCGCTCCGCGCGAGTCAGCCCGTCGGACTCGGACCGCACCGGCTCCTCGTCCTCCAGGTCACGCTCGACGATGCCGCCCTCGCCGTCCACCGTCGGCGCGGAGAAGTGCAGGTCCCGCCGCTGCGGAACGTCCAGGCCCTTCGCGCGGATCTCGGGACGCGCACCCGACTGGGCCGGCACCGTGTCCTGCAGGCTCTCGCCCACCGGCTGGGCTTCCTCGACCGGGACCTCCTCGACCTGCTGCTCGACCTGGACCTCCAGGTTGAACAGGTAGCCGACGGACTCCTCCTTGATGCCGTCCATCATCGCGGTGAACATGTCGAAGCCCTCGCGCTGGTACTCGACCAGCGGGTCCTTCTGCGCCATCGCGCGCAGGCCGATGCCCTCCTGGAGGTAGTCCATCTCGTAGAGGTGCTCGCGCCACTTGCGGTCCAGGACCGACAGCACGACCCGGCGCTCCAGCTCACGCATGATCTCGGAGCCGAGCTGCGCCTCGCGGGCCTCGTACTGCTCGTGGATGTCCTCCTTGATGGACTCCTCGATGAACTCGGCGGTCAGACCGGCCCGGTCGCCGGCCGCCTCCTCCAGCTCCTCGATGGTGACCTTCACCGGGTACAGCTGCCGGAAGGCGCCCCACAGCCGGTCCAGGTCCCAGTCCTCGGGGAAGCCCTCGGAGGTCTCGGCGCGGACGTACGCCTCGATCGTGTCGTCCATGAAGTGCCGGATCTGCTCGTGCAGGTCCTCACCCTCCAGCACGCGCCGGCGCTCGCCGTAGATGACCTCGCGCTGCCGGTTGAGCACCTCGTCGTACTTCAGGACGTTCTTGCGGGTCTCGAAGTTCTGCGTCTCGACCTGGGCCTGCGCGGACGCGATCGCGCGCGTGACCATCTTGTTCTCGATCGGCACGTCGTCGGGCACGTTGGCCATCGACATCACGCGCTCGACCATCTGGGCCTTGAAGAGGCGCATCAGGTCGTCGCCGAGGGAGAGGTAGAAGCGGGACTCGCCCGGGTCGCCCTGACGGCCGGAACGACCGCGCAGCTGGTTGTCGATCCGCCGCGACTCGTGCCGCTCGGTACCGAGGACGTAGAGCCCGCCGAGCTGCTCCACTTCCTCCTTCTCCGCCTTGACGGCCTGCTGGGCCTTCTCCAGGGCGGCGGGCAGGGCCGCGGCCCACTCCTCGATGTGCTCCTCGGGGTCGAGGCCGCGCTGGCGCAGCTCCGCCTCGGCGAGGTCCTCGGGGTTGCCGCCGAGCTTGATGTCCGTACCACGGCCGGCCATGTTGGTGGCCACCGTCACGGCGCCCTTGCGGCCGGCCTGGGCGACGATCTGCGCCTCGCGCTCGTGGTGCTTGGCGTTCAGCACCTCGTGCTGGATGCCGCGCTTGCTGAGCTGCTGCGAGAGGTACTCCGACTTCTCGACGGAGGTGGTGCCGACGAGGATCGGCTGGCCCTTCTCGTGCTTCTCGGCGATGTCGTCGACGACCGCCTCGAACTTGGCCACCTCGGTGCGGTAGATGAGGTCCGACTGGTCCTTGCGGATCATCGGCTTGTTGGTCGGGATCGGGACCACGCCGAGCTTGTAGATCTGGTGGAACTCGGCGGCCTCGGTCATCGCCGTACCGGTCATGCCGGAGAGCTTGTCGTAGAGGCGGAAGAAGTTCTGCAGGGTGATCGTGGCGAGTGTCTGGTTCTCGTCCTTGATGTCCACCCCTTCCTTCGCCTCGATCGCCTGGTGCATGCCCTCGTTGTAGCGGCGGCCGGCGAGGATACGGCCGGTGTGCTCGTCGACGATCATGACCTCGCCGTCGATGACGACGTAGTCCTTGTCGCGCTTGAACAGTTCCTTGGCCTTGATGGCGTTGTTCAGGTAACCGACGAGGGGGGTGTTCACCGACTCGTAGAGGTTGTCGATGCCCAGCCAGTCCTCGACCTTGCTCACGCCGGACTCGTGGATGGCGACGGTGCGCTTCTTCTCGTCGACGTCGTAGTCGCCGGTCTCCTCGATGCCCTTGAGCGGGTTGCCGGCCTCGCCGCGCTTGAGGCGGGTGACCAGCTTGGCGAAGTCGCCGTACCACTTGGTGGCCTGGTCGGCCGGACCGGAGATGATCAGCGGCGTACGGGCCTCGTCGATGAGGATCGAGTCGACCTCGTCCACGATGGCGAAGTTGTGGCCGCGCTGCACCAGTTCGTCCTTCGACCACGCCATGTTGTCGCGCAGGTAGTCGAAGCCGAACTCGTTGTTCGTGCCGTACGTGATGTCGCACGCGTACTGCTCGCGGCGCTGGGCCGGCGTCATGTTGGCGAGGATGCAGCCGACGCTCAGGCCGAGGAACTTGTGGACGCGGCCCATCATCTCGGAGTCGCGCTCGGCCAGGTAGTCGTTGACCGTGATGAGGTGGACGCCGTCCCCGGACAGGGCGTTCAGATACGCGGGCAACGTGCCGACGAGGGTCTTGCCCTCACCGGTCTTCATCTCGGCCACATAGCCGAGGTGGAGGGCGGCACCACCCATCAGCTGCACGTCGTAGTGCCGCTGGCCGAGGACGCGCTTGGCGGCCTCGCGCACGGTGGCGAACGCCTCGGGGAGCAGGTCGTCCAGGCTCTCACCATCGGCGTAGCGCTGCCTGTACTCCTCGGTGAGGGCCCGCAGCTCGGCGTCGGAGAGGTCGACGAAGTCCTCTTCGATGGAGTTGACCTGGTCCGCGATGCGGTGCAGCTTGCGCAGGATCTTGCCTTCGCCTGCACGCATGATCTTCGAGAGGACGGACACGGGGGCTGGTCTCCTTGCCGGTCGGGCCTGGGACGGTCGGTTTTCTGACGTACTGAGCAACGGCCATCGTATGCGAGGACCCGGCTGCGCCGGGAGGCCTGGCGGCCCGACGGCTGCTTCACCCGGGACAACGGACGGGCCATCCGGATAGTGCCGCATCGACGCAAGGAATTACGCGATTTGTGATCACGTGGTCACCCTTCGCGAAAATCCGTGGCCCGGGAAGGGTCTCCCTAGCAGAATCGGGCGATGGAACCCGTCACGCTCACCACGGACCGCCTCCTGCTGCGCGCGGTCGGCCCCGCCGACACCGACGCCGTGTACAAGGCCGCGCAGGACCCCGAGATCCAGCGCTGGACGACGATCCCCTCGCCCTACCTCCCGGAACACGCCATCGGCTTCACGGAGCAGATCGTCCCCGACGGCTGGACCCAGGGGTCGGTCTTCACCTTCGGCGTCTTCCTCGCCGGCGGGGAGCTGGCCGGCATGCTCGCCCTGACCATGCGCTCGCTGGGCACGGCCGAGGTCGGCTTCTGGGCTGCCGAGGAGCACCGCGGCCACGGGTACGTCGTGGAGGCCACGCTCGCCGCCTGCCGGTGGATCTTCACCAAGGTCGGTGTCGACCGTGTCGAATGGCGGGCCGAGGTCGGCAACCACGCCTCCCGCGCGGTGGCGGAACGCGTGGGCTTCACCATCGAGGGCACCCTGCGCTCCGGCATCAACAACAAGGGGGTGCGCCGGGACTGCTGGATCGGCTCCCTGCTCCCCTCGGACCTGGGCCTGCCCTCCACGGCCCCGTACCTGCCCGCGCGTGCCTGAGGCCGGCCCGCTTCGGTGAATGCCCAGCTCGCCGCGGGCTGTCAGTGGCACCCTCTATCGTCCGACGCATGACGACCCTTCCGCGCCCCACCACCACCCTCACCGCGGACGACGCCCGCCGGATCGCCCTGCGGGCCCAGGGCCTGCTCGGCGCGCCGGACCGCCGCGCGGGCGTCCGCGGGGTGCTGCGCCACCTCGGCGCGGTCCAGCTCGACACGATCTCCGTGCTGGCCCGCTCCCACGAGCTCGTGCCGTACGCCCGGCTGGGCGCGGTCGGCCGCAAGGCCGTGGAGGCCGCGTACTGGTCGGACGCCCACGCCTTCGAGTACTGGTCGCACGCCGCCTGCCTCCTGCCCATCGAGGAGTGGCCGCACTTCGCCTTCCGCCGCCGCGCCTACCGCGACCGCCCCCACTGGCACCACGAACTCCCCGACGGCGCCTACGACCAGGTCATCAAGCAGCTCCGCGCGGAAGGCCCGCTGACCGCCACGGAGCTGGGCGGCGCCAAGAAGACGAACGACTGGTGGGACTGGTCGGGCACGAAGGTCGCCGTGGAGCGTGCGCTGATGTACGGCGAGGTGGTGTGTGTGGAGCGGCGCGGCTGGAAGCGGGTGTACGACCTCGCCGAACGCGCGGTCCCGGACGCGCTGCTGCACGACGAGCTGGACGACACCGAGTGCCTGCGCCGCCTGGTCCGGCTGGCGGGCGAGTCGCTGGGCGTCGGCACGCGCGCGGACATCGCCGACTACCACCGTCTCAAGGGCGAGCAGGTCGACGCGGTGATCGCGGACTCGGGCCTGGTACCGGTCGAGGTCGAGGGCTGGGGCAGGCCGGCCTGGGCTGACCCGGCGGCCCTGGCGACGCCGCCGCGCGGCCGGCACCGCACCACGCTGCTGTCACCGTTCGACTCGCTGGTCTGGGAGCGGGCGCGCACGGAGCGGATCTTCGGCTTCACCCACCGGCTGGAGGCGTACGTTCCCAAGCCCAAGCGGGTCCACGGCTACTTCGCGATGCCCGTGCTCGCCGGCGGCCGGCTGGTCGGGCGTGTCGACCCGGCCCGGGAGGGCCGCACTCTGGTGGCCAAGCAGGTCACCCTGGACGGCCCGAAGACGGTCCGGGCGGTCGCCCAGGCCCTGGTCGAGGCGGCGACCTGGGTGAACTGCACGGACGTCCGTGTCGAGCGCGTGGACGCACCCGAGCTGCGCGAGCCCCTCGCCCGGGAACTCGCCGGTCTCCTCGGATAGGAGCCGCCGGACCGGTCGGGCGCCGGCGGATCTCGCGCTAGCGGATCTCGAGGATCTTCTCCCGCATCGCGTAGACCACGGCCTCCATCCGGGAGTGCAGCTGCAGCTTCTCCAGGATGTTGCGGACGTGGTTCTTCACGGTGTTCTCGGAGATGAACAACTCCTTGGCGATGTCCCGGTTGTTCATGCCGGTGGCGACGAGTTTGAGCACCTCCAGCTCCCGGTCGGTCAACCGGGGTGCGGGCACCAGCCGGCGCTCGTCGGTGCGCTGGATCATCGACTTGAACTCGGTGAGGAGTTTCGACGCCATCGAGGGGCTGATCTGCGACTGTCCGTCGGCCACCGCGCGAATGGCGGTGGCCACCTCGTCGGTCGAGATCTCCTTGAGGAGGTATCCGGTCGCACCCGCCTTGATCGCGTCGTAGAGGTCGGCCTCCTCGTCGCTGATCGTCAGCATGATGATCTTGGCGCTGGGGGCGACCTCCTTGATGGAGGTGCAGGCCTCGATCCCCCCGCGCTTGGGCATGCGGACGTCCATCAGAACGATGTCGGGCAGCAGGTCGGCGGCCTTGTCGACGGCCTCGGCGCCGTCGCCCGCCTCGCCGACGACCTGGATGTCCTCCTCGGCCGCGAGCACGATCTCCAGGCCGCGCCGGAAGAGGGCGTGGTCGTCCACGACCAGGACCCTGATCGGCTCCTTGCGCGACGGGCCCGCGTCCGGGCCCATGCCGATGACATCGTCGTCGGCATCCCCGTCCCGCATCGGTCCGAAGGTGTCCGCCATCGTTCCTCCCCCTGAAGGCTGTGGCCTGTGGTCCTGTGCCATCGCCAACCCAAGGCAGCGGCCCACCGGTTGGGCCGGTGCGGCCATGATTTCATGCCCGGACGACACCGAGGTGACGTGCGGGGCGCGAAGTGGACGCACACCGGTGCCCCTGGGGGCGCACACACGCTCCAGGGGCACCGGCTCAGCTTCCGCCGGGTGGGTCAGCCGCCCAGCGTGCCACCCGCCTCGGGGGCATGCGCCTCGGTGACCATCGGGTCCGTGCTGAGGTGGATCACGCCGTAGTCGTAGGCGTGCCGCCGGTAGACGACGCTCGGTTCCTTCGTCTCGGAGTCGACGAACAAGTAGAAGTCGTGGCCGACCAGTTCCATCTCGTAGAGGGCCTGGTCGAGGCTCATCGGGGCGGCGACGTGGGTCTTCTCGCGGACGATGAGGGGGCCTTCTCCCTTGACCTCCAGCGAGCCGATCTTCTTGGTCGGCACTCCGTCCGTCTCCTCCTCGTGGACGGGGAGGCCGTTGCCGTTCAGTGTCGCCGCGTCCGGGACGTGGTCGGGGACCTCCGCCGCCGAGATCCGGCGAGAGCCCCGGCGCGAGAACCGCTTGTCGTGCTGCTTGCGCAGCCGGGCATCCAGCTTCTCCGCCGCCAGGTCGAGTGCCGCGTACGGATCGCTGGCCGCTGCCTCCGCCCGGATCACCGGACCGCGGGAGCGGAGCGTGATCTCCACTCGGTCACAGCGGTCGGCCTGTCGGGGGTTCGGCTCCTTGGACACCTCGACGTCGAGGCTGATCACCTTGGCATCGAGCCTCTGGATCTTCTCCAGCTTCAGCTTCTCGGCCACGTGCTTGCGGAACCGCTCGGGCACCTCGGTCTTGCGGCCTTTGACGACGATGTCCACGCAGAACTCCGTTCCCGGATCGCTCCGCTGCATCGGCGGAGCATCTCCCTTTCGCACCAGGTCCGGTGATCACCGGACCTCGGACTCGGTGACTTCCACCTCCTCCTCCCCCATGGGCGAGATCTGCACCCCACCGGTGCGGGTGATTGCCGAAAAACCCGCAGCACGGCATTCGGATATGCGAGGCCTGGCCTGCACCTTTCCTCACACCCGAACATATCTCGCCCGGACGGATGTCGTCACCCTCTACTGCGGCGTACCTCCGTTCAGGTGAATTGCGCCTGTCACCACCTGCAACGATGCAAGTTGACGTTCAGTTCCTGCTTATTTCGAATGAATCGCGAGGGGCGGCGATCACTGCGGCACGGAGCTTCCGGCCAAGAGCGTTCGGGACGGTCTTTTCCTGTGCACTGTGCACCCACTCGCTCCTCTCCTGTCGTGCACCGGTCCGTCGTTCCTCCCTACCTTCCCGAGTTATCGCCGCATACACGACCGTGCCGCGAGCAGGCCGGGACACATCCGCCTCCCGCAGGGCCCGCGCCGCCTCCGCGAGACTGGCGCCCGTCGTCATCAGGTCGTCGACGAGCACCACGCGGCCCGCGCCGAGCAGCCGGCCGCCGCCCGGGCTCACCTCCAGCGCCCCGGCGAGGTTCGCCAGGCGCTGCCGGGCGTCCAGCCCCGCCTGGTCCGCCACGGCCCGCCGCTGACGCAGCACGGCCGCCACCCGGGCGGGTGTCCCGGTGCGCCGCAGCTCCCCGGCCGCCGCGAGCGCCATCCGCCGCACCGGATCGTGCCCGCGCGCCCGCACGGCCCACCGCGCGGAGGGCACGGGAACCAGCAGCACGGACCCGCACTCCGGCGAACCGGCCGCCCCGCCGCCGGCGCCGTGCTCGCCGAGGCCTGCCCGAACGGCCCTCGCCAGTGCCCTGCCCAGCACTCCCGCGAGGACCAGCGCGCCGCGCTCCTTGTGCGCGAGCAGCAGCGCGCGCACCTCCGCCGCGTAGGGAGCCACCGCGTGCACCACCGGCAGCCCGGCCGGCTCCGGCACCGGCCGCACCCGCCGGGACACGCCCGCGTCGAGCTTGGCCCGGCACCGCGCGCAGAGCACCGTACGAGGTGCACCGCAACCCGCGCAGTCCGCCGGCAGCACCAGGTCGGTGAGGTCCTGCCACCACCCCCGCATGACCACCACTGTGCCAACGCCGCCGCCGACCGGCCACCCCTGTGGACAACGCCCTGTGGAAAACCCGGAGCACCACCACCGGGCACGGCGGCGGCACGGCGGTCACCCAGGACGGCTTCGACGGTCAGCCCGGATAGACCGGCGCGGTCCCGTCCTTGTCGACCTTCTGCCACTGCGCCCCGGACGGCAGCCGTACGATCCCGTCCTCCGAGTAGGCCACCAGCGGCACCCGCTCGTCCTCGGCCGCGGCGATCGCCTTGACACTGGTGAGGGCGCCCGGCGCCGGACCGTCGAGCGTGGAGCCGTCGACCTGCACGTACCGCAGCTGCTGCACGCCGCCCTGTTCCTGCCCGACGACGAGCAGCCTGCTGTCCCCGGCCCAGGAGATGGCGCTGACCTGCTCCAGGTCCGGCGCCGCCGACCGCAGTCCGTCGACCGAGATGCCCTGCCCGGTGCCGTCGTCGCGCTGGATCCGGCCGATGAACAGGGACTGCTTGCCGTCCTTCGCCACGACCAGCGCGATCCGCGCCCCGTCCGCGGCCACCCGGACGTCCTCGATCCGACCGGGCAGGTCCGGCACGGCCACCTGCTCCGACTTGGCGACGCCCTGTTCCAGTACGAACAGCCCCGGCCGGTGCGGATCCCGGTCGGCCACCCACAGATCCCCGCGGGCGTCCCAACTTGGGGTGGTCAGCCGCTCGGCGGGGGTCGGACCGGCACTGGTCACCGGTGGCTCACCGAGCGAACCGTCCGACGCCAGCGACGTCACGTACAGCGACCTGCCCTCGTCGCCGACCCCGGCCGCGGTGTGCTCGTCCCGCGACACCGCGACGGACTGCAGCCTCTTGCCGCCCTCGCCGAGCGGACCAGGTACCGGAACCGACCCGGTGCCGGTGCTGCCGGCCTGCATCCGTACGGCGCGGTGCTTGCCGTCGAGGAAGTACAGGTATTCGGGCCGCTTGGACGAACCGTGCCAGGCGGCCGACTCGGCGCGCTCCTCGGTCAGTTCGCACAGCCGGTCGTCGCCGGCCCCCCGCAGCTCGACGGAATCCAGCGTCGGCGCCAGGTTCCGCAGGGTGAACAGCACCTGCGTCGCCATCTCGGTGCACTTGCCCGCGGTGACCTGCGACGGCTTGAGGTTCAGCGGCACCGTCAGCTTGTTCTGGTCGTCCGGTGCCAGCCCGGACGCGTCCTTCTGCAGCGCCGTACCGGTCGGGAAGCTGGACCTCACCACCGGCTCCAGCCAGGCGGTGGGCCCGTTCAGCAGCGAGCGGACCATCTGGGTCATCGGGTCGACCTTGCTGCGCACGAACACCGGATCGGCGACCGCCACCGGCTGTCCGCTCACCCCGACCGCCGTGTGGGAGGCGAAGTAGAACTTGTCGACGGACGTGTAGTTCCGCTGGAAGTCCGACTTGCCCATGACGACGCCGTCGGGCAGCCCGTCGATGCGCCACTGCCCGCTCTTGGGGTTCTTCGTGAGGTGCAGTTTCTTGCGGTAGGGGCCGTCGGCGGGCTGGTAGGCCTGCTGCGCGTCGACCGTGGCGACCCGGGTACCGGCCAGCACACAGGTGACGCTGTTGGTCTCCTCCCGGCCGCCCGGGCGGCAGTCGGTCTCGATGGTCGGCCCGTTCGCGAGGACCGTGGTCGACCGCTCCGGCCGCCACTTGCCCGCCGCATCGGCCGTCAGGTACTTGCGCGCCGTGTCGTACCCCGGGTCGTCGCTGGTCAGGGCCTCCAGGAAGCCCTGCATGATCTCGCCCGGACCGGCGCCGTCGGCCGGCGGCATGGCGAACACCCGGACGCCGGTGTCCTGCCGCGGCGTGGACTCCACGTCCCGCAGGTCCCCGCTGTCGGGCATCGAGGCACATCCGGCCAGCAGTACGACACCCAGGGCGGCGTACGCCACCGCGCGCACCGGCCGCCGCCGTGCGCCCCCCGTGCGGTCAGCCACGAAATGCCTCCCCTGGCTCGGTCGAGTCCTTCGGCGGAGCGGTCTCCGGCCGGTCCGCGCTCGCCCCGGGCGCCGGACGCGCGGCGGGCCCGTCACCCGGGCGCCGGGCGCCGCCGGTGGGCCGGGGCACCACGCGCGCGCCGTTGCCGTTGCCGGGCAGGGCGGTCGGGTCGGCGGCGGGCGTCGCGGCGGTCAGCCGCGGCGCGATCGGCGTCCTGGGCGGCAGCGCGGGCGCCTGGGCGCCGGCCTGCTGCACCGGGACGGTCGCCCGCTTCTCCTCGCCCTCGCGGTGCCCGCCGGCTTCGGCCAAGCCGCGGTTGCGGCGCGAGTCCTTGGGCTCCAGCGGTATCGGCGAACCCCGCAGCGGCTCGTCCGCGGTCCTGGGCAGCGTCAGCCGGAACTGGGAGCCGCCGCCCGGCTCGCCCCAGGCCTGCAGCCAGCCGCCGTGCAGCCGCGCGTCCTCCAGGGCGATCGACAGCCCGAGGCCGGTGCCGCCGGTGGTACGCGCGCGTGCCGGGTCGGCCCGCCAGAAGCGGCTGAAGACCCGGGTCGCCTCACCCGGCTTCAGTCCGACGCCGTAGTCCCGCACCGCGACGGCCACGGCCCCGCCCGCCGCGGCGAGCTTGACCACGACGTCCTTGCCCTCGCCGTGCTCGACGGCGTTGACGACCAGGTTGCGCAGGACGCGCTCCACGCGCCGGGCATCCGCCTCGGCGACGACGGGCTGCTGGTCGCCGACCACCCGTATGTGCGTGCCCTTGCGCTCGGCGAGCGGTTCGGCACCGCTCACCACCCGCCGGACGACCTCCCTGAGGTCGATCGGCTCGGCCTCCAGCGCCGCCGCGCCCGCGTCGAAACGGCTGATCTCCAGCAGGTCCGCGAGCAGCGACTCGAACCGGTCCAGCTGGTCGGCGAGCAGCTCGGCCGAGCGCGCGGTCACCGGGTCGAAGTCCTCCCGCGCCTCGTGGATGACGTCGGCGGCCATCCGCACGGTGGTCAGCGGAGTGCGCAGCTCGTGCGAGACGTCGGAGACGAACCGCCGCTGCATCCGCGACAGGTCCTCCAGCTGCTGGATCTTGACCTGCAGGTTCTGCGCCATCTTGTTGAAGGCCTCGCCCAGACGGGCGATGTCGTCCTCGCCGGTGACCTTCATCCGTTCCTGCAGCCGCCCGGCGGACAGCCGCTCCGCGATACCGGCCGCCATCCGCACCGGCGTGACGACCTGCCGCACCACCAGCCAGGCGATGGCGCCGAGCAGGACGACGACGAACAGCCCGGCCGTGGCGAGGGTGCCCTTGACCAGGCTCAGGGACTTCTCCTCCTGCGTGAGCGGAAAGAGGTAGTACAGCTCGTACGGGCGGCCGTTGGGGTCGTTGAGCTGCTTGCCGATGGCGAGGCCCGGCTGCGATTCCTTGCCGCCGTCGTAGACGATCCGCGTGTTGCTCTGGACAGCCGTCGTACCGCTGTTGACCCGCTCGCGCAGGGCCTCGGGCACGCTGGAGGTCGGGTTGACGTTCGCGGAACCGCGCGGGCTGCGCCCGCCGCCGCTGTCGTCGCCCACGGGCAGCGTCACCACCTCGAAGGCGCCCGCGCCACCGCTGGACAGCGACTCCACGAGGTCGCTCATCCACGGGATGACGTTCTGCGACTGCCGCCCGTCCGCGGTCGGCGTCCGGTCGTCGGTACCGGCACCGGCGCCACTGGCCGCCTCGTCGGCCTTCTGCTTGGCCACCGCGAACCCGCCCGTGGCCTGGCTCTGCGACGCCTTCACCTTCGCGTCCAGCAGGCCGTTGCGCACCTGCCCGATCACGACGAAGCCCAGCAGCAGAACGACACCCAGCGACATCAGCAGGGTGGTGGCGACGACCCTGAGCTGGATGTTGCGCCGCCACAGCCGCATCACCGGCAGCAGCGGACGGCGCACCCAGCGCAGGAACAGCCGCAGCACCGGGCTGCCCTGGACCCCGCCGTTCAGCAGCCCGCCGGGGAACAGGCCCCGGAAGCGCGCACCCGCCGCCGGCCGGCCGACAGGCCGCCCCGGCCGGGCCCCGGAACCGCCGGGGGCCGAAGCGGCACTGTCCCCGGACATGTCAGCTCGGCCCGGCCTTGTAACCGACACCACGGACGGTCACCACGATCTCCGGCCGCTCCGGGTCCTTCTCGACCTTGGAGCGCAGCCGCTGGACGTGCACGTTGACGAGCCGCGTGTCGGCCGCGTGCCGGTAGCCCCACACCTGCTCGAGCAGCACCTCGCGGGTGAACACCTGCCACGGCTTGCGCGCGAGCGCGACCAGCAGGTCGAACTCCAGCGGGGTCAGCGCTATCGACTGTCCGTCCCGCTTCACCGAGTGCCCGGCGACATCGATGACCAGGTCACCGATGGTGAGCTGCTCCGGCGCCGGCTCCTCCGACCTGCGCAGCCGCGCCCGGATCCGGGCCACCAGCTCCTTGGGCTTGAACGGCTTGACGATGTAGTCGTCGGCACCCGACTCCAGGCCCACGACGACGTCGACGGTGTCGCTCTTGGCCGTGAGCATCACGATCGGCACCCCGGACTCCGCCCGGATCAGCCGGCAGACCTCGATGCCGTCCCGTCCGGGCAGCATCAGGTCGAGCAGCACCAAGTCGGGCTTGCTCTCACGGAAAGCGGCCAGCGCCTTGTCGCCGTCGGCTACGAAAGACGGCTCAAAACCTTCACCACGCAGCACGATCCCGAGCATCTCGGCCAGTGCTGTGTCGTCGTCGACGACAAGGACTCGTCCCTTCATAAACGACATCATCCCATTCTCGTAACAGTGACAGAGGCGCTGGTGAGCGAGGTCACTGGCCGGTGACGATAGTCGTACGGGGCCGTCACTGTCTGCCCCTGTCCATCGACGACGATGGCGCTACGGCTCTCGACGCGCCGTCGGCGGCGCTCCCGCCGAAGACCTGGCACACATCTCCGCCAGGGCCTCGGCCGTCACCGGCGAGACCGCGCCCTCCTCGGTCACGACCGCCGTGACCAGCTCGGGCGGCGTCACATCGAACGCCGGGTTGTAGGCCTGGGTCCCCAGAGGGGCCACCGGAACCCCGCCCCCGGCCCCCGTCACCGGTACCTGCGGCGCCGCGACCTCGGTCACCTCGAAGCCGGGGCGCTGCTCGACCTCGATGGACGCCCCGTCGGGCGTGTCCAGGTCGACCGTCGTCACCGGCGCCACCACGATGAACGGCACATGGTGGTACCGGGCGAGCACCGCGAGCGGATAGCTCCCCACCTTGTTCGCCACCGAACCGTCGGCCGCGATCCGGTCCGCCCCGATCAGCACCGCGTCCACCTCGCCCGCCGCGAACAGGGAACCCGCCGCGTTGTCGGTGAGCAGTGTGTACGCCATGCCGCTGCGGGCCGCCTCGTACGCCGTCAGACGAGCGCCCTGCAGCAGCGGACGCGTCTCGTCCACCCACAGCCGCCGCAGCCGCCCCTCCCGGTGCGCCGCCAGGGCCACCGCGAAGGCCGTGCCCTCCCCGCCCGACACCAGGGAACCGCTGTTGCAGTGGGTCAGGATCCGGTGCCCGCCGCCGGGCAGCAGCTCGTCCAGCAGCGCCAGCCCATGGGCAGCCATCCGGGCGCTGGCCTCGGCGTCCTCCTGGTGCAGCGCCCGCGCCGCGGCCAGCGCCGCCACCGCGGCGGCGGTGGGGTCGCCGGTCCGGGCCAGCTCCGCCCGGTGCGCGGCCTCGGCCCGGCGCACCCCGACGGACAGGTTCACCGCGGTGGGCCTGGCTCCCTCCAGCGCCCGGGCCGCCTCGGCCACGTCGAAGCCGCGCGCGGCGGCGAGCGCGACGCCGTACGCCCCCGCGATCCCGAGCAGCGGCGCCCCGCGCACGGCGAGCGAACGGATCGCCTCCACCAGCGCCGCCGCGTCCGTGCACACCAGCTCGACCTCTTCGGCCGGGAGCCTCGTCTGATCGAGAAGGACCAGTACGGGACCTTCTGGTGGTTCCTCCCATCGGATCGCAGGTATCTCGGTCGGCCGCCTGTCCCCGCTGGTTCGCTCCTGCTGATCAGCCATGCCGTCAGTCTGCCCCGGATACGGCGGACAATTGAAGGAGTCCAGCCCCCACCGCGGCCGATCCCCCGGTGACCAGCCCATGGCACGATGGCTGCCAACCTGCCGCCGCGACCGCGGACGGGCACCGAGAAGGAGCTTCGATGACAGACACTCCGGGCTGGGCCTCGCCCGGATCCGCCCCGTCGTCCGAGGGTCGGGAACCCGGTGCGTCCGGCCCCGCCGAGCCCGCCGACCGCCCCGGCGCCACCGGACCCGCGCCCCAGCCGGGCACGGACGCGCAGGGCCCAGGCGGGAAATGGTCCAAGGAGCAGCCGCCACCCGGCCAGTGGCCGGCCCCCACCGGTGCCCCCAGCCCCGGCCACGCGCCGCCGCCCCCACCGCCCGGCCCGGGCTGGGGCGGCCGGCAGCCCGGCAGCCCGGGCCCCGGCGGCTACGGCGGCCACGGCGGTGGCTACGGCGGCCCTCCCGCCGGCTACGGAGGCCCGCCACCCGGCCACGGCGGTTACGGCACCCCCGGCGGCTACCCCGCCTGGGGCGGCGGCTGGGGCGGCCCCCCGCCCGCGGCCAAGCCCGGTGTCATCCCGCTGCGCCCGCTCGGCGTCGGCGAGATCCTCGACGGCGCGGTGTCCACCATGCGCACCTACTGGCGCACGGTCCTCGGCATCGCGCTGGCCGTCGCCGCGGTCACGGACACCTGCCTCATCCTCGTGCAGGGCTTCTTCCTCAACGACGCCCTCGCCGGCACACAGCTCGACAGCCGGACCGCCACCCCCGACGACGTGCTCCGCGCCCTGCGCGCGTCCATGATCGGCGCCGGTATCGTCACGGTGATCTCCGCGGCCGCCGTCATCGTCGCGACCGCCCTGCTCACGACCATCACCAGCCGCGCCGTGCTCGGCAGACCGGTCAGCACCGGCGAGGCCTGGCGTGAGGCCCGCCCGCAGATCCCGAAGCTGGCCGGGCTGCTCATCCTGCTCGGCCTGATCACCGTCGGTGTGATCGTCGCCGGCTCCCTGCCCGGCTTCCTGGTCCTGGTCGCCGGCGGCAGCGGCGCCGGCGGAGCCGCACTGTTCGCCCTCGGCATCCTCGGCGGCGCCGTGGTCGCGGTGTGGCTGGCCATCCGCTACTACCTGGCCGCCCCCGCCCTGATGCTGGAACGCCAGAGCATCACCAAGTCCATGAGCCGCTCCGCCAAGCTCGTACGCGGCTCCTGGTGGCGCGTCCTCGGCATCCAGCTGCTGGCCTGGCTCATCGCCAACATCGTCTCCGCGATCGTCACCATCCCGTTCGCCCTCATCGGAGCCGCCGTGAGCGGCGACGGCATGGCGAACTTCCTCGGCACCAGCGGCGAACACGTCGGCTGGGCGTTCCTGATCATCAGGGGGATCGGCTCCGTGATCGGCACCACGCTCACCCTTCCGATCAGCGCCGGCGTCACCGTGCTCCTCTACATCGACCTGCGCATCCGCCGCGAGGCCCTCGACCTCGAACTGGCCCGCGCCGCCGGTGTCCACGGGTACGGCCCCGGCGCCCCCGGCCCCGTCCCCGGGAGCTGATGCGGTGAGCGTCACGGGGGCAGTTCTCACGGCGGCGACCCCATCGGGCGCCGCCGCCTCGGTCGTACGGCGGCTGCTGGGCGTGCCGGACCGGGCCGTGCTCGCGGCCGGCGGCTCGGGAGACGAGCCCCCGGTGACCATCCCACGTGATCCCGCCCGCGAGGCAGCCCGGCGTGAGCTGTCCAAGCGGATGTACCACGAGAACGATCCCAGCCTGCTCCAGCGCGCCCTGAACGCGTTCTGGGACTGGGTCGACCGGCTGTTCGGCGCAGCCGCCTCGGCGACCCCTGGCGGCACGGTCGGCCTGCTCGTCGTGATCCTGTTCGTCGTCGCCGTCCTGGCCGCCCTGTGGTGGCGCCTGGGCATCCCCCGCCGCCAGCCCGTCTCCACCGCCGTACTGTTCGACGAGCGCGCCCGCAGCGCCGCCGAACACCGCGCGGCCAGCGAGGCACACGCGGCCCAGGGCCACTGGAACCAGGCCGTCCAGGAGCGTATGCGGGCCATCGTCCGCTCCCTGGAGGAACGGGCCCTGCTCGACGTACGCCCCGGCCGCACCGCCGACGAAGCAGCCGCCGAGGCCGGCCGTGTCCTCCCCGCACACACGGACCGACTGCGCGCCGCCGCCCACGAGTTCGACGACGTCACATACGGCGGACGCAGGGCCGGAGAGCAGTCGTACCACCGACTCGCCGAACTCGACCGCGACCTGGAACGCGCCAGGCCGACCCTCGCCGACAGCCCCGCCGGCGCCACCGGTCCGGCGCAGAATGCCCGGCAGGGGGCAGCCGAGTGACCACCGAGGCAACCCCGGCGAACACCTCCATCGCACCGACCGGCCGTCAGGTGTGGACCCGGGCACGCGGCATCGCGCTCGCCGTCGTCGTGATCCTGGTCGCCGCCGTCGCCATGGCCGCCGTACGCTCCACCGCACGGCACGGGGAACTCGACCCGCGCTCCGCCGACCCCTACGGCAGCCGCGCCGTCGCACAACTCCTCGCCGAGCGAGGCGTCTCCACCCGCGTGGTCACCTCGCTCGGTGCGGCCCGTGCCGCCGCCGGCCCGGACACCACCCTGCTGGTCGCCGTACCCGACCGGTTGACCCACCGCCAACAGAGCGAGCTCCACGCGGCGACGGCACCCTCCGGCGGGCGGACCATCCTGGTCGCGGCCGGCAGCTGGTCCGTCGAACGGCTCGCCCCCGGAGTCACCGCGGACCCCGCCACCAGCGGTGAGGACACGCTCGCCCCGGACTGCGCCCTGCCCGAAGCCAGGCGCGCGGGCACCGCCGACACCGGCGGCATCCGCTACACCACCACCCACCTCGACGCCGACTCCTGCTACCCCGGCGAACGCCTCGCCACCCTGCTGCGCGTCCCCGCGGCCTCCGGAGGGGGCGACACCGTCGTACTCGGCGCGCCCGACATCCTCTACAACGACCGTCTCGACGAGCAGGGCAACGCCTCGCTCGCCCTTCAACTCCTCGGCTCCCGCCCCCATCTGGTCTGGTACCTCCCCGCGCTGTCCGACACCGCCACCACCGACAGCGGTGAGCGGAAGAACCTCCTCGACCTGCTCCCCTCGGGATGGCTCTGGGCCACCCTGCAGCTCTTCATCGCCGCGGCCCTCGCCGCCTTCTGGCGGGCCCGCCGCTTCGGCCCGCTCGTGCCCGAGAAACTCCCCGTCGCGATCCGCGCCTCGGAGACCGCCGAAGGCCGCGCCCGCCTCTACCGCAAGGCCAACGCCCGCGACCGCGCGGCCGCCGCTCTGCGCGCCGCCACCCGCACCCGCCTCGCCCCCCTCGTGGGCGTCCCCGCCGCACAGGCGCACGCGCCCGAGGCCCTGCTCCCCGCCCTGTCCGCCCACCTCTCCGGCGACGGACAGACCCTGCACTCCCTCCTCTTCGGACCGCCGCCCGGCGACGACGCGGCCCTCATCGCACTCACCGACCAACTCGACGCCCTCGAAAGAGAGGTACGCCGTTCATGATGGACCCGACCACTGACAACGCCGGGCAGAGCGGAGACGCGGGCACCGCACGCGCCTCCCTGGAATCCCTGCGCGCCGAGATCGCCAAAGCCGTGGTCGGCCAGGACCCCGCCGTGACCGGCCTCGTCGTCGCCCTCCTCTGCCGCGGACACGTCCTACTGGAAGGAGTCCCCGGGGTCGCCAAAACGTTGCTCGTCCGCGCTCTCGCATCCGCTCTCGAACTCGACACCAAGCGCGTCCAGTTCACCCCGGACCTGATGCCGAGCGACATCACCGGCTCCCTCGTCTACGACACCCGCACCGCCGAGTTCTCCTTCCAGCCGGGCCCGGTCTTCACCAACCTCCTCCTGGCGGACGAGATCAACCGCACCCCGCCCAAGACCCAGTCCTCTCTCCTGGAGGCCATGGAGGAACGCCAGGTCACCGTCGACGGCACCCCGCGCCCGCTTCCCGAGCCGTTCCTCGTCGCCGCCACCCAGAACCCGGTCGAGTACGAGGGCACCTATCCCCTCCCCGAAGCCCAACTCGACCGGTTTCTGCTCAAACTGACGATCCCTCTGCCGTCCCGCCAGGACGAGATCGACGTGCTCACCCGGCACGCCTCCGGCTTCAACCCGCGCGACCTGCGCGCCGCCGGGGTACGCCCGGTCGCCGGCCCCGCCGACCTGGAAGCGGCCCGCGCCGCCGTCGCCAAGACGACCGTGTCCCCGGAGATCACCGCGTACGTCGTGGACATCTGCCGCGCCACCCGCGAGTCGCCCTCGCTCGCCCTGGGCGTCTCCCCGCGCGGCGCCACCGCCCTGCTCGCCACCTCACGCGCCTGGGCCTGGCTGACCGGCCGCGACTACGTCATCCCCGACGACGTGAAGGCCCTCGCGCTGCCCACCCTGCGCCACCGCGTCCAGCTGCGCCCCGAGGCAGAGATGGAGGGCGTGACCGCCGACTCGGTCATCAACGCCATCCTCGCCCACGTCCCGGTCCCCCGCTGATGGCACTCACCGGACGCGCCGCCCTCCTCGCGGCCCTCGGCTCGATCCCCGTCGGCATCCTGGAACCGGGCTGGACGGGCATCCTCGCGGTCAACGGCCCCCTGGCCCTGGCCTGTGCCTGCGACTACGCGCTGGCCGCACCGGTACGGCGTCTCCTGCTGGACCGCTCCGGCGACACCTCCACCCGTCTCGGGGACACCGCAGACGTCACACTCACGATCACCAATCCGTCCCGCCGCCCGCTGCGGGCCCAGGTGCGGGACGCCTGGCCGCCGAGCAGCTGGCTGTCGGGCACGGAGGCCGAAGCCTCCCGGCACCGGCTCACCGTGCCGCCGGGCGAACGCCGGCGCATGACGACCCGGCTGCGCCCCACCCGCCGCGGCGACCGCCGGGCCGACCGCGTCACGATCCGCTCCTACGGCCCCCTCGGTCTGTTCTCCCGCCAGAGCGCCCACAAGGTGCCCTGGACAGTACGAGTCCTGCCCCCGTTCACCAGCCGCAGGCACCTGCCCTCGAAACTCGCCCGCCTGCGCGAACTCGACGGCCGCACCAGCCTGCTGACCCGTGGAGAGGGCACGGAGTTCGACAGCCTGCGCGAGTACGTTCCCGGAGACGACACCCGCTCGATCGACTGGCGAGCCACGGCCCGCCAGTCCGCCGTCGCCGTCCGCACCTGGCGACCCGAACGCGACCGACACATCCTCCTGGTCCTGGACACCGGCCGTACGTCGGCCGGCCGCGTGGGCGACGCCCCACGCCTGGACGCCTCCATGGACGCGGCCCTGCTGCTCGCGGCCCTCGCCTCCCGGGCCGGCGACCGCGTCGCCCTGCTCGCCTACGACCGCCGGGTGCGCGCCCTGGTCCAGGGCCGCTCGGCAGGCGACGTGCTTCCTTCCCTGGTCAATGCGATGGCAACGCTCGAACCGGAACTCGTCGAGACCGACGCCCGTGGCCTCACCGCCAGCGCGCTGCGCACCGCCCCCCGGCGTTCCCTGATCGTGCTCCTCACGACGCTGGACGCGGCACCGGTGGAACAGGGTCTGCTGCCTGTGCTCCCGCAGCTCACTCAACGCCACACCGTTCTGGTCGCGTCGGTAGCAGACCCCCACATTGCCCGCATGGCTCAGGGCAGGGGCAACACGGAGGCCGTGTACGAGGCGGCGGCAGCGGCTCAGGCGCAGAGCGAGCGTCGGCGTACGGCGGAACAGCTCCGTCGTCATGGAGTGACGGTGGTGGACGCGACTCCGGAGGATCTGGCGCCTGCGCTGGCGGACGCCTATCTGGCTCTGAAGGCGGCGGGTCGGCTCTGAACGGCTTTCCTGCCGCGTCCCTTCGGGGACGCCAAAGCCTCCAGAACGCAGAAAACCCCCGCACCGAAGTGCGGGGGTTTTCTCAAAAATTGTTCGGCGGCGTCCTACTCTCCCACAGGGTCCCCCCTGCAGTACCATCGGCGCTGTGAGGCTTAGCTTCCGGGTTCGGTATGTAACCGGGCGTTTCCCTCACGCTATGACCACCGAAACACTATGAAACAATCAACAACCGTTGGCTGTTCGTGGTTTCAGAACCAACACAGTGGACGCGAGCAACTGAGGACAAGCCCTCGGCCTATTAGTACCGGTCACCTCCACACGTTACCGTGCTTCCAGATCCGGCCTATCAACCCAGTCGTCTACTGGGAGCCTTACCCCATCAAGTGGGTGGGAGTCCTCATCTCGAAGCAGGCTTCCCGCTTAGATGCTTTCAGCGGTTATCCCTCCCGAACGTAGCCAACCAGCCATGCCCTTGGCAGAACAACTGGCACACCAGAGGTTCGTCCGTCCCGGTCCTCTCGTACTAGGGACAGCCCTTCTCAAGACTCCTACGCGCACAGCGGATAGGGACCGAACTGTCTCACGACGTTCTAAACCCAGCTCGCGTACCGCTTTAATGGGCGAACAGCCCAACCCTTGGGACCGACTCCAGCCCCAGGATGCGACGAGCCGACATCGAGGTGCCAAACCATCCCGTCGATATGGACTCTTGGGGAAGATCAGCCTGTTATCCCCGGGGTACCTTTTATCCGTTGAGCGACGGCGCTTCCACAAGCCACCGCCGGATCACTAGTCCCGACTTTCGTCCCTGCTCGACCCGTCGGTCTCACAGTCAAGCTCCCTTGTGCACTTACACTCAACACCTGATTGCCAACCAGGCTGAGGGAACCTTTGGGCGCCTCCGTTACCCTTTAGGAGGCAACCGCCCCAGTTAAACTACCCATCAGACACTGTCCCTGATCCGGATCACGGACCCAGGTTAGACATCCAGCACGACCAGACTGGTATTTCAACGACGACTCCACAAACACTGGCGTGCCTGCTTCACAGTCTCCCAGCTATCCTACACAAGCCGAACCGAACACCAATATCAAACTGTAGTAAAGGTCCCGGGGTCTTTCCGTCCTGCTGCGCGAAACGAGCATCTTTACTCGTAGTGCAATTTCACCGGGCCTATGGTTGAGACAGTCGAGAAGTCGTTACGCCATTCGTGCAGGTCGGAACTTACCCGACAAGGAATTTCGCTACCTTAGGATGGTTATAGTTACCACCGCCGTTTACTGGCGCTTAAGTTCTCAGCTTCGCCCACCCGAAAGTGAGCTAACCGGTCCCCTTAACGTTCCAGCACCGGGCAGGCGTCAGTCCGTATACATCGCCTTACGGCTTCGCACGGACCTGTGTTTTTAGTAAACAGTCGCTTCTCGCTGGTCTCTGCGGCCACCCCCAGCTCACGGAGTAAATCCGATCACCAGGCGTGGCCCCCCTTCTCCCGAAGTTACGGGGGCATTTTGCCGAGTTCCTTAACCATAGTTCACCCGAACGCCTCGGTATTCTCTACCTGACCACCTGAGTCGGTTTAGGGTACGGGCCGCCATGAAACTCGCTAGAGGCTTTTCTCGACAGCATAGGATCATCCACTTCACCACAATCGGCTCGGCATCAGGTCTCAGACTATTGCCAGGCGGATTTACCTACCTGACGTCCTACACCCTTACCCCGGGACAACCACCGCCCGGGATGGACTACCTTCCTGCGTCACCCCATCACTCACCTACTAACCGCTTGGTTCGGCGGCTCCACCACTTTCCTTTCCCCGAAGGGTCCGGAACGGCTTCACGGCCTTAGCATCACGATGCTCGATGTTTGACGCTTCACAGCGGGTACCGGAATATCAACCGGTTATCCATCGACTACGCCTGTCGGCCTCGCCTTAGGTCCCGACTTACCCTGGGCAGATCAGCTTGACCCAGGAACCCTTAGTCAATCGGCGCAAACGTTTCTCACGTTTGTATCGCTACTCATGCCTGCATTCTCACTCGTCAACCGTCCACGACTACCTTCCAGTGCCGCTTCACCCGGCAGACGACGCTCCCCTACCCATCACAACACCCGTTGGGGCTTATGCTGCAATGACACGACTTCGGCGGTACGCTTGAGCCCCGCTACATTGTCGGCGCGGAATCACTAGACCAGTGAGCTATTACGCACTCTTTCAAGGGTGGCTGCTTCTAAGCCAACCTCCTGGTTGTCTGTGCGACTCCACATCCTTTCCCACTTAGCGTACGCTTAGGGGCCTTAGTCGATGCTCTGGGCTGTTTCCCTCTCGACCATGGAGCTTATCCCCCACAGTCTCACTGCCGCGCTCTCACTTACCGGCATTCGGAGTTTGGCTAAGGTCAGTAACCCGGTAGGGCCCATCGCCTATCCAGTGCTCTACCTCCGGCAAGAAACACACGACGCTGCACCTAAATGCATTTCGGGGAGAACCAGCTATCACGGAGTTTGATTGGCCTTTCACCCCTAACCACAGGTCATCCCCCAGGTTTTCAACCCTGGTGGGTTCGGTCCTCCACGAAGTCTTACCTCCGCTTCAACCTGCCCATGGCTAGATCACTCCGCTTCGGGTCTTGAGCGTGCTACTAAAATCGCCCTATTCGGACTCGCTTTCGCTACGGCTTCCCCACCCGGGTTAACCTCGCAACACACCGCAAACTCGCAGGCTCATTCTTCAAAAGGCACGCAGTCACGAGACACCAGCAAGCTGATGTCCGACGCTCCCACGGCTTGTAGGCACACGGTTTCAGGTACTATTTCACTCCGCTCCCGCGGTACTTTTCACCATTCCCTCACGGTACTATCCGCTATCGGTCACCAGGGAATATTTAGGCTTAGCGGGTGGTCCCGCCAGATTCACACGGGATTTCTCGGGCCCCGTGCTACTTGGGTGTCTCTCAAACGAGCCGCTGACGTTTCGACTACGGGGGTCTTACCCTCTACGCCGGACCTTTCGCATGTCCTTCGCCTACAT